>JAUWGS010000006.1 GCA_030606285.1 Planctomycetales bacterium | reverse complement strand
CCCGACCTTGTATATGCAGGCTCGAAGCCTTGGATACTCTTCGGGATGGCAAACCCGGGCGGGGGGCCTATCTACAGCGCAGGCTCAAAGGCCTTAGGGCGGGACGGCCTCCCCCAGCTCCCCTAATATACAAGGGCGGGGTCTCAGCGCCCCGCCGGGATTTCTATTCCCCAAGTTCGCGCCAGATGGGTAGATCCGATACGAACTCGTCGCGGATCAGGTTATATACACGGAACGGATAGATGCGAAGACCGCCCTCGCGCCTAACCCGCTGAATCTCATTAAGCGCGCCTCGCGTGAAGTCAAATCCGATGAAAAAGCCAGCGCTTCGCCTATCGCGCCGTAGCGCGGTCTCGAACGGGTCAATGTCGAGCCTGTCCACCTTCGCTTTCTGCTTTACCTGAACAGGAATATAAGGTGTCTTCTCGCCGAATAGCGTCTCCTTTCCTTTGTGGATTAGCTCAACGTTATCCACGAGGTATATCTTCCCGTCGATGCCCTTGTCGTTCACGAACGTTCTTGTAACGTGCGCTGGCGAACGCAGAACTTTCCCGAGCTGTAGAACCGCCCAGTTCTGAAATTCAAACGGTGGCATCTGTTTCAGCGTCGCTTCATCCATTGGCATGTTTGCGAGCTTGTAGTATTTCTGGTTTTTGTCAATCTTGCCCGTGATGGGATGCTCCACCATCCCGCAGTCGCGCTCCGTCCTCTCTGCCATCACACGACACGCTGTCGGTGAGAAATCGACTCCAATCCAGCGACGCTCAAGTTTCTCGGCAGCGACTATTGCAGTGCCACAACCACAGAAGCCGTCAAGTACTACATCACCGGGATTAGAAGACGCTTTGATAATGCGCTCGAGGAGTGGCAAAGGCTTCTGTGTTGGATAGCCTAATCGTTCCTGCGCGAGGTTATGTATAGGTCGGATATCGCTCCAAACGCTTTGGAGGGGCACTCCAGGCATCTCGTCTAAGTACTGTTTCAGCCTTGGCATACCGCCTTTCTTCTTCGGCCAGTGGATTTTGCCATCTCGGTCCAGGCGGTTTAGTTCCTTATGTGAATAGGCCCAGTGTCGGCCTTTAGCAGCAACATCTATACTTCGCCAGGGCTTACTAGACGGACCTTTGCCTGTGCCAGCACCTGTTAGGTCAACTCGCTGCCAGCGTCTACCATCAGGATCGCTGTGAACGAAGAAAGTCTCGACATAATCAGGACTATAGGGTTGATACACTTTGTTCCAAGTAAAATCACCCGTTTTTGAATAGAAAAGGATAGTATCATGATTTATGCCTGGTCTATTGGCGCTACTATGAGCAAACGTGCGCTTCCAGGCAATCTCACACAAAAACTGGTTAATTCCGAATATCTCATCTAGCATCACTTTTATATAATGCCCCGCGTGCCAGTCGCAGTGGTAATAGAAGCTACCGGTGCGTTTTAGGACGCGATAAAGCTGAAGCACGCGCGGCTTCATATAATCGAGGTAGCGCTGTACGTCTCCCCATCGGTCCTCGAACGCGCGCACTTCCTGTACATCTCCCCACAAGACCTCGTAGCTGCGTCCGCTGTGAAACGGCGGGTCAATGTAGATGAGGTCAACGCATTCTTCGGGAAACTGCGCCAGCACATCCTTGCAGTCCCCGCAGTAAATCGTCCCCGGCTCAAAAATGAGGCTTGAGCGACTGCTACTCACGTCGATCCTCCTCATCGCTGCGGTCGACGATTGCGCGGAACACTATGAAGCGGATAACAGAAGGCACCAAGTACACTACTCCAAAAAGGCCATACAGAAAAACCAGAAGACTGATGCACCGCCACGACTTTGAACTTAGTATCAACTCCATTGCCTGCGATGACCCTAGCAGCATCGTGCTGCACTCGATTGTAATCGCTAGGACGATAGCCCCTGCGACTAACCAGAAGGGAAAGAGCAGTCTTCTTAGTAGGTTATGTTTATGTAGCTCCGCTATTAGCTTAGATTCTGAGACCGCAGCTAAGATCGCTATTGATGCGACGACGACAGACAACAGAACAGCGGAAGTCGATAGCATGTGCGGAAGGAACTTTTCGAATGACGAGTAATGTACTGTTAGGCCGAGGGTAATCCCAATTACTCCTGCTAAAACGAAGTCTCCAGAAAGTACTATACGCAGCACTCCGCCGTACTCTCTTAGCATCGAGCCAAACGATGTCTTAGATGTCTCGTTCATTGTCCTCGCCCACTAATAGAACCGCCACTTGGTGCACAATCTCTTTAGCCGAGTCAGCCATCTTTCCGACGAACCTTATAACCCTGTCTTCGAAACTGAAAACGACCTTCTTGAAGAACCGTTCCCCGACATACTTCGCTGTACCATAACCCGCCTCCGCCATTCTCGTTGCCTGCTTCATTAAGCCTTCATCCGGTCGGAGACCCTTCTCTCCTCCTTTAAGCTCCAGATTGGCCTCATCAGTATTCGAATCCCGCATCATCAATTCTAGCGTCTTGAACTCCGGGTCAGATTTCGGATTAGGGACTCTAAGGCGTTTGAAGTACGCTCGCTCTATACTGCTAAAGGACCTTAGCACGGCTACAATGTCCTCTGTAGTCTCCTGGAGCTTGATGTCTCCAATTTCCTTTTCAGACGTAGACTTGACCAACGCATTGAACTGCCTTCTGAACTTCTTCAACGGAATTTGAGAGGTCTCCTGTATGGCCATCCGAAACGTGTCATGTCGCTCGTGATAAAGCACGAAGTTCGTGTAATAGGCAGTCTCCGCTGGTATCGTCACGCTTTTGAACCTCGCTTCGCGCTTGTCAAACTTAGGTGTACGAACACCAACCTTCGTCTTACCGAGCCTTGCGAAAATGAACTCTCTCTGCTTCTCATCTTTAACCTTCTCTACGTCGCCAATCACCCATCCACTCAACGGTGCACTGTGCGCCTGTCTGAGCACATAGTATAGGTCGAACTCCTCCTCAAATAGCGTCTCAATCGAGAGTTCTGCGATAGCGAACTGCATCCTTCTGATTCTGGGTTTCTCCGGTTGCATTTCCATTTGGTATCCTTCTACCTTTCAGCCCCCGTTATCATACCAGAATATAAAAGCCGCTGCGCGGCGGGTTGGGTGAGCTGGGCGCAATCACGGGCGGGATCCTCCACAGGCGGGCAAGCGCCCATGCCACCGGTAATAAAACCATTTTCCAGCCGGCGAGAACGAAGGTCGGACGCCTGGATAGGCGTCCGCACCCAGAATAAGAGAAAAAGGCGGGGCGCGGAGACCCCGCCCTACAGGGGGCACGGCGGCATACAAGTTGCCGCCCTACAAGGGCTGCTACAATGGCGCGTGTGAGCAAGACGGTCACACTCGCGCACGGCAGCGGCGGCACCAAGACCCGCGAGCTGGTGGAGCTGTTCCGCGCTAAGCTGGGCAATGTGTATCTCAATGCGCTGGACGACTCGGCGCTGCTCACGCCGGACGACTTAGGGATGGAAGAGGGCAGCCGGTTCGCGTTCACCACAGACTCGTTTACCGTCGCGCCGCTGTTCTTCCCCGGCGGCGACATCGGCAAGCTCGCAATAAACGGCACGGTCAACGACCTCGCCTGCCTCGGCGCCATCCCGCGCTTTCTATCGCTCGGCGTCATCATCGAGGAAGGATTTCCCTTCACCGATCTGGAACGCATCGCAGCAAGCATCGCGGAAGCTGCGCGGATCGCCGGTGTGCAGATTGCGTGCGGCGACAGCAAAGTGGTGGGCCACGGGCAGGCCGACGGGATTTTCATCAATACATCAGGCATCGGAGTTATCGCGCCGGGGGTTGAGCTGGGAGCGGCCCGGGCTCAGCCGGGAGATACCCTCATCGTCACGGGACCTTTGGGCGAGCATGCCATTACAATCGCCATTGCGCGCGACAAGCTGCCGATGCAGGCGGACATCAAAAGCGATTGCGCACCACTGACGCAACTTGTGCAGGCAGCACTCGCGGCTGGAGAAGGCGGGCTGCACACCGTTCGCGACCTCACGCGCGGCGGGCTTGCGGCTGCCGTTTGCGAAATCGCCGAAAGTAGCGGGACACGAGTACTGCTCAATGAGCCGGCGGTGCCGGTCAGCGCGGCGGTGCGCGGGGCGAGCGACCTGCTCGGCTTCGACTTTTTGGAACTTGCCAACGAAGGGAGAATGGTGCTGTTCGTTGCGCCCGACAAAGCCGAGGGCGTGCTCAATGCAGTCCGCGCCACAGCGGAAGGCTGCGAAAGCGCTATCGTCGGACGGGTACTGGGCGCAGACGAATACACAAAATACGACCTCAGCCCGGATCGCGCGCGTCCACTGGCCGTGATGACAACCGAGGTCGGCGGTGTACGGGCGGTGGAGCCGCCAAGCGGTGAGCTTCTACCCCGCATCTGCTAACATCTTTATGGTGGCCGCACGCAAGAAGACAGCGCGCAACGATCTGCTCAATGCAGTCCTCGGCTTCGGCCCGTTCTGGCGGGCTGTAGCCGGGCTGGAATTCCCCTCGCCGCTGCCGCTGTTTCTGCTGCTCTCCGGCGGGCCGGATTCGGTGGGGCTTGCCCTGGCGCTTCACGATTTTGCGAAACTCGCCGCCGACCCTCCCAAAAATGGATTGCGCGAACTGCTCCCGGCGGCATTGAAGCGCACGGAATACGAAGTTGCGCGAAAATACTTCTCGCGGCCGCGCAGTGTTAGTCTGGCATTGCTGCACCTGAACCACAGCCTGCGCCCGTCCGCCGAGGAAGAAGAACTCTGGGTGAAGGACTTCGCAAAGCGGCGCGGCATCCGCTGCGAGTGCGAGACCCAGAACGTTGCGGGATACGCGCGCCTGCACCACACCAGCGTCGAGGACGCGGGGAGAGTCATTCGATATGCGATGCTCCAGAGGAAGCTGGAGGCTGACCAGACGGCGCTGGGCTTCACCGCGCACACGATGGACGATAACGCCGAGAGCGTGCTTTATGCGCTGGCGCAGCGTGCAGGCATCGCCGGGATGCTCGGCATTGCACCTGAGTTGCACGGGCACGTTCTGCGGCCGTTCCTGCACCTGCGCAAGCAGACGATTCTCGCGGAGCTGAAGCGCCGCCGCCAGAAGTACGTGACCGACGAAACCAATCTCGTTCCGGACCGCCCGCGCACGTTTTTGCGCCACAAAGTTGTGCCGAAGCTGCTGGAGCTGAACCCGAAGTTTTTGGAAAATACGCTTGCCACCTGCAAGAACCTGCAGGGATACGACCAGCTTATCTGCTGGGCACTTGATTCGGTCACGAAGCTTGCGGCCGCAGAAGATATTCAGTGGCGACGGCGGCTGCTGCTGCCGCTTCTGCCACCTGTTGGCTGGCACGCCTTTGCTCCCGCGGGTTGGGGCGAGGAGATTAGCGGTAGCCTGCCGGTCATCTTATTCCACCTGCTCCACATGTTCGGCGCGACTCTGAACTGGAGCGCGGCGGCAAAGCTCGCGGACGCGGTTGCAGGCTCGTACAGCTACCGCGCCAAAGCCGGGCGCGGCGTCGCCGTGGAGCACCATCCGCCGAGCGGCTTAGTTTTTGTTGTGCAGCACGGGGAACCTACAAGTTACGAGTTGCGGGATGCGTCGCTTGCACTCGGCCCGCAAAAACTGGAGATTGAGCAGTTGCAGGGCGAGATGGTGAGAGAGCTGCTGGCGGCGCTGGCGAAAACTGAGCGGCACGTTTCGTTTGCCGACGTGACCGGAGGTTTCAGTGACCCAGTGAAGCCAAATGTGGTGTACGAGGCGGTCTTCTCAGCCGATACGCCGCAGCCGCTGAAGCTCAGGCCGGCCAGGCGCGGCGACCGCATCCAGCTTCCGGGCGGCGAGGGCCACGCGAAACTGTCCGACGTGTTCGTCAATGCAAAGGTGCCGCACAGCCTGCGCTCGCACTGGCCTGTGCTTGCGGATGCGAATGACGAGATACTTTGGCTGCCGGGACTTCTGCGCGGCGGCGCGGCTCGCGTGCCGAAGCGCGCGCGAAACGGGCTAAAACTATCGTGGGAGATTGGGCAGTGACGGCTAAACTTGACGCCAACCAGCGGTTCATCTACCGCGCTGCGGGGAGCACCGATGCCGCACTGCTCTCGCGTTCGCAGCCGGTGGAGCGCGGCAACCTCGTGCTGGCGATGCCCGATGCGCAAAGCAAGAACGCGTCCGGCGCAATCGTCCTGCCCGCCACCGAAGGCCTGGCACTCAAAGACCTCCTGGCGATTGTGAAAACGGAGTTCGTTGATCAAGGACTTGGCTTCCCGCGCATCATCATGCCCCCGCACGGCGGCACCGGCGACGCTTTGCAGGACGTGCGCGATTACTGCCTGGTCTACGATTTCACGCGGCAGGCGCGCGCGCTTTCGGTCATCACCAAAATCGACCGGATCCAGGACGTGAAGGGCGTCAGCGTGTCCCCCGCACAAGGCTCTGAAATTTCCGACGCGCTGCGCGACGAGTTCATCGCGGAGATGAGCGGGGGGGGGTATTTCACTGCGGGTTTCTGGGAATCGCTTTGCGACGACAGCGCCGGCGTGCAGAACGTGAAGCTGGTTCGCGCCCAGCTTGACGGCGAAGACGCGGGGCTTTGCGTCATCGTGGCGGGACAGGTGGAGTTCAGGCTGCTGGCGCTGTTCACGCGCAGCGAATTGCGCGCGAAAAGCGTAGGCAGAGTGTTGCTTGGACACTTCCTCCAGGCGGTGAAAGAAGCCACCGCACCGCTCGTCAGCGCAAGTTTTTCCGCCGAAGGCGCCTGCGGCTACTACCTCGCCAAGTTTGGCTTCGAGCCCATGCTCGAATGGACGGTGCACAGCGCGCCGGCACCCGACTTCTTCGCCCCGGGATAGCGCTTCCCGGTATAATGGGCGCGATGCGGCGCCTGCGCAACTTCCTCGGACTCATCCGCTTTGAGCACACCGTATTCGCGCTGCCGTTCGCGCTGGTTGCGGCAATCTTCAGCCAGCGCTGGCTGAACGCGCTGCACGACATGACCACTGCGCTTCCACTCTTTGCGCCGTCGGCGAAATGGCAGGCGTTCACCACCAGCGTCTTTCACGCGCAGGTAAGCGGCGAGGGCGTCTTCCCCAGCGTCTACGACATTGGCTTCATTCTGCTCGCGATGGTATCCGGAAGGACGCTGGCGATGCTCGCCAACCGCATCATTGACGCGCAGATTGACGCGCGCAATCCCCGCACTTCCAGCTGGCACATTCCCACCGGCGCGGTGAGCCTGCACCAGGCGAAGCTGTGGGCGCTCATCGCGGTGGTCATCTTCCTGCTCGCAGCACTGGCGCTAAACTGGTGGTGCTTCGTGCTCGCGCCACTGGCGCTAGTATGGCTTGTCGGCTATCCGTACGCCAAGCGATGGACGCCGTTCGCGCATTACATATTGGGGGGCGCGCAGGCGATTGCGCCGCTGGGGGTGTTTTTAGCCATAACCGCGACGCTCTCGTGGGAGATTTTTCCGCTGGCGCTGGCGGTGGGATTGTGGGTGGGCAGCTTCGACATTTACTACGCGCTGCAGGACGTGGAGTTCGACCGCGCCGAAGGCCTGCATTCGCTGCCCGCCGATTTCGGCGTCCGGCCCGCAATGCTCGCCGCGCTCATCGGGCATATGCTCACCGGCGCCCTGCTAGTGTGGACGTGTTACATCTTCCATACTGGAGCCGCGCTAGTCGCCGCAACTGTCATCTTCGCGCACGTGCTGTTTGTGGAACACCTGATTGTGCAGGCGCGCCGTGAACTCATCGGCGTGGCGTTCTTCACGCTGAACGGGCTGCTGAGCGTGGGGTATTTGGTGGTTGTGGTGATAAACCAGTAGCCAGGGGCCAGTAGCCGGGAGGAGGGCTTGTAGGGGCGATTCACGAATCGCCCTTTTTCGGGTAGCGCCGGCTTTCCAGCCGGTGACCTTTAAACCGGACGCGCGCCGCGACTAATTGCTTACTCTATGCGCTCTATGATAGCCTCAAACCAGCCTTGAATCTCTTTAGTAGCTCCCCGCTCATCTAACATCGGGACCGTCATACGTGCTGCGGCTTCCGCATTCAAACGATGCTTGGCCCTTGATTTCTTCTTCTCCTTTTTATCGTCCGCGACTTCATCCCAAGGAATAGCGGAAGGCTCTTTCTCATGCAAGCTTCTGGCCACTGCAAGCGGGACATCCATATCATCATCGACCTGGATACGCACACTAAGCGCGTTTGAGATGGCGTCTGGATGCAAGTAGTTCTCTATCTCTCTCTTCTGCGTTATGAAGCTGACAGAACCATCCCCTCTAGCATTAATCGTCTCGCTAGCTCTCTGGTACTTAGGCGGTTCTTCATGTCCCTTATCGTAGAGATGCACTTCGGGTTTGTTGAGTCCCCGAAGATAATGCTCGTCAACCCAGTTTCTCAGAGTACTTCCACCTAAAGGCAGAAGAGCAACCTCGGGCCCCGATAGCAGGTCTGGTATCGTGTTATTCTGCAGCGGTAAGATACGACTGATGTGTCTGAGAAAGGCCACGTCGTTGGGACCCTCAACACACACAAATACACTCACGCGATTATCCGGAAGGACTCCAAGCTCTTCCGCAATCCTTTCGTATACTTCATTATCTGACAGTTCAATGCTTCGGGCATTATTCTCGCTCTTTCTAATATAACGAATGCCCTCGAGTGGCACTAACTCAGCCAAGCCTGGCACGTGAGTACTGATTATCACCTGAGTCCCTTCCGTACCCGCTAACTCTTTTAAGGACTTAACGAGCAACTTCTGGTTATAGGGGTGCTGTGAAGTCTCTGGCTCTTCAATCGCATATATTACGCTAGTCTTCTCCTCCTCGAAGCGCTTCCTTTCAGCTTCAGCCCTAAAGAAACTCAACAGTATGAGCCTCCTCACACCGCTACCGCGCTTATTGACAGGTATCTGGTCATCAGTATCCAATGTCAGCTTGAAAATGCTATCCCACTTCGGGTCAGTCTTGAACTTCGGGCTTAGCTCGCTAGCTAACTTTGAATCAAGCTCCTTCAGTTTGCCAAGAGTTCTCTTGGCCACCATCAAAGCTTCATCTCGTACTTTCCCTTCAATGTTTCCTAGCTCAGTTCTTAACCCGCCAAGTGCTTGCTTCACTGCGGCTTTCAAAGGGTCTTGCACTTCACTATCATCATCAGTACTGGCTTTGTCAGACTTAAACAGCGCGAATACAGGCAAGTACTTCTGAAGCTGTTCCCATATCCTTTTTGCGTCTCCCTCTTTGTTCAACTCGATCTCTTCATCACAGAGCATAAGGTCTGTCTGGGCGCCCCAAATCGCTTTGCGAATCGCTGGATTACTGCGCTGGTCCACGGTCTTCTGGTCAACATCCAGCTTGGACAGTTCCGTCTTTAGGTTAGCGTTCTTCATAAGGAGTAGTTCGCTGCAGCCAGATGCGGACGGATGCTGCGCAATAGCTAGCACTTTCAGTTTAGGAGTCTTGAGATTGCAGTCAAATGCGAAATGGACTTCTAGATCTCCTTCGGCATTCAGCAAGTACTCAGCGGCCAGGTCAGTTGGAGATGACTCGTCAAGGATTAGACTCGACGGGAGTCCGCTGAATACACACCCAATACGTGTCTCATTATCCTCTGAATGTACGCAGTTATCCTCCTTTTCAATCTTCGGAGAGTTTAGAAAGATGTCTAGAGCGTCGAGAATCGACGATTTTCCAACGTCATTTCTTCCAATAAAGGCTGTTAAGTTCTCCGAAATCGGTATTCTCACTATGCCCCTGTAGGCTCTGAAGTTCTTCAGAATTAGCGTCTTTAGTATCATCTATTTCACCTTAAACTTGAAATGATGCTTAGAAAGACACGAGAGCGCCTTCAATATTCTAGCGCACTCCGCCGAGAGGGCAATTCGTGAATTGCCCCTACAAGAGCCGGGCTGGTGAGCCCGGCGTACTCATTGGGGGGCGCTGTTGGGCGGCCACATGCAGTCGCCAGTCGTCAGCCATGCCGGTCAATTTCCGTCGCGCCAAGCCGGCCCTCAGACCACCGTCTAATCGGTCTTCGTGGCTGTGAAGTCGTACGAGAGGCCCACGAATACTGTTTCTCCTTGAGCTGAGAACCAGAAGCTCCAGAAACCTGAACCCGAGCATTGAGTCTCGGATGAATTTAGCACTCCCGTGAGAATCCACTCGAAATCTGTGGTCAGTGTCCCGCCGCTGAGCGGCATCGTCAGCTCACCACGAAGCACCTGCTCATACTGGCTTGGCGACAGTTTGCTGACACGGTTCTCTGTCACCTGCATGCCGTACGGCGGTGTCCCGAGTACACGCCTGCCGTTTCTAATCTCGTATGTAGAATCCGATGAGAAAACGGCTTCAAACTCAGCGCGGTCTGCGGCTGAGAGCAAACCTTCTGGATCGGTGACGCTGACGTTAGATGCGGTGCCCGTCCACCAGCCATCAAGGTCAGTTGTGTAGTGCTGCGGGTAGGTACCCCCACTACCTCCGTTACCGTTACCTGGAGGCGGCAGGATGGTAGTACCTCCCCCGCCGCCGCCGCAAGCTGCGAGCAGAACCGCAGCGAGGCTGATGATTACGACAAGAAGTTTCTTATACATGGTTCCCCCTCCTGGAAACTAGTCTGCAATAAGCCTACAGCCGGGGGCGGGGGATGTCAAGCGGAGCGGAGCTCCGCAGTCTCCAGCTGTCAGTTGTCAGTCGCCAGCAAGATGGCGGGGCACAGGTCCCCGCCCTACATGATAATCCTATACGTGGCGCCGGCTATCCAGTCGGCGCGAACGAAGGTCGGACGCCTAGATAGGCGTCCGCACCCAACTATTATGGTATGATGTCGATTGTGGATGACAGAGCAAAGAAACGAGCTCCACTCAGGCTGATCATGCCGTTCATCGGAGGCGGTTTGGGAGCGCTGATATATACGCTGCAAATGCCCTCCTGGCTCGACGCGTATCTGTTGAATGAGACTATGTTAATGTGTGGCTTGCTCGGTATCCCCATCAGTTTTGCCATAGGCGCCGTCTTTACATACTTCGTAATAGCTGCGGCGCGCGAGTAGCGGGGGAAGAGCCGGGCTGGCATTCAGCCGCCAGTCGTCAGCTATCAGGCGTCAGCAAGCAGGCGGGGCACAGGCTTCGGCCGTGAGCTCAGCCGAACGGTCCCCGCCCCGCGCAGCCGGGCAAGCCCACCGTACTCAATCGGGAATGCCCAAGTCAATGAAGACGGGCACAGCATGCTGTGCCCCTACAAGAGGTGCGGCACGAGACCGCACCCTACAGAACCTAGAACTTTCCCAGCACCGAGCGGGCGATGACGATGCGCTGGACTTCGCTGGTGCCCTCGCCTATCTCGCAGAGCTTCTGGTCGCGGTAGTAGCGCTCCACCGGGTATTCGGAGCTGTAGCCGTAGCCGCCGTGAATCTGGATGGCCTTGTCGGTGACGAAGTTGGCGACCTCGCTGGCGTAGAGCTTCGCCATCGCGCTTTCCTTCGTCACGCGCTGCCCTTTATCGAGCTTGCGGGAGGCGTTGTAGATGAGGAGCTTCGCCGCTTCAAGTTGCGTCGCCATATCGGCGATGTAGCCCTGGATGGTCTGCATCTTGGCGATGGGCTTGCCGAACGCCTCGCGCTGTTTGGAGTACTCTACCGCCGCGTCGAACGCGGCCTCGGCGATGCCGAGCGCCATCACGCCGATGACGATGCGCCCTTCGTCGAGCGTTTCCATAAAGTGCTTGAAGCCGTCGCCCTCGTTGCCCATAAGGTTAGCTTTAGGCACCTTCATATTGTCGAAGAAGAGCTGGCTGGTTTTGGAGCCGCGCAGGCCCATCTTGTCCTCGTCCTTGCCCGGCTTGAAGCCCTCGAACTCCTTTTCGATAATGAAGCTGGAGATACCGTAGCTTGAGCGCTGTGTGGGATCGGTCTTGGCGGTGATGACAATAATGTCGGCGATGCTGCCGTTGGTGCAGAACATCTTGTCGCCGTTGATAATCCAATAGTCGCCGTCGAGCACCGCTGTGGTCTTCGTCGCGCCGGCGTCGCTGCCCGCACCCGTCTCGGTAAGGCCGAACGCGCCCATCTTCTCGCCGCTGCAAAGATCGGGCAGGTACTTGCGCTTTTGCTCTTCGGTTGCGAACCGGTACAGGGGATACGCGCAAAGGCTCGTGTGCGCGGCAAGCGTAATCGCGGTGGAGCCGCAGGCCTTGGAGACCTCCTCCATAATGATGGTGAAGCTGGTCATGTCCATCCCGGCGCCGCCGTATTCCTCGGGAATGTGAGCGCCGAGAAATCCCAGCTCACCCATCTGCTTGAAGGCTTCCAGCGGGAAGATGTGCTTCTCGTCCAGCTCCGCCGCGCGGGGCTTGAGCTCGTTTTGTGCAAAATCGCGCACCGTATCGCGCAGCATCAGGTGTTCTTCTGTGAAATAATCCATGGGCAGACCCCCTTACCAGGCGCGACGATTATAAGCATTGTGGCGCGTTGACGCAAAGAGCAAGCCGGGGCGTGCTAAAATCTCTCACCTATGTTTGACCCGGTGGCATTCCACGTCTTCGGCTGGCCTATCCGCTGGTACGGAATCACCATGGCGCTGTCCCTGCTCATAGCCACGTATCTCGGGCAGCGTTTGCTCGAATCGCGCGGGCGCAAGGGGGAGTACGTCTGGGACGGCGTGCTGTGGGCCGCGGTCTTCGGCATCATCGGCGCGCGCGCGGTTTACGTGCTCACGAATCTGAAGGACTACACGAACTTCATTGACGTATTCAAGACCTACGAAGGGGGGCTATCGTTCCACGGCGCGCTGGCGTTCGGTCTGCTGGGATGCTGGCTTTACTACCGGCGCACGCCGCTGAAGCTCCTTGAAGTGATGGACGTGATGGCGCCCGGCATCGCTATCGGCGTGATGCTGGTGCGTTTTATCGGCAACTTGAGCAACGGCGATATCCTGGGCTACAAGGTGAGCCGCGACGTCGTGCCCTGGGCGATGAACTTCCCGTACGACGAATACCATATGACCGCGAGCGACTCCGCAGCAATCATCACGCGGCATCCGACCGAGATCTACGGGGGCCTGGTCGGGCTGGTGGTGCTGGCGATTACGCTATTCGTCTGGCGCAAGCGCTATGCGCCGGGCACGAACATGTTCGCCTTCATCGCGGGATATTCGCTGGTTCGCTCGCTGATCGAGGAGCCGTTCCGCGACGTGCCGCATATGTTCCTGAGCTTCCACAACCAGACCTACGGCATCGGCGGCATTACGCTCACCCAGTGGTCGTCCATCATCTTCATCGCAATCGGCGTCTGGGGCATAATCGCGGTGAACCGACGCGCCGGCCCCGAAGCCTGGGACCCTCCCCCACCCGAACCTGAACCCGAAGCGGAGCGCCCGAAAGCCAGGCGTGCCCGCAAACAGCGCGTCAAGAAATCCCCCGGCGACAAGAAGCACAAGCCGTTCAAGAAGTAACCTGCGTCCATCCCACAACTGCCATTCTGCACTACGGCTTGACCTTTCTCCTTCTTTCCTTTATGTAAGCCTTCAGCTTTTTGGGCGTACCTGCCAGTTGGCGATAATCGTTTGCCGTAATGCCGATATCCTCCAGGAGGTCGAAGAAAGTCCTTTTACGAAGGCGCTTATAGTTTTTAGGTACAGATATGTTACGCTCGTGCTGCGGTATTCGATAGACAACATGATTGGCTTTGGATTTATCGTCCCTCGTGTAACCGGAATCGGCGAAATACGCCTCAACAAACTTACAGAGGTCGTTAGTGCCTGGAATCGTTAGTTCATCAGACACGAGCTGATAAGCCCATAGATATATTGATCCTATCCAGTCTCTCTGGACACGGTAGCTCTAATCCTTTGCCTTTCGCCGCATTTCTATCATATATCCTGCCTTCTTGGGGCAAGCGGTAGCGGTTATATCCGTGCGATTCAAGGTAGTCCTTGAGTGTGTCACGCTCGATCAGGCCTTCAAATAAGACTTCAAGCGCTTCCTTGCACATGGCAACAGCGTCTTCAGCAGTCTTGCCATCCCTTACACATCGGAGTTGAGGCGACCAAGCGTAATAAACTCCTTCGCTCTCGCTCCTGGCAACAGCTATCGCAACTTCGATTTTTTGGACGCGTTTTCCGGTTCGGCGCGAACCAACGCCCATGCGTTTTGCCCTCCTTCGTCGCATATATTATACCTCAAGGCAGTTGAGTCCAGTCCGTGCAACTCCAGCCAGAATCCTTGGCGTCAGTCAAAGCCAGAAGGTCAGTTCGTGAACTTGTGCGCCATTGGTGCATAAACCCACCACAGGCGGGCAAGCCCGGTCTACTCATTGCGGAGGGTGAATCAAGGGCGAGACCCTCCGGCACCTTCGGCGTGGCGGGCAAGCGCCCGCGCCACTGGCTCATCTTCGGAGCCGGGCTGGTGAGCCCTCCGGTCACGCTCAGCGCGTGATGGCGGACAAGCCCGGCCTATCCGGTGGGGGGCACGGTGTGCCGTGCCCATCACAGGCGGGTAAACCCCTACGAAGAACCTTCCCGACACTATCTACGAACCTCTACAGTTTGTTGCAAAGGAGTAGCGCTTGTGCTAATTTATAAGTTCGCATATTGTCTGAACGCTCGTAATAACTGGAGGGAACCGGCGCGTGCCACTAATCTCGCTTAGGCAGCTTCTTGAATGTGGGGTGCACTTCGGGCATCCGACCCGCAAGTGGAACCCCAAAATGGCGCAGTTCATCTATACCAAGCGCAACGGCATTCACATCCTCGACCTGCAGCAGACAGTGCAGTTCATTGACGCAGTCCACAACTACATCGGCAACCTGGTGGAGAACGGTGGCGTTATCCTGTTCGTCGGCACAAAGAAGCAAGCACAGGATGCTATTCGCGAGGAGGCTGCCAAGTGCGGCATGCCTTTCGTGGCATCCCGGTGGCTGGGCGGGCTGCTGACAAACTGGGACACTATCCACAAGCGGATTATACGGCTGAAGGAACTGCGGAAGCTGCGTGAGGACGGATACTTCGATAAGCTCACCAAGAAAGACGCCCGTTTCCTCTCGGATGAGCAGGCACGGCTGGAGAAGTTCCTGGGCGGTGTCGGAGACATGGAGCGCATTCCTGACGCTCTGTTTGTGATCGACGTGAGGAAGGAAAAAAACGCTATCGCCGAAGCGAAGAAGCTCGGCGTTCCCATCATCGGCATCCTGGACACCAACTGCGACCCCGACGATGTGAATTATAAGCTGCCCGGTAACGATGATGCAATCCGCAGCATCCGGCTGTTCTGCCAGATAGTCGCTGATTCCGTCCTCGAAGCCAAGCTCGGCTACTTGCCGCCCGATTCAGTCTTCATCCACGCCGAAGCTATGGAGGGCGCTGAAGCGGCGCCGAGGGAACAGGAAAGCGTACCGAAGCCCGCAGACACGCCTCCAGCAGCCCCGGAAGAGCCGGTGCCCGTCGACGCATCTGATGTGCCTGAAGCCAGCACCGCTGAGCAGGCTGAAGACGACTAACCCTCGGGGGAAACGATGGTTGAAATCAACGCCACACTCGTAAAAGAACTTCGCAAGAGAACCGGCGTCGGCCTGATGGAGTGCAAGAAGGCGCTTGTCGGGACCGAAGGCGATCTTGATAAAGCGGTAGAAGCGCTCCGCGTGCAGGGGCTAGCCATGGCCACCAAGAAGGCCGGGCGGACGGCCGAGGACGGCACCGCCGCCGCATGGATCAATGAACAGGGCGATGCCGGGCTGCTGCTCGAAGTGAATTGCGAAACCGACTTCGTAGCCCGCACCGACGACTTCAGGAGCCTAGTGAACGACCTGCTGGCGCACTTCGCCGCATCGGAGCATTTCTCTACCAGCGGCGCCTACGACGATATCGAAGCGTTGCTGGGCGAGGCCTACTACAAAGATAGCGAGCGCACGGTGCGCGACGTAATCGCAGAAGCAGTCGGGAAGATTGGCGAGAACATTCAGCTTAGCCGGCTCGCAGTCATCAACCTTTCCGGCAGGAGCGCGCTGGTCCAGCCTTACGAGCACGCCGGCGGGCGTGTAACCTCACTCATCGGCATCGAAGCCGGTAAACCGGAAACCCTAAAGGACGAGAAGTTCCTGGCCCTGGCGAAGGACCTGGCAATGCAGGTGGCTGCGGGGATGCCGCGAGTCCCCGTTGCGATCAACCGGGACCAGATCCCTGAAGACATTCTGGAAGAAGAGAAGCGCATCTACCGTGAGCAAACGCTGGCAGAAGGAAAGCCGGAGAATCTGGTGGACAAGATAGTCACGGGGCGGCTGAATAAGTTCTTCAAGGAGGCCGTCCTGCTGGAGCAGCCCTTCATCAAGGAGGACAAGCAGAACGTGCAGAAGATCGTCCAGAGCGTGGCCTCGGAGCTTGGGGACGAGATCACGCCAGTGATGTTCTTCCGCTTCGCCATTGGCGACTGATTGGCGCTGATGGCCGGAACTGATGTGGGCATTTGTTAAACGGGCGGTCATATACGCCAACATCGGCGCGCTGGTTGCCGTAATCATTGCCAGCGGCTTTCTGCTCAAGACCTACCTTAACGTCCAGTCCAACATCCAGAGCATTATCAATACCGACCTGCCCCACGGCCTCCAGACCACGAAAGTCTACTCGCGCGACTACGACCCCGACGAAGGCGCCGGCACGCTGCTGGCAAACCTGTACCTGGAGAACCGCGAGTACGTGCCGCTGCGGGAGATACCCGACAGGCTAACAGCCTGCACGCTTGCCAGCGAGGATAAGCGCTTCTACAAGCACCGTGGTGTGGACTTTCTGGCCAACGTCCGCGCCCTGATGGCCATCGTCCGGAGCGGCACGATTGTCCAGGGCGGCAGCACCATCACGCAGCAGCTCGCACGCAACGTCTTCCTGCCCTTCATCAAAAGCCAGAAAACCCTCAACCGCAAGGTGCAGGAAATCGTGCTGGCACAGGCGCTGGAGAAGAAGTTCAGCAAAGACGAGATTCTCGAAAGTTACCTTAACAATATCTACTACGGCGCCGGCGCATACGGCGTTAAGGCGGCGTCGTCAACGTACTTCGGCAAGGAGCTGGAAGAACTCACGCTGGAGGAGTGCGCGCTGATCTCCGGGCTTCCCCAGAAGCCCAGCGAATTGAATCCGTTCCGCAATCCTGATGGCGCTGCGGCACGCCGCCTCCAGGTTCTAAACCGGTTGCTGGACGAAAAGCGCCGGGGGAAGAACCTGGACCTGACCCATATCTCCGACGAGGAAATCCAGCAGGCTCTGGTTCACGCGCGCGATCCTGAAACGGACTTCGGGCTGGTGGAGCGCCACGAGCCGGCGATGATGCGCGCCCCGTACTTCACAAGCTGGGTGCGCGAGCTGCTGTACGACAAGTATGGCGAGGACCAGGTGCTCCGGCAGGGCCTGATCGTCGTGACCAGCCTTAACTGGGAATACCAGCAGATTGCCGAGAACGCCGTGAAGAACGCGGTTGACAAATACCGTGAGACTAAGCGGGTTTCCGAAGGCGCTCTCGTGTCACTCGATGTAGAGACCGGCGAGGTTCTCGCACTTGTAGGCGGCTACGATTACGAAGCGAGCAAATACAACCGCGCAGTGCAGGGCGGAAGGCAGGTTGGCTCCGCGTTCAAGCCGTTCGTTTACACCACTGCGCTCACACAGGGGATGTCACCCTCGACGGAGCTGCGCGACCTGCCGATAGACTACATCATCGGGCGGAAGGTCTACAGTCCCCGGAATTCCGACTTGAGCTTCCGGGGGATTGTGAATATGGTCTACGCGCTCCAGTATTCGCGCAACGCCGCGACCGTTGACCTGATGAACCGCGTCGGCCCGGAAAGCGCCGTTGAGATTGCCCACAAGATGGGCGTGAAGTCCGAACTCGAACCCGTGCTCTCGTTGCCGCTGGGCGTGGCCAACGTCAAGCCTATCGAAATGGCCGCAGCGTTCTCCTGCTTCGCCCGTGGCGGCGACTACGTGGAGCCGGTTCTCATATTGCAGGTCTACGACCGCTACGGAGTTCTGCTGGAGGACCACACCGAAGACGTTCCGCTTCGCACGCGGCAGGCGCTCGAGCCCCGCGTTGCCAGAACGATGGTGCTGATGATGCAGCGCGTAGTCACGGGTGGCACCGGAACCTCGGCGCGGTTCAGGAACGGCGAAGGCCAGTTGCAGCCGACTGGTGGCAAGACCGGCACGACCGACGACTACGGTGACGCGTGGTTCGTGGGCTACACGCCCAAAGTCTGCACCGCAGTCTGGTTCGGCAACGACGACCACCGCGTCAAGATGCGCCGCGTCTTCGGCGCCACCATCCCCGCGCCGACCTGGAAGGAGTTCATGGCCGGCATATACCAGGACCGCCCGCTGGAACAGTTCACGCCGCCTCCGGGCGCGGAGAACGTAGGCATACCCGGCGCTAGCGTGCGCAAGCTTCAGTCCCTGGCGGACATCCAGGCCGAAGGCGTCTACACCTACCCGTTCAAGCTGAGAGTTGAGGATATCGAGGAAGAGCTGCTGGAAGAGGAAGAAGCTGACGAGGAATCCGTCGAAGCAGGCGGACGCCCGGGAAGCCCCGACCGCTCAACAGACGAGCATCACGTCTACTTCTAGCCTGCCCGCCATGCAGTCGCCAGTCGTCAGCCGTCAGTCGTCAGAAAGATAGCTACAGGGATTGTGGCGGGTTCACACCTTATCAGCGAGACGTTATAATTGAACAGGCGCTGGGCCCGTAGCTCAGTGGTTAGAGCAGGTGACTCATAATCACTTGGTCGCTGGTTCGAATCCGGCCGGGCCCACGTTTTCTTTCGCAGAATTCCCCTCGGGCATTGCGCGCCGGTGCGCCCTGCGTCGGGCGGTGGTTTCGCACGGGGGACAGGTGGTCTTGCGCGGCGGGCGCTTGTCCTATAATATCTTCGCCGCGGGCGCGTAGCTCAGAGGCTAGAGCAACTGGTTTACACCCAGTAGGTCGGCGGTTCGAGTCCGTCCGCGCCCAGAGCTTTGGCTTTGTGAGTCCATTGTGATGTGCTTGCTTCAACTATGCCGGTAATGTGCGTTGATACCGCAGCTGCGCTCCTTATGCTAGAATCGATATCGACGCTTTTCCAGTTCCAGCGTTTGCGTGGCTTACAGATGTATTGTAGCCTGCGAGTGAAATTGGGGCCACATACATGATCAAATGGCTGAAAGTTGAGAGCTTCAAGAACCTTGCTTCAGTGGAAGCTGAATTCAACCCGTTCAACGTGATCATTGGGCCTAATGGGTCCGGCAAGTCGTCACTCCTACAAGCTATAGATTTCCTAAGAGCGTTCTTTGAGCCGTCCATTGACGTCTACCTTAATCGGAAGAACATAGCTTACGAGGACTTGCCCAATTTAAGGCGACCGGGCAAGAAGATTACTTGGACTCTCAAAGCAGAGCTACCCCCTGACTCATCTGGTCAATGTGCAGGAACTTACGAATACACGGTCTCCGCCAGACGCTGGCGATACCTAGGTGTAGGTCAAGAAAGGCTCCTCTTTTCAGGGGCGAAAGGCGAAAAGCGGACACTTATAGACCGCAAGGGACGTAGACTCAGTGTATTTGGGGGATACGAAGCGAGGGAAGACGTGTTGCTCGCACGCTTGCCTAGCAGTGTAATGACCCAATTTCCTCCTCACTGGCGGAAGAAGCTACCGCAAGCCTTTCACTTCCGCGATTGGGTCGAGCGGTTCCGGTCATTTGAGATATGGAATCCAAAGGTGCTGCGTCAAAGAGAAAGAGGGAAACACGTTATCGTCGGTGAGTCAGGCGAGTATCTTGCGCCGGTACTTGCGGGCCTAAAACGTAATAGACCTAAACAGTTTCAGAAGCTGGTCACGCGCGTTAAGCATCTCTTCCCCACCGTGAGTGACATCGAAGTGACCGGCGGTGGTCGGGGCTGGGGTTGGAAGGAGGTCAATCTGCTCGAAAGGAATGGAAAGACTGTGCGCTTCAACAGCCAACAGATGGCGGACGGAGTGCTACGACTGCTGGCAATCTCCACATTTCTCTATTCAGACTGGGTTCCTTCTATTGTGACCTTCGAGGAGCCCGAAGATGGCATACATCCACAGCTGATAGAAGAGGTTGTGGCTATGCTTCGAGAGCTAACACTCAGGAAACCGCCACGGCAGTGTCAGGTCTTTTTTACGACTCACAGTCCTTATGTGCTTGACTACTTCCTCGACCACCCAGAGGAGGTGTACGTCATGGAGCGAGGCAAGCCACAGGAAGGCGCAAGCTTGATCCGCCTATCGGACAGGGAAGACATTGATATTGTCAGTGAGGCATTCAGGGATTCTCTTGGAGAAGCTTGGTTTACCGGTTTAATTGGGGGTAACGCAAGGAGACGGACACCAAATGGCTAGCAAGATCGGGGTTATAGTCGAAGGCGCCATCGACTACGCCCTAGTCTCCGTACTATTAGAACGCATCGCCTACGATCGTGCAAGCTACGACTGGCCAGTTCAGCCTGATGAATGCGCGGACATCTTTCAGATGAGGAAGCGTGGTCAAGGGGGTGTCTTAGAGAAAGTACGCATGCTAGTTGGTGTTCTCAGGAATGTGGTTCCAGACTACGATTTCTTCGTTGTTGTGCTTGATCAGAAGACGAGCAGCGTGCAGAAGAAGTTGAGGAGAATGTTCCCAAGACAGGGGTTTGTGCTTGGCATAGCTATCAAGGAGATAGAAGCTTGGTGGCTTGGTGATCGACTAAGCACACTTGGCTGGCTCGGACTAGATGCGGATATCATCCAGCACGTCCGCTATTCGGCGAAGCGGTACAGAGCAGAGCGAGACGATAATCCGAAGCTAACACTTGATGAACTAACACGTCTGTCAGACAACGTCGATTTCCACTACGGTTACGGTAATCTTCGCCTCGCGCGAGAGTTTAGCGAGATATGGAAGAACAGCGCGCGATTAGACGACATTGAGCAACAGTGTCCGCGAGGTTTTGGCAAGTTTGCCCGAAAGACAGCTAGCGAGTTCATGCGCGTAAAGGCAGCTAAGGGAAGGCTGTTCTGAATCGAAGACCCGATGCTCCCTACTTATCTGGCACCAAAACCATCGTCGCACTCGTCCTGCCTTCAAGAAGGTTGAGGGTAGGATGAACGTACCTTACCGCAACCGCGGTAAACAGAAGCTTCAAGAGCCGGGTTAGTCGGCGGGTTCTTCTTCCGCCGGTGGGCGGGCATAGGCGCTGCCGAACGAAATTGCGCCGTCAAGCTCCGGTGAATGGAAGCTCAGGCTGAAGTAGCCCATCTGCACCTCGTGCTCCGCTTCCAGCTCGAACCTAAGAAATAGGCTGTCGCCGTCGTGGAATCGGCTGACGTCAACGTCGAACTCCTGCTCGTTTTCCTCCGACGGCGTAACCGACATCGCAAGCGACTCTCGCCCTTTTTCGTTATGCTTACGGCTCAAATAAAGCGTGTAGTCGCCGCCGAGCCATTCGCCGCGCTCGCCTTCCACTTCCGAGGGGACGTAGTACGCGACGCTAAACGGCATTTCGTACTCGCCGACCGCAAGCGACGTGATATCGGCGGTGCCGACAATGCGCATCCCGTCCTCAAGCGCCGCGCTCATCGTCATCTTAGGCGGGAGGAAACCCGGTACGTCCTCCACCAGCTTGCGCATCAGCGCCAGGCCTTCCTCGCCGCGCACGTTTTTCAGCACGACGATGCCGTCGGGATTTATTAGGAACGTCGCGGGGATGCTGTGGATGTCCCACTCCACGCCCAGCCTATTCTTCCAACCGCCACCTCGGATGAAATCAACGGTACCGTCCGGGTTGATGACGGGATATGACCCTATGTCGTAAATGATGGGATAGTGCAGCCCGTACTCTGCGATGACTTCCAGCATCCCCTCGTAGGTATTTTCGGTGTCCAGCGACACACCAATCATCTCGTAGCGCTCGGAGGCGAACTCGTCGTAAAACGGCGCGACGTTGGGCAGCTCGCGGATGCACGGGCTGCACCACTTGGCCCAGAAGTCTATAAACACGAACTTGCCATCGGCGTTGAGCGCCGCCAGGCTGACCTCGTTGCCATCGAGGTCCGTGCCCACGAGCGCGGGCGCTTCATCGCCCAGGTTGACTGCGACTGCTGACAGCGGGAACACAAGGAACGCAAACGCAATTATCAAGGCGGCAAAGCCGTAACGCATCGGTTGATACCTCCGGGATAGTGGGCGGATTATAGCATCCCATGTTGGCGCGGTGCTGACGGAGCTTGCAGGCCTGGCTTGGCCTCAAGTGGCTTTACGCTTCCAGTTGCGCGGAGGGCCTTTCTCGAACCACGACCTGTGGTCCTCCAGAACCCGCTGCATCTCGTCGTAACCCATTGCGTCTAGGCGCTGCATCTGCTTCAGGTTCAGCACGCTTATCCCGCCGGTCTCAGGCGTGGCGACAATCAACGGTTTTTTGCATTCTCGCGGCATGCTCTCAGATTGCGTATGCAGGTAGATGAGGAAAGCCTGAAGCACCGCAGTTACCGGATTGCGCGGCTTCGTCGCCAGTTCTAGCCGGCGGATGGGATCAACGGCCAGGATGAAACGCAGCGCGCGATGGTTTTCGAGGATGCTTACCGGGAGGTTCTGCGTCACTCCGCCATCCACCAGTGTCCTGCCATCCACCTCCACCGGCGCGAACACGCCGGGTATGGCGCAGCTCGCAGCGACGCTCTTGCCCAAAGGGCCCTCGCGCAACACGACCGGCTCGCCAGTGCTGAGGTCAGTGGCATGAATGCTGAGCGGGACTGGCAGTTCCTCCATGTGTTTCACGCCGCAAAGCTCCTCCACTCTGTTGCCGAGCTTGCGCAGCGAGAACAGCCCCAGCTTGCCCCCGAACGGGCTTATGAGCCTGCGCCACCTGGTTCTGGACGTCGCGTCTCCTATCTCATCGGGCGTAAGGCCCGCCGCCCAGAGCGCGCCCATCGCCGCGCCCACGCTGCAACCCCCGATGGCGGCAGGTTTATAGCCAGCTTCCCAGAGCGCACGGTGCGCGCCAACATAGGTAAAGCCCAGCGAGACTCCGCCGCTCAGGACCAGGCCGAACCGGGGCGCCTTGCGTTTGGCCAAAACAGGCATTCAGGTATTCTAGCATCCGGCATTGGCGCGGCGCAGGCCTCGCGCTATAATTCACGCCCGTGCCCGCAGTTATCGTCATTCTCCTGAGCTTCGCCCTCATCCTGGTGCTGATGCGCTACAAGGTGCCGCTCTACCTGGGCGTATTCGCCGCCATTATCTTCCTGGCGTTCTTCATACAGCGAGGCTTTTCGGTTATCGGCCAGCAGTTCATTATCACGGGCAAGAGCGGCGACGTCATCTCGCTGCTCGTCATCATCCTGCTGATTTTGCTATTCTCCACAGCCCTTAGGCTTGGCGGCAGGCTTGACCGGATGACTAAGACTTTCTCCGGACTGGTGCATAACCGGCGGACGCAGCTCGCCACCTTCCCCGCGCTCATCGGACTGCTGCCGATGCCGGGAGGCGCATGGTTCAGCGCGCCGATGGTCAAGGCCATTGCCAAAGGAATACCGGAACATGTCGGACAGCTCACAGCAATCAACTACTGGTTCCGCCACATCTGGGAATACTGGTGGCCGCTGTATCCCGGCGTGCTGCTCGCAACGAGCTTCACCGGATTGTCGCTGCCGCACGTCATCGCGGTGATGCTCCCAATGACGGTAATCGTGCTGGCAATTGGAGCGCTCACGATGTTCCGGGATGTGAGGGGCAACCAAAACGAGAGTAACGGCGTCAGCGAGCCGGGCAAGCGGAGTAGCTGGACGATGTTCTTCATCGCTGTGTGGCCGATACTGGCAGTAGTTATCGGCGGTGTGGCGCTGGAACTGGCGCGCGAGCTTTACGAGTCTGCCGGGCACAGCTTCTACCAGCCGCTGCCGCGTACAATCATCATCGCAGCGCTCGCGGTCGTTTCCATCGCCACCATCGTGAGCGACCGGGTGGACATGCGCAGGCTGCTCACCGAATACGCCGATCCCAAGCAGCTTGAACTGGTGGCGATGATCTTTGCAGTTCTCTATTACAAGAACGTGCTTGACGAAGGCGGGCTGGTGGTGCGGGCGGTTGGCGAGCTGCAGGCGTGGCACATACCGGTCTGGCTCGTGATAGTAATCCTTCCCGCGCTCATCGGAGTGGTTACCGGCGTCGTGGTGGCGGCGGTAGGCGTGTCCTTCCCCGTCGTTTTGGGAGTGGCAGCCGGAGCGAATCTGCCGCTCGTGCCGGTGCTGGTAGTTGCCTACACCGCGGCGATGGTCGGCGTGATGTTCAGCCCGATACATTTTTGCTTGCTGCTGAGCCTGCAGTACTTCGGCGACACGTTCGGGCCGGTTTACCGGCGCATCACGGTTCCATTGCTTGCGGTATTCGCCTGCGCCATCGGCCTGGCCTGGCTGTATTCGCTGCTGTGATCGTTCTCTCGTACCCAGAATTGGCAGCTAGAGCCTATCATCAACGCTAAGTCCGGCTATGTGAGCAGCTCCCGTAACTACTACGAAGACTTCTGAGTCGAGTCTTTCCGTTGCCGGGGCGGCCAGAGACTGGGAATGCTGAAAACGATAGCTATGAACATGAATGGCATGACGAGCAGAAGAAGCAGCTTTGCGTATCCGAAGAACGCCGAAACGAACAGAAATGCTCCGGCTATTGCGATAGCCAAACCCGATTTTAGAATCCTAAGCGACACGCGTCCGTGCTTTCGAAGGCGGTCCATGAAAACACCGAACAAGAGTATGTGGCCAATCAACCACTGCGGAGCAAGCGACATTATAATACCCTCCGCGGTCATCAACCGTGCGCCAAGAAGCTCCAGATTTGAGATGATTATGAAGAGCACCCATAGCCACGCTAAAACTACCGCGGTGTTAGCTTCCCTTATGACCGTGTGAGCGCTTTGGCGCAGATACTTGCGTATGAAAAACGGATAGATAACAATGACAATGAGGACGAACAGGTTCGCCGCTATCAGTCCAATCTCAAATCCGTTTAGTTCAGTCAAAGTAGTCACCTTAGTACAGCTTGTTCAGCGCCGTAAGATCAAAATCAGTATACACCAGGCGCCCAGCTTCACGAATTGCCCATGTGATTCCTGTAGGGCGGGGACCAGTGCCCCGCCGTCTTGTGTGCGGATGAATCGCGGCGGCCATAAATGACCGCCCTACAGGAGAATCAGTCGGGTGGCACCCCGCGTTTCGCCGGTGGCTTATATCTAATCACGGGCGGGACGCCCGTGCCACCGGGAATAAATCCAAATTCACACAAGAGATTAGAGCGCGGGACGGCATACAAGCCGCCCCTTTACCGGAACCTGGCAGCCCGGTTGCGCTACAATCCATGTGTGACTGCACGCAGAGAAGTCTCCGGAGTCCTGTCGGACGGGATGTTCGATCACGACGACCTTACACTGCTCGCCGTTTCAGGCGAGAGCTTTGCAGGAGCGCGGAGCCTCAGCGTTAGCGACGCGGAGACCGTCCTGCAGCAGGATCCTGCGGTGGTGGACGCACGCGGGCGGCTCGTCCTGCCGGCGTTCATTGACAGCCACGCGCACGTGCTCGGCGCGGCAAGATACCTCCTGGAAATTGACGCCCACGAAGCCACCAATACGGATGAGCTCATTGATCTGATCCGCTCTTCCTCCCATTTCTCAGCCGACTTCGTAACCGCCGGATTGTTGAACGCCAACCCGTGGACGGCGGAAGAAAGGGGCCGCATCCACGAAGCGCTCGACGCCGCCTTCCCCGACCGCGCGGTGATTGTGAAGAGCATCGAGCACCATTCTGCGTGGCTCAACGTGCGGGCATGGGAGCAAATGCGTGTGGGCGAGCAGGCGATTGCAGCAGGAGTTGCCGACGACGAACTCCGCAAAATGCGCAAGACCGGGCATATACACGGGGGTCTCTATGAAGCGCTGTCCGAATCGCTATACAACACGTACACACTGGAGGAACGCCGCCGGACACTAGCTCAGTTTCTGGATACACTACCAGCTCTCGGAGTAGGCGGAGTGCACGCCCTCGTGGGCTATGGAACCGACCGCGCTGCAGATATCCGCGTGACGATGGAAGTGGCTGCCGGGCGGGACGACCTGGACCTGCAGGTCTGGCCGCGCACCCGCGACATCGCCCTCGTGCGTGATCTCGGGCTGCCGCGCATCGGAGGATGCATCCTGCTGGACGGCGCGATCGGCGCCCGCACCGCCGCTCTCTCCGAACCGTATCTGGACGACCCGGAGAATCGCGGCGTGCTCTACTTCACCGACGAGGAGTTCCGCGCGTTCGCCGAGGAGTGCGCTGCTGTGGATTTACAGCTTTGCGTGCACGCAATAGGCGACGCGGCTATCGAGCAGGGCCTGAAAGCCTACGAGCATCTGTCAAGGAACCACGATCTTCACACGCTGCGCCCGCGCATAGACCATTTCTGCATGGGGACTCCGCAGCAGTGCGCCCGCGCGGCGGCGCTTGGTGTGGCATCGGGCATCCAGCCGGCATTCGACCACTTCTGGGGAGGCGAGGACGGCGCGTATTCGCCCGTGCTGGGCATCAGAGCGCTCACGTCCAACCCGCTCCGTACGGCGATTACCGCGGGAATGGTCGTAGGTGGCGGCAGCGATGCTCCCATTACGCCGCTCGATCCGCGCCTGGGCATCCACGCTGCATGCAATCATACGAATCGGCAGGAAAGCCTGCACTTCGACGAGGCTGTCAGCCTATTTACCGAGGGTAGCGCGGCGGTGGGAAAAGAGCGGGAAATGAAAGGCCGGCTAGCGGCTGGCTACCAGGCCGACTTCATCGTAATGCCACGCGAGACCGACGGGCGCAACATCCAGCAAATGCCGGTGCTCACGACCGTCCACCGCGGACGCGTGGTGCACGAGGAGTAAACGCAGATGGCTCAGTCATCAGCTCCCTGATGTAAAGAACTCGATGACATCGAGTCCTCTGAACGGGTAGTCAATCTCACCGAATACCGAAAGCTCGAAATCACCCAGCTCCACCCGTGAATTGGGCATGAGCAGGAAGCCAAAACCGCCGGGCGTCGGCTCCACTCCCACCTGAATGAGAGTCTTGTAGCTGTTGAGCATCACGAAAAGCCGGTCATTTAGCTTGGCTAGCTTCAAGGAGACCTTGTGAGGCTCCCTGCGGCGCAGCGTGAACCGCCCCTTCCGCTGGCGCACCATATGGCCGTTCTGCGAATGGCCGATGCTGTACGTGCCATCGGGATAGATGAGGAGCAAGATGTAAGACGCCCAGTCGACGTCTTCGTAGTACTCGTAGCTTACAAACACACCGATCGCATTACACTCATCCCGCTTGGGGAAGGTGATGTTTGCGGCAAGCGCAAGGTCTCGCTCGTTATAGGGTGCTAGAAGAAGCATAGACTCGCCACCGTCGTTAGTCAGGCTCCAGACTCCTTCTTCCAGCTTCTGCTTATCGGCAAGGCTTTCGGGCAGCACATTCCAGTTTAGCCGCTCAAAGCCCTTGATGGAGTACTTCTTCTCCAGTTGCGGGCCTTCTTTCGCAGACGCCAACAGACTCAGCACGCTGATTATTGCGACCAGAGCCATAAGCCATCTGATGAGCAGGCAATACATCACGGGTGCTGAGTGAGTTAGGCGATGGTTGAGACGTCAGTGATGGCTACCAGTATGCGATCCTGCATCACACCATCGCCATTGGTGAAATCCTCGCGCTTCTGGACGTACTCGCCGTTTTCCTTCAGACGCACAAGAACTTCGATGAAATCGTCGTCGAAATCCACTATGCGAGCGGCAAACGACTTGCCGCTGCTTTTCAGCGTAAAGACCACAACCAGATTGCGAGCCTTGCTTACTAGTGCGCACATAACGACAGGGGTCGGATTATAACACAAGCCATGAGTGCCTACGCTTGAAGCTGGGGTTTTCTCCGCCGCAGATGGAACCCGTCGGCCCGTGTGGCCAGCGCGAGTATCCGCCGCTCATCGCGGAGGGCTGGCAAGCCGGTATCCCCTTCGGATAGCTGGTGACAAAGGATTTTGGGTCTGCTAGAATAGATGGCTTGGGAGCGAACGCTCGTTGTGCGGCTTCCATTCTCTTGCAGGACTTTTTGGATGGTTGAATTCGAAGAACTACTGAATCAGGATTTGGATACGCAGGCCCTCCAGCAGGGCGCTGTCATCACGGGAAAGATCGTACAGATCGGTGAATCCGGCGTTTTCGTGGACATCGGCGCCAAGAGTGAAGGCGTGCTTCCTCTGGATCAGATACTCCCCAGTGACCTGCCCCGGCTACAGGTAGGCGACGACATTCGAGTGAAGATAATCAAGCGGGCGCAAGGCGAGTTCATATTGAGCAAGCGGGCGGTGGACTTCGAGGAAGCCTGGAACAAACTCGCCCTGTGCCATAAGGACAACGAACCGCTGGACGTTACCCTCGAATCCCACACAAAAAACGGCTTCATTGCCAAAGCCTTCGGTGTCATTGAGGGTTTCGTGCACAAGTCGAACTTTGAGAAGAAGCCCGAGCTCGGCGGCAACTACAAAGCCTACGTCCTCGACATGGACCGGCGCGAGCGCAAGCTGGTATTCACCCGCCGCATCATACTCAGAGAGGAACAAGCCAAGCGATTGGAGGAGGAGTTCTCCCGCTTCCAGCCCGAGATGGTCGTTGAGGGCAAGGTTGAGAGCCTTACGCCTTATGGCGCATTTGTCCGCATATCGGACAACATAACGGGGCTGCTCCACATCTCGGAACTCGCCTGGCATCAGGTCAAGCGCCCGTCGGACATAGTCAAGAAGGGCGACAAGATGATGGTCAAGATACTTGACCTTAATCCCGAGAGCAAGAAGGTCTCGCTGTCGCTGAAAGCCACGACCCCCGACCCCCTATCGGTGCTGCTGCCGGGCGAAGAACTTGATGGCACGGTGGAGTCGATTGCAGACTTCGGCGTGTTCGTGCGCCTGGCAAACCACATAACCGGGCTGGTGCATAACTCGGAGATGTCCTACAAGCGCTTTGGGCATCCATCCGAACTATACAAGCCGAGAGATAAGGTCAAGGTCAAAGTGCTGAACGTTAACGTGGATGAGCGCCGCGTGGGTCTTTCCATCAAGGCATGCGAACAGGATCCCTGGGCTGACATCCACACCAAGTACGAGCTGGGTCAGGTTGTTGAAGGCGCAATAATCCACCTGCTGGACAACGGCATCGTCGTGAAACTGGACGACATCTTCGAAGGTTTCGTGCCCATCGGAGAGATAAGCTTTGACCGCATCGATCACCCCAAGCGTAAGCACCGCGTAGATGAAACGGTCAGCGCTAAGATCATTAACATTGACACCAAGCGGAGACGTATCAGGCTCTCCCTCAAAGCCCTGCTAGTCGACAAGGAAGGGCCAAAGGTTCAAGCTGAGCCCAAGGGGCCGGTTGACCTGACACCCACCGCCGGCAAGGTGACGCTGGGAGACCTGGTCGACACCAGTAAACTCATCATCGAGGAAGAGTGATGGTTGTCGGTATCACCGGGGGCATCGCCTGTGGAAAATCGGAAGCGGGCAGAACCCTCGAAACCGCTGGTGTGCTGGTGCTTGACGCCGACGAAGTTGCCCATTTCGTCAGCAAGTACGAGCCGGAGACGTGCGACGCAATAGCAAAAGCCTTCGGAAGCACGATTTTCTCGCCCTACGGGATGCTGGATCGACGGGCTCTGGCGAATATAGTATTTTCCTCTCCCGGTGAACGTGTGAAGCTGGAACGCATACTGCATCCGCGCATCAAGGAAATACTGCGCGTCAACATCAAGCGGGCCCGCAAGCACAAGGCGCACATCGCCCTGGTCGCGCCTCTGCTCATCGAGGCCAACTTCCAGGACATGGTTGACGTCATCTGGGTCGTAAGCAGTGAGGAGCGACTTCAGGTTAAGCGGTTAAACGAGAACTACGGGCTCAGCGAGATGGACGCATACCGCCGCATAAACGCGCAACTGCCTCTGCGGGAAAAGGAAGCCTACGCGGACTACGTGCTCCGCAATGACGGTACCCTTAGCGAGTTCCAGAAGCTGGTAATCGAAACCTGGGAGCGCACACTGCGTGAGCACGAAAAGAAGTAACGTGACTGCAACCTCTGCGCCCCGGGCAACTACCTGCTCCACGACTTCAGCAGTAGTGAGGATGTTCAGCGTGACGCCGCTTGTCCTCGCTGCGATACTTGCGTACGCGCCCACGACCTTTGCACAAGAACCATCCGCCACGGTCGACACCGCTCCCGCTTACACTAAGAGCGTTGACTTCAAGGTGGTCAAGTGGGCGCTGCCAACACTCGGGGACAATGATGTGCTCGACGTGCTGGCGGACATAGAGTACGAAAGCTACCGTTACGGTGTAAATTACGAGTTTGCAGTAGCGGTAGTTGCCGCCGAGGCTTCTTTTACCAACCGCATAGCGGTTGGGCGCAAGCGGAACGTGGATATCGCCCGGCTGATGACGAAGAGCGGCGGGCGCGCCCCCTACCCTTCGGTGACGGACGATCTGGCTAACGCGCTGTCAACGCTGGATGACATGCTGCGCACTGAGGAAAGCACCGAGGTTGCGCTGCGGGAATACTGGGCGGACAGCGCACGGGACTACAACACCGATACGGTCGCTGAGTTCATCCGGCGCGTCGGCGAGAAGTACGCGCTGATGGAAGGCTTTAGCGAGCAGGAAGCGCAGGAGAACTACCTGCGGGAGATACAGCAGTTTCCCAGCAAGGGCGCAGAAGATATACCTTTCAACGTCAACGAGATGCCGAATCTCACGAAGCAGCTCGTGCGGTATGACGTGGAACCCCAGTACTCCGACGTTGCACGGTACTTCAACCCGAATCTGACCGACGATGAGGCCAGCAAAATCGCCCGTAGCGTGCTCACATTCTCGATGCAGACGGACACGGTTGATCCCCGGCTGGTTATGGCGCTGATAGCAGCGGAATCGAGATTCAGGCCGCGCGCGGTCTCCAAGAAGGGCGCGATGGGCCTCGCGCAGCTTATGCCGGCCACGGTAAAAAGCCACGGCATCCGCGACGCATTCGATCCGATCCAGAACGTGTACGTTTGCGTTAAGTACCTTGAACGCGAGATTGACCGCTGGGGAGGCCGCAGCAACTGGCTGGATCTTGTGCTTGCCAGCTACAACGCAGGCTCCGGGGCGGTGCGGAAGTATGGGGGTGTTCCGCCGTATTCCGAAACGAAAAGCTTCGTGCACATCACCAAAAAGTATTACAATGAGCTGCGAGGGAATCGCTGATGGAAGACGCGGCCAAGAGGACACCACTCTACGACACACACGTCAAACTCGGCGCGAAGATGGTGGACTTCGCGGGATATATGATGCCGGTATGGTATCCCACCGGTATCGTGAAAGAGCACCTGGCTGTACGCAACGACGTCGGTATATTCGATCTCACACACATGGGAGAGTTCTTTATAAAGGGCGAAAGCGCGTTTGATTTCGTCCAGCATGTCACCTGCAATGATGTCCGCAAGATCGGCAACGGCGGCGTGCAGTACACGCTCTTCCCCACACCCGAAGGTGGCGTGGTGGACGACCTGCTCGTCTACCAGATCAATCCCGAATACTACATGATGGTCGTCAACGCCTCGAATATCGACAAGGACTGGGAGTGGGTCAACAGGCACAACGATTTCGGCGTGGAGCTGAAGAACTCGTCGGATAATTACTCGCTCATCGCAGTTCAGGGCCCGCGCTGTGAAGAGGTTCTGACAGCCGCCGGGTTTGAGGACGTCGCATACGACCATCCCTTCACCTTCCGGCGCGTGAAGCGCGATGGAAAGCGCGCGTATCTGTGCATCACAGGCTACACGGGCGAGCGCGGCTTCGAACTGATCATCCAGAACGCCGGAGCGCAGTCGCTCTGGAACGACCTTATGACCGCCGGCGCTGCCCTGGGAATAACTCCGGTGGGCCTGGGCGCGCGCGATACATTGCGCCTTGAGGCAGGAATGTGCCTGTACGGCCACGAACTCGACGACACGACATCGGTGATAGAGGCCAATCTCGCCTGGACGGTCGGATGGGACAAGGACTTCCTGGGCAAGGACGTCCTGGTGCGCCACAAGGCTGACGGAACCGATCGCCTGCTGTTCGGGCTTACTGTGGAGAAGAAATTCGGCAGTCCCCGCCCCGGCGCCAGAGTCTTCGCCGAAGGCACGGATATGGGTGCTGTGACGAGTGGCTCGTATGCGCCCAGCCTCGACAAAAACATCGCGTTCTGCTATTTACGCCCGGCTGCCTGCGAAGCCGGACGCGAACTCACCGTTGAGGTGCGAAAGAAGCAGGTTCCTGCAACGGCGGTGAAACCACCGTTCATCAGGCATCGGTTGTTCGAACACAAATACTGAGGAGAACGAAGTGGCAACTTTCTGGTTTCAAAAGACCCATGAGTACATCGCGGAGGTTGACGGCGAGTACCGGGTCGGCATCTCCGAGTTTGCCGCCCAGGAACTCGGGGACATCACGTTCGTGGAGCTGCCGGACGTCGGGGCTACCATCGCCCAGGGAGAGCGCTTTGGCACCGTCGAGTCGGTGAAGGCCGTGTCCGACGTCTACGCGCCGGTTGACTTTCAAGTTACGGCGGTCAACGAAGCGCTTGCCGACGAGCCGGAGAAAGTGAACGCCGACCCTCAGGGAGACGGCTGGTTCATCAAAGCCAAACTGTCCGATCCCTCGCAGCTTGATGCCCTGATGTCCGAAGCCGACTACGACGCGATGGACAAAGAGGCCGGCTAGAAGCAGCGCCGTCCACCTGCAAAGCTGAAACCGCCACGGCGACTGCCCTTCGGCCGCCAGGAGGAAGGATATGCCTTACATACCTAACACTGACGCCGACCGCTCCGAAATGCTGGAACTGCTCGGCCTGAAGCGCACCGAGGACATCTTCGATGTTATCCCCGGACATGTGCGGCTTGACGGGGACTTGAAATTACCAGAAGGGATGCCTGAAAGCGAGCTTGTCGAGTACTTCGACTACCTTGGTGCCGCAAACCATGTCTTTCCCGCGCGTCGCATTCTCGCCGGCGGCGGCGTCTACGCGCATTTCATCCCGCCGGTGGTGAAGGAACTCGCCCACCGCAGCGAGATGTACTCGTCCTATACTCCCTACCAGCCCGAAGTGTCACAGGGAATGCTACAGGCTATTTTCGAGTACCAGAGCTTCGTCTGCCTGCTGACGGGGATGGACGCGAGCAACGCAAGTTCCTACGACGGAGCCACGGCTCTGATGGACGCAGTGCTGATGGCGCACAATATCACGCGCAAGTCGCGCATCCTGCTGCCCCGATTCCTCAATCCGCAGTTCCGTGGAGTTATCGAAGCCAACAACCTGGGCATGCAGCTAGAGCTTATGACGCTCCCCGTGGACTCGAAAGGAGTGCTGGAGCGTGATGCGCTAAGCAAGGAACTTACCACCGATGATGTCGCCGCGCTAGTGCTCCAGATTCCGAACTACCTGGGCTTCTACGAAGAAGGCATTCGCGAGCTGGTGAAGCTGGCGCACGATGCGGGAGCCCTGGTGATAATGTCCATGTACCCGTTTGTCGTGGGAGTGACATGCACACCGGGAGAGCTGGGCGCTGACATCGTCGTTGCTGAAGGGCAGCCGCTGGGGCTGCCGCCAAGCTACGGCGGGCCCAACCTCGGCTGCCTTGCCACAAAGATGAAGCACATTCGCCAGCTCCCTGGTCGGATCGTCGGTAAAACACCCGCAGCCTTCGACCGCGAGGGCTTCGTGATGACGCTCCAGGCGCGGGAGCAGCACATCCGCCGCGAGAAGGCAGCAAGCAACATCTGCACGAACCAGGCGCTGGCCGCTCTCCAGGCAACCATCTACCTGTCCGTCATCGGCAAGGACGGCTTCCACAAGATTGCGCGCAAGTGCGAAGAAAACGCACACTATGCAGCTGAACAACTGGCCGCGGTTGAGGGTTTGCATCCTGCTTATCCCGTGCGGGCGTTCTTCAACGAGTTCGCTGTTGTCTTCGATGATCCGGCAAGGCTTGTCCCAGTACGCCAGACGCTGCTGGCCCGCGACTGGCTTGCCGGCGTGCCGCTAGAAGACAGCTTCCGCGAGCTTGCAGGCGGGATGCTGCTTGCGTTCACCGAACTGCAAACCCGCGAGATAATTGACGAGTTCGTGCGCGACCTCAAGGAGGCGCTGAATGGCTAAACTGATTTTCGAGAAATCCCGTGCCGGCAGCAAGCGCTACGATGTGGCTGACTTCACCGGTCTTGAGCCTGAAAGCCCCTTTGTCCCCGAGGACATCCGACGCACCGGGCCGTTGCCGCTGCCGGAGGTTGCCGAGGTGGATGTCGTGCGCCACTACACCGCGCTTTCACGCAACAACTTCGGCGTGGACGTCGGGTTTTACCCCCTTGGCTCCTGCACGATGAAGTACAACCCGAAGGTCAACGAGGAGATTGCATCGCTTCCGGAATGGGCGCAGCTTCATCCCGAACAGCCGGTAGAGACGACGCAGGGCGCGCTGCTGCTCATGCACGAGCTTCAGTATATGCTCGCAGAGATCTCCGGCATGCGTGCGGTCTCGCTTCAGCCGGCAGCCGGCGCGCATGGCGAACTCACCGGAATGCTGATGTTCCGCGCTTACTTCAACGATGTCGGCGAGGCGCGCAAAGTGATGATCGTCCCCGACTCCTCGCACGGCACCAATCCTGCAAGCGCGACCATCGCCGGCTTCAAGGTGGTGCATCTTGAAAGCGACGAGCGCGGAATGGTCACTGTCAAGGCACTGAAGGCTCTCTGCGAGAAGCACGGCGAAGGCAACATCGGCGGCATAATGATGACGAACCCGAACACGCTGGGAGTGTTCGAGCAGGAAGTTAAAGAGGTCGCGGAGTACCTGCACAGCATCGGCGCGCTGCTCTATTACGACGGCGCGAACCTGAACGCCAGTCTAGGCTACGTGCGCCCGGGCGACATGGGCTTTGACCAGGTGCACTTTAACCTGCACAAGACTTTTTCTACACCTCACGGAGGAGGCGGCCCCGGCTCGGGACCCGTCGGCGTGTGCGAAAAGCTAAAGCCTTTCCTGCCCTACCCGATTGTGGAGCGCACGGACAGCGGCTTCGGCTTCCACCGGCCGGAAAAGTCCATAGGCCGGATGAAGCTCTACTTCGGCAACTTCCTGGTGCTGGTGAAAGCGCTGGTGTATCTGCGCGCGCTGGGACGCGAAGGCCTGAAGCGCGTGGCGGAAAACGCGGTGCTCAACGCAAACTACATCCAGGAGCGCCTGAAGGACGCCTACGACATTCCGTACTACCAACGCTGCATGCACGAATTCGTGCTATCGGCGGCGCGCCAGAAAAAGCTCGGCGTTCGCGCACTGGACATCGCCAAGAAGCTGCTGAACGACGGCTTCCATGCGCCGACGATTTACTTCCCCCTAATTGTTCCCGAAGCGATGATGATTGAGCCGACCGAGACCGAGAGCCGCGAAACGCTCGATGCTTTTTGCGACGCGATGCTGCGGTATGCGCGTGAAATCGAAGAAGACCCGGAGAAATTCAAGGAACTGCCGAATCTGCGCATCCAGCACCTCGACGAAGTCGCCGCCGCCCGTAACCCCGTTGTGCGGTGGGTGCCGGAACAGAGTAAGAGGGAATAGGGGATAGGGATTAGGGGAGAGGGACTAGCTAATCCCTAAACTCTGACCTATAGCCCCTGACGTGCCGCAGGCAGGCAAGCCTCTCATTCCTCTTCGATAGTGCCCAATACCCTTCGGGGAATAGTGATAGAATTGCTTGTGAGGGGGTAAGCGCAAATTGAGCGATACTCAAGAACAGACTTCGTTCATTCTGTTCACAGACATCTATCGCTCGTCCGCGCTCTGGGAGCAGTACCCCCTGGAGTTCAAGGAGCTTCTGCACCGGCACAATGTCATTACCGAGGAAGCAGCTAAGTCGAATCAGTGCGAGGTGCTGAAGAACCTGGGCGATGGGTATCTCACGGTTTTCGGGCAGCCCAGGCAAGCAGTGGAGTGCGCGGTCTCAGTGCAGCGAGAGTTTGCTAAGTTCCCTCCTTTGCCTGATGGCTCAAAGCTTCTCCTGCGAGTGGCTATGCACGCGGGAATTCCTCATCGCCTGCCGGAGACCAACGAGTACTTCGGGCCCATTCTGAATCGATGCTCCCGCATCTGCCAGGTCTGCCATCCGGGGCAAGCGCTGGTTTCGCAGGCGGTGCGGGCGCACACCGGCGAAGCGGTGGATGGTGCGAAACTAACCGACCTGGGGTCGCATCATCTACGAGATCTCGCGGAGCCGGAGCATCTGTATCAACTCGACCATCCTGAATTCGCGCTGCACGAATTCCCACCGCTACCCACACTTGGCTACCGTCCGAATAATCTCGCATATCAGCCGAACGCCTTCATCGGACGGGAGCGGGAGCATGGGGAATTGAAGGCTCTCCTAATCGGCAACGGACGTGCCACAGCGGACGAACATGAGGAATCTGTAGGGGCGGTTCCCTTCGGGTCTGAGCCTCAGGGTCGAAGACACGAACCGCCCGCTGTAGGGGCACAACATGTTGTGCCCTCCCCTGGCGGCAATGGTGCAAGGGCACGGCATGCCGTGCCCCTACGAAAAACCCACCGGCTGGTTACCATCACAGCGCCGGGCGGGTACGGCAAAAGCCGATTGGCCACGCAGCTCTGCGCCAATCTGCTGGACTACTACGAGAATGGTGTGTTTGAGGTGCTACTCGCGCCGGTTGGCTCCCACGAGCGCATTGTGGGCGCAACCGCCGACGCGCTGGGATTTCAGTTCTACGGAAAAGCGGAACCGCAACAGCAGCTCATTGACTACCTGCGCGAGAAGAACATGCTCATCTCCTTTGATAACTTCGAGCACGTGATGGAGGGGAAAAACCTGCTGGTGGACATCCTCCAACACGCACCGAAGGTAAACCTTCTGGTTACCTCGCGTGAGCCGCTGCGATTGAAAGCGGAGAAGGTGTATAAGTTGGAACCGCTACCGATTTCTGTAGGGCGCGCACCCGTGGCGCGCCGTCCGGAATCCGGAAAAGAGCGGCGGGGCACAGGTCCCCGCCCTACAGGGGAAGAGATAATCACGGGCGAGACCCTCCGGCGCCTTCGGCGTGGCGGACAAGCGCCCGCGCCACCAACGGAAGTCCCCACCCTACATGAGGAACTTCCGGAAGCAGTGCAGTTGTTCATAGACCGCGCGACGCTCGTGAAGCATGATTTTGCGCTGACTCCAGAGAATCTCGCGACGGTCAACGATATCTGCACGAAGCTCAATGGCATACCTCTCTCCATTGAGCTTGCCGCAGCATGGGCGGATAGCTTCACGCTTGGCGAGCTGCTTTCGGAAGTCGAGCAGCAGCTTGATCTGACCGCGAAGATGAGCGATGTGCCGGAGCGGCAGCGCAGCATCCGCGCCAGCCTGGACTGGTCATATAACCTGCTTAACGATGAGCAGCGGGAAGTTGTCCGGGCGGTTTCGACGTTCAAAGGTGGGTTCTTCTTTGAGGCGGCGGAGTCTGTTGTAGGGGCACAACATGTTGTGCCCGCCCAGTCAAATGATGGTGCACGGGCACGGCATGCCGTGCCCCTACGGGAAATTCTCTCCCAGCTATCCGACAAGGGCTGGCTGTTTACGCGTGAAGTGCTGGAAAAGACGCGGTTCTTCATAAGAGACGCGGCGACGCATCAGTATGCGTGGGAGAAGTTGAAGGAATCCGCTGCAGGGGCGGTTCACGAACCGCCCCCTGTAGGGCGGCCACCCGTGGGCCGCCGTCCGGATTCCGGAGAAGAGCGGCCGGGCACCCTCCTTCGTCCCGCGTTGCGGGACTTCGGCGGACAGGCAGGTCCCCGCCCTACAGAATACGAACAAAGAACCCTTGCCCACGCCGCATATTTCGCCAAGCTCATCGAGCGCGAGGGCGAAAGACTGGAGGGTCACGGCCAGCTTGAAGCGCTAAGAATTCTAGGCGTGGAGCTGGAGAATATCTACGAGGGGTTGGATACATGCCTCAAACGTGTAGGGGCGGTTCACGAACCGCCCAGGGCAATTCATGAATTGCCCCTACATATCTTCGCCAAGCATCTGGGTTCATACCTGGACATGGTTAGCCGATGGCAGGAGGGGCTTTCCTGGTATGAGCGCGTCGGTGAAGCTTGTCAGAAGCTGGATGATCCGGCTCTGAGAGTATGCGTATTCCTTGGCTCGGCTCGCTTCCTCTGGCGTCTTAGTCGCTATGAGGAAGCCGAGAAGGCTGCGAGCGCGGCAAGGAAGCTTGCTGAGGATACTGGCGACCGAAAATCACTAGCGCAAGCTCTGCGCTATCTAGGTGACACAAGAGGACAGGAGCGCTACAAGGAGGCGGAGAAGCTGTATGCAGAGAAGCTGTATCAGGAGAGCCTAAATATAGAGCGCGAAATCGGCAGCCAATTCGGGATTGCGATTTCTCTGCACAGACTGGGAGTTTTCGCCAGTCGCCATGGGCGCTACGAGGAGCCGGAGAAGCTTTGGCAGGAGAGCCTGGAAATCAGGCGCGAAATCGGCGACCTCTATGGGATTGCGGATTCCCTGAACAGCCTGGGAGTTGTCGCCCATGGCCGGGGGCGCTACGAGGAGACGGAGAAGCTTTATCAGGATAGCCTGGAGATAAAGCGCGAAATCGGCGACCGCTATGGGGTTGCCCGGTCCCTCCACAACCTGGGAGTTGTCGCCCGCGCCCAGGGGCGGTACGAGGAGGCGGAGAAGCTTTTTCAGGAGAGCATGCAGATATTCCGCGAAATTGGCGACCGCGATGCGATTGGCAGCTGCCTGAACAACTTGGGGAAAGACGCTTTGCGCCAACAGAAGTACGAGGATGCGGAGAAGCTCTATAAGGAGAGCCTGGAAATCGGGCGCGAAATCGGCAGCCGCGGGTGGATTGCCCTGTCGCTGAACAACCTGGGACTTGTCGCCCACGCTCAAGGACGCCATGAGAAGGCGGAGAAGCTTTATCAGGAGAGCCTGCAGATATCCCGCGAAATCGGCAGCCGCTACGGGATTGCCTTTTCCCTGAACAACCTGGGAGCTCTTTCTATCAAGGTCGAACGCTTTCCCGATGCCTACGAGTATCTAAAGGAAGCCCTGCAAGAAGCTCTGCAAGTGAGCAAGGAATTCAGCTTTCCAGACCTGAATGTCGAAGGACTCATCACCTCCGGCTACCTCCTCGTAATGACCGGGCACTGGAAGGAGGCCGCACTTCTCCTTACCGGAGCGGAGCGTCAGGCCAAAGAAGCGATGAACTTCAAGCTTGAGCCGATGGAGCAGGGCGAACTTGATGAGGGGATGGCAAAGATTAGAAAGGCGCTTTCGGAGGAGGAGCTTGCGGAGGCCAAATCCCGCGCGGAAGAGATGAGCCTGGAGGAGCTTACGGAGTTTGCGCTAGAAACGCTTTCGCGTTTAGACCTGTAGGGTGGGGTCTTATGCCCCACCACCTCTAGCTGGAGTGGGGACCTACAGGTCACCACACCTTAATCGCGCGGCCTGGAGACCGCGCGTCCGGTTATCATGGAATCACGGGCGAGACCATCCTACGCTCAGGCTCCGGCAGGCAAGCGCCCGCGCCACCAGCAGAAGCCATGAAGCGCCCGGCCGTGTAAAATAATCACCCATGCCCACATGCGAAAACTGCGGCGCCGAAGTTCCTGTGATGGCCGCTGCGCTGCCGTTTTGCACCGATTGCCTGGAAAGCGGCAGAGAGAGCGTGAGGGCAAAGATACACCAAGCGCACTCAAGGGCTCGTATCCCATTCAATCTGCCGGAACTGCCCCCTCAAACGAGTGGCGGAATCGCTTGCGGCTTCTGCGCTCGCGATTGCCGCATGGGCGAAGGGGAAGCGGGCTACTGCGGGCTGCGGGAGAACCGCGATGGCAGGCTGCACCACCACGCCGGCACAGCCCGCGCCGGATTGCTGCAATACTACTTCGACCCGCTGCCGACGAACTGCGTCGCCGACTGGGTGTGCGAGGGTTCTAAGCAGCGCGGCTTCTACAACCTGGCGGTTTTTTACGGCGGCTGCACGTTCAATTGCCTGAACTGCCAGAACTGGCACCACCGCGACCTTATCGCAAAGCGCCGCCCGCTCGTTTCCGCCGACGAGCTCGCAGACGCAGCCGACGAGCACACGTTTTGCATCTGCTTCTTCGGCGGCGACCCGTCGTGCCAGATGCCCCATTCGCTCGCCACTGCGCGCCGGCTGGCGGAACGCGGCGTTCGCGTTTGCTGGGAGACCAACGGCAGTATGAACCCGCGCTTCCTGCGCTCGGCACTGAAGCTATCACTGGCGACGGGCGGCATCATCAAGTTCGACCTTAAGGCGCATTCCGACGGCATCCACCGCGCGCTAACCGGCTCCAGCAATCAGCGCACGCTGGAAAACTTCGCGCTTGCGGCGGAGCTGCTATCCGAGCGCACGCACCCACCACCGGTCGTCGCCAGCACGCTTCTAGTGCCGGGCTACATTAGCGCAGCAGAAGTCGGGCGCATCGCGTCCTTCATCGCCGACCTGAATCCCGACATACCCTATGCGCTGCTGGCGTTCCATCCGCAGTTCCTGCTCTCCGACCTGCCCCGGACTTCACGCCGCCACGGAGAGGAAGCACTGGCTGCAGCGCGCGCGTCCGGTTTGAAGAACGTGCGACTAGGGAATATACACCTGCTGGGTAGCGCTTACTAGACGTGCCCCAAGACGAGAGGCTGGCACTCGGACGCGGGATTACTTCTTCAGGCTCGCGAGCATGTCAGCCACTTCATCGACCGTCATTATCAGCACATTGGCGCACAGCCCGAACGGAGACGCGCGATGCTTGTTGTAGTAGTCCATGTACTCCTGAACCCGCAAGTAGCTTTGTTCGGTCCGGTCATTCTTCGCCACAACTATGCCTACATGTCCTATCAGCGATGCATTCACGAGGTCTCCCATTCTATGCTTGCGCGTTCCCGTATATCCGATCTCGATGGCGACCAGGCAGTTCGGGTGCGGGTTCACATCGTCAGTGCGTTCCTTGAGGAAGCGTACAAGCGCGTCCTTTTCTGCAGCCTTAAGGATCTCCTTCGACCCTCCGACAGTGTCAAAGGGACCTACTGCAATATCCACCCGGGGACTGTAGTGACTCCACTCTTCTTCCGCCCCCTCCTCGGCGAAAGGCATCCACTCGGCTTCGACGTCATAGCCGCGCTTTTGCAGCTTGTTAACCAGCCACCACTTGCATTCGCCACCATCGCTGAATCTCTTCCATACCATCGTTCCCCCCTCCTGGTGACACGCGCTGCCCCGATTGGAGTTTCAGTATTCGGCTCACCACTGGCGCGCCAAGGAGTTCTTCACACCGATTGTAGCATAACGGTAGTGTCGGTTACGCAGGATGGCCAACCGGGATAATCATCAGCGGCTCGTGGTCGCCAGGCAGGCCCAGGACATCGGCCACCCGGTCGTCGTGGAACGCCCCGATGGGCACGCCTCCCAGTCCCAGCGCCACCGCCTGTAACAGCAGATTCTGCGCCGCGTGCCCCACTTCCATATGCACATATTGCCTCGCCCGGTCGCCGTATTTCTTGCTGGTACGCGCGTAGACCGCGGTAATCACAAAGATGCAGCTTCCGCTGTAGACCGAGCTTTGCCTTAGCGCCGCATCGGCCAGCTTCCCGCGAAGATACTCTGTGCTGAGAACCGCAAGCTCGTGCGCACCAGGATCGTAGTGGTAGAGTCCATCAGGCGTCACCAGGTAAAGCTCCAGCGGATATAGCGCCCCGGCCGACGGCGCAGTCCTGAAACCCCGGTCCTTGCGCGTTACTCCCTGCGCGGCCCAGCAAAGCTGCGATATCTCATCGAGCGTCAGCGCCTCGGTAGTGAAAGACCGAATCGAGCGTCGCTGGGCGAGCGTCTCCTCTAGCGAGACTTCGCTATCCATTCGCGGTAGCGGAAGCTTGATCGTTTCACCGCTGCCTTCTTCGCTCGGGGCAGCTTCCGCGCAGGCAAGCATCGGAATTGCGCCAAGCAATAGCGCGAATAGCGTGGTTGAAAGCAGTACAGCTCTCATTCTTATCCTCCTGTTTCCCGGCCTTGAAAGCCTACAGCGTTTCAGCGTCTACTAGCGGTTCGCCGATACCGTCAGGATCGCCGGCCCATTTCCCACGCTTGGGTGCCTCGCCCGCATTGATGATGGCTTCCATCACCTGCGCCGGAGTTCCGCTGTGGTCGTCCAGGTAAAGCGCCGCTGCTCCCGCCACGTGCGGTGCAGCCATCGAGGTACCGGATATGGTGTTGAACCCGCCGTTGAGCCAGGTGGACTTTACATCGCTGCCCGGTGCGATAAGGTCGACGACGCTGCCGAAGTTACTGTAGCTGGCGAACTTGTTGTTCTTGGCAAGGGCCGTCGTGCAAAGGACCTCAGCGTATGCTGCCGGGATAAAGTACGAAGCGTCCATCCTGCTGTTGCCGGCGGAGACTGCGATGGTGACTCCCGCGTTATAGAGATTTTGTATCGCGGTGTGCAGCGCGTCGCTGGTGCCGTAGCCACCGAAGCTCATATTTGCGACTTCGATGCTGTAGGAGTCCTTGTTGGCGATAACCCAGTCGATACCGTCAATGATCCACGAGATTGCGCCGCTACCGCTGCTGTCGAGCACTTTCACTGCGACAATTTCCGCGTCCGGGGCAACACCAACCACGCCCGCTTCGTTGTCGTCCGCAGCAACGATGCCTGCGACGTGTGTTCCGTGCCCGTTGTCATCCTCGGGAGAATCGTCGTCATTGACAAAGTCGTAGCCACCTATGTAGTTAATAGCTAGGTCAGGATGGTCTGTGTCGATTCCAGTGTCGAGAATCGCAACGGCAACGCCTGCGCCCTTGATCCCGGTGTTCTTGTCGGCGTCGATTCGGTCAACGCCCCACTGCAGCTCGCCGTCATCGGGCGGTGGCTTGGGCGGCTTGTCCGGCTTGCCTGGGTTATCGGGCTTATCCGCGGCGTAAAGAACCATATCCGGCTCAATGTAATCCACGAGCGGATTGTTGCTGATACCGGCGAGAGCCTGCGGAGGCAGCTTCGCCGCGAAACCCTTTATCGCATGGCTATATGTCCGCTCAACAGTCGCACCGAAAGGCGCAGCGATTCCCTTAGCAGCTCCAGGGACATCGACCACTGTATCCTTCAGCACGATAATGTATCTGTCGCCGTTTGGAGCAGCCGAGGTGTCTCGCTGGGAATGCCCATAAAACCCGTTCTCGGATACCTGGAATGTATATCCTCCCGAGCAGCTCCATAAGACAGCGGAAAGCATAACAACCGCTGTCAGCGCCAATAGTCTGTTCATTATGTTATCCTCCGAGAAATTGTAGCCGTCAGATGGCCTTAATCGTATCACAGAACTGATGTCAGCGCTGTGGTGATATCGCGCATTAGCCGATTCGCCCGCGAAGCTCGTTCAGTGTTGACGCTCCGCACTCCGCTATCAGCGCTGGAAGCTCCTCGTGGATGCGACGGGGCCGCAGCGGGTCGTGGAACAGTATCGTGCCCAGCTGCACCGCCAGTGCGCCCGCGCGGACGAACTCGATGACGTCGCACGCCTCGCTGCAGCCGCCGGATGCGAGTATCGGCAGCTCCGGCACGGTCTGCGCTACCTGCCATACGTTGTATAGCGTCAGCGGCTTCACCGCCGGCCCCGAAAGCCCGCCGGACGGCCGCGAGAGCCTGCTGCGACCCGTGCGCCAATCAAGCGCCATTGCGGGATGCGTGTTGCTCACCGTTACACCATCCATCCCCGCGCCGTCAGCGATTTGGGCGTACGGCGCAAGCTCCCCCGCAGCGGGCGAAAGCTTCGGAATAAGCCACAGTTCAGTAACCGCACGCGCCTTCTCGCAAATCCGCCCGAACAGCACCGGATCGGTGGCGAACATCATCCCGCCGTCAACGTTGGGGCACGAAAGGTTCAGCTCGAAGCCGTAGATGCCCGGCTCGTCGCGCAGCCGCCGCAGCACTTGAATGTAATCGTCCTCACTGTGGCCCGCGACATTGACGATAACCGTCACGCCAGCTTCACGCAGCTTCGGCAGTAGCTCGGTGGCGAACTCCTCCACGCCGGGATTGTGCAGCCCGATAGCGTTTAGCATTCCGCCGGGGGTTTCGCAGATGCGCACCGGCTCGTTGCCCGCGCGCGGCTCGCGGGTTATGGCTTTGGTGATTAGCGCGCCGACTTCGGTAAGCTTGAAGAAATCCTCAAACGGCTCGCCAAACGACGCGCATCCCGACGCCAGCAGCACTGGGCTTTTAAACTCCAGCCTCCCCGCCGCCACCCGCATCTGTCCGGCGTCTTCAGCCATCGCCGGGAGTATTATAAGCTACCTGGCCCATTGGCTCGAACGCTGACTTCGGGTAGAATGTTTAATCGGGGATGGGCCCGAGCCGGGAGCCGGCTCCATCAAAACTCTCAACTTCGTGAGATTGCCAACAAGCCTTCCGGCGAAGTGAACTCAGTCCCGTTGGAGGTCGATGATGAAAGAAGAACTCAATCCCCGCGTGGTTGCGCAAAAGCAGCTCGATGTCGCTGCGGAAATGCTTGACCTTGATCCAGGCATGCACTCGCGGCTGCGGGAACCGAAAACAGTAATGCGGGTCGCGATCCCGGTCAGAATGGACGATGGGCACGTTGAAGTGCTCCAGGGCTGGCGTTGCCAGCACAACTCGTACCGCGGTCCGTGCAAGGGCGGCATCCGCTATCACAAGGACGTTGACGAGGACGATGTCGTAGCGCTCTCGATGTGGATGACCTGGAAATGCGCGCTGGTCAATTTGCCGTACGGCGGCGCAAAGGGCGGAGTGCGCTGCAATCCGCCGGAGATGAGCCAGGACGAGCTGGAAAGGCTCACGCGCCGCTTCACTTTCATGATCAGCCCCATCATCGGGCCGGAAGAGGACATCCCCGCGCCGGACGTCTTCACAAACCAGCAGACTATGGCCTGGATGATGGACACGTACAGCATCCTGAAGGGGTATACGGTACCGGGTGTGGTCACTGGAAAACCGCTGGATCTCGGTGGCAGCGAAGGACGCGTCGAGGCTACCGGTCACGGCTGTGTGATTGCCATCCGAGAAGCGCTGAAAGAGCTAGGCATTGACCCGTCCACCACTACAGCTGCTGTGCAGGGATACGGCAATGTAGGCTCCAATGCCGCGATGTTTCTACAGGATTTGGGTGTGAAAGTTGTCGCCGCCACCGACGTTTATGGCGGTGTGGTCAATCGCGACGGGCTAGACACTCACGAACTCGCCCGCTATGTCTCCGAGACCGGCTCGGTGGTCAGATTCCCCGGCACGAAACCACTCACCAACGAAGAGCTGTTTGCGATGGATGTCGACATCCTGGTACCGGCAGCGATGGGAAGCGTAATCACATCCAAGAACGCGGGCGACGTCAAGGCTAAGATTATCGGTGAAGGAGCGAATGGCCCGACAACTCCCGAGGCCGATGTTATTCTGCGCGAGAAGGGCGTCTTCGTCATCCCGGATGTTCTCGCCAACGCGGGCGGCGTGACCGTGTCCTACTTCGAATGGGTGCAGGACCTGTACCACCTGCATTGGGACCTCCATCGGGTGAATGAAGAGCTGGAGAGGATGATGGTCAGCGCGTTCGGCGATGTACGCGACATGGCGAAGGAGAAAGACGTTGACAACCGGACCGCTGCCTATCTGCTGGCAGTGTCCCGGGTCGCGCGTGCCGGTACCGAGCGCGGCCTATTCCCGTAATCTTTCGTTTCAGAAACCGGTGAGAGTTGCCCGCGCCAGCCGAAGAAGGCTGGCATTGCGGGATTTGGCACCTGCGCTTTAGGAAAAATGCGCCGACCGCTGGAAGCCTACTTAAAGGATGTCCTTGATGGTCTCCAGCATTTCGGATGGCTCGACGAGACGGACGTGCTCGGCGGCCTTCCCTAGCAGCTTCCTGGACTTGCCGTGCAATTTACACGGAACCGCTAGCAGTACCGGGATGTCATAGGTAATGCACGCGTGCAGGATGTCCGAGGTCGTTACCTCCCATTCCTTCGGCGCCACGACCTTGTGCAGATACCCGATGACCGCGTCCACCTTGTCCCGCGCGTTGAACAGCCGCACGTTCTTGCCGTGCCCGTCGTAACCGTTGGAAACCGGCAGTGTATCACAGCCCTGCGCAGTTAGGCTCGTCAGCCAGATTGAATCTGTTCCTTCAAAATATCCGATGCTCTTTCGTTTCATTGTTCTCTCCCTGTTGTTCGCAACTGCCGCGGACGCACTCCGTTAGCCCTGGAGGCTCTGTGACCCTACACCACGCCCTGAGCCATCATCGCGTCGGCGATCTTTAAAAAGCCGGCGATATTCGCTCCGTTCACGTAATTTCCGGGCGTGCCGTATTCCTCCGCCGTTTCGTGGCAAGCCTTGTGGATGGCGATCATGATGCTGTGCAACCGCTCATCGACCTGCTCGCGGGTCCACGAAGTGTGACCGGCGTTCTGCGCCATCTCCAGCCCGCTCGTGGCGACGCCGCCGGCGTTTGCCGCTTTGCCCGGGCCGTAGAGAATGCCCTCTTTGATAAAGTGCTCCACGCCGTCGGGGACGGTCGGCATATTCGCGCCCTCGCTGACCACGTAAACGCCGCCCTTGGTGAGTGCCTTGGCGTCCTCAAAGCTGATTTCGTTTTGCGTGGCGCTGGGGAACGAGCACTCCGCGCCCTCCACATTCCACACGCCGCGCCCCTCGTGGTACTCACACTTGTACTTCTCGGCGTACTCGCGGATGCGGCCGCGACGCACGTTCTTCAGATCCATCACGTAGGCGAGTTTCTCAGCATCGATGCCGTCGTGGTCCACAATGAATCCGGAAGAGTCCGAGAGGGTAACCGCCTTGCCGCCGAGGTCGTTGATCTTCTCCACCGTGTATTGCGCCACGTTGCCTGAGCCGGAAACCAGGCAGGTCTTGTCTTTGATGCTCTCGTCGCGCGTGCGCAGCATCTCCTCAGCGAAATAGACCGCGCCATAGCCGGTGGCCTCGGTGCGAATGAGGCTTCCGCCCCAGTTCAGGCCCTTCCCGGTCAGCACGCCCTCGAAGCGGTTGACGATGCGCTTGTACTGGCCGAAGAGAAAGCCGATTTCCCGTGCGCCCACGCCGATGTCGCCCGCAGGGATATCCGTGCGCTCACCCAGGTGACGGTAGAGCTCAGTCATGAAGCTCTGGCAGAACCGCATGACTTCATTGTCCGACTTGCCCTTGGGGTCGAAGTCGGAGCCTCCCTTGCCCGCGCCTATCGGGATGGTCGTCAAAGCGTTCTTGAAAATCTGCTCGAATGCAAGGAATTTGAGAATCCCCAGGTTCACCGTAGGGTGAAAGCGCAGTCCGCCCTTGTACGGGCCGATGGCGCTGCAGAACTCGATCCTGAAACCGCGATTAATTTGCACGTTGCCTTCATCGTCCAGCCACGGCACGCGGAACATAACCACACGCTCCGGCTCGCAGATTCGCTCCAGGATCTTCGCGTCGCGATACTCGGGGTGCCGCTCAATCGCGATGGCCAGCGACTCAACCACTTCGTGAACTGCTTGATGGAACTCTTTTTCACCGGGGTTCTTAGTAATCAGTCCCTCCATGAAGGAGTCAACCCACTCAGACATGTTGGAAACCCTCCAGACCGTTGTAGTGTATTGCCCTACTCCATTCCCTGACCCCGAAGTGCGGGTCAGGCTGATGCGTAGTTTATCATACGAGTTCCCGGATGACTAGTGATTCCCCTCACAAAATATGGCTCTCATCGCAGAATTTCCCGCACATTCACGCTAAGATGTGTTAGACTAGATATGCACCTGGACGGTGTTCCATGGTATCCGCCCGCAAGATAGCACGTATGAACGGTTTACGCGGCCAGCGCCTGCGGCGCGCGCAGATTCCGTTCGCGCGCAAGCCCAGCCTGCTACCCTTTGTAAGGCCCCACTGTCCATCGTATGCGTTGTGTGTGCTGTCACAAAGGGGGCAGCCGTGACTGCACCTTCCAAACCCAAGCCTCGCCGCTCCGCTAGCAGCCGTGCAGAAGAGGAACTCCGCAAACGCTCGCACGATCTTGGTGAGCGGGTCAAGGAACTCAATTGCCTGTACGGTATCTCCAGGCTGCGCGAGGAAACCGACCTTCCGCTTGGTGAAATACTGCAGAAGATAGTCGAACTCATCCCTCCGGCATGGCACTACCCCGAGATAACGTGCGCGCGGATTACGCTTGAAGGCCAGGCTTACGAAACTGCGAACTTCGAGCAGACACAGTGGGGGCAAACCGCTTCCCTTGCCACGCACGGCACCCAGGTGGGAACCGTGGATGTCTACTACTTGAAGGAGATGCCGGAGCTCGATGAGGGCCCCTTCCTAACTGAGGAAAGGAACCTTATCAACGCAATCGCCGAGCGAGTTAGCAGAATCATTGAGCATCACCGCGCCCGGGAACGGGTCCTCGAGTATCAGGAGGAGCTGCGATATCTTGCGTCCCAGGTTTCGCTGACAGAAGAGCGAGAACGGCGACGCATAGCGGTGGCACTGCACGACCAGGTAGGCCACACCCTGGCGATTGCGAAGTTCAAGCTGGAAGACCTCCGGGAATCGGTTCCAGCAGGCGCCCTCGACGAAATTCTGGAGCTGATCAACCAGACTATAAAGGACACCCGATCGCTGACATTCGAGCTGAGTCCGCCGGTGCTGCACGAGCTCGGCTTTGAGGCAGCCCTGGAGTGGCTGACCAAGCAAGCCCGTGAACAGCACCCCATCGCTTCAGAGTTCACCGACGACGGGCTGCCCAAACCTCTGGGCGAAGATATGCGGATTGTGCTCTTCCAGGCAGTCCGAGAGCTGCTGGTCAACGTGGCCAAGCACGCGCATGCGAAGAAAGTGAAAGTCAGCGCCAGCAGGACCGGGGACACAATCAAGATCTGCGTCGAGGATGACGGCGTGGGTTTTGACCCCTTTGAAGTCGCGTCGCATCGGGGTAAAGAGGGAGGATTCGGCCTGTTCAACATCAGTGAGCGCCTGGGCTACCTCGATGGCAGTATGGAGATTAGCTCGATGCCCGGAAGCGGGACGCGAGTCACCCTGATTGCACCGCTCAAGAGCGAAACAAGGAGTCAGATCGGCAGGGGCAAGCCCCACGAAGCCATAACGGAGGGTCTCAAAGTCAGGACAGACCGTACGATTACCGTGCTGCTGGCAGACGATCATCAGATTACGCGCGAGGGCATACGCGCACTGCTGGAAAAGGAGCCGGACATCGACGTTGTAGCCGAAGCCGAGAACGGCCTTATAGCTGTGGAACTGGCGGGTGAGCTGTCGCCCGATGTGATCTTAATGGACATCACAATGCCGGAGATGAACGGCATTGAGGCCACGCGCCAGATTATCTCCGCCGGTGCCGGCACTAAGATAATCGCGCTATCGATGCACGCCGACAAGCAGTATGTGCTGGAAATGCTGCGCGCGGGAGCTTCGGGTTATCTGCTGAAAGACTGTGCCCAAGGTGATCTTGCCCGAGCGGTGCGCACAGTCGACTCCAACCTTACTTTCTTCAGCCCCGAGATTGCCGACACGGTGGTGGAAGAGTACGCGCGCCACCAGGCCGCCGACAGCAGCAAAGCCGCTTCCATTCTCACACCCAGGGAAAGGGAAGTCCTGCAACTGCTGACCGGCGGCATGAACACAAAAGAGATCGCGATGCACATCGGCGTGAGCACTAAGACCATCGAAACTCACCGGCAGCACATTATGGAGAAGCTCAAACTTCGCAGCGTGGCCGAACTCACCAAGTACGCCATCCGCGAAGGGCTGACCGACCTTGATTCCGAAGACACAACGACTGATCGCTCGGCGAAGCGGGGACCCCCGTAGGCTAACCTCCCAACAGGGATTCCCCCATTATCACGCCCCTTAACGCGCGGATAATTGTTCTGGCTTGGGCAATGCTGGCTTGGGTATCTGCAAGTAGACGCGTGCGCGTTAGATGAAATGAGCATTGAAGTCCTTATTGCGGATGACCACCGGATCTTCCGGGAGGGCTTGCGCGCCCTGTTGGAAAGTGAAGCCGATATCGAGGTAGTGGGCGAGGCTACAGACGGGCGCGAGGCTGTCGAGTTGGCCCGGGAGCTATCACCCGATGTGGTCATCATGGGTGCCGGACTGCCGAATCTGAGCGGCATCGAGGCTACCCGACAGATACTCGCCGACCAGCCACACATCAAGGTAATCGGCTTGGCCATCCACAGCGATGTCCAGTTCGTGCTGAAAATGCTGCGCGCGGGGGCTTCGGGCTGTCTGCTGAAAGACTGCTGCCAGCAGGACCTGGCGCGTGCCGTCCGGACCGTCGATTCCCACATCACTTTCCTCAGCGCTGAGATTGCGCACATCGCGGCAGAGGAATACGCGCATCACAACGCGGCCAATAGTCACTCGTATCGTCCCGCCCTAACCGGGAGGGAACGCGAGGTTCTCAAGCTTATGGCAGAGGGCAAGAGTACTAAAGCAATAGCCGCGCACCTGGCGATTAGCGTTAAAACAGTCGAGACGTACCGTTGGCGCATTAGAAACAAGCTGAAGCTGCGAAGCCTTGCTGAACTGACGAAATACGCCGTCCGTGAGGGTCTCGTAGACCTTGACTCCTAGCACAGCGCGACTGGCGAACACCGCGATCCCACCGCACTTACGCCTGCTCAACTAAGGATTCCCGAACTCCATACTCAGGCATTCCCTATCAGGGATTCTCCAATTGTGAACCCGACAAAAGCTAGTTACACTCGCTTGTGACGAAAGGTACAAACTGTAACAGCAGGCTGGCGGCTTACAGTGTTGTTTCAAGCGATGCGCTCCCGCCCCCGGCGACGGGTGATATGGACATTACACAACCACAGGATTCTCACAGACCCATCGTTATGGGCCCGATCATAAGGGCCAAATGAATGGAGGCAACGGTAATGGCCACAGTAAAATCGACAGAGGTAACCCGGGACATCGCAGTGTCCGCCAGGGAACTCAAAGGACTCTGCGTGACCTGCAACCACGCCGAGAGCTGTGCTATCTGCAAGGAGACTCGGGAACCTGTATGGTATTGCGAGGAGTTCGACGACCAAGTCACTCCCATAGAAGCCCGGGATTCCAACAAGGCTCATCACGTTCGCTCCGATGCAGTACCCAAGCCAAACGGTGCCGCCGAAGGGCTATGCGGCAACTGCGAGACTCGTGAGACATGCTGCAACCGAACTGCTCTTGCAGGCCCTATCTGGTACTGTGAGCAGTACTGCTAGTACAGAATCTGGCGGTAACTGCCTGCGAATACCTTGATAGCCCTCTGCAAGAGGTATACTACACGGCATGGACCACAACGATGCCCCGATGGCTACTGAGACGCAGGATGAAGATCACGACGGGTTGATCTCAATTCTGGAACGGATTCAGGCCAAATACAACTACCTGCCACAAGAAGCTCTGCGCGAAGTCTCTGAGGAAACCGGGCGCTCGCTGGTTGATATCTACGGAGTCGCCACTTTCTACCGGGCTTTCAGTCTGAAACCCCGGGGCAAACACCTCGTGTCCGTGTGCCTGGGAACAGCCTGCCATGTCCGTGGCGGACCGATGATAGCCGAGGAGTTCGAACGGCAGCTCGGCGTTTGCGCGGGCGAAACGACTCCGGACAAGGAATTCACACTTGAGACCGTCAACTGCCTGGGGGCCTGTGCGCTCGGTCCGATTGTCACAGTGGATGGGCGTTACTTCACCAAAGTCGGTACGGCTGCGGTGAAAAAGATTCTCAAACAGGCTAAGGAGGGACTGGGAAAGGTCGAAATCGGAACTGACGAGCGCGTTTTCCCGATGGAAGTGAACTGCCCCCGATGCAACCACAGCCTGATGGATACCGACCATTTGGTGGACGGGCATCCCTCGATCCGGGTCACGGTTTCGTTTGGCAAAATGCACGGCTGGCTCTGCCTTTCGAGTCTTTACGGAAGCTATAACGTCACTTCCGAGTATCCCATCCCCGAAAACACAGTCGCCTACTTCTTCTGCCCGCACTGCCACGGGGAGCTGCTCGGAGCCTCCGATTGCCCTGAGTGCGGCGAGCCGATGGTAAGGATGATCGTCCGCGGTGGTGGTGTCGTGCAAATATGCTCGCGTCGCGGATGCAAAGGTCATACGCTCGACGTAGATGGGGTCAACCTTTAGTATATGAACGGATGCCCTCACGCACATTCACTTCGTTGTGCTGAACGATAGAACCAATGTATAAGCTCACATCGCTAGATGACTTCAAGCAGCTTCAGAGCCGTCTTGTGGCCGACCAGGATCCGACGGTCCCCGTCATAATCATCAACGCCGGGACCTGCGGGCAGGCAAGCGGCGCCAATGACTTGATACGAATCGCGAAGCGGGAGCTGCTTCAACGGGGCCTGGTGCAGCGCATCAATTTGCGGGTCACCGGCTGCCACGGTTACTGCGAAATGGAACCCTCAGTGCTGATCGAGCCCCGTAACACTTTCTACCCAAGGGTCAGCATAAAGGACATGGCGCGAATCGTGGAGGCTGTGGATAAGGGCCGCGTCCTTGACGACTTGCTTTATAAGGATCCCGCAACCGGCGAATCTATTGAGAAGCTGGAAGATCTGCCCTTCTACCGACCACAGAAGAGGACGCTCATCAACCGGAATCAGAAGGTCGACCCTATAAGGATCTTCAACTACATCGTAGTCGGCGGTTACTCATCGCTGCTGAGTGTTCTGGAGAAAGGTGATCCAGAGGCCGTGGTGGCAGAGGTCAAGGCTTCACAGTTGCGCGGTCGCGGCGGTGCCGGCTTTCCCACAGGACTGAAGTGGGAGCTTCTGGCCAACCAGCGCAACGGGCAGGGCAAGTTCCTCGTGTGCAACGGTGATGAGGGCGACCCGGGTGCCTATATGGACCGCAGCGTCCTCGAAGGGAATCCCCACAGCATCATTGAAGGGATGCTCATCGGTGCTTTCGGGACCGGAGCGACCAACGGTATCGTCTACGTGCGCAACGAGTACCCGCTGGCGATCAAGCATCTGATCATAGCCCTCAGGCAGGCTCGGGAGATGGGACTACTAGGTGACGACATCCTGGGTACCGGCTTCTCCTTTGACATCAAGCTGGTGCGCGGTGCCGGAGCATTTGTCTGCGGCGAAGAAACCGCCCTCATCCGCTCGATAGAAGGGCTGATGGGTGAGCCGCGCCAGCGCCCGCCGTTCCCCATACAGAAGGGGGTCTACGGGAAGCCAACAGCGATAAACAATGTGGAAACCTGGGCGAACATACCTGTTATCTTCGAGCGTGGCGCGAAGGAATATGTGAAGATCGGGACCGAGGGCAACTCGGGAACCAAAGTCTTCAGTCTGGTCGGCAAGGTAAGGAACACCGGCCTGGTCGAAGTGCCCATGGGGATTACCCTGCGCGAAATCGTCTACGACATAGGTGGCGGCACCGCCGACGGCGCGGAGGTCAAGGCCGTGCAGACGGGCGGCCCTTCCGGCGGATGCATCCCTGCCAGCCGGTTCGACCTGCCTGTTGACTACGACAGCCTGACGGAAGCCGGCTCCATCATGGGTTCCGGCGGCATGATCGTGATGGACGAGCACACGTGCATGGTCGATGTCGCCAAGTACTTCATGAGCTTCCTGAAGGACGAGTCCTGCGGTAAATGCTTCACCTGCCGCAAGGGCACGCAGCGGATGTACGAGATTCTTGATGACATCACCAGGGGCGAGGGAATCCTCGACCAGCTCGACCTGCTCGAAGAACTCGCCCTGGCAGTGAAGGACACGACTATGTGCGGTCTGGGCCAGACGGCACCTAACCCCGTGCTCTCTACCTTGCGCTATTTCCGCGACGAGTACGTCGAGCACATAGTCAACCATCGCTGTCCCGCTGGCGTGTGCAAGGCGCTTATCACCTACTCGATCAACGAAAACTGCGACGGCTGCCATCTCTGTTTCAAAGCCTGCCCCGAAGGTGCGATTAACGGAGAGCCCAAGGAGCTGCACGTTATTGACGCCGAGAAGTGCATTAAGTGTGGTGCGTGTAAAAGTGTCTGCAAATCCGACGCCGTAGTCATAACCTAGTGCGAACCAGGAACTGAAACCAATGATTAAGCTGACGCTAAACGGCCTGGAAGTCTCGGTGGAGGAAGGCACTACTCTGCTCGAAGCAGCGCGGTTTTACGGTTTCCCCATTCCGACACTGTGCTACAACGAGGGCCTTTCACCCTACGGGGCCTGCCGGCTGTGCGTGGTGGAGATCGGCGAAGGGCCGCGAGCGAAGCTCGTAAGCTCGTGCACTTACCCCGCAGAAGAAGGGTTGAAGGTGCGAACTGCTTCGGAGCGCGTATTGCGGGCGCGCAAGATGGTAATAGAACTCCTGCTGGCGAGTTGCCCCCAGTCAAAGATCATCCAGGACCTTGCTGCAGCGCACAACGTCCGCCAGCAGCGTTTCAAGCAGGAATACGAGGACTGCATCATGTGCGGGCTCTGCGTACGGATGTGCGAGGAACAGATGATGGCCAAGGCCATCGGCTTTCGCGGGCGCGGGGAAAAGCGCAGCATCGGCACCCCGTTCGATATTACGTCCGAGGAATGCCGGCAGTGCGGAGCCTGCATGTACATCTGCCCGGCCTGCCAGCTCAGATGCACCTACAACGAGCCCGAAAAGGCCATCTGCGGCGCCTGCTCCAATCTCAGCCCGCCGTGCGTGGAAAAAGAGCAGTTCGACGATATGATGTGCTACATGGAACCCTGTGTGGCCTGCGAAATAAAGACGGAATGAGGAACCAACAAGGAGACTGCGATGTCTACAACCTTTTCAAGAGTTAACTCATCAGCCGCAACTCTGACCAAGAACCGCACCGAAGGCTCGGTAACACCTGCCTCCGGAATGTGCGTAACCTGTGTGGACGGCTGCATCGGTATGTGCGAAATCGGCAAGTCCGCTTACCGAGGGCACGAAGTCATCTACCCGCAACCGTTCGGCATGATAACCACGGCTGCGGAGAAAACCTACCCGGTGGACTACTCCCACTTCAACATAATGGGAACCGCAGTTGGCGCCCATGGGATCGAGGCCGACTCCGACAAGGCAGTCTTCCCAGCGGTCAACCTTGAAGTCGCTTTTGGCCATGATAACGGCGTGAAGTTCAAGCTCCCGATCATGATCCCCGGCATTGGCTCAACGAACATCGCCAAGAACAACTGGGAGGGGCTGGCCATCGGCTCAGCGCTCGCCGGCACCGGCCTGACCATCGGCGAGAACGTCGTGGGGATGGATCCCGAGTCCGTGATCAAGGACGGCAAGGTTGTGGATACGGTGGACCTGAAGCGCCGGGTGAAGCTCTACAAAGACCACCAGCGCGACGGCTACGGCGCCATTGTCGTGCAGGCTAACATTGAGGACACGCGGCTGGGCGTGCATGAATACGCCATCAGTGAGCTTGGCGTCCAGTGTGTGGAGCTCAAGTGGGGCCAGGGCGCGAAGGACATCGGCGGCGAGGTGAAGGTCCGCGACCTGAAGAAGGCCCAGCTGCTCTACGAGCGGGGATATGTGGTGATACCCGACCCCACCGACGAGAACGTGATAAAGGCCTTCGAGCGCGGCGCATTCAAGGAGTTTGAGCGCCATTCTCGCGTTGGCATGGTTACTGAGGAGGGCTTTGCCCAGCGTGTCGAGGAACTCCGCAAGGCCGGCGCAAAATACGTCTCCCTCAAGACCGGCGCCTACCGCCCGGCCGACCTTGCCCGCGCGGTCAAGTACGCGTCCAAATACGGAATCGACCTGCTCACGGTTGACGGCGCAGGCGGCGGCACCGGTATGAGCCCCTGGCGGATGATGAACGAATGGGGCGTTCCGCCGGTGGAGCTGCACTCGCTGCTCTATGAGTACGTCAAGCAGCTCGCCGATCGTGGCGAGCACGTGCCCGCAATCGCTGTCGCCGGCGGATTCACCTTCGAAGACCAGATATTCAAGGGCCTCGCCATGGGCGCTCCTTTTGTGAAGCTCATCGGTATGGCACGCGCGCCAATCGCCGCAGCGATGGTGGGCAAGACCATCGGGCGCACCATTGAGCAGAACATGGTGCCGGTGTACATCGAGCGTTTCGGCAACACCAAGGATGAGATATTCGTCACTGCGGCAGACCTGAGGCACGAGCTGGGCGACGACGAATTCGAGAAGCTCCCCACTGGCGCGCTCGGGCTTTACACTTACTACGAGCGGCTTGCACAGGGCTTGCGCCAGCTCATGGCCGGCAACCGCAAGTTCGCGCTGAAGTACATCACGCGCGACGATATTGCGGCGCTAACGCCTGAAGCAGCGCGGATCAGCGGCATCGCCTATGTAATGGACGTGGACAAGGCCGAGAGCAAGAAGATTCTCTCCGCAAACGGCAAAGCCGGGGGCAAGAAGTCGCGCAAGAAAACGGGCTAACCGGAGCGCGCAAGGTTCATCTGATAACACTGGTCGAGAGCGGCACTTCCTGTTCGCTCAGGCGCCTAACGCCGTGTGAATCCTCTGTGCCACGATCTTCGGCAGCAACAGGGCAAGCACAAGGTAGATGCTCACTCCTTTCTCCTCGCTCGTAAGGGCAAGCCGTAACGGGTGGAGCAGGTTGCGCGCCTTAGGTTCTCCCGACAGCTTCAGGAAGTCACTCACGCGCTTCTTCGCGGCCTGTGGCTTTCCGGCAATCCGCTTTGCGGGCACATGCTCCCACAGCGCCGCAAACTCGGCCAGCAGATGCGCATCCCAGTCCCTGGCTGCACGCGTAGGCTTGAATCGGCTATCAAGAAAGGCGAACATCCGTGAAGCGAGAGAGAAGTACGCGCCGCTTTCCACTATTTCGTCGAATATGATCTTGGCCAGATCCTCGTGCTTCAGAGCCGTCACTCCCTCCGCATTCAGCCCACTCAGATGGTGCAGGAATCGCGGCTTGCACCTGTCGTAGGTGGTAAGCCTGAGGTGCTCGCGGTGGAAATACAGCAGACGCTCCGGGTCGAAGATTGCGGGACTCCGTGAGATTCGCTCAATCGAAAACTCCTCTAGCAGCTCCGGGAGCGTGAATATCTCACGCTCTCCCCCCGGATGCCATCCCAGGAACGCCAGTGCGTTCCGCATGGCGCGCGGCAAAATCCCCATCTCCACAAACTCGCGAAGCGTGACCGCACCAGCCCGCTTGCTCAGCTTCCGGCGGTTGCGGTCCAGGATTAAAGGCAGGTGCAGGTACGGGACATCCCCCAAATCTAGCGCCTCGCGCAACAGCAAGTGGCGCGCGGTGTTGGTGATGTGCTCCTCGCCGCGCACAACGAGCGAGATCTTCATCGCAGCGTCATCCACCACGTTTGGCAGATCGAAGGTAAAGTCCCCGTTGGTCTTGCGGATGATGAAATCCTCCATTGCTGAAACCGCCACCTTGATATCCCCGCGCAGGCCATCGTGAACTACGACCTCCCCGCAGTCCGGCAAGCGGAAGCGAATCACGTGCGGCTCACCCGCGTCGGCCCGCTCTTTAGCTTCCTTCACCGGGATGCTCAAGCACTTCCGGTCGTAGCGCGGCGGGCGCCTGTTCTTGCGCTGCTTGAGCTTCAGGTCCCCGATCCGCTTGGGGCTGCAAAAGCACCGGTATGCGTGCCCCCCTTCCAGCAACCGCTGTACGGCGTTTTCGTAAAGGTCATTCCGCTGAGACTGGAAGTAGGACTCGTGAGGCCCGCCGACGCCCGGCCCTTCATCCCAGAATAGGTCAAGTATCGCAAGTCCGGCTTCAATCTCCTCCTCATACATGCGTTTGCTGCGGGCGCGGTCGGTGTCTTCAATGCGCAGGATGAACTTCCCGCCGTGCTTCTTCGCAATGAGGTAGTTGAAAAGCGCCGTGCGCAGATTGCCCACGTGCAGCCGCCCTGTGGGGCTGGGTGCGAAGCGCAGGCGTGGTTTTACGGGAAGCCTCTTCACAGCCTGATTATAGTCCAGCGCCAATCCCGTAGCAAACTGTAATCCGAGCATTGCCGGGCGCGCAAGGCGGAGTACTCGATTCGGGGGTATAATACAGATGGTAACGTATTGTAAAGCTCCTATCATCGGGAGGAGGGAAGATGAAACGATGTAAGATGATTCAGGGGGGGGGTAGGCGCATTTAGCGCCGCCCTCATTGCAGTGTTTGCCGCACTCTTCATTGTCGCCTGCGGCGGCAGCACCCACAGCCCTTCAGAAACCCCATCGCTGCAAACCGCTGACGCGACGCAACCCGCTGACAAGGAAGTGGGGCTGGCAGGCCCAGGCTCTGGCGGTGGCGATGGAGGCGGCGACCCGCTGGGTGGACGCGATTGGCTTGAGGCCGGCGAGGACGCTGGGCCTTTGGACCCGCAGAGCCTATACGACTTTAAAGCTGAGAGTATAGGGCCTTGGGGCCCGGTTTTGTGGCAACAAACTGTGCCTGACCCCGGTGGTGGAGGTGGAACCACTACGGTGAAACGCCTTTCCAGCAGCGACCCGTTTACCGCAATCTATCAACTTGAAGACGGTAGTATCCTGGTGACCAATGAGGACCTGTCTCAAGGAATTCCCGACCCGGAAAACGAGTATGATCCTCCTATCGTCCAATGGACCGGCCCAGATGATGAGATCTATAATATCTTTGATGGCGAGGTCATCACGTATTTCGTTGACGCAGCAACACAGAGTGATATCGAGCAGTTCATCACTGACCACAACCTTCACGTAATCATGTCCTGGTTCGAGCCGCCGGATGAAGTTCTGCTAGGCAATGCTCTCGCTTGGTTTCATTTCGAGTATGACCAGAACGAGTTCCCGACCTTTGATGATGCCTTCAACTTCTTCGCAGCACACGAGCTTATTGAATCGGTCTGGCCTGCTTTCTCTGATGGACTACACAGGTGGCACACAGGGAACACCAATCCAAACGACTACTACTATCGGGATAACAAGACACGGCATATCAACATTTTCGGAGTGGATCAGAGCCAGCGCGTTCCGCTTGGTCCGTCCACACCTGGCAATTGGTTCTCCGATCAAGTTGTCGCCGTGATTGACGACGGCGTGGACCGATGGCACGAGGACTTCCATATTCTCGGCTTTCCTTGGTTCTACCGCAAGATAAGCTGGGTCGGAGCAAATGTCTATCGCAGAAGTTATTGGGTTCGATACTGGGCAGGGGAGCCTAACTGGTACGATCCGGTGCGGCAGGGGCTGGCATCCCATGGAACGCGCGTAAGTGGTTTTATCACCGCATCTACTAACAACGCTGGCATAGGCGTAGCGAGTCTTGCTCCACGAACCCTCGTTCTTCCTCTAAGGATGAGACAGAATTTTGAGGGATTGTTCTATCCGGACTGTGAAGTGAAAGCAGTTAGGGCACTGAGGTTCAAGTTCGCTCACGGGCAATGGCGGGAACGGGTGCGAGTGGTCAATATGAGCTTCGGCGGGGAACGCCCCTGGTATTGGTGGGGCTACCCATCCAATAGGTTCAACCTGAAGAAGAACATCAACCGGGACTTGTGGCGTAATGATAGACTCTATGTGGCATCTGCCGGAAATGTTCCGCAATCGCCCGGCAACACACTCTCGTACCCCGCTGCTCACGATAATGTTCTGGGTGTATCGGGGCTCATAACGAACTATTCTGGCTCTCAGTACTGGCGCTGGCTTAACGGCTGGGGTTCCAATTACCGGTACGACTACTACCAAACATATCCTGTATCAGGAATCTATGATTTCCGGGAGCACTATTACGACTGGTGGAACTTCGACACGTGGATATCGCGCACTACTTCAGTTCCGGGCAACTGGCAGTATGCAACGCAGTATGACTGGTTTGGCGGGACATCCGCATGTGCACCAGAAGCAGCAGCCCTGGCTTCTCTGCTTTACACAGAACGTCCGTGGGTTTCCTACAGAACGGTATGGAACAGGATAGTCTCCACCCGCGACGGTTCCACGGCACGGTTTCCCATTGCTGGGCTTATGGACTTTGAGGAGGCGCTAACAGGATGGTAAGGACGGCTGATTTGAAAACCGCGTGCAGGGCACTCCGAGGTCCACTATTGCTTATGTCGCTCTTGTCCCTTCTTGCCATTCTCCATTCCTGTGGTTTCAGCCCCATGCCTCCCGTGCCACCGCATCCTGATGCTAACAGTGCTAACGATGGTCCGCCATTGCTGGAACCCGCCAAAGACTGGTACATGGTTCTTTACTATCCCTATATCGAGGAAGTCGTTATCCCTGACCCGGTGTACGAGAACGAGCCATTTGAAATACATCTGATGTTGTCTGCGGAGTACCGTCCAAGAATCCTGCGTGGGTATCCATACTCCCGCAAACATCCAGATGACGGAGACTCCAGTATTGAACCGGACGAGTTCATGGTTGCGGCGAAGCCTCCGGGAACCGACTACGACGGCGAAATAGGGCTAGACCAATACATTATCGGTTCCTATCTCTCAGGAGTTGGAGAGTCCATAGGTTATTTCGTCTACGAATTCCCATCAGGGCTGCCTGCCGGAAAGTACCTTGTCAAGACCGGGACCGTCAGAGAACGAAGAGCCGGCGGCGCAGGGGTCATTATTGGCGAAGACCAAACGACGGTCGGCGGAGACCCCATTCTGTTCGAAGTCGGAACCAGGATGATCGAACTGGAGCTGATTGTCCATCCCGCGGTGGATGGGGACTGAGCGTTCGCGTCGGATGAGTGGGTGTGTTTCGGGTTGTGCGGAATCACGGGCGTCCCGTCAGTGATTCTACTCAGACCGTCGCGTGAAACGCGGGAGGTCACCACAACAGATCCCTGCGACACCTATGCCGTGACTCCTGTGGCGCTTGAGGACGGGGACCATAAACGGCCGCCCTACCGGAATATCCGGCGGTCAGAAGACCGCCGCTCCTAGTGGGATAGCCGTTTGGGCGATTCGTGAATCGCCCCTACAGAAAATCATCCGGTTGGCGCTAGCGCGTCGGCGACTTCATCAGGAGAGTCGTCTTGCTCTATTCACCTGCCCATCATTAACTGTGAAGAGCCCGAATTGCGCCAATGTCAGCTCTCCGAAACGCTTCTGGTATAATGCCTCCAACTTCCTGCGGCCGGGGAGGGCTTTGCCTTCGCAGCGAAGTTGACGGAGGGCATACCGGGAAGTTATGGGATTCTCCAAGCGTAAGCTGCACATTGCGGCCTTCGGGCTGGTCGTCGCGCTTCTGGCGCTTTCGCTTTCCGCAGCCGGAGCTTCATCAGTCACCGTAGTACTGGAAAACGACACCTTCATTCACCCCACCGAGGCCGGGACACTGGCGGATTTCTTCGCCGAGCTGAACCTTTCACTTCCCTCTGAATACATCTCAGAGCAGCGCCTGACGCTGTCGGCATCTCCACCCGAAAGGCTGCGGCTGCCGCGCCTGGCTGTCGCGCGGGTCTCAGAATTCGAGTGCTTCCCCGCACCACTCAGCTACCGCCTGCTGCCAACGCAAAAGGATGCACGGATTGAAGTCGAGTCGCCCGGCATGCCCGGCCAGAGGCGGAATACTGCAACGTACTTCTACCTGTCGGGTGAACTCGTGGGCGAGCGCCGTCACAGCGAGATTATTCGCCAGCCCGAGCCGAGGGTCATCCTGCTCTACCGCATGGTGGGGCGGGAATACACGCCTTCGGTCGAAGAGATACTCCGGCTGCGACGCCTAGCATCGCGGGAATGGAAGCCGCCGCTGCGCTACAAGCGCAAACTGACGATGGAAGCCACCGCCTACGAGCCGGGCCCCCACAGCAATGGCCCCTGGGCAACCGGCTACACTTCGTGCGGACACGAGGCGGGCTATGGCGTCGTTGCAGTGGACCCGAAGGTGATTCCGCTGGGCACGCGGCTCTACATCGAAGGCTACGGCTATGCGCTCGCGGGCGACGTCGGCGGCGCAATCAAGGGGAACCGCATCGACCTGTGCTATGCCACCGTCAAGGAATGCTACCAGTTCGGGCGCCGCGACGTGGTCGTGTATGTGCTGGATTAGACGCAAGTTGCGGCCTGGAAATCCTCAGGAGAATCCTTCGCCGTGCTACAAGCTACCTGAGCAGGCTGATCAGCACACCGGCTGCGACCGCGCTTCCGATGACACCGGCAACGTTGGGCCCCATCGCGTGCATTATCAGGTGGTTTTCGGGATCCTCGTCCTGCCCCATCTTCTGCACCACGCGCGCAGCCATTGGCACTGCGGAGACGCCCGCCGCGCCTATCATCGGATTGAGCGGGCTGCGAGAGAAGCGCGCCATGAGCTTGCCCAGAAGCAAGCCGCCCGTTGTGCTCACGGCGAACGCGAACATGCCCAGAACGAAGATGCCGATGGTGCCCCAGCGGAAGAACGTCTCTGCGGTCAGCGTCGCGCCAACCGCCAGTCCGAGGAATATAGTCACGATATTGATGAGCTCGTTCTGAGCGGTCTTCGACAGCCGGTCCACCACCCCGCACTCGCGCATCAAGTTGCCGAACATCATCATTCCGATGAGTGGCACCGCGCTCGGCGCCAGCAGGATGCACAGAAGCAGGACGGCTACCGGGAACAGTATCTTTTCATATCGGCCCACCGGACGGAGCTGCTCCATCCGTACCGAACGCTCCTTCTTTGAGGTAAGAAGCTTGATGATAGGCGGCTGGATTATCGGCACCATCGCCATATACGAGTAGGCGGCGATGGCTATCGGGCCCAGCAAGTGCGGGGCAAGGATCTGCGCGGTGTAGATGCTCGTCGGGCCGTCCGCTCCGCCGATAACGCCGATTGCGCCCGCTTCACGCAGGCTGAATCCGATCAAGACCGCGCCGATAACCGTTATGAAAATACCCAGTTGAGCCGCGGCTCCCAGGAGCGCCGTCTTCGGGTTGGCGATGAGCGGCCCGAAGTCCGTCAGAGCTCCGATCCCCAGGAAGATGAGCAGCGGGAAGATAAGCGTCTCTATGCCCGCAGAGTGGATGATATACAGCACACCGGTATGCGCCTGCGGGTCATACAGCCCCGCGAGCGGCGCGTTGGTCAGCACGACGCCCACACCTATAGGAATGAGCAGCAAGGGCTCGTAGCGCTTGAAGATGCCCAGCCAGACTAGCAGGAGCCCGAGAAGGATCATCACAATCTCGGGCAGCCCGATATTGACGATACCAAGCGTGCCAATGTAGCGGCCAAACAGCGTGCCGAAGCCATCCTGTGACTGTAGCAGTATTAGCGCGTAAGGCATCGCGTTAGCCCACCGTGGCGAGCACGTCGCCGGGATTTACGTCCTGACCTTCGCTCACAAGGATCTCCAGGACCTTTCCGTTTACTGGCGACACAACGTCGTTCTCCATTTTCATGGCTTCGAGCACCAGCACGGGTTCTCCCTCGGATACGGGATCTCCAGCCTTCTTAACCAGATGCAGCACTTTCCCCAGCACTGGAGCCTTAATCTCCACGCCCGTCACTGCGGCTGCCGGCGGCGGTGATGGTGCAGCAGCCGGTGCCGGAGCAGGCGCCTGTGTCTGCTGAGCCCGTGCCGGAGCAACCGCTACCGGCGCGCCCGAAGGCTCGACAACGACGTCGTACGGCCGCTGGTTCACGGTGACTCTGAAGCTCATAGTTTCGAGCGCTGCTGGGGCGGCGGCGGGTGCCGCAGAAGGCGCGGGCTTGGGTTCTTCCTTCTTCTTCGGCAGAACCGGCGCAAGCGTGCCGGCCTTGCGCTTTTCGAGGAACTCGCGCCCCGCCTGCGGGAACAGCGCGAGCGTTAGCACATCCTCCTCGCTCTCGGCGATGTCCTTGTGCTCCTCACTGAGCTTCTCCCATTCGGGCTCAAGAATATCCGCCGGTCGGCAGGTAATGTGCTCTGCGTCACCGATTACCGTCTTCCGGACCTCTTCGTTCACCTCTCCCGGCGGCTTCCCGTACTTGCCCATAAGGTAGTTCTTGGACTCTTCGGTGACCATCTTGTAGCGTTCGCCGGACAGGACGTTGAATACCGCCTGAGAGCCGACGATCTGGCTCGTGGGCGTCACCAGCGGCGGATACCCGTAGTCCTCGCGCACGCGCGGTACTTCTGCGACCACCTCTTCGAAGCGGTCAAGGGCTTTCTGCTCCTTGAGCTGGTTGGCAAGGTTGCTGATCATCCCGCCGGGTATCTGGAACACCAGCACGCTCGGGTTGACCCCGCTGAACGCGCTCTCGAAGTCCGTGTAGTGCTTCATTCTCACATCGCGGAAGTGAACCGCTATCTTATCCAGCGTCTTCAGATCGAAGCCGGGATCGCGGTCAGTGCCCCGCACCAGCGAGAAGATGGTCTCCGTCGGTGGATGGGCGGTGCCGGTGGAGAAACTGCTTATGTCGGTGTCCACGCCGTCCACGCCTTCGTCAATCGCCTCCCAGTAACAGATGCCGGCAAGGCCGCTCGTGTAGTGGCAGTGGAGCTGCACCGGCAATCCGGCCTCTTTGATTGCACGAACCAGCGGACGCGTGTTCTTCGGCTCCAGCAGGCCGGCCATGTCCTTGATACAGATGCTGTCCGCGCCCATCTCAGCGAGGTCCTTGGCCATCTGCCGCCAGAACTCTAGTGTATGCACCGGGCTGGTGGTGTAGGACAGGGTGCCCTGCGCATGACCCCCGTGCTTCTTCACCGAACGGAAGGCCTGCTGAAGGTTGCGTATGTCATTCAGCGCGTCGAAAATCCTGAACACATCGATGCCGTTTACCACTGCGCGTTCGACGAACTTGTCCACGATGTCGTCGGCGTAATGCCGGTAGCCCAGGATGTTCTGCCCCCGAAGCAGCATCTGCATCTTCTGGTTGGGCAGCGCCTTTCGCAGCTGGCGCAGCCGCTCCCAGGGGTCCTCGCCGCAAAACCGGATGCAGGAGTCGAACGTAGCGCCGCCCCACATCTCCAGACTCCAGTAAGGCTGGGAATCCAGCAGTTCCGCGGCGGGAAGCATATGTTCCGTGCGCATCCGGGTCGCGATGAGCGACTGGTGTGCGTCGCGCAGAATCAGGTCGGTAATTCTCAAAGGGTTCGACATTAGCCCTTGCCTCCGTGTTGAGTACGTTGATGGGCGAAATAAGCGGCCAGAGCCGCGGATATGGCAGCGACATCATCCTCCGGCCCCTCAAGAACTGGCGGAGCGAACTTCGCCACTCCAGCGCCCATCGCGCAAATCAGCGCTACCATAAGGGCCAGAAAAGTGAATACGACTCCCATGCCAATGAGAGCCAGCATCAAACTTGCGGTGAAATTCTCCATAGAAGTAGACCGGGCGTTGGGAATTGTATCACAAGTTGCATATTCCCGACGTCACTTGCGGGCTTCTTTCTAAGCCTCAAACGCCGCTCTACTCTTCTGCAGACTCCTCTGCATCACCGGGCTCCGGCATCATCGCGTCCCTGTACTCGATGTAGTCATACTCCGCCGGGAACACGAGCACCATACGCCCGATATCACCACTAAGACGGAAGGCCAGCGCCGTCTTCTCCCCACGATAAATCAGGACAGTGTCCCCATATTCGAAGATTATCTCGTCGGGCTCGCCGTAAGCATCCGTGATGTCCTTTCGCGTCGCACTCATTCTCACACCCGCCTGGGTCGCAATCTCCGGATTGCGCCGTGACGCCAGGTGAGCCTCGGAGGCGGCATACCGGGCGATATACGACGTATCGCGGTTCGGTTCGCCGGCGAGTTCTTTGACTTCATCAACAAGCGCGACATACCTGTCTTCGGTAATCATCCCGAGAGAGAACGCCGTCTGCAAGTCCGCTGCTAAAGTTATTGTTCCGACAGTGCTCGGATCCCACGGGTTCGGTTCCAGGTAGAAGTAGATAGTGCCGTCGCCGATGGTGCCGGGCACCAGCTTGTCATTTGAATCCTCCAGGCTCGGTTGCACTGGATACGCCGAATCCGCGAGGCTCTCGCAGAGCTTCTCCGGTATGAAAGGGTCACCCAGCCTGGCATTGAGCCCGAAGAACTCGTCGTCGGCGACAGACGAATAGGTGACTTCAGGCTCCGCTACCGGAGTCTCAGCGGATTCTTCGCCGATTGGCCGGTTGCACGAGGAACCGGCCAGCAATAGCATTATCGCGATAAGGAAAAGCGCCCCCATCGGAAAATCCTGTTTCGTAACCGTAGCTTTCACGCCGCAGAGTATAGCAGGAGCTAGCCGGTGGATTCACCAGCAGCGCGATGCCACCGTGTCGCCAGGTAAATAAACGGCGTATCCAGCGCCGCTACCAGCACCTTTATCAGCCAGGTCGTTAGGTATATCTGGATGAGAACCGGCAGCGTGAAGATTCCGATGAATGCCACGCTGCAAAAAACGAGCGTGTCCAGAAGCTGCGAGACAATCGTCGAAAGATTGTTGCGCAGCCACAGATGCCGACCGCGCGTAAGCGTGCGTAGGTAGTGGAAGAACCAAACATCGTGGAACTGCGATACGAGATATGCCAGCAGGCTGGCCACCACCAGCCGGGGCATGAAACCAAATATCTCCTGCAGGTGCGGGTCCGCCCAGTCCTCCGGCCCGGGAGAGAAAAGCAGCGCGAGCTGCATCAGGACGGTGAATACGACGAGGGCGACGAATCCGATGATTACTCCGCGCGCGGCCTCACGCTTCCCGTGCTTCTCCGCCAGCAGGTCGGTGCACCAGAAGGTCACACCGTACGCCACGTTGCCCAGCGTCGCTTGCAGGCCGAAAAGCTCCACCTGCTTTACCACCTGCAGGTTGCAAACTATAATGTGCAGTACGATGAGGATCAGAAGGCCCTCTCTGCCGAGCCACCGGTACACCAGCAACGCGGCACAGAAGTCCGCCAGCAGCAGGATAAGCCAAAAGACTTCGTTGGGCATCCGAACACCCCTTCCGGGTCAGAGAGATTATAGGTGATGGGGGATTCACCGGAGAAAACTGAGAAGCTGAAAGACCGCTGGCTGCTGGACCCGTCCTCTGGCCTAATCCGGCCGGCGCTCATCGAAGCGCTGCGCGCGCTGCAGGACGGCGAGAAGGACTGGGAGCGCCACCTGGAAACCGTTCCCTACACCGACGAGATTCAAAACGGGCGCGACCTGCGCGGCGTGGATTTCTCGTCACTGCGCGGAATGGGCCTGCGATATATGCGCGACGGCTTCTTGGACCTGCGCGACGCGGACTTCTACCGCACCCACCTCGAACACTCCAACCTCTACCGGATCCACCTGGAAGAAGCGAACCTCTACTCGGCGTTCCTGGACGGCGCGAATCTCCGCAACACGCACTTGCAGGACGCAATCATCGAGTTCGTCTCGCTGGAGAACTCAAAGCTGCAGCGTGTGGATTTGCGCGGGTTCGACCTCTGTACGGTCAAGCACCTGAACTCGGTTGACCTGTCGCAGGTGCGCCTGACCGACGCTATTGTGGACCGCGAGCAGTTCCTCCAGCCCGACGGGAAATACATGGTCTACAACGAAGTGAAGGCAATGGAGGAGCACGCACGGAGCGAATTCACGCCAAGCATGTTCACCCACTTCGAGCAGGCGCGCGATGTCTACCTCACCCTCAAGAACAACTTCATAAGCGCCGGCAAGCACCGCAACGCAAGCTGGGCCGCCTGCAAAGAGAAGCGGATGGAGAAGCTGCTGCTCTGGCACCATCTCCGGCAGGGCAGCTATAAGGGCTGGCACGGCGTGCAGAAGCGGATGGAATACGTGGGCTATTCGGTTTTCAACGCACTATTCATGTACGGAGAGAACCCCTGGCGCATCATCTGGTGGGCGATTGCGGTAATGCTCGCCTGTGCGCTGTTCTATCCCATTTCCGGCTTCTCAATGACTGCGGCAGGTGGGACTGCGGTAGTCAGCTACAGTGGCTTCCAGAGCATCGGCGCGGCCCTGGATGGACTGGTCGCCGCGATCTACTTCTCCATCATCACCTTCACCACGGTAGGCTACGGCGACGTGTTACCGGTGGGATTCCTGTCGCATATGGTCGCTGCGGTGGAGTCTCTGTCCGGGCTGCTATTCTTTGGCCTGTACGTTTTCACCTTGGGCCGCAAGGTGAGCGCGAGGTAACCGCCAATAGGAGAACACAATGAGGCGAAATGTAGTCCTGACGATAATCATCGTCGCAGTTGCGCTCCTCGCAGTCTCCACGCTGCTTCTCGCAACCCCCAAACCGGCATCAACGACCGTCGCGGGCGAACTCGACGAACGGATTGTCGCAGCCAACAACGACTTCGGCTTCAAGCTCTTCGGCAGGCTCACCAGCTCCGCCCCCACGAAAAACGTCTTCATTTCGCCTTCCAGCGTCGCATTTGCCCTGGCGATGACGCTAAACGGCGCCGGTGGCGAGACGAAAAACGCGATGGCGCGCGCGCTTTCGCTTTCCGCGATGACGCTCGACGAGGTCAACGCGGCGAGCGCGGTGCTGATGAACGAGCTGCTAAGCGCCGATGAAGAAGTCGAGCTTTCTATCGCCAACTCGCTCTGGGCGCGTCTGGACGTGCGCTTCCTGCCCGGCTTCATCCGCGCTAACCGCAGCCACTATGACGCCGAAGTCACCGCGCTGGACTTCGCCAGCCCACAGGCGGCTCCCTGGATAAACACCTGGGTTAGCAACAAGACTCAGGGCAAAATTTCCGACATCGTGGACGATCCCATTGACCCGCTCACCATAATGTTTCTCATCAACGCCATCTACTTCAAAGCCGCGTGGACCGAGCCCTTCGACCCCGAGGCTACGCGCGAGGCCGACTTCCAGTTGCTCACCGGCGAGACCAAGCAGGTGCAGCGCATGCACCTCTTCCACGACTTCCGCTATCTCGAAACCGAGAGCTTCCAGGCCGTGAGCCTGCCCTACGCCTCCGAGCGCCTGAGCATGTACGTTTTCCTGCCGGGCGAGACCACCGGCCTGCCCGCCTTCCAGTCACAGCTTACGCGCGAGAACTGGGAGAGCTGGATGTCGGAGTTTTCCTACCGCGAAGGATTGCTGGCCCTGCCGCGCTTCAAGGTGGAGTACGGCGCGAAGCTCAACTCCGCGCTGACAGCGCTGGGGATGGGCGTTGCGTTTGACCAATACCTTGCGGATTTTTCGCTGATGGCGGAAACCGATGTCCCCATCTACATCAGCCAGGTCAAGCATAAAACCTACATTGACTTAGACGAGTTTGGCACGGAAGCCGCGGCGGTGACGATGGTTGAGATGGCTCTCGGCTCCGCGCCGATGGAAGATGAGCCGGAGCCCTTTGAGATGATCGTCGACCGCCCGTTTATCATCGCCATCCGCGACAACGAAACCGGCGCTCTGTTATTTTTGGGAAGCATCGTGGAGCCGTGAATAACGCTATGTCAAACGCGCAGCCTAAATCTGTAGAGACTATTAATGAAGTGACTAAGGCGCTGCTTGAAGGAGACACCGAAGAAGCCCGATCGAGAGCGCAACGGGATTATCCGTTCCTCCCTTTAACCAAAACTCCCGCGAAATGGTCAGCTCATAACTCTATGCGTATCTTCATACGTGATGGTTTCATTGACCGATACTCAGGAGATAGGCTCGTGTTCCCGGGATTACTTCGCGCAATCAGCACATTGCTTCCCGATAAATTCCCATATCACGCGCACGGTAAGCACAGCGAGTGTCATATGGTTCATTGGGAGCTGTACCCATCAGTGGATCACGTCGTGCCGCTTTCGCGGGATGGCGAGGATATTGAGGACAATTGCGTCACCACGTCAATGCTGAGGAACATGGCAAAATCCAACTGGACACTTCAAGAACTAGGATGGGACCTGTTGCCTCCCGGCGACTACGCTAAATGGGATGGCTTGGTGGGGCTACATATGCAGCTTGCCAAGGCGAAGCCGGAACTCCTGAATGTGCGCAGAATTGCGATATGGCATAACGCTGCACTGAAAGTTCTGAAAAACCCGCAGCCTTGAGCATTGCGGCACAGACTGCTTCCGCCGCTTGCGTGCACTCAACTAGCGAGATTATGTGGCGCAGACTGGCATCTGGCCCCAGGTTCGGCCACCAAGCAGCCTTCCTGCTTTCTTTTTCTGAACTCCGCCCCACTGCTTGAAGAAAAACGGGACTGAAGCCTCCAAACACTGATCCCGAATGCTCAGTGCCCACTCTTCTAACATCGGCCTCGCGCCCGGTCCAGATTCGCCGCCGACTATAGCCCAGTCAATATCCTCAAGATCGATCCGCTGGATCGTGCCAAGCAGAGGTTCAAATGAGATGAACTTGACTCGCGCGCTGGTTTTTCGCAGGTGGTCTATCCGTTTGAGATACTCCGCCGCCTCAACAGTGACTCCCATCCAGATGTGATTAGACCAGCACAGTCGGCTGTTGAGCGCGAGTAGCCTTCCGGAGCGCTTCGTGAGTACCTGGTAGCGGTGCCAGTTAGCTTCGTTCATTACGTCGAAGACCTGCAGAATAAACTCGGTTGGCACATCCTTGTGGAACAAGTCGCTCATAGAGTTTACGAAGATAACCTGCGGCTTCTTCCACCTGAACACCGTATCAAGCACGTGCTCGTGGAGTGTGACCTTAAAGCCGTTGGCGTAGTTTGGCTGGCCCATGGCTTGAAGACGCTTCGCCATGCGCTCGGCGTAGCAGTGTTTGCACCCGGAACTAATTTTTGTGCATCCGGTCACCGGGTTCCAGGTTGATTCGGTCCACTCGATTGAGGAATTAGCTGCCAATGAAAGCCCCTTCACCTCTGTACTTCTTGAAGATACTACGGGCGATTTTAGCACCATTCTTATCGTGCGACGCGGAAAATAGGTAGTAGATGACCAATCCCCTGCTATTTCTGGGTGCCATCGTCGAGCCGGGGTAGGTGCTTTAAGATATATACATGCCATAGCTTTCTTGACATAGATACGCGCTTTCAGTATATTCGGATATGGCTGGACGCAGCGGGTACGATTCATACGGCAAGGTAAAACGGGCAGCTCAGATTGGTTGGTAATTTCTCAGTTAATAATGAACTGACCTGAATACGGAAAGGAAGATGGGGTAGACGTGGAAAAAAACTCCCAAGTCTCATTTGAAGAGTATCATCGCGGCAACAAGTTCGTAATTGAACTTGAGCATGCTGGACTAGGGAAATACCGACGCATTACCTGCAAGGATAGCTATCTAAACCGTGAGGATGCTCGAAAAAAAGCTGAAGCTCAACTGGCCGTATGGGACAAGGCGTGGCAGAAAGAACTGAGAAAGCGAGAAGCCTCTGAGAAGACAGAGAAAGCGAGGTCTGTCCAAGAGGGAATTGATGAGACGCTCCTTCGCGCATTAGTTAGAGACCTACGAGTTGACTGGGAAACGCTCAAAGATACAGAGCCTTATCCTGTCCCTCGTCCCCAACCTCCTGCCATTGTTCCTTCACCTACTGAGCCAGATATGTCGTCACGGACCTACGACTGGCAGACCTACTACCCATTTGATGTATTAGCTTGGCTTATTAAGGTCCGGCGAGAGCGCTTGAAGGCTAACGCTATCGAGCAGGCTGCCAAGAGGTTAGAGCAAGACAGGAAAGAGTGGGAGGCTAGTGCAGCGGAAGCTGACGGGCTAAATAGAGAACGAAAATCCGAATTCGAAAGGGAACTTAAGAGATGGAAACAAGCCAGGGACGAGTACAACACGGCGCAGAGCCAAAAGAACGAAGCTATCGATGAGATTCACGAAGCCTACAGCCTAAGAAGACCTGAAGGAGTAGCTGGATACTGCAAACTAGTCCTCTTGAAAGTCGCGATGGAGAGTTTCTTCACCGAAGAGTTCGAGGTCGACTACAATCCTGAAAGCAAGATACTCATGGTGGATTACACATTGCCTGCACCTGACAGTGTACCAAGGCTGAAGGAAGTGAAGTATGTGGTAACCAGAGACGAGCTGAACGAAATGATGACTTCAGACAGAGAGTTTAATGCAAGGTACGACTCTCTCCTATATCAACTGTCTTTGGCAGTGCTTTATGGACTCTTTAGCGCGGATACCAGTGGATACATTCAATCGATCGCCCTCAATGGTTGGGTAAAAGCAATAGATTCCGCTACGGGCAAGGAGATAAATCCTTGCGTACTTTCTATACACGTAACCAAAGAGGAGTTCGATACTATCGACCTAAGTAAGGTTGACCCGAAAACATGCTTCAAGTCACTAAAGGGAGTTGGTAGCTCGAAGCTTCACAGCCTTGCAGCAGTTGCACCACTCGTGAGAATGGACAAGTCAGACAGTCGTTTCGTTGATGGCTACGCGGTTGCTGACACGCTTGATGATGCCGTGAATGTAGCCGCAATCGACTGGCAGGATTTCGAGCATCTAATGAGAGAAGTCTTCGAGAAGGAATTCTCATCCTCTGGTGGTGAAGTTAAGATTACCCAAGCCTCAAGAGACCGCGGCGTGGACGCGGTGGCGTTTGACCCCGATCCCATAAGGGGCGGCAAGATTGTCATTCAAGCGAAACGATACACGAATGTGGTTGGAGTAGACGCAGTAAGAGACCTTTACGGAACTGTGATAAACGAGGGAGCTACGAAAGGGATCCTTATAACGACATCCGATTACGGACCTGACTCGTACGACTTCGCTAAAGATAAGCCTCTTACTCTATTGAATGGCTCGAATCTATTGTACCTACTTGAAAAGCATGGTCACAAAGCTAAAATTGACCTCAAAGAAGCGAAGAAGATGCTCAACGAAGAATAGGGAATCTTGGAGGATCACTCACTTACCGCACGTGCGCTTTTCGCTGGCTCTGATTCAAATACGGTTCTACCGCTGAAGCATCATTGAATCCACCAAGCCTAACACCGCGCTCAGACATCCGCTGCGGATGGGCTTAGGCGGCCTGAGTTTCATCTCGCGGACGGCGTCTCTTGCCGGCATTTCGGCAAACCGCATCAGTTGCGCCCGCTTCGGCAGGTTCCCCAATGTAAACATTACCGAATGCGCAAACGTTATCGGAAACGAGCGCGCAAACGCGATGGCGAACAGGGGGTCTTCCACCTGCGCAATCGGGCTTTCGGGCAGCTCGCCGGGGCATGCGTAGACGGCCTCCACCCAGCCGCACACACGCTCGCCCAGCGTGGTCTCGGTGCCCTCGACCGCCCTGATGGACTCGCCGATGGCCTCTGAGCCTTCGAGCAGGTACGCCGGCGCACCCAGTTCCGCCGCGGCGTCAAGCATCCCCTGCTCAAACGACCGATAGGGATGGCTATCGGGCATCTCCGAAAGGTTCAGCAGCGCAAAGCAGTAGGCGACGCCCACTCCCAGCAGGCAGGCTCTGAAGCGTTCACCGCGCAGGCGCTCCTTGGTACCGCTGTCGAGCAGCCGGGGCAGCGTGCGCTCCATGTCTTCCTCAAACTCGAAGCATAGCTTCGCCAGCGCGACCCGCCCGTACTCGTAGGCGTTGCGCGGCCTGAGATTGGCGAAACCGGCTCGCAGCCTGACGAGCAAACGCGCGGTTGTCGCCGCCGCTCTCGCGGTATGCTCTCCCGCTTCCTTCAGGCTCTTTTCAGCCATGAATTCCCCTTTGGCAGTTACACCGATTGCGCTGTAGCAGGCTCCTACAACTCCTCGTTCCCCGCAAACAGCACGAACGGGTCGTCTTCGTCAGCGAGCATCTCGCGCATAGCCTTCAGCGCAGGAGCTATCACCGCGTAGTCCACTTCGGCGACCTCCCACCAGCGGCGGATGCAGCGCACCGCGTCTGCCCGAAGCCCCCAGTCGTCGCTTTGCAGGCACTTCATCACCACCTGCAGCATTAGCTCGTCCGGCGCGGTTTCCGCGCGCATCAGTACTGCAAGCACCGTCCGCATCTCTCGCACACCATACCGTCCCTTGCTGCAAAAGCCCTCGCGCAGGCCCGCCCGGTACGTCTCGTAGTTCTCGCACAGCAGGTTCGTAAGTGCCTCGCGCACGCTCACCAGCGGATGCCCCAGCAGCGGCTGCAAGTCCTCGTAGCTCGCAGCCTCCAGCTTCACCAGTGCGCTCATAGCGCTGCGGATGAGCATCTCGTCGCCTTCCGGATCGAGCATCGCCTTGAGTCGTTCGTCGGCAGCATGGCTTCCGATGCTCGCCAGCACGCCGATTGCGCGCCGCTGCAACTCGTCGTCGTCCAGGAATGGCACTACGGCGTCCTCAAGCTCGGGGAATCCAAGCTCGCCGATGAGGTACAGCGCCACTGTGTTGCGCGTAGTATCCTCGCTTCCGGCGTTTTCGCGCAGCACGCCAGCCACCGCTTCGCCGTGTTCTTCTTTGAGCGCACCGAGAATATCCATAAACGCCCGGTACGCTAGGCTGCTCGCCGTATGGTCCATCACCTCACTTAAGTAAGGTAGCACGTCCACGCCGAATGCGATCAGCCGCTTGCGCGCTTCGGGCACGATGTAATTGTTGTCACCCACCGCCCAGCGGATGGATATCTCCCACAGCTCGTCGAACGCTTCCTGCGTCAACTCGCCTTCGTAATAACAGATTTCAGGGATGGGCGCGTCTCCGGTGGCGACACCGGCAGCGTTTTCCGGCTCCGGCTCCGGCTCCGGTGTCGGCAGATCCCAGCCCACACCGATGTCCGTGTGCCGCCACAGCATTTCATCCTCCATAATTCCCAGGTAGTCGTCGGTGCCCTCCAGGTCTACCAATATGCCGATGCTGCTGGTTCCGCGCGCAGGACGCCCCCAGTTGATGCCGCCGCTGCGCCTGCCCGCGTACGTATCGTTGCCGCTGCGGTCAATGTGGATGCCCACGGCGTTCGTGAGCCCCGTGCCGTTGCAGCTCGTCATACCCATGTAATGGTCGTTGCCGCCGCGGTCGTGGAGGATGCTGGCGGCGTAGTCGTGGCTGCCGCCCTGCCCCAGCCCGCTGTGCATGACGTAGGTGTCATTACCCGAAACGTCCACCAGCCCGCCGATGGCGAGGTGGATGCCGCTGCCCTGTCCGTACTGCGTCATCTCGTAAGTGTCGTTGCCCCCCCCATCCCAGAGCAGCCCGGCGCTGTACCAGTAGCCCACGCCCTGGTTGTAGATGTCGCCGAGATAGCGGTCGTTGCCGTCATAGTCAATCAGCATTGCGATACCGCCCGCGTAGTCAATGCCGCGTTCGCCGATGGCGAATCCCTGGCTGAAACTCTGGTAGCGGTCAGAGAACAGCGGCGCGTGCAGGTAAACCCCGCCGGCTTCGTAGACTTCGTTTCCACGCCTGTTTGCACAGATTGCGATTCCTTTCGTGCGCGCAAACGCCTGCGAATTCATCCACGCGCGGTAGACATCGTTGTCGAACAGCCGGATGTTAATGGGATCCTCCATCCCTTCGTCGGTGCTAAACTCAGGCTCAGATTGCTTGCTATCATCCAGCATCATCGCAACTCCGAAGCCCGCCGCGCCCTGGGTGAAAACCTTTCCCTCGTAAGTATCGCTTCCGCCGTCGTCAGCGAATATCGCAAAGCCGCCCATCGCCGCGCCAAGGCTACAGCTCCCCGCGACGTAGCGGTCGTTCCCCTGTCCCAGGTCGGCGAATATCGCAACGCCGAGCACGGCCGCGCCCAGCGTGATGTTCGTGTCGCCGCAATCGTAGAAGTCATCGCCGCCCAGGTCTACAAACAGCCCCACGCGCCTACTATCGGTGCCATATGCCGCGCCCAGCCGGCAGTTGCGGTAAGTATCATTCCCCCCTGGTTCGATAAGCACAGCGTATTCGCCCTCGTAATAATTATCGCCAAGCGTGCCCAACGCGATCCGCCCAAAACGGCTATCAACCGTCAACGGCTCATCTTGCGGGAACAGCGAAACGTCCCATCCTTCGGCTAATCCGCCCAAAGCGACTAGCGCGGCAAGGGATGCAGCGGAATTGGCAAGGTTGTCTTTCGCCGCTAGCTCATAGATGTATGCGTCGCCCTCCTCCTTTATAAGCGCTTCCAGCTCCGCCCTGCGCTCTTCGGAACAAGTGCTTTCAAACACATCGTGCCACGCCATCGCTTCCGGCAGAAACTCACGCAGTATCTCCATCTCCTCGTCCGTCCACTCGTACGCCAAGAGCCTTTCAGAGCGGTCCAAGCCGACTTGTAGCAGGCCAAGCGCAAAGTCCGCCCTCTCCATAGTTGACGGTTCCCATTCTTGCTGCAGCGCTCCCTTCTCTGCGTCGCTCCAGCCAAAACACTCGCCGACCGCTTCGAAGAATGCCGAGCCGTCCTTCAACCGCGAAGCCAGCATATCCATAAACGGGGCGATGAGGAGTGGGTCGTGCATCATATCGCGCACGATGGGGAAGCATGCGTAGCCCTTCGTGTAGTCCTTGTTGAAGCGCATATCCTCGCGCGTCATATTCCCCGCCCACAGCGCGCGGTCGATCGCGGAAAGCTCCGCCGCCGTGTACGTCTCGCCCATTTGCGCGGCGAGTATCGCGCCCAGACCGGATAGCTCATACGAATCAGCGCGCGAAGAACCCGCTGTGCACAGCAAAATCACCACAAGCAGCAATGAAGCGAATGTTGCAGTTCTCACGAAAAGCCCCCTTCCTCCGAAATCTGCCCGCGAGCAGCAGGTGGTGATGATTCTACACCAAGCGCCAGTGGATGTGCCCACCTACCGGCGTCCGCTCACTGCGATTACCGAAACGCTCACAAGCTCCGGCTTCACCATCGAGCGCATACTGGAGCCGCTGCCCACCGAGGAATTCAAGCGCGCCGATCCTGAATCCTACGAGCAACTCTCCCGCCTGCCGGGCTTCATCTGCTTCCGCGCGAGGAAGGCCGCCATCTGAGCCGCGTAAATCCGCTCAGCCCCTTGTCAGTGTGCAATAATAGAAACGCATCACTCGCCGGTGAACCCAAGCCGTGGTACTTCGCCAAGTTGTCAGGAGCGCGCAATGGAGCAGCAAAACGAATACTGCAAGGTGGCGGATTTCTACGACTCCTACGTCACGTTTAAAGACGACATCCCGTTCTTCGTTGAGGAAGGGAAGCGCGTGACGGGCGAAGTCCTGGAGCCGATGTGCGGAACCGGGCGCGTTTCCATTCCACTGCTGAAGGCGGGAGTCCACCTGACCTGCGTGGATAATTCGCCCGATATGCTGGCAGAATTCAGGGAGAGCCTTAAAAGGCGCAAGCTGACCGCACCGGTACACGAGATGGATGTATGCATTCTGAAATTAAGCCAGCGCTTCGATCTGGCATTCATCGCCCTCAACTCGTTTTCCGAACTGCTCACCGACGACGCACAGCGCGCCGCGCTTTCTGGGATCCACGAGCATCTCACCGACTTCGGACGCTTCATCTGCGCGCTGGACAACCCAAAGGTCAGAATGAAGGACGTTGACGGCAGGAAAAAGCTCCTGGGCAAGAAGCCCTTGCGGCGGCGGTACGGCGTAGTGGCAATGTGGAAGCGCGAAAGCTACGACCCTGATACGCGCATCGTGACCAGCCATCAGATATTTGAGGCATACGGCCCCAACTCCCTCCCGCTGTTCGTGCGCGAGATGCACCTGCGCCTTCGCGTCATCGAACCCGGCGAGTTCGAGCAACTAGCGGCTTCCGCGAGCTTCAGCATCGCTGACCTGTACGGCGATTACTCCTGCGAACCTTTCAGCGACGACACAAGCCCTTATATGATCTGGGTGCTGGAGAAGTAGACCTCCGCGCAAGATGGCGTTCCCCCTGCGTCACCGCGCGCGACGGCGGGTATAATTGCCCCGTGGAATTCAGGGAATACAACGCCGATAGGGACAAGGACGCCGTCCATCGCATCTGGCTGGAGACCGGCTGGCTGGAGAAGGACAACAAGGCGCAGGTGGAGGGGATGGACCTCTTCCTCACCGCGGGCAGGGCGCTCGTCGCGGACATCGAAGGCGAGCCGGAGTGCCTCGTGCTCACCGCGCCCGGCACCATTCGTCACCTGAAAGACGACCTGCCGTTTTCATGCGTCGCCGCTGTGACCACGAGCCGCATCGCGCGCAAGCAGCGCATCGCCGCAAAGCTCACCGCAACAGCCGTCGCGCAGGATGCAGCCGACGGCGCGCTGGTCTCGGGCCTCGGCATATTCGAGCAGGGCTACTACGACCGCCTGGGATTCGGCACCGGCGGTTACGAGCACTGGATTTCGTTTGACCCCTCGCGCCTGAGCGTTGACGCCGCGCCGCGCGTGCCGCGCCGCATCATCCTTGACGACTGGAAACTCGTGCACGAAGCACGCCTCGCCCGCAAGCGACGGCACGGCTCGTGCAATCTCACTCCGCCGGAAATGACCCACGCAGAGATGCTGTGGGCCAAGAACGGCTTCGGTCTGGGATACACCGACTGCGAAGGCGGCGTGCTCAGCCACCACCTCTGGTGCGACGCGAAGGACGGCGGGGAGCATGGTCCCTACACTATCGGCTGGATGGCGTACGAAACGCGCGAGCAGTTTCTGGAGCTTCTGGCGCTGCTGAAAAGCCAGGGCGACCAGGTGCTGTCAATCCGCATGCGCGAACCCGCGGGCATCCAGCTGCAGGACCTTATAACGCAGCCGTTCAAGCACTACGACCTCACTGAGAAGGGCAAATACGAAGCCCGCGCCTCCGCCTACGCCTACTGGCAGATGCGCATCTGCGACCTTCCAGGATGCATCGCGCGCACGCGCCTTCCCTGGGGGCAAGCGCGGTTCAACCTGAAGCTCACCGACCCGATCGAAGGCCTGCTGGACGAAGACGCCCCCTGGCGCGGTTGCGCGGGTGATTACTTGGCAACGCTTAGCGAAAGCTCCGGTGCTGAGACAGGGCACGACAACTCGCTTCCCACGATGACCGCATCGGTGAATGCCTTCACGCGCTTGTGGCTCGGAGTCCGCTCCGCGTCATCGCTGCAATTCACCGACGACCTTAACGCGCCGCCCGATCTCCTGGAAACGCTCGATTCGGTGCTGCGCCTTCCATCCCCCCACCCCGACTGGGATTTCTAGTTGACGCACGAGCAGTTGGTGTTACCGAAAGGCCCAAACTCCACGCCTTAAGTGGTATAGTGTTGCCACGATGTATGGCGCGGTATGCGAGACAAATGCAGCCTGCGCGGGGATGGGACCATGAACAAGGACTTCACGATTGACCTGCTTGATTTAGTGCTGTCGCTGGCCACAGCGGTCGACCTGGTGAGCACCGTTGTCGCCGACCACCACAAGCGAGTTGCCTACGTCGCCTTGAGCGTGGGTCAGGAGCTGGACTGGAGCCGCGACCAGCTCGAGGAACTAGTCCTCGCAGGCTGCCTGCACGACATTGGCGCGCTGTCCCTTAAAGAAAGGGTCAGTACGCTGGATTTCGAACTCGCGAACGCTAAAAACCACGCCGAGCTGGGCTACCGCTTCCTGAGCCAGTTCCCCCTGTTCAAGGACATCGCGGACATCGTGCGCTACCACCACACGTACTGGGACGACGGCAAAGGTGCAAAGGCCGATGGGGACGACGTTCCGGCTGCAAGCCACATGATTCACCTGGCCGACCGCATTTCAGTTTCCATTGACCCCAAGAGGCACGTGCTGATCCAGGCGCAGGATATCTACCAGAAGATACGAGAGAACGCCGGCAGGATGTTCGTCCCCGGATACGTGGAGGCCTTCGAGAAGCTCTCCGCCAAAGAATATTTCTGGATGGACGCCGCATCTCCCTCCATAGAGCTTGCGCTCAGGCGCCGCATTACGTCAGGTTCAATCCGGCTTGACCTCGACGAGATGGGCGCTCTCGCCGAAGTGTTCATGCGCATAGTTGACTTTAAGAGCACGTTCACATCGACTCATTCCAGCGGCGTTGCCGCAACCGCGGAAGCCCTCGCCCGGATTGTGGGCTTCTCCGACCTAGAGTGCAAGTATATGAGAATCGCCGGCCTCCTGCACGACCTGGGCAAGCTCGCGGTTCCCGCTGAAATCCTGGAGAAGCCGTCTGCGCTGAGCGAAGAGGAGTTCAGCGTGATCCGCGGCCACACGTTCTACACGCGGCAGGTGCTGGAGAGTATGGGCGACCTCGGCGTGATTACCGACTGGGCGGCATCGCACCACGAACGGCTGGACGGCTCAGGCTATCCTTCCCACGAAGAGATGGAAGAACTCTCGCTCGGCGCGAGAATAATCTCCGTTGCGGACGTGTCCACCGCGCTTACCGAAGACCGCCCCTACAGAAAGGGAATGACGAAGGACGAGGCGCTGGAAGTGCTGCAGGAGATGGCCGACACGTCCGCACTGGACGGCACCATCGTATCGCAGCTGCATCAGAACTTCGACGTAGTAAACGACGCCCGCATCGCAGCCCAGAAGGTCGCCGCGAAGGAATACGACGAGATGGTCAAGTCCCTGGGCCTGTCTTGAGCCGCTGCGGCGGACGCGGAGCTGTACTACCGGCTCTCCTTCTGTAGGGTGGGGTCTTGTGCTGCACCTTCTTCTCCCCTCAATTTGGAGCGGCGGTCTCCAGGCCGCCGAATTAATGGGCAGCTTGGAAGCTGCCCCTCCGGCGAATCGGCGTCATCTTTATAATAGCGAAGAGCGGTGGGGCACAAGACTCCAATCTACAGCACTTGCCTGCTACTCAGTATCTCTTCCCTCTTCGCCTTCCTACCTCCTACTTCCTGCTTGCTTTCCTCGCTACTCCCTACACGCTACTTGCCCCCCTATGTCGGGCTCGCCAGTTCTTCTTGCTATACTACAAGCGCCGGGAAGCGCAACATCCGCGCCCGGCGCGAAGGTGCCTGATGCCTAAGAAACGGGGGAACACCAGTATGCTCATCGCGACAGCCGTAATGGCCGTTCTCGCAATCGCTTTGCTCACTATAGGTTACTTCAAAGGCGGGGATCAGCATCTCACCGGCTTGAAATCCGGCGCTCTAATGGTCGCGCAGATACTCCCGCTGCTCGTCTTCGCGTTCATCGTCGCCGGGATGGTGCAGGTGCTGCTGCCCCAGGAGTTGCTGTCGCGCTGGGTCGGCGCGGAATCGGGCCTGCGCGGGATACTGCTAGGCTCGCTCGCCGGCGGCTTCACTCCCGGCGGGCCCTACGTCAGCCTGCCCATCGTCGCGGGCCTGCTCAGGAGCGGCGCGGGCACCGGCACGATGGTGGCGTTCCTCACCGCGTGGTCACTCATCGCCGTGGGCCGTCTGCCGATGGAGGTGGGCATTCTCGGCTGGAAATTCACCGCCGTGCGACTCGCTTGCACCTTCTTCCTCGCTCCCATCGCCGGCCTTCTCGCCAACGCCTTCTTCAGCAATGTGAAATAGCAGTTGGCTTGACAAGCAGGAGCGAGCGTGCGAGAGTTGAATTGGGATGTCGACTGAAGTTTCGAAGAGTATCGCAGAATTTGAAGATTTTCTTGCGAGCTTTCAGGGGATTTTGGGAGCCGTCAAGGCTGAGTTGAGGAAAGAACTAACCGTAAAAGAAGCTGATGAATTCCTTACTGATTTCGAGGAAAGATGGGATGAGTTCGCTGAAATAAATATAGCCAATCCGCCCTTTATAAACATCTGGGACGTCGCTGGTCTTGATAAAGACGAAGTCCGCAACTGCAAGATTCTAAAGTGGCTGCTTGACCCCAAGGAATCACATTTCCAGAGGAGTCGCTTCTTTCGGTGTCTTCTAGGGCACATGCACATCGAACCTGCGTTGGAGAATACTGATGAGATAAGAGTAAGACCTCAAGTCTACATACCAGAGGGGAACTGCATTCTCGATATCGTGATTGAAGGCGAGGCTTTCTTCATCTGCATCGAGGCAAAGATCGATGCACCTGAAAGCAAGGAACAGCTCCGCCAACAGTATAACGGTGTGCACGAGAGCGGCATCCTTGAAGGAAGGAGGTTCATCGGTAAGTACCTCACACGCCATGGCGTAAATAAAGGGGCGGTGACAGAGGGCTTTACTAGGCTTCTCTGGCGAGATGTAGCTTCTGCTTTGATAAGATTCTCTACGACCAGCGGACCTGAGGACGAGCTTGTGGCTATAAGCCCATTCATCCGGGACCTAGCAAGGCACTATGCGGGGTTCATAATGACACACATTTACCATGACACAGAACTATTCTCCAACTGGAAGAGGTAACGAAATGGACAAAGAACTCAACGCTTTCCTTTTTAAGAAGGCCGACGTGTATCATCAGCTTACTAGCGCGTTTGCCGAAGCTGAAAGACACTTCTGGGCCCAACTAGGAGATATCCTAGAGACACTCTTGGCAAATGCTCTCCGTGGTGCCGGTGCCGATTGGACGATTAAGTACAAGCACGAAGACCGTCAGTGTCATGCGTACAGGATAAAGTGGATGCTTGATATCAGAAAAGCGACGGAAGAATGGGAGAAAGCCCCGGCTTTCTGGTTCCCTGGTGTTGTCCCGAAGACAACCATCTTGCTTGGCTTGGAGGGTTCTGCACGTGTATATGCAGAAATTTGGGGGACACCGCTTTCACGACACGCAGAGAACCTAGAGACCGTCAAGGAAATGTGGAATGATCAGATCGCTGAGCCATTAATAAAAAAGAAGAAATGGATTCCTTTTGGCGAACGTGTAACGACACCGGGCGGTCAGTGGGGTCTTCACCTACCGATCACACTCGACCATGGGGAAGTAGCTAAATGGATTGAAACAGATGACCTTCGTCGAGCCCTGGCTCCTCTCGAAAAAGCAGTTAAGGACTTCGCCTCTATCGTCCCAGCAATGGACAAGCTTGTAGAACAAGTCCGAAAGATGAAACGTTAGCCCAAGAAAAAGCTCAAGCAGCCGTGAGTCCCATCCTGCAACCTGCCAAGCTGCGTGATTCTGACACGCTCTAGTATTGTTCCCTATCCAACCGGCTCCGCTACCGGCTGCACGCGACCCCCCCTGATAATAGTCCCATCGCTATGGTAGTGATACAGCTCCATTATTTCAAGCTGCCGGGCAATCTTCGGTCCCAAATAAAGGTGATCCATTATCTGCACCTCCCACCAGCGGGCGCACTGCTCCCAAATGTCTTCCCGTGTAATTTCAAAGATATCGGGAGCACTGGGCACGATGTTGGCATATCCCTCGTCCCGCAAGAACTCGCGCCAGACGCTGGAGCTTAGCACCAGACCCTTCACCGTGCCGCGCAGGCTACTGATATGTGATAGCGATCTCAGCGTGTCTCGGTCGAGCGTAATAGCTCCGATTTCCCCTACCGCTTCGTTTATCATTCCAACCAGCACCACCGCAATAAGCTGCTGTATCGTCTTTGAGTACCGCTGCTGGCCATAGCGGCAGGCGAAGACGTGAGGGACATTCAACAGCTCAACATCGCCGGATAGCGATACGATAACCTGGTACTCATTGACCATTTCCCGGAGCTTAATCATATCCAGCATTGTCAGCGGCGAATTAATCAGCGCGAAGCTGAGCAACCGGAACTTGCCGCTCCCGTCGTCCTGCTCTCGGATCTCGCGAAGGTTGCGCACGATGTAGGATTCGGGGAAAAGCTGCACGTTTTCATTTACCGGCGCCGTGTTCCCCAGGCGCAGTAGTTCCGTAACCCGCTCGTATTCGCCAAGCTTGCGGATAACGAACGCCGCCTCGTAATAGTAAAACGCGTTTTGCGGCTCACGCTCGGCGCAGCGCACCATTATATCCGTCGCGTCGCGCATCGCCTGCCGCCTGCGCAACCGCTCCTCGAACGGATCTTCAACGTCCTCCATGCTGGAATCGGCCAGTCTGCGCCGCGCGTCCGCGAGGAAGTACCTGCTCGCCGGATCGTCCGGCGCGGCATCGCAGGCTCGCTCCAGGAATTCAACGTTCCTCTGCTGCGTCCGCACCGCCTCGAAGAAACACCGCGCCTGCCAGTATTCCGGCATGTCACCGAAATCTGCCTTCAGCGCGGCTAATCTCTCCTGGTTGGGCCGCACACCCATTTTGGAAATATCCCTGTTCCAGTCGTTGTTGGAGGAATCCCACTCGACCCCGTTTTCGTCAAGAAACCGTTCCTTCGCCTCCGCAAGGTCGCGCACCGGATAGCAGTCCACAATCGCCCAGAAAAGCGCATCCAGCCGCTCCGGCGGCGAGTAGAAGATGGAGTATGCGGGCGCTTCGTCTTCGGCAGCGAACGACCGCGCGGGTGACGCGCCCATCAGCGCCAATCCAAGTGCCAGACCAACAACCAGCAGTATCGCATTGGTCCTGTTCACGATTCCCTCCTCAGCCTGTCCCGCGATTCATTGTAGCATGGGCGCGACGGCACAGTTCTCTGCCCTACACATCCCCCATCGGGTGGCGCCACCTATCCAGGTGGCGCACCTTCGTTCGCACAACGGGCACGGCGTGCCGTGCCCCCACGACTCTTACCTGGCCCCTGGCTACTTCTCCCCCTCGCCGCCCATTTCCCCTGATGTTATAATCATCCTGTGGGCAAGCGCGCATCCAGTGTGATTGTGGAGACGCCCGGTATCGTCTTCGCTGACGATGACGGCTTCGTAGCGGGAAGCCCGGTGCTTGACATCTATTCCCAGGGCGACAGCGAGAAAGAAGCCATCGAGATGGCCAAGGACGCCATCGTTTGTATGCTTGAGCATTGGGCGGAAGATAGCAGTCTTGAGAGGATGCTGCGCGAGCGCGGGCTAACATCAATCGCCGAAGGGGATCTGCTCCGCTGGACGGCGCCTGCCGGTTCAGTTCTGATTCCTGACGACCTCATAGAGTGGGGATACGATACGTTTAAAGTAGTCCAGCTTTCCGTGGGACCGGTTCCCGCCGGAGCACCTGCCCTGACCGAGGGCTAATATGTCGCGAGAGACGCCCTCTCTGCGCTGGCGCGAAGCGGCCCATGCGCTCCACCGCCTTGGCCTGGAAAGCCGCGAGGGAAAAGGTCATCTCGTCTTCCATCCGCCTGGCAACAAGGACAACGCCTTCGCGCTCCCCCGGCATACCGGCGAACTTAAGCGGGTCATTGTGCTCAAGCTGCTCAAATGGCTGGACAGGCTCGGGGTCTCGCTCGAGGACTTCCTGAACGCGCTGTGAGACCGCTCCCTACTTCTCTTCGGGCTACTGGCTATTGGCCCCTGGCTACTGCTCCCCCTCGCTACCCGCTATTTATCCGCCATAGCTTCAGCGACGGCGGGCTCGCTACTCGCTACGTCTTCTTGCTATACTATCCCTGCGGGCAGGTGGCGGAATGGCAGACGCGCCAGCCTTAGGAGCTGGTGGGGTAACCCGTGGGGGTTCGACTCCCCCCCTGCCCAGGATTTCGCTTCTCTACTTAATCAGCTGCTTCGGTCTCAGAATCCGAACGGAACTCCTTCAAGGGCGGCCGTAGTCTTGCCTGGCCAGACTGTCTGGAGAAAGAGTGGGGCCCGCCGTCGGCGACAAGAATGCCGATGGCGGGTAAAGTTTACACGCCTATGGAGTGCTGCGCCCCCGATGGGGGCTTGCGCGCCCGACGCTTCGCGGCGCTGGCGCGTTCGACTCCCCCCCTGCCCAGGTTGCCTGGGGGTACCCGCTCCACCTGCTGATATAATCGCCGCGCGGAGGAATCCCATGCAAACAATGAAAGCAATGCTCATCCGCGAATTCGGGCCGCCAAGCGTGCTCAAGCTTGAAGACGTGCCCGTCCCCGAACCCGCGCCCGGTGAAGCGCTCATCAAGCACGATATGATCGGCGTCAACTTCGCGGAGACGCTGATGCGGCGCGGGCTCTACCACCGTGGCGGTCCGTTTAAGTTCCCCAGCAAGCTGGGCCTGGAAGCTGCGGGGCGCGTGGCGAAACTCGGCAAGGACGTGAGCCTTCCCGACATCCGCGAGGGTTCGCGCGTCGCCGCCGTCTACCGCAAGCCGAGCGCATACGCGCAGTACGGCACGCTGCCCGCCGACCAGCTCGTGCCGCTGCCCGAAGACCTTCCGCTGGAAGTCGCCGCCGCCTTCCCCGTGCAGGGAATGACCGCATACTACATGCTCCACGAGATGCACCGCATGCAGCCCGGCGAAACCGTGCTCATCCACGCGGTCGCCGGTGGCGTCGGCCTGCTGGCAACGCAGATGGCAAAGCACCTCGGCGCGCGCGTCATCGGCACGACTTCAAGCATGGAAAAGGCGCGGCTTGCGCGCAAGTTCGGCGCCGACGAGATAATCAACTACGCCGAGCAGGACTGGGTGCGCGAGGCGCGGCGGCTCACGGACGGCGCGGGCGTCAACCTCATCCTCGACAGCGTGGGGCAGGCGACGTTCGACGGCGGGCTGAAGGCGCTGGCGGACTTTGGCCACCTCATCCTCTTTGGCTCCGCGAGCGGCATCGTGGAGCATATGGTGCCGCAGTCGCTTATGCGCGGCAGCCACACCGTCTCCGGCTTCTGGCTGCATTCGGTGCGCGAACGCCCCGACCTCATCCGCCCGACCGCCGAAGCCGTGCTCAAGCTGTATTCTGAGGGCAAGCTGGAGTTCGTTATCGACGAGGTGTTCCCGTTCGCGGACGCGGCGAAGGCGCACGAAAAACTCGAAAACCGCCGCTCCAGCGGCAAACTCCTGTTGAAGCTGTAGCCGCTACCCCCAACCGCATCGCGCATGTCTCTAGAAAGCGACCTGCGCTTCCTTCACGAGTTCAGCTAGGACTCCTGTAGGGGCATGGCGCGCCGTGCCCTTCTATCGATACAGAAAGGTCCCGTTGAAGGCGGGGCGCGGAGACCCTCCTTCACCAAGGTTCCGGCGGGCAAGCCCCGCCCTATCCCGCGTCTCGCGGGACTACCGGCTATTTACCCGCCATAGCTTCAGCGACGGCGGGCGCGCTATACGCTACTCCCTTCTTAGTAATATATGGCGAACTTGAGGTCGTCGTTGGTGGCATCGTAGTAGCTGATGGCGGGGTATCCGTTTACTACTGCCAGGGAGGTATGCCCGCCCACATTCCCCGCGTTATCCACAATGACCGGAGTGCCCCAGCTTCCCCCGCTGGTATCGGTCGCCCGCACATACTTGAGGTCGTAGTTGGTGCCGTCGTAGTAGCTGATGGCGGGATTGCCATTGACTACGGCCAGGGAGGTGTATTCGCCCACAGTTCCCACGCTATCCAGGGTTAGCGGGCTTCCCCAGCTTCCGCCGCTGGCATCATCCGCCCGCACATACTTCAGGTCTTCATTGGTGACGTCCCAGTAGCTGATGGCGGGATTGTCATTGATTACTGCCAGGGAGGTAAACAGGCCCACACTTCCATCGCTATCCAGGGTTACCGGCGTGTCCCAGCTATCACCATTTGCATCAATTGCCCGAATGTACTTGAGGTCGTCGTAGGTTTCGTTGCGGTAGCTGATGGCGGGATTGCCATTGACTACTGCCAGGGAGGTGTATCGGCCCACCATTCCCGTGCCGCTATCAACGGTTACCGGCGGGCCCCAGCTTCCCCCGCTGGCGTCACTCGCGCGCACATACTTCAGGTGTTGGTTGGAGAAGTCCATGTAGCTAATGGCGGGATTGCCATTAACTACTGCAAGGGAGGTGTACATGCCCACATTTCCCACGCTATCAATGATATCAGGAGTTCCCCAACTGCCCCCATTCGCATCACTCGCACGAACATACTTGAGGTCCCAGTTGTTGTAGTCAAAGTAGCTAATGGCGGGAAAGTCGTTGACTACTGCCAGGGAGGTGTATTCGCCCACAAATCCCGCGCTATCCAGGGTTAGCGGGCTTCCCCAGCTTCCGCCGCTGGCATCACTCGCCCGCACATACTTGAGGTCGTCGTTGCCCCAGTCGTAGTAGCTGATGGCGGGATTGCCATTGACCACCGCCAGCGAGGTGTACCAGCCCACAAGCCCTTCGCTGTCTACTACCTCGATATGCCACTCGGGAACGCCTGCAATACCTTTGCTAGCACTGCTAAAAGCACTAACTGCCAACGAGTTAGTAGCCTTGAGTTTGTACCAGTAGGTTACGGGCGGCGTGAAGGGGCCATCGGTGTAGGGGCTGGCGGTGTCGGTGCCGATTTGCGTGTACGTGCCGGTTTCGGTTGTGGAGCGGTAGATGATGTAACCAGTCGCGCCGGTCACGGTGCTCCAGGTGATTTCGATTGTGTCCTCTAAGTCGTCTGACGCCTGGACGTTGAGCGGCGGTTCCAGGCCGCGATAGCCACTGTCATCGGCGCTCTTCGCGCCTTCGTCGCCGCTGTAGAGCGCGCTCACGCTATACCAGTAAAGCGTGTCGTGCGCCGCCGTCGTGTCGCTGTAGCCCAATGATGGCGCGGCCACCGTGTCCAGCAGAACCGGTGCCGGATCGTTATCGACGGTGCTGCGATACACGCGATAGTGCGTCGCCTGTGACACTGCAGCCCACGACACATTCACCGAGCCTGTGGCGGAGCCGTCACTAGCGCTCACGTTCGCCGGGATTCCAATACCACGCCAACCTTCGGCGGACTCACTCAGAGGACTTCTCTCCTCGTCGGGCCCCGAGTGCAATGCGGTGATGAAGTAAAAGTAATGCACACCCTCAGTGTCTCCCCAGTTGGCCGCAGTGTCCTCGTAGCTGGTGGCAGGCGTTTCAACCTCATCGAGATAGCCTGGGTCGGGGTCGTCCGCAGTAACGCTCCGGTACACCCGATACCGCGTCGCCTGGTTCACCGCATCCCAGCTCACCGCCACCTTACCGGCAAACGTCCCCTGTGTAGCAACCATACCACCGGGAGTACTGAGCCCACGATGTCCCCAGTCGCCAACGCCGCGCGGCTGCTCGACGCTGTCTATGACCGGCTTTACGAAGTAGAAGCGTGGCTCATCCCACGGCGCAGTAGTGTCCGAATACGAATGCTCTGGCGGCGCCACTGAGCCTAAGAACTCCTCTCCCCCTTCTATCTCATCCGTATCGCGATAGACGTTGTACGCTTCAGGTATCGGGTCCTCAATCTCACCCCAGACGAGCTCCACTCTATCCGGATAGTCGCCGTCAGTCGCTGTCACCTGCACCGGCTCAAGCTCCGCCATAAACCCCGCATCCGGCCCGCCTAGCGGCCCCTCTGCGTCCTCGCCCAGTGCCTGCACCCAGTAGTAGTAGGTCTGCCCGACTGTGCCGCTGTAGTCGTCGTAGCTCAGCGTCTCCGCGTCGAACTGGTCTAGCTCCACGGGAGTCTCCTCCATCGTGTCGCCGCGCAGCAGGATATAGCCCTCCGCGCCCTCTACGCTCGTCCATTCAACGTGCACGTGGTTGCTGTACGCGCCGTCGGATGCGGTCACACTCGGCGCAGTCATCAGCCGGATGCCGCTCACCGTGCTGTATCCGCCATAGCCCGCATCATTGCGCGCCCGCACGCTGTACCTATATTCCTTGCCCGGCACTCCAACACTCCAGCCGAACATCGGATACACCGGGTCGTCGGCTGAATCGCTGAAATCCGTGTCCGGGTCAAGAACCGATGCAATCTTGTCCTGCGAGCCCTCGACGTCCGGGTCTGCCCGGAAAATCTGAAAGATGTCAACATCAGGATCCGGGTTCTTGTCCCAGTCCAGCGTTACGCCAGCAGTGGAGGTGCTTACCGAAAGCCCCGTCACCACCGCAGGCTCCGTATACAGATTCTCCGCCACCCAGGTGCAGATTTCTTCTATCGTCAAGCCGCCCGGATCGTCGTCCTCCGTCGACACTGCGCGGTCGCGCGGTTCAATCGGGAAGTCCGCAACGTATCCTTCCTCCGGCAGCGCGCTCGCCGCGCGGCCTCCGTTGCTTGCCAGCACACACAGGTAAAAGTTGCCGTTGGGTGACTTGAACCGGCTCCGCAGCGTCTCCGAGTTCATCGTCACTATCACGTCTTCTTCGCCAAACGGCCCGAACCAGCGCCAGGAACCCAGGCTGTAGTCCGCCGCGCCCACGAAGTATGAAAGCGGTATGTCGTCATCCTGACCCCCGCCGAACGCGCAGACCTCGCTGTCAATCAGCGTCTGCAAAGGCTTTGGCGTTCCGACGATGGGTTGCCCGTACACCGCGTACGCATACTCGCCCGGCGTGTAGGCTCTGAGCGTCAGCGCCGTCCCTTCCATCTCCACGTTCAAGCCGGATGTGCCGTTGGTGCCGGTCTGATCGTTGATATACGCCTCCCATCCCGGGCTGGTGACCGTCTCGTCCTCCGACACGCTTCGCGACACCGCGATGCACCCGTCCAGCGCCATAACCGGCGGCAGCACTCCGCCGTCATCACCTGACTGCTCGGAGCTGTCCTGTACTTGTTGCTCCGACAGCATTGGCGTCAGCTGAACCACTTGACCCCGACTATACCCGCAGGCGGCGAGAGCCAAAACCATCAGTGCGACAGCTACTACCGCGAGAACTCGTTTCCTCGCCATCATCATCACCTCATGCCCCTCTCAGGGGCTCAAGTCTATTGGCTGAAATCAGGCGCTTTAGGGCGGCAATGTGCCCTGCGCCCGGAAGTACACGTCGCCTGACGGCATCGGCGCTAACTCTCCCAGCAGCGCCACGACCGTGAAGTCCCCCGCCATGATGCTCTCCACCGTCATCAGGCGCGGCTCCTCGGCTGTGAAGGCGATAAACGCCGGCGGCATTGTCTCGAATGCCACACCAGCGCTGACATCAGCCTCTTCATCGTCCTCCACGCGCAGCCAGTAGGGCGTGTCAAGCATCACGACGTACGGGTCTTCTGCCGTGCCCGCGCCGCTCTCCGGCGGCGTCTCCACTATCAGGACGAGTTTGCTCGTGAAGTAGCGCACCGCGTTGCTGTCGTCGCCATCTTCCTCGCCGAAATATGGAACGACATGGTAGATGTTGCGCTCAATCGGCGATTCCAGCAACACTTCGAAGCCTTTGCGCCCTTCGCCTGTCGCGGCTGTAACAAGCACCGGCGGCAGGTCATCCCACGTCTGCGCCTCATCCCCGCTGGTCTGAACCGCGTAGCCGTCAACCGTGGTGCCGTAGTTCATCGCAATCGGCGTGATGTCGGCGATGTCTACCGTACCGTTGCCGCTGCCGTCCACGACCGCCTGTATCGAGTAGTCGTCCGGCTGGCCATCGATTTCGGGCACCGCTTCGCCATAGTGAATGGCGATTGGCGTGATGTCGGAAATCCCCACTGCACCGTTCTGGTCATAATCGCCCAAGTTGCGGTAGCTCCAGATGAGGTGGTACTCGGTCTCGACCACCGCAAGCTCAAGGTCAGCGACCAGGTTGAGGTCTCCGGTCGGCGGCTGGGAGGCGTTCTTCCCGCCCTGGACCTTCAGCAGCTCGCTGAACAGCGCATCCTTCAGCTGCGCATACAGCGCCGGGTCAACACCGTCAGGCACCGACTGCGCGTCAAGGTCTGCGCGGGTCTCTTGCGGCGAAGACTGGCTCGGACCGGCTGGCACCGTTTGGTACTGGGTGACCAGTTGTATACCGAAGCCTCCGCAAGCCGAAAGCAGAAGCAGCATCACCGCAAGTGCAATCGACAGCATACACAGGCATCTAGAACCTGATACTGAGTACGAGTTTCGCATCCCCACATTCCCTCCAATCTGACTGAGTAGCCACCCCACGTGCAGCGGCTCACCACTATAATACCAGACGGGGGCGCGATGTGTCACGCAAGGCAGCGATTGCTGCAACCATCACCTGACTGTACTGCCCGCGCAACCGCGCTCAGATCAGCACGAACTGCCAGAGCGAGCCTGCGTTGATGAGCATAGCGAACCAGTTTGTGCCCGCACTGGTCACAGCGGCTGAGGCCATCTGCTGCTGGATTCGCGCGACCTCGTTGTCGGACAGGCTCTCCTGTCCCTCCTCGCGGCTTATCTTCAGCGCGTTCTCGGCGTCAAGGACGATTATCACCTGTTCACCCTGCGCCATCTGCCGGTTGAGCAACTGGCCATCCTCCAGCAGCCTGAAATAGGCGTCGCTGAAGGCCTTTACTTCGATGATTTCATGAACCTCGGGGTCGTAACGGCTGTCCGTCCAGTAGTCATCGATCAGGAAGAACGTGACGTCGTCGAGGTAGTTGATGTTGGTCACCTGCACTTCCCGTCCCGCTATGTCGTAGTAGGCCGCAGGCGCGTTTGCTGCGCCCTGACCACCTGCCGCGTGACCCTTCAGCCGCTGAGCTGTCTGGGACTGCCCCACTCCACCAGCGCCGGATTTGACCTCCTCCAGCTCTATGCCCATATCACGCGCCCGCGCCAGATTATCCTCTTCGGGCGCAAAGAATGTGTCCTCGTCGCGGATGAGGAAGCTCGTGTACTCGGTGATGATGCCGTAGCGCTTGGACAGGCGCACGATTTCCTCTATTAGCTCGTCGTTTGAACCGTGCAGGCGGATCTCGTCGGTGAGATAGCCAATCTTCCGGCCCGCCCACACGCGCGGCACGAAGCTGTAGCTGCTGCGGCTGGCGAAGCTCACCGGGTAGCGGAAGCTCTTCGGCTTGCCGCCTACCTTGCCCGTAAGCTCAATCGTTGCGCTTCCCGCGCCAGGCGTGAACCGACCTGCAAGAATTACCTGCTCACCCTTGAAGAGGTCTGGCATCTCGCGGGGATATAGCTCCTTGACCTTCACGCCTGCGAAGTTGAGCTTCACGCCCGTCAGCACCGGGCTTGAGATCTTGGAGTAGAAGCTGGATACCTTAACCTCGATGCTCTCGCCGGGGCGCACGTATTCGGTGATGCCGTGGTTGGATTCAGAGAGCTTGTCCAGCAGGTGCGTGTTTACATCATATCCCACGCCGAAGGCGAACAGTCTCGCTCCAGCGCGATTGGCATTGGTGACGTTTTCGATGATGCTATTCTCATCGGTTACCCCGACCGTGGGAAGGCCGTCGGTCAAGAACACGATGTAGCCGGGCTTCTCGCCACCCTCGGCTTTCAGCATATCCAGCGCGCGTAGCAACGCCTCGTTGATGTTGGTACCGCCCACGGCGTCGAACTGCCCCACGAAGTCCAGCGCGTCGTCCCGCGTGCTTCCCGACCAGGTCTTCATCCCGTCTTCGAAACACGTCCAGAGCTCGTCGGAGTACGCGATGACGTTGAAGCGATCACCCTCGTTAAGGTTTCGCAGGACGAAACGCAGCGCGCCTTTGGCCTGGTCAATCTTGTCGTCGTCCTGCATGCTCCCGCTCTTGTCGAGCACGAAGAGGAAGTTCTTGTTGATCACCTTCGCGTCCGACTCCACTCGCGGCGTAAGCGTTGCCAGGAAGAAGCCGTCCTCCGCGTCGTCGGCGTCGTACGCTAGCAGGCTTGCACCGATCTCGCGCGCGTCAACTGAGTAATAGAGGACGAAGTCGATGTTGGGGCGCACGTTTGTTTCCTCATAGCTAAAGCTTGCGTAATTGTCGCCGTTGCGGCTAACGCTTATCGCATGCGATGGGGAATACACCGTCTTGATGGGCACCGTGGTCTCAATCTTCCCGCTGACGGTTACCTCGTCAATCAGCCGCGCGCTGAACTTCTCGGTGTTGAGCGGGTAGACGTACTCGTAGACGCCGTTGTCCGCTTGCAGAACCTGCGTGTAGCTGAGCTGTATCCGCTTGCGTTCGCCCGGCTCGATGGGGAAAACGCGTGCCCGGAAGGCGTCGTTGCCGATGTATTCCAGAAGCGCTGGATCGAGCTGCGCGCGCACGATATCCTCGTAGATCCGCCGGGCTTCACTGGCAGGGAGAACCTCGCCGGTGACCTTTTCGCCACCCACCCACATAGCGAAGTCCTGCAGCACCGCGCCTATTGGCATCGGAAAGACGTAGTCCGCCTGGATGCGCCGGCCCGTCAGGTTCTCGAATTCCTGGTCGATGGACGTGCGCACAAACCCGTCCTGAACGTCCACCGTTACCCTGTGGTAGCGGATGGCGAATGCGCTGTGTATCGGTACGTCAGGCGGCGGGATCATAATCCCGTCGGCCAGCGCCCGATGAGCCGGCGTGAAAGCAAGGAAAAGCGCGAAGACTAAACTTCCCAAAACCGTTAGTGTGAGACCTTTGTACCCCATGCACGTTTGACGCGCGAAAGCTCAATGTGTTCGGTTGGGCATGACAAAGGAGCATTTGCTGGCGGATAGTCCCCGCCTACTCTCTTATCTTGACCCACGCGACTGTTGAAACGGGGAGTTCTCCGCTGGATGCAGAACCGGAAACGGTGAAGCCGTGAGCGCTGAGTTCTCCCGCTATATCCCGCGCCGGCTGGTTTTCCGAATAACTACCGTAGGCGCCAACTATGAGCGTGCCGCTGCCTTCGACGTAATGCGCAAGCAGTCTTCTGACCCAGTGATGCAGATAGTCCTTAGGAACACAGTCATGAAGAGCGTAGACGTAGCGGAATTTGCACGGTGGCCGCCAATCCCAGGCGTTTGCCACCCAGAAGTGCGACGCATATTGTGGGAAGCGCCGCTTCGCCAGCTCGATCAGGCGCGCGCCCAAATCCACTCCATATGGTGTCAACGTGACGCCCTTAAGCTTTGCCCACTCAACAAGACATTCCATCAGGTAGCCGTTGGCGCAGCCGATATCGAGGAAGCTCCCATCCTCGTCCACCGCATCCAGGATGATTCCGCGCTCTTTCTTCCAGCGCTCTTCGCCGCCGGAAAAGCCCGACTGCCGGATGGGGTCGTCGTGGGCGAGATAGTGCTCTTCAAGCCCGCGCAGTTTCTGCAAGTACTCATTGGGGAGCGATTCCGGCACCTTATCTGAGTCTCTCGCAATCACCGCTCCCGATTATAACGAATCGTACGTGCAGCGAGGAACGCTGGATTCTAGGGGAGATGATGATCCAGGTCGCGCAGGACTGGCTACCGTGATTTAAGCGGAGAGAGTGGGATTCGAACCCACGGTGCAGCTGATCACCGCACAATTGCTTAGCAGGCAACCGCCTTCGTCCACTCGGCCATCTCTCCGCGCCCTGTATTATACCAAGCGCCGCCGGAGTGGACAATCCGCTGCCCTCGCCCGGCAACCCCGGGCTGCCGCCACAGGGAAACCCGGCCCCGCCGCACGCCACATCTCACACTAATGCGCAAGAGGGCCCCGCAGGGCCCTCCTGCAAGTATTCCCGGCTATAAGCCTCTACTGCGGCTAGAACGAGGCTGGCCCGTCACCGAATCCGCCCTTCTTCGCGCGGCCTTTGTCCTTCTTCTTCATATGGGCTTTGGCCTTGCCAAAGTCGTCCATCTTCATCATTGTGAAGTGCTCGAGCCCGATGCACAGCGCAAAGCTCAGGAAATTCATCACGTCGTCGTCCATCTCCGTCTCGAATACGACGTGGTTGTGCCAGTTGGTCTGGAGGACGCTTATGCGGCCCAGATCGGCCTCCGGATATACGTCGAAGAAGTAGCCTATCTCCTTAATCGCAAGCCGCGGGTTCTCGGCCTTGAGCATCGTTAGAACCGGCATCCCCAGTTCGTCGTAAAGGCGGTCAACATTGATGCCCAGGTACATGCTGCCGCAGGGGAAGTCCTCGTGCATCTTGTTGGGAACGCCGCGTGCGAATTCCGCGAACTTCTTGTAATCCGTGCAGACAACAAGCCATTCCGAGCTGAGGCCAATGGCCGCAGTGGTGTCCTCAATCGGGTAGAAGTCCCATTCCACGGTGTCGAAGCCGGGATTCTCGGTATCGAGGCCCAGCATTCCACCGGCCATACTAACCAGCTTCTTCGCCCCCGTGTAATCCGCAACCGGTACCATAACGGCTGCATTGAGGAAATCCGGGGTGCATTCTTCCGGCTCTTGCGTGATGTCCGGAACGTCAAAGAACACGATATCCAGCTCGTTACCGAGCGAGTCCAGAAGCTCCTGGTTGAACTCGAACATCTGCAGGAAGCCAAGAGCCATCGGGATATCCGAGTCTCGACCTTCCATTTCAGCGACAAATTCCCCGACATCGCGCATGTAATCGACGAATATGCCGGATTTCTCTTTAATGCCCGTTAGAGCCATCAGAAACACGTAATCGTCTTCTGTCAGGAACGAGTCGATTTTGAAGTCGTAGTTGGGCACACTGTACCAGCGGTAGACGAAGGAATCAGGATAGTCCTCGTTGAACCACAGGGTTTCCTTCGACCAGCACTTGCCGTGAGCCGTGTACCCCTCGCACTCGTAAGCGTCGATGGAAAAATGCCCTGCGACCTCGAAAATGCCCTCGAACATGGCTGCCATCGGGTGCTTGGCCTTGAACTCCTCGGTGAAGAAGATGTCCCTCGCCTTGTTCACATAGTGAGCGATGTCTATGTGGTCATAGCTCTTCGAGTACCACTTGACGGCCGCGCCTTCGAAATGGTCCTCTTCGGCAAGCGCAGGGCGCGGCAAAACGGTAAGACATGCAAACAGCATTAAACCGATGAAAAGATAGACGGAATTCCTCATTTGAAACCTCCTTCTCTGGCGCGTGCGATTATATCATAGACCTCCCGCACTGCACCTAAGCCGCCGCGCTATGGCGAGCGGCGTTAAATCAGAGGATGCGGCAGGCTGTAGGATAGTTCCAGGCCGACCGCATTGGCGCCCCGAAGTGCCCACCGCGGGGCGCACGCCCGCACAGAACACTCGCTTTGATACAATCATCTCATGCGAGTCCCGCCGCTTGATCTGACCCGTGTGCACACAGGCATGGAAAACGAGCTGAAGGAAGCCGCCGCGCGCGTAATTTCATCCGGGCGATACGTGTCCGGAGACGAAAACGCGGCGCTGGAGCGCACGCTTGCCAAAATGCATGAGGTTGAGCACGCGGTAGCGGTCAACTCCGGAACGGACGCGCTGCTGCTGGGCCTTATGGCTGCGGGAGTCGGCCCGGAACACGAGGTTATCACCGCGCCGTTTACCTTCTTCGCCACGGTGGAGTGCATTCTCGCTCTGGGCGCAAAGCCGGTGTTCGTGGATATTGACGCGGAGAGCTTCTGCATGAATCCTGAGCTGCTGGAGCGCGCCTTCACTCTCAAGAGCCGCGTGGTGATACCGGTTCACCTTTACGGCCATCCCTGTGATATGCAGCGCATCGTGAAGCTGGTGGGGCAGGAAAGCGGCGTAATGGTGTTTGAGGACTGCGCTCAAGCTATTGGCGCTAAAGCAGACGGCAGGACGGTGGGCGTGTTCGGGGATATGGCGGCGCTTTCGTTCTACCCGACGAAGAACGTGGGTGCATTGGGCGACGCCGGAGCGTTCGTCACACGCTACGACAACCTCGCGGAAGCCGTACGCATGCTGCGCAACCACGGGCAGTCGGGACGTTACCAGCACGACACGCGCGGAATGAACTCGCGGATGGACGAACTACAGGCGGCATTCCTCAATATCAAGCTGAAGCACGTCCAGAGGTGGAACGAGGAACGGCGCGCGCTGGCAGCCCGGTACAACGAGCTTCTCGCGGACATGCCTGGTGTAATCACTCCGCCGGTCAAACCCGGCTGTGAGCACACGTACCATCAGTACACTATACGCGTGCCGAATCGCGACGAAGTACAGCAGCGGCTTAATGATGCCGGTATCGGCGCAATGGTGCACTACCCTACTCCGCTGCATCTGTGCAAAGCGCTGTCGCATCTGGGACACGCTGAAGGGTCGTTTCCCGAAGCGGAGCGGGCGGCACGCGAAGTCCTGTGTTTGCCAATCTTCCCCGGGCTTACCGCGAACGAGCAGGAGCAAGTCGTGAGCGCGCTTCGCAAAGCCCTGGAGAGAACATTATGAGAATCGCCATTGTCGGAGCGGGATCGTTTGGCACAACCCTGGCGCACCTCTGGTCATCCGTCGGCCATGAAGTCCACCTGTGGGCGCGCGAGCCGGAAGTCGTGGAGAGCATCAACAGCGAGAATAGGAACTGCCTGTTCAACTCACAGTTCGGCCTGCATCCTGCAATGCGGGCGCACGGCGAACTGGGCGCAGCACTCAGCGGAGCGGAAGCCGTGTTCCTCGCAGTACCGTCGAAGTTCCTGCGTGAACTCATCCCGCAGCTAGGCGCGGCGCTGCAATCGGCGCAGCTTCCCGAAGGCATACCGTTCGTATCCGTAGTGAAGGGGATACTGTTTGAGCCGACGGAGCTCGTCAGCGCCTTCGCGCAGCGCGAGTTCGCCAATATTGCGCCCACCTGGGTGCAGTTTTGCGGGCCCAATCTGAGCGTTGAGGTAATGCGCGGCCAGCCTACGGCGTCGGTCGTCGCCTGCGCCGATACCGAAATTTCGGCGCGTCTCCAGCGTGAGCTTTCCACACCGGGGCTTCGGTTATACACGAACCAGGATCCGGTGGGCGTCGAGGTTTGCGGCGCGCTGAAGAACATCCTGGCGGTGGCATCGGGCATCGCCACGGGCCTGGGCCTAGGGCTGAACACCCGCGGCGTGTTGCTGACGCGGGGCGTGGTGGAGATGCGGCGCGTGCTGCCCGTCTTCGGCGGCGACCCGCACACGCTGTACGGTCTTGCGGGCTTTGGCGACATCATCGCAACCGCGTTTTCCGAGGACAGCCGCAACTTCTGTGCTGGCATGGAGTTTGCCAAAGGGATGAGCCTTACCGAAGTTGAGGGCGAGACCAAGATGGTGGCGGAAGGCGTGCGCACGGTCAAGGCGCTGATGCAGTTTGTGGAAGAGCAGCATCCGGAGCTCGACTTGCCGATAACCCGCCAGGTACACGCGGTCATCTACGAGGGCAAGCCGCCCCAGGACGCCATCGCCGAGCTGATGTCCCGGTCATACAAGGAAGAAGGGTAACCCTTTCAGGCTGCAGCACCTGCAACCCCTGTTATAATGCAAAAGCGCGTGGGGCAAGCAAAGAAGTGCTCCGCGAGAGCAGGTCGTCAAGATGCACACCGTCTTGCTGATTCTTGTAGTGGTGATTGTGCTCGGCCTCGTCATTTTCGTGCACGAGGCGGGGCACCTGCTGTTTGCCAAGCTTGCCCGCGTTGACGTCTTAGACTTCGCACTGGGTTTCGGGCCTTCACTCGTCTCGGCGGAGTGGCGTGGCACGCGCTACCACATCTGCGCCTTCCCGATCGGCGGCTTCGTGCGCATTGCCGGCATGGAGCCGGACGACCCGCTGACAGAAAATTCCTTCAGGGCCAAGCACCCGTTATTGAGATTCCTTATCCTTGCAGGCGGCTCACTGGGCAACATAGTGCTTGCCGTGGTTCTCATCTTCGTGCTGTCGTTCATCGGGTTCCCCAAGTCCGTGGTTCTTGTGCGGGGAGTGGTGACTGAGGGGCCCGCGGCGGAGATGGATATTAGAGCCGGCGACATTATCGAGAAAGTTGACGGGCAGCGCATCACCGACAGCCAGTCCCTCGCAGACCGCATACGTGAAGCCTCAGCGCAGAACCGGCCTGTCACCATCACCCTCGACCGGCGCGGCGAAATCTTGACGCGCGAAGTGGTGCCACGGATTTTCACGGTTGAGGAGGACGGCGAGCAGGTTCCGTACAACGAAGGCAGGCCGAGCCTGGGCGTGATGAACATGCAGGTGAACAAGATCACGCCGTTGACAGCGCTGGTTACCTCGAACTCCGTTGCCGCCCTTTCGGGCATAAAGCCCGGCGACCGCATTATCGCCGTTGGCGAAAACGAGGTTTTACTGGGAACCGACGTTTACTTCCTCATCGATCCTGAAGGAGAAGGCTCCCTGGAGCCTGTAGAGGTAACGCTGGAACGCGACGAAGAACGCCTGACGGTAACGGTGCCCGAAGGGACAACGCTCGCCTCGCTGGGAATCATCTTCCACATGGAACTTGAGAAGCTCCCGGTTAAGGAAACGGTCGTACGAGCGCTGCGCAACGTCTTTTACACAACGATTGCTTTCGTGTACCAGCTCAGGCTTCTGGCCACTGCCGAAGGCGCGAAGATGGTTTCCGGCCCGCTCGGCATAGCGGAACTCATCTCACAGTCGTTCAGCGCGGGGCCTTATTACTTGATCATGATAACTATGGTCATCACGCTGAACCTGGGGGTGCTGAACCTGTTTCCCATACCGGCGCTCGATGGCGGGCACATCCTATTTCTCTTTCTAAACACGATAGGAATACGGATTGACAAGCGCAAAGAAGCGCTGGCGCACAAAGTGGGTTTTGTAATACTCATATCTTTAATCCTGCTGATTACTTTCCGCGACGCGCTCGGTCTTTCCCGCCTTTGGGGTTAGAAAAATCCCCGTTACTTCCCTCAGAGTCTTTACAAGCGGCGGATTTTCGCCTACATTTCGCTTATGCCTTATTGCCCCAAGTGTAAGGCTGAATACCGGGAGGGGTTCAGAGTCTGCATCGACTGTAAGGTGGAACTCGTCAGCGAGCTGCCGCAGGAAGAAACGGTCGAGCTGCCTGAGGGGCAGGTCGACGACCAGGCCGCGCTCGACAAGTACAAGGTGTTGGTCGCCGAGGGTGAACAGGCATTCGACAACGAGGACAGCCGCAAGGCGCTGGAGTTGCTGAACCAGGCGTCGCAGCTCAATGCCGACGATCCGTTGGTGTGGAACCTCCTTGGCCTTACATACGAAGCGCTGGGGCATGACCGCGAAGTGTGGCGTTCGTTCAAGTTCGCCCTGCGCGCTGATCCGGACGATTTGCACGCGCTGTGGTACGCCGCTCATTTCCTGTTCGAGCAGGAAGACTACCCGCTGGCGATGAACTTCATCGAGCGTTACCTCGAACTGGAAACGGACGCCGCTGAGATAAAGGAAGCCGAGCAGCTCAAGAAAGACATCAGCTACCACTTGCGCTCGCTGAAAGACCTCAACTCAGGTGGGAACGCCGCAACGCGCTTCGAAGACGACGAAGAAGAGGAGATTCCATCCGACAAATTCACTATTCTCGACGAAGACGAAGATGAGCCTGAGCTTGAGGACTTCGAAGACGAGGAACTGCCCCCGGAGGAAACCGACCACTTCCAGGCCGACCTGCAACTGATGCTTACCGACCGGAACTCCAAGTGCCTGTCCTGCGGCACAGCGCTGCCGACAGACGCTCCCTACTGCTTCAACTGCAGGAAGCCGCACCTCTATAAGCCACTGGATTGAGGACGTTCTTACAACAAACCGGTAGGCGGGGATTTATCAGCCTTAGGCTGACTTGCACCGCGCCGTCTTGTTCGAGGATGAAGCACGGCGGCATACAAGTTGCCGTCCTACAGACCGCCGACCGTCCAACATTTGCCCGCCATCACGCGCCACGCGTGACCGGCGGGACGAACAACCACCATCCCCGCTACTCGCTACTTCTTCTTAGTAATAGATGGCGAACTTGAGGTCCATGCTATCGGATATGTAGCTGATGGCTGGATGGCCGTTAACGACAGCGAGCGATAAGTAGGTATCTTGGTGGGCTCCACCGTCTACTGCCTCTGGAGGTCCCCAGCTTGAACCAGTTAAGTTCGTTGCACGTATATAGGAAAGGGAGCTGGAGTCGTAGTAAGCGATCGCGGGATTGCCGTCCACAATTGCCAGCGAAGTATAAGAACCTCCGTTGTTGTCAACCATTACAGGACTCCCCCAGCTGCTTCCGGTGGAGTTCGTGGCCCGGACGTACATAAGATTCTGGTTGCTGTGATCCTGGTAGCTTATTGCGGGAATGCTGTTGACTACTGCAAGCGAAGTGTACAACCCCACATCTTCCGTGCTATCCACGGTTTGCGGTGTGCCCCAGCTACTCCCACTTGCATCATTTGCCCGCACATACTTGAGGGCAGCGTTGTCGTAGTCGTAGTAGCTAACAGTGGGGTTGCCATTGACTTCTGCCAGGGAGGTGTATGCGCCCACAGCCCCGTCGCTATCCACTGTCAATATCTGCGTCCAGTCGGAAGCACTCCCTCCCGTGCTCGTAGTCGCCCGCGCATACTTGAGGTTAGCGTTGTCCTCGTCATAGTAGCTGATAGCGGGCTTGCTGTTGATGACAACAAGCGATGTGTACTTCCCCACAGACCCGGCGCTATCCACCGTCACTATCTGCGTCCAGTCGGAAGCACTGTCTCCCGTACTCGTGATTGCCCGCGCATACTTCAGATCACTGTTGGTGCCGTACCAATAGCTAATGGCGGGATTGCCATCCACCACCGCTAGCGAAGTCCACATGCCCACAGACCCGGGGGCGTCAACGGTCACCGGGATTCCCCAGCTTCCACCGCTTGCATTCGTTGCCCGCACATACTTGAGGTCAGCGTTGTCGCAGTCGTAGTAGCTGATGGCGGGATAACCGCTAACAACTTCAAGCGATGTGTACTCGCAATCACTCCCGCTAAATACACTGATTATGTGCCACTCGGGCTCGATCCCCTTGTGTCCATCGTCAGCATTCGAGTATCCGCTGTCACCACCGTCATTATGCGCCTTCGCCTTGTACCAGTAGGTGTTCGTATCGCCGGGGTCATCGTCGTAGAAGGTGCCGGTTGGGCTGGCAAGCAGATTGTAGGTTCCATACTGAGTCGTGGCCCGATACACTTTGTAGGAGGTCGCGCCGATACTTGCAGTCCATGTGATTTCTATCCTGTCCGTGTACGTGCCATCGGATGCAAACAAGTCTGTCGGCGGGTCGGGTGGTTGTGGACCTTCATTCACTGTCAGCTCAAACCCGTATTCGTCGTTTCCATGTGCATTCGACACAATTACACTAGCGTTGTATATGCCAGCACTTAACAGAGTGACCATTGGCCCAGCCTGACTGCTAGTGTTAGGATTGGCCCCACCATCGAAGTCCCAGTAGTAGGTGAACGGGCCGTCGCCGGTGACTTCTGCAGAGAACTCCACCACCGTCCCTTCAAGCCCCTCGGTCGGGCTGACCGAGTTTATCGTTGGAGGACTGCCTCCCGAACCACCAAACGCGTAAAGGCCGTTGTCGTAGCTTCCCACATATACAGTGCCATCGGCGCCTATCGCCGGACTGGAGTCGACGCATCCACCTGTCTTGTATCTCCACTTCAGCGTCCCTTTGGTTTCATCATCGCTGATGGCGTAGAGGTAGCGGTCACGGTTTCCCACATAAACAGTTCCATCGGCCCCTATCGCCGGACTAGAGTTCACATGGAAATACGTCTCGTATCGCCACTTGCGCGTCCCATCAGGATTGATGGCATAGAGGTAGCCGTAAAAGCTATAGCTACCCACATAGATGGTTCCATCGGCGCCTATGGCTGGACTGGAGGAGCGCACGTCACGCTCGGTCTCATAGCGCCACTTCAGCGTCCCTTTGGTTTCATCATCGCTGATGGCGTAGAGGTAGTAGTCACAGCTTCCCACATAGATGGTTCCATTGGGGCCTATCGCTGGACTGGAGCGCACACAGCCGCCGGTCTGGTATTGCCACTTGAGCGCCCCGTCCGGCTTGAGGGCGTAGAGGTATTTGTCATCGCTTCCCACATATACAGTGCCATCGGCGCCTATCGCCGGACTGGAGTCGACGCATCCACCTGTCTTGTATCTCCACTTCAGCGTCCCTTTGGTTTCATCATCGCTGATGGCGTAGAGGTAGAAGTCGCGGCTTCCCACATAGATAGTTCCGTCTGCACCTATCGCCGGACTAGAGTTCACACCGCCGCCCGTCCCGTAGCGCCACTTTTCGCTGCCATCGGGATTGATGGCGTAGAGGTAGTCGTCACCGCTTCCCACGTATATAGTTCCATCCGCGCCTATCGCTGGACTGGAGTTCACTGCTCCGTCGGTCAGGTATTGCCACTTGAGCGCCCCGTCCGGATTGATGGCGTAGAGGTAGCTGTCATCGCTTCCCACGTAGACGGTCCCGTCTACCCCTATCGCCGGGCTGGATAGTACGTGGCCACCTGTCTCGTAGCTCCACTTGAGGGTTGCTGTTTGTGCCCCCACATAGGGGCTTCTCCGATTGTGCGTTGGCTCACGTCCAAACATCCACCAGTCACCGGGCCCAGGCTCAAACTCATACACCGTGAGCTCGAAATCAAACGTGTCGGAAGCGAACTCGTTAGTCACCGCAAGAGAAGCGTTATACTTACCCGGTGCGCCGAGGGTTACGGTTGGTGTTTCATCATAGCTTGGAGGGGCAGCACCCGCGAAATTCCACTCGTAAGTGAACGGCGGGCTTCCGGAGACTATCGCGAAGAAAGTAACCTGACTGCCCTCGATGCCCGAGGTTGGCGTCACCCCTTGAATCACCGGCGGGCCGACGGTAACGTATCCCATGCCGCCGGGCCCCACATCGTTTACCGCTTGTACGCCGTAGAGGTAGGTTGTTCCGGTTACTGCGCTGGTGTCAATATGCTCGGTTGGCGAGGCGCCTACTGAAGCAAGCCATGACGGCGGTCCTTCAATCCCGGCGTCCTTGCGGTAAATTTCATAGCTGGTCACGTCCGGATCGGGATTGGTGTCCCAGCTTAGCATAATCCCGCTGGCTACGATGCCCGCCTCAAGCCCCGTCACCATTTGGGGCACGGTGCCGCTGCCGCTGCCCGTGTCGGTCGAGAGGCTAACGATTGTCACACCAACGACTTCGAAGGGTTGGCAGGTGTTTCGCAGTCCTGCCGCAAATGGGAGTTCTCCCACCAGTCCATCTTCCGGCAGTGCGCTGGCAGCCTTGTCGCCGCTGGCAGTGAGGACAGCTAAATACAAATTGTCGTTGGGTGACTTGAACCGGTTCTTGAGCGTCTCGGTATTCAGATAGACCGTCTCGTCATTGCGCCTAAACGGCCCGAACCAGCGCCAGGAGCCAGCACTGTAGTCCGCTGCGCCCACGTAGTATAAAAGCGGTATCTCGTCGTCTTGCTCCCCGCCATAGCTACAGGTTTCTGTGTCGAGCAGCGATTGCAGGGGTTTGGGTATCTCGCCCACGTGCTGGCCGTACACCGCATAGGTGTATTCGCCGGGCTCATAGGCTCGAAGATGCAGCTTCGAGCCATCGACTTCAATGCTGTATTCGCTGTCGCTCGTCGTACCTGAAAGCTCGGGTGAATAATCGGAGCCGAGGCTTACAACCTGAGAACCGTTTCGCACGCCTTTCGGCGCACCTACCATCAGCTCGTCAAGCTCCATAACCGGCGGCAGCACTTCGCCGCTCTCACCATCTGCCTGTTCGGAGCCGTCCTGTTCCTGTTGTAGCGTCGGCGTCAGCGAAAGCTGCGCCATCTGCCCGCGATGCTTCCCGCACGCGACTAGAATCAGCACGAGTGTGACCGTCAGCGTTGCAGCTAACAACACTGCGCAGATAAATGTTGCCTTTCTTTGAAACATTAGTCCCCTCCCCTTGCGCCCATATCCGGCGCACAAGCTAATCCGATTATACCACCGCGACCGTAGTTCGCGCTGCGCGAGCTGGCGAAGGATGCAGAAGCGCCGGGCTTACGCTAGGCCAAGGCGCCACCGAAAAACTCAAACATCCGCATTAGTGGGCATGGGTAAAGCCCGAAGAACACGATGAATGCCTCAATGGGCACCAGCGATCAGTACTCGCGCGCAATCATATCCGACAATCCCTTCCAGCTCGGATTCTCTCGACACAGCATCACGCGCTCGACCATCCACAGAATATAGCCCGCCGTGAGGATGCAGGCCAACCGCAGGGCACAGAAGTCCGCCCTTACCTGACAGGATTCTTAAGCGGATCCAGACCATTGATTTCCACAGAAACGGTATCGCCTGAAGCGAGTTGCCCGACGCCTTCCGGTGTGCCGGTGGCGATTACGTCTCCGGGTTTCAGCGTCATTATGTGCGAGATGTATGAAACCGTGTAGGGGATGGAGAATGCCATATCCTCCACGCTGCCCTGCTGGCGCACATCGCCGTTCACGCGTGTGGTCAGGGCTAGAAGCTCCCAGGCGAAATCCGGCGGGGTCAGCACAACCTCCGGCCCTGCGGGAGCGAACGTGTCAAAACCCTTTGCCCGCGCCCACTGGCCGTCAATCTTCTGAAGATCTCGCGCAGTGACATCATTGAAGGCGGTGTAGCCAAGAATGCACTCCCTTGCCTTCTTTTCGTCAACGCCGCGACATTCCCTTCCGACCACGACTGCGATCTCACCCTCATAGTCAACGCGCGACGAGGCTTTAGGTAACACGATTGCCTCGCCCGGCCCGATTACGGCGCTGGGCGGCTTGAAAAACAGCAGCGGGCGTTCGGGTGGCTCATTGCCCATTTCAAGAGCATGTGACGTGTAGTTGCGCCCCAGGCAGATTATCTTGCTGGGGGCAACCGGAGAGAGAAGCTGGTGGTCCCCCTCCGGTAGGAGCTGAGTGCCGGGTGAAAGGTCATCTGCTGATTCAATGACGTGCAAATCGTCCCGGCGGTCACGGAGAAGCCAAACGGGCTTATCGCCGGCGATTACCCGGCGCAAGCGGGATAGCTCCTTATACATAAGCGTTGCCGCGTGCCCTATCAGTCGCCGAAGATGTCCATATCGTCGTCGTCGTCGCTGGTATCCGCCGGCGCTTCGGGCTGAGTACTGCTTGTATCCGAGCTGGAAGCCGTCGAGGAGCTTTCAGGCACCGGTTGCGCCTCGCTAGCCACAGTCCCCGCTCCCCGCTTAGGAGTGTAGTCTCCGCCTATCCAGCAGGACGTCAAAGACACTGTGCTCGCAACGAACAGCAGCACGGCCATTATTACCGCAAGAACTCTTCTCATAATCAAGTCCTCCAAACGGTTCAAGATTATGCTGTAACAGCCCGGCGACGTCAACTCAGTGACGTGAAGGCCGCCGGTCGCGCCCGCCCCTGGAATTCTGCGAACGCTTGTCACCGCCCCGGCCCGTCTGGTCTCGACGACGGGTGTCAGGACGTCCGCCGTCGCGTCTTGACGATGAGGAATCGCGCGAGGCGTTCTTCCGCGAGTAGTCAATGTCATCGCGTATCAGGTTCACCTTCCCGTTTGGGTCCACCTCGCGCACTTTGACCGGCACGCGGTCGCCGATACTCAGAACATCCTCCACCCGCTCGATTCGGTGATCCGCGATGTTAGAGATGTGCAGCAGTCCGTCGCGCCCCGGCGCAAGCTCGATGAAGGCGCCGAAGGGCACGATGGATACGACTTTGCCGTCAAAGACCATCCCCACCTTAATCTCCATTGTCATGGAGCGGATGGTATCGGCCGCCCTGTTGACACCTTCGCGGTCGACACCGGACACAAAGACCGTCCCGTCCTCGTCGATATCGATGTTAGCGCCGGTATCCGCCTCCATCTGCCTGATGGTCTTTCCAGCCGGGCCAATCACAATGCCAATTTGCTCCGGGTCTACCTTGAGGATCACCAGTGTTGGGGCATACGGCGATAGCTCGGAACGCGCTTCAGAAATCACCTGGCTCATCTGCTCCAGGATGAAAAGCCTTCCGGTGCGGGAACGCTCCAGCGTCTGCTCAATCATCTCAATGGTAAGACCCTCAATCTTAACGTCCAGCTGGATGGCGGTGACACCCTTACTGGTGCCAGCCACCTTGAAGTCCATGTCGCCGTTGAAGTCCTCAAAGCCCGAAAGGTCCGACAGCAACACCCAGTGGTCGTCCGATTCATAAATCAACCCGGTAGAGATGCCAGCCACCGGACGCAACAGGGGAACTCCCGCATCCAGTAGCGCAAGCGTGCTGCCACACACGCTGGCCATGCTTGAGCTGGCGTTACTCTCCGTCACCTCGCTCACAACGCGGAAAGTGTACGGGAACTCTTTTTCGTCGGGGATGGCTGGCAGAATCGCATGTTCAGCCAGTGCGCCATGCCCGATCTCGCGGCGACCGGGCGAGCGCATGAAGCGCACCTCGCCCACGGAATAAGGCGGGAAGTTGTAGTGGTGCACAAAGCGCTTCTGCGACTCCGTTGTCAGCGTATCTATCCGCTGGCGGTCACCAAAGGTGCCCAGCGTGACCGAAGAAAGCACCTGCGTCTGGCCCCGGGTGAACAATCCGCTGCCGTGCACCCGTGGCAGCAAGCCGACCCGGCCGCTGACCGACCGGATATCTTCAGGTCCCCGGCCGTCCACCCGCACACCTTCGCGGAGCAGGTACTCGCGGGCGTATTGCTTTACAACCGTCTCGGCGTAGCCTCCGAGAACGAGCAGATCCGCATCAGGATGCTCCGCCAGGACCTTTGAGCGCACTTCCTTCTTGACCTCGGATATGGCGCGGTATAGGTCCGTCTTGTCGTCATGGGGGATTATCTCGCTCAGACGCGGTTCGACCAGTTCCTTAACGCGGTTGTACAGCTTCTGGTCAAACGGCGGTTCCGGCACATCCATCTTGTCGGGTACGCCCACCCTCTCGGCGAACGCCTCTATGTCGCCGATAATCCGCTTAATCTCCTCGTGACCCCGCCTAAAGCCTTCGACCAGCAAGTCTTCGGGCACCTCGTAGCTCTGGTCCTCGATCATATTGATGTAGTCACGAGTGCCGGAAACCAGTAGATCCATTGTTGCGGATGCAACCTGGGCTTGCGACGGGTTGATCACAAACTCGCCGTCAACGTAGGCAATGCGCGCCGCCGCAATCAGCTTGGGGAAGGGAATGCACGAGATGCTCAGTGCCGCGCTGGCGGAGATGATACCGAGCACATCGGGAGTCGACTGGCCGTCGCACGAAAGCGTGGTCACGACAATCTGGACATCGTTCCTGAAATGCTTGGGGAACAACGGACGCAGTGTTCGGTCGATGCGCCTTCCAGTAAGGATGGCTTCTTCGCTCGGCCGTCCCTCGCGTTTGAAGAAACCGCCGGGGAACTTGCCGGCGGCATACATGCGCTCTTCGAAGTCAACCATCAGCGGAAAGAAATCAATGCCTTCACGCGGCTCCGCAGAGATTGTGGCTGTCACGAGAAGAGTTGTTCCACCGTAGTAAACCAGGACGGCTCCGCTGGCCTGCTTGGCAATTTCACCAGTTTCAAGGCGCAGCGGGCGGTCGCCCACTGTAAATTCATGAGAAATAGATTCCAATATAACCTCTTACGTTCTTAGTACTACTACCCACTCTCGCGCATCCTATTTCCGCAGTCCAAGCCGCTGGATGACGTCCAGGTAGCGGTCGTAGTCCTTGGCTTTCAAGTACTTGAGGAACTTACGCCGCTTACCGACCATTAACAGAAGACCGCGCCGGGAATGAAAGTCTTTACGGTGCTGCTTCAGGTGCTCGTTCAGGTAGTTAATGCGGCTGGTAAGGAGTGCGATCTGGACCTCAGCCGAGCCTGTGTCGCCCGGATGGCCCTGGAACTCCTTGATTATCGCGGTCTTTTGGTCCTTTTCCACTGCCATTGAGTTATCCAATCTTCATCTCCTTAGTGAGCCGCAGATAGTATTATAACAGAGCACCGCTGTCAATAGCGAAGCGCTGAGTGATAGTGGTAACGATAGACGCAGAGTGCCGTACGACCAACTGCAATTCTGGACTGGCCGAATGGCGCGCTTCGCCCTGCCCCGAGGCGAGCTCGGATACACTAATGCTATTTGCGTCTATGAAGCAGTCGTCTCGCCCACCAAGGCAGCTACTTCCTCCCGCATCTCCAGAGTCAGGGTCGCCGTAAACCACAGCTCGTTGCACCTGTCCGCCAGCTCCGGGGGCGCAGGCTGCCTTACTATCGCCGATAGCATCCATACGGCCTGCTGCTTGAGTGCTGCCAGGCCCGCTCCAACAGTCGCGTGCTGCACACAGACGGTTGCGATACCGTTTTCGTCTGCGGTCTTGCTCCAGAGCGGCGACTCAGTAGTGGAGGCAGGACCGAAGTAGATCCCCGTGACCTCAACTCCGGCCGCTGGCTCTCCGTCAAAGAGAACGCGCACCCGCAACTTGTCCCCCAGGGCGAGCCGGTATGGGCATGTCAGGGGAATAATTTCCAGCCGGTGCCCGACCACCTGAGCGTCCTGATTCCATTCCGGGGCACCTACCGTTACCAGAGCCTTAGCGTTTTGCTGGTGGAGTGCGCTGAGGAGTACCTGTCCGGTAACGCCGGTCTTGGGGCCTACCTTGTGATGCACCTCGCCGTCCTCCTGATACATCGTGTAATAGGCGGGCGCGAGCGAGGCCACAACGATATAGTTGCCCGGCTCCGACAGCTCCACCCGGGTGGCCAGGTAGCCGCCAGGGCCCGGGGATAGTTCTGTGCGCGCTGCGTCGGGTCGGATCAGCTCGAAGCTGGCCAGCGCTTCCGCTGACAGGAAATCATCCAGCGGGAAATGGTGACCCCAACCGAAGCAGGCATTGGTGTAGCCGTGCTGCGGATAATGCTCGGACAGGTTGATCCATAGCAGGTGAGCTTCCGCCCTGAGAGAAGCAAGCGCCATTACCACCAGGGATACAACTAGTAGCGCCTTGAACCTTCGGAGCAAGTTCTCGTGATGCATGTGTAATCCACTCCTTTGTTGATTCGTCACATTCGTTCCGTAGCGTGCAGACAGAACTTAAGGCCAAGTATACATGGCTATCAGCATGATGTCGTAGTCCGGCACCATCCCATTCTTCACGCTGTAGGGAATGCCGTAGGCGAGCTTGAGCTTCTTGTGGCCATACTTGTCCTCACCGAGCGATTTTTCGAGGCTGAACACCAGGCGGTGCATGTGCGCCTTCTGTCCATCCATTCCCTTGTCCTTGAATTTGCCGGCGAAGCTTATCTTCTGCACATCCATCCAGCCGAAAAGGCCGACATTAGCCACCCAATCCTCGGATAACTCATACTCGAGATTGAACTTATAATTCAATCTGTCGGCGAGATTCTGCCCCGAGAGCTTGGAGCCGGGAATCGTGGGCGCGGTACCGCGCCAGTGGTACATAAGGTGATTGCAGAACGCGAGCTTGCCCAGAACTTCGTGCGAGAGGAATACCAGCTTCATTTCGCGAGCGCCGTTTCCTACCCCATGAAGGATCTCGCGGTCACTCAACGTGTCCAGCATACCCGACTTGTAGCCCAGCCCCAGCTTCATATACGCCTCGTCGAAGCCTCCCCAATCCTCTTCTTCCAGGAACTTGTATCCGAGCGCCAGCCAGACATCGCCGATGCCGCCGTCGTGAATCTCGGTCCAGGTCTTCGTCTTCTTGTTGAAGGTTTTCTGATTGATGTTTCTTTCGATGAAAAGCAGACCGATTTCCCAGCTATCACTCAGGCCGTAGCCAAGGCGGAAACTGCTAGTGTCCACCTGCTTATACCAGCCGGGGGGCAGAGGCAACATGCTGTCCGATTGCCGATCGTACTTCTCTGTCATGTCGACCATTTTATGAGAAGTCCTCACCCAGAACTGGTCTTCTTCAATGCCCAGCGGGCAACCGGTGGTTGTCTCCGCGCTCACGGGCAGAGAGGCAACAAGACACGCGCCCAGAACGAGCGCTGAGAACAACAATACTCCTTTCAACCGTGATTTCATTGATAATTCGTGTTTAGCGTTCACTTATCCTCCTCAACACAAGTAATGATATGAGATTGGGTCTCAATCTCAAAATAAATTTGGCAGCTTGCCCACGCATCTGGCTGTTTGGCCCGGGGTTCACTGCTCCTAATATCCCATTACACGACCGACCTGGATTGCCAGGAAGGCGAGTAGATAGGCCGCGCCGAAATGCAAGCCCATAATCGCCAGCGTCCATCTTGCGCTTCGGAGCTCATGGTAGATCACCGCTATGGTGGCCAGACACGGCAGATAGAGCAGTGCGAAGATCATCAGTGCGAGTGCAGTCAGTGGAGTCAGGCCGGAGCTTGTGCGCACGGTTTCAATGAGAGTCTCATCTTCGGCTTCGGCTTCATCCCCTACCCCGTAGACGACTCCCATCGTGGAGACCATTATTTCTTTGGCGAGGGTTGAACCTATCAGCCCAACGGTCACTCGCCAGTCGAAGCCTAATGGTGCGAAGAACGGTGCAATAGCCTTGCCCATGCGTCCAGCATAGCTATTGCCCACAACATTGCTTGTGTCTTCAGTTACGAGTTCTTCTCCCGCCAGCACCTCTTCCGCAGCCACGGCAACATTGGGCGCAGAACTGCTCCTGGCGAGCGTTGCCGGCGCTTGCGGGAAACTGAAGAGGAACCAGATGACAATCGAAGCCGCGAAGATGATAGTACCCGCCTTCTGCAGGTAATGCTTGCCCATCAGCCACATGCCCTTTACGGCTGCCAGTGGCCGCGGCATTTTATACTCGGGCAGCTCGATGATTAGCGAGCCCGGTTCGCCGGTGACAATCATCCTGCGGAGAAGCAGTGCGATCAGCACTGCCACTACGATTCCCAGGAAGTACATTAGCGTAATGATAGTCCCAGCCCAGGCGCGGCTAAAGAATGCGCCTATAAGCAACACGTAGACCGGCATGCGCGCAGCGCAGCTCATCAGCGGCAGAATTGCGATGGTGATGAGCCGGTCCTTGAAACTGGGCATAGTGCGCGTCGCCAGCACAGCGGGCACATTGCACCCGAATGAGATCACCATTGGGATAAACGATCGGCCGGAAACGCCGCAGCGACGCAGTGCGCCGTCGGTAAGCAGCGAGCCCCGGGCGAGATAGCCGCTGTCTTCAAGCAGCGAGAGCGCCAGAAAGAGAATGAAAATATTCGGCAGGAATATCAGCACCATCCCTACTCCCGGGATGATGCCCTCTCCTACAAGTGAAGCCAGAAGGGGTACACCGGCCAGCGCTACCAGAGATGCGTCCGCCAGCCACGAGACGCCGGCGTCGATCAGGTCCATCAGCGGCGCGCCCAGAGTGAAGGTGGCCTGAAACACGAGCCACATCCCGATGATGAATGCGATCCATCCAAGTACTGGATGCAGAAGCCACCGGTCGAGCCGATCTGATGTTGTCGCTATCGGCGGCGATGGCGGTGCTCCAGCGGTGGCAGCAGCTTCTCCTGCCGTTGCAGCTACCTCCGAAGCTGGTGCGCCTGTTGCCGGCCCCACAGTTACCGGAACTTCGCGAGTCCGCGCATCAGCGGCGAAGCCGATACGCCGCAATACCGCTTTGATATATGCGTGGCGGCGCTCGGCGACGATGACCACCGGCTCTTCACCTAGCTGGGACAAGCACTCTGAATAAGCACGCGCGCGGAGCTGGTGCCGCCAGCCCATGACCGGCTCGGCACCGGAAACCGGATGAGGCCGGTGCATACGCCAGCCTCGTCCGTGACCACGACCAGCGCCCATACGACCGCGTCCGCCTCCCCTTCCCGGGTGCTCCCCACGTCCGACGGTGAGCAATCTCAGCGCGGCAAAACGTGCAGGCACGGACTGAGGACTGTCAAAGACCTCAAGTTGCCGCTCGGTGTCGCGGAGAATGTCGCCAAGAACACGACCGTAGTCAATCTGCACCTGCGGCTTCGCAACCCGCGCGCTCGCATCGGGCGTGATGCTCGCGAGGTAGTCCTTCACCGGCTGCAAAGACGCTCGCCTGTTCGCAACCGCAGGAATGCACTTGAGGCCAAGAGCCTCTTCAAGCTTCTCCACGTCAGGCGTACGGTTGCTCTTCTCCGCCAGGTCCCACTTGTTGAGGATAAGTGTAGGCCTATAGCCAAGCTCCATAAGCTCAATCGTCAAATATAGGTCACGCGGGAGATTCTGGGTGTCCACAACTTGGATGCACACGTTCGGATGCTGGTCCAGCAGTATGGTCTCGGCCGCTACTTCATCCATGGTTTGGGCGGACAGCGAATAGATTCCAGGCGTGTCCTGCGCCACCCACTTCACAGTGCCGGTCCTGAAGTGCCCGTGCTTCACCTCAACGGTGACTCCGGGGTAGTTGGCTACGTGCGCGTCGCCCCCCGTGAGCGCGTTGAATACGGTTGATTTGCCAACGTTGGGATTGCCGCACAGAATGAGGTTCAGTTCGTCCGGGGCCTGATCATCGATCCCTTTGGCAGGCCTGGGAGTTTTGTTGAGACTCTGTCTCAATTCCATTTCTTGCGAAGACCTTTCATAGTTGGAGTTCAGCTTACAGGTGGAGAATGATCACTCAAGAACGAGCGGACGGACGATTATCATATTAAGTAGCTCACGGTTCAGTGCGAGATGGAAGCCGTTGACTCGCACCTTAGCCCCACCGCCAACGCGCTGGATGACGCTGACGCACGCGCCTCTGACAAACCCGAGTTCCGCCAGACGCTGCTGCGTCTCCTCCTCGCCGTGCAGTTCGCACACCGAATAAGGCGCTGTCAGCTTCGCTTTTGCCAGCGGTGTTAGACCGTTATTCGCTTCCATATCCCGTTCAGTTCCCAAATACTCCTACCCGGTTGAAGTTCAGGTTATTTGAGATTAAGTCTCAACATTATTACAGGGGAATAGCCTGAAGTCAACAGACTGGTCGCTGGTTTCATCCAAGGGAGGTAAACTACTTTCTAATGGCCACCGCGACCGTGGCGCTCGTCGTGGTCACAGGGGCTTTCACCGGTCTGCAAATCGCCTTCCAGGAATTCAGCCACCACCTGCTCGACATCATCGCTGAGAGCGCCGATTACCACCTCGATGCCGTGCTGTGTGAACAGGTTCACCGCCCGAGGCCCCATGCCGCTTGCCAGCACGTGCGTGACGCCGTGCTCGGCCAGAAGAGCGGGGAAGGCGCCCGGCGCGTGAACGGGACTCTGAACGCTGTTGCGCTCCGTTATCTGCCGGCTTTCCGGGTCAATATCTATCAGGATGAAGCCTTCACAGCGTCCGAAATGCGGGCTAAGCCTTCCATCTGCCATCGGTAGGGCAATCCTCATTAGCCATCTCCTTCGCCAGTGGTTGTCGTTTGTTCGGTACTGCTCGTCAGATAAGTCTGTACAGCGTCCCAGAGCTTCCGCAGGTCTGCGGCAGCTCCTTCATCAGTATACTCCACAACGCTCTGCCGGTGGATCATCGCCCGGGTGAAAACGTGGTCATAGCGAACTCGCCCGCCTATCTCCATTCCACCATCGCGTGCGACGCCTTCTATCCTCCCGGCGATGTCCTCGTTCAGGTCGTACTTGTTTACAGCTACCATTGTGGGTATCCCGAAATGCCTGGTGAGCTCGCTGATTCGCTGCAGGTCGTGCAGACCTGAGAGCGTCGGTTCAGTGACTATAAGGGCCAGCTTCGCTCCGGTGAGCGAGGCAATCACCGGGCAGCCTATTCCGGGGGAGGCATCTACGATGATGGCTTCACAGCCGTTGGACGCAGCGACCTCCCGCGACTTCTCACGAACCAGGCTCACGAGCTTGCCCGAGTTATCTTCAGCGATACCCAGCCGCGCGTGCACCATCGGCCCATGTCGCGTCTTGGAGATGAACCACTGCCCATTGACGGTTTCCTGCATTTTGATAGCATCTTCGGGGCAGAACCGGGCGCACACGCCGCATCCTTCACAAGCGACAGCTTCGATTTCATAAGGCGCGGGCAGGCCTTGCCGGTTTAGGCCGCAGTCATGCGGCGCGTCAAAGCGGCAGAGCTCCTCGCAGAGTCCGCATGATGTGCAGTTCTCGGGGTTAATCACCGCAGTGCTTCCGCCAACGAACTCGTGCGATTCCTGGACTTGCGGATCCAGCAGCAGGTGCAGGTTGGCGGCGTCAACGTCGCAGTCGGCGAGTGCAGCATTTCCCGCCAGAGCTGCAAATGCGGCGACCACGCTCGTCTTGCCGGTCCCGCCCTTGCCGCTTATGACAACGAGTTCTTTCACGCCTGCAGCTCCCGGCTTATGAACTCGTGCAATTTCATCAGGCCTTCGCTGTAGCCCGGAATCGCTTCGGCGACAAGCTCGCCGCGCGAGTAAGCTTCTGCAATTTCACGGCTGTCCGGTATCTCTAATGGCACCTTGATGCCCTGCTCCGCACAGTAGTCACTGACTCTGTCGTCGCCGGTATCCGCGCGGTTTATAACCACCGCAAAGGGCTTTTCGAGCTCGCGCACCATCCCGACAGCCAGCTCCAGGTCGTTTAAGCCAAACGGCGTAGGCTCGGTAACGAGCACGACACAATCGGCACTCCGCACGCTTTCAACCACGGGGCAGGAAGTTCCGGGCGGCGCGTCCAGTATTACAGTCTTACCGGCAGGACTGCGCGTCAGCTCGCGAATTATCGGGACTGCGCGCGCTTCTCCAACGTTGAGCACTCCGTGCGAGAACCTTACCTTGCCGGCCATCCCTTCTTCAATGATGCCGACTTCACGCGGGGTCTCATTTATCGCGTCTTCCGGGCATACCAGCGCGCAGCCGCCGCACCCGTTGCATAGCGTGGGAAATGTCAGCACGGTCTTCTTGACCACGACTATAGCCCCGTACTGGCACATCTCTCCGCATTCGCCACAACCGGTACACAGCTCCCGGTCGACCTTAGGAGTCATAACACCGACTGAGCGAGTCCGCTCGATGTCCGGCTTCAGGAAGATGTGGCCGTTAGGCTCCTCCACGTCGCAGTCAACGAAGTGAACGTCCTCGCCGTTTTGAGCAAGCACGTGGGCCAGATTGGCAGCAACGGTTGTTTTGCCCGTTCCGCCTTTCCCGCTGGCGATGGTGATGCGAATGGACTGACTCCTGCTCCTACTGGCCCTGACCGCCGCCGCCGCGACCTCCACCGCCACGACCACCGCCGCGTCCATCGCGGGGGCCGATTCCGCGACCACGACCACCGCCTCTGCCTGCGCCCTGTCCGCCTCCCATTCCACGCCCACCGCCTGTGCCAGCGCCCTGTCCGCTTCCCATTCCGCGTCCACCACCGGAACCCGTCATTCCGGCGTGTGGAGGTGCGCTGGGTTGCACATTAGCTGCCGATTTTCCCTGCACGAACTGGTCAACAGCCTGACGCACGGTTCCGCTTGCGCCGTCATGAACCTCTATCCCTGCGGCGGTGAGGGTAGCGTGCGCATTCGGGCCGCACTGACCGGTTAAAACAGCCTTCGCACCACTATCGCTTACAACCCTTGCAGCTTCTATTCCCGCGCCTCCGCCCATAGCGGCGCTACTGTTGGGCAGAGCCGTGAATGATCCATCATCCGTCTGGAAAATGATGTAGTAGGGACAGCGTCCGAAACGGGGATCAACCTGCGAGTCGAGGCTGTCTCCGGTGGAAGTTACGGCAATCAGCATAAGTACTAGTCCTCCTTCTGCAGTTCTTCAATACGTTTGCGAATGGCATCAAGCTGACTGCCGAAATAGTCCGACTGGCGCTTCAGTGCTTCGAGTTCTTCCTCCCGGTTCACCGAAACCGGTGCCGGAGGAACCGGAGGATAAGCACCCGCTCTCTGCCAGCCGTACAGGCCGGTAGCGTAGAACATATTTCGGTGGCCGCGACGTCCGCCTCCGCCACCGCCAAATCCCATTCCGGGGCCGGGCGCGTTTGCGTATCCGGGAACATCGTAGCCGGTGCAGTAACCCATGCGCCGTCCAGTCATTGGCCCCTGACCCATCGGTCCGGTTCTATCTCCGCGTGGCATATGAAAACCTCCTAACAGGTATGCGAATATTAACTTTGAGAATCATTCTCAGAATCTATTATACAACAAACGGTGAAATTATTGTGCGCTTCAGTCTCCCGGATCTGATTGGCCCCCTCATACATGCCGCCCGCGAGCGGTTATACTTGTATCAGTCCTTGTTCTACTTCCACTGCGAAGCAGTCAGAGTGTTGGACAAATGCTACAATCCACGAGTGCGAAGGCTTACTATGCTTGCCATCGTCCTGCTCGTAAACGCACTGGCGCTCGGTGCGGGTCAGCCTGCCACGGCGAAGGACTTCCGCATACGAAGCCATCTCATCCCCGACGTGCCCCACATTACGCAGTCTACGTCCAAGACATGTGGTGCGGCGGCACTTGCGATGCTGCTGTCCTACTGGGGCACGCCAGCCGACGAAGCTGACGTGCTGAAGCTGCGCCCGGAGATAGCGCAGAAAGGAACCTGGGTGCCCCTGCTGTGGGAAGTGCCACAAACAGCGGGCTTCAAGGTGGAATACGGCGAGGGAGGCACAGAACGCCTTAAGCAACTCCTGCGAAGCAATCGACCGGTGATCGTATTCCAGTGGGCACAGATGAAGGTGAAACGGCCGCACAACCGGTTGGTGGTGGGCTACGATGATACCGCAGGAGTGTTTATCGTGAATGATCCTGGAGCGCCACACGGCGAGAGAATGCGCATCCCCTACGAGACGTTCGACAGGCTCTGGGAACTGCCATGGTTCACCGCCGAAGACGGCAGCAGCAAGTCGAAGCTTTATGTCGTAATCCTGGAACGGGAAGATGCTTAGATAATTAGCGCCAGCGACAGAAACCAGGTGGCACGTGAAGCCGTTTGGCCATAGACGCGCCCATACCCCACTGCTATAATTATTATTCCGCGCATTCCAGGACAATCGGAGACGAAATGGCACTCATCCCGGTGGAAAAGAAACGAAACGTAGCTCTGGCAGGACACGGCGGAAGCGGCAAGACCACGCTTGCGGAGGCTATCCTGTACTCCCAGGGCGTCGTGAACCGGCAGGGCAAGGTGGAAGACGGCAATACCGTATCCGACAATACGCCCGAAGAGATCCGCAAGAAGCACTCCATCTACTCGTCCATTCTGCCGCTGACGTACCGGGAGCACAGCCTGAACGTCCTGGACACCCCCGGGTACCTCGACTTCATCGGCGAGATGGTGGGCGCAATAGCGGTCTCGGACGCAGCGGTCATCGTGGTCAACGCGCAGGCCGGCGTCGAATCCCAGACCATCCGCGCCTGGGAGATTGCCGGAGATCAGGGGATAGCGCGGGCATTCTTCATCAATCATCTGGACAAAGAAGGAACGAGTTTCACCAAGGTATTGCAGGAGCTGAAGGGTCAGTTCGGGAAGGCAGTGACTCCGCTGGTTATTCCCATCGGCGAAGCCGCGAAGCTGAAGGGCGTAGCGGACATACTTACGCGCCAGGCTCACCTGCGTGAGGGCGGTAAGCTGAAGAAATCCGCGGTGCCGGACGATACGGCAGAAGCTGTGGACAAGCTGCGCTTCGAACTCATTGAGAATATCGTGGAGCAGGACGAGAAGCTCTTCGAGAAATACCTGGCTGAAGAGGAAATCACCGCGGATGAGCTGGCCTCCGTGCTGGCGAAAGGCGTGCAGTCGGGCGAGATAGTGCCGGTGCTGGCCGGCGCCGCATCGTCGCTGCACGGCGTGGACGCGCTGCTGGACCTCATCGTGGATATAATGCCGGCGCCCGACGCGCGCGGCAAGCTTGTTCTCCTGGATAAAAACGGGAAGGAGAAATCCCTGCCGGTGAGCGAGGACGCGCCGCTGGCAGCCCGGGTATTCAAAGTCATCGGCGAATCCAAGGTCGGCGAGATGACGTACTTCCGAGTGGGTGCCGGGAAGATCCGTCCCGGCGACACCGTCTACAACATTGTCACTGGCAATAACGAAAAGATACCCGCGCTGATGGCGATGCTGGGCAAGACCCGCCAGGACGTTACCGAAGCCGCAGCCGGCGATATCGTCGCAACGGTCAAGCTCAAGAACACGCACATCGGCGACACGCTGTGCAGCAAAGAACAGCAGGTGCAGTACCCGCCGATTGAGTACCCCAAGGCAGTCTCTTACGAAGCTATCGAGGTGGAGGACAAGGCACTCCTCGAAAAGGCCTCCTCCGGGCTTTCACAGCTTCACGAGGAGGATCCAACGCTGCGCGTCGAGATGAGTGAGCTTACACGCCAGCTGGTCGTGTACGGAATGGGCGAGTTGCATCTGGGCGTCACCCGCGAGAAGCTCAATGAGCGATTCGGCGTGCAGGTTGAGTGGGTCAAGCCCCGCGTGCCCTATAAGGAGACTATCAAGAGCAACGCGCAGGCCCAGGGCAAATACAAGAAGCAAACCGGCGGGCGCGGCCAGTACGGCGATGTGTGGCTGAAGCTAGAGCCGCTTCCCGGCGAAGATTTCGAGTTCGTCAATGGCATAACCGGCGGCGTTGTCCCGGGCAAGTTCGTGCCGGCGGTGCAGAAAGGACTGGTAGAAGTGATGTCCGGCGGAGTGCTCGCGGGCTATCCTGTGGCCAATATCAAGGTCACGCTGTACGACGGCAGCTACCATACCGTTGACAGCAGCGAGATGGCCTTCAAGATAGCCGCCTCAATGGGATTCAAGAAGGCTTTCGAGGAGGCCAAGCCTGTCCTGCTCGAGCCCATCTACAAGCTGAAGATTATGGTGCCCGACGAGTATATGGGCGACGTGATGGGCGACCTGAACTCGCGGCGCGGCCGTGTCCAGGGCGTTGGCGGCAGCGAGCATATGAAGATTATCGAAGCGCTGGTACCGCTCGCGGAAGTCTACAAGTACATCAACACGCTGCGCTCGATGACCCAGGGCTCGGGGCACTACGAGATGGACTTCGACCACTACGAGGAAGTCCCGGCGAACATCGCGCAGGCTATTATCGCCGAGGCCAAAGCACCCAAAGAGAAGGAATAGTTAAGGGTATAGATTAGCTGAGAGTGGGATAATGTATCCTAAGGCCAATGCAGAAGCGGAAAAACAAGTACGCCAGGCGTTCAAGGATTTCGGAGCACAAGTTCCGACAGCTAGTCAAGTACTACGCCCTCGACCTGGACTCCTATCGCATTGCGAAACCGTGCAAGCTCAACCACGCCGTTGGCGTGGCTGGCGGAATTCTGCGAAACTGAATCACCGTTTGCGGGCGAAGTCGAAGTAGATGAATCGTACTTCGGTCCTCAGCGTGTTCGCGGCAGACGCGGATGTGGTGCCGGCAACAAAACACCTGTGTTCGGCATCTATCTGCGTGGCGGAAAGGTGTATACGCAGGTCGTGCCGGACTGCACTAAAGCCACTCTGCGAGCGGTGATCCGTGGCCGGATCAGTCTTCAAAGTGTGATTCATTCAGATGGCTGGGTGGGTTATGACGGCCTGGTCGACCTGGGCTATCAGAAACACTACCGGGTGCAACACAACCAGAATGATTTCGGCAAAGGAAAGATACATATCAACGGCACCGAATCGTTCTGGTCATATGCCAAGCGCCGTCTGGCGAAGTTCCATGGTATACCCCGGAAGATGTTCCATTTGCACCTGAAGGAATGCGAGTTTCGCTTCAATCACCGAAAAGATGACCTGTATGCCATATTGTTGGAGTTGCTAAGAAATAATCCTCTTAACTAGGCAAGCCCCTTACTTGCTTCGTGAACTACCTTTCAGACCTAGCAATGAAGTTGAGTCTTCATACGCTTAAGACTGCATGAGCTTCTGAGTGTCATCCAGCTTCTTGCTTAACATACAAGACGCTTCGTAAAGCGGCTTCAACTCATTCAAGCTTGTCCAAGCGTCAGCGTCATATCCACTGGCTTCCCTGACAGGCGCCGCTCAGAGAAGCAGCCGTAGTACCGGATGTGATACTACCCGTGATTTTCGCTGGCTGTAAGCGCGGATACTGGTTCACGACGCTTGAGCGAGTTGAATCAGACACAGCGTTGAGCAAGCTCTGGACACAGGCTTCCGACCTGTATGATATGAGGAACGAGAAGCTAATCAGTCTTGCTAAACCAAGCAAGACAAAACTGGTTAGCTTGTCCGATGCGCTGATGAGGAACCATGGCTGAGCCGATCCATCACGAGCTGGTATTCCATTTCACATCATGGCCAATCATCTGCCTGATGGAGCTGTTTATCGTCGTCACCTTCTGACTCGTCATACATCAAGACCGCGCTACATGACTACAACATTAAACCTATCTAGTCCTCAGTTTCTTTCAGAAACTTCTCACACAGTAACTGAATATCCAGATTGTGGAATCCGTATCGCATTACTTGGCTTGCCATACTGCGAGCTCCTCTCTTGTCAAGCGCAAGGCATTCATGGAAGACCGCTAGCATACCTCTCCTGATTGCGTCCATCTCAATATTCATTGCTTCCATCCCCCCATATTCCGCAGGCAACGAATCCTCCGCTTTTGTTTCTCGTTTGAGCAGGACGTTTAATCGTTCATATAGCTCACTAACCAACCTGGGTGTTGCTAGTTTCTTAACTAGGGATACATCTACGCCGTGTTTCTGCAGCGTAGATGGCTCAAACCTCGCCAGTGCCTCTGCGATAGCAGCGTCTCGTAGCTCACTGGAATCCGTTCTCTTGAGGAGCTCTCGTAATGGTGCGATTGCACTCTCATCACCTATCTTCCCGAGCGTCGTCACTACACTATAGAAATACTCCGGCACGGGAAGCATCTCCAATAGCATTGGAACACAGTCAGTATCTTGAATAAGTGCTAGCACTATCACGGCTCTCGTTTCCTCAATGCTGAGATCTTTGGGCACTGACTCACCAGTGCGGAGATTAGCAAGGACTTCTTCGATTCTCTTGTAGCATATTGGAATGACTTTTTTCGCTTGAGGTGAGTGTTGCCAGTTATTAATCGAATCCAGTGCTTCTAACTCGGCACCAAAATTATTCCGTTTATAAAGTAGGTACTGAACCAGCAGCGGTTCGATTGCGGCTTGACCGTATCGCCGGGCAATAGGAATGAGTTCATCAGCGAGAGCAAATTGAAGTCTGTCAAGAATTCTAGTGATCCTCCATCGTGCAAAGAACAAGATTGCCTCCCCTGACCCGCCTCTTATGTTTATACCAATCACGGCATCAACTCGCAACGGCAGGACTTGAATTTATGCTACATAATACCATTGGGGGGGTTTTCAAGTCAAAGCACTTGCGCGGGCGGTTGTTAAGATGATCCATTGCCAGGTCCAGTTCCGACTGGGTAATCGTAGTAAGGTTACGGCCCTTGGGGAAGTACTGGCTGATCAGGCCTTTGGAATTTTCGTTCGTCCCGCGTTGCCGCACCACGGGTGTGCGCCCTACAGTCTTGTCCCCGGCCTGAGCCCGCCCTATCCGCGTGAGTTACGTATAGTATAACGTCGTTTCCCGACCTTTGCAGCGCGCCAGGAGAGAGAATCCGGGCTTTCGCCTGGGCTATCCCACATTCAAATGAAACGCCAATACAAAATGTTGTTCCCTGACAGCATTAATCGCTCGATTTATCGGGTAGACTAATGCCAACGAACCTGGTAATTCACAACACCGGAGAATTGAAATGGAACATACCCCCAAAAAAGCCAAACGGCTGGCAATCCTCAAACAACTCATCAAGGACCTGCACGCAGGCGCGGCGTTTGACGAAGTCAAGCGGCGCTTCGGCGAACTGATAAAGAACGTTAGCCCCGGTGAAATCGCGGATATGGAGCAGGCGCTGATTGCCGAAGGGATGCCCGAGGAAGAAATCAAGCGCCTGTGCGACGTGCACGCGGCGCTGTTCCAGGATATGGTCAAACAGCCCGCAAAGCCGCAAGTCGCTAAAGGCCATCCAGTGCACACATTCCAGCTCGAAAACGAGGCGCTGGGCGAAGTGGCGAAAAAGCTGCGCGCAGAACTGGCAGCCTTGGGCGACCCGCCGGACGCTGACAAGTTCAGAAGGCAGGCAAGCGATATCCAGATGCTGCTGGAGCAGCTCGCGGAGGTTGAGAAGCACTACTTGCGCAAAGAAAACCAGCTGTTCCCGGTGATGGAGCAGATTGGCATCACCGGCCCGCCGAAGGTCATGTGGGCGGTGCACGACGATATCCGCGCGCTGCTGAAAAGCACGCGGAAAGCCGTGGCGGATGGTGATGCTGCAAGCACGGTCGGCAGCGGAGTTGCTTTCCTTGACAAGTTCGAGGATATGATTACAAAGGAGGAAAACATCCTCTTCCCGATGGCACTGGAGAAGCTCAATGATGAGAACTGGCAGGCGGTAGAGACCGGCGAGGAAGAAATCGGCTACGCGTTGATAGAGCCACACGAGGGCGTGGACAGCACCGTTCCTTCTGCAACAGCCGCTCCGCGCTCGGCTCCAGAGCACGAAGGTGCCCTGGAACTATCAACCGGTGCGCTGACGCTTCAGCAGATAAATCTCATGCTCACGCACCTTCCGGTGGATGTCTCGTTTGTCGACGAGAACGATGAAGTGCGGTATTACTCAGACGTCAAAGAGCGCATCTTCCCGCGCAGCCCCGGCGTGATCGGGCGCAAGGTTCAGAACTGCCACCCGCCCGCCAGCGTTCATATCGTTCAGAAGGTACTGGACTCGTTCCGCAACGGCGAAAAGGACATCGCCGAATTCTGGCTTGAACTCAACGGCAAATTCCTCCACATCCGCTACTTCGCGGTGCGCGATTCTAACGGCGACTATAAGGGAACGCTCGAAGTGTCTCAGGACGTCACTGGCATCCGCAAGCTCAAAGGGGAGCGCCGTCTGCTAGACTGGTAGGCGCAACACGGGGCTGTAGGCTCTAGGGCTTCCCCGGTAACGCTGATAATGGAAGCGAACGACTTGAAACGGCTGGACTACAGGATAGAAGGCCTGGACTGCGCGGAAGAAGTGGCGGCACTGCGCAAGACCGTCGGCGCCCTGCCCGGTATCAGCCGCCTGGACTTCGATGTCCTGAACGCGAAGATGCGAGTCGAGCTGGACCCGGAAGTCACCACCGAGCAGGATATACACTCCGCGGTTCGCCGCGCGGGCCTCAGAGCATTCCCCTGGCGGCCCATCTGCGATAGCGCCGTTTGCCCGGTCGAAGAGAGCGCCTGGCGAAAGCATGGACGCCTGGTGATGTGCGCCGCAAGCGGCGCTCTGATACTAGTCGCCATTGTGATACAGGCCCTGTACACGGGAGACGTTATCAGCTCCCTGTGGCCGGCGGCGGACATCAGTCTCCACACGATACCCCTGGCTCCATTACTCATCTACGCAGCCGCAATCCTCACCGGCATATGGTATGTGGCGCCAAAGGCCTGGCTGTCGCTGCGAAACCTGCGCCCGGACATGAACCTGCTGATGGTGATCGCTGTTGCAGGCGCAGCGTTCATCGGCCAGTGGTTGGAAGCCGCAACGGTGACATTCCTGTTCGCCCTGGCATTGATGCTCGAGTCCTGGAGCGTTGACAGGGCACGCCGGGCCATAAGCGCCCTGATGGAGCTTACGCCGCCCACGGCACGCTGCATCGGTGCTGACGGCGTAATCGAAGTGAAGCAGGTCGAGCAGGTAGGCCCGGGTACAGTTGTTGAAGTGCGGCCGGGAGAAAGAGTTCCGCTGGACGGCGTGGTTGCCCGCGGCACGACTTCAATCAACCAAGCTCCCATCACCGGTGAATCCGCGCCGGTGCCAAAGGCAATCGGCGACGAAGTATACGCCGGCACAATCAACAACGAGGGCGCGTTTGAGTTTGAGGTAACCAAAGCCGCGCACGACACCACGCTGGCGCGCATTATCCGGCTGGTGGAAGATGCGCAGTCAAGGCGTGCGCCCAGCGAGCAGTGGGTGGAGAAATTCGCGCGATACTACACACCTGCAGTCGTGGCACTGGCAGTGCTGGTCGCCATCATCCCGCCGCTCGCGTTCGGTGCGCTATGGGTCCCCTGGTTCTATCAGGCGCTGGTGATTCTGGTGATTGCATGCCCCTGCGCACTGGTCATTGCGACGCCAGTCAGCATCGTGGCCGGGCTCACATCGGCGGCACACGCCGGAGTGCTCATCAAAGGCGGGGCCTTCCTAGAAGCACCGGCACATCTGCGGGTGGTTGCGCTGGACAAGACAGGCACGCTCACATACGGGCAGCCGGAGGTTCAGCAGATAGTCCCGCTCAACGAGCACACCACCGCCGAGCTGCTCGCACGGGCAGCGGCGCTGGAAACCCACAGCGCCCACCCTCTAGCTATGGCGATTGTGCAACGAGCCGAGGCCGAGGGAGTTGAGCCCCTGCACGCCGAGGAATTCCACGCAATTGAAGGGAAAGGCGCGGAAGCCATCATCAATGGGCGGCCTTTCTGGATCGGCAGCCATCGGTTCATGCACGAAAAGGGCTGCGAAACCCCGCAGTTCCACAATATGGCGCTGCAACTGGAGGGCGCAGGGCATACCGTTGTGGCGGTGGGCAATGACCGCCACGTGTGCGGCCTCATAAGCGTCTCCGACGGCGTTCGGGATCAGGCGTATGAAGCTATAAGGAAACTCAAGGAAGCGGGGATCGACCGTGTAGTGATGCTCACCGGCGACCACGAACAGACGGCGCAGGTCGTCGCAGACCAGACGGGCGTGAATGAATACCGCGCGAACCTCCTTCCCGAAGACAAGGTGGCTGCTGTTGAAAAACTGGTGGAGAAACACGGGCAGGTTGCGATGGTTGGCGACGGGGTCAACGATGCACCCGCAATGGCTGTGGCGACGATGGGCATAGCTATGGGCGCGGTCGGAACCGACGCGGCAATTGAGACCGCGGATATTGCGCTGATGTCGGACGATTTAATGAAGCTCCCGTGGCTCGTGCGGCATTCGCGTGCAACGCTCACCACCATCAAGCAGAACATCTGGTTCGCTCTGGCGGTGAAGACGGTGTTTATGGTGCTGGCTGTATCAGGCCTGGCGACGCTCTGGATGGCGATAGCCGCGGATACGGGCGTGTCGTTGCTCGTTATATTCAACAGCCTGAGGCTGCTGAGAAGGAGAGCAAACTGACGATGGAAACTGTCACGCTGCGGGTCACCGGAATGACGTGCAACCACTGTGTTCAGGCCGTCATGCGCGCGCTTGCGCAGTGCGACGGTGTGGAGTCAGCGGAGGTTCACCTTGCGTCCGCCAGCGCGGTTGTGAAAGGGAGCGGATTCGACACCAGCTGTCTGGTCATTGCCGTTGAAAAGGCAGGTTACGGGGCCAGCATCTCAGATAACCAGGAAACTACTGATTCTAAGGAGGGTAATTAATAATGGAACTCAAAGGCTCGAAGACCGAGAAGCATCTGCTGACGGCGTTCAGCGGGGAATCGCAGGCGCGGAACCGCTACAACTACTTCGCCAGCCAGGCGAAGAAGGACGGTTACGTGCAGATGCAGGCCATCTTTGAGGAGACAGCCAACCAGGAAAAAGAGCACGCCAAGCGTCTCTTCAAGTTCCTGGAAGGCGGCGAGGTAGAGATTACCGGCTCCTTCCCTGCAGGTGTAATCGGCTCCACGGTGGAAAACCTCAAGGCTGCAGCTGCGGGCGAGCATTACGAGCATACAGAGATGTATCCCGAGTTCGCACGTGTCGCGCGCGAAGAAGGCTTCAGCGAAATCGCCGACGTGTTCGAGGCTATTGCAGTCGCCGAGAAGCAGCACGAGAAGCGCTACCTCGACCTGGCGGCGAACATCGAGGCCGGACGCGTGTTCAAGCGCGAAGCCCCCGTTGTCTGGCGGTGCCGCAATTGCGGGTATCTCCACGAAGGCACAGAAGCGCCGGAGCTCTGTCCGGCGTGCGCGCATCCCCAGGCGCATTTCGAACTCTTGGGCGAGAACTGGTAGAGATCACTCGTCGCTGGCAAATGCAGGATTATACGGTGGCGTGAAACGACGCCGCACAATTGAATAAAGGAGGAAGGATAAATGGCAAAGAAACTGGAAATCTACAAGTGCGAGATCTGCGGAAACATCGTGGAACTGCTCCATGGTGGCGCTGGAACGCTCGTGTGCTGCGGCCAGCCGATGAAGCTGATGTCCGAGGGGCTCATCGACGCGGCGACGGAGAAGCACGTGCCGGTGATTGAGAAGACCGACACTGGCTACAAGGTGAAGGTCGGCAGCGTCCCCCACCCGATGGCCGATGAGCACTTCATCGAGTGGATCGAACTCATCGCCGACGGAAAGGCTTACCGCGAGTTCCTCAAGCCGGGTGACGCTCCGGAGGCTACATTCTGCATCAGTGCCGCAAGCGTCACGGCACGCGAGTACTGCAACCTGCATGGCCTGTGGAAGGGGCAGTAAGCCGTTGAATAAGAAGATCGAACAGGCGTTCAACGACCAGATTAACGCCGACGATGCTGATTCTGGCGCTGATTGGGATGCCCGTAGTAATCGGATATACTGTGTGGGCCTATCGCACCTTCGGGGGCAAGGCTGAAGTGGGGAACAGTGGCTATTGATGTATTGGCATCGCGGGTGTAGCAGTCGTGCCGTCGGCTGACGCATAGCGCTTTGGTACAGTCAAATATCTGAATACAGGAGGGTTTTGTTATGGACACAGAACGTGTAGGTTTTGAGCAGGCACTTAAGTATGCGATAAACAAGGAGGAACAAGCGGCGCTCCTCTATTCGAGGATGGCCAATATGGCGCTTGACGTCCAGGCCAAGTCCTTCTTTCTTGACATGTCCAAGGAAGAGGAGAAGCACAAAATGGTCCTCGAAGGGCTGCAAAAGAGAGGACAGTCGGAAGGCATCGAGTTCGCCAAGCCGCTTGACTTAAAGATTGTCGAGTACCTTCAGCCTTCCAAATTATCCGACGATATGACGTATCAGGAGGCTCTCGTCTATGCTGCAACCCGGGAGAAGGAATCGGCGGAGTACTACAAGCACATGAGCGGAGTCGTTAACGACGACACTGCCAAGAAGCTATTCACGACCCTTGCCGAATGGGAACTGACCCACAAGGCTTTCGTCGAGACTGAATACGAACGGCACTTCATGCAGGAAAACTGAGAGCCCACACCGAACGCGGGATGCCGGACTCCTACAATTCTGGGGCGCGCCTGTTGCGCGGCCAGCGTGCCTGCTGCCGCAAGGCGCTTCAAAGGACAGGACAATGAAACCAAGAGAAATAAAACGAGAGATCTTCAGCGTCGGTGCCATCGACTGGGACCGCCGGCTGTTCGACGAGCTCATCCCGCTGCCGGACGGCACAAGCTACAACTCGTACCTCATTGTCGGCAGCGAGAGCACGGCGCTCATAGACTCGGTTGACCCTCCGCTGTGTCACGTGCTTGAGGAGAACCTGGAGGCGGTCGGCAACCCCGACATCGACTACGTAGTGTGCCTGCACGCGGAGCAGGACCACTCCGGCAGCATTCCCCGTGTGCTGGATCTGCACCCCAGGGCCAAGGTCGTCACCAATCCGAAGTGCAAAGGTATGCTGATTGACCTGCTGCACATCCCCGAGGAACGTTTCATCGAAGTTGGAGACCGCGAGACGCTTTCGCTTGGTGGCAGGACGCTTGAATTTATCTACACGCCCTGGGTGCACTGGCCCGAGACGATGACAGCCTATCTGCGTGAAGAAAAGATCCTTTTTAGCTGCGACTTCTTCGGGTCGCACCTGGCAACGAGCGATGCGTTCGTGACTGATGAGGCTACAGTCTATGAAGCAGCGAAACGCTATTACGCCGAGATTATGATGCCCTTCCGCAAGTTCATCCGCAAGCACCTGGCGACTCTGGCTAAGCTGGACATCAATCTCATTGCGCCAAGTCACGGCCCGGCCTACGACAAGCCATCGTTCATCATGGACGCCTACCGCGACTGGGCTTCTGACAACGTCGCCAACGAGGTCGTGCTCCCCTTCACTTCGATGCACGGAAGCACGAAAGCGATGGTGGAACACCTCACACGCGCCCTGATAGAACGCGGCGTAACTGTCAAGCGGTTCGACCTCGCGCGCACGGATCTGGGCAAGCTGGCGATAGCGCTGGTTGACGCGGCGACCATCGTCCTCGGAGCGCCTACAGTGCTCGGCGGGCCGCACCCACTGGTCGTGCAGGCGGCGTATCTCGCAGGCGCGCTGAAGCCCAAGGCGAAATTTGCGTCGGTTATCGGCTCCTACGGCTGGGGCGGTCGGACGGTGGAAACGCTGTCTTCACTCATTGCTAACCTGAACGTGGAGTTACTGGAACCGGTGATGGTGCAGGGCTTTCCCCGCGAAGCCGACTTCGCATCCCTGGAGAAACTGGCCGACGAAATCGCGGCGAAGCACCAGGCTCTGTGAAGCATCTGGACACACAGGACAGGTCACGGCAGGTAGTCAGTAAGGTCGTAACGCTTCGTGCGCCGGCGGCGTAACTGGCGAACATCGGATACGATCAGAAATACTGCTACTAAAAGCGTGCCGACCGAGGCGCAGGCGTCCGCTAAGTTGAACACCGGGAAGTCATAGTTGAAGCCCGGTATGAGCACATCCACGAAATCCACTACTTCCCGCAGCCGGAACCGGTCGATCATATTGCCGAGCGCGCCGCCGAGTATAAGGCCGAGCGAAACCGTCAGGAAGACACTGCGGGAGCCGTAACGCCACCAGATAATGCAGATGACCGCAACAAGGACTAGAGAGATAAATGAGAGAAGCAGCGAATGGCCATGCAGCATCCCCCAGGCCATACCCGTGTTCGTCGTGAAAGACAGCTTTATCCAGGGGGACCAGACGACATGGGGCGAGCCCGCCGAGTAAGGGAACTCCCAGAAATGAGTGAAATAGCGGGCGGCGAAACGGAGCAGTTCGCCTCCGCCTTGAATCGAAAGATAGTACGTTGCAAGGAGCTTCGTTGCCTGGTCGGCTACAGCCGCAATGACGGCCAACGCAATGAAGACTCGGACGTTTCTCGAGGCCATACGCGTGAGACGGGGATTCAGGCTGCTCCCTTCTCGACTTCTTCCAGCTCGACCTGGCACTTATAGCAGTACTTGGCCCACGGTATTGTGTTCAGCCGGCCCCTATCGATTGAGCAGCCGCACTTCTGACAGATACCGTAGTAGCCTTCATTTATGGCTTCAATGGCGTCGTCAATCTGCTCGACGGCAGACTCGAGTTGATGCACCAGCATCTCGTCCTTCTCGATTTCCGAACTCTCCGTGATAAAGTCGCTGTCAGGATCGCCCGAATTCCGCTCAAAGACCCGATCCTCGTCAAGCGACTTCTTGATTTTCTTCCGCAGTCCGACAGCCTGCTTTTCGATCTGCGCGCGCTTCTCCTCCAGCAATTGCCGGTACTTCTCAATGTCCTTTTGGCTGAACGCCATTGCTATCTCCTGGTATTTGGAACAGCCCGCACGAGTTACGGGTCACATTGATTCTAAGCATATTCACCGATTTTGCAAGTCTGCCCGCCACGAAGTCCAGCGTGTATACGATATCGGCCGACTCGCTAACGCGTTTTCCACGCACGGGCGCTGGAGGCATCCAAGGCGAGTCCGTCTCTACGACCAGCTTGGACTCCGGGATCCGCTCCAGCTGGGAATGCAGATTGTGCGCGGTTTCATACGTTACATTCCCGGCCAACGAGATGTAGAAGTCGTGGTTCCGGGCGTAATTGAGCAGCCTCTTGCTCCCATCGTAGCAGTGAAACACGCCGCGAAGCTGAGAGAAGCGCTCAAGCTCGGTCACTAGAGGCCGCCCTGCATCCCGGTGATGAAGGATTACCGGCAGACCGTGTTCGACTGCATACTCCAGTTGTGCGCGTAGAATCGGCCGCTGTCGCTCGACCGCTGACGGATCGTAATGCGCATCCAGGCCAATCTCTCCCACCGCAACCAGTTTGGGATCACCGGCGAAAGGCGCGAAGAACTCGCCGGGTCGAAAGCCTTCTGAGTTCTCGACCTCAGAAGGATGCACTCCCGCTGCGAAGTACACGCCTTTGAACCGCTGTGCTAAGGCTTGTGCTGCGAGCGATGTCTCTTCATTGATGCCGGGCACAACGATTGTGCCAACACCGGCTTCCAGCGCGCGTTCGACGACCTCATCGGCGTGCTCGGCCAGACCCGGCCAATACAGATGGCAGTGCGTGTCTGTAAGAAGCCTGCTCGCGTCGGATGTGTCGGGACTCATTACTTCGTCAGCGCTCGACGCGTACTCTCTTGCTTCAGAACCTCGTAGAAGGCGCCCTGCCGCACTCCTCTCGCCAGGTCAACCAGTATGTTGCTCAGGTCCTTTACGTCCTTGACGCTGGCCGTCACCAGAGTCGTATCAGCGGCGTCCGTCCTTGCATCCTTGTGCCTTATCACGAGCAAAGACACGCGGTTGCGGGTGTCAATCTGCGGATAGTGGAATATATAGCGGAAGTCGTGGCCTTTGATAACGTCGTCCATGAAGTCATGGTCCTTGAGCAGCTGTAGCAAATCCCGCAGGACGAACAGGCAGGCAACACCATCACGGTCGAGCAATCGGAGTATCTGGTCAATGTAATTGGCGGCAAGATTATGGCTCTTGACAAAGGTGAGGTTACTGAAAATCAGGTCGAAACGTACCGAAACTTCGTTTTTCTCGTTGGCGCGTTCGGAGAAGATCTCGGGCAACTGGGACAGGAAGTCCTTCGCCGTCACGTACACGTTGGGATATCCCGACAGCCGCATGTTGTACTGAGCGGCTTGCGCCAGCAGACGGTCACTCTCAACCACAGCGAGGTTGTTGAGAATGAAGTAGTCCACGAGATCGTTCTGGCTTATAAGGAAATCCTCCTGCGACTTCTTGTGCAATGGCGTTCCCTGCACGTGTATCTTGTATCGGACGCTGTCGCGCTGAGCTACTTCAATGTGCGTGCCAAAGGGAGCCCAAGCGGCTCCTTCGAGTCGATCGAAAACCACGTTCAGCACCTGTGTGGCGAACGCGCCGGCCTGCGCCGCCGGGTTCAGCACCGACATACCGGGATGAGGCGCCACCAGCTCGCTGGCGAAGTGGTAGTAGTCGTCAGGAATGATGACCCGGTCGGTGATGAATGGCAGGTATTTGAGCTTCAGCAGGCTGACAATCTTGTGCAGAGACAGCGGCTCCCGCAAAACCTGGCTGATGTTCGTGCCGACGCTAACGTCTCCCATCTCAACGAGCTTCTTTACAAAAGACGTGATGCTCTCCCTTTCCTTGATGCTGAGACTCCGCTCCTTCATTGAGGTCTCGACTCGGTTGAAGGACGTGGCATCAAGGTCGGAGTCAAACTCCTGCTCCTGCGAAAGCTCCGCTGCAAGGTCGACCTCAACCGGCGCCACCAGCGCCTCACGGTCCTTGAGCGCCTGCTTGACTTCCTGCTGCAACATCTTGCGGAGCTTGACTTTCCCGCTTCCGCGATCCAAACGCACGCCCCCTCGGCTGCCGGTCTGCGCCTGCACAAAGGAGCCTTCGAGCGCCAGCTTCACCTGCTCCTGCCGCACCTTCACTGAGGCGGCGGCTCTCTGGTCGGACTTCAGCTTGTCAGCCAGCTCGCGTGGTAGCCACGCTTTGCGCTCCTGCACAAACCTCCGATCACCCCGGGGGTCGAAAACTATGTCCTCAACCTTCTTCCCGGTGAGATTGGCGAGCAGCGCGAGCACTTCCTTGATTGTCAGCGCCTTGTCCTGCGCCTTCATCAGCTCGTACGCAGCGTCGTTGACGATCTCCCAGCGTTTCAGACCCCACTTCCCATCGAACTTCTTCAGGTTAGGATCCCGGTTCAGCTCAATGCATATAGCCTTGACCCTGGTTTTTAACGCCACAGCCATCCGGCTACGCATCTCACGCTCGTAGAGCGGGCGCTGCTCATCCTGCATCACTTTGGGGAGAATGGCGTGCTCCGGGACTTTCTCCAAGACAACATCCCAAATTCGGCCGTCTTTTGTGTAGTAATCGTATTTCTGCAGGATGGGTTTGATGAACTGATCAATGCTCTTCTTATCCGGCTGGAATGAGAGCATCACTTCAGACATCTTGGCGGCGATATCCTTCATCGCAATCGGGCCGAGGTAATAGACAATGTGCTTGATGATGTCCACATTGCTGTTCAAGCCCGCCAGTTTTTTGTCAAGTGCCGACATTTGCCGCACGCCCTTCAAGCTGTCCGAACTTTGATTATAGCACAGCACATCTGCACGTGTAGTCCGTGTAACGTGGGCTTTCTGGCCCGGAATACCGCTCCTGCAATCCCCAAAACGAACATATGGCGGGAGATCTGCAGGAAGCGCGGGGCAAAGGCAATCCCGCCTTAAGTCTTGACATGTCAGTCAGGCGGACTTAACATACATGGGTCTGGAGGTCATATGGCGGAAACGAAGTCAAAGCGACCCAAGAAGAAGGCCGCCGAAAAACCGAAAACCACTCGCAAGGCGAAAACCGCCAAGGCGAAACCAGCTGCGAAGACTCCGCGCAGAAGGTCGTCCAAGGTTATGGTCAAGGGCGACTCGCAATACCCGGTTTACGACTCCACCGCGACGAGGGACTCTTACAAGGTGGGCGATGTCGTCAAATTCGACAAGGTGCGGGACTGGGCGAGGAAGGGCGAGCTGATAGAGGCCTATGGGAAGATCGTGGGCGTCGGCATTTTCGACAAGACGATTCCCTACCTGGAGGTCTCTTTCAGAGACGTCAAGAAGCTCAACTCCCGTGACCTGGGCGCTGACATCCGCAGGTTCATCCTGGAGCAGAAGTAGTCCGCCCTAGCCTCCGCCTCTGACCAGCCTGCCGGCGTAGGAGCCGAATACGGCAATCCTTCTCAGGGGCTGCCGCTCATCCACATCCCATATGTCGATTTCGTTGTTCTGCTGCTTGTAGGACTTGGCAGCCTCAACGGAATAGTCGTTCCTCAAGTACGCCTTGACGGCCATCAATACCGCTTGATGGGCTACCGCGGCAACGCTGCCGCGCTCCGACGCGCTGGCCATTACCTCCACTGCGCTGGCGGCCCGGTCTTTGATGGTGCGGATACTGTCACCGCCAGGAGCCGGCTCGGTGTAGTGGGCTTCCCGCCACTGCGCGAACCGCGGCCCGTATTTCGCGCGAAGGTCTGCTTCGAGTTCCCCTTCATACTCCCCGAAGTTAAGCTCTGTGAGTTCCTGCATAACCTCAACGGCGAGATTGAGCCGCGCGCCGATGATCTCTGCTGTCTGGCGTGCACGGGCGAGCGGGCTGCTGAACAGTGTTGAGACGCCCTCACGCTGAAGCGCTCCAGCAAGGAGTTCCGCCTGAAGCAGCCCGCGCTCATTCAGCGGAACATCGCTGTGTCCCTGGAATCGTTTCTCCCGATTCCACGCAGTCTCACCATGCCGGATGAAGATTAAGTAACGCACAGCCCCCTCACTTGATGAACAACCGTGCCACGCGCCCTGTCCAACAGGCACGCCAGGCAATATAATGATAGCAGCAGATGCTCGTTAACATCATACTCAGTGTGCTGGCCGGCGTCTTGCTGGCCGCGTCATTTCCCCTGTCGTTCGCGCCTGACGGCTCCCAGTGGGCATGGCCGTGGCTGGCGTTCATCGCGCCGGTGCCGCTGTTTGTGGCGCTGCGGAATGCCAAAAACGCCCTGCACGCCTATTTGCTGGGCTTCCTCGCGGGCACAATCCTGCATCTGCTCGGCGTCTACTGGTTAAGCTCGTTCGGAGCGCTCGCGCTCATTGCGCTCGTGGTCTACCAGGGATTCATCTACGGTTTCCTGGGCATTGCGCTGCATATGGTGTTGCGCTACCGCAACGAGAAGTACAACTACCTGCTGGTGCCTGCGGTATGGGTGGGCTTTGAGTACCTGCACTCCATCGGCGCCGCCAGCTTCCCCTGGCTTCATCTGGGTTACACGCAATACGACAACGCGCCGGTGCTCCAGTTGGCAGGATATGCAGGAGTATACGCATCGAGCTTCTTCGTGCTACTCATTGCGTACAGCATATACCACCTCCTCTGGGGTCGCTGTGAGGCGCTGTGTCGGCTGAAATCAACTGCACTCGCTTGTCTCGTGCTGCTGGTCGTTTACGGCTGGGGCTACTATGCCTACTCGGCCTGGAACAGCGCGGAACAGAAAATGCCCACGAAAACCGTCGCAGTGGTGCAGGGCGGTCTCTCTAGCGATGTGCCGTGGCATCTGGACGAATACCGCGTAGCTGCCTTCAGCGCATATGTGGGAACTACGGGCGAACTCCTGCTCAGCGAGTCTCCGCCGCCTGATTTGATTGTGTGGCCGGAAGGTGCGCTGCCGGCGTTTGTGGATTTTAGTGATCCAGGGCTTAATCCCCAGATCGGCCGGTTATGGGCCCAGGAGCCGAGCCTGAAACTCCTCCTTGGCCTGCTGACCCGTTCCGAAGTCGGGCTGCAAAACACCGGGCTGCTCTTCATCGGTCCCCATTCACTCGGAGGGTCCTATTCCAAGAACCGCCCCGTGGCTTTTGGCGAGTTCGTCCCTCTGGGCAGGGTTGTTCGGATGCTTGACTACCCCTGGGGCTCAGAGGACTTGCGTGAAGGCGAGAGCCTCGATCCCATTCCCTTCGATGGCAGCTTCGTTGCGGTAAACATCTGCTACGACTCCATTCACCCGTCGGTTACACGTGAGCAGGTGCGGCGCGGCGCCACTCTAATCGCGATGCTGGCCAACAACTCGTGGTACAAATTGCCCTCGGGCGCGAGCCAGCACCGTATGTTCGATTTCTTCCGCGCGGTGGAGAACCGGCGGGCAGTCGTCCGTGCGGCCACCACCGGAATCTCCGGCTTCACCCTGCCTTCCGGGAGGGAAGCCGACATTATCGAGCGCAACCTGCGCGGCTGGCGCGTTCTGCCGCTACCGATGAATCACGGGCACTCCCTATACACTCTGACCGGCGACATCTTCGCGATTATTATGTTGATAATCGCAATCTGCGGGGTGGCGTTCCGGACGCTGGTGGGCATCGGCGAGGATATGCTCTAGACTTCTGCTAGAATTGGCGTATGCAGCCAAACGAATTCAGCGCGCTTCTGGCCAGCGTGGGCAAAGACCTCGAAAAGATGCGGAGGTATCTTTGACCTTGCCGGGAAGCGCGCGCGTTTAGAGGAGCTGAAGCAGAAGCAATCATCCCCCGACTTCTGGGACAACCCGGAAGAAGCTGCACGCGTCAACCGCGACATCGTTCATATAGAGGATGTACTTGCGCGCTTCGCCAAGCTTGAAGACGAACACCAGACTTCGGTGGAGATGTTTGAGCTGCTGATGGAAGAGGGCTTAGACGAGGGGAACGCTGATTATGACGGCGCGGCGGCGACGCTCGAAGAACTCGCACGTGAAGTGGAGAAGGCGGGGCTCCTTGCGCTGCTCTCCGGTAAACACGACAACGCGCCGGCGATCGTGACGATACACGCAGGTGCGGGAGGAACGGAGAGCCACGATTGGGTGGATATGCTCGTGCGGATGTATCTGCGCTGGGCGGAAAGAAGCAGCCATCCCGTCCGCATCCTCAGCGAACTGCCGGGTGATGTTGCCGGCACGAAGTCCATCACCCTGGAATTCTCGGGCCCTCTGGCCTACGGACTGCTTCACGGTGAGCACGGCGTGCACCGGCTGGTGCGCATTTCGCCGTTTGACGGGGCGAACCGGCGGCACACCAGCTTTGCCTCGGTTGACGTGATCCCGCGGGTCGAGGAAGATACCCGGATAGTAATTGGTGAAAACGACCTCCGGATCGACACCTACCGCTCCAGCAGCGCCGGCGGCCAGCACGTCAACAAAACCAGTAGCGCAGTCCGTATCACCCATCTGCCAACCGGCATAGTTGTGTCCTGCCAGAACGAGCGCAGCCAGCACTTCAATCGTGAAAGCGCAATGAAGGTGCTGAGATCCAAACTGGCGGCGCTGCTCCGCGAGGAGCACAAGGAGCGCCTGGAAGACCTGCGCGGAGCGGTGAAGGACATCGCCTGGGGGAATCAGATACGAAGCTACGTCCTTCATCCATACCAGATGGTCAAGGACCTGCGCACTGATTATGAAACCGGCAATACTCAGCGGGTTCTGGACGGAGATATCGAGCCCCTGATGTTCGCGTACCTGCGGTACAAAAAGGAGCGGCAGGAGACCGCAGGTCCGGGCGAGGCAAACGGCTAGAAATCGGGTAGAATTAAGCAGGATATGCTTAACCGCATCAAAATCGCGTTACTGCTAATTGCAGGTATCGCGCTGCTGGCCTGCTTCTCAGCGCTTGCTTCGCCCGCTCATAAAAACACCGAAGACCCGCTCGTGCGCGAGACCGGATGGGGCCAGGCTTGCGCACGGGGCATGCTGAGCTTTTACGAGGGCAAGGTCGACATCGCAATGATATCCGGCGGGGAGCTGTCGGCACTAGGCCCGATGCCGAAGGTTGGCGAAATCCCGGACTGGGAGCACCTGAAGGACCTTGACTTCGTGCTGATTAAGATCTCCGGCGCAGACCTGCTGATCGCGCTGGAACGGTCAGTCAAGTACATGCCGAGGAAGAATGCGAACCTGCTGCACATTCAGGGACTGACGGTTTTCTGTGAACGTGCTGACAAAACAAACATGGTGAGGACCGCCACCATCGGCGAAGAGCCGATAGTTCTCTCGGAAGTATACAGGGTAGCCACAACCAAATTCCTGGCTGAAGGCGGCGGCGCTCTCGTTGGCCTGAAATCCCTCGTAGTCGTCACCAAGGAGCCCCACAGCTTGGTCAGACAGATCAGATTCTTATTCTTCCCGAAGGGGAAGATCTCCGCGCCGAAAGCAAGCTACGTGTTTCCCGCAACCAAAGACGCCTGAGCCCGCCTCGCCGGACGTGACGAACCGCCAATTCTAGAGTCGCGATTTAAACGGGGAGTGGGGGTCTCCAGGCCACCACACCTTAATCGCGCAGCCTGGAGACTGCGCGTCCGGACTGTAGATACTCTATTGGGATGTCAAGGGTTGGGGAGTTAGTTGGGGGAATAGGAGTGAGCCGTTGAAGGTGGTTTTGGTTTTGAACATACCCCAGATGGCGTGAAGGAGTTTGCGCATGACGGCGACGATGGCCTGTATT
>JAUWGS010000010.1 GCA_030606285.1 Planctomycetales bacterium | reverse complement strand
CTTTGGCTCCGATTATTCACCCGAAGGCTCGGGCAGCACGAGCGATCGTGAATACAGCATCGAAGTGGATGGCTCGGAGCTGCATCTCAGAGCTTATGAGCCCGGCGAATACACCTACGCCCTGTTTGCCCAGCAGGTCGGGGACGGCGAGTGGGGAGGCGGGCAGGACGACGATGTTCCGCTTCAGTCGCTGATTGACAGCGAAGTGTGCAGCTTTGGCGGCGGCCAGGACGATGACGTGCCGCTGGTGTACTTCCTGGGCTTTGCCGATTACTCGCTTGGTTCCTGGCGCTGGTTCGGGCCGTTTAGGCGCAATGACGAGACGGCCTATCTGAGTACCGACACGCTCAACAGCCGGTTCAAGTCACCCAACGATAACTTGTACCTGGCGGTGCTCACAGCCAGCGGCGACAAGGCTGCAAGCCGGCTGCCGGAAGATGGACTGGTGGGAGAACTTCCATTTGCGGCAGGACTTCGAAACGCTTGCCAATCCGGCGAAGACCCCTGTGGTGTGACAATCGTTCGTGTTGTGACCGACGCAGACAGCGGCATCGGCACGGTGCCTGAAATAGTGACGGGGCTTGCGGCGAGCGTCGAAGCCGACAGGATAGCACTGAGCTGGAATCCTAATCCCGACCCGCACGTTACCAGCTATGAGATCTACCGCAAGGAAGCGGGGATTGAAGGGCCGTCGGCATGGCTTGATTCAGTAGCCGCCCCGGCAACCGGGTATGACGATATGAGCGCAGCACCGGGCACAACGTACATCTACGGCGTGCAGGCGGTGAACGATACCGGTACCGGTGGCATGGGATATGTTGATGTCGGCCCGCCGGTGATTCGAGGAGTCAGTCCGACATCCGGCAGCGAGGGCGCTTCAGTGAAGTTCTTCGCGATAGTCTCAGGAAGCCAGCCGTTCACGTACGAATGGGATTTCGCGGGAGGCGCGACGCCCAACACCAGCACCGAGGCCAGGCCGATAGTGACGCTGGGCGAGATCGGCGAATACAATGCATCGGTCGTTGTGACCAATGAATATAGCTCGGACACGTTTGATTTCACGCTCACGGTTACTGAAGAAGCGACCTATTCCGTCTCAGGACATGTGGAGAAGGATACCGGCGGTGGTTTGCAGGGCACGACGCTCACTCTAACGCCCGGTAACTACTCGGCTACTACGAACTCAAGCGGCGACTACACAATCACAGCCGTTCCCAACGACAGCTACACGCTGACTCCCAGCAAGAGCGGTTGGTCATTTGACCCGACAACGCACAGCGTCACCGTGAATAGCGGCGATGTGAGCGGCAAGAACTTCACGGCATTGGATGAGGGCCCGGATGAGTGGCACACTATCACCGTGGATAGCGAAGGACATGTGGGCGAATACACCTCCCTGGCGGTGGTGAACGGCAACCCAGCTATTAGCTACCGCGACTGGACCAACGAAGACCTCAAGTTTGTGCGGGCAAGTGATTCCGACGGGGGAAGCTGGGGCCCGCCGGTAATCCTGGATAGCACGGCAAATGTGGGCCACTGGACCTCCCTGGCAGTTGTCAACGGCAATCCCGCCATCAGCTACTACGACTGGACCAACGAAGACCTCAAGTTTGTGCGGGCAAGTGATTCCGACGGGGGAAGCTGGGGCACACCGGTAGCCCTGGATAGCGGATTGGGTACATCGGGTGGGCACCCCTCCCTGGCAGTAGTCGATGGCATTCCCGCCATTAGCTACTACGACTACACCAACTACGACCTCAAGTATGTGCGTGCAACGGATGCCAGCGGGGGAAGCTGGGGCACGCCGCAAACCGTGGATAGCGGGCTTGGCCTGTCCGGTGGGCACCCCTCCCTGGCAGTAGTCGATGGCATTCCCGCCATTAGCTACTACGACTACACCAACTACGACCTCAAGTATGTGCGGGCGAGTGATGCCGGCGGGGATAGCTGGGGCACGCCGCAAACCCTAGATAGCGCGGAAGATGTGGGCAGATACCCCTCCCTCGCAGTAGTGCAGGGCAATCCCGCCATCAGCTACTACGACAAGACCAACCTAGACCTCAAGTATGTGCGGGCGAGTGATGCCAGCGGGGGAAGCTGGGGCACCCCACTGACCCTGGACAGCGCAGGAGATGTGGGTAGGTACCCCTCCCTCGTAGTAGTACAGGGCAACCCCGCCATCAGCTACTGCGACGTGACAAACAAAGACCTCAAGTATGTGCAGGCTAGTGACGCCATCGGGGGAAGCTGGGGCACGCCCGTTATTCCTGACAGCGCAGGATGGGTGGGCACCTGCACCTCCCTGGCGGTAGTCAATGGCAATCCCGCCATCAGCTACTTCGAAGATCTCAACACGGACCTCAAGTTCGCCATCTATTATTAGCGGGCAAAGCCCGCAGAGAATAGGGATTAGGGGATAGGGATTAGCTAAATCCTAACCGCCAATCCCTAATCCTTGACCGCTCCATTGGCGGGCAAGCCTACAGTTCGCCTGCTATAATGGGGCTACTGCCGGGTTGTTTATATGCAACGCACCTTTGCTGAAAACTGCAGCCGCTGCACCGGCGGCGACGATGCAACAGGCGACGTTTGCTGCTGTACCGGGGGTGGCCGATGCCTGCCCTCCAGGTGCTGCCGCACGGAAGTAACTCCAAAGAGAACCACCACTACCACCCGAAAGGAGGGAAGGCCATGCCCGTAACGATTCCCGAGGGACAGGTATACCTGGACAATGCCTCAACCAGCTTCCCCAAGCCTGAAGTGGTCGCTGATGCTATCGCCAAGGCTGTGCGAATTGTGGGCTTGACAACCGGTCGGGGCACGTATTTTTGTGAAATCAATCCCGACGATATAACCGTAAAGGTCCGGCGGATGCTCGCGCGGCTTATAAATGTCGACAACCCTCGGAGGATTATCTTCACCTATTCGGCCACCGATAGCATCAACCTTGTGCTGTTCGGAGCGCTGGGCGAGGGAGACCACATGCTGATATCCCCGCTGGAGCACCACGCGGTCTCCCGTGCGGTGCACTACTTGCGTGAAACGAGGGGCGTGGCTTTCGACGTGATGCCGGCGGATTCCGACGGAAGAATCATTCCTGAGCGCATCGCGGAAGTTGTGAAGCCAAACACGCGCCTTGCGTGCATCTCCCACATCTCCAACGTGGCGGGAACGGTGCAGCCATTGATAGACATCGGCGCGGAGCTGAAGCGCCTGAACGTTCCGTTCATGGTGGACGCATCGCAATCCGCGGGATGCCACGCCATCGACGTGCAGGCAATGAACCTGGACGTGGTGGCTGCGCCCGGACACAAATCGCTGCTGGGGTTGCCCGGTTCCGGCGTGCTGTATCTCGGCGAAAGGCTCAAGCCGGCACCGCTGCGCGTGGGCGGCACCGGCGTCAAGAGCGAACTCTACCATCTGCCGCCGGAACTCCCCGTTTACTACGAGTCGGGAACGCCAAATGTCCTGGGCATCATCGCGCTGGAGGCATCGCTAGGCTTCATCTTCGAGCAGACCATTGGGGCTTTCGAGGAGCGGTGCCGTAAGCTTTGCGGGCGGATGCTCAGTGCGCTCCAGGAGCTTCCGGGCGTGAGTATCGTCGGGCCGACGGACCCCGCCATTCGCGCACCGGTGATATCTTTCAATGTCGAAGGATTCTCACCCAAGGAACTGTCTGAATTGCTGGCTGATAAATACCATATTGCCCATCGGGGCGGGCTGCACTGCGCGCCTATGGCGCACGAGTTTTTCGGCACGACTGAATACGGCGGGGCGGTCCGCGTAAGCCCGGCGTTCCTTACACCCGACGAGGAAGTGGAGTACTTCTGCGATGTAATGGAAGAGGTGACGGCAGACCTCGCATGATGGCTTGGCACTGGCCTGCTATACATGATAGGCTAGTGGTCACAGTATCTTGGGTGATACTGGGACATCGCCAATCAGAGTGTTGTGAGGAGGAGGAATTCGTATGCCAGTCAAATTGACGCCGAGCGCGCAATATGCAATCACCGTGCGCCTTCAATATCCGCATAAGGCGGGCCGGATTGCCGAGATAGCCCGGACGGTCGCCGCCCAGGATGCGGTGATGATGGCAATAGACCTGGTGCACATCCACCGTAGCACCGTTACGCGCGACTACACCATAGAGTGCTCGGACACCAAACACGCCCAGGCCGTCCTCGATGGCCTTAAGGAGCTCAAGGAACTCAAGCTGGTAAGTGTCTCCGACGACACGTTTCTCATGCATTTGGGAGGGAAGCTGGAGATTGCGTCCAAGGTGCCTCTGCAAACGCGCGCGGACCTCTCGATGGCCTACACGCCGGGAGTGGGCCGGGTGTGCATGGCCATCCACGACGACTACAAGAGGAGTTTCAACCTCACCATCCGCAAGAACTGCATCGCCATAGTGAGCGACGGCAGCGCTGTGCTGGGACTGGGCAACATCGGGCCGGCTGCCGCAATGCCGGTGATGGAAGGCAAGGCCATCCTCTTCAAGGAGTTCGGTGCTGTGGACGCCTTCCCGCTCTGTCTGGACACCCAGAACCCCGACGAGATCGTGGAGTTCGTCAAGTGGATTGCGCCGACATTTGGCGGGGTCAACCTTGAGGACATCTCCAGCCCGCGCTGTTTCTACATCGAGGAGCGGCTGAAGACGGAGGTGGACATACCGGTATTCCATGATGACCAGCACGGAACCGCAGTGGTGGTGGTGGCCGCGCTCATCAACGTCCTAAAGATTACAGGCAAGGACCCGAAGAAGATGAAGCTGGTTGTGGCGGGTGCCGGCGCTGCGGGCGTCGCTTGCACCAAGCTGCTGCTGAAGTTCGGCGTGGGTAACATCATCGTTTGCGACAGCAGGGGCGCCATCCACAAAGGCCGCGATCTGGGCGATAATCCGCCAAAGCAGTGGCTGGCGGCGCACACGAACCCGCACGGCGAAAAGGGCAGCCTTAAGGAAGTTATCAAGGGCGCGGATATGTTTCTCGGCGTTTCCGCGCCGGGAATCCTTGAGCAAAAGGACGTGAAGAAGATGGCGAAAGATCCCGTCATCTTCGCGATGAGCAATCCGGTTCCCGAAATAATGCCCGAGGAAGCTCACGGCCTCGCATCGGTAATCGCCACCGGCCGCAGCGATTATCCGAACCAGATTAACAACGTGCTGGCGTTTCCCGGAATCTTCCGCGGTGCGCTGGATTCGCGAGCGAGTGACATCAACGAGGAGATGAAGCACGCCGCTGCCGAAGCCATAGCCGGTGTAATAAAGGCAACGGAGCTTTCGCCGGATTACATCATCCCGTCGGCTTTCAACCGCACGGTGGCGAAGAAAGTTGCGTCGGCGGTCGCCAGAGCCGCGCACAAGACGCACATCGGCCGCCGCATGCCCAAGGGCACGAGCATCTATCACGTGTAGGCGGGGTTCGGATTATTCGTCTGTATCGGTAGGCTCTACCGCGATGACCTTACCGGCTAGTTCGGGGATCTTGGTGAGAATGATGCTGACATCGAGCGCGGTGAAGCGTGAGCCGGACTCGTCAAGCCCGGACAGGCTGTCGGAATAGACCATTACGCTCCCAACGTCCGGCGTGTGGCCGCGCCCGAGCGTGTGGCCCACTTCGTGAAGAGCTATCTTGGCGATACGTTCGCGCGTAAGCTCCTCATCCGCTCCCCAGCTGAGCCGGTGAACGCTCATCACACAGGCGAAACCGTGCCTGTCGGCAAGGCCAAACAGGAAGTTGTAGTTCGGGATGGTGATGTCACTCGCCGTGACGCCCAGCACGCGGAAGTACCCGCTGCGCCGGTAGCGCTGGGAGACATCGGAAAGCGCCAAGTCTGCGCGAAGCTGGCCGGTCTCGCGATTGAGCAGCGCTTTTGGCAGTATATGTGGCTTTGCGATGGAGTATTCGATATTGAGCGACTGGCGCAAGTCCTCGATCAACGCTGATAGCACGCTTTCATCGGGGAGGCTGGTCTCGTCTCCCGCGACGCCGAATGGAACCACGAGCAGGCTTGTCTGGTCCGGAGGCTTAATATCTACCGGCTGTTTCAAGAGCTGTACTCCCGCTACCACCGAGATCGTCGCAAGGATTACGGCAACGATGCCTGCGAGTACCAGTCGCCACGACCGGCTCATTGGTTCGGCATCCTGCGCAGGGCTTCATCGATGAAGTCGGACGCATAGCCGGAGATGAGCGTGTCCCGGCCAAGAGGGAAGTTCAGCACATCGTGCAGGCGCGGGGACTCGTCTACCTGTTTCAGCCCAAGGTCCGGCGCGAAAGCGCGCGCATCGCCCCCCAGTAGCAGCGGAGCGACGATGGCGTCGAAACGCACAAAGGCGCGCTGGGCGAGAAGCTGCTGCGCGAGGCGCACTCCGCCTTCGACGAGCACCGAGTGTATGCCAAGCTGCGCGAGCTTCTCCCACACCAGTGCAAGCTCGATGCCCCCGGTGGAATCGCACGGCATTTCAATGGCCTCAATGCCGTCGTCGGCAGTTGTCCCGGACGGTGATTTGCCTTCAGTACCCGCAAACACGAGCCATGGGTATTCCCGGCGGCGCTGCTCCGGCGGATCAAAGATGTTCAGTGCGGGGCGGTCGAGTTCGCCGTCTGGTGGCTTGAAGTCGCGCAGCAGTGAGAACTGCGGGTCCAGCACCACGCGAACCGGATGGCGCAGCCGGATGTAATCCACGTCAGGGCCAGCGAACTCGCGCAGCATCGCCTTACGAACCGTGAGGTGCGGGTTGTCCGTACGCACCGTGCCCACACCGACCATTACCGCATCGTGCGACTGCCTGAGGAAGTGCGCATAGCCAAGTGCCGTTTTGCCGGTGAGCCATTGTGAATCGCCGCTGGCAAGCGCCAGCCGCCCGTCGAGCGACATCGCCAGTTTGAGGGTGACGAACAACTCGCCGCAGGTTTTGCGGTGGTAGTAGGCGTCGTTGAGCCGGGCCATAGCGTGGGGCATCATCGGCCCGTCAACTTCCACTCCAGCGTCATTAAGAAGCGGGCGCGCACGGCGGCAGGTTCTGGGGTCGGGGTCGTCACCGGCGTAGATTACACGGGAAATGCCCGCTGCGATGATTGCATCGGCGCAGGGAGGCTGCTTGCCGTGGTGGCAGCAGGGCTCAAGGCCCACATAGAGGTCTGCGCCTTTAGCACGGTCTTTGGCGCGTGATAGCGCTTCGGCCTCGGCGTGCTCCTGTCCACACACACGGTGGACGCCCCGCGCGATGACCTCTCCGTCTTTGACGACGAGCGCACCGACGATGGGATTTGGCGACGTGTAACCGACACCGAGCAGTCCCGCATAGCAGGCTTCCTGCAGCAGTGAGGAATCACGCCCCTCGTCTGATTCGGGGCCGCACACTGTGCCAACTAGCGCCCGCAGGTAGCTCACAGGCCTATTGTATGCCAAAGCACAGTCCGGGGGCAAAAGAAGGCTGCTACTTAATCCCCAGCAGCTCTACTTCGAAGACCAACGTAGCGCCAGGCGGAATAGCCGCTCCCGCGCCGCGCTCGCCGTAGCCCAGTTCGGGCGGGATGGTCAGCTTGCGCTTGCCGCCTACCTTCATTCCGGCCACGCCTTCATCCCAGCCCTTAATCACTTGTCCCGCGCCGAGATGGAACTCGAACGGCGTCCCGCGGTCCACAGACGAGTCGAACTTCGTGCCGTCGGTGAGCCAGCCGGTGTAGTGGACACTGACGGTGTCGCCGGACTTGGCTTCCGGCCCGTCACCCACCACGAGGTCTTCGTACTGCAAGCCGCTATCTGTTGTCACGATGATGGCCTCCTCTGCGGCGGGCTCTTCCGCCTCGGTTTCCTCAGCCGGCTCGCCGGCTTCCTCTGGCGCGCCTTCTTCCACCGGGACCGCTTCGTCAGCGGTCACATCGGCACCCTCGGCGGGTGTTTCGGCCGCCATCTCCGGCGCGGTTAAGCCGGTCGTCGCCGGCAGAGGCTCTTCTTCCTCCACGACCTCCTGGACGCAGGAGGCGAAAGCCATAAGCGCAATCAGCGCAATTACGAGTATTCTCTTCAGCATAGTTCTCCCTTTGATTACGGGTTCAGCACCCGGCTTGAAAAGAGATGGATACAGATTCTACCACTCCTGGCGGCTGTGCTGCGAATTGCGACCGAAACATCGCGTCGCGTTACCTAGTTCAAGTAGGAGTAAGCCGAGCTGGTACTTCTACGAGGAGAAACCTAGCGGTAAGTAACGTACTTGAGGTCGTAGTTGGTGGAGTCCAAGTAACTGATGTGAGGGTCGTCATGCGAGTCCAGCGCGAGCGAGTTGGAGTAGCCCAGTCTCCCCTCACTATCAACTACTTCTATGTGCCACTTCGACCCGCTGTGGTGCGCATATCTAAGGTCCCTAGTAGTGCTGATGAAATAGCTGATGTGCGGACGGTCTAATGAATCCAGCGTTAGCGAATTATATAGGCCTGTACACTCCTCATTGTCAACGATTTCGAGACGCCACAAAGAGCCATCGTAGTGGGCGTACTTGAGGACGTCATTGGCATCATCGTAATAGCTGATGTGTGGATTATCCGAGGAGTCCAACGCTAGTGAGCTACACCGCCAGAATTTCCCTTCACTGTCTACGGTTTGAGACTGCCATGATAAGCCGTCGTACCACGCGTATTTTAAGTGCTTGTTTGTATCGTCGAAGTAGCTGATGTGCGGTAGTCCTGAGTTATCCAGAGCGAGCGAGCCACCCCTTACTCTGCCCTCACTATCCACAATCTCAAAATCCCAGGTCGTGCCATCCCAATGAACGTATGCAAGGTCCTCATCGGCGCTGTGACTGTGGTCAGTAAAGGCAAGGTGCGGATTATCGGAGGAATCCAGCGCAAGCGACGATTTGCCTAAAGAAAGAAGCCTGTCGCTCTCGACAACCTGGAGCACCCAGTCAGAACCGTCGAACTGAGCATATTTAAGGAGGTAATCAGTACTGGCGCAATAGGCTATGTGAGGTCGATCGAGGCTATCAAGAGCAATCGAAGAGCAATACCCAACGTTCCCATCTAATATGCTGTCTACAGTCATAGTGTTCCACGAAGAGCCATCATAGTGAGCATACCGGAGGCAAAGGTCCGTCCGACTGTGGTAGCTGATGTGGGGATTACCGGAGGAATCAAGCGCGAGCGAGCAAGCATGGCCAACATCGCCTTGGGTGTCGACAACTTCGATGTGCCACTTTCCGGCATCCAGAAGGGGCAGCGATTCGACAGATTGTCTGCTTGTACCGCCCCCGCAGGCGGCAAGCAGAAACAGAATCCCGGCAGCTGAAGCTGCCACCACTAAGCGCATAACCTTCATCTTGAACATCTCGGCACCTCCAAGGCTTTATCGTGACGATTATATCACCTGACAGGGGAGTAACCGACATGAATCCGGGCTAGTATGTGCTACTGCTTGTGTGATGAGCGGTCTATTGTTGGACGGCATATCCACGCGCAGTGTTCAGTCAGAGCAGGCCGCTGGTTGACAGCCCTGAGTGGAGCTAAGCGGCAGGTGCAACCACCGGTTGCGCCGGTGAATGCGGTCAGCAGTTTTCGTAAGCGTGGCTACTCGGTTGTTTCTTCGGTATCGTCCTCGGCGGCGGCTTCATCGTCCGGGGCGGCTTCTTCGACCTCCGGCTCTTCGGCTTCATCTTCAGCATCCACGTCTTCGGCATCGTCAGCCGCTTCATCACCGTCGGTTACGAGTTCGTCGCCCTCGGCTTCTTCAGCCTCGGCGTCGGCCGGTGGGGCTTCAACGTCCACCGCTACGGGACTCCTTGAAGCCTTGACCGCTCCGGTGAACTCCTCGTCCCCCTCGATATCCTTGACGCACGAAGCCAGTAGAAGCACAGCCGCGAATGCGACTATAAGTAGAATTCTCAGCATCATTATCCCCCTGGTCGGGTAAAGCCCCGGTTTCACTACATAACGCCGTTTAGATTGTAGCAGAGGAGGGTCGAAAACTCTAATGGGCGGTAGTGGAATTGAACCACTGACCTTTTCGGTGTCAACGAAATGTTCTAGCCACTGAACTAACCGCCCAAAGCGAAACGAGGAGGCACCCGGAATCGAACCGGGGATAAGGGTTTTGCAGACCCTTGCCTTACCACTTGGCGATGCCTCCCGGGCACTTAGATTATACCGAATGTAGAGCATAGTGGGCAAATACAAGCGGTCGCGGTAGAATCTGCATTGAGCGCGGGCCACGCCAACGGCGTGGTTCCGCTCGAGGATTCGGCGGGCAACCGATTCGGCGAAGCCGCAGAGCGCTTGGAGCCAGCTTATGGAGTACTTAATAATCGCGATGATAGTCTCCTTTGTCGGAGGCATATGGCTCTTCTTCGACGCCTACGACCGTTTCGGCTGTTTTCCCGCGCTGCTGCTGGTGGGCTTTCATATCATTGTTTTCCTGCAGACGACCGTTCCGGCAGTACTGGTTCTGTACGGCATCTTCTGGCTGATAGGCCGTTGGCTGACCGGCCGCAAGCTTCCGGAAGATGAAGCGCCAAGTTTCGGGCGCCATGTGACAACGACAGACCCGAAGGCGGCTGCCGAGAAGCTGGGATTACCCTCGGTTATGGGCGGTGCGAAGGCTGACGGTAAGTCGGAGCCGGGCGAGACTGGCGTGGAGATAGAGGTGGATGTGGAGCTGGAGAGGATGCTCCGATTGGGGGAAGTGCGGGAAGCGCTGGGGCTTGCTGAGAAGCGGCTCGAGGACGCTGAGGTAGCTGGCGATACTGATGCGATAGAGCTGTTGCGCAAATACATCCTGCGCATCGAACGGGGGGAGTATTAGGTGGGGATTATGAGTCTGGCCGTGCAGTTCACATCAGCCGACTTACGCCTGCGCCTAGCGTATCTGGTCGGCATGCACGATGGCATTATCCTATCACGCCCCTGGCTCTTCATCGAGCACCGAAAGAGTGACTTCCAAATCGGGAGCGTTTTCAAACCGCTCGGCATGCGCAGAAAGCGAAAGCCCTTCATCACTCTGAATCCATTGCAGATGAACGGGATAGTTGAAAGGGTCAGGCGAGCTGTAGAGGATTCTTTCCTTCGTCCACCTGCCGGGGTAAGTCCTGACACGGTATCGAATCTGGGTATATATGAACTCCTTGTTTCTCCAGTGGTTTCCCGGCAAAGCCGCGTATGCGACATAAATCAGCCCCTTGTGCTCTATGACCTTGGCACCTGACACAGAACCAGCGCCGGTAAGTTGAATAAGCTCGATAACTCCACAAAGACGGTCTGCTACAAGCGAGAATAACCTGTATCTCTCAGCTATGAGGACTGCTGCCGCACCGTCCGAGAGAAGTATGGCGTCGGCAATCTCAACGTACTTGCCGCTCACGTCCTGGGGCTCCGTGAACACAGGAAGGTCCTTCACCCTTGGCTCACCCTGGTAATAGGTGCACATCAGTACTCTATGGACTTCACCCGTCCGCTCGACCTGGAACTCATAACGAATGTCACTCTCTTCACCTTTGTATGTATAGTCAGTGAGAACCGCGTAGTCGGGGGTAAGCACCCTCTCCACGGCAGAACCGGTGAAGCTTACCAGGCTAACTGCAGCCACTAGCGTGAGCAGCCAGAGGCAAGCCAAGAGCGCACGACGGGGCTTGCTTCTCATTCTCCTTGATATCGTCGTGGGCATCTTCCACCTTCTGAACGTGCCCCGTTGTCTCCTCGGGAACGCGTTCTGGGTCAATGATGTGTTCTTCAAAATCCTCCTAGCAGTATACCGTGCGCTGCTACAGTCCGCAATCCGAATCGAACGATATTCTGCAAGAAACCCCGAATACATCTCTCTAGATTCCAATCCCCTGCTGCCAAGTCTTAGCTTCGCTCGGCATACGATTCCCCACACCCGTATCTGGTCGGTATGCACCCTGTCGCGAAAGAGGGTAGAATAGCGTAGCCGAAGAGGGGACAGGCCGTGCTTGCCGCATCACTAAAAGATGAGATACTGGAGTGCATACTCACTCCCTGGTACATCTACATCCCGGAGAAGTTCGATTCGGACATAATCGGCCTTGTTTTCATGCTCGTGCTCATCGTGCTGGGACTTAGCGCTCTGTGGCTCTGGTGGGATTCGTTTGACTTCTTTGACTTTATGGGCGCCACCGCGCTGATGCTGGCCTTCCTGCTCATCAGCCCGTTGGTGCTCTTCGCATACATCGGCGCAAGGATGCTGGCAAACGCGATCACCTGGGCGCGGACGCGGGTTTCGCGAGCGGACGAGTTCTGGTTCTGGCAGTACCGGCACCATATGAGGCATCACAGGGCCACGCCGCGTCCGCTGACAAAGCGCGACCTGGAGACCATCAGCGCAATCAAGATTGACACGGATATAACGGAGGACGAAAAAGACTCCAATGTCGAACGGTTCCTGCTTTCAGGCCAGCGCGATCAGGCCATCAAATACGTGCGCGATATGCTGCATGTCGCGAAGAGCATGAGGGACAAGCAGGCGGTCGCGCGTTACGAGAAGTATTTCTTGGTGCTTCGCCTGGGGAAGCCCGTTTCCGGGCAATCGCGTACGTACTAGCCAAAGCGCATCTCCAGGTCGTGGACTCCCAGAATGCCCTGCCATCCGCGCTCATTCAGCACAGCGCTGAAATCTATGCCCTTTGCCAGAAACTCTCCCCTTTCGTAGCTGTGCAGCAGTTTGGCTTTCTCGCGGCTGGCCCAGGGCTCGGCGCTGGTCCGGTCCACGATGCGGAACACCCTGAAGCCCAGGCCCTCCCAGAACGTAAGGTCGAAGTGGCGCGAGAAGCCGTAGAGTTCCGAAGGCACACCCAGCTTCACGGCTCGCAGCCAGCGGTTGCGTCTCATCCAGCCGATAGCAGACTCCAGCAGCCTGCGCCCTATCCCGTAATCGCGGTACTGCGGCGCGACTGTGGTGCAGGTCATCATCATCGTGCCCTTTTCCTTGTTGAGCGCATCAAACCATCGCTGGGGGTATTCGTCAATGCCGTATACCTTGCCAGCCTTGGGCGGCAGGTCTGTCAGCGGGAAGAACACGGTCGCGCCGACCAGAGAGTAACGGTCCCATGCCAGATAGGCGCAGGTTCCGTATTCCTCGATGTATCGCCGGAAGAATGCCTCGTTGACCATCGGGCAGTCTGAAACAAAGCTCGCGTGGCTAACCGGATCGGCTCGGTCTAACGGCCCGTTCAGCAAGACCATTGGACAGACGGGAAGAACGTAGTCCTTGTCCATTGGCCGGTATTCTATCGGCATTTAGCCCTCCAACAAGGCAGCCCCACTGATTCTACAATAAACTCGCTCTTTGTGTTGTTCGCGCACCGGCATTTCGCAAGTGCGGCTAGGCGCCGCTCATAAACAACAATACATACAGGATGAGGACGAATATTCCCACCATTCCAGCAGCGTCCAGGTTGTTGAGCGTGTGATCCTCTTCCAGGTATTCGAACAACACGAAAAACACCGGGAAAAGCAACAGGAGCACAATGGTGGTCACAAAGCTGATGGGTATGATGCAGCCACTCAGGGCAATCACCGTGAGGGTGAACGGGAGGACCAGGAACATGACCTGCGTTATCCCGCCGAACACGTTTGAAAGCGCAATGCCCATCAGACCGCGCTTGTGCGCCTTATAGACGATTATGTACTCGCTGATGCCGGCGAAGAACGCAAGTATGAGGGCTGTAGGCACTTGAGGGAGCTTCATCCGGTTAAGGGCGGCGTCGGCGAACTCCGAGACCGAGTGGCCGCCGAGGAATGCTCCCAGGATACCGATGGCGAACATCACGCCGATGGCAATCCAGCCGGTTCTTCGGGAAGCCGGATCGAGCGTCGCTTTTTTCTCCTGGTCGGTCTTTGCGTAATACCGCATCAGCGAATGCAGGTAATAGCCGAATACAACGAAGAGAATGATTGCGATAAGCCCCAGGTCTATGCCTACCAGCTCGGACTTGTGGGTTTCGGTGCGCAGCGTCAGGAAGACAAGGCCGAGGACGAGCGCAATGCCGCTGCCGGCGATGAGTACCTCTGTGCCGGCGCGTGTGATTGGCTCCGGCATCAGGAACTTGCCCTTCACGTCTTTGGGCAGGAAGAAGGAGTACACGCTAAACACGAGCGCGTTGTTGTAGATGGTAACGACCGCGATGAGGAACGCCGCCAGCGCGTCCACCTGGACAATGAAGATGATGACGACGAACTCGGGGAGCGTGCTGACGATTTCACCGACTGTGCCAGCGATGAAGCTGTCCCAGCGATAGCGCGCGCCAAGCCGTTCAACGCCCAGGATGAGCGCTTCGCACGCGCCCTGAATAAGGGCCAGGCCCGCGAGCAGATGCAGCGCGGATAACGCAATCAGCGGCCCGAGCGTAAGCTCTTCGGGGATGAAGTGCAGCAGGTGCGCAGCGAGCACCAGCACCCACAGCACGAAGCCTGCGAGCATTACCCATGCCCATGTCGCGATGCCCTTTTGGTGCGCTTCGGCCATACCTCCCCCGTCGTTGAACGTGCAGGATTATATCACCGGCGGCAGGGCTACAGCGGTGGGCGATGAATCTCTTCGCTGTAGGCGATGATGCGGTTCGTCAGGTTGCAGTTGTTGAGCTGCGCGTTTTCGTTGACTATGCAGTCCTTTAGCACGCAGTTTCGCACCTGCACGCCGGCGGCGATGGCCACGTGCGGGCCAATCTTCGAGTCCTTTGCTGATGCTGTGGGCGCGATGTAGACAGGCGGCGTGAACTCGCAGCCCTCGCTCTGCGGCTTGTGCGTCAGTTTGCCGAGCAGGTGCCGGTTGGTCTCAAGCAGCGCTTCCGGCGTGCCGCAATCGTGCCACTTGTCTATGGGGAATGAGACAAGGCGGTTTCCCGCGTCGAGCATGCGCTGGAAAGCGTCGGTGAGTTGAATCTCGCCGCGCGTGCGGAGGTTGTTGCGCACGATAAAGTCGAGCGCATCGAAAAGCGCGTTGCTGTCGCGGATGCAGTTCACGCCGACGATGGCGAGATGGGAGATGGGCTCGTCGGGCTTCTCCACCAGGCGCGTGATGCGCCCGCTCTCCTCAATCACGACACCGAAACGGCGCGGGTCTTTTACTTCGCGCACACCGATTGCGCCGTCGGCATCGGTGTTCAGCGCGGGCGCAAGGTCGGCGTAGACGATGGTGTCGCCGTAGACGATTAGCAGCTCGTCTCCGGCGGCGGCTTCGCGCGTGAGCCAGACAGCGTGCCCCAGGCCGAGCGGCTCTTCCTGGCGCACCAGCGTCAGGCGGATGCGTGGGAACTCGCTGTGGACGAAATCCTCAATTGGTGCGCTCCTGTCGCTGACCACGAGGATGACATCGGTGACGCCTGCGCTTTCCACCCGCGCGAGAATGTGCCCCAGCACGGGTTTATCTGCGACCTGCAGCAGCGCCTTTGGCTGAACGGCAGTGAGCGGCTGCAACCGCCGCCCTTCGCCCGCTACTGGGATGATTGCTTTCATAGGTGCGAGATAATTATAGACGGTGCATCGCGGTTTGCGGGTCGCGTTCCGTGAGCATGTCAAAGAAAGGCCGTCCGCAGTAGCTGTTTTGCGCGATGAGGTTGTTAGCTCAACTCTCCGAGGCTCCTAATACAGCGAGAAAGGCTGTCACTGCGTTTGGCTGCCTCAAAGGGATCCCACTGCTCGTATACGAACTCGACCAGTCTGGAGGCATAAGCCGGTCCTTCACGTGTACCACTTCCGGGGCTAGGCATCATGTCCTCCCGGATGGCCCGTCGTCTGGACATGGAGGCAAGTCTTACAACCTCCTGCTTTGGGCTATCCAGCGATTCTGGGGCTGTGGGCAGCGATGATTGTGGGACGCTCAAGTAGCGTGCAAACCGCTTGCGGTCAGCAAGCAGCCAGGCTTCCACTTCGCGGACCGCTATTCGAAACTTCATATTAGTTGCTGGCTGTGGTAGTAGGCGAGTCTTTAGCTCCGGGGCACAACTGGCATCGTGGTTCATGTCGCGAAGAACGAGCCAATCAGCATACTTAGCAGCGTTGTTGAAACCCCTTAGCTTTCTATCGATGTAGTTTTTCCCCTGCTTTCCGTAGACCGGTCCTAACTCTACTCGAACTTCACGACACAAGACCGAGACAACCGCTTCGTCGACCAAGCCCTCAACGGCTGCCGTTACCCGGTGAATCACTTGATGTCCCCAAACATAGCCAGTTGCGCTGCGTCCTTCGGCGCCGTCTTCGGAAGTGCTGCATCAGCTATACTGAGACCACTTTTAAGCAATGTGACAATCTGATGATCGCTCGCTGCCAATTCAACGCGAGTACCTTCTTCACTTGGAATTAGTAACAGCACTTCGTCTGCGCCAATACCAGGATCGCGCAGCAGGTCGCTCGAGTGGGTGCTGACCACAATCTGGCGACCAGTCTTCCTACTAAGCCTGGCCAACATCTGGGCGATATGCTTCACAACGTCAGGATGCAGGGATAGCTCTGGCTCTTCGAGTAAAAGAGGTCCGCCACCGTCAAGCACTGCCCAAAGGAGTCCTAAAAGCCTTAGTGTGCCGTCGGAAAACTGATCCTCCATTTGCCAGGCACCATGAGGACGCCAGTGTTCATACCTCCCTGACAGGTGAGGGGCTCCTCGCTCATCGCGATCAAGCTTTAGTTCTGTTAGCTGCGGCACTGCCACCCTAAGTGCTTTCGCTATTCGACGAAGTCTAGACTCCCAAGTACGCTTATGTTTGGCTGCGACTTGCTCTAGGAAATCACTTCCATATGGATCTCCTCCTCGCCCTAAGTATCGCTCGGGAGCTCTGACGAGTTGCGGCACGATGTGGAGGTAGCGCACCTCGTTGAAGAAGCCGGCTACCTCGCGAAACCTCGTATTAGCACTCACCTGCTCAAGGTGAGTTTGAGCTAAGCGTTCACGGTCTTGCTTATCATCATTGTCAGGACGCTTTAGAATCTCCTCTTGACCTCGCCGAACCACTTCTTCCTTAATCACAGCGCGTCGTTGTGAATCTTGACTGAATACCAGCTTGTAAAACCAAGCCGGGCCATCCGCGCCATTGCCAATCTCTACTTCGACCGTGATATCCGAATAGCGTCGAGCGGCAAGGCAGCGAATCTTCGAAACGCCTCCCCGCCTGTCCACGGCCTCTCGCAAGCCTCCGCCCTTAGCGGCAATGTCCCTCAGAAACCTGAACGCGTCAAGGAAATTCGATTTCCCCGAGGCATTGGGGCCGGCAATGAAGACGCGGCGTTGAAGTTCGACATTCACATCCTGGAAGTTGCGCCAGTTCTTGAGGCCAATCCTGAGGAACCTCATTGAATCCCTCCTGCGGGAGCCTTGCTCTCGCAGTGCCTACTCTACCATAATCTCGCTGCGCGGGCGGCGGTTCGTACGGGAACCCATGCGGCGGGGTTTGCCGACTGGAATCATAGCGACGGGGCGTTCGCGCTGCGGGAGCTTGAGCGCTTCTGCTGCAGCGTGTTCGTCAAACGCGCCGATCCAGCACGTGCCGTAGCCCAGCGCGGTCGCCGCAAGCAGCAGGTTCTGCACCGCCGCGGCCGTGTCCTGCAGGCAATACAGCGTCGCCCCGCGCGGGCCGTAGCTCGCTGCGCTCTCGTCCGCCACCGCGCACACGACGATAACGACGGGCGCGTCGGCGATGAACCGCTGGCCGTAGGCTGAAGCTACCAGCGCCTGCTTGCGCTCGTCGTCGCGCACAACGTAAAACCGCCACGGCTGCATATTGCCCGCGCTGGGCGCCCAGCGCATACATTCAAGCAGCAGCTTCAGGTGCTCCTCAGGAAGCTCGTCGCTCAGGAAGTAGCGGCAGCTCTGCCGCTGAAAGATAATCTGAATCGTTTCCGGTGCGTTATTCATAATGCCCTCCCGGCTGGTGTACCCGCAGATATTCTACAACCTGCGCAGTATTCCGGGGCGCTCGCTCGTCGCGTGAGGTCGAAATGAGAGTACAGGCGGGTTCTGGTAGAATGTAGTTGAGTCCTTCCGAGGAGGGAGAAGATGAAAGGCTTCTGGACGCTCGTGGTAGTTGCAGTCGCAGCAGCCGCCCTGAGCGCATGCGGCGGGAACGACAGCTCTCCAAGCCGGTGGCCGTGGGCTGTTCGTGTCGGGCCGAGCATCGTGTCGGTGGATGTGCCATCGGGCGATGTCCACGGCTTTTCGCTATTTACATTCTCCGCTGAGACCAGCGGGTCTCCGGTTGTCTCCTGGGACTGGGATTTCGGCGGCGGCGCTAATCCCAATGAATCGAGCGTCCCTCGGCCCCCGGTCATTCTGCTTAACTACTCGATGACGCGTTGCGCGTTTTACACCTGCACACTCACCGTAACCGACGCCGACGGTAACGCGGACATGGTTCAGGTCGAGTACCAGGTTGGCCCGGGATACGACCTTGACCCATGGTTTGAAATGGAGCCAACTTTTTACTGGGGCAATCCGGCTACAGTCATCTTCTCTGTTTCCGACTGGGGAATAGGCAACGAAGTCGTTGTCACCATTGAGGTTATTGAAGGAGAAGGTATCACTGTCGAGCCAACCACCATGACTGTGCCGCTGGATTCCGGGCCATATGAGGTGACTGTCACTAACCACATGCTTTGGGACGTATACGCGACTATACGGATTACGCTTGACAACGGATACTATCAGACTCGCGGCGAGGCAACAGGTATTGTTTATGGATTTCACCCTCAGCCGGGCAGCATCGTGATACAGCCGAACGCTGCCACTGTCGGCCTGGGCGAAACCGTTCTTATAGAAGTCTCCGTGTACGACATCCTATATCCGGTGGCGTACTTCGACGGCATAGAGCTTTTGCCGTGCGAAGGTATGCGCTACAGAACGCTGAGTTGGGATTTGGGGTCGCCTGGTGGCGTTACGTGGGAGGAAGACGGTACATTCTGGGATGCATTCTCTGACTCTATTTTCGTCCCGAACGATGTATTATTCTGGCTGAATGGGCGGCTCGGGTGGAGCATCTCTCCGAGAGGCCCAAACCCCATCGGCGCGCCAGCAGGAACCAGCGGACCGCTGTTCAATATGGAATTTAAGGCGGTGGAGCCGGGGATGTGGCGTATAGATTTCGTGCCCGAGCACACACACTACCTGGAGCCCGATGGGGAGACGCAGCATTACTTCACGGACTACCTCGGCTGCGAGGTTACGGTTATTGAGACTGAAGAATAAGGCGGGGCGCGGAGACCCCGCCCTACAATCCGGACGCGCGACCTCCAGGTTGCGCGATTAAGGTGTGGCGACCTAGAGGTCACCACTCCATTTTTAGCCCCACCCTTGTATATTAGACGAGCTGGGTAGGCCGGGCTCACTAGCCCGGCTATTAGGAGCGGCGCTAGTCAGCACCGCGTACTTGAAAGAGGCAAAAGACATCGCGTGCCGCGTGCTAGAATGGGCGCATGGAACTAAAAGACGTCCAGGTTGAGCTGGATGGCTACGCGTGCCGGCTGGGACTGGTGCTTTTTGAGGCGGTCGAGCTCAAGGAAAGCCCACCGGGACTCTTAGACGAGATATCGCAACTGGTGAACGACTACGTGGCGCGCGGCGTTGAGATGCCCGAAAAATTCGTTAGCGGCATCCGCGACACGCTGCGCCAGGGCGGGTTCAAGCCCAGCGGACGCAACCGTCCGGCGAGCGAATACCTCTTGCGCGACCTTGCCGAAAGCGGAGAGTTTCACTTCGTGAATAATCTCGTTGACATCAACAATCTGCTATCGCTGCGCCACTTCCTGCCGATGAGCGTGGTGGACACGGGTAAGTTCTCCGGCGAGGTGCACCTGCGGCTGGGCTACGAAAAGGAGCGCTACGTATTCAACCCGTCGGGGCAGGAGCTTGACCTGACGGGCTTGGTCGTCGTTGCCGATTCCTACGGTGGCGCGTCCAAGGCGATGGGAAGCCCCATCAAGGATTCGCAGTTCGCAAAGCTCGCGGACGACACCACGAGCGCGCTCGCCGTGGTCTACGGATGCCCCAAGCTCGTTAACGAGCTGCATATGGAGCAGATACTCGGCGAATGGGCGGATCTCACCCGCAAGTTCGCCGGAGCCGATGGCACGCAGACGCGCGTCGTGACGACAGAGTAGGGCGCAATGAGAATCCGCGTCGCCAACTTCGACGATACCTTCGTTGAGCTTGCGCAGCCCGCCGAGCGCATCGTCTCGCTCGTGCCGTCCGAATCGGAGACGCTGCATTATCTCGGCGCGGAAGACCAGCTAGTTGGCATCACGAAGTTCTGCGAGCGTCCGTGGTCGATGTACAAGAAGAAAACGCGTGTTGGTGGGCCGAAGGATCCTGACATCGACCTCATCCGCGAGCTGGAGCCCGACCTCATTCTCTGCAACAAGGAAGAAAACGAAAAGGACGTCGTAGAGGAGCTGCGGGAGATTGCGCCGGTGCACGTCTCGTTCGTGGTGAAGGTTGACGAAGCCGCGCAGCTGATAACCGACCTGGGCGCGCTTACCGGATGCAGCGAAAAGGCGGAAGAGATGGTGGCGCAGATTGCGCAGGGGCGCGAGACGGTGGCGGGCGCCAAGGCGGACTACACGTTTCGCCGCGTGCTGCACCTGGTGTGGAAAGATCCGTATATGACCGTTTCGCGGGACACGTACATCTACGACCTGCTGACGCAGGCGGGGCTTACGCCGGTCATACCGCCCATCCAGAAGCGCTACCCGATGATTGACGCAGACTTCATCCGCGAGTACGACCCGGAGGCGGTGTTCTTCCCCGACGAGCCGTACAAGTTTAAATTTAGCGACATCGATGAGTTCCGCGAAGAATTTGCGGACCTTGCCTGCGTGCGCAACGACGGGCTTTATAAAATCGACGGCGCGACCGTGACCTGGTTCGGCTACCGCACCACCATTGCCTTTGACTACATCGCCAAAGTCATGAGATTGCCGTGAGTGGGCTTAATTGCTGTGTGCGCTGCGTTGGTTGGTGATTCGTCTAAGGCGGGTAGTTCTTGAGGAGGAGGAAATCGCTCCATCCGCCTCCCCCCTGGTCGATTACGCCTTGGACCGGGCTTTCTGTGAGTTCGAGTGATCCCTCAGAACCTGTGACCTCTTCAACAGCGCCGTCAAAGGGGATCAGAGATACCGAAAGTGGCAGCGCGAGTGTGACCACGTTATGCCAGCAGGCAGCGATGTTAGGTGCGCCCCCCGCAATGTAAACATCCTCACCGTCAACGCATAGCGCGTATCCCGATGCTCCATCGCTCTGAGGGTCCACAGGCTGCCACTTCATGCTCCGGAGTACGCGACCCTCGGCACTCAATTTGAGGAAAAGCAGCCCCCGGGGGGAGTCTGGATCGAGCGTAGAAACGCTGCTCCCCACAATGTAGAGATCTCCTGTTTCGTTGGTAATGATGTCGCTTACGCTGTAGGAGTTCGTTGGAGAGCATAACAGTTTGCTCCATAGAACACTGCCCTCTCCGTTGATTTTAAACAGCAGGATACCGTAAGAATCGTTGAAATAGCAGCGGCCAGCAGTATAAAGGTTTCCAGCGCTATCAACTCCTACCGTAGTCAGTTCAGGTGCGTTTTCACAGTATCGTCCCCATAAGAACTGGCCTTCGCAGTCAAAGGCTGCCACTAATCCTCGGCAATACCCCCATCCAGCATCAAGACCAACGACGTATAATCGCGCCCCACTATGTGTGGCCGAGGTAGCAGATTGGATAAGCTCCATTCGCAAGGCCTTGGAGAATAGCAGGTTGCCTTCTGAATCGTATTTCAGCAGCATGATGTCGGGGAACCATCCGGTGTCTTTGAACGTTTCACCCACGACAAGAGCATTCCCGAATTCATCCAGCGTCATCCCGTAAGCACTATCCGCGTGCCCGGTCCAGGTTCGATTCCATAGCAGGCTGCCCGCTTGGTCGAACCTGAGCAGCAATACACCAGCAACACCGGTTCCATACACCACAATGTAGGCATATCCGCTCGTGTCCATCACGATACCACTAGGGATCAAACTACCGTAACTGTCATATTCCCATGAGTTGGCGAGAATCAGTTCGCCACAAGGACTATACTTAAGTAGTGCTGTGCTCCCAGCAACCCAAATGCTACCAGAGCAATCTACTGCCAGAGCGCTAGCGTATTCGTACCGCTCGGTGCCCCAGGTGTGCACCCACGGCTCGTGGGGAACTTCTCTTACCGTGAGCGTGAAAGGGAATATATCCTCGTTATACTCGTTGCGAATGGTCAGTGAAGCGTCGTACTCTCCAACCGTTCCCAGCGTAACAATCGGGTTCTCTTCTTCTGAAGTACTCGGTTCAGCTCCGCCGCCAAAATCCCAGAAGTACTCGGTGGGTGTGCTCCCGCTGTAGATGAAGCTGAATGCCGTTGGCTTGCTAGCGAGTCCGTTTTGGGGAGAGACCGATGAGATTGCCAGAGGAACCTGTTCACAACCAGAAAAGGCGTAGAGTTCGCCATTGGGAAAGTGCACGTAAAGCGACCCGTCTAAGGCCATACTTATACCTGTGTTCCCGCCCAGACTGTTGTCAATGTCGAACTGCCACTTCAGCGTTCCGTCGGGATGCAGTGCTACCACTTGCCGGCTGCTACTAGCGTATATACAGCCATCGGCATCGATTACTGGATGAGAGCTGCCGCAGTGCTCGCGTTCCCATTTGGGAGTACCGTCGGGGCTTAGGGCGTGCAATCGACCATTGCGGCAGCTAATCAATATTGTTCCGTCTTTAGCGATTGCAGGCCCCCCTTTGACGTCATCGCTTACTTCGGAGAGCCATTTCAAGCTGCCATCAGGATTTATCGCGTAGATATGGTTATCGTTGCATCCTAAGTAGATTGTTCCGTCTTTTCCGACTGATACTCCAGAACGAATACGGTCTTCTACGCTGTAACTCCATTTCAGGTTCCCCGGAGCGCCTATCGCGTGTAGATAACCCGTGTATATGTATCCCCCATTCTCATGGCTGAGTTCGTATGCGTTAGTGCCGATATAAACTGTTCTATCGGATGCTAGGGCGGGGCAAGCAGGCTCCCCGCCCTCAAGACTGCAGGTCCACAGCGTGTCGCCCTCAGGGGTGATGGCGTAGAGATAGCTGTTGCTCGACAGTCCATGAACCGCGTAGATTGTGCCGTCTACACCGATGGTTGGACTGGACCAGTACCCACCCAGGCCAGGCGCGAAATTCCATTTAACGGTGCCGTCAGGACTAAACGCACTTATGGTGTGATACATGTCAGGCGCATAGATAGTACCGTCAGCAGCGACGGCAGGTGTCACTGCGAGGGTATTCCGCAGTTCATGATCCCATTCAATCATTCCCCAAGGGTTAACTGCATATAAGCTGTGACTGCGGCAGAGGATGTAGATAGTTCCTAAGGCGTTAAACGAGCCTTCCCTCCCGCCGCTGGACGTCACTTCGAAAGGCAGCATCCACTTCACGACTGGCGAGGATGGCCCGATGAAGGGGCTGCAGCGCGTATGTTGCGCATCTCTCCCCTCCATCCGCCAGTCGCCGTAATCCGCTGACACGGTGACTGAGAACGTGAAAAGGTGTGTGCCGTAATCGTTGGACACGCGCACACGACATACATGCTGTCCTGCCGGACCTATTGTAACTGTCGGCTCGGGATCGTTCGATTCGCTGGGCGTTGCCGCATCGCCGAATTCCCACTCGTAGTCGAAGGGGCCGGTTCCTTTTACAGTAGCCTTAAACGAAGCTTCCGCACCAGCGAGTAGCAGTGTGGGAGACACTCTAGTCACTAAAGGCGCGGCGGGGCCAAATTGAAGCCAAACACTTGTGCTGTAGGCAGCCCGATTACCTTCAGCGTCAACCGTCACAACGCGGTACCACTGGTATATGGCATCGTCCAGTATGGCTTCGTAGGTCTTCCGTCCTTCGCCTGTGCCCTCTTCCAGCGCCACATCCCGTATCCATTCCCACGGCTCGTCGGCTGAGGACGCGCCCTCTACAGCGTAATGGTGCACGTCCTCTGTAAGATGCACTGCAATCGGCGTGATGTCTTCGATTCCAATACAACCGTTGTTGGACCCATCAATGACCGCTTGCAGCGAGTTGTGGCGGTGATACAGAACTTCCTCGCCATAGTGTAACGCCAGTGGGATTATGTCTTCTACGGCGACAGTGCCATTCTGGTCGTAGTCGCCGAGGTTGCGGTAGTGCCAGGAAAGCGTGAACGTGCCGTCGCCGTTGTCGGTGATGCCGAGGTCGTTGACCCGGTTGGCTTCGCCGGTGGGGGGAGTGGAAGTTAGTTTGGTGGCGCAGGCGTCTCGCCTGCGAACCACCTGAATCACGGGCGGGACGCCCGTGCCACCGGTGATTGTCCCCGCCCTACAGGAATCACTCAGCGCGTCCTGCAGCGCTTCCTTCAATTCCGCAAACAGCGCTTCATCCACGCCCTCCGGCGTAGGAAGCGCGTCGAGTTCGGTAAGCGCGTCGTCGAGGGAAACCGCCGTTGCGGGTTGCGTCAGAGTTGGCGGGGTTCCTTCCGATGCGAGTTGCGGCACCAGCCGTGTCTTCTTGCTCCCGCACGCGGCGAGAGCAAGCGCAGCCAATAGCACCGCAGCGATAACACTAAGCCTGAATAGCCTTGACACATCGTCCTCCCTTACAGGGCGTTCACCCCTATTCTACCCATCCTAAAGCGTGCAGAAGCGGCCCTTGAACGTTAGGCGCGTAGATTGAGAAGCGCGAGACAGCAGAAGCGGCTAGTCCGTGCCCTGCTGGTACGGATTGCGGATCATGCTGACGCGGTTCAGCGGCCAGTATATGAACAGCGCTTCGCCCACGAGGTTACTTTCCGGCACGAAGCCCCAGATGTGCGAATCCCGGCTGCGGTTGCGGTTGTCGCCTAAAACGAAGTACTCGCCGTCCGGCACCTCCCTTGGCGGCATATCGTAGCGCGGAGCCTCCGCGGTGTAGCTTTCACTAAGCGGCTCGCCGTTGACGAAGACCTGCCGGTTGTGGATCTCCACGGTCTCGCCGGGCAGCGCAATCACGCGCTTTATGTAGTCCACCTTGGGGTCGTTGGGGAACCGGAAGATGATGATGTCGCCGCGCTTGGGCTCGCGCAGATGGAAGGTGTAGGAAAGCCTGTCAGCGATAAGGCGGTCGCTTTCCAGAAGCGTCGGCTCCATGCTGCCGCTGGGGATATAGAAGCTGGCGACTGCAAAGCTGCGGATGATGAGCGCGAAGACCACGGCGAAGAAGAGCGTCGGGATGAGGTCGAACGCCAGATACTGTGATAGGTTCGCCGGCGAGAACTGTAGCGGAGCTTTCAGGCCTTCCGCCAGCAGGAAGCCGCTTCGCGGAATGCGCGGCGCGTAGATGTGGAATGCAACTTCGTCGTTTTCGGGCTGAAGGCTTACCTCACGCACGGTCTGGTCTGGAGCGAAGCTGCCCGCGGTAAGCCTGAGGTCGAAGCGCTCGGCATAGCCCGGTGCCAGCTTGATGCGCACTTCGCACGAACTGCGGCCGTCGGCCTTGATGCGCTGGGAGGAGAACGATATCTCCCGGATGCGGTCGCTTCTTACACGAGCTCTCGATTTAGCCATGTTCGTTGTCAGACTCGTCGTTCTTTGAGGCGGGTGGCCTTGCCCACACGGTGGCGCAGGAAGCCCAGCTTGGCCCGGCGCACCTTTGCGTGCCGAATGATCTCAATCTTGCTTATCTTGCGCGAATGAACGAACCACGTCTTCTCCACACCCACGCCACTGGCGATCTTGCGAACGGTGAGCTTCTTGCGTGAACCGCTGCCTTTCACGCCGATGACCGTGCCCTCAAAAACCTGCACGCGCTCGACCTTAACCTCGCCACGGGATATCTTGCCTTTCGCGGCGATACGGTGGATCTTCTTAGGGCCAGCTGCGACAACGCCCTTTGGCGACTCGTAGAAGTTTATGTGCACGCGCACGGTGTCACCCGGATGGATGTCCGGAACGGCGTCCGGCTCCTTGAGCATAATTTTTTCGTATTCCGCGACTTCAGGTTTGACCGTCATGCCCGTCTCCTTAGCGAACGGGGATTATAGCTCATTTCCCGCCGGAACGCCTGCCCGTCCCGTCCGATTTCCCGGAGATGTGGCGCTCCCACAAATCTGGACGCTTCCGCCGCGTAAGCTGTTCAGCCTGCTCGCGCCGCCACTTCTCGATCTCCGCATGGTTGCCGGAAAGCAGCACCTCCGGCGCTTTCATTCCCTTGAAATCGGCTGGCCGCGTGTAGTGCGGATGGTCGAGCAAACCTGTGGAGAAGCTGTCCTGGGCGACGCTGCGCTCGTTGCCCACGACCTCGGGGATGAACCGCGCCACAGCATCCGTAAGCACCATCGCCGCCAGTTCCCCGCCCGAAAGCACGTAGTCACCGATGGAGATCTCGTCATCGGCGAACGTATCAATCACGCGCTGGTCAACGCCCTCGTAGCGCCCGACAAGCAGGATGAGCTGGTCGTTGCCCGCGAGCTGCTCCGCTATCTCCCAGTTAAACAGCCGCCCGGTGGGCGTGAGATGAATGAACCTGCGGCTTTCCTTCAGGACGTCCTGTGCTTTCAGCGCTTCCATCGCCAGGAAAATGGGCTCGCACATCATCACCATTCCCGGCCTTCCGCCGTAAGCCACGTCGTCGATGCTCTTGTGCTTGTTGGCTGTGAACTCGCGCGGGTCCACCAGCCGGTAGGACACTTTGCCGGTTTCCACGGCGCGGCGCAGGATACCCCACTTGAATACCTGCTCCACGAACTCCGGGAAGATAGTGATAACAACAAACTCCACAGGGATATTGTAGCGGATGGGGTAGGAGAACTGCGAGAACACCGGCGCTCGCGAAGTGCAGAGCGAGTCAGGCACTCCGAGGTACAGGCGTTCTGGTTAAAGACGGTGGGCATTTCCGCGGTGGCTCGAATGCCCTATCCGCCATTAGCAGAGCCTGGAGGCTCCCAATCATCGATTGACCAATGTCTCTCGAAATCCGGTTCGATATCCGCCTCGATCATCCTTATCCACCTATCGAGAACGTCTTCTTTCCAGAAGTTCTTGCAGAGCTTCAGATACTCGATTACCGTTTTCTTTTCGCCTTTCTCCAGGAGTTCCTTTGCCAAGACGAAATCGGGTCCGAAAGAATTAAGCTGAGGCGAACCCGGTGTTGCGCCTGCCTTGAGCAAGAAGTCAGCGGCCCGCTCGGCATCGCCTCGTCGGATAGCGATTCGACCAAGGACGGTATTGCCGTTGTGGATAGCGTTTCCATAGTTCCAGTCGTCCTTGTGTTCAGGTGATATTTCAAGCAGCTCCCTTGCGTAGCTTTGAGCCTTCTTGATTTTTTGGGCCTCGAATGCAGCTTCGGCGAGGTCTGAAAGCAAATAGAATCTGTCTATCGCCTTTGGGCTGAGACTGGAGGCCTTCTCGTATTGCTTCAACGCTTTCCGCGCAGTCTCGCTCTTCCTCTCAGCGGGATGCTCCCCCCTGCTTTGGAGCATATAAAAAAATCCCAGTCGCTTAGGCCAATCGGGATTTTTCGGTTCAAGCGTTTGCGCTTCTTTCAGATACATTTCCGACAATTCTTCGTCGTAGTGCAAGAAGAAATTAGCAGCATTCCCGAGAACTTTCGCATTCTCGCTGTGGTTCTTAACCTGTTTGAGCCATAGCTCTTTTGCCTTGTAATACGACTTCCCATCCAACACCGGATTTAGGTCCGTGTAGGGCAGTCCGGCTATTTCGGAGTCGGGATGATGCTGGATAATCCATAGGATGTGCTCTTGCCGCGCCTTGCACGCATCATCGGAGTCGAATCTTCTACGCGAGTAATATCCGAGGAGTTGGATTCGCGCGGGAAGGTTCTCTGGATTGTCTTTCACTTCCTCCTCAAGCTGCTGCGCTTCCTGCTCCGAGAGTTCTCCGCCCTTCAAAGCCAAAGAGACTGTATCCACGAAGCTGTATGTGTCAGCATCTGCACTAGCAGTGATGCCCAGCGCTGGCGAAAGGAGTATGATCACGCAGCAGAGCGCAACACTTGCGAGCGCGCAGTTTCTGAATCCCGTTGCCCTTTTACATGGCATTTCCGTCCTCCCTTCACCTATTATATCCTGAAACCCCCGTGTTCTGCGAGGGCGAGAGCTGCGTCTCGGTGGGCGGTTCAACTGCGCGCGCTCAAGCTGCACACTTCCGTGCCCCCTTTATAGTGAAGCGATGAGTTAATCTATTTAGCGCAGGGGCTGGCCCGAGCTGGCAGCCTTTATCGCCATTTCAGCAGCGTTTGTGAGCTGGTACGCGATGGGCGAAGCGGTAAGTGCCGGGTGTGTCCCCATAGCGAAAAGCGCGACCTCGTCGGCAGTCATCTTCTCGTGGATGCAGGCACTAATGGTGTTGATGAGTTCGCCGGCGCACTTGGCGCCAACGACCTGTCCTCCGAGAATAATGCGAGTTCCCCGCTCGAAGACCAGTTTAACCATTAGATTCGCTGCTTCGGGCATGTTTCCCGGGTGCCGATTGGGTCCTTCGGCTTGCCCTATCACAACATTGTAGCCTTTCTCAAGCGCCTCCCTTACCGAGAGTCCCGCGAGCGCAAAGGCGGTGTCGGCCAGCACGGTTGACCAGACGCCGATGACGCCCTCGTTGACGCGGCTCATTCCGAAGAGATTCGCGCCGGCTATGCGCGCCTCTCTGGTTGCTGTGGAGGCAAGCTTGAGAACGGAAGGCTTGCCGTCAAAGAAGGAGACCTTCTCAGCACAATCGCCGCAGGCGAAGACATCGTCGTCGCTGGTTTGCATGTAGCGGTTTACTTGGATTCCTCCAGTTGGGCCAAGCTCTAGTTCCGCCTTCTCTGCAAGTCGCGCATTTGGGGCGCACCCAATCCCCAGAATAACCATATCGGCCTTAAGTTCCTCACCGTTCGCGAGCTTCACCGCCTTAACTGCGCCGTCTCCCAGGAAGGCTTCCACCTTCTCGGGCGCCCTGATGTCGATCCCTTGTTCCCGTTCGATTTGCTCCGCAATCGCGCATATCTCCTCGTCGTAGCTCAGCATCAGGCAGCGCGGCAGCATCTCTGCTATCGTAATCTTGATATCGCGGTTCTTCCGGCACTCATCGGCGAACTCGGCGCCAATAAAGCCGCCCCCCACAATCACCAGGTTGGATGATTCGTTCAGTCGGTCAAGCATCTTCTGCAGATGTGGGAGGTCTTTCTTCACGACGAAGACGTTCTCGAGGTCCGCGCCGGGGATCGGAGGGATCATAGGCACTGAACCAGTTGCCAGGACCAGCTTCTCGTATGCGAACTCTTCACCGTTATCAGTTCTCAGTGTGCGCTTCGTCCGGTCAATACTGGTGACTTCAGCGATGGCGAGTTCGATACCGTTCTTTTCAAGAGCTGAGTCGGGAATAACATTATCCTCCGGGCTGCCCAGAGTCCCGAAGATATAGGGTATCCCGCAGGGAACCATTACCTGCTTTTCCTTCCTGATGACCAGAACACTCTTCTTCGGATAGTGTCGTCGGCAGGTAATTGCTGCCGTCAATCCCGCAGCACTGCCTCCAACAACGATTACGTCCATCTTCTTCATGATGGTAACTCCTTTCGTCAGTTTGTATTCAGGCGTCTTGCGCCTATGATGTTACGTTCGCACCGGAAGCTGACCGGTGGCAACGCTGTTCGAACATGTTAAGGACTGAACGGCTATGCCTTACAAACGCTTTCTCTGGCGTCCGACGGCAGTTATCCCCGTCACTTCTTCCACACAGCATCTCCCACGCGCTGATTATCTCATACTGCCGCGCCGCCATGCCATTGTAACGGTCTCCGCAAACGTTAGGATGCAGTTACGTCTGCTAAGGTTGGTCTTAATCGTCGACTGACTGGCCGGGCATAAAGTCGGAAATCGGACGTCCTTCGGCGGTGCCGGCGGTGCAGCGCGGGATGGCCTCGATGATTCCAGGCAGCAAGTGGTAAGGCACACTCACGATGAGTTCATCCGGCTGCATCTTCATCATCGGGCGTGCCGTCCAGTCGGAGAAGCTGACGTTCATCTCGCCTGAGACCAGCGGATAGGCAACCGCCATGTGGCATCCCGAACCCATCATCTCAGTCCTGGGCGCTTTGCCGGTAAAGTAGCTGTACAGCGTGAGCAGGCGGCAGGTTTGTTCAGCATTTACGATGAAGATGGCGAGATCCGGTTCCAGCGGTATAGTGTCCATTGGCGCGAAGACTATATGGTCTGCAACGCCCTTTGGCGGCGGGGATGTGAGCGCCATCATCCGGTGGAACGTCGCGTAGCTACACGCAAGCTTCTCGCCATGGACCAGGAAGTTCATCAGCGCTTTGCCGGCTTCGCCGCTGGGAGGGTCGCCGAGCCCCAGGTGCCACGTGCCGCCGGGGCACGTGGAGTTCTCAGCCGTCAGTGCTATCGTGTCGCCGTGGTGCGCCTGCATCAGTGCGGTACAGACTCGGCAGCGGTCGCCGCTTGCACCTTCAATATCGTCGTAGGTGTAGGTGAGGGCGATAATATGGTCTTTGAGGCCGAGAGTCTCAGTCAGTGTTTTCGCGCATTCCTGCCAGATCATCTTTTCCTCCTTAGCCAATATGTGTATTCAGGCCTCAGACGCGGCGGCCTGTCATTTTTCGAATGTTACACGAGGCGCTAGGACTATCAGGGTAACGTTATCCTTGCCGCCTTCGACCAGCGCTTCGCGCACCAGAGCGTCAGCGAGAGAATCGGCGGACTCCGCCTCCCCGGCGAGTTCAATCAGACGGGGCTTTCTTACAAGGTCAGTCAGTCCGTCCGAGCAGATAACAGTGTAAGCGTCCAGCGGCAGCCCGAAACAGGCGACATCCGGCTTAACTTCAGGCTCGATTCCTATACCTTGCGATATGACGTTGCGCCGGGGATGTTCATACGCCTCGTCCTCCGTTAGCGCACCTGAGTCGATGAGCTGCTGCACGTATGAATGGTCGCGGGTGAGAGGCCTTAGTTCAGCGCCGTTCAGGGCGAAAGCGCGTGAATCACCCACGTGGAAGATGTAGTTGTTCAGCGAAACGAGCGGAACACCTGACTTCAAATCGCCGTAACAGGTGGAGAACACGCCGGTTAGAGTAGTCCCCATTCCCGCATGCTCAGCGCTTGCAGCCGCGGTCTCGTATATCTCTTCGTTGATAGCCTTCAGGTGCTTCGAGATGAACGGGACCACAGAGCGCTTGCGGCTGCTCCGGGCGAGGGGCCACAGGCCCGAGTAAAAGCGTAGAAGCTCCATGCACAACGAAGAGGCAACTTCGCCCGCATTGTGGCCGCCCATACCGTCCGCCACCGCGAAAAGCGAGGATGACTCCCCTGCGCCCTCCAGGCGGCTATTCAGAAGAAGATACGCGTCCTCGTTGTTGCCGCGCTTAAGGCCAACATCCGTTCTCGCTGCAACCTCCAGCGCAACTCTGAGGCGCAGGGCGATGCTGTCGAATTGAGACGGGTCTGAGGCGACGGTCTCTGCGAAGGCAACAAGGGCCTCCAGGTTGTCCGCCAGGCTTCCTGCGTCCTTCGCACGCTCGCTAAGAATTGGCTGGAACCACTCTGCAAGCCCTGATACGAGCGCGAACTGCTCCGCGTCCGGTGAAAGGTCTTCGAGGTGATAGAACCGGAGCCGGAAGTCGTTCAATCCCGGAAGCCAGCTGCGGTCCTGATTCCACAGGTACAGGCGTTCCGGTTCGAACGCCGGCACTCCGAGCCCGCCGCGCGCACCCAATTGTCGGCAGAGCTCGTATGCTTGCGCCAGCAGAGGGAGCATATCCGTGGCCGTGAGCTGAGATACAGCGTCGCCGACCGTGAAGTCGAAGTCGCTGGCGGTGTAGCCAAATTCCTGCAGCAACAAGTCCTCGCAGCCCGGCAGGAAATCCGGCAGTCCCGGCAGCAGGTCATCGAGGAAATGCGGCGGACTGTCGTGCGTCCACCGAAGCTGAGTGTGGTCGCCCCGCCGGATGCGAACGAGGCTCGCCCCGCCCGTTTCCGTCAGCAATTCCTCGCTTGACGGCGGCGCCGGAGCTTCGAGGAACGGGTCGGTTCGGTCCTCCGCACTGTTTAGAGGTTCTTCAGCCAATGACTAGAGCCAGTCCTTTCGGTGGAAGTAATATAGCATGCCGCTAGCCACAGCCAGCATAATCAAATCAAGCAACCAGATGAAGCCGCTCCAGTCTTCGCCATGGATGCGTTGCAGGTTCATTCCGTAAAAGCTGGTGATGAACATGAGCGGAATGAATATGGCGGCGAAGACGGTCAGGACCCGCATCACCTCGTTGCTGCGTGTATTCAGCACAATGGAGTGAAGTTCAAGGATCTGGGTCAGTATCTCGCGTTCCTGCTCGACAATCTGCAACGCCTGCTCGATATGGTTGACCAGCCCTCCGAGGTACACGACGATCTCCTCACGCTCCTCGTCCGGGATAGCGAGGGGAGTTGCCGGCTCTTCGTATGCCTCGACCTGTTCTCGGAGGATGGAGAGTTCCATCTGCAGGGACTTCCGCATCAGCGCAAGGTTGTGGCGCTGAGCGAGGATCTCCTTCATTAGCGCCAGCTGGTCTTTTTTCTTCAGCCGTCTCAGCCGGAGTCGCTGTTCTTTGCTAACCGGAGCCGGCAGGTCTGCGGGGGCGAGCATACTGAATTCGATCTCGTCGCCACGGTTCTGGATGAGGTTCAGCGTGCGAAAGTAATCGTCAATGAGCACATCCAGGATGTGGTAGAGAAAGATGACCGACTTGTCTTTAAACAGGAAAAGGTCTTCCGGCAGGTTCTGAGCGAACTGTACCAGGTAAGTTGGAATGGCACTGCGGTGCAGTGTCATCACGAAGTTCTCGCCCAGATACACGTTGACTTCGCTGGCTTTCAGGTAGCCTTTGCGCCCCTCGCGGAAGTAATGAAAGATGAAGAATTTGTAGCCGCTCTCTTCTTCTGCCTTGGGCTGGTAGACATCCGGAGTTACGCACTCTTCAACGACGAGAGGATGGAAATCCAGGCGATCCTCCAGCAGCTCGACCACTTCCGCCACCGGCGCATTCTGCAGGTCTAAATCCAGCCAGACGAACTCGGGCGAGCGGACGTGCGCCACGACATCTTCCATTGTGCCCGGTGCAATCCGCTCAATGTGTTCGCCGACAATGCGAAAGCCACTGACAGGTATCCGCATGGGGCAATTCTAGTCGAGAATCCTCTACGAACGCAATCCGGCTGTTCTGACCGGGCGATTCTGGGTATAACCCATTGAGTTGCGTGATGGAGTAAACCTCTATGGCCGTCTATGAGATTGACGGGTTCGTCCCCGAAATCGGCAGCGGCACCTATGTTTGTGATTCTGCTACCGTCATCGGTAACGTGGTAATCGGGCAGAGCACTTACATCGCCGCCGGCGCCAGAATCCGCGGTGATTACGGGCGGATAGAGATCGGTAATGGCACCAGTGTGGAGGATAATTGCGTGATACACGCACGCCCGGGTGAAATCACCCGCGTGGGCTCCCATGTAACCGTTGGACATGGCTCAATACTTCACAACTGCACGGTCGAGGACTACGCCATAATTGGGATGGGAGCCATTGTGAGCGACTGGGCGATTGTGAAACGCTGGGCGGTCGTCGCGGAAGGAGCGGTGGTACGCAACGGTTTCGAAGTGCCAGAGGAGATGATAGCCGTTGGAGTACCGGCGAAGACGTTGAGCATCACAATCTCTGAGAACTACAAGAAGGACTGGCTTCACTTCAAGGGCGTCTACGAGAGGTTGGCGCGTGAGGTCTACCCCCGCACGTTCCACAAGGTGCCCTGGGAGTTCAAGCAGTAGGGAATGGCAGGTGCAGTGAGCAAGGTCTTCGCCAGCAAGCAAATTGTCCCCCGAGTGAACAATTACTCGGTTCGGTTGTCTAATAGCATGTAGAGGTGAGATGCTTGAAGTTAGTGGTTAGAGCTTTGGTGATACTGGTCATCGTGGCCATTGTTGCCGCTCTGGTGCTGACCGGCACAATCGATCTGCAATCGGCATTCGGCACAAGTCAGAAGGAATTCACAGAGGCTCGTGTGTTGCTGCTTGCAGAGGATTTCGGAGTGGGAATCCGCCTGGGTGGGAACTTCGACCGAACCATCGCCTTCCTCGGACGACCACGTGTCACCAGTGAATTCGGCACGAGCAAGAGTGCTGAATATTACGTGCCGCTCGGACGGGCGAACACTCCTATCGACTCTCAAGGAACGCTGAAGATTAGCTCCAACGACAGTATCATAACGTCGGTGACACTTACGCTCAGCAAATGGGCTGACATGGAAGGTGGTGGGGACGTTGAGTTTGGGGGAACTGAGCTTGAGAACCTGGAGCCGGACGATCTGATCGAGCTTTTCGGTAAACCGGCCGCACGCTTCGTTGTGCTCGAAAACAAGATATTCGCGTGGTTCTTGCTCCCGCCCATCAAGACTGAGGAAGGTATTCAGTTCAACCTCGCTAGAACGATGGAGGTCACAGCCAAGTTCAGTAAGAGCGACGGGCGGCTTCGCAAGCTCAGTGTGAAGGTGCCAAAGCAGTCCACCCAGTAGCGCCCCACCGGGAGCGAAGTGGGTCAAGCCGCCGATACTCAAGTGATTGGGGTTTCATCCGCGTCACACGGCACTTCGAGCACTCCTGTACCCATCTGTCTGGTTAGAAGCGTTTCAGATGGTAAGTTTGACTTGCGCTGTGCTCCAGGCAGCAGGTACTGGCACGCGGCGGACTGTGGTAAACTATGTACTAAGACTAGGGGGTGCGAAAGGACGATGCTCGTAAAGGAAAAATGCGCGGATTGCGGGGGCACGGGCATTACGTTCATTGAGACTGTGTCGTTCCTTGGCCTGGTCAAACGGCAAACGCCGGTTACATGCCCGAAGTGCGGGGGCAAGGGACACATAGTCAAGATGCCTGAGTGCAAATACTGCGGTGGGCGCGGTTTGATCGGCAATGACAAAGCGGTCTGCCGGGTATGCAACGGCACCGGGACCGGTGACGACTTTTCCTGGGTGCCGCGTTCAGGTCTGATTCAGGGCAAGACCTTCCAGAGGGTGTGTCAGGTGTGCCGCCATCGTACTGCACACGAACTCTTGACCGGAATCGTTCAATCAGAGACGGCCACCAGCTGGGAAGAGGAAGCCGGTTTGCGGCAGACCAGGACTGTTGAGAGGGTCCAGGTTCGCTGTACTGAGTGCGATGACACATACTGGATTGCAGTGGACCCGGATATGCATCCGGAGGAAATCACTCCAGAGATGGAGGACTTCCTTGCCCACCAGGCTGGAGCGTCAGGCGCAGGGCCGGAAGCCTATCAGTAGTCTGCTCACGCGTTCGCTCACTGCCAACTTGGACGGCAGTATCCAGGTGCTGCATGTTATAACTTACCCATGCTGGTCGTAGCCAATCTGGCCGTTGAGCATCCCGCTTGGTCGCTACCGCCAGAGCTTCTTTCGAAACTGATTGACGAGTTCCCTTCTGTGGAGTTCCACTGGAATCGGCAACGGCGCGACTACTTCCGTCGTGCGGCAGATGCGGAGGTGATCTGGGGCTGGCAGCTTGAGCCGGATATTATGGCGCTGGCATCAAACCTCAAATGGTTTCACTCCTGCGCCGCTGGAATCCGCGGCAGCAGCTTTAGCGAGGTTGCCCGCTACGGTATAACGCTCACCAATTCAGCGGTTGTGAACGCACCGGTTGTTGTGGAGCATCTGTTGGGCATGCTTCTGGGCTTCTTCAGGCGGCTGCCCGGACTCGGCGACCATCAGCGCAAGCATCACTGGGGACGGGATGAATACTGGGATCTCTGGCGCGAACTGAGAGAATTCTCCACGATGACCGTGGGAGTATTCGGGTACGGTGCTATTGGCAGCCGCCTGGCGGCTGTTCTCCATTTGCTGGGCAGCCGGATTATGGTCTACAGGCGCCGTCAGCTCCCGGCGCAGAGTGCCGATGAGGTTTTCACGGATGAAGGAATCCGGGAAATGCTGCCACAGTGCGATTTGGCCATCAATGCCCTGGCGGCCACCGATGAGACTGACGGATTCTTCAGTGCTGAGGTGTTCGGTTGGATGAAACCCGGCGCGGTCTTTGCCAGCATTGGCCGTGGATGCACTACTGATGAAGCAGCGCTGATGCGGGCGCTTGGCTACAATGAGCGGAACGGACGCTGGGAGAAAGACGGCTGGCTGGGCGGTGCCGTGCTGGACGTGTTTGCTGAAGAGCCTCTGCCGCCGGGGTCGCCCCTGTGGAAGGCGCCGAATGTGCTGATTTCTCCGCACGTGGCCGCAGTCTCACCGCACTTCTGGGAGCGGCAATCGGCGCTCTTCGCGCGCAATCTCCGCCGCCATCTGGCCGGAGAGCCGCTCGAAGAAGTTGTGGACTGCCAGGCCGGATACTGAAGTGGAGGATTACCTGGGCTAAAGGACGGAGACGAACTAAGGCTGTTTTGAGCGTCGGCGGGCATTGTGGGGATTCCGCCAGGCGAACGGATATGGCGCTGAACGTGGAGAACATCACTGAGCACCGGCTGGGTAACGGCCTCCTGATTCTGCTGAAGCAGAATCGCGTTGCGCCCATTATCTCGCTTAGCATCGCATACCGGGTGGGCAGCAAGCACGAGCGGCCCGGTATCACCGGCATATCGCATTTGCTCGAACACGGGATGTTCAAGGGAACTCACAAGCATCCCACCGGCGAGTTCGACCGTCTCCTCACTCTTATCGGTGCAGACAACAATGCATACACGTGGGTGGACAAGACTGTTTACTACGAAATTGTTCCAGCGGACAAGATAGAGCTGGCGCTTGAGCTTGAGGCTGACCGGATGCGGAATCTCGCGTTCGACGCAGAAGAGCACGCCAGTGAAGTAGTGGTAGTGAGAAACGAGCTTGAGCAAAGCGACGACTCACCGCCGGCCCTGCTCTACAAGAGCCTTCGCGCAACAGCTTTTGTCGCTCATCCCTACGCGATTCCGACAATCGGTTGGAGCAGTGATGTGGAGCGCATGACGGTAGACCAGGTGCGTGAATACTATGACCGCCACTACCGTCCGGACAATGCGCTGGTCGTAGCCGTTGGTGATTTCGAGCCCGATGAGATGCTGGCCAGCATCGAGAAGCATTTCGCTGCCATACCATCCGGCGGTGATGTGATTTCACGCATTCCCTGTGAGCCGCCCCAGCAGGGACAGCGTCGTCTGATTTTGCGCCGTACAGGAAACAACGATTACCTTCTCATTGGTTGGCATGCGCCCAGCAGTCGCCATCCTGATGCCTATGCTCTGGACGTGCTGGCGAATGTACTTGGGGGCGGGCGTACATGCAGGCTGTATCAGCGTTTGGTTGAGTCCGGCAGGGCGGGAGCAGTGGGCGCATCCAGTGGCTGCTTCACTCATTGTGATCCGTTCTTGTTCCTTGTCAGCGTCGCACTCAACGAAGGCACTGCGCTTGAGGACGCTGAGAAGTCGGCTATTGAGGAAATCGAGCGTATCGCTGCCGAGGGGGTTGCGGAGCAGGAGCTCAAGCGCGCCAAGAAGCAAGCCCGTGCCGGTTTCGTCTACAGCCGGGACTCTGTGGAGGATGAGGCCGATGCGATCCTGACCTTCGAGCTGGCTTCTTCTTACCGGGACATCGACTGCTACCTTCCAGGGATCGAGGCGGTATCGGACGAAGACGTGCGGCGAGTTGCAGGTCACTACCTGACTACAGACAATTCCACCGTGGGCTATTACCAGGGTGTTCGCTCCGGTGAGAGCACCGGTGCGGCGGACGGCAGCTCGATGGCTTCGATGGCTGAACCACCGCACCGCAGTGCGGCTATGGCTGGTCGTCCGGCTGCAAGTGATGCCCCTCGTGGGCGCGCACCGCTTGATGCGGAGAATGTGGTCGAACGTCGCCTGCCTAATGGCATGCTTGTGCTCGTCAAGGAGAGCCACTACAACTCGACTGTAGCCATCTCGGGGCGCATTCGCTGTGGCAGCGTGTTCGAGCCCGAAGGCAAGGCCGGGCTGGCATATATGACCGCTCGGATGCTCTCAGAAGGAACTAAGGCTCGCGCTAAACTCCAGATTGCCGAATTGCTGGAGGACAACGGCATGGGCCTGTCCTTCCAAGCTAACCGTGAGTACGTCGCCTTTGGCGGGAGGTGTTTGGCTGAGGATGTCCGGAAGCTGGTCGGCCTGCTAGCGGAAGAGCTTATGCAGCCGGCGTTTCCGCAGGAGCAAGTTGACCGCGTTCGCGCGCATACGCTCAACACCATCAGCCGCATGGAGGACGACACTTTTGAGCGGGCGTACAGGCACGGACGCACGATGCTGTACGGCCTGGACCATCCCTACGGCACGCCGGTGAGCGGCAGGACGGAGACAGTTCAAACCATCACGCGTCAGGAAATGGTCGATTTCCACAGCCTTTACGCGGTACCGGAAGGCGCAGTTCTGTCGATAGCCGGTGACATGGACTCCGGGCAAATGATTGATCTCATCACCGGGAAGCTTGGAGAATGGTCTGGTGGGGTGGTGAACGACGAGCCTTTGTACATGCGGTCCAGAGATACCCGCAAGCTGGACCGGGATCAGGTGAAGCTCGAAATGCCGGGCCGCTCGAACGCCACCATTCTGGTGATGCGCCCTGGCATAACACGTCTGGCGCCCGACTATTACGCTGCGGCAGTGGCAAACTACATCTTCGGGGGCGATTTCGCCTCGCGCCTGAACGACAGGCTGCGCGCAGTCGCGGGCCTGACCTACGGTAGCTACAGTTTCACGGGCGCAGGCCGGGGCAGTGGGCCGTGGGTAATCTACATCCAGGTGAATCCCGACAATGTGGAGCAGGCCACAGATCTGGCACTGGCTGAGTGGCGGAGGATGTACGATGAGGGAGCCACAGAGCTGGAGCTAAACAGGGCGAAGTCCTATCTGACCGGCAATTTCGTTGTAAGGCTGAATAACATCGGCGCCATTGCCAGCGCCTTTGCAGAGATAGCCCACTACGACCTGGGCATAGACTACTTCCAGCGATATCAACAGATTGTCAACGGGCTGACACTGGAAGAGGTAAACGCAGCGTTTCGCAGCAACTTCGCGCCTGATGGTTATGTCGTGATAATCGCTGGCAACGTTTAGCTCCGACAGGACTCGTTGTATACGCGCGATAGCGCGGGTATAATAAGAGCGCACGACCCTGTCGCGCGATTAGTTGAAAATGGATGGCCGATTACCTATAATCAATTGGTTAGTTGGGAAACCGGCTGAGGAGGAACCTGCATTGAGCGCCAGAAACCGGCAAAACTTGAGGTCCCTTGGATTAGTCTTCATATCTGTCGTCATTCTCGCAATGACTATGGGGCTTGCATTCTCGTGTGGTGGCGGTGGCGAAGACATTATCGTGCCTCCACCTGAGGAGCTCGAGACCGAGCAGGGGAGGGTATCGAATCGCCCCATCATTGTTGCCATCTCTCCACGAGTCACCAACGTAGGGCAGACCGTTACCGTTACAGGTCTGTACTTCGGTGATGAAGAGGAGTCCAGCTCCCTGGTGACGATAGGCGGAAGGCGTTTCGACGTAGTCTCCTGGGGCGATACGGTCATTGAAGTGTTGGTGCCCGAGAACGCTGAGAGCGGAATCGTCGTTGTGACTGTGGGCACGCTCTCAAGTCAGAGCGGGACGAACGCCCAGCTTTTCATCGGCGAAGGACCGCCAACCGGAGAGCCGCTGATTGTCCATCTTTCGCACGACACCGCATCGATGGGTTCGCGCATGACCGTCTATGGCTTCAATTTCGGCGCATCGCGTGACGACTCATTGGTGACCTTCACGCGAAAGGACGACGCGCGGATTCCTGCCGCCGTTGTGACGGAGTATCTGAATGGCGAACCACGGGAGTTGTGGAGTGCCACGAGTATTCAGGTCATAGTTCCTGCAGGCGAACCCGACATCCCGATTGTCTCCGGCCCAGTAATTGTCACCGTGAGCGGTGTGGACTCCAACTCCAACTTCCTGTTCAACCCGTTACCGGTGCCCCCCGGGTCGGACGCTCCGCTCATTAGTACGATCAGCCCGGAGAGGGGGCCCGCAGGGACCGGAGTGACTATCACAGGTGTAAACTTCGGGTATTCGCGCGGAGTGTCCGTTGTTACCATCGGCGGACTGCAACTGCAGATAATTACCTGGTTGGACACAGAGATTGTCGCCGTCATTCCTCAAGGCGCGACGACGAATCTCATCAGAGTCCTTGTCGGCGGGATTCCCGCCGAGTCTCCGCGCGCGTTCATCGTAGACGCGGTTCCCTTCCTCTCCGCGGTGATTCCGGACGTGCTGGAGGTCGGGCAAAAGATGCAGGTTTACGGGCGCGACTTCGGCACCGACGTGGGGAGCGTCATTTTGACTCCCCCGGCTGGTGCGTCCGGTCAGGGATCGACCACAGTGAGCGGCGGTATCACAAGCTGGTCCAACTCCATGATCACGATTGACCGGCTTCCAAGCCTGAACTCTGACGCCGGTATTCCGCTGGAAGTCACAGTGAGAACTGGAGGCAGCACCCCTCAGGTCTCTACGAATTCCATCATCGTGAATGTCTACAGCCCCGTACAGGTCACGCTGGACGTTGATTACACGGCCGGCGTCGCCAACGACACAACGTTCGAGTTCAGCGTGGGCGTCGGCGGAGGGGTAGGTCCCTACTCCGTGCTCATCGACTACGGCGATGACGAGACAGAGCCGAAGGACGGTGTCGTCAGCACGACCTCGTTTGATCATACATACCACTCTGCCGGCACTTACACGACTTCGGTTCGCGCGACTGACGCTACCGGCGGCCGCACGTCAATAACCGGGCAATCCATCATGGTGGTGGCGCTCGGTGAACCTGTCATCCGTGACATAAGCATAGTTGAACTCGATGCGGGTGGTACGCCTGCAGACTTCAGACCGAACGACGAGGTCGGCGAGTATTTCGGGCATTACCTTAACGTCGTTTACAACTTCGACGAGTCGTTCATTCCGATTCTGGATGACGTAAACCTTGGCGACATGGAGACTTTCGCCAAGCGGCAGTGGCCGCTCTACACGTTGGGGGGTCGGCCATACGCGTATCGCGTGAGGGGTGGAAGCAAGGTGACTATCGCGGGCTTCAACCTGCTTGCCGGCCAGCTGGCTACCTCCCACGGCCATATCCTGCAGCTCAACCATTCGGCTGACTCGCCCTTTCAGATCCTTCTTGGATCTGACGAGTGTGCCGGGTGGACGGACAACTTCATCCAGTTCCGCGCACCTGATGTGTCCAGTGCCATCGGCGGGGATGTGGGTATCGTGTTCGACGCTGCAAGCGGCAAAGACCCCATCGTCTCGCCTACCAAGCTGGTAGCCGCGCCTGTGCTGTTTGGCTACGTTGCGGTTCCGTCGCCGCCTACTATGGATGGTAGTATTACAATCAACTTCAACGACGGCACTCCGCCTCAGGTCGGGGATTACATCGGCACCAAGGCTTACCTGTTCTGTTCGTTCCCGGCTGATCTTCAAGGCGGCGGCCAGTGGATCTACGATAGGAACGGCGACGGCATTGACGGCGACAACTACCTGCTTCCCGGCGGAATCTCCATCACTATCCTTCCGGGCCAGAATTCCCTAACCTTTGATCTCAATGGAATATACCAGAACGGTAATGTTGGCTACTGGGCTCGTGATCCTAGCCCCGGAGTCGTTGGTACTGTTGTTGTAGTTCCTGCTCCCGGAGAATGGAGAGTGTATTTGTGGGTTGGGTCAAAGACCAGCCCGTTCGCGGAGAGCTTCGCGAACTCCGGCATCATCTCTAACGAGCTGCGGATTCTGGGCGTGACGGTGCCGTAGGGAATACTGCATTAGGCATGGCACGCAATCGCGAGGGGGGCGGGAACGCTCCCCTCGGTTCTATGGGGTTTAGCGCTGGAATCACAGGTGGGTGTTAGCCATGAGGTGTTATCTATCACTTTTCGTGGTGTTCGTTCTCCAGTTTCTCTTTTGCACAACAGCGGCGCAGGCAACGACGGCAACGGTGGTGCACCCGGAAATCGTTGTGGAAGAGATGTATGCCTTTCCTCACGAGGGCACGGCCAACAAACTCTCGTCTGCGTACACTTATCCCGAAGTGCGCCACATTGACGCGTATCTGCGTTTCGAAGTGCGCGGATTCGTGGGTGAGCGAAAGCTCACCGCCTTCGTAACCATGTCCTCTCAAGGCAAGGTTCTCGCGAAGAAGAAGGAAAAGATGAAACTGGAGCCCGGGCGCTACGAGGTGACCTTGCCGGAAATGCTGGACCTGCGCAAGGTATTCGGCGACCACAAGGTCAAGCTCTATGTCGAACTGGCGCTGCCGGACGCGCCGGATGTCAAGCAGGAGTGTTTCTTCCTGGTGAAAGGGCGGGAGCTTCCGCGCGTCGAGGTGCTGGACTTCTGGATGCAGCCTGCGAGATACAACGAGCGCACGTATCTGGAGCCCGGAAACGCCGTTGAATGCCGGGTTCTGTTCCGGCTGGAAAAGGCTGCCGAAGCGCCGATCACGGTTCGGATCGTGGGTGAGATGGAAGAGGAGCGCGATGTGGTGATCGATCCCGGCGACGATTATCAGGAGTATGACGCCTGCTGGGATGAGAAGCTGGGGCCCAGGCGCGATGGGGACTACGTTCTCACCTTCGAGGCTTACCTGCCGCGCTTTTTCTACGAATACGGCGACGTCAGGCACCCGTTCGTAATCTACGTGGCATTTGTGGCCGAAGACCAAATTGTGAAAATGGTCGGGCTTCGGGAGACGCTGAGCGACTATTACCCGGGGCTTCATCGAGATGCGGAGGAAGAGACTCTGCGCCTGCTTACAATTCAACGGGCACAGCGTTGGTGGATCCGCCCAGCGTCCAGTGTTGACGTGGACAGGTCTCGCGGGTGGTTCGATGAGCTTTAGCACGAATGCAGAAAGCTTCACCCGTGGCTGGGCTGTACGTTGCACACTTGCATTAGCGGTGCTGGTGGTGCTTGCCGCGGGCAGCTGCCGGCAGCCGGAGGGAGCGGAAGAGGCAGGCTTTCCTTCCACCAACCTTGCCGTGGACGAGCACGTTTCAGCGACGCGCGCGCTCGTTTTCGTGACGGGTGGCCGTCTCCGTATGCTGCGGCAGGACAACCCGTTGCGTACACTTTCAGAGCGCGGCAGCGAACAGGTTCCGGTTGGCGTCTTTGACGTCAATGCGTCGACGGGCGAATTGGCGCTGGCGCACGGCGGATCTGTAGGCGTCGTGCCGCCGGGAGAGCCTGCGGGCAGCACTGATGATAGCGCTGGTGAGGAATGGTACGACCTACGCACCCTTGCGGGCGACGACTTCTATGTGTCGCTGGTAGGGTTTGTGCCTCCTGGCAGGAAGATTCTTGCGGGAGGCTACCGCGCGAGTGCGCTGGACGAGGGCTTCCAGTTGCTATCGATTGACCGCGACACGGGAAAGGCTGCGCTGGTGGGCGTCCCCGCTGAGCAAAGGCGACTCGTGCTTCGCGATCTGAGGTTCAGTCCCGGAGGCAGCGCCTACCTGCATCTGGTGGACGAAACAGTGCCTTCGGATTATGTGTACCGAGTCACTGACGATGAGCTTGCTCTCATCTTCGATACAGAGAAGCTGCTTGGCCGGGGCACAGGTGAGGATTTTGAAGTTCCAGCAGGCGATCTTGACGGGCTTTTAGCATTGAGCCTGGTGGATTTGATGGCACTGGGCGAGGATCTGTATCTTGTTGTCTACATGCTATCGCATAAAGGCGAGGACCCGGAGGACAATCTAGCCGAGTGCTCTGAAGTGTGGCGCTTCAACCGAGAGAGTCTTGCCATCAGCAAGCGCTATGATTTGGCAAATCCGCGCCCCGACGAGCTTATGGATATGTACTTCACGATGGGCGCCGACGGCATCTACTTCGCACGCTTGAGCCTGGTTGACGAAGCCCCCGACGCCAAGCCATCGGAGCTTTCTTTACTGCGGCTGGATACTGCGACCGGTGAAGTGGTTGAGCTGTGCAACAGCGAGCTGCCATCCGACTTCTACGGGCTGGCCATCTTCCCGGCGGCTGATGCCTTCGCAGTGCTCTATGGCGCCGAAGGACAGCTTCGCGTAGACGGCGTTACGCTGGCGGGTGAAAAGTTTCAGACTGGCATCAGTGTCGGGCGCGCCGACGTCCGCTATCTGCCATCGGGCTAGATGCTGCTTCATGCTACGGCTCAATATCTCTTTCGGCAATGCCGTGTTAAACCGACGGGTGCGCGCGGTGCAGGAAGTCGCTGATCGCTTCGTCCAGCGCGGGCATTGAAGGAAGGCCGTGAGCCAGGTAGCGATCCATCGAAAGCACGGCCCGCATCGGTCGTTTCGCTGGCAGTGCGAGCCTCTCTGTGGTGGTGGCTACAAGCGCATTCGCCGGCAGCCCGGCTGCGGCAAAGATGCGTTGCGCGAAATCGTAGTAAGTCAGCTCCTCCGGACCGCGCAGGTGGTAGATGGGATGTTCCGCCACAGCCACAAGGTCCAGTACAGCCGATGCGAAATGGGGGGCATACGTGGGTGTGGCGTACTCATCGTTCACGACAGGCACCTTCTGTCCCTCACGGTACTTCGCGAGAATCGCCAGCGGGAAGTTGCGACCGGTAGCAGCGAACACTTCAGCCGTTCGGACTACGATGCTGCCATCGTATTCGCCTGCGATCTCCTCACCCTTGAGTTTACTTGCGCCGTAGACATTCAGCGGCTGGGGTGGATCATCTTCGTCGCAGGTTCCCGCAGCTTTACCCGGAAACACGTAGTCGGTTGAAAAATAGACCACTCGCGCGCCTATGTCCCGGGCGAGTTCAACGACGTTGGCAGTCCCCCGGGCGTTTATGGCAAACGCCAGTCCCGGATTGCGCTCGCATTCGTTCACTTTGGTGAAAGCCGCAGTGTGAAAGATTATTGTGGGTTCGAGCGGAGCAACGCTGTCTCGCAGCGACTCAATGTCGGTGACGTCAGCTTCGTCGTGCGCCAGCAGGGTGCAGCCAGCGCATTCCCGCTGCACTAGCTCGCGGTGCAGCGCCCGGCCGATCTGGCCCGAGCCGAGGATAACCACAGTCTCGCGCGAAAGGGGCATCGCGCCCTTATTGTAGGGCAAGGTGGCGATGACGGCAATGGTAGGCTGCATGGCCTGCAAGCTGATGCTGTAATCATCGCGGTAGTGCGTAAGCCCTGTGTTTGCTACAATAAGCTCAAGCCGGGGAACCCGTGCGAGGTTGCGCTGTGAACCGGGTCAGGACCGGAAGGTAGCAGCCCTAAGCAGGCAGTAACCTGCGCCGCGGTCATTCCCCGGTGCTTGATTGCGCCTGCCTGCATACAGAGAAGGCAAGCCAGCGAGAGTATCAAAATACTCCCGCGTTGCTACCCGGGTATCACTACATGGATAGGGCTGTCAGAGCCTCCTTGCAGCTGCTGAATCCGCAGGTCCAAAAACTCGAGCTGCTTCTGCCGTTCTTCGTCGGAGATGTTTTCGTCAGCGAGGATGCGTTCCCGGTCCGCTTGCAGCATAGCTAGCTCGGCTTCAGGTCCCATAACGCCTGAACCGTCATCCGGTGAAGCCAGGCGAGGATTCTCTGGAGAGATCGTTCCCTCATCTTGGGATTCTTCTCCCGCGAGCCTCCCTGTTTCATTCTGCGAACTCGTGCCGCTCTCCGTGCCCACGCTGGGCTGGCCGGAGCTTCCGCCGCCGGATGGTCGTGCAGAGCCCGGCGGTTCAGGAGTGGATGGCACGCCAGACCCGTCGGTCCTTGTCTCGGTGCGTGATTGCTGTGGTCGTGCGGGCGGCTCCGTCCATTCGGTTGCGTAGATGGGGTGCTCGACAACGAGCGGAAGCACGTTGATGCCTTCGGCGTCCAGAATGTACCGTGACTCCTCAGTCATTACTTCGGAGATATCCAGCTGGCTCGGATCGTTCAGTGTGTCCTTAACCTTGAATATAGCTCTGGCGGCGACGCCGTCACCCTTGGGCAAGCCGATTTCTTCAGCCGCAATCGCCACCGTAACCTTGCTCGGATCGTTGGGTGGCTGGGCGTAAAACAGCGAGGTTCGGTAATCGTCCGCGAAGAAATCGCCCGTTTCCACCAGTCGGAAGGACAGCTCAACCGGGTTGAATTTCAGCGTGAACAGCCCTTTGGCGTAGCTCGGTACGTTTTTAACCCGCACTTCCACGACGAGATAATCGTCTTCGTAGAGCTTCTGGGATGTATTCCATACCAGTTCGGTCTTCGGCTCAGGCTTGGTCACCGTGACGGGGAACGAACGCTCCGGCGTCACCTCGTTGCCCTTGTCGTCGAGCACGATGCAGAGTATGGTGTACGAGCCCAGCCCCGGGGGTGTCCACAGCGCATAGGGCTTATCGGTTTCTATGGTGACCAGCGATGGTGCCGCGTCCAGCAACGTGTCCTCATCCTCGTCTTCTTCCGGCTCCACCACAGGCTCGACCAGTCGGCCTTCACCCACGGTTGGCTTGAAGCCCTCGAAGCTCTCAGCGGTTTCGCCGACTTCTTCGACCGTGCTTTCGGTTTCTTCCTGATCGGCCATCGCTTCACGCGCAGCCAGTTCCTCCGCTGCAAGCTCTTCCTCGACGGTCTCCTCTTCATCGGTATCTTCGGTCGCCTCGGTGTCACCCGGCTCATCCACCTGTTCAGGCAGCTCCTCCGCAGCAGCGCCCTCGTCAGTGTCCTTGGGCTGCGGTTCCGGCCAGTCCTCGCCTTCATCCGCATCGTCCGACCCAAGCGCTGCGTACCGGATCAGGTTCATCGCCACGATGGGAGCCTCGCCGTCCTCGGGCTCCTCGCCGCCGTTGTCTTTGACCGGCGTAGTCTCACCGCCTTCTACAACTTCTTCAGGCTCCTCGGCGGGTTGCTCCGGCTGCTCCAGAGCCCCGGCGCTCTCAACGCCTTCGGGTTGTGTTTCGGTCTCAGTCTCAGCCGCTGGTTCGGATTCGGCGGATGGCTTGGGCGCAGGCTTGGATCTGGCCTTTTGGTCTTCGGTTCTCGCGGACGGAGGCTGCGCCGGGGCGGGTACGCCTTCGGGAGGACCTTCCATGCCCTCCGCTTCAGGCGCGGGAGGAACTCCTTCCGCAGCAGCTTCCCCTTCAGTCGCCTGGCTTGAAACGCCCTTGTTGGTGCGCAGTTCGTTCTCGAAGTCGAGCATTTCGCCGCGCATGCCTTCCGGAAGCTCTCCGAGTTTGCCGTCTTCCACCGACCACCTATACGTCAGGTCGCGGTTCTCGGGATTATCCACCACAGCGATAACAGGATAGGATTCGCCTTCAAGTACTTCACCGGTCGTCATTGACACCATCATGAGTGTCACTGGAGGATGGTAGGTTTCCTCCGGGAAGCCCTCGCCAGAACCCGTCTGACTGCTCTGACGGCTGCGGGTCTGGCTGCTGTAATCCCTATCGTAGCTGGGGTTGGTCCGGGTCGTGGTGCTGCTGCTGGTGCACGCTATAGCCGTGGTGAAGATGATCAGCAGACCGATCGCATGAAATAAATGCATTTTTCGCATACCTATGCCGCTCCTGATTCGTTGCCCGGTTTCAGTCTATCATCTAGATAGACGAATATCAACGAGCCTTGTTCGTTTCTCCTCTATATTCTAACCGATTGCGGCGCGGACTAAGCGGGGCGGCGGTGGGCTGTTTCTGCCTGCCTTGATTTCGCGCACCTGTAGTGCTGTTCCGCTTTTCGGGTAGAATACACCAATCCCAGGTGGGAGTTAATCGTGAAAGAGATTGAAACAGAATTCCCGAATGCCAACGTTGATACGGGCAAGGTGGTGCAGACGATATCAGACCGCTTTGGCCTGCCGGTGCTGCGTGACGGGCTGACGCACGTGCGCGACATCTACGTGGACACAAAGAGCTACTACCTGCTGCGGCACAATTCTTCCTTCCGGTTCAGGCGCAAACTGGACAACCTCTACGCGGGGGAGGGCACACGCTTGACCTTCAAGTTCCCGCTGGAGGAACATCCGGAAATACTTATCCGGGAGGAACTCAAGCTCAAGCTCAAGGTTGAGGTCCACGAACTTGACGAAGTCGTGAAGTTCTTCAGCGGACTCACCAGCTCTTTTATGGACGAACCTGCGTTTCTCCGGCTGGCTGCAGAAGAGACGAGCAAGGAGTTTGACCTGGGCGCCGAAGGCGAGGTGCTGAATGTTTCGTACGACATGGTAAAGTTCCGCGATCCCGGTGACTCAAGCAAGATCCATACTGTCAATTACCTGGAGATTGAGGACCACGGTATCGGGATGGAGGAACTCGTCAAAGTGAAGGACTTCCTGGAGGAGCATTACTCCCTGTCGCCTTCCACCGAGTCGAAGTACCGTTACGGGCTTAGAGTTCTGTCTCTTCTTCCTCCAGAGTAGGCTTCTTCTGCGTCAGCAGAACATCGAAATGGTCTCTGTGCCCGCTCATGGTGAACGTGGGTGTGCTCTCAGCGTAGAAGCTCGGTGCGAGTTCTTCCGCACCGGCAGATTGCAGATCCACCTCCAGGTTGAGCATATATAGGCCGCTTGTTTCGTCTGCCGAACCGTATGCAAGGACCAGCCGCCCGTCCGGCGATAGCTGCCAGTTGCGGCTTTCGAAACCGTTGAGTGCAGTCAGGTTCACCGGCATACCGGGGGATTCTCCTCTTGGCCGGATAATGATGATGTCGCCGGTCTGAAGCGAGTAGGCAATGGTCGTGCCGTCGTCGCTGACCTGAAGGGACTCCTTTGCGTTTCCGTCGTGAGTCAGCCGCCATCGTTCGCCCGATCCCGTGGCCACCTGGTACACATCGCCGTCCAGCCCCAGCAGGAACGCGCTTTCAGCGCCAGCGGTAAGGACTCCACCTGTCGCCTCACCGAAAATGTCAGAACTGCTGCTAAGCCCGCCGGTAAACGTGTCCACGTAAAACATCCGCACGCCTTTGTCCGACGCCAGCAGAATCGCCGAGCCGTCCGGAGTGATGTCAACCACGCGCTCACTGCGTTCGCTGATGGGCAATATGCCCGATGCCTCGCTGCGAAGATAGCCTTGCACGCCTTTATCATTCTCGATGTTGAAGGCAAGAAGCTCCTGCGCGCTGGTCAGGAACACTTCCGTAACCTTCCCCCGGCTGGGGGCGAAGCTCATTATCTCGCGCCCGCCGGCCAGGTCGTACGCCACAAATCCGCCGTCGGCCAGAAGCGCGATTGCGGTGCCCTGCGGCGCAAGTGCGACATCCGTGGGATTCTCCGGGCCGATTACGAATGCGCATTCACTGCTTCCGTCGTATTCGGACAGCTTCACGCTGACTTCCCCGTCCTCGGCTGCCGCGAAGTACGCCACCGGATACCTGAACTTCTTCGGAGTCCTGCTTACTTCCACGGATACAGGATACGTGTCGTACGTATCGCCGCTGGCATCGCCGACCGTAAGCTGAAGCTTGTGGGAGCCGGGCTTTGCCAGCACGAACTCGGGATATTCCTCTTCACTGAAAAGCTCTCCGAGCGTCCAGCGGAAGAACAGGGGGAACTTGCCGCCCGTAACCACAGCGTGCGGTGTCAGCCCAAAGGGGACCATTCCGCGCATGACGGGTGGAAGGTCTATTGCCGCCGCCAGCTCTCCACCGCCCACCGGCACAGTCCGTTCGGCGAAGCGGCGCTCGAAACCGTCGTCTGCGGTCAGCCGGACGCGGTACTCGTCAGCGCGCGCGTAGGCCTTTTTCGGGCTGCGCTCATCACTTGCAGTCCCATCGCCGAATTCCCAGTGCAGCTTCGTTTTCTTGCCCGCACCGGCCGCTTCGAACCGCACAGTCCATCCGCTTTCTTCATATTCAACGGCGAAGGATAATCTGCCTGCGCCGGTGTAGATGCCTGAATCCCCGGTCTCGCCCGCTGTCACCGCAATAGGCACGAAGGTTTTGGCGCCACGGCCTGCACGGTCTGTGGCTGTAACGGTCACGATGTAGTAGCCGGCGTTGGCGAAGCTTAGTGTGAACGCCTTATCTTCCGTAGTCAGCGGTTCGCCAAAGCCCGGGTCCACCAGCAGCGTCACCGGCTCGCGGGCGCCGCTCACCGTGGCTTCGAACTGGACCTTGCCAGGAACGTCAAGATAGACCCGGTTCGGGCGCACCTTCACCTCAGGCTTACCCTCCACGCCGGACGGGGCTGAGATAATGTCCGCCGAAACAGTCCGCTGGACAGTTCTGCCCGACGAGTCGGTAACGGTTAGATTGCCCGTGAGTTCACCTTTGCGGCCGGGAATGAGAATGACCGCCTGCTCATCGGCGGTGGTGCCGTCGCTGAAAGTCCAGCCGAAGGTGTAGGGCGGTTCCCCGCCTGTAACAGCCACGCCGAGCACGACCTTGCCCCCGCTTTCCACCTCCGCGGGGAAGGCCACCGAATTCACTTTGAAAGGCAGTTTCGGAGCCAGCGGGTCGCGCGGGATCTCAAATGCGGCAAATGTTACATCTCGGCCTACCGGCTGCGCGTCGTCCTCGACCTGCAGGATTGTGAGAAACGATCCGTAAGTATCATATTCACGTGTGGCTTCGGGCGTGCTGGATACGCGGTCAGCCACGCCGTCAGCATTGAAATCCCAGATGTAGCGCAGTATCTTTCCATCGGGGTCGGATGACTCCGCGCCCGAAAACTCCACGGTTGCGCCGGTCGTCGGCTCAGGCTTCGTTGGCTCCTCGGGAGTCTCAACCAGGAAACTCTCGCGCTGCTTTTGAGCCGTATCCTCCGGCTCGACGGCCTTCGCATCATCCAGTTCCTCAGCCGGCGCAGCACGTGCAGGCGCTTCCCCCTCAACTGCATTCTCCTCTCCGGGCAGTCCTTCCTCTTCGGCTCCGATCGGCACCGGGTTGGCGACCAGCGGCACGCCGTCGGCTGGAGCCTCCAGCGGTCCTTCGGCTTCCGGCTCTACGGGCTTTACGGGCTCTTCGATTACTTCGTCAACATCTCCCTCTTCAGTTTCTACGGGAACTTCTTCTTCCGCAGTGGGCTCCTCTGCAGGCATCTCCTCTTCCTCACCGGGCAGAATTATTTCGTACGAGATGCGGGCAACGGGAGGATCGTTTATGAGCGGCGTGCGCGGCGCAATGACCATCAGCGCAAATACTCCCAGACGGTCAATGCCGGCGGTGACGATGTTGTTGTAGATGTCCAGCGTAAAATCGCCGACCGGCATCCATATGCCCTCTGTGAGCCGGACGAGTTTGATGTCGTTTTCATCCTCGCCGGCTTCAAGGTCGTCGTCGAAGTAATGCAGGGACAGCAACGCCGGCTTGCCCAGAGGCACGGTTTCCGGAGTAATGCTGTAGGCGGACTCGGTGACGGTGCCTTCCGGCGCATCCTCGGGGAAGGTAATTGCGACATAAATGTCCTCGCTGAAAGCGCCCGTGGGGAACACGACCTTGCACTGCCGGAAAGAGATTTCCGTGCCGAAACGCGTCACCAGCGCACGTTCCTCGGTGGGGCCGTGCTCGGATTCGCGCAGCTCCTCGGCGGTTTTCTCCGGCTCAGTACGGCTCACTGCCTTTCCGGACGGGCCGACGCTCTGGCAGGCTGCGAGTGCAACCGCCATCGCCAGACCGCATATCGCCAGCATCAGACGGATGATGTGTCTTTTCATCGGTAAAGCCCTCGAAACTTTAGAGGGGGAAACCTACCCCAGTGTTCACTTCCCGGCGCGGTGATTATAGCATCGGATACCGGCGTCCTTACCGCTTCTTTGCCGAGAGGAAGAAGCTGTCGTGGCCGTCGTGAAGCTCCAACACCTTGAAGCCGTGCGATTCAACTAGCCTTCGCAGTGCGCGCGGCTCCGGCAGCACGTCGCGCTTCACCGGCTCTCCGGCGCGCATATGGATCTCGTTTACCCGCTGCCGCGAGTTGCTGTGCGCTATCACCAGCTTTCCGCGAAGCGGTAGGCACTCGGCGGCCACCTGCAATGCCCGGTCGCGGTCGCAGAAGTGCGGGAACGAGTTGAAGCAGAAGACGAGGTCAAACTTACCCCGGTGGCCCTCCAGGTCTTCAATCGCGCCCAGCTCAACCTGCACCTGCCGGAGTTCATCCGTGCGCTTCCTGCAGTGCTTCACCATCACCGGGCTGATGTCCAGCGCCAGGACGTAGCCGTCAAAGCCCACTCGCTCGGCAATCAGCGGCGTTATCAGGCCCGGCCCGCAGCCCGGCTCCAGGATGCGCCAGCCGGGCTGGATGCCGCTGCGCTCGATGAGTTCGATGACGCGGTGGACTTCGTCGGCGTCGTAGCCGTGCCCGGCCCATTCCTCGGCCAGACGGTCGAAGAAAAGCGACTTCTTCCGTTGCTCGGAATTCACGGCCTACTTGATCAAGGGCTCCTTGCCCAGTCCCCGGCGCAGGAAATAGAGCTGCCCGTTGTGGAGGTTTTCGTGCGCAATCATCAGCGAGACCAAATCCACGTGCTGCGGACAGAGACCCGCCAGCGGCCCCTCCGTTGGCTTGGCCAGGTCTTCTGCGGTCATTCCTTTGATGGCTTCAACTAGCTCATCGCGTTCAGCGATGAGTGCGTTGGCGAATGCGGCAAAGGACGGGTAGTCCTTGTCCTCGTGAAAGAAGCCACCCATGTTGAAGTCCTGGTCAACTTCGGGGCCGCCTTCCCGCTCGGGCCACCCGAGCATCTGCCGGAAGTCACTGGTGCCCATAAACAGGTGGCCGGCAAGCCACAGCGCGTTGTTGTTGTGCGGTGTCGGGCGCCAGCGCGCGGTCTCCTCGTCGAACTCACCGAGCAGCGTAATGGTCGAGTCGCGGGCGAACTTAAACTGCCGGGCCAGAAGCTCGCTGGGGGTGGGCATTCCCTGATTGTCTATGTCGTTCATAGTATTCCTCCCGTGTATGCCATCGGACGAAGTGCTCATATTCTATAATGAATTCCGCGGACAATACTACAAGCAAGGGGAATCCGTATGATTAGAATCAAGCATCCTACGCCGCCGAGTTATTTGATAGCCGCCGATGCGCTCGCTCAAGCCCGGCCCATCGAGCAGGTGGCTGGCGACATGGGCCTGCCGACCGATCCGGAGGAGTTTTACTCCTACGGTCACCGCATCGCCAAGATTGATGGCACGCAGGTGCAGCGGCATCTCAAGCGCCGCCCCGACGGGCACATCATCATTACCACCGCGATGACGCCCACACCGAAGGGCAGCGGCAAGACGCTGACAACGATAGTACTCACCGACGCTCTCAACCGTGTGCTGGGACGCAAGGGCAGCCCGAAGCAGAAGGCCACCGCTGTGCTGCGCGAGCCTTCAATGGGCCCCGTGCTGGGGATGAAGGGCGGCGCCGCGGGCGGCGGCTACTCGCAGGTCATCCCGATGGAAGACATTAATATGCACTTCACGGGCGACATCCACGCCGTCGGTGCCGCGCACAACCTGTTGTTCGCCATGGGCATGGCTTACGCCTACGAGGGTAAGAACCGGCGCGGCGTGAATCTGAAGCGCTTCTTCTGGCCGCGTGCGGTGGATATGGTAGACCGCAGCGTTCGCCAGATCCGCCTGTCGGCGTCCGGGAAGTACATCGATGAGAATATGCGGCTGAAGTCGCGCTACGTCATTACGGCAGCGAGCGAAGTGATGGCCACGCTGGGCTTGGCGACCGGCATCGACGACCTGCGCCGCCGTCTGGGCCGCATCGCAATCGGCCAATACAACAGCGGGGAGCTAATAACCGCGCAGAAGATCGACGCGGTCGGCGCGATGCTGGCAATACTGCTGCACGCGCTCAACCCAAACATCGTGCAGACTCTGGCCGGCAACGGCGTCTTCATCCACACCGGCCCGTTCGCCAATATCGCGCACGGCAACTCGTCGGTGGTGGCGCTGGAGACGGCGGTGAAGGCCTGCGACTACGTGGTCACCGAAGGCGGCTTCGCAGCGGATCTCGGCGCGCAGAAGTTCCTCGATATCGTTTGCCGGACAACGGGACGGCATCCATCCTGTGCCGTCATCGTCTGCTCGACGCGCGACCTGAAATATCAGGGAGGCATGGAGCCGACGGGCAAGTCCAGGCGCGAGCAGCGGCTCTTTCGCTTCCCCGATAGCGTGGAGGGCTGTCTTGCCGGAATGTGGAATCTACGCATACACGTGGAGAACCTGCGCAAATACAATATCCCGGTCGTCGTCGCGGTAAACCGCTTCAGCTTCAACACTGAAGCCGAGATCGATGCGATTGTCGGATACGTGCGGGATGAAATCGGTGCGCCCTGCGCGGTGCATTCAGGCTATGCCGACGGCCCGAAGGGAGCCGAGGAGCTGGCCGAGACCGTCCTCGACTCCATCAGCAAGACCCACGAAAAAACCGCGAAGAACTTCCGTCTGCTGTACCCGCGCACGATGAATCTCAAGGCCATCATCGAGATGGTCGCCCGCGAGATCTACCGCGCTGGGGAAGTGCGGTACGGGCGTGGCGTTGACTCGGCTATGGCGTGCATTGAAGCTTTGCACGAGCCCATGCTCAACGTTTGCATGAGCAAGACGCAGTATTCAATCACCGATGACGCGAAATACCGCGGCGACCCGACAGGGAGGCCGATAACGGTAACTAAAGTTCGCTACGCGGGCGGCCCCGGCTGGGTTGTGGCGCTGTGCGGAAGCGTCTTTGAGATGCCGGGGATGACCTACGCCACTGCGGGTGCGCGCAAACTGGAGCTCGAGCGCGACGACGACGCCTTCGGCGGATTCGTCATCAAAAACCTGGCGTAGGCTTCCAACAGCTTTTGCCATTTGACATGAACAGTAAGCTATTACATAATGTTACTGCAAGATTGAACAACAGGATGATTCAACGATGAAAAAGCCAGTATGGCAATTGCTGTATGTATTGGCGTTGGCACTGCTTCTTGTGAGTACTGGTCTAGTCGCGCGAGCGTGGTTCCCTCCTTTCTGCAAGGTAGAGATCACGTTACGTTACATCTTTCACGATGATGAAGAAGGCTCGCCGGACTACTGCAGCCATTATTTAGTAGACGAGAATGGTGACACACATCTGCTGAATGATCATGGAGAAGACGGTTTGTATATCGATGAGAACGGCAACGGCCAGTATGATCCGGGGGAGCCGTATTGGCAAGACACTGATGGTGCCTGGCTCCTGCTTCCAACTATATTGGACCCGCACGAACACTGGTTCATTCCTGACCCCATCTCTCCCCCATGGCCGGGTAAATGGTGGTGGGAACCCACCGGGATAATGTCTCCAGAAGACACTGCAAAGTTCAACAGCTTCGGGGACCAATATAAAGCACTTTGCCACGCATTGTATGGACTTGAGGAGTATGAGTATGACGTCAGTGTCGCCGGAATCCTGAGCAGCATCTATGGTGGTCTCGAGCCGGACGACCCGGATGACCCGCTTGACTTAAGCAACTACCAGGTGCTTGTTCAGAGGCGAAGCGAGTATTATCCTTCACTTGAGGAACTCACGCCGCCACAAACTCTCGTAATGTTCCATATGATGGTGCTCTTTGGATTGCGACAGGACACCTTCGTAGTCCTTCCTTATCAGAATCTTGACGACAATACCTTTGCGACCTCCTATGACGAAGGAGTAACTCATCTTGTCGACACTGATGGTGAAGATGTAGTGTACGACATTTACATCGAAAGGTCGGGCGATGAAGTTACTGTGTCCGGTAGCTTCCAGGGGGAACAGCTTTCACTGGAGATGGTAGAACATCCCATTCTGATACTCAACGGGGTCTTTGATGAGCTGATGATGTAGCAGGGAGTACGGATGACTGGTCGGAGACAATATGTGAGCGGTTGGCGTTTCGTAATCGCTCTGGGTGCTATTCTCGCCATCGGGCTGATAGCAGCACTATATCTCTCAGGGGGGCTAAGGCATCTGCAGGCTGCCGAACAGAGCGAGTGGAACGCAAAGCTCTGGCCGATATACGTGACCATTACTCCATCGAAACAGGTTGCTGAGTCTGTACCACTACCCATGCCATTCGTGCGGCGCGCTGATGGCGAGACAGGCTTCAGCGTTCTGGCTCTTGAGGAGATGTTGTGCCAGAAGCTCCCTGGTAGCTCGTTTCGCCAGCCTTGTGGGTTTGAGACGCATTTCTTATGGTTGCTTCATGCAAGGCTTTTTTTGGAGGAGCAGGCTCTCTTTTCGCACGCGAACTACTTCAGCCCTTCCTACTGGCGGAATCTTAAGTGCGAAGACTGTGTGATCGGCGAGCCGCCATTGGCGGAGGACAGGCCGCAGGTCTTTCTGGGACGAAAGACAGCGCTGGAGCTCAGTCAAGCAGGTTTCGAGTTGAAGGACCTGGTGAATACCGAGGTCGAGCTGACTCTTGCCTTCCCTGTTACTGAGACCCCCGACGGAGAAGAGGGCTTACCGATGCGTCTGGTGACGATTCCCGCAGAGGTGTCAGGTGTTGCTACGCGCGAGCTGACAGAAGTCGACCGACAAGGTCGCCTGGCAACTGCTGAGAAACGCGGGATGCCATACGATGCGGGATGGGTAAATAGCAATGTCATCAACCTCGCCTGGCTGAGAGCGGTAGCTGCTGAATTGGGCGTGAGCCCGCCTGAGAGTGTGTTCGTCTTTTCGCTGACACAAGTTTTCAAGGACAGGTCTTCGCTTAGTGACGAGTCGCTCGCGTACCTTTCGAGGTATGAAGAGCGGCAGTCGCTCCTGGCAGGCTACTACAGCACCGGGGAGCTCCCGGGTCCTGTGGAGGATTTCGTCAGCCCGCGGGAATTCAAGATTGGTACATATCGGATGAGGAGAGAGGATGTTGCCGCGCTTGTCGCGACGCTTGAAGAGCTTGGCTTCAATACGAAAGTGAACTATCCGAAGGTCGATTTCCATAAAGAAATCAAACGCCTTCAGAATCTTCTGAAGAAGCAGGGACTATGAGACGGGTCTGATAATTCCAGCGGAGCAGGCGCATTTAGGGCTGTGGTTACGCGCGGAAGAGTCCACGATACCGATGGCTGGACTGAATGAGCCCCCGCTAGTTACCCTTTGATTCGATGTAGCGTTCCAGCGCCGGGCGCAGATGCTCGCACTCGTCGGTGATAAGCTCTTCGACGACCTTACGCACGGTCATGCCAGTGCTGAGGTAGGGCCGGTCAAGGTCTTCATCCGTCATGGATGAAAGCTCGGTCAGGAGCTTGCCCCGACTTTCCGACGCTACGCGAATGAAGTACAGCGGGTGCAGGAATGGGCCGACTTGCGAGGTCCCCTTTAGCAAAACTGCGTCGCTGGTGAATTCCGTGTCTGAAGTCGCTATGAGCTCAAGGATGTCCATCACACTCAGGTCATCCGTGCCGGATGGCATCAGCAGATCGTTTTCTTCTATCGCTCGGCCGATAGTCCGCAAGGTGCGGGCGCGCTCCACCGCCAGACGCCGACACAGTTTCTCGATACCTTCCTTGCCCATCACGTTTAGTTTACCATAGAGACAAACGGCTGCCAACACACTTCTCAAGCATACCTTTGCGGTGCTATACTTGTGGCAACCCAAAGTAAGCAGGTTTCGGAGGTCGAAGGTGGAAGAACGTCAAAAACCGGGGGGCAGTTCCAGACGACGTAAACCAATACGCGCGCCTGACGAAAGCGTAATCAAGAAGTTATCCAAGACGGAACAGGAACGGGCTGCTGAAGAGAGTTCCAAATACAGCGGAAGGCCGCTCAAGGTCGGGACGGGTAACCACTTTGACCGCAAGCAGTACAAGCGCAAAGACACTGGCGCTCCCCAGCCGTGGGACGCCGCCCAGCGTGTCACCAAGAAAACAAAGGAATACAAGGAGAGCACGGAGGGTCTTCTGGACTCAGAGAAGAAGGAGCCTAAAGCGAAGTCCGGCTGCCTGGGAGTGTTGCTGCTGGTGGTCGGCTCACCGATTGTCTTGTTGGCTGTGTTCGCGGAGTTCTGGTATCTGAGATAGCCGCGAGGTGAAAGTCTGGTGGACGAGATCAAACGCCCAGAGAAAGGCGGCGCGGATGGTCGCGCAGATGCGCCGCGCAAACCGGGCTTTGAACTTCTGGGAGAGAAGCTGAAACGCCTCGAAAGCAGGCGCAGCAGGGCCGCGACCCGTCCCGCAAAGCGTGATGACACTGAGGATGCGCATGCAATGCCTGCGGATGGGGGTAGCGACTCTATCAGGGATTACGGGAAACACGCCGACAACATGGATTCCGCGTACTTGACGGATCTCCTCCCCGAAACTGACGTCTCCGGCAGCGAGAAGCAGCTGATCACGAAGATGGTCCACTCACTTACAGATGAAAACAGGGATTTCCTTCGTGGGTACTCTCTGGGTACCATTTGCGGTCTGTACGTGTTAAACCGCGTCTCCTGGCCGTTCCTTCTGCCTATGGCGCTTGTGCTGATACCGGTCGCACTGCTCGGACTGCCGATGTGGGCTTTCATTGTGGTGGCCCTTGCCTGCCTTTTCTGTCCGCCGACGATAGCGCTCATTTGCTTCCACGTCGGGCTTGTTCTCCTGAATCGTCCCTGGGATATGGAGCTTCCGCTGCAGGGTCCCGGAGCGGAACCGTCCATTGTGGCGGGATACGTCTACATCGGTGCAGGCTGGCTGACTGCGGCATATGTGCTCCTGCTGGGGTATTGGTCGCGGCGAATGCGCTGGAAAGGACTGCGCTGGCCCAGTTTCCACGCATTCCAGCGGGAGGAAGATCTCTGGTATGGGCTGGGCGGTCTTCTGGGGATAATAGTAATCGTCGTAGCTGTCGGCGTTTTCGCTCTTGGCGGACTGGACGAGCTCGCTGACTGGTTTCAAAGGTCCTACTACCTGAACTTCTAGCCTCTACCTGCACTGTTCGGAGACATATGCAACATTGGGGCGTGGGAGCAGGGAGTGGGACGTAGGAGGGGGAAGCGAGTAAACAGGGGCCCGCAGCCAGGGGAATAGCCTGTAGGGTGACCCGCGAACTCCCACGCGAACTTAGGCCACGCGCCACGCGTGGTTATCCCCAGGTTCAACAGTTTATCCACGCGCGGGGCCGTGTTGATTCCTTGCCTAAAGCGCCCGGCAAAGGTCTGCTCACACCATCAACGAACCGCGCGCTCGCTTGCCGCACGTTCCAGCTCAGCGCGAGAGCGTGAGGGTAGGCCATCCTATTCGCCCGTTTACCCGCTGTTGACAAGGTGGGAATCTGAGTTGACGAAGCTCAGAACTCCGTGAAAAGTCACCGAGTTATCAACAAGTTATTGACACTTTGCACTCCGAGACGGTAGAATCAACTAACTGTACGGAGGGAATCAGATGAGAGGAAGGCTGTTTCTGGGTGTTCTAACCATTTGTGCAGTGCTGCTGTCGGCGAGTTTCGCCGCGCCTGCGATGCCGAGCTACCTGGGACCCTCCGGTCTCATCCTGACGCCCGACGCCCAGGCCAACGGCATCTCCGGCCTTGCGTTTTCGGCGCATTTCTTCGACCTGTCCGGCGCGCTGGCAGAATACGGAGTCGATGGCGGAACCAGCGTGTACGCTGCCAGCTACAGCCCCATTCCCGCGCTTGAGTTCGGCGTTTCTGCGATGGACAGCGACACGAGCGGCGGCGCTACGCTGCTGAACGGAAAGTTCATCATAAGCAACGAATCCTCGCTCCAGCCGTTCGCGTTCGTTGGCGGCGTTGTCGACATGCTCGACCAGCAGGAAATCACGCCGTACCTGCTGGTCAGTAAGAGCTTCAACCTGTCGGGCCCGCTGGCGTCCAGCCAGATCGGGCTGTCGGTTAATGCCGGTTACGGCGGAGGATTCTACAGCGACGGTTTACTCGTCGGCGGCGAGCTGAAGCTTCACCCGCAGTTCTCAATCATCGCCGAGGGCACGAAAAAGTACATCAATCTGGGCGCGCGGTTCTCCGCGTCGGGGCTTTCGCTGGACGTTGGCCTGATCGACATGGAAGATATCGCGGGCGGCCTGAGCTACACCTGGTCGCTGTTCTAGCGCGGCCTGCGCGCCACGCAAGCTACTGCGGCAGCTCAAAGAGCGTCAGGAAACTCCGGTCGCGGAAGCGGGCCGCGAGCAGGCGTGCGCCGGGAGAGAACTTGTAGCTCTCCGCGCCCTGCATCACGACGTATTCCTGCGCTCCGTGCCGTTCCTTCAAACACAAGAAGACGTCGTTTACCGGCGTGCGCACCCTCACCGCGTACGGTAGCCGGTAGAACATGCGCAGGAAGGCCAGGTAAGCGTTGTCGGGTGACAGGGCCGGCTCGAAATCGAAGCCGCGATCCTGGCTGTTTAGCAGGACTTCCGGATCGCCCTCAGTACCGATGAGCAGTATGCGCGAGACGTACCGCGCGGCTTTGCCCTCATCGGGCGTCTGGGGCAGATCGAAGGTTTCGTCCACCATAAGGAATCCGGGGAACGAGCCTCCGAACGCTTCCTTGACCACCGCTGCGACCAGCACTTCGCCGGTCTCGATGACCTCGATGCCACGGTACAGGTACGCTTCATGAATGCTCGTAATTGTGTTCTCGCTCAGCGAGTACCTGACCAGGAAGTTCCCGCGCGGATACTCGCCGCCAAAGCTGCGCGCAGCCATCAGTATCGCGTTGCTCTGCGGGTCGTACGCCATGTCGTCTATCAGATCCACCTGTTCCTTGAGTGCCAGCGGTAGGAACGCGCCGGTCTCGAGGCTCAATCGCCCCAGGCTGACGACGTTTTCGGGCGCGCTGAACTCCTGCGCGGAAACGTAGACGTACTTGTCCGTGTTGTCCCACACGCTGTGGCCCACGGCGAAATCTGACGGCATCTTGCTGAAGCTGAACGCGCGGATCCTGGGCGCTTCGAGGTCCACCACTTTGAAGAATGGCGCTTCCAGCGGGCCGGACGGCGGGATGTAAAACGAGATGTAACGCCGGTGGGGCGAGAGGGTGAACGAGAGCCGCTCCCAGTCGGTGTGCTTGCCCAGAACCCGGCTGAGGTCCGTCGCCGAGATGAGCTTCTTGCGGTCGCCGGTCGTAATCCTGTGAAGCCACATAATGGCGCCATAGGGATTCACCGTGTAGAGCACGAGCTCGTCGTCGTCCCACCAGTCGTAGTCGAGGATCAGGCTTCCGTCGTTGAACACGATGTGCGCCGCATCGCTCATCTCCGCGCGCGCAGCACCCGGCGATGCCGCGAGCAGCAGCAGCGCACAGCTCATAAACGCCAGCAGCAACGCCGGTGGCAACCACAGCTTAGTGGAATAGCGGTGACCCATTGCGCCAGACGATTATAGAGTAATCTGCGCGTGCCGTGAAGGAATTGGGCCGTGATGGTTGTTGGTTGCTGGTTTTTGGTTGTTGGACCGGGGGATGCTGTAGGGTGCGGTCTCGTGCCGCACCTTCTGTAGGCTTGCCCGCCTATGGCGGGGCGGGGACCTGACTTCACAGGATTTGAAACAAGTGCTATAAGGAAGCTGACGGGAATATAGCCGTTGGCAGAGGCTCTGTCGTCGCGCTTGAGACTGGACACCCGGCAGTTTGCACCGGCCCAGAGGCCGGGGCTACTGTGAGTGATGTCCGGACGTCCCAATGGGCAGGAGGAATGGGCGGTTATTGAGCTTTTGACCCGTGAACCACGACTAGAAAGGAGGAATCCAACGGAATGACTAAGAGACAGGCAAATGTAATAATCGTGCTTCTGGTCTCGTTGCTTATCCTGGTATCGTTAGGCTCTAATCTCCCAGCGACTGGCGACCCGGGAAACACCGCGCAGCCAGTTCGGTGGGAGTATTACGTGGGTCGGATAGAGGATGTTTATCCGACCCCTCGCGACCTCAAGGATGTTGGAAATGACGGTTGGGAGTTGGTAGCCGCTGTCCCGATGAGAGTTTCGGCGCATGGCTCGGCAGATTTCCGTCTCTTCTTCAAGCGACCTCTGCCTACAGCCAGCAATGGTGGTCAGGAACCTGAGGGTGTGAAGATGGAGATGAATGGGCAGAGGTGAAGCTATGGATAAGATAGAGGTGCCGACCTCTTAGGCCGTGGACTGTAGGGTCAAAAGCCTTGAGAAGGTTCCGACAACTCACTAAATGGAGGCTCGAATGAGAAGGTTACTCAAAGCACCACTGCATCTATCGCTTTGCGTCTTACTTGCCTCAAGCATCGTCTCAGTAGTGACTACATCGTGCACCGACCCCGTAGAAAAGGCCAAGTCTGAGGCTACGTCTGAGTATTGGGAAGCCGTTACATATATGGAACGAGAGGGACCGGATATGATTGAAAGTCTTGCGACATACTCTAATGCCTACAATGCCAAAGATGTAAGCGAGGCGAACAGAGAAATGTTCAAGGAGTGGGCATACGATACAAAGCGGCGCATCGATCGAATGGTTCGAGATGTTAGAGAAGCTATCAAGGATTTGAGGTCTCTCGACATCGTAATAAGATACCCTCCTCCTACACCACTTGAAGCTACGTGGAAAGCAGATTACTTCGCAATAACAGCCGCACAGCTAATACTAGACTTCGAGGATTTCGAGGAGGGGGAATGACGCTCTACAGGTGTCGTGAGTGCGGGCGCATATACTCTAGGTAGCGCTTGACATCCCCCCATCTGTCTTCAAAGGCGTGCTTCTCCTGCACGTCTCCCCAAAGCACCTCATAGCTTCTTCCCGAATGAAACGGCGGGTCGATGTAGATTAGGTCAACGCATTCTTCCGGAAACTGCGCAAGCACGTCTTTGCAGTCTCCGCAGTAGATGGTTCCGGGTTCGAAGATGAGATTGGCTTGTAGTGACCCCACAGGTTAATTATACTTGAGTCTGGTAGAATTAAACGCTACACCGCAACTTGCGTGCATGTGAATGTAGCTGAAGAGTCTGAAGCACGCACCTTGAGAACGAGTGAAAGGAGGAATGGATATGACTTATTACACGGAATACATCGAAAAGCGCATGAATAGCCAGCAGCTTGACGTGGAAAGGATGGAGAAGTTGTCGCGGATTGCGGAGATAAGGAAACGGGATGTCCTTGTTTTTGCTGCAAGCACCAAGAGGCTTCCAATGCAAGTACCGAGGATGATTGACCACGACGACCTCTTGCCTATCAAGGACCAGTTAGCGAAGCTGAAGGGGAGCGCGCTAGACATCGTGCTGGTAACCGAGGGCGGAAGAGCAGAAGCCGTGGAAGCTATCGTGAGATTGCTCAGAGGGCGATACGGGGACATTGGGTTCATAATACCTGGTCGAGCTATGAGCGCTGGGACGATTCTGGCGATGTCTGGCGACGAGATCCTGATGTCCCACGAATCTTCGCTCGGTCCTATAGATGCACAGGTATCCCACAGAGGCAACATCATCTCAGCCCAAGCACTCATTGATGGCGTACAGAAGATCAAGGAGGAGGTGGTCGATGCGAATAATAAGTTGAACGCCGCATACTTTCCTATCTTGGCTGGTGTAAGCCCGGGCGACTTGGAGCATTGTAGGAATGGTCTGGATTTCGCCAAAGACCTAGTTACTGATTGGCTTCACCACTACAAGTTTCAGAAGTGGGTCAAGCATACATCAGATGGCAGGGAAGTCACGGAAGCAGAGAAGGAATCTCGCGCGAGTGAAATAGCTGAACAACTTTGTGACCATTCTCGCTGGAAGACACATGACAGGTGTATCAAACTGCAAGACCTTACTGAGATGAGGCTACTCGTCACTGACTTCACCGCAGAACGTGAACTTGGGGAAGCGATAGAGCGATACTATGTGCTGCTGTACATGACCTTCGAAAGGTCGAACATTTTCAAGCTATATGAGACCCCGAAATCCCATATATACAGGCAACTCCTTCCAGTGCACCAGCAGGTAACTCCTGTTTCTGGAGAAAGCGCTGACGTTGACGTCCAGTGCAACAACTGCGGTGCTGTTATACCTGTCCAAGTGGATTTCAAGAAGGGCGTCAAGCATAGAAAAGGGATGATGAGCTATCCGAAGGGCTCAGTTCTCACATGTCCTAGATGCGGTCAGCACATCGATCTTACTCCAATGAGGCTGGAGCTGGAAAAGACGGCAGGCAAACCGATAGTGGTATAATTTGCGGAGGAGCCTTCTGAGAACAATGGAATCATCAGACCTGCAAACTTGGATTGAATCAGTCTACGGGGAGATCCCGGAGGATGTTCTTGAGTCAGCAGAGGCTGTTACTCGCCTTCGGGAGATGTTGCTCGCAGTTGAGGGGCAGGACATGCTTGACTACACCCTCTATACGGGCTCGCTCTGATGGTTAGGTGAAGTCCCGATTCACTAAGAGTGCACCAAGCCGTACGTAAGTTCGAAGTCTCCGACCTCCCCCCGTCATTTGTGGAACTCCCGTCTCTCTTCCCCCCCGACCTGTGGCTTTCTGCTTAGAAGGCAGGAATGGTGATGGGAGAAAACATGGCGGGGCGCCCTTCGGGTCTGAGCCTCAGGGTCGAAGACGGAGCCCCCGCCCTACAGGGAAGCCCATTCTTGACTTGAATCGGTGGTATTCTATAATTGCGCTTCGTGGCGGCGTAGCTCAGAGGTAGAGCAAACGGCTCATAACCGTTGAGTCGGCGGTTCGATTCCGCCCGCCGCTATTTCAGTCTTCAGTCGTCAGCTATCAGTCCTCAGATAAGAGAAAATCACATACTGGACGCGCCGGCCCTCCACAGGCGGGTAAATCTCCAGGCCGCGCGATTAAGGTGTGGTGGCCCTCCGGCGCCTTCGGCGTGGCGGGTAAACCTGGAGACCCCCACTCCGGGTTTAATTCGTGGAATCACTGGCGGGACGCCCGTGCCACTGAATAACGCCCACTGAGTAAGTGTAGTGCCCGCAGCTAGCTCTGGCTGTCCACGTCGGACATCATCAAATTGATGACATAGGTGTAGGAGACGACCTGGTTGCGCCCGTTGCGCTTGGCGAAGTACAGCGCCGTGTCCGCGAACTCGATGAACTGCGCCACGCTTCGCGGCCGGTGGTCGAGGAAGCTCGTCACGCCGATGCTGGCTGTCACCTTGACGAAGAGGTTCTCTGCGCTGATGAAGAAGGAGTGGTTAGCTATAAGGCGGCGGATGCGGTTGCCCACCAGCTCCGCCTCCCGGAGGCCGGTTTCCGTCAAGGCGATTACGAAGCGCTCGCCGGAGTAGCGCGAGATGTTGTCCGTGGAACGCAACGCCACCTTTAGCACCCGCGATATCTCGCGCAGCACGTTATGTCCCTCCCCGACCCCGTACGTGTCGTTGATGTCCTTGAAGTGGTCCACGTCCAAAAACAGCACGGAGAATGGCACGTTGTAGCGCGTCGACCGCTCGAACTCGCGCTCCAGAACCGTGAAGAAGTGCCGCTGGTTGTAGAGACCCGTCACGCGGTCGAGGTGGTCCATCTCCTCGTTGGCCGCCATCAAATAGTTCTTCTTGATGTGCGTGCCGAGGTGATGCGAGAGCACCTTGATGAACTGGCGCGTGTCCTCGCTTACGGAGAAGGTCTGCGGGACCACAATACCAACCAGCCCGAATAAATTGTTGTCCAGGTAGATGGGCGCCAGCTCCACGCGCTGCCCCTCGTCGGGGCTCACGGCGCTGTCCTCAATCAGCAGGTCTTCGCCGAGCACGCGGACGTGCGAGATCTCCGATTTCTGCAAATTGGGTCGCTTGGGCCAGGAGCGGATGAGATGGGATGTAAGCCATTCAACTTCCTGGTCGCTCGTCCTGTCAGCCAGGCACACCACGATCTCTTCCCCCCGGTCGAGCGGGTCGAAGATCATTCCCCAGAATTTCAGCGGGAGAATGTCGGACAGCAGCCTGCTGTAGACGCCGACTGTGTTCTCGGTTTCCCAGGTGAGATTGATGTTCTCGACGAACTCGTCGAGCAACATGAAGAATTTCGCGCGCTCGTCTTTGCTGGCCGGTGCGGCAGGATGCTCGCTGCGTATGAACTCCCAGTGGTAGAGCAGCTGCCCTATCTGTTCGCAGACCGACTCCAGCTCGCCCAGGCGCTGGCTCAACTCCTGCAGCTGCGTTGCTGAGAGGTCCGACAGGCATAGAATTCCCACCAGTTCGTCCTGGAAGGTGAGGGGGAGCACGGCGCAAGCGGGCGTGCGGTAGTTCTTGCTAAACAGCGATATCAGCTCTGGGAAGTCTTCGATATTGCCGCAAATGAACGGCCGGCGGTCCTTCGCCACGCGGATAACCACCTTGTTCGACGCATTGAGGTCGCGGGTTCGCCCGCGGAAGCCCGTGCAGTTGAGCTGGGTGATGCACTCAGCCTTGGGGTCAAGGTTGACCAGCGAGACGCGCCTGATTACCAGGGAAAGCGCAATCTTGCGGACGATTCGCGGCCGAAGCTTGCGCTCGGTCCGCAAGTTCACCGCGGCCATGCGCTTCTTCAGAATGTTGAAGTTGAAGTGCTTCTCAACTTCACGCGACGGTCTGTCCACCGGTTTCGGCATAGTTTTTTCAGCTACTCGCGCCCCACGGTACCGCAGGAGCGCAAGTCCTAGAGTTTACCACAGAAAACGCGGCTCTGCCGCGAGATTCGGCCCGCAAAACGCGGGATACGGTGACATCCTTCTCTGGGGACGAATCACTGTAGGATGGGGGCTCGTGCTCCACCGCTCCCTTCTTTGGAGCAGCGGTGTTTCGCGGGACATCCTGAAAAAGGTGCGGCACCCTCCTTCGTCTCGCATTGCGGGACTTCGGCGGGCAGGCAAGACCGCACACTACAGGGCCCATCCGAACTGAAAGCTGATGGCTGACAGCTGTCTGCCCTCCGGCCACGCGCCGCGCGTGGTGGCGCCTCCCTCACTTGAGAAGTCTAACAAACTCTTCAGCCGCCACTCCCGCTTGACGCAGTATGGCGCGAAGCGTTCCCGAATCCAGTTACTGGTCGGGCACAACCAGTTGCGCAAACGGCTCATCTCTTCTGAGGATAATGTGACTTCCCTCCTGCCGCTTAAAGTAGAAACCCTCCCGCTCCAGCGCTCTCCGGCACTGACGCCCCGATATTCTTGGCAGTTTCGTCATTTATGAGCCTCTGGCTCATTCGGCGATCGCGGGTACGATCGCCTCAAACTTGTCGTCCGGAACCGGCAGCCCGTCTTCAGCAAGAGCCGCGATGTAAGCGTGGATGGCTTCCTTTATGTTCTGGATAGCCTCTTGCTTAGTCTTGCCCTGGCTGACGCAGCCGGGAAGGCTTGGGCATTCCACAACAAAGCACCCGTCTTCGCCCGGATATAGAATCACCTGTCGCATACTATCTGTGACCTCAACAGTATTCTACCCTAAAGCCCTTGCAGCAACGAATAACGAACAATCAACAATCAACAACCAAAAACCAACTACCACCCCGATGGGTCAATCTTCATTACGAGGGCGTCACCGCCGCCACCGCCGTCGTCTTCAACTCCCGCGGGGAAGGTTTCGATGCCAGTAGGGGTTCCTTCAGTGCCGCTCGGTGTAGTCTCGGTTCCGATCGGAGTGCCCTCCGTTCCGGATGGCGCATTGGTGGTGCCGATTGGCGTGCTCCAGGAACCGTAGACGTTCGCCGCGCCTCCCGCAAGGTAGAGCATTCCGCTTCCACCTGCGAACAGGAAGCGAGCTCTCTCGTCGCTGCTCCCGCCCCATGTCCTCTGCGTCAGGAGGTCTCCGGAAGGGGAATACTTGAGCAGGAAGACATCGGTATCCCCGGTGCCGAAGCTTTCGGTCCGTCCCGTCACGTAGATGTTCCCGCTTCCATCCAAGGAAAGAGCGAAGGGCTCGTCGTCTTCGGCTCCGCCCCAGGTCTTCTGCCAGAGAAGGTCTCCGGCGGAAGAGTACTTGAGAAGGAAGACGTCGTAAGCCCCTGCACTGAAGGTCTCGGTATTTCCCGCCACATAGATGTTTCCGCTCCCGTCAGCGGAAACCGCCCAGGCATACTCGCCGCTGCCTCCGGTCCAGGTCTTCTGCCAGAGAAGAGTCCCGGAGGAGGAGTATTTAAGGACGCAAGCGCGACTGCCGCCGAAGCTTCCCGTGAATCCCGCCACATAGAGATTTCCGCTGCCATCGATGAAAAGATCGTGAGCCTCGGCGTGGTCGGCGCGGGCACGCTGCTCTACGACGAGGAGCGCGGCCGGCTGCTCGTGGGAAGCCTGGTGAATGGGCGCGCGTATGCGATTAGCACCGAAAGCTGGCTGATTGAACGCGGGCGCACAAATCCCATCCGCATCGGCACGGGCAAGACGTTCATCTCCGATATGCTGCTGACCGACGACGCGCTGCTGGCGGCGAGTTTCAATGAGGATGCAATCTTTGCGCTGGATCCGGAGGGCTACGATGTCGGCGTCTGGCCGCTGCCCGCGCCGCTTTCGCTGGAGCAGGAGGAGCTATTCCTTGCGGGCCCGCAGGAGCTTTACTACGACGGCACGGCGGGCGCGCTGCTCATCCTCGAAGGCGTCGCCAACCGCATCGCGCGCTTTGATCTGCCGTAGGCTGTGCTTACCGCGCCGCCACCCTCTACCCCGTCGAAAGCCTGCGGTATGAGTAGGCGGTGCTGACCAGCGCCGCCCTTCCGCACTCCTTGGGGATCCGCCGCCTTTCCAGGCGGCAGTTCCTTCCCCCTGGGCGACGGGCGTCTCCGCCCGTCATTTCACTCTCTTGTTTCCCTGCCCTGTCACTCCTTCCAGAGTCAGACAGCCTCGGAGAACGTGCCGAAGCATGCGTCCCGATTCCTGCGATCCTCTTGCCCTTTCACTATATTATCCTTCTTCGCTCAATCCTGTAGCCCAGCGTCCACGACATCCTGAGTGTAGGAAAAGGAAGTAGCAGTGCTATCCACAGAGACCACTCTAACGGTTGTTTCATGGTCATCGATCTCCGGCCAGACCGTATCGTACCAGGTCTCGTCGGTTACCCACACATCGTAGAGGTGCGTACCGGATTCGGACAGTACTACCGTATACAAATTCTGATGGATGTGCCCTGAATAGTTGGAATCGACGTACTCTCCGTAAGCATCGAGAAAGCCGATTACCTTGGCCATTTCATCTTCTGTGAAAAGGAACTCGTCCACAGCAGGAATTCCCGTGCAAAACATCCCAATGTGCGTCAGAACGATTGTGTTTTCTTCCCTGAGCTTGGGGCTGTTTGTAATATCGTTCTTGAACCACTGCCACGAGCCTCCCGGGAAATCGTGGAGTTCTCCGCCTTCATCACCGGTTTCTCTCGATACGAAATCCGCGCCCACAAAGTGAACGAGTTTACGGTCGAAGGAGAAATTCTGGAGGTACATGCCGCTTACGGGCACGTCAGCCTTCTGCCAGTTCTCAAGCACGCCTGAAAGGTACTGGTACTGCACGCCGAAGACATCGTTGAACTCCAATTCGCTGCCGGCGGCAACTTCGTTATCGCCCATTACGGGGACGTAGAGAACGCCCGCGTCAGTCAGGGCGTCCAGGATTTCCTTCGCGATCTGTAAGTTCCTAAGCTCTCCGGCAGCGCCCCACGCGATATCACCAACAATAAACACGAGTTCAATATCCCTGCTCTCTTTGTTGTCGATAATCCACTGAACAGCGATCCTCAACGCTGTCTCATGGTCTACGTTCCCATCGATATGCGGATCGGCCACAATGGCAAATGAAAATGTGTCGTAAGGCTCAGGTGGAAGTTCAACTGCATTGGAAAGCTCGCCGAATTCGCCCTCCGCGTCAACAGGCGCAACCGCGACGTACGTAAGCGGGCTTAGGGTAAGTTCCACACTGAAAATCTTCCTGTCGTCGCCTTCCGCGAGCGCTACCGGAGCCGTGTTAATCTCCGAGGTCTCCTCAATGTCTTCGGGGTAGGATAAAGCGCTGCGGATGGAATACGTCACGCACTCGATTCCGTAATTCATCGCAACCGGCGTGATGTCGGCTATGTCCACAATGTCGTTTCTGGAGCCGTCAACTACGGCTTGAATACTATTGCGCTCGGTGTCGCCTTCAGCGACTTCTTCGCCGTAGTGGATAGCCAGGGGCGTGATGTCGGAGATGCCGACCGTGCCGTTCTGGTCGTAATCGCCGAGGTTTTTATAATGCCACGAAAGCGTAAACGTCCCATCGCCATTATCGGTGATGGTGAGGTCATTGACCCGATTTGCTTCGCCGGTAGGGGGTGTCGCCACGGACTTGTAGGGGCACAGCATGCTGTGCCCGTCGCCGTCCACGGATGAATCGCTGTAGGGCGGGGATTCATCCCCGCCGTCATCTTTCCGGCTAGAATCGCGGCGGCCATAAATGGCCGCCCTACAGGAATTTTTCAGCGCCTCCACCAGCGCATCCTTCAACTCATCAAACAACGCTTCTTCCACACCCTCCGGGCATTCCATCCTCTCAAGCTCCGCCAGCGTTTCGTCGCGTGGAATCTCAATCGGTGTTTGCGCATCCGTTTGCGCCGCGTCAATCCCCGGAACGCTGGGCGTGTTGCCCTTGCTCTTCCCACCGCACGTGCTCAGCACCAGCAGAACTGCCAGCATCACCGACATTTGCACTAAGCGAAAAACAGTCTTCCCAGCCATTATCGTCCCCCTAAAAGGTTATGGCCGAAGCCATACCGCTTCCGCAGCTACTTATCTGACCACGCTCGCCATATTCTGTTCCACCGCGCCCACCCCGGGGCGCGCATCTTATCCTCATCCGCTGCCGCAGCGCGCAATAGTGCGCTGCACCTTTGGCGTGCCCAGCGTGGACATAAGCGTAATCATCACCACGCGCCCGTCATAGAGCGCAAATATGAGCTTGAAATACCCCTCCTCGTAGGCGTACCAGCCCGCGTCGTTCACCTGGTCGGGCGGCCCGTACGCCGCCTCAATTTCCGCGACCGAATCCCCGATGCCGATGCCGCGCGCTGTGGCAATCTTTGGGAACAGCCGCTGAGCTTTGCTCGCCTGCGCCGTCAGCCGAAAAAAGTACTTCTCCGGATCCACCCGCTTATTCGGCGGGCAGAGTTCGTCCATCCACGCGTTCACCATCACGCCCTGAATGACGTACAGGTCGTCGCGGTAGATGTACGTGACCGCGAGGCAATCGCCGAAGAGGTAGCTAAAGACCGGCGCGTCCGGCCCCGCAATCGCGTCGCCGACCTTGTAGCTGAACGCGTACTTGTAATCGGTCGTCGGCTCGCTGTCGGACTTGTCGCCCAGGTTCACGCCCAGCCCCAGCGCTTCCTCGTCTAGCACCATCGCCGCCCGCGGCTCCTTCTCCACCCGCTCATCCTCTACCTTCTTCTGACAGGTAGTTACAGCGACGAGTAATACAACGATGACAAACGCTGCCATCACAGTGAAGCCCGCTGGCTTGCTTCCACTCATCGATAACAATTCTAGCAGAATGTTTGTTACTTCCGCGCGCGGATAAACAGGAAGATGGAGGCGACGAAGAAAAACGCGTTGGGAATCCAGCCGGCCAGAATTCCCGGCATGTGCCCCAGATACCCCAGCGTGCGGCAGGCGAAGAACAGCGAGTAATACGCCATCACGAGCAGGAAGCTTAAGATAAGCGCGATGTTTCGCTCCTCGCGCGGCCCGCGAATGCTGATGGGCATCGCCACCAGCACCAGCACGATGCTCGCAAATGGAATGGCGAACTTAAAATAATACTCGGTGTTGTCGGTGAAGTACTTCAGCTCCTGCACGCGCGACGTGCGCTGCTGCGCGGCGATTTGCCGGCGGCGCTCCTCCACGCGCAGGCGCAACTCGCGTACGGCAAGCTCCTGCGGCGCGTCCTCGGCGTAAAACTCGCGGATCTTGCGCGCAATGTCAACCTTTGTCGTCGGCGTCACGGCGGAGACCATCGACGCCCCGTTGCGCGCCTGCGGCTCGTAGACCCGCACGTTGTTGAGCACCAAGAATCCCTCGATCATCCGCGCGTCGTCGGCCAGGAACACGCGGGGGAAGCTGCGCCCCTCGCCGTAGTCGTAGAGCCGGATGCCGGTCATCGTGCCGAGCTCCTTGTTCACCTCGTCGATGTAAAAGTACTTCTTCTCCGGCGCCTTAATCACCATCTGCGGCTTGATGAAGTCGGTGACCTGGCTCTCCCAGAAAATCACCAGCGTGTTCTTGAACTCTTTGTTGTTGGGCGGCACGACGCTTTCGTAAATGTAATAAGACCCCATCGCCGCGAAAACGCCCAGCGCCAAAAACGGCAGAAACACGCGGTACAGCGACACGCCGTTGGTGTACAGCGCCGTAAGCTCGTTGTCGCGCGAGAGCCGGTTCATCGCCATCAGCGTGGCGAACAGGCACGCCACCGGTATCGCCAGCACGAGATACGCCGGCGTCGAGAGCAGCAGCACCTTCAGCACGGTGAAAATCGGGATGTGCTTGCCGAAAATCTTATCGCCCAGCGTGAATATGGACGTGATGATCATGAAAAACGTAAATCCCAGCACGCCGAGCAGAAAGTGCGTCCAGACCTCGCTGAAGATGTAGCGCTCGATGGTCAGCAGCTTCCAGCGGATGCGGAACATCCAGTCGGTGACAGCCCTGAACGCTGTGGCTACGAAGCCGGGTGCGATGCGGGGCGGCTTCCATTTGGGGAGTCGCGGGCGCGTCCGCTTCCCGCCGAGGATTTTGTCGGCGACCGGCGTGCGCGATTTGAACGGCCAGAATCTCATTTCCGGCTCACCGCGAATATGAACACCGCGATTCCCGCAAACACCAGGTTCTGCATCCACGCGGCGAAAACAGGCGGCACGATTTCGTTATATCCCATCAGCTTCGCTACGTAATAAATCGTGTAATAGCTCATCACGAGCAAAAACGTTATTACCAGGCCCAGCAAGCGCTCCTCGCGCGGCGCCCGAAGCGCAAGCGGCATCGCCACCAGCGAAAGGAACAGGCACGCGAACGGAATCGAGAACTTAAGGTAGAAGTCCGTGGAGTCCTTCGCCGGGTTTACGCCGAGCTGGCGCTTCACCTCGGTCTGACGCTGCAACTCCTCGCGCGAAAGCTCCTCCGGCGTCTTGATGTCGGTGAAGACGTCCTTGAGCGGAATGCCGAGCCGTAGCGACATATGCGAGCGCTCGTCGCGGTCGGCGATCAGCCCGTCGACGCCGACGTTGTAGATGAACGGCTGCGAAACGCCCAGCATCTGCTCGGTTATCTGCCCGTTGGCGGCGAGGAACAGTTGTCTAATCGGCTGCGGTGGTTTTGCGCCTTCCGCGGTCACGGAAAGCATGCCATCATTGCCTGTATCTTGCGGCGCATCCGGTGCGCCTTCAGTCTCCGGTGCCAGCTCGCCGGTGCGCAACCGCGCGGTTGGCGTCGTTTCTTCGGGATCTCCCGCACGCGGTAGCGCGCCTTCGGAGCCGGTTTCGGACTCCGTTATATGGGCTTTAGGCATAATCCCCTGCGGTGCGCCCGATGGGGCTTCGCCGGGCGGCGTGAGCGGCAGCGGAAACTCGCCCTCCACGTCTTCCGGCGACGTCATTGTGAGCGTGTCGTAGACCGCGTAGAAGGCGCTGCCGGTGTTCTTGTCCACGAACGAGGACGCGAAGAACGCGCCGTTCGGCAGCTTGACGATGATGGGGTCGACTTCGGTTTCCTGCTGCTCGCGCAGGTACGGGTATTTTTTATAGATTAATTCGGCTGCGGCGCCCGCGCGCGGTACGAGCGATTCGTTTACCACAAACACGACGATAACGTTCATCAGCGACAGCACTAAGAACGGCAGGTACAGTCGCACGAGGTGGATGCCGTTGGTAAACATCGCTTCGATCTCGTTGTCCTTGGATAGCCGCCCCATGCTCATCATCGTGCCGAAGAGCACCGCAACGGGTATCGCCATGGTGATGAAGTAGGGGATGTTGAGCACGATAAGGCGTAGGATTTCGCGTGCCGGGAAATTGGGGTTGAGCAACCGGTCGCCTTCGAGGAATAGCTGGTTGATGACGAGGAAGGCTAAAAAGCCGAAGAAGCCGATGGCGTAGAGCTGAAACGCTTCGGAGAATATGTAGTAGTCCACCACGCGAAACAGCCGCCTGCGCAGGCGAATAGGTGCAGCGCCTCCACCGGGCGCATTCTTCGTTGACCGCTGAGATCGTGGGAAGCCCATATTCGCCGCCACCATTATACAGAAGGATTCGGTGGGGTAGGTGTTCGGAATAGAGGATTTCTGTGGATTCCCCCTATAGGCTTGCCCGCCTATGGCGGGGCGGGGTCTTACCAGCCCGGCTCTTCATCTTCTGTAGGGCGGGGACCTTTACCCGCCACGCCGCAGGTGCCGGAGGGTGTGCCCCGCCATCTTCATAACGTGAAATCGGGGGACGGCGGCCCACGGGTGGCCGCCGTACAGGTAAAATCCAAAATTCCTCCCAAAACAGTGTCCGCTTTTTGTCAGAACCTGCTATAATAGTAAGTGGAGGGTAGGAATCGGCCCTTTCAAGTATGTGTGATGGTTCAGAAATGCGCGAATCCCCTGTAGGGCGGGGGTTTACCCCCGCCGCCTCTTCAGGTGAAGAAACATCGGCGGCCATAAATGACCGCCCTACAGATGCGCCCGAGGCCCCAGTCCGC
>JAUWGS010000034.1 GCA_030606285.1 Planctomycetales bacterium | reverse complement strand
CGTGGACGTGCTCGTCGAAAGACCTGTCACTACTGCAGGCTCCGTGTACAGGTGCTCCCGTACCCACGTGACGATTTCCTTAACCTTTAGGCCACCAGGATCTTCGTTACCGTTCGAAGCTGTGCGGTATGAACGCTCAATGGGGAAGTCTGCCACCAGCCCCCCGTCGGGCAGCGCGTTCGCAGCCTTGCTGCCATTGCTTGCCAGCACGCAAAGGTAGAAGTTCCCGTTGGGCGACTTGAAGCGGCTGCGCAGCGTTTCCGAGTTCACCGTCACTATCACGTCTTCTTCGCCAAACGGCCCGAACCAGCGCCAGGAACCTAGCGAGTAGTCAGCCGCGCCTACGAAATAGCTAAGCGGTATATCGTCGTCCTGACCCCCGCCGAACGCGCAGACCTCGCTGTCAATCAGCGTCTGCAAGGGCTTTGGCGTCCCCTCTATCCTTTGCCCATACACTGCATACGCGTACTCGCCCGGTGCGTAGGCTCTGAGCGTAAGCGCCGTCCCCTCCATCTCGACGTTCAGCCCGGAGGTGCCGTTGGTGCCGGTCTGATCGTTGATATACGCCTCCCAGCCCTGGCTGGTGATGGTCTCGTCCTCCGACACGCCGCGCGTCACCGCGATGCACCCGTCCAGCGCCATTACCCCCGGCAACACCCCGCCATCCGTGGACTGCTGGTTTTCGGCAGGCTGCGCGGTTTCAGGTTGCGTTAGCGGCAGTTGAATAACGTTCCCGCGTTGCTTTCCGCAGGCAGCAGATATGAGAAGAAACACGACGAGTGTCAGCGTTGTCGCTCTGACGACTTTGTAGGTCACGATTGGCTCTCTGGGCCCCATTGAGTCCCCATCTCCTCGCGCCCTATCCGAGCGCACTTGCTAAGGCCATTATACCAGCGATACAACGCTGTCTCCAACTGATGACTGAAAGCTGATGCTTGCCTGCCCTAGCTCCAGCGACGGCGGGACTGACGACTGCGCTCTGCGGGGGTTATCAGAAGCCGTGCCTTTTGCTATGATGCGATGCTCTCGGGAACGACCCTACTAGGAGACACATATGTGGAATCTACTGCTGAAGCAGGATCTAACGGCGGAGGAAAAACAGGCGATAATCGACCGCACCACCGAGTATTACGGCAAGCACTTAAATCCCGGCTTCCTGAAGTATAAAAAGAGCAGTGACAGCAAGGCGATCGAGTGGAGCGGCACCGGCGCAACGATGATGGACATCCACGGGCGCCGCTTCATCGACTGTCTGGGTGGCTACGGCGTCTATGTTCTCGGGCACCGCGCGCCCGAAGTCATCGCGGCGGTGATGAAAGTCTACGAGCGCATCGGGATGTACTCGCAGGAGCTGCTAAGCCCATTCCAGGCGGAGCTGGCAAAGCAGCTGGCGGAGCTTTCGCCGGGTGATATGAAGTACACCTACTACCATTCCGGCGGCGGCGAGAGTAACGACGCAGCCATCAAAATCGCGCGCGTTTCCACCGGGCGCCACAAGCACATTACGATGAGCAACAGCTTTCACGGCAAGACGATGGGCGCGCTGTCGGCCACCAACCGCGAGTCCATCCGCAAGCCCTTCGAGCCCCTGGTTCCCGGATTCATCGAGGTGCTGTGGGACGACCTGGAGTCGCTCGAAGCCGCAATGAGCGATGAGATTGCGTCGGTCATACTGGAACCGGTGCAGGGCGAGGGCGGCATCAACATTCCTTCCGACGGCTACTTGAAAGGCGTGCGCGAGCTGTGCGACAAGCACGGGGCGCTGATGCATTTCGACGAAGTGCAGACCGGCTTCGGGCGCACCGGCAAGTGGTTCGGCGCGCAGCACTGGGGTGTGGAGGCCGATATGATGACGCTGGGCAAGGCGCTCGGTGGCGGCATATACCCGATAAGCGCCGTCCACGGTAACGAGCGCGCCTGGCACCGTCTGGAGGAAAACCCCTGGTGGGTTACCAACACCTTCGGCGGTAGCGCGCCCGCCTGCGCCTGCGCCCTGGCGGCCATTGAAGTAATGCAGCGCGACGGTGTCATCGAGCAGGCTACAGCGAAGGGCGAGTTGTTCGTACGCCTGCTGCGCGAAGCTGTCGAGCCGCATAAGCATCTCATCGCCGAGGTGCGGGGCATCGGGCTGCTCATCGGCGTGGAGTTCGTTCGGGAACAGGACGCGGTTTCCGTGGCGAAGAATCTCTTCTCAAAGGACGTTCTGACCGCGCACACCATCAACAACCCGGCCGTCATACGGATCGAGCCGCCGCTGATTATCAGCGAGGACGAAATACGGCAGGTGGTTGGGCGCTTCGCCGCGTGCCTGGAGGAGTGCGACTAGCCCTCTGTGCTAACATAATCCCTCGCGGAATGGGGATGCAGCTTGACCACATAGGCATCGCGGTTAACCGCCTGACCGACAGCGTTCAGGTGTTCTCAGCGCTCATCGGCATTGCGCCGGAAGACATCCGTTCGCGCGAAGTTCCGGCGGAGAAGGTTCGCATCGCCGAACTCGAGTTAGAAGGTATGGCGATCGAGCTTATGGAGCCGATGTCCGAAGACTCGCCAATCAGCGGTTTTCTGGCGAAGCGCGGTCAGGGCGTGCATCACCTCTGCTTTCGCACCGAGGATATAGAGGGTCTTTTCGCGCGCTTGCGGGATAATGGCGTGCGGTTGCTGTCCGACGGGGTGCGCCAGGGCAGCGGCTACCGCTACTTTTTCGTCCATCCCGAAAGCGCCGCAGGCATACTCACTGAGTTTAAGCAGCCAAACGAGGAACTCATATGAGCAAAACCAGGTCCAAAGGAAAACCTGCCAGGGAAAAGAAGGTCGTAAGACCCAAGGCCGGTGCCCGCAAGGGATCGGTTGTCAAGGAAATAGCCGCCAAGTCCACCGAAGGGCGCATCCTGCTGCTCAAGGAGCTGCGGGTCAAGGCGCTGGAAGGCGGCGGTGAGGAGCACATCGCAAAGCAGCACGAGAAGGGCAAGCTCACCGCGCGCGAGCGCCTTAGCATCCTGCTGGACGAGGGCAGCTTCCAGGAAGTGGACCAGTTCTCCGCCAGCCCGACCGCCAAGATATACGGCGACGGCGTTGTCACGGGCTTCGGGAAGGTGGACGGTCGCCGCGTTGCCGTCTTCGCGCAGGACTTCACCGTGATGGGCGGCAGCCTGGGCGAACGCCACGCATCCAAGATCTGCAAGATGATGGATCTGGCGGTGAAAGTCGGCGTGCCGATGGTGGGCTTGAACGACTCCGGAGGCGCGCGGATACAGGAAGGCGTGGTGAGCCTTGCGGGCTATGCCGACATCTTCTGGCGCAACGTGCAGGTGAGCGGCGTGGTGCCTCAGATTTCCGCGATTATGGGGCCCTGCGCCGGCGGCGCGGTGTACTCCCCCGCGCTAAGCGATTTCGTCTTTATGGTGCGCAAGACCAGCTTCATGTTTCTTACTGGCCCCGATGTCATCAAGGCGGTGCTGAACGAGGAGGTCACGTTCGAGGAGCTCGGCGGTGCCCTGGCGCACAACCAGAAGTCCGGCGTCGCCCACTTCGCTACGGAGAACGAGCTTGATTGTCTGAAGCAGATACGCCATCTGCTTTCATACCTGCCCGGCAGCAATGCGGAAGACCCGCCTTACCAGCGTCCGCTTGATGCTGCGGACCGGCGCGACGAAAAGCTGGCTACCGCCATCCCGGATGATCCCAACAAGCCCTACGATATGCGAGACATCATCCGAATGGTCGCGGACCGCGACAGCTTCTACGAAGTCCACGCGCTGTACGCGCCGAACCTCATCGTCGGCTTCTCCCGCCTCAACGGGCACGTGGTGGGAGTGGTGGCGAACCAGCCCCGCGAGCTGGCGGGAACGCTGGACATCGACTCGTCCATCAAGGGCGCGCGCTTCATCCGCTTCTGCGATTGCTTCAACATCCCGCTGGTCACGTTTGAGGACGTCCCCGGCTTCCTGCCCGGCACCAACCAGGAATGGGGCGGCGTGATAAAGCACGGCGCAAAGATGCTCTACGCCTACTGCGAAGCCACCGTGCCGAAGCTTTTGGTCATCACCCGCAAGAGCTACGGCGGCGCATATTGTGTGATGAGCAGCCGGCACGTGCACGGCGATTACAACATCGCGTGGCCCACGGCGGAGATTGCGGTGATGGGCGCGCAGGGCGCGGTGAACGTCACCCGGCGCCGCGACCTTGCCGAAGCCGCCAGGGGCATCAAAGACGAGAAGAAGGCCGCCGCGGCCGTGGAGAAGAAGCGCACCGAACTCATTAACGAGTACACCCGCCAGTTTATGCACCCCTACGTCGCGGCCGAGCGCGGGTACATCGACGACGTCATCGACCCGCGCGACACGCGCCCCAAGCTTATCGCCGGATTGGAAATGCTGATGTCCAAAGTCGAGGAGCGCCCCCACCGCAAGCACGGCAACATCCCGCTGTAGGGCGTGCTGCCAGCGGCAAGGACGCTTGTAAAGATCGGAGTGGGGGTCTCCAGGCCACCACACCTTAATCGCGCAGCGTGGAGATTTATGCGCCAAGGCGTACTGCGCGTCCGGTTTGTTTGTTGATGGCGCGGGCGCTTACTGGTGGCGCGGGCGCTTGCCCGCCTGTGGAGGGTCCCGCCCGTGATTCCCCCCAGCTCACCCAATCCGCCGCGTAGCGTTCTTCTGTAGGGTGGGGTCTTGTGCCCCACCATCCTAGGCCGCCCTATAGGTAAAATCTAAAATTCCCGCCAAAATGGTGTCCGCTTTTTGTCAGAAAGTGCTATAATAGTAAGTGGAGGGTAGGAATCAGCCCTTTCAAGTATGTGTGATGGTTCAGAAATGCGCGAATCCCCTGTAGGGCGGGGGTTTACCCCCGCCGCCTCTTCAGGTGAAGAAACATCGGCGGCCATAAATGACCGCCCTACAGATGCGCCCGAGGCCCCAGTCCGC
>JAUWGS010000030.1 GCA_030606285.1 Planctomycetales bacterium | reverse complement strand
CGTGGACGTGCTCGTCGAAAGACCTGTCACTACTGCAGGCTCCGTGTACAGGTGCTCCCGTACCCACGTGACGATTTCCTTAACCTTTAGGCCACCAGGATCTTCGTTACCGTTCGAAGCTGTGCGGTATGAACGCTCAATCGGGAATTCTGCCACCAACCCCTCATCCGGCAGCGCGCTTGCAGCCTTGCTGCCATTGCTCGCCAGCACGCACAGATAGTAGTTATCACTCGGCGACTTGAAGCGGCTACGCAGCGTCTCCGAGTTAACCGTCACCACAACGTCCACATCGCCAAACGGCCCGAACCAGCGCCAGGAACCGACGCTGTAGTCGGCAATGCCCACGAAGTATGAAAGCGGTATGTCGTCATCCTGCCCGCCGCCGAAGGCGCAGGGGTCGGAGTCAATCAGCGTCTGCAAAGGCTTCAGGACTGCGCCTACAGCCTGCCCATACACTGCATACGCAAACTCGCCTGGCGCGTAGGCCCTGAGCGTCAGCGCCGTCCCCTCCATCTCGACGTTCAGGCCGGAAGTGCCATTCGTGCCGGTCTGATCGTTGATATACGCCTCCCAGCCCTGGCTGGTGATGGTCTCGTCCTCCGACACGCCGCGCGTCACCGCGATGCACCCGTCCAGCGCCATTACCCCCGGCAACACACCACCGCTCTCACCATCTTCCTGCTCGGAGCTGTCCTGCTCCTGTTGCGTTGGTGGCGTAACCGGAAGCTGAACCACCTGCCCGCGATTCTTTCCGCATGCGCCGAAAATCAGCACGAGTATTACCGTCAGCGTTGCAGCTAACAACACTGCGCAGAGCAATGTTGGCTTTCTTTGAGACATGAGTCCCACCCTCCTTGCGCCCACATTGGGCGCACAAGCTAATCAGATTATACCATCGTGACCGCTGTTCGCTCTGCGCTGGCTAGCTTCCTCCCCGCTGCTCCGCAAGATACGCATCGACGGCGCGGGCGGCTTGCTTGCCGTGGCCCACGGCCAGAATCACCGTGGACGCGCCTACAACGGCGTCGCCGCCGGCGAACACGCCCGGCACGGACGTCATCATCGTCTCGTCGTCCACGACTATCGTTCCCCACTTGGATATCTCCAATCCCGGGATTGAGCGCATCGCGATGGGATTTGGGCGCTGGCCGATGGCGACCAGCAGCGTGTCGCATTCGATCTCAAACTCGCTGTCGGGTATGGGCACGGGGCGCCTGCGGCCGCTGTCGTCCGGCTCGCCAAGCTCCATCTTTATGCACCGCATTCCGGTAATCCAGTTTTTATCGTCGCGCAGGATTTCGATGGGCTGCGTGAGGTACTTGAAGATGATGCCTTCCTGCTCCGCGTGCTCAATTTCTTCGTTTCGCGCGGGGGCTTCGTTGCGGGTGCGGCGGTAGACGATGTAGCTTTTCTCCACGCCCGGCATGCGCCGCGAGACGCGCGCAGAATCCATGGCGGTGTTGCCCGCGCCCGTGGTAACGACGTTCTTGCCCACGAACACCGGCGTGTCGGCGTTGGGGAAGTCCCACGCCTCCATCAGGTTCACCCGCGTGAGGTACTCGTTTGCGGAGTACACGCCGTTGGCGTTCTCGCCGGGGATACCCATAAACGTCGGCAGGCCCGCGCCGGTTCCGAGGAAGAACGCCTTGTAACCGTCCTCCAGCAGCTCTTCGTGGGTGATGGTCTTGCCAAAAACCATATTGCAGCGCACGTCAACGCCCATCTGCTCGATCGAGCCGAGCTCGGCGTCAAGGATGCGGCGCGGCATCCTGAACGGGGGAATGCCGTAGTTGAGCACGCCGCCAGGCTTGTGCAGCGCTTCGAAAATGGTCACCTCGTAGCCCATTTTCACCAGATCCGCCGCCGCGGTAATGCCCGCCGGCCCTGCGCCGATGACGGCGACCTTCTCCTTCGTGGGAATTATCTTTTCGACTTTCGGCGGCTCCTTTTCGTACTTATCGAGCATGTATTCGGCAACGAACTGCTCCAGCCGCCCGATAGCCACCGGCCCCTTCTTCGCCAGCAGGCAGGTCAGCTCGCACTGCTCCTCCTGCGGGCAGACGCGTCCGCACACCGCCGGCAGCGCATTGTCGGCCTTGAGGATGCGGTAGGACTCCTCCAGGTCGCCCTTGAGTATCTCCATGATGAACGCCGGGATGTCAACCTCCGCCGGGCAGCCGTCAATGCACTTAGGCCTGGGGCAGTCCAGGCAGCGCTGCGCCTCCTCGTAGGCCATTTCCAGCGTGTAGCCGTGCACAACCGACAGGAAATTCGTGATGCGCTCCTCCGGCGCCTGTTCCGGCATCGCGTGCCGCTTAATCTTAAGGCGGTCGCGCTTGGTCAGGCCGTCGGGGCCGACCTTCTCCTTCTTCTTTTCGGAGGTTTCGGTATTTTCAGCAGTCTTGCCCTTGTGCTCTTCCGTCATTTCACCGCCACCGCAGGGATTAACTAGCCGCCCGACTGCGCCCGTTCCGGGTGCTCCTCGAGCCATAAGTCAAGCGATTTGCGCTCGAAGTCACAGAAGGTCTTCTGGCGCATCATAAGTTCCTCGAAGTCCACTTCGTGCGCGTTGAAGTCGGGGCCGTCAACACACGCGAACCGCGTCTTTCCGCCGATGCTGACCCGGCAGGCGCCGCACATGCCGGTGCCGTCCACCATAATCGGGTTCAAGCTGGCGAGCGTTGGTACGCCGGCTTCGCGCGTGGCTTCGGCGACGAACTTCATCATTATCGTCGGCCCGCAGGTAATCACGAAGTCCGCCCGGCCCTCCTCGACCAGCTCCTTGAGCGGCACCGTGACCACGCCCTTACGCCCGAAGCTGCCGTCGTCCGTGGTGACGATGATCTCGTCGGAGACGCTCTCCATCTCCTCCACCATTACGAGCAGGTCCTTGCGCCGCGCGCCGACAATAGTTATCACGTGGTTGCCTGCGGCACGCAATGCCCGCGCAATGGGGTACATTTCCGCCGTGCCCAGTCCGCCCGCGACGATAATCGCATTACCGTACTTCTCAATCGGCGTCGCGTGGCCGAGCGGGCCGACCACGTCGTGCAGGAATTCGCCCTTTTCGAGCTCACCAAGCGCATAGGTGCTCTTGCCAACCTCCTGGTATATCAGCGTGATGACGCCCCGTTCGGCGTCCGCGTCGGCGATGGTCAGCGGTATGCGTTCGCCGCGCGAATGCACGCGGATTATCACGAACTGGCCCGGCTGCGCCTTCTTCGCAATCAGCGGGGCCACGACTTCGATTCGCAAGGTGTTTTCCGACAGGCGTTTCTTGAAGACAATCTCGTTTGGCTTAGGTTCTGTCATCTGTTTGGAGTGTGTCCTCGCACCAACGCCGACACTTGCAGCGCCGGACTTGGTTGGAATCACCTGGGCGCTGGCATTCTAGCACCGTTAAAGGGGCGCTGCAACACCGGAAGGCTACTGCCCGGCGAGCCTTGCGGCGAACATCCCTTCAAGGTAGTCCTCGGTTGGAAGAGTCGTCCAGAAGGGTTCTTCACAGCGAAATCCCAGCTCCTCGGAGGCGGCAACCACGCCTTCGTTTTCCTCGCGCTGCAGGCTGCACGTGATGTAGATGATATCGCCGCCTTCGGCAAGCAGCGTGCGGCACGTTGCGATGAGCGCCTGCTGCTTCACCGCCATTTCCACCGCCGCGCGCTCGCTCAGGCCGTAACGCTTAAACGGCAACCGCCCCAGCGTGCCGGTGCCGCTGCACGGAGCGTCAATGTAGATGCGCGCAAAGCCCGCGCCAAACGCGCTGCGCAGCTCAGAGGCGACTTCGCGGTCGGTCATATCGCAGGCAAACGAGCGCGGCGGCGGCAAACCGATGCGCTCGAAGTTTGCCGCAAGCTCGTTTAGCTTATCAGCCACGATGTCCGTCGCCACCAGCCGCTCCGGGCCGCCGGCAAGCAACGCAATCAGCACCGCTTTAACGCCCACGCCCGCGCAAGCGTCCAGCACCATCCCATCGGCCGGTGGCGGAAAGCGCCGGATGACCGCCTGGCTGGCAACGCCCTGCAGCGACACCAGTCCAGCATCAAACGCGCTTCGTAGGATCTGCGCTGCTCCGGTGGGCATGAGCGCGTACTTATCGCCCATAAACTCCACCTGCGGTGCCAGCTTCTCCAGGTGCAGCGCGAACTCGGCTTCGGCGGGAGTGAACTTGCGCTCCAGCATACGCCAGTCCCACCTCAGCGCCTGGCGATGCGGGCGCTGGGCTGCCGAGAACATTTCAAGTGCCTGCTCGCTGAAGCGTGTGCGCCAGTCCGCAACCAGCCATTCGGGATGCGACGCGACAACCGCCAGACGCGCGTCCGATGCGCCCTGCAGCGCGGAAATCCACTCGCCTGCGTCACTCGCCAGGCCGCGCGCGCAGGCCACGAGCGCGGGTGCTTCGGGCAATCGCGCCATAGCCTCGGCAGGTTTAATGATTTGCGCCGCTAGGCCAATACCTGCAAACTTGCGCAAAACGGCGTTGGCGACTCCGGCGAACTTCGGCCCCGCCAGCAGCTTTACCTCTTCCACCCACGACGACACGCAGACGTACACCGGAGCGTCCCCAAATAGCGTCTCCGCCGCGCCCAGCCGCAGTCCGCTTCGTACAGTCACCGGCAGCGTCTGCATTCCGCCGCGCACCAGATACGAGTCGAGCAGCCCGTCCAGCAGCGAAAGGTGGCGTCCGGTAGTGAGCACGAGATTCTGCACCGCGGGCCGCGCCCTTGCTGGCACCGAGCCCGACGCGAAAGCCTGCTCCATCACGACTGCAGGATCAATGAAATCGGAGCGCGCATCGTCGGGTGATGAAACAGGATCCGCGCGCGCAAGCGTGCGCAGTGCATGTGATCGTGCACTTATCGCAGCGCTATCCACCGGCAAGCTCCAAGCCGCATTCTCCGCGAACGCGCCAAAGCAGCATTTATCCTCTCTTCCCGTGTACCCACTTGGGCACAGAGTCTGTAACCTGAGCTATCGCGTCGGTAATTCCTGCGGCGAATTGAGGACGGCCGCACGCAGGCAGCAGGCGCTCCAGTTCCTCTCCTGCCTGAGCGAATAGCCCGTCGGCTTTGCCCACCGCGTATGCCAGCGCGCCGCTCTCAACCAGCCATTCGCGCACCCGTGCGGCGGTGTCGTCCGAGTGCTCACGCTGGAACGCCGCAACCAGGTCGCTGGTCTTTTCTGCATCCACCGAAACAGCGTGGATGATGGGCAGCGTGATGCGCCCTTCCTGCAGGTCCTTAAACGTCGGCTTGCCTGTTTCGTTTTCAGTCAGCGTCACGTCCAGCAGGTCGTCCACCACCTGGAAGCCCACGCCGAAGCTCGTTCCGAACTCTCGCGCCAGAGCCATCGCCGCTTCGTCCGCGCCGCCGAGATACGCCCCGCCCTCGCACACCAGCGCGAACAGCGCGCCAGTCTTGTAGCGGATTATCTCGAAGTAATGCTCCTCCGGAAGGTCCAGGCGGTTGCGGTGGCGCACTTCCTCGATGACGCCGAGCCCGAGCTGCTTGCTCGCCGCCATCGTAAGCTCCAGGATGGTGAAATCGCGGATGCGCGTCAGCCGCTGGAACGCCAGCGCGAGTATGTAATCGCCGGTGATGACCGCGATCTCGTTTCCGTAGCGGCTGCTGAGAGTTGCCAGGCCCCGGCGCGTCTCCGCCTCGTCGATTACATCGTCGTGGATGAGCGACGCGGTGTGCAAAAGCTCGCAGCACGCCGCGGTGTTGGTCACCGTGCGCGCGTCTGGATTGCCCAGCAGGTCGGCGAACATGATAAGAAGCTGCGGCCGAAGCCGCTTGCCCACGCCCTGCGCCACCTCGCGCACGTAGTCCAGCACGAGCTGGTCGGAGCCGAACAAAATGTCGCGCAGCGCCGCCTCCACTTCTTCGAGCGTGACCGAGCAGCGCGCCTTGGTAGTCTCCATGGGCTGCTAACAGTCTAGCCGCGATGGGAGCGCTTTTCAATAAAGTTGCTCTCAATAGTAATATTAAAAGATAGGATAGAGGGGGAAGGGAAGTGTACAGCCGAGCGCGTTCTTCGGCAGCCTGTTGTGCTACTTCACGAATTGCCAGCGTATCACTGCCTGTACTGAAGGGCACGGCGTGCCGTGCCCCTACAGGAGACGCCACATTCCTAGAGTCGGGGCCCTCCACATCGGCGGGTAAATTTCCCAACCCCGATTCGTCGCCGACATTATCGCGGCTGGAAAGCCGCGACTCTATAAATGGGGGACCTGTCATCCGAAGATCGGCGGGGCGCGGAGACCCCGCCCTTAATGCGCAAGACCGGTAGCGGGTGCAAGGAAGAACAATCAAATGGGTGGTGCCAGCTATCCAGCTGGCACGAACGATGGTCAGCCGTCTGGATAGACGGCTGCACCCGGTTACGTCCCCATCCAATAGGGGAGAGACTCGTTGTGGATGGCTGCGAGAGCAGATGCAGGAAAGGAGATTGCGGGCTTAGTTTCACCGGCAACAGCGACACTCAGCGTTTCGCCGCCGGTTTCGCCCAGGTCGTATACCGGCAGGCTGTACGCGTCCGCCAGCGCCGCGATATCGCGCTCCTTTTCCGGCGGCACGGTGAGCGTAAGGCCAATCGGCGGGAAGCCAAACAGCGTTTCGGCAAGTCCGCCCGCTGCCTGCACCAGCTCGGCGGGAAGCTCAATTTGCGCGCCCATTTCGCCATAGGCGCATTCCGCAAGCGCAAGCGCCAGGCCGCCGGAATCTATGTCGTGCGCCGACGCAACAAGGCCATCGTAGATTGCAGTAAGCGTAAAGTCCTTCAGCGCAACCAGCGCGCTGAAGTCTATCGCGGATACCGCGCCATCGCGCTCGCACAGCACGTCCCACAGCAGCCCGCTGCCGTCCAGCCGCCAGTCGCCGATTGCCACTGTGAGGATGGACAGTCCGGCGCGCGGGAAACGGTGGCGCAGCGCGCGGCGCACGTCGGGCACGTAGCCGACCATGCCGATTACCGGCGTGGGCATTACCGCGCCGCCGACGGTCTGGTTGTAGAAGCTCACGTTGCCGGAAACGACGGGGGTCTCCAGCGCGCGCGACGCTTTCGCCATTCCCTCGACAATCGCGACGAACCCCGCCATCACGTGCGGGTCTTCGGGGCTTGCGAAGTTCAGGCAGTTGGTGTACGCGGCGGGCTCGGCGCCAACCGTGAGCAGATTCAGGTAGGCTTCCTTCACCGCGTGCTGGCCACCCAGATGCGGGTCGAGCATGCAAAGATGCCCCGGGCCGTCGGTCGTGATGGCGATGCCGCCGGGATCGTCCTTGAGCCGCACCAGCGCCGCGTCGGCCGCTTCGGGGCCGAAGACGGTGTTGTCCTGCACCTGGTGGTCGTACTGCTGCCAGACGATGCGCTTGCTGGCGTTGTTGGGATGTGCCAGCAGCAGCGCCAGCGCGTTTTCAAAAGGCGTATTGAGTTCAAGCTTGATGGGGAAGTCGTCAGGAAGCGCGCGCTTCGCAGCGAGCCGCACGGCTTCGTTGCCGTCGAGCCTGAGTGGCTTGGGCTGCGGGATTGCGGCGGTGGGCCGCTCGTGTTCCGGCGCCTCGGTGGTGAGCAGGGCGGTCGGCAGGTGCGCCACTTCCCCGCCCTTCCACCACAGCGACACGACCGGCTCGGCGATGACTTCGCCAATGGTCGCGCTGTCAAGCCCCCATCGCGCGAATTCCTCGCCCACCGCGTCCACGCCGTCCTTGCCGATGATCATCAGCATTCGTTCCTGGGACTCGGAGAGCATTATTTCGTAGGGGCCGATTTCGGCCTGCCGCAGCGGCACGTTGTCGAGGTTGAGTTTCAGGCCTACGCCGCCGCGACCGGCCATCTCGCAGGACGATGAAGTCAGCCCCGCCGCGCCGAGGTCCTGCACGCCCACGAGCGCGGGATGGTTTTTTAGCGCAAGAGTCGCCTCGATAAGGCATTTTTCCAGAAACGGGTCGCCAATTTGCACCGCCGGGCGGTCGCGTTGCACGTCTTCGGCGAGATCCACGCTGGCGAACGTCGCGCCCTGCACGCCGTCCGCACCGGTTTTCGCGCCCACGAGCAGCACCTTGTTGCCCTCGCCCTGCGCGAATGCACGGATTAGCTCGCCGGGATTCACCACGCCCAGGCACATCCCGTTCATCAGCGGATTGAGCGAGTAGCTTGCATCGAACACGACTTCGCCGCCGACGGTGGGGATGCCCACGCAGTTGCCGTAATGCGCGATGCCCGCGACGACTCCGGAAAACAGGAACCGGTTGCGCTCGATAGCTTCGCGCGGGATGTCGGGGTCGTAGAAGTCAGTTATGGGGCCGAAGCGCAGCGGGTCGGTCGTGGCGATGGGGCGCGCGCCCATGGTGAAGATGTCGCGGATAATGCCGCCGACGCCCGTCGCCGCCGCCTGGAACGGCTCGACGGCGGACGGGTGGTTGTGGGATTCGATCTTGAACACCGCTGCGATGTTGTCGGTGAGCGCCACCGCGCCGGCGTTTTCGCCGGGGCCCTGCAGCACGCGAGAGCCGGACGTGGGCAGCTTGCGCAGGTGAAGGCGGGAGGACTTGTAGGCGCAGTGCTCGCTCCACATCGCGCCGACCATGCCCATTTCCACAATGTTGGGCTTGCGGCCAAGGCGGCGGCAGAGTTCTTCGTACTCGTCGCGCGTCAATCCGACGCGAAACAGCGTCTTGTCGTTCGGCGGATCGGGGATTTCTACCGCCATCGGGCTATTCTAGCACGGGATAAGAGAGTAGCCAGAGGCCAGAAGCTAGGATTACTATTTGGGTAGGCCGGGCTCACTAGCCCGGCTATGTAAGAGCGGCGCTGGTCAGAACCGCGTACTCATAGGGGGCGGTCTGCAGCAAATCACGGGCGGGACGCCCGTGCCACCAGTGGAGCGCCCTACAGTAGAAATGCAGCAGGGCCGGTTCGTATAAACCGGCCCTGCTTATTTGCAGACTGTGCGGGCGCGGGCTATCGGTATCCCCGGCAGCCCAGTGCCTTTTTCTTATGGCAGCGGCTCGACCCACAGGTCAACCGTCGCCGTTCCGCCGCCTTCCTGTGCTATGACGATCTGCCACACGCCGGAAGTCAGGAAAGTCGCGGGCACTGTTACCGTGCCATCCCACTCGCCATCGCGGTCAGCGCGCTCGCGCGCGCAAACCGTAATCGTCAGCGTGCTGGTGCCGGGATCGAGGAGCCATTCCTGGCTGATAAGCTCGGTGTAATCGGTGGTGTTGAAGTTGACGGTGATGTGGACCAGGTCGTTGACGGTCACCGGGTCAGGATCGGTCGTAATATCACCCGCGATAGGCAGGTAATTGTCGCCGCTCCAGAGGTCTTCCTGCGGATAAACGTAAACGTCAAGCGCGACCTCGCGGTCGTCCGCCTGCTGCACGATAATGTGCCACACGCCACGCTCCAGGAACGTGACCGGCACGACCACTTTGCCGTCCCAGTCTCCAGCCTGGTTGTCCCGCTCGCGCGCGTTAGCCGTTATGGTGAGCGTACGTGTGAGCGTGTCGAGGTCGGACGCCTGGCTGATGAGCTCGGTGAAGTCGGTGGTTAGGAAATTAACGGTGATGTGCGAGAGCCTGTTGACCGTGACCGGATCGGGATTGGTCGTGATGTCGCTTGCATCGGGCAGGTACTGGTCTCCCGCCCAGGCCTCTTCCGGCGGTGCGCCGGGCAGCGGCTCGACGTAGAGGTCAATCGTCGCCGCAGTGCCTTCCTGCGGAATGACTATCTGCCAGCCACCGTCGTGCAGGAAGGTGACCGGAACCGTTACCGTGCCATCCCAGGCTCCCGGCTGGTTTTCGTGCTCGCGCGCCACAACCTCCACCGTCAGTGTCCTGGCGTCGGCGTCCAGCACGGAATCCATGCTGATAAGGTCGGTGCCCTCCGTGGTCAGGAAGTTGAGCGTGATGTGCGAGAAGTCGTTGACCACCAGCGGATCGGGATTGGTCGTGATGTCGCCGATATCCGGGTAGTAGGAGTCGCCCGCCCAGACGTCCTCTTCAGGCGCGCCTTCCGGCGGCTGGACGTTCAGGATCAGTCCAGCCTCGCGTCCGCCCTTCTGCGGAACCACAACGTACCACAGCCCGGTGTCCGGGAACGTGACGGCTATCGTCAGCGTCCCGTCCCAGGTACCCGTCTGGTTGTCGCGCTCGCGCGCATAAACGACCACAGTAAGCGTCTTGGTGGCAGGATCGAGGAACGATTCCTTGCTGACCAGGTCCGTGTAGGTGGTGACGTCGAAGGTCATTGTAAGGTGCGAGATGGTGTTCACCACCAGCGGGTCGGGATCGATGGAGATGTCCCCGGCTTCCGCCAGGTACGCACTTCCCGCCCAGTCGTCCCACATGAAGTTGTCGCCGCTGCGGCAGCCCGTCGCGGCAAGAATAAGGGTAATGAGCGCCAGAACGGCTCCCAACGTCAGACCCGTTTTAATCCATGTCTTCACAGTCCACCCCCGAAAAACTCGGTTTATCTTTCCATGTTGCTTATCAGCAGGCCGCTGAGTCAGCGAGCCTGCCATTGGGCGGGTCTGACTTCGCCCCGGGTGCGCGGCAATAAATAGCCTCACGCCCCCGTTCAGGGCATGGGGTATTTTACCACATTGTTGATAAGTTGTGGACACCTGCTGCATAAGGCGGCTGGATGGGCGCGTGAGAGCGCTCTTGCGGAGGATGCATAGTACCGCTTAAGTGCTCCCGGCATGTCAGGAGCTACAAGCGGGAGACGGGGATCGAGCTTCAGTAGCCGCAGGCTACCCGCGTAACGAGCTTAGAAGGCTCGGGCTCTGCGTTTGAGCTATAGATGCATGAAGGGGTAGAATAGGGGTGAGGATTGAGCCCTGCCACGCTTGGTGTTGACAGTTGCAGGCGCGCTAGTGCTGCTTCTCGCGACAGGATGTGGAGGAGGGCATAAGCGCAGCGCCAAGCTTGTTCCGCTGCCGGAACAGCCCGCCACGGCCGCGCAGATGACTGAGGACGAGTTGGTCTCCGAGTTCCAGCGCCAATTCCCCGACGCGGAGAAGCGTGCGGCGGAGCTGATGGACGCGGACGGAACCGTCGTTGACGACCTTACCTCCGAACTCATCACCGAAGACGAGCTGGGGCAGCCCTTGGATCCTCCGCGAGTGCGCCTGAGCTTCACCGCGAGCAACTACGCGGACTACGACAATGACGGCGCGGTGAACATCGCCGACATCACTCCCCTCGCCCAGCGCTACGGGATGGAGTACGACGACGCGCCGGGGCCGGAGGAGCTGCTCAGCGGGCGCACAGTGCTTAGCCATCCTGATACCAGGCACAACCGGCTGGTGGCGGGCGCGGACGGCAGCGGCAATGGCGAAGTGGAGATCGCAGACATCACGCCGCTGGCGATGAACTACAACTCCGAGCTTGCCGGATACAACATCTACCGCGCCGAAGTCGTCGATTCGCTGCTGACCTTCAGTGTAGTCCCGCTGCTGAACCTGCTAGACGGCGCAAGCGAGCTGACGTTCGCGCTTGCCGAATGGGCGGA
>JAUWGS010000004.1 GCA_030606285.1 Planctomycetales bacterium | reverse complement strand
GCCGCGCGTCCGGGGTTAAGGGTCGCTGTAGGGTGCGGTCTCGTGCCGCACCTTCTTCCGGACGGGCAGTTCGTGAACTGCCCCTACAATCAATCCGTCCAGCAACCGACAACGAACACTTGCCCGCCCAAGCTTCAGCGGTGGCGGGACCAACAACCCTTCTCGAAGACGCGCTCTCCGTCGTCTTCGCGTCCGACGAGGAGATTCAAATCCCCGAACCATATAAGCGCTTGATCGCCCGCATCCAAAAACTCTGCATCGAAACCCAGAAACGCCTCAATCGGGTACAGCCGCCTATCCAGGCGGCTGACCATAAGGTGTGTCGGCTAGATAGCCGACACCACCCGGATTCTTCCCCTGTAGGGGTTTACCCGCCTGGGCGGGCACGGCATGCCGTGCCCTCTGACGCAGGTGCCGATGAAGATTCGGTAGTCCAGCCCTTCAGGGCTGGCTCTTCGGAAGAAAAGACCAGGGCTAAAGCCCTGGACTACCGGGAGAAATCCCAAAAAAGCCGCCCTAGTGAGCCCGCCTGCACCTGCGGTATGGCGGACAAGCCCGGCCTACCCAAAACTGGTCCACCGGCGGTCATAAGTGACCGCCCTACGCCCCCATCCCCTAATCCCTCACCCCTAACCCCAGGCCCCGCTCCCCCCAACCCGAAAACCGCACCCCTAACCACTATCCCCGCTCGTGATGTTCCAGCGCACCCGGACCGCTCCGCCGATCCCGCAGGTGGCGCCCCGGGTACCCAAAGCCCCGCCGCCTCGTCCTCTCCTACTCCCTCCGCCCTACCTCACAGCACCCCACCCCCCAATAATCCCCCGAAAAACACCCGCTGTGACAATATAAGCCGCAGCACCACTAATAGCGCCAGGGCGCCCAAAAAGGCGTTGGGTGGAATACCGCGGCGAAAACGAAACCGCTCGCTTTACACTCTCGGCGCATCTCTGCGGCACGGCAACCGCCGGCTGGATCCGGATTATTCCCCTGGTTTCTCTTGTCTTGCTGACGACGGACGACGGACGACTGACGACTGCGCTCCGCGCGCGCCCCCTACTCCATAAATTCGCTGCGGGAATTGAGCAGCTCCGAGACCTCGCCCGCCAGCACCGATTCCTCGCTTCCCGCGAGCCGTGCAGCGGCTTGGGAGGCTTCGGCGAACAGCGCGTACCCGCGCATGATGCCTTCGATGAAGGGCAGCGACAGATCGCCAAGTTCGGCCGGGAATTGGCTGTAATAGCCGCCGGTGAGGTAATCGCCGGAGTATGGCGAGTCGCCCAGCGCGTCGGCCTTGAGCGCGATAACCGTGCGCGCCGCGATGGCGCCCGCCAGCACGTCGCCGCTGCCGCCTTTCGCCAGCGCGGGAGAACCTGCGGGTGGATAAAGCGCGATGCCATTGGGCGTCATCAGAAACGTCTGCGCGGATTTGACGAGCAGATAGCACCCATAAGTGGTGCAGAATTCACGCGCATGCCTGAGCGGATCGGCGATCACTTGCTCAATTGCCAGATCGAGCAGTTGCGCGAATTCGCCCAAATGCGGCGTGAGCGCTACCAGGCGTTCGCCTGCCGAATTCTCCTCGCTGAGCCAGCGCCTTACGGCGAAGCAACCTTCGGCGTCTGCGATTAACGGCATCGTCGTCTTCGTCGTGGAGACATACGCGGCGTCCTGCAGATCCTGGCGGCTGGACAAGCCGGAGCCGAGCGTGAGCAGGTCCGCCCAGTCAAACTGCGACTCCAGCTTCATCATCCCGCCGGGGCTTCCGGCGAAATTCTTGGGGTCGAACGAGCCGACCATCACCTCGGTGAGCGACGACGCGACGGGCACGTAGACCTCGGCGGGCACAAAAAGCCGCACTAGGCCTGCGCCCGCTCGCAGCGCGGAAATACCGCACATCTTCGCCGCGCCCGAAAACCCGTGGCTCCCCGCTAAAATCACGATGCGCCCGAAATGCCCTTTGTGCACGTCGAGCCTGCGCGGCGGAATCGGATACGCCTGGAAAAACTGCGGCGAAAAGTAAAACGCGCGCGGCTTCACGCCCGCATCGGCGCATGGCTTCAGCCCAATATCGGCGATAATAAGCTCGCCCAGCGCTTCGCGCGCATCGGCGGAGAAGAAGCCTGATTTGGCGTGCCCGAAGGTCACGGTGCAATCCGCGCGCGCCACTGCGCCCATGCTCGCGCCGGTGCTGGAATTGAGTCCACTGGGACAATCCACGGCCAGTGAAAATCCCGGCAGCGCGTCATAACTTCCGACTATGAGCTGCCAGAACGCATCCAGCTCGCGGTCAAGGCCGATGCCAAACAGCGCGTCAACCTTCACGCCAAACGATTCGTCTGGCATCTTCGCCGGATCGTCGATGACCTCAGGCTCCACGCCGTAGGCGCGCAGCAGCTCGTAGTAGTGATTCGCGTTGCGCGAAAACGGCGCGGACGGGTCGCGCGCGATAACATACACTTTGAAGTTGCGGCGATCCTGCTGCCACAAAAAATGGGCCAGCGCTAGGCCGTCGCCGCCGTTGTTTCCCTTACCACAGAAAATGCCGATGCGGGTGGTGGGCGCGGGGAAGCGCGCGACGAGTTCGCCAAGCACCGCGCGCGCGGCGTTGCCCATCAGCTCCTCGCCCGGCACGCCGCAATCATCAATGGTGTAGGCGTCCACGCGCCGCATCTCATCCGCGGTCAAAACTGCCGAAATGTCAGGTGTGTTCATAGCGGTTCCACCCGGCGCGTCACACTGTGCGCAAGAGGGTTCAACGCGCGGGGCTTTTATGTTAGTATTCATTTTGCCACATATCGGCACTACTGCCAATTTTGATAAGGAGTACACTGTGAAATACGCTGATAGACTGTCGCGACTGGGCACGGAAACCGCATTCGAGATTCTGGCGAAGGCCAAGCTGCTCGAAGCCCAGGGCGTCGACATGGTGCACCTGGAGATCGGCGAGCCCGATTTCACCACGCCGCGAAACATCATTGACGCCGCCATTCAGGCCCTGAACGACGGTCACACGCACTACACCGGTTCGGCGGGAGCGCTGGAGAACCGCAAGAGCTATGCCGATTACCTCAACAAGCGCTACGGTGCGAATCTGGACTGGGAGAACATCGTCATTATGCCGGGTGCCAAGCCCGTCATATTTCACTCCATGCTCGCGCTCGTCAACCAGGGCGACGAGGTGGTCTACCCCGATCCCGGCTACCCCATCTACCGCTCACTGGTCAGCTTCCTCGAGGCGAAACCGATGCCGTACCAAGTGCGGGAGGAAAACGAGTTCCGCTTCGACCCTGAGCAGCTCAAGAGCCTCGTCAGCGACAGCACGAAGCTGATGATTGTCAACTCGCCGCAGAACCCCACCGGCGGTATGCTCACGTACGACGACTGGCGTCTGATCATCGATCTGGCGATGAAGCACGACTTCTGGATTCTCTCCGACGAGATTTACTCGCGCATCATCTACGACGGCGAGCACGTGGGCGTGATGAACTTCCCGGAGGCGTTCGACCGCGTCGTACTGCTCGACGGCCATTCGAAAACCTACGCGATGACCGGCTGGCGCCTGGGATATGCGTGCTGCAACAAGGAGCTTGCTGGCTACCTCACCACGCTGATGACCAATGCCAACTCGTGCGCCGCGGCGTTCACGCAGATTGCGGGAGGCGAAGCCCTGCACGGCGATCAGTCGGAGGTGGAAGAAATGGTGCGCACGTTCAAAGAGCGCCGCGATATCATCGTTGCGGGAATGAACGAGCTTCCCGGCATCACCTGCCACAATCCCAAGGGCGCGTTTTACGTATTCCCCAACTTCAAAAGCTACGGGCGCACGTCGAAAGAACTGCAGGAGATGTTCCTCGAAGCCGGTGTGGCATCTCTCGCCGGAACGTCCTTCGGGCCGGCTGGCGAAGGCTTTATGCGCTTTTCATACGCGGCATCCAAGGAGAGCATTCAGATAGCACTTGACCGCGTAAGGACTGTGCTGGATAATCTGAAGTAGCGAGGTCTCAATATGAGGATGAAAATCGGCTTGTTGCTAATTGCGTTATTTACAGCGGGCCTGCTCGCAGCCTGCGAAGTGGCGCCGGGCGAGATTTCAGGCAAAGTCACATACTCGGACGGTCGCGACGCCACGGTGATCGTCAAGGTGTTTGACCTTTCTAACAATGTAGTACACACAGTGTCCACCACCACCGGCGGCACGTACTATACCGGTCGTAGAATCCCGCCGGGAACCTACGTCGTCCGGGCTTTCAAAAGAGACGAGCAGGTTGGCGAGGAGCACAAGGTAACCGTTCAAGCAGACGCGTCTGTCGTCTGCAACATAGTCATCTGACCCTTTCGCCGCCGCAGATTAGCTCATCGCCGCGCATCCGGCGTATCTAACCGGTCGCACATCTATACACGATTGGTCGTGTTCAGGCATTGAGGAGTGGCAAGTAGCCAGCCCGCCGTCGTCACGCGAAGCGCGTGACTATGGCGGGTAAATAGCCGGGGGAAGAACCTGTAGGGGCACGGCACGCCGTGCCCTCCCCCACCGGGTAGGCCGGGCTCACAAGGCCGGCTCTCCGAACAAAAGCAGCAGCGCAGCTGGCCCAGCCTACTCTGTGACGAAGGCAACGCTGTGTTTGGCTCGTGTTATCGCGACATACAGCTTGCTGCGAGTCCCCCCCTTGAGTTGGCCAAAATCCCCCTGCCTAAAGCAGCTCCCAATGTCCTTAGTTGGGAATATCAGCACCCGGTCAAATTCTCGTCCTTTGGCGAGCCCGAAATTCAGAGCATCATACCCACAAGTATCTGTTCTCCTGTCATATCGCAGTATCGCCGGTCGGTACTTGCCGCAGTACTTCCTGACATCGCCGCGGGAGAGAGCGAAGACCCCATCGTGCCCAGTGTGCACATCATTCCGCGAAACGGTCTTCACCATACCGGGATACAGGCTGTCCGCCAGGTCGCATATCACTTGGTTGCACCGGAAGCACTCTGTTTTCCTCTCTACTTTCAATCCCTTTGTTTTACTTAGTTCATCGATCCAGTCAGTAATCCCAGTTCTCTTGTACTGCCACTTCCGCCGCGACCGCGACGTTGTGTAGGTCGATTGGCGTGGGTCTCCTACCATTAATAGATGTACACGCGAACCTAGCAGCAGCTCCAAGAAATCCAAATCATAAGCGGCCAAATCCTGCATCTCGTCAATAAGAACCATATCATAGACGCTCTCGAGCCTCTTAATCACTAAGCCTCCTGATCTGAGATCGCTCTCGCACACGAAATCGCTCACTTGGTCGCTGTACAGGTTATGGGCCGAGTCAACATAGTATTCCAAGGTGCTCTTCTTTCGAAACTTCCTCGAATAGCTCATCCTGTCACTGTGGTAGTTGATCCCTGCAATCCGCGCAATCTGCCCCATCTGATTCTGATACGGCCTTGCACCGTCACGCAGCAGAAACCTAAACCAAGAAAGGATGACCATCCCCTCGGGTATCAGCCCTGTCCTTTTTATGATGCGCGACCTTATACTCGCCAGATTCTCGTTCGTATAAGTTGTAATGAGAATCCTCTTGCCTATGTTAGCGAGCGCTTCCTCAATTACAGCTCTGGTCTTGCCAGAACCGGCTGCAGCGATAATGACCTTACTGCTCCTCAATGGCCTTCCTAATGTAATCCGGATACTCCACCTTCTTTTGTGACTCGAAGATTTTTAGCGCACATTCAGTCTTGTGGTCTTTCATGTAGGTCGCTAAAGTGTTATCGTCTTCGTAGCTAGTTCCAAATATCGCGTTGAGTGTATCGTGGTCATTGGCCTTTATGATCTGTCTCTCGAGAGTCTTACAAGAGTCATCAGTGTCTGAAAGTACAGTTATGTTGCGGCAGTCAGCATAGGCGGCATATCTTTCCTTGACTTTGCTTTCATAATCACCGTCGTTATCCGTAACAACTGTAACAGGAATCCTCAGCTCTTTAGCTATGTCTAGGAAACGTTTAAAAGATAGTCCTCTTACACTTATCACATCAATACCATTATCAAGTGGAAGTCGATCATTATGCTCGTCGCGATATGCCCTTTGTACAATCAGCTCGTCTGACGGACCTTCCACGAGGATTGCTCGCTTCGCAAGAATGAGCCGGAGCGTGTCGAAGCCAGGAAACCTTTTGAAATAGCTCTGCGTTTCTACTGACAGGTCTTCAAGAGAACTATGCCTACCTCCTGATAGGAGAACCAAGTTCTCTAGCCCTAGCTTATTAAGGACATACGGACTGTGTGTCGCGAGAATAATTTGTATACGTTCTAGGCTGCTGCTAATCCTACTGACCAGCTTCCGCATAGAGGAGAACGAAAGGTGGTTCTCAGGTTCTTCCAGCAATACCACCTTGGTTTTATCTGCCATCCGCTCGAGAGCCAGCAATGTCTTGATAATGCTCTGCTCCCCTCTGCCAATGAACTGGAGTGGAAGGTCACCCAAGTATGGAACAAGGCTGGTTTCCCAGTTAGCCTTGTGGGAAACATCTATTGAGATATTAAGAGGTTTGTCGCTTATTACGCCTTTGTATCCGGATAATTTTGTGTTAACTACGGCGATTTGAGGTTTATCAGCGAACTCCTCCTTTAGACGTCTATAGGCAACTGCTAGGTCGGCCTTCTCTTTAGGATTAAGGTATTCACTGATTACGTTGCGTAGGTGATAGCCGGTGCCCGTGTATAACCGAACTGCCGCTGCGTCAATATAGGACGCTCCAACTGGTAGTCCTCTTGCAGTAATGTAGTTGTTAGCAAACGAATACCACTTGACGCAGTAGTATTCAACTGGAATAGCCCTCATCTGCTCACGGTCACCCAAAAGCTTCTCGTATTCCTCAGTGTAGTCCTCGTCAAAATATACTTCGACCTTCAGCCCCAAACTGTCTTCTCTCTTAGAGTTGTTTGTTCCTCGAAGGTACTGGAGTTCATCACTCTCCTCGAAATAGAGTTCGATAGTGATCCTAGGTAATTCCGGATTCCCGCCGTTTCTAAGCTCTGTCAGGTATTCGGCGACGCATTGATCGTTGAACAGGTATGGTGATAGCTCATAGTTTAGCTGTCGTCCGTTGAGCCTGCACGTCAGCGCAAGGTTGATTACCTCCAGTATTGTGGATTTACCTGTTTCATTATCGCCAACGATGATGTTCATCTTTTCGTTTAGCGGCAATCTGAAATTCCTGAAGCATTTGTAATTATCAATGAATAGCTCTCGTATCATGTTTCGCTACCTCTTTTTCAATACATCTTGATAGCCGTTAGAGTTAAAACGCGGGTCAATGTAGACGAGGTCTATGGAGTTGTCGGGCAGGCGCTTGAGTTCGTCCAGGCAGTCGCCGCAGTAGATGACGCTGGTTTTCGGTGACTTCTCTTCGCTCATAGGCAGATTGTAGCAGAAGATTCTCTGCCCTGCGCGGTAGTCTAGCCCTTTAGGGCTGGCTCTTTGGCGCAGAAGACCAGGACTAAAGCCCTGGACTACCGAATTTGGAGCCGGGCTGGTGAGCACAGCGTACCCGGCAAGAGGGCGATTCGTGAATCGCCCCTACAAGAGCGGCGCTGGTCAGCCCTCCACATCGGCGGGTAAACACCGCGTACTCTTGGGGGAGGGCACGGCATGCCGTGCCCCTACATAAGATGAAGAGCGGCGCTGGTTAGCACCGCGTACTCTAGAGAAGGCGAAAGCCGCTACCCCACACCGCCTGATATAATACACAATCAGGATGAAGGAGCTGCTCGATCACCTCTGCCAGCTTGCGCGGCTAGAGCTATCACCCGGCGAACGCGAGGAATTCGCCCGCAAGTTCGCCGACCTCGTGGGGTTCGTGGACGCAATAAAGGAGCTGCGCGACGAAAGCCGCGAAGTCCCGCTGCAAGTGCCCAAGGAGCGGATGGATACCGCGCCGGATAAGCCGCGAAGCGCGCCGTGCGCAGGCGAAATGCCGCGAAGTTTTCGCGCGGGGCATATCGGCGACCTGGAGGAGGGCGAGGTTTGAAGGAGCTACTCACGCTCACGGCGCACGAGCTGATGGCGAAGTTCGCTGCGGGAAAGGTCGCGCCGGAGGAGTTTTACGCGCTCCAGATGCGTTTTGCGCGGCACATCGAGCCTAAGGTGCGCAGCTTCCTGAAGCTGGCGGAGGACGGAGTTTCACCACCAAGCGCTGCCGCGCGCGACGGAGCGCTGTGGGGCGTGCCGGTTTCAATAAAGGACTTGCTGACCACGACGGACTTTCCCACGACTGCGGGCAGCCGGATTCTCGAAGGATACGCTCCACCCTACGACGCCACCGCAGTGAGACTGCTGCGCGATGCGGGGAATTATTTTACGGGGAAGACCAACCTGGACGAATTCGGGATGGGCAGCTCCACCGAGAACTCGGCGTATTTCCCTACGCACAATCCGTGGGACCTTGCGCGCGTGCCCGGCGGTTCTTCCGGCGGCTCGGCGGCGTCGGTTGCGGCGCTGCAAAGCGTGGTGAGCCTCGGCACCGACACGGGCGGCAGCGTGCGCCAGCCGGCGGGATTCTGCGGCGTCGTGGGATTTCTGCCCACGTACGGGTACGTCAGCCGCAACGGGCTGATTGCGTTCGCCAGCAGCCTGGACCACGTGGGGATGCTGGCGCGCGACGTTACCGATATCGCGCTTATGATGAATACAATCGGGCGACCCGACGCGCTGGACGCGACGAGCCAGGCGCCTGCGGATGCGAATTATCTCGCGGAGATGAACGACCGGGAATCGGTTGCGAACTGCACCGTCGGCGTCATCAACCAGTTGATGGACCCGAAGCTGATGTCGGAAGAGGTGCTCGTGGCATGCGAAGTCGCGATTCGCGTGCTGGAGAATGCGGGATGCGGCGTGAAGCGGGTGGATCTTGCGGGCGTGGAGCGGCTGCTGCCGTGCTACTACATCCTCTGCCCGGCGGAAGCGTCGTCGAACCTGGCGCGCTACGACGGCATACGCTACGGCGCTGGCTTCCCCGCCGATATTTCGCGCACGCTGCAGCAGCATTACCGCGCGGTGAGAAGCCCCGGCTTTGGTGAAGAAGTGCGACGGCGGATACTGCTGGGTACCTACGTGCTGTCGGCGGGATACGCCGAGGCTTACTACAACCAGGCGCGGCGCGTGCAGCACGCCATCACGGAAGGCATTTCGGAAATGTTCGAGGACGTGGATTTCCTGTTCCTGCCCACGTCGCCGACGACGGCGTTCGGGTTAGGCGAGCGCATCGACGACCCGGTGAAGATGTACGCCGCGGACATCTGCACGGTCACGGCGAACCTCACATCCATGCCCGCGATATCGCTGCCGGGGGGATTGAGCGCGGAAGGGATGCCCGTCGGCATCCAGTTTATAGCGCCGCAGAAGCACGACGGGCGGCTGCTGGCGCTGGCGCGGCTTTACGAGGAACACGCGGGAACGGGATACAGCGTCCCGCCGCCGGTAGCGGAAGAGCTTGCGGGATTCGAAGGCTGATGGAATACGAAGCGGTAATTGCGCTCGAAATCCACGCGCACCTGAAAACGGCGCGGAAGCAGTACTGCGACTGCCCCGTGGTGAACACGCGCGAGCTCGCCGACGCCAACCGCTACGTGTGCCCGGTGTGCCTGGGGCATCCCGGCGTGTTGCCGGTGCTGAACCGCGAAAGCGTCTTGCTGGCGATGATGCTGGGCATAAGGCTGAAGGCCGGCACCGCGCGGCACAGCATTTTCGCGCGCAAGCATTACTTCTACCCGGACCTGCCGAAGGGATACCAGATTACGCAGTACCAGACGCCGCTTAACGAAGGCGGCGAGCTGGAGTTTCTGGCGGACGGCGAGATGCGCACGGCGCAGCTTGAGCGCGCGCACCTGGAAGAGGACACGGCGAAGATTTTTTACCAGGACGACGGCAGCATCCTGCTGGACTACAACCGCGCGGGCGTGCCGCTGCTGGAGATTGTCACCAAGCCGGTGTTTCGCAGCGCCGCCGAGGCCGTCGCGTACGCCGAGGAATTGCGGCAGGTGCTGCGGAAGCTCGGCGTGTCCGACGCGAATATGGAAGAGGGCAGCTTCCGCTGCGAGCCCAATATTTCAGTGAGACCTGTCGGGAGCGACGAACTTCGCACCAAGTGCGAGATAAAGAACCTAAACTCGTTTGCCGTCATCCGCAAGGCGCTGAAAGCGGAGATTGCACGCCAGATTGCGCTTTACGACGCGGGCAAGGAAGTGCAGCACTGCACGCTGCGCTGGGACGAGGAGAACGCGCGCACCGTTCCCATGCGCATCAAGGAGACGCAGGCCGATTACCGGTACTTCGATGAGCCGGATCTGCCGCCGCTGGTGCTCACCGACGACGATTTCGCGGAAGCGCGGAAACGCTACGAAAATGCGGTGTTTGCGCTGCAATGGGATGGTGAAGAGCATCAGTTCGCGCCGGGATCCGCGCAGCTTACGCGGTTTTTCCTGGACAACACGGATTTGCGGGAAAACGAAGTCGCGGTACTGCTGGAGGATGAGGATGCGCTAAGACTGCTGCTCGCAAGCAACGAGATTGGCGGCGCGTTCCGCGAGTGCGCAAACTGGGTGCTGATGGAGTACCGTCCGCGCCGCGCTCAGGCGAAGAGTAGCATCATGCCACAGCACATCGCGGATATCGTGGCGCTACGCAAGGAAGCCAAGCTGAATTCCACGCAGGCTAGAGAAGTATTCGAGCTGTGCTTTGAGCGCGGCATCAGCGCTGCGGAAGCAGTGAGCCAGTTGGGATTTGACCAAGCTGTGTCGGAAAGCGACTTGCAGGACATCTGCGCGCAAGTGATTGCTGACAACGAAAAGATTGTCGCGGACATTCGCAGGGGCAAGGAGCAGGCAGTGCGCGCACTGCTGGGACAGGTTATGAAGCTTACGCGCGGCAAGGCGAAACCAGACGAGGCGCTGGCCGAGCTAAAGCGGCAGTTGGGGATGTAGCGGCATAGCCGCAAGTAGCCAGGGGCCGGCACGCCGCTGCCAAGGCTATGGCGGGTAAATAGCCAGTAGCCGGGGGAAGAACCTGTAGGGCGGAGATTCATCCCCGCCGTTCTACAATCGGTATAGAAGACGGCGGCCATAAATGGCCGCCCTACATTAATAAGATGCTACAATACTCGCAACCTGCTGGGGGGCGGGTAACGAAGCTCCCTGGCCAGCAAGGAGGAGCCCAAAATGAGATTCAACAGCATCCTTCGGGTGATTGCACTCACACTCGTCATATGCGCGTTCGCGCTTACGATGAGCACGTGTTGTGGTAATAAAAAAGGATCGGTAGTCCACGGCTTTAGCCCTGGCTCTTCTGTGGGAGATAAGACTAGCCCTGAAGGCTTGCCCGCCATGGAGGGTTTACCCGCCGAGGCGGGGCTGGACTACCGGGAGGATGAAACCCTCGATGAGGCGCTTATGGAGCTTGATGGGATGGAGTGCCCGGAGGGAGTGGATGAAGCGCTGTTTGAGGAGTTGAAGGATGCGCTGGGGGAGGCGTTGGAAGCGCGTGCGTCTTCTGTAGGGCGGGGGTTTACCCCCCGCCGCGATTCATCTGACGATGCAGCGGCGGCCCATAAAGGGCCGCCCTACAGCGATTCATCCGCGGACGACGACGGGCACAGCATGCTGTGCCCCTACAAGTCCGTGGCGACACCGCCGAGCGGCGACAACGACCGGGTGCTAGATCTTTCGCTCGCCGACCATTACGATACGACGTACACGCTTACGTGGTCGTACCGCAATCTCGGCGATTACGACCAGAACGGAACTGTCGGCATATCAGACATAACGCCGCTGGCAATACACTACGGGGAAGATGTGCCCGAGGGTGACGATGAGCGCAACACCATCCAGGCGGTGATTGACGGCTCCGAAAATGACAAAGTGGACATAGCCGACATCACGCCCATTGCGATGTACTATGGAACTGAGTGCGCGGCATATTCCATCCGCGCAGCATCCTCGCATCCTGAGAGCATCGAAGATACTTCCGAAATTGACACCGCTCCGGTAGCGCTCGCAGAAGGCGACGACCGGAAGATTTTCAGCGTGGAACTCGTTCTGAGCCCCCGAACGTATATTGCGGTCGCGCCAATGGACGCTGACGAGACGCCCGGAGAGCTTTCCAGTGTGGTGTTAGTCCCCAACCATGCGCCGGTGGCGGAGCTCACAGCCGACCCGATGGAGGGCGATGCGCCGCTTGACGTGAGCTTCAACGCGAGCGGCTCAAGCGACATTGACGGCCCAATTGCAAAGTACGAGTGGGACTGGGAAGGCGACGGCGTTTACGACCACGATTCGGGAAGCGTCCCCACGGCAGAGCACACGTACGACATTGCAGAGGCCTACGATCCCCAGGTGCGCGTCACCGACGAGCACAACGGGACGGACACGGCGAGCGTCACGGTCACGGCGGGCACGTGGCGCATCGCGGTGGCGGTTGATGGTCTAAACGCGTGGGCCGAATTCACCTGTCTGGAAGTGGTAACCGGCCATCCGGCCATCAGCTTTTACCGCAGTGGTAGTTACGCGTACGTGCGGGCGAATGACGCCATCGGGGAGAGCTGGGGAAATCCAGTGCTGGTGCATAGCTGTTCCACAGACCACAACTATCACGACAACTCGCTGGTGGTGGTAAACGGCCATCCGGCCATCGCTTTCTACGAATGGGATAAACAAGAGCTCTGGTACGCGCGGGCGAACGACGCCGATGGGAGTTCCTGGGGAACGCCGATGAAGCTCGCTTATATGGCTTGGCAGGGGGACAACAGTCTCTCCATGGCAATCGTAAACGGCCATCCGGCTATCGCGTATCAGGGCTCCTATGAGGGCGGTGGGAGCTATCTCTTGTATGTGCGGGCGCTAGATGCCAACGGCGAAAGCTGGGGAAGCCCAATGCTCCCCTGCCCGCGCTTTGCGCAAAGTCCGTCGCTGCTGGTGGTAAACGGCGCGCCGGTCATCTGCTACAACAATAGCAAGAGTCGGAGCCTTCACTACGCGCGAGCCCTGGATGCCGATGGAGCCGCCTGGGGAGACCCCGTGACCGTAGACAGCGAGGGCTGGGCGCGCTTCTGGAGCTCCCTGGCGATAGTGAACGGCAATCCGGCCATCTGCTATGAAGATGAGAACAACGGTGACCTCAAGTATGTGCGGGCCAATGACCCCAACGGAAACACCTAGGGAACCCCGCTGACGCTGGATAGCGAGGGGCACGTGGGGGTACACTGCTCGCTGGCGGTCATCCGCGGACACCCCGCCATCAGCTATCTCGATGGCACCAACGAATCGCTCAAGTATGTGCGGGCGACTGACGCCGACGGGAGCAACTGGCGGACTCCCGTCACCGTGGATGTAGAGGGCGTAGATGAGGCCCATATATGGTACTGTTCGATGAAAGAGGTCAACGGCCATCCCGCCATCAGCTACCTCACAGACACCGAACTCAGATTCGCCATTTATTATTGAGCCGGCAAAGCCCGCAGGACATAGGGAATAGGGGATAGGGATTAGCTAATCCCCAACCCCTAACAACTAATCCCTGACCCCTCTATACGCTCGCGCCGAAGGCGGGTAAGCCCCTACAGAGGGCTTCGCAGTGCAGGCCGAGATAGGTTACAATATTACCAGCCTGCTGGGAGCGGGGCAGCGAAGCTCCCTGGGCAGCAAGGAGGAGCCAATAATGAATAACGACAACATCATTCGCGGGATTGCACTCACGCTCGTCGTTTGCGCGTTTGCACTCGTGCTGAGCACATGTGGCGGAGTTAGAAAAGGCACGGTAGTCCAGGGCTTTAGCCCTGGCTCTTCGGCGGAAGACAAGACCAGCCCTGAAGGGCTGGACTACCGGGAAACGATCTCCCTCGACGAAGCCCTCGCCGAGATTAATGCATATCCGTGCCCGGATAGCGTGGATGCGGCGCTCTTCGCGGAATTGAAGGATGCGCTGGGGGAGGCGCTTCACGAACAATGGGGAGCGTCGACCTCTAGGTCGGGCGTTTCGTGCGAGTTCGTTGGGTCGCCCGGTCTGGAGACCGACAGTCCCCGGGGAATGGGCAAATTCACCTCCACTCCCCCCACAGGCGACGCTAACAAGGTCACCGATCTTGCAGCCACCGACAACGGCGATGGCACGTACACGCTCACCTGGCACTACATAAACTCAGGCGACTACGATCAGAGCGGCACGGTCGGCATCTCCGATATAACGCCCATTGCGATGCACTACAGCGAAACCTACGAGCTGGAGGATGTGAACTGCCTTCTCGCCGTCATTGACGGCAGCGGCAACTATGTCGTAGACATCGCGGACATCACGCCCATTGCGATGTACTATTCCACCGATTGCGCGGGCTATCGGATACAGCGAGGAGTTTCTCCCGATGAATTTACTTCTTTCGGGGAGATCGTCTTAGCAGATGCAACCGGTGATGGTCGCCTGTCCTTCTCGACCGAGCCGCTTTCGGTAACCCAGCCCTACCTTCGGGTAACTCCCTACGACGCACAGGGCTACCCGGGCGAGCCTTCCGATCCCGTTTTCGTTTCCATTCCCGGGGATCCACCGGAAATCACTTCTGTATCACCGAATTCGGGCATGGAAGGCGAAAGCGTTGAATTCAGCGCAATAGTAAACGGCACTCCACCGTTTGAGTACACATGGGATTTCAAGGACGCGGTTGTTGGCGCTGATACACACTCATCGAGTCCGTCTGGAACCTGGGGCTCGCCCGGCACCTATAATGGATGCAGTCTGACGGTTTCCAACGACTACGATGAGGACACTTACCCCTTTACGCTAACGGTTACAGAAGAAACGACCTACTCCGTCTCGGGACATGTGGAGAAGGATACCGGCGGTGGTTTGCAGGGCGTTACGCTTACTCTAACACCCGGCAGTTACTCAGCCACTACGAACTCAGGCGGCGACTACACAATCACCGACGTTCCCAACGGAAGCTACACGCTGACACCCAGCCTTGTAGACTGGACCTTTGATCCCCTAACGCATAGCGTTACGGTGAGCGACGGCAGCGTCACGGACAAGGACTTCACCGCGACCACTGGCGGCGGCGAGGATTGCGTTGTGTCCGGGCATGTAGAGAAAAACACCGGTGGTGGCCTGCAAAACGTTACTCTCACTTTGACTCCCGGAGAATACTCGGACATCACGGATGCCTTCGGGAATTACGAAATCACCGAAGTTCCCGAAGGCTGGTACACGTTGACGCCAAACTTAGCGGGCTGGTCCTTTGCTCCACCAACACACGACATTGAAGCGACCCCCACCAGCGCGACTCCCTATTTCTTCATCGCAACTGCCGATGCCTAATGGCTGTCCGGGCACGTAGAGAGGGAAAGCTGCGAACTCGTGTTCGCCCACATCTGGGACAGGTGATGAAGCTTACACGCGGCAAGGCCAAGCTGGAAGCGGCAATGGCGGAACTTAAGCGGCAACTGGGGATGTAGCGGCATAGCCGCAAGTAGCCAGGGGCCTGCCCGCCGTCGCCAAGGCTATGGCGGGTAAATAGCCAGTAGCCTGGGGGAAGAATCATCTGAGTAGGCTGGGCTTCAGCCTGAGTTCAGCCGAACGGCTAATTAGCCCAGTAATTAGGAGCGGCGCTGGTGAGCACCGCGTACTCAAAGGAGGAAACGACGGCGGGGCATCCATACCCACTTGCCACGCGTCGCGCGTGGTGGCGGGCAGTGTGGAATCACGGGCGAGACGCCCGCGCCACCGGAAATATGCCCGATTGTAGAAGGTGCGGCACGAGACCGCTCCCTATAGAATACACCCCACTTCACAGCATCGGCGGTGGGTGATATATTGAGGGAGCTACGCGCGCTTTGGCGCGCATCATATACCGCTGGAGGGAGCAATGGGCATCAAGGTTGGCATAAACGGGTTCGGGCGCATCGGGCGGCTGGTCACCCGTGTGATAATGGAAGGCGACGATATTGACCTCGTGGGCGTCAACGATATCGCCGACATCAAGCTTCTGGCGCATCTCTTCAAGTACGACTCCACCTACGGCATCTATCCCGGCACGGTGGAGGTGGACGGAGATACGCTCGTCATTGACGGCAAGCCGGTGAAGGTTGCCGCGGAGCGCGACCCGGCGAGTTTGCCATGGGGCGACCTGGGCGCGGACGTCGTGCTGGAATCGACCGGCTTTTTCACAAAGAAGGAGGATGCGGAGAAGCATATCGCTGCGGGCGCGAAGAGAGTAATCATCTCCGCGCCGGCCAAGGGCGGCGTGCCCACGTTCGTGCTGAAGGTCAACTGCAACGGCTACGACCCGGCAAAACACAACGTGGTGAGCAACGCGTCCTGCACCACAAATTGCCTCGCGCCGGTGGCGAAAGTGCTGCACGACAACTTCACCATCGAGCACGGCGTTATGACGACGATACACGCGGTAACGAACGACCAGTGCGTCCTGGACTCGCCGCACAAGGACTTCCGCCGCGCGCGGGCGTCTTACGAGTCGATGATCCCCACGACAACTGGCGCGGCATCTGCCATCGGCCTGGTGATTCCCGACATCGAGGGCAGAATGGACGGGATGGCAATCCGCGTGCCAACCATCACGGTGAGCCTGGTAGACCTCGTCTGCCAGGTCAAGAAGGGAACGACGGCGGACGAGGTAAACGCGTTCATGAAGGAAGCCGCCGAAGGCGATATGAAGGGCATCCTGCAGTACAACGACGAGCTGCTGGTGAGCGTTGACTACCGGAAGAACCCGCACAGCTCTATCTTTGATTCCACTTACACCAAGGTTATGGGCGGGCACCTCGTCAAGGCGATGGCGTGGTACGACAACGAATGGGGCTATTCGTGCCGCTGCGTTGATATGTTCCGGCTGATGGCCTCCAAGGGGCTGTAGCCAGCGTTCGTGACTTGGCCGCGCATAGCAACTACAATGGGCACCGTGCAGCGGCTTCTGGTAGTGGGCTTGCTCGTGGCGGCGGCGGTGCTCGCAACCGGCGCATCCGTTGTCGGAGAAGGCATCGTTGGCACGTTTGAACTGCGCTATTCGCGTCGGCAGCTGGAGAACCCCACCCCATCACTGGAGATGACGCTTGACGGCTCCTTTACCGTGCAAAACGGCAACTTCCTGGCGGAGATGTCAATCCCGCTGCCGGGCGGAAGCGACGAGAAGATCTCGCTGCTGCTGCACGGCGATCCTGGAGAGGCGTTTCTACTGTATCCGGATACGATGAACTACCGCACGATTCGCCACAAAGACGGCGCATGGCCAATGTTTGAGCTAATGGGGTGCGCCACGCGCACGTATTTCGGCGCGACCAGGGACGCGCTCAAAAGCCAAGGCATACAGCTCTCGTACCTCGGCATACGCCAGATGGAGGGGGAACAATTGCGCGCGTACTCGGTCAGTATGAGAGACGGACTTCCACTGGAGGCGAAAGAGGCTGAAGGCACGGCGTGGAATCTGACGCTTTATTTCAGCGGCAAACCCGAGAGGTTGCGCGTGGCGCAGGCGAAATCAGCCACCAGCGAGGTGCGGATCACGCTCAATGACGTGCGCTATGAAGTTGTGCCTGCTGCACGTTTCGAGGTGCCGAAGGACTACTACGCGCTTGAACCTTTGAGGATTTCGGGGGAGAAGCCTCCAGCAGTGACGGAATCTGATGACTAAAGACAAAGAAAAGGACCTGCTGAAGGATATCGAGGACTCGCGCCTTGAAAGCTCGCTGCTGGCGTACCTCGGGCTCATCAGCAGTATCGCGATGCTGGATCCCGGCGAGGTGGACAAGCTGATCGCGATTATGCGCAACACGCGCCTGTCGGACGAGAAAAGACAGGAAGCCAGGGAGAGCCTCATCCTGGCCAACACGCGGCTCGTCGTCAATATCGCCAAACAGTATTACCACACCGGCATCCATCTGATGGACCTCATCAGCGAAGGCACTATCGGGCTGATGGCGGCGGTGGAGAAGTTCGATCCGACCAAGGGCTTCAGGCTGTCCACCTACGCAACCTGGTGGATCCGGCAGCGCATCCTGCGCTATATCATCAACAACCAGTACCTCATCCGGGTTCCCGAGCACGTCATCGATAAGATAAGCCGCTTGAACAAGGCTGCCGCTGCCTATCGAAGCGCACACAAGGAGGAGCCCACCATTCAGGACCTGGGAAAAGCCACCGGCCTGACGCCTGAGGACGTGGAGCGCTACGCCGCTTCGCTGCCCAGCATCCTATCGCTGGAGGAGAGCTTTGAGAGCACTCATGGCAATGACACCCGCGCACCGGGCCTGCACGAGAAGGTCGGGTCGGGTGAGGACATTATCCAGCAGGTCCTCGACCGGGCGACGGTTCAGCAGATGCTGCAACTCCTCGACAAAAAGGAGCAAATGGTCATCCGCCGCCGCTACGGCCTGACGCTTGACGACGCAAGCTCCCATCTTCGCATAAACGAATGCTCAACGCTCGAAGAGCTGGCGCGGGAACTGGGCGTCAGCCGCGAACGAGTGCGCCAGATAGAGCGCACTGCCCTGAACAAGATAAAGCGCAGGTTCTACGGCCAGCAGTGAATGAGGGTTTCACACCAAGCTACCTGAAGCTTACCGCATCCGAACTCGCAGCCCGAACGCAACGCCTCGCCGATATGCTTAGCCTCTGCGAGCTGTGCCCGCATAACTGCGCGGTGGCGCGCGACAAAGGCGAACGCGGGCTGTGCAAAGGCGGCCTGAAAGCGAAGGTGAGTTCCTACAACCTGCACTTTGGCGAAGAACCGTGCCTCGTGGGGCGCGGCGGCAGCGGGACGATATTTCTCGCCGGCTGCAACCTCGCGTGCATATTCTGCCAGAACTACCCCATCAGCCATTTCGCGCACGGACACGAGGTTGGCGCGGACGAGCTGGCGGCAATGATGGTGAGCCTGCAGCGTAACGGCGCGGAGAACATCAACTTCGTCACGCCCACGCACTTCAGCGCGCAGATCATCGCTGCGGTCGCCGTGGCGCGCGACAACGGGCTGCACCTGCCGCTCGTGTGGAACACCGGCGGTTACGAGCGGCTGGAAGTCATCAAGCTGCTGGACGGCATCGTGGACATATATTTACCGGACGCGAAGTATTCCGATAATAAGCTCGCGGGGCAGCTGAGCAACGCGCAGGATTACGTGGAGTTTAACCAAGCGGCGCTCGCCGAGATGTGGCGGCAGGTGGGGCCGGTGCAGATGCGGGGGGCAGCGGCTCTACGGGGTCTGCTCGTGCGGCATCTCGTGTTGCCCAACCGCATCGAGAGCACGCGCGGAGTGCTTGAGTTCCTGGCGGGCCTGGACGAAAAAAAGCGCGTCGCCGTGAGCGTGATGGCGCAGTATTTCCCGGCCTATCGCGCGGTGGACGACCCCACGCTGAACCGGCGGGTTTCGCGCGACGAATGGAAGCAGGTCCAGGCATGGGTGGACGAACTGAGCATCAGCGAGGGGTATGTCCAGGAGCGGTGAGGGATTGGAACCGTAAAGCCCACTTCGCGGCGACAAGGCTAGCGGAAGAGGAGGTTTAGCGTCTCCACCGGCGCGTAGTCGTCGGTGAGCACGGGCACGCGGCGCGTATCCAGGCTGCGCGTCGAAAGCTGCGAGACAAGCGAAGTAATTGTAGTTGGCAGGCGGCCGTACTTCTTGTCCACCACACGCGCGTTGTTCTTCAGCGTGGCGCTGCTCGGCGCGTCCCCAGGCACGCAGACGAGCACCACGTTTCTTGAGCGGCGCGCGGGGAGCATATAGACGCTGCCAAAGATGCTGGAGGCGGTCTTGTGCATTGTGCGCAGCGACGCGTCGTTCCAGCTCAGGCTCGACCAGATGACGTTGTAGGCGAGCACGCCGCGCTCGCTAAGCCTTGATTTTGCGATCTGGAAGAACTCCTGCGTCGCCAGATGAAACGGCGCGTAGGCCCCGTAGTAGTCGGCGAGATAAGCGTCAACGAGGATTGCGTCGTAGGTCTGCTTGCTGCGCGCCAGGAAGCGCCGGCCGTCTTCAATGGTGATGGTGTGGCGCGAACCTTCGGGAACGGAGAAGTACTCGCGCGCGACCTGGGCCACGGTCTTGTCGATCTCCACCGTCTGCACGGTGATGTCCGAATAGCGCGACAGGAACGCCTTTTGCGTCGAGCCGCCGCCGAGGCCGATTACGAGCACGCGCTTGCACTGCGGGTTGAACGCGAGCACCGCGTGGTACATTTCGGTGTATTGAAGCCCGCCCCGACCGGGGTCGCGGATCAGCATCTCGGTTTGGGGCCAGGTGTTGAAGTAGAGCGTGCGCGTGCCCCCGATGTCCTCCACGACGATGTGGCTGTAAAGGGAGTCGCGCTCGTAGACAATCCTCGCCCGGGCGGGACTGCCACCAACCAGCAGGCTGATAACGCATATGGCTGCGAAAATTCCAAGCTTTTTCATAAGCTGCTCCTGCAACTGATTATACCTGAGTCGAGCTTTGGACTAAGTCAATTTCGTCCGTGGAACTGCAAGCAGTAGTGCGGCGTACACGGCGAGTACGCCAGCGACCGCGTAGAGGCTGTAGCTTACGCGCATCACGCTTATCAGGAGCGGCACCGAGAGCGTGCCGATGATGCTGCCGAATGTGGAGATCGCGTAGATGCGGCCTGAGACCGAGCCGCTGCGCGCAACGTCCTTCATCTCCAGGCGGATGGCAATGGGCGGTACGAATGCCAGCACCGCCGAGGGCAGCGTGAATACTATAAAGGCGGCAAGCACCGGCGCCCAGTAGCCGCCCAACCGGGCTGCACCGATGGCCTCCGCGACGGGGCGCGCGATAGGTGTGCAGGCAACAATCAGTACAGCGCCTGCCAGCAGTGTGACCGCCAGTGTCGCCCTGCGCGGCGCACGGTCGGCGATATAGCCCCCGATGAAGTAGCCGATGGCCATTGCAGCGAGGAACACTGCGATTACAGCGCTATAGACAATCACCGAACTGCCGAAAGTTGGCGTAAGCATGCGCACGCCGAGGAGTTCGAGGATGAGCAGCGCCGCTCCGGAGAGGAATGCCGCGAGTTTGACCATGCAGTGATTCTAGCAGGCTTGAACGATACCCACCGCTTTGATTGTATTCACAACTATAAGCGACAGGCCCTGATGTTTGCGGCGCGGTAGAATCGCTCCATCTAGAGATCAGAGTTTGTGATTGTTATGGTTTTCGTGCGCGTGACTGCGTCATATCCTGGCGCTGATACTACGACCGCGATGATTACCGTGGTATTCTCGTCCACTGACCATGCCCGAAAGGAAGTAGTGGCCGCATTAGAGGGAGTAAACGCGGCCGGATTATCAGGCACGCAGCTCCAGAAGTACGATATACCTGCAACTCCGCTAGCGAGTACTGAATAGTTGGCGCTGCCTCTCTCTGCCAGCGAGTTGGTGCCATTGATTTGGCCTACATACAACTGGCTGCCACCGTTATCGCCATTGCCGCCGCCATTTCCGTTAGGTGTGGTGCCTCCACCACCGCCGCCACAAGCAACAAACAAAACAGCAGCAATGCCGAGGGCGATAATTTGAGTTTTATACATGGTTCCTCCCTAGATTAGTCCTCCATAAGCCTACATTCGGTAGCAGAAGCTGTCAAGTTCGCATGCTGCGGGGAAAGAAAGGACGGTGAGGCACCCTTCAGGTCTGAGTCTCTCTTCGAGCCTGAACCTCAGAGCCGAAGGCAGGATCGAAGACAGGTCCCCGCCCTACAGAATCAGTCGGCTAGATAGCCGACGCCATCCGGTGCACCGGCGCCCAGTAGCCTCCCAGCCGGGCGGAGCCGATAGCCTCCGCGACGGGCCGCGCAACGGGTGTGCAGGCAGCAATCAGCACTGCGCCTGCCAGCAGTGTCAGCGCCAGTGTCGCCCTGCGTGGCGCACGGTCGGCGATATAGCCCCCGATGAAGTAGCCGACAGCCATTGCAGCGAGGAACACTGCGATTACAGCGCTGTAGACAATCACCGAGATGCCGAACGTGGGCGTAAGCATACGCACACCGAGGAGTTCGAGGATGAGTAGCGTCGCGCCGGAAAGGAATGCCGCAAGTTTGACCATGCAGTGATTCTAGCAGGGCGGGTAACGCGCTATAATTGTTGCATGGCTGACTGTACATTCTGCGACATTATTGCGGGGAAAATCCCTTCGAGCAAGGTTTACGAGGACGAGTTTGCACTGGCGTTCATGGACCTTTCCCAGCCGGAACGCGGCGCCGGACACGTTCTCGTGATACCCAAGGCTCACATCGAGAACATCCATGCCATTCCCGAGGTGACGCTGGGTTGGGTTCACGCCGTTGCGGCGCGGATTGCGGGAGCGTTGCAGCAGGCACTGAACCCGGACGGCGTGCTCGTCTGGCAGAGCACCGGCCGGGCCGCGGGCCAGGTTGTTCCGCACTTCCACGTGCACGTGATGGCGCAATGGGACGGTGACGGCTACGAGCTTTTTGGCGGCAAGTTTCCGCCGCAGGCCGACGCGGAGAAGATCAAGGAAGCCGCAAGGGAAATCGCCAAGCACGTCCACGCCCCACCCCATCACCACATGGAGACCGAGGGGATACGGCCCAGAGACAACTGACGTGCCTTTCCATGTGGGGATGCACAAGTAGCCCGCACAGCCTGTGCTTCGCAGATCAGTATCAGATCGCGGCGCATTCCGCGGGTTGCGTGACTTACCGGTCACGCTGCGAGGACTCAACTCCCCCCAAGAAGCCGTTCTTGCAATAGCCCGCATGCGCCGCGACAGACAGCAGTGCAGTCTATTTGTGCCCGTGTTCCGAGCATCTTCATACCTGCTGGACCGGGCAGCGGACGTTATCCTTTCTTGAGGATGGGTAGGCCGGTGCGCTCGTTCTCGACGATGATGTACCCTTCGGGCATTGCGTCGATTGCGTTAACCTTTGCTTCCTTGGCGAAGTAATAGATGCGCTGCTTCCGCCCACCTTTCAGTGTCACTTCCTTGCTATGAAGGTAGTAGGTAGTTCCTTTCTTGTTAGTGTGGCTGTAAGCCATATTCCTTCCTCCGACGAAATTGAGCATTTCCGGCGTTAGGTGCACCTGCCCTTGGGACTACCCTTGTGACCGGTGCAGCGTCCCCAGTCCGGCTGCGCCTACTATTCTATCAGGAAAACGGGGAATTTGCTCAACTCCACCAGATAAGCGGCTGGAAAGACCTTGCGCACCCGTTTACTCATCAGGAGTAGGCTGGGCGCGCCGGCGCCTAACTAGCCTAGCTATCAGGAGCGGAACAGGTTAGTGCCGCGTACCCTGGTGGGGACGAAGGTGGCGGGGCGCCCTCCTTCGTCTCGCGTTGCGGGACTTCGGCGGGCAGACGGAGCCATCCCTCCAGAGGCGGGCAAGCCACAGGCTGGTAAAACCCCGCCCTGCAGAGGGACACTTGTGTGCAGCCGCGCCTAATGGTATTATGCGGCATCATTTCTGAACTGGGGGAATCCCTATGAGATTTGCAGCATTACTTTCTGTCATTGCCATATTTGCGCTGGCCGTCTCCTGCGGCGGCGGCGGCGGCCGCACCATCCTTGGCGACATCGTTGGCGACTATCCGGTACTGTTGGGCACGTTCTCCTACACCTTCGACGTTACCAGCGACCCGGACGGCGTTGTCGGCACGGCCATTGACGATGTGTTCGTGGAGCACTTAGTCACCCAATCGGAAGGCGCGGAGATCGAAGCCTATGACGAGCACGGCCGCGTCTGGACGGGCTCGTTCAGCGACACTGACGGCGCGTTCATGCTGTCGACCGACGACGAGTACGAGCACCTGGTCGTGGAGTTCAGCGTCACCGGCGATATGGACGTAAACAGCGGCTCCGGCACGTTCACCATGACGTTCGTGAGCGGCTTCGGCGACGATGACGGCGCAACGGTGTCCGGCGTCTGGACCGCACTCAAGAGCTAGCAGTCGGAAAACCCGTTTGCACTCTACAGCGGCAGAGCCGCCGCGCGATTGCGCCGTTACAGGGCGTGAAAATGCATCCGGCGCTGCCGCTTGATTCAGCCCCGCTAGCCACAGGCTGGTAAACCTTCGCTAAAGCTATGGCGGGCAGGCAGGTTGCTGCCCTAAAGAATATAGCAAGCAAGCCCTACACGGGCGGGTAAACATCGATGCTCAGTCAACCAGTTCAGCAGGGCGTTAAGTCCAAGACCAGCTTCCTCATCCATGGGATAGGGCTTACTTGGACTTCCTGATAGCTTTGAGAAACTCCTCAGCAGAGACGCCCATCAGCGTCTCTACCTCTTTCCACTTGGCCTTGACGAACTCCTTACCATACTCGATCTGTCCATGCACAGGCACCTGAACCGGTCCCAACTCGGGTTTTTCAGGCCATACCAGGTAGTGGTGGCTTCCCCTGGTCTTGACGTGCACGAAGCCCAGCTTCAATAGAGCCTTGTAGAGGGTTTTTCCACGAACGCTGGGCCAGTCAGTGCGCATGGGCCGCCGGTTCCCGGTGGATTGTGCCTTGCCAGGCCAGCGCTTCGCGCGGCTTGGTGAATCCCTGAACTAACTCGTACTTGACTGCGCTGAACGGGGCAACAGCGTACCTATCCCGATCTGTGTCACCTTCCGGCCATTCCAGTTCGCTGACGAAATCATCAACGCGGCTCTTCTCTTCGGGATTTGAATAGGAGCTGCCCTTTTTGCTGAAACCATGGTGTTTCAGGTAGGTATGAAGGTTGCCCTGCTCATCGGCAACCTCCAGCGCGCCAATCAGCCCTTCGATAGCGTCCTCGATTGCCTCCGCCAAATTCTCGCGTGCACTCCAGATGTTGAGCTGAGGGGCGTTGACAAAAAATACGCCCTGCTTTCGGTATACCACTAAAGACAGGTCAACGGTGACCAGCGGCTTCTGGCGAATTGTGCTCAGTTTGGCGCTCACGGTGTTCTCCTAGTCATCGCCCCCATAGTATACCTCATATGCCAGCAACCAATCGTTAGTCCTCAGCTATCAGGCATCAGCGATGTAGGTCATCAGCGTAGAAACGCAATCAATCTGCCTGCTCGAACCACTCGGGCCAGCCGTTGGGCGGTACGAATCCAAGTTCTCTTACTTTCCTTAGTTTCTCCACAGCGTCTCCAGTACGGCCGAGCTTGTGGAGCCCCACGCCCCAGTTGTAGTAGGCTTCCGCATAATCAGGCTTATACTTCGCCGCTTCTGCAAACTTCTCGCACGCCTTCTCGAATGTGCCCAACGCCGCTAGCGCGATGCCCCAGTTGTAGTAGGCGGGCGCATCATCAGGCTTATACTTCACCGCCAGCGCAAACTTCTCGCACGCCTCCTCCCACCTGCCAAGCTTAGCTAGAGTGACGCCCCAGTTGGAGTAGGCTTTCGCATAATCAGGCTTATACTTCACCGCCAGCTTATACTTCTCAATCGCCTCCTCCCACCTGCCAAGCGTAGCTAGAGTGACGCTCCAGTTGTAGTAGGCGGGCGCATCATCAGGCTTATACTTCACCGCCAGCGCAAACTTCTCACAAGCCTCCTCGTGTCGATTCAGCCAGCCCAGGGCTAGCCCCCAGTTGTAATAGGCTTCAGCATCACAGGGTTTGTGCTTCGCCGCTTCTGCAAACTTCTCGCACGCCTCCTCCCACCTGCCAAGCTTAGCTAGCGCGACGCCCCAGTTGGAGTAGGCTTTCGCATAATCAGGCTTATACTTCACCGCCAGCTTATACTTCTCAATCGCCTCCTCATATCTTTCAAGCTCACCTAGGGCGACGCCCCATCCGTAGTAGGCAACCGCATCGTCAGGCTGATACTTCACCGCCAGCTCAAACTTCTCAATCGCCTCCTCCCACCTGCCAAGCGTAGCTAGAGTGACGCTCCAGTTGTAGTAGGCTTCGGCATAATCAGGCTTTATCCGTATCGCCTGCTTGTATGCCTCTATCACCTCATCAGAGCGGCCAAGCTTGCCGTATGTCACCCCCAGGTTATAGTGCACCTCGGCAAGATCAGGCTTTATCCGTATCGCCTGCTTGCATGCCTCTATCGCCTCATCATAGCGGCCAAGCTTGCCGTATGCCACCCCCAGGTTAAAGTGCGCTTCGGCAAAATCAGGCGTTATCCGTATCGCCTGCTTGTATGCCTCTATCGCCTCGTCATAGCGGCCAAGCTCGCAAAGCGCGCATCCACAGCCGAGGTAGGCTTCTGCATAGGCGGGCTTATACTTAATGGCTAGCTTAAACTTCTCAATAGCCTCTTCGAACATCTCACCCTCAAGTAAATCTGCGCCTTGCTCATAGTACTCTTCTGCCTTGCCTTTAACCCTCCTTTCCTCTACCTTTGCAAGGTCTATCAATGCGCGCGACGCAAGAGCCTCGAGCTCCTTGCGCACCAGCACGAGCTTTCCAGACTCTGAAGGTTTTTTCTTTTCATCATTGAACATAAAGTAACTCCTCACGGACGGACGCAATCTCCACATCTAGTTCAGCCGTAATTTCCGCAAGCAGGTCTCGCCCTTCCTTTTCTGCTTCCTTTCTCTTGAGATACAACTGCCACAGAGGTGATGATGAGATGGTGCCGAGTTCTCGCTGTATACGTTCAATTCCCAGTCGTGCCTGAGCAATCTTCCGAATCGTACGCACCAAATCGGCTCCGACTCCTTCCCCTTTCACCGAGTCGGGAGACGCTTGCCATTCTTCAATGATCTCGCGTATCCGCGCTTCGTCTCCTGCATCGTAAGCGTCGTTCGCCTCCTTCATCAACTGTTCACGCTTTCTCTTCAACTCCGGGTCAAGCTCCAAGTCAGGATGAAGCATTCTTGCCGCTTCTCTGAACAGTGATTTCAGAGATGCTGAACGCTGTGGCGCGGATGTCTCCACGGTTTCGTCATCGGGCGCATCTCCAATAGCTCTGGCTGTAGCTTCTGCTTGTTCGACCGATCGTCTTGCCTCATCAAGTAGTTCTTCACTCAATGGGTCAGCTTCGGCGCGCAGTTGCGCCAGTTGCGCACGAAGACGGTCAAGTTCAGCATAACGTACCGCGATTTCAGCAAGATACCTCCGTTGAAAGTCTGCGTGCCGAAGCTTTGTGTCGGCTAGTTCAAGCTCAAGGTCTGCAAGCTCCTCTTCCAGTTCGGCAACCTCAGCGAGCTTTCGAGCAAGCTCTTGCTCTTCAGGTATGGCTACTTTTCTCTCGTCTGTCATGTCGCCGGACATCCAGGAAACAGGTATTGCATTGTATATTACTGCAAGTGCACCCGATAAGCCTTCTTCTTGCCGACTTCTAGGAGTTCGCCATCTTTTATTGGCACGAGCTTGTCGTCAGGCGAGATCCTTCTTCCGCTAAGCTTGACCGCCCCCTGCGAGATGAGCCGTCTAGCTTCATTGCCAGTCCCGACCATGCCAAGTTCCACCATAGCAGGAACGATGTCGAGAAGCATGACTCCCTCTACACCCTCTCCTAAATTAATGATCGCGTAGAAAGCCAGGTCGTCCTCAGTATATTGCTTCGCGTCAGGCAAGGGAACACGTACAATGAGATGCTCTGGCACAATCACTTCCTCCGCAATCGCTTCTTTGTCGCGGTCGGAGAAGGCGGCTTTGAAATTGTCGCGCTCCTCCTTGGCGATCTCCGGCGAATGGAAGCGGGCGGTGATGGCTTCGGCGAGGTCCAGCTTGAAGTCCATCGGGTTTTGGCCCTGCTCCATCGCGCGCTCCATCGCCGCGACTTCGTCGGCCGTGCGCCCCACCGCAAGCTGGAAGTAGTTTCCGATAACGTTATCCGGGATGCTCATCACCTTGCCGAACATGTCGCGCGGGGTTTCGGTGAGCGCGATGTAGTTGCCCAGGCTCTTGCTCATCTTCTCCACGCCGTCCGTGCCCACGAGCAGCGGCATCGTCAGCACCATCTGCGGCTCCTGCCCGTAGTCGGGCATTACCTGCCGCCCCATCAGCAAGTTGAACTTCTGCTCCGTGCCGCCAAGCTCAATGTCGGCTTCAACCGCGACGGAGTCATAGCCTTGCAGCAGCGCGTAGAGGAACTCGTGAACGTAGATGGGGATTTCGCCCTTGTAGCGCGTGGAGAAGTCCTGTCGCTCCAGCATCCGCGCGACGGTGATTTTCTGCGTAAGCTCGATGGTCTCGCGCATCGAGAGCTTCGCCAGCCACTCGGAGTTGTAGCGTATTTCCACTTTGTCCATATCGAGGATGTGCCCCGCCTGGTCGGCGAAGGTTTTGGCGAATCCTGCGATGTCGGCTTCGGTGAGCTGCGGGCGGCTCTTGCTGCGGCCGCTGGGGTCGCCCACGAGCGCTGTGAAATCGCCGATGATGAGCACCGCGGTGTGGCCCATGTCCTGGAAGTCGCGCAGCTTCTGCAGCACAACCGCGTGGCCGATGGTGAGGTCGGTGTGCGTCGGGTCGAGGCCGAGCTTCACGCGAAGCGTGCCTTTGCTTTCGATGCGTGCGCGCAAATCGCCTTCCGACGGCAAGAACTCGTCCACACCGTCGAGGATGCGCTTCACCTGCTGGTCAACTGAGAGTCCCACCAAGTAGGTATTTTAGCATCCCGCGTGCAGGAGGTGCGACGCGCGCAGATGCGATGCGGCAACATCCGTGTTCCAGGGCGTTGCGCGGTGGTATAATCGGCGCTCCGGGAGGAACCATATGAGTATTTGCGTAAGCGTGCGAGTCGCTGAAGGCCTGGTGCTGGCGGCGGACAGCGCAACCGTGCTGATGGGATACATCAGCCCGCAGCATAAAGCGCCGAGCATCATCCAGACGTTCGAGCACTCGAACAAGGTCTGCCAGATCGGAGACCTGCCGGTTGGAGTCATGACCTGGGGCAATGCGGCCATTCTGGACCGCACCATCCAGAGCCTGATCATGGAGTGCGAATACGAGCATACCGAGCTGCTGCGGTCATCGGACTACAACATCAAGCTTATTACGGAGACGGTCAAGAAATTTATCGCCGACCGCTACGACCAGGCATATCCCGAACTGGAAAGGAAGCGCAGGCCGCCTCTAGGCATTTTCATCGGGGGGTATGGATACCACCAGTTTTACTCGGAACTGTACACCTGCGACTTCCCGGAATGTGAAGACCTGAGTCTCGTCCGCCCGGACAAAGCTGATGGCAGCCCATCGTTTGGCACTAACTGGTTCGGCAGCGGTGAAGCGCTCACGCGCCTGGTAAAGGGCTTCGACCCGCAAGTCCTCGACGACCTGGCGCAACATGGTGTTGCCCGGGATACCATCGAGATGTGGGCCGGTAAAGCAGCCGGAGAACTGCCCCTGATATTCGATGGCATGCCCCTGCAGGACGCCATCGAGTTTGCCAACTTCGCAGTCCAGGTGACAATAGGCGTGTGCCGGTTCAGGGCGGGCCCTCCGGTGTGCGGCGGCGACGTGGACATCGCGGTCATCACTCCCGGCAAGTTCCACTGGGCGCAGCGCAAGCAGTGGGCGATTAAGGAGTAGGCGTTCGCATGCCTGTGAAACGGGCATGATCCAGACTTAATACCGCTTGACGTGTGAGCGGACTCAGCCTTACTAAGAATACAAGGGGGGCTTCATGGTGCTTCGTCTTCTGGTAATCACATTGCTTGCATTCATTCTGTTTGGGGCGTCGCTGACGGTCTTCGCAAAGGATTTCGAGGATTACGCGCAGTCTGTTCTAGTGAACGACCCACAGTCGGGTGTGGTAATGACCAAGTACAAGGCGTGGTTCCGAGACCGGGCCAAGCAAACGCTTCTCGATGTGATGATGTACGGACAGGAGAAAGCTCCCATCAGAGAGGCCGGTTACCATTATGAGGTCGGCTACAAAAACACTAGTAGCCAAGACATCGTCGCGCTGCAGATAAACGTGCTGGCCCTAAACGCGTTCTGGGAGTATGCCGACACCTTTGCGGTGTTTCACGGAGCGATCATCTCACCCGGCAAGTCCTTGGACAAGGGCGGCCGAATCAGCTTTAACAACGATGTTGCCTCGCTATACTACGCCGCGTGGATTGACAAGGTGCTTTTTGCCGACGGCACTGTTTGGAAGATGGATCACGCCATAGTCGAAAGCGAAATAGAAGAGAAGTTCAATGTCGACATTGATCCCGAATGGCTGGTACCGGAGCGCGTGATCGAAGTGCATCGCGACGAGAAGTTTCGCCGCCAGACCCAGCTCACCGGCAGGCAGCCCGTCCATTAGGCGCGACGGTTGCGGAATCCGCTTTACATATCAAAGGGTATAATGTAGACGACACACCCGGGCGAAGCCGGAGCTGACCATGGATAAGAACACACTTCTTCAAGAAGCGAGAGCGCGCCTTGCCGCGCTAAACGAAGAGCGGCTGCGTGTAGTCAACGATTTCCTGGCGTATCTCCTAGAGCGGGAAGAGTCGGAAGCTACAGATGAGCTTCTGGCAATACCTGGCTTTGAGGAAGCTCTAGAGCAGGCTCTAAGCGAAGCCGAAACCGGAGAAGTCACTGCATTCAGCAAGCTCAAGCGCGATGTATGAGTTAGTATTGACGCACTCGGGTAACTCCGCGCGGTCGTTCAACAGGCGAAATCACTACTTTTTAAACGCCTTCTTGAGTTTCTTGCCGACTTCGCTTACATAGACGCTGCTGTCATCGGCCCACTTGGCGGCGGTTTCCTTCAGCTTCTCGTAAAGCCCCGGCATCTTCTCCTTGCCGACCGCGTAATGCGTGCGCGCCTGGCTCACCGCCTCCTCGACAATCTCACGGGTGACGTCCGCGCCCTCCTTGAGCCATGACTTGAGACGCGTCATGCTGAAGGAGGTTCTCTGCGGGATCAGGTTTAGCGCTAGGACGTGCTCCACCCAGAACTTCTCGACTTCGTTTTCGGTAGCCTTGTACTCATCCAGGTACTCAAAGGCAATCCGGGGGTGCCTGACGCCGATAGCCTCCAGGCCGTGCAGCGCGCCGAGCCTTACAGCATGTGAGCGGTGGCGGAAAAGCTTCGGCAGGTCGTCGGCCGCCTCGTCCGGGCAGGCATAGCACAGCCCGCATACCATCGCCTGCACGTACTCTGGATCGTGTTTGAGCCGCGCCATAATCGCACGCTTGCATTTCGCGTAGTCGCCCTTGAATACCGCGAAAAGCACATTGGCACCAATGCGCCCGGTTCGGAGGTCCCTCGCTCTTGCCAGCTCACGGGCAATCCTCACCACGGCTTTGGGCATTTCAGCGTGAAGCTCGATGAGCGCGTCCACCATGAAGCCGCGATCAAAGGGATTGTCGAGCTTGCAGAATTTCGCGATTCTGTCGAGCGCACGCTGCGAGCCCCGCCTGTCATAGGCGGAGACCAGCACGCGAAGCTGCTTCGCCAGTTTGCTTTGACGCGTCTTAGACGGCTTCTTGTACGTTTTTAGTTGTTTCTTCGGCACAGCACTCCCCCGAAAGAAATATACTCTCGCATCGCCTGCGTCCGCTTCAGCACACCGGTTATCCCTCGACCGGAAGCGCAGACGGCGTGAATGCGCAGCAAGTCTCAGTCAAACAGCTTCTTCAGCGGACGCTTGGCCACCTTTGGCAGCGCGTCTTCCGGAGCCGCGCTGCGGTATTCGGTGAAGTTCTTCTGCACGATTGTCGAAGTCTCCGATCCGGTGACGCGGTTCTTCCCCCGACGCTTGCTGTTGTACATCGCCGCGTCCGCCGAGGATATGAGCTTCTCGGCAATCTCTTCGAGGTTCTCCACGAAGTGGTCGTCGTCATGGCGGCGGCTGGGACGCGCAATAAACTCAATGTTCCTGTCCTCAGTGCTCGAAACACCGATGCTCACGGCTAGGTTGACCTTAGGCTTGCCCCCGCCCAGAAACTCCGTCTCAGCCACCATTTCTCGCAGCGTGTCCGCGACAACAAGACCTATATCAACCGGAGTCCCGTTAAGAACGATAGCGAACTCCTCGCCGCCATAGCGCGCCACCAGGTCGCTCCGCCGGAAAAACGAAATCAGAAGCTCACCAATTTGGGTTAGAACAATATTGCCCGCAATGTGGCCATGCATGTCGTTGACCTGCTTGAAGTCATCGATGTCAAGGATGAGCAGCGTCAGCGGCTTCTTGCGACGTTGCGAGGTCTCGAGCATCTCGTAGAACCTCTGTGTGAACGAGAAGTAATTGTGCAGGTTGGTCAGTTTGTCGCGCGTTGAGGCTGTCTTTATAGCCTGATAGCTGATAACATTGTTTACGGCAATTGCCACCAAGGGGGATATGCTCTCAACGAATGCCAGGTCGTCGTCGCTGAACTGCCCCGGTTCTACAGCTTCCAGAGACAGAACTCCCAGAATGTTATCCTGGTAGTAGAGAGGAACGCAGATAAAGGAGCCGATGTCGCTCGGGAAGTCGGGAAGCTCCGCCAGCAGCGTGTCCGTCTCGCTGGAATCCACCATGTACGACTTGCCGTGATTGTAGACATAGCCGGCAACGCCTTTGTCAATGGGGAAGTAACGCGCATCCGCCAGGTCGAAGAACTCGTCCCGGGTGACGAGCACGCGGAAGCTGTTCACTTCCGGGTCATATACCAGCAGGCTCAAGTTGTCGAAGAGCACGGAGTTGCGGATGGCCACACCGAAGTTCTTGAACAAACGATCTACCTCAAGTGATGAAGAAAGGCTCTCTGATATCTGCAGCAACGTGGAAAGCTGCTGGTTGCGCGTGACAATATCCTGGCGGGAAATTTCACTGTCCACAGTGGAATCCGCCAGCTCCTTTGCCAGCATCTCGCCTTCGCGCATCAGGTTGCGGTGACGGGTTACAACGAAGTACACCAGTCCATACACGAAGCACAATATCAGCACGTAGTAAAACAGCGCCAGGAGTCCGGGGACGTCGCCGAACAGCCCGACGACCGGCGCGCTGTAGCGCACAACCACGATGGCAAGCACCACGCTGTACACCAACGCCACAGCACCCAGTGCCCGGCTCACTACCAGGGTCTCAAACAGGATGAGGCTGGCCAGCATCAGAAGAAGCAGTCCGTGACTCGTGTAGAGGAATACTGCCAGGTACAGCGTGAAGAAAACGTCCAGACCGAAGAGCGTTCTCAGTATGGGCTTGGCTGGCGCCTCCCGGTAGCATAGAAAGTAGATGCAGGCGGCATTAGCCAACAGGAACAGGATTAGCACCAGCTCCCGCACGTAGGGGAACCACAGTTCCGTCGCAGGACGCAGTGAATACGTGGTAACCCAGAACAGCACCAAGAAGGCGACCTTGACCAGTGATATCTCCAGCAGGTATTTCGCTTGTGCGCTCAAGATGCGGAGTTATCTCCCCTCCTGCGAGTCTCTTTGAGTATCGTGCACCTCTCGCACATCACGCAAATCGCGCGTCCCACTGCCAGCCTCGAACGCCAGTAGTTTACCCTTCAGAGCTGTTCCGGCGGGCGCGGAATAGCCGCCGAGACCACCCCCCGTCTGCACAACGCGATGGCAGGGCACCAGGAGAGGCCACGGATTGCGCGCAACCGCGCGGCCCACCGCCCGAGGCGAACTGTTAGCAGCCTCACTGAGTCTGCCGTATGTGGTAGTGTATCCCGCGGGCACGCCCATCAGTTGCCTGAAAACCTGCTGCTGGAAAGGACTGAGGCCATCCGCCAGCTTCACCCGCCAGACCATATTACCAGCAATCGAGAGTTTAATCTCGCGCCACGAGCGGTCCGCCTTGACCGTCGCGCCGCGTACCAGGCAGGCGCCAAGTGCAACCACCTCAGCGGGGGTGTGCCGCGGGCGCTCAGTCGAGTCGCTCATCAGGCGGCCGAGCCGAATCGCTTCCAGCCTTCCGTCCGCTGCGAACGCGAGCGAGACCTCCAGGCGCATTCCGCCGTCCAGGGGCACCCATCCGGGAACTTGTCGGCGGGCCGGTGTGTGTTTGCCGGCTGCGATTTCCGAGCGGTCTGATCCACCGGAGAGATCATGAGCGTGCGGCGTACCTGATGGAAGAAGCGTCAGCACGCCTTGTCTGAGTTCGTCCAGTGCGTCGTGCTTGAGCGAATACAACCGGAAGTTCCCCTCCTTCTTGACGTCAACCAGACCGAGTTCAGCCAGCCGTGACAGATGGTGGGAGCAGGTTGCAGGTGATATGCCCAGCAGTTCTGCCAGTTCCCCTGAAGGGCGAACGGCTTCAGCAAGCAGGTTAATCATCCGCTGCCGCGTTTCGTCGCCCACCACCTTCAGGAACTTCAGCAGTCTGTCAGAATCGTTAGTCACAACGGAGGAGCTATTTAGATGAATATTAAAATAGCGTAAAGCGGCTGCGCTGTCAACCAGACCCTCTCTGAAATAAACGCCCCGGCATGAGCGACGACAAAATCTCGCTGGTACAACACCCCGCGAACACGCACCAAATGCCAGCGCTGTCGTATAATCGTCGCGTGCCCAACGTGCGCATCAACCGGGCGCTGGCGAGGCTGGGATACGGCAGCCGCAGGTCAAGGCAAGATGCTAAGCGCGCGATATCTTGCCACTCCTTGAGGTATAATAGCTTCAGAGGGTATATGCGCGGAATCAAGTACATTGTTGATGAAAAAGGGGAAAAAACCGCGGTCGTTATTGACCTCAAGAAGTACGGCGAACTGTGGGAGGAACTGGAGGGGCTGTTGCTCTATCTAGAACGCAAGGATGAGCCCCGACTGACGCTTGAAGAGGTTCAAGAAAGGCTCAAGAACCTAGGCAAGCTCAGTGCGTAAGTACTCCGTAATCTTCACCACTTCTGCATCGAGGGACCTCGAGTCATTACCCAAGAATACCGTCGAACGCATTGAAAAAAGCATAGTCGCGCTGGCACGGAACCCGAGACCACGGGGGACGAGGAAGTTGAGAAGCGTTGAGGGAATGTGGCGCATCCGTGTGGGGGATTACCGCGTTTTCTATGCTATAGACGATAAGGAGAAAGCAGTAGACATATTAGGCGTCAAGCATAGGGATAAAGCTTACTAACTACGTTGTGGCGCTGAAATTGATGGTCAACAGATATGACAATGCGAATCAACCGGGCACTGGCGAAGCTGGGATACGGCAGCCGCAGGTCGGTGGAGGAACTCGTGCGCGCCAACAAGGTCAAGGTGAACGGCGCGGTCGTTACGGATCTAGCAACGCAGGTCGACCCCGAGCGCGACCGCATCACGGTCGCAGGAATGAAGGTGCCGCGCCGCGCCAGCTCTCCACACGTCAGCGCATTCTACAAACCGCGCGGCGTCTTGTCGACCTGGAAGGATGAACGCGGGCGCAAGTGCCTTGCCGACTACTTTCCGGCTCGAGGAAGCGCACGCGCGTTCGCGGTGGGCCGCCTGGACCGCGACTCCGAAGGCCTACTCCTCATCACCAACGACGGTGACCTCGCGCACCGCCTGATGCACCCGAGCTTCGAAGTCCTGCGCACTTACGAGGTCGCAGTTTCCCCGCAACCGGATCCGGACACGCTGAAGCGCCTTTCCGGTGTCACGAAGCTTGCCGACGGCCCGGTGCAACCACGAGACGTCAGGCTGCGCGCCAGAAAGGGAGCGGAGAACGCTGTAGTAGTGACGCTCACCGAGGGGCGCAACCGAGTGGTGCGCCGGATGTTCACCGCGCATGGGTTCGAGGTGCTGCGCCTGCGGCGCGTGCAGTTCGGAGGCGTATCGCTGGGCCGCCTCAAGCCGGGTGAGAACCGCCAACTCTCAGCCGCCGAGGTCAACCGCCTGCGCGCTCAAGTCATCGCCCAACACCGGCATCCAGAAAAGCCTGCTGTGTTATAATCGAGGAAGCCCGGCTGGACCTTCCAGCCGAGCACATCTGGGGGTAAGCGTATGCCCATAGAGATTACAGAGCTTCTGGATTACGTCGTTGAGAAGAACGCCTCCGACCTGCATCTGGGCGTCAACCGCGTTCCGTTCGTGCGCGTTGACGGCGACCTGCTGCCAACTGACTACCCGGTCGTGGATGAGGAGCAGATGGACCGTTACTGCAAGTTCTTGCTGACTCCCAAGCGTGAGTACATGCTTGAGGAGAAAAACGAGATTGACGTCTCGTACCAGTACGGCAAGACCGGCCGGTTCCGCGTCAACATCTTCCGCCAGCAGGGGACGCTCGCAGCCGCGCTGCGGCTGGTACCCGACGATATACTCGCGTTCGAGGACCTGAACCTGCCCATCATCATGGAGGAGCTGTCGCTGGAGCGCCGAGGCATCATCGTCATCACCGGCACCACCGGCTCCGGCAAGTCCACGACGCTGGCGTCCATCATCGAGTATATCAACAACCGCCGCCCGGTGCACATCATCACCATCGAGGACCCCATCGAGTTCGTGCACTACGACAAGGAAGCTATCATCAACCAGCGCGAGCTGGGCGTGGACACCAACACCTTCCTGGACGCGCTGCGCGGCTCGATGCGCGAGGACCCGGACATCATCATGGTCGGCGAGATGCGCGACCGCGAGACGGTTACCGCGACCTTCCAGGCCGCGCTCACGGGCCACCTGGTGTTCACCACGCTGCACACCCTTGACGTCGTTCAGACCATCAACCGCATTATCGACTACTATCCGTCCGATATGCAGAAGCAGAGCAGGCTGATGCTCTCCGAGACCATCAAGGCCGTCGTATCCATGCGACTGCTGCCGATGGTCGGCGGCGGCCGCGTCCCGGCGATGGAGATTATGAAAACCACGGGCCGCATCCGCGAGTTCATCGAGCAGCGCGACAAGACGGATATGATCAAAAACGCCATCGAGGAAGGCAACGCCGAAGGCATGATCACGTTCGATCAGTACCTGCTCAGCATGTTCCGCCGGGGCCTGGTCACCTACGACACCGCCATCCACGCAGCGAGCAGCCCGCACGACTTCAGGCTGCTGGAGCAGCAGGACACCGACTTCGCCGACCGCATTATGACCCGCATGGAGCAATTCCAGCACGTGCCGGGACAGACCAAAATGGGCGACGGGCTGTAGGGAAACAGTCCCGCCGTCGCTAAGGCTATGGCGGGCAGGCGTCAGCTGCCAGTCGTCAGCCACCAGCGAAGACGGCGGCCATAAATGGCCGCCCTACAGCACCAAGTCCAGCAGGTCGATGGGTGAGTCGATTATGAAGTCCGCGAGTTCGCGGTCGTCCGGCTCACCGAAGCCGTATGCGGCATAGACCGTCGTTGCGCCATGCGCCCTACCCGCTTCCATATCCGCCCGCTTGTCCCCCACCGCGGCCAGCGCCGCGCCGTTCAGCGAAAGCGCGTCGAGCGCGTGGGCAATCATCTCGGATTTGTCCGCAAGGCCGTGCAGCCCGATATGGTATAGCCGGTCGAAGAGCTGCCCGTAGCCGAAACGCTCAGCGGTAGCTGTGAGATACTCGACGCCCGCGTGCGTGATGAGCACGAGCTTTTTGCCGCATGCGCGGAGCTTTCGCAGCGTCTCCACCGCGCCGTCGTAAAGAGCGCCGTGCTCCTTTATCGCGCGCGTTTCGTGTTTCAGGCACGTGTCGCGCAGTTCTGGCGCCATCCCGGCAAGCTCCGGCGGCAGGATGGCGGGGAAGAACAACGTGTTGGCCTGGCCGGTGAGCTGCTTGATGCGCGCGATGGTTGGCGGCTGCAAATCCGCCAGGTGGTGCCTCTCGGCGAATTCACGGAAGCCGTCCTGCACCGCAACGAGCACGCCCGTCGCCGAGTTGAAGATAGTCCCGTCGTTGTCGAAAAAGATTACGTCCGCCGGGAACTTGCGCTTTTGCCCGTCGCTCATCGCCGGGAAGGATAGCATATGAGCAGTCTTCAGTCGTCAGCTGTCAGCGGCGCCGTTGCCCCTTCCCTACTTATCTAGGATCCTGAATCTCCCCGATTTCACCAAGGCAATACTGTTATAGTCGCTCCCGTCCGTAAACTCGAACTGCCATATCGAATAGGCCCTCTCGCCATGTGATTTCTCGAAAAACAGCGTTACTACTTTCTTCTCGGTATGAGCCTGCCACTGCCTGAAGGGGTAGTAGAGCTGGCGGATGATAACGTTAGCGGTGCGGGAACTTTTTGCCTCAATCAAGACGACCCGTTTTTCTCCTTCATACCCGGCATCAACTTCGGTCTGGACTCCGGAAACCTCAATCAGTTGACCGCCTACTCTGAAATCAAAACGCGGCGTGTACTTCCTTCCCCGTATCGTAAGCACAAGTGTGGGATCATCCATGAACGAGCGAATTAGACTGGTAGCATAAGCATAGTCTAAGTGCTGCATCTCAGAATCGCCAACCTTCGCTGTGTCCAGTTGAAAGTTGAGCTTTGATGAGTAAACATCGACATCTTCTCCAATCTGCGGAATATCAGCGTAACCCTCGCCCCTAATGATCACGTAGTGACCGTTCTTAATAGGAAGCAAGAACAGACCGTGCTTCTGAAAGACCTCCGGTCTATCCTCTCTACTGTCCTGCTTGCACAGTATACGTACTTCCTTTTCACCTGTCTGTCTGAAGTCCTGACATGCTCTCTTAATCTGTGCTGCCGAAATCGGAAAAGGCGATTCGTCGAAGTCGTGCTCAAGTATTGAGTAGTCGTCGAAGATCTTCTCCCAGGATCTGCTGTTTGCCATAGTCTTAGATCAAGTCTCCTTTGGTCATCGTGCGCGAGCCAGCAAGCTTGTGAGTGAAACGACACACGACCTAAGTACTTGCCCCTTTGCGAATCTCCTCGAGTTCACTTATGAAGCTCTCAATATCCGGAGTATGTCCGGCCTTATGGTCCAAGAACCTGTCATGGTATTTCGCAGGCTTGCGGCGCGTATTATTTGGGTGAAAGCCTTGTTTTTGAATGTCTTTAAGACGTTTAACTGAAAGCTCCAGATACTTCTTCTCTGTATCGATTCCCACAAAGGAGCGACCGGTCAGCCAGCACGCTAGACCTGTCGTGCTACTCCCGGCAAACGGGTCGAGTACGATATCGTCCTTGTCTGTGCATGCAAGCACAATCCGCAAGAGAACCAGAAGAGCTTTCTGGGTTGGATGCTTCCCAAACTTTTTCTCTTCCGGCGTAGGCGTGTTTATCGCCCATACAGAGCGCATCTGCCTGCCCTCGCGCTTTAGAAAGTCCTCGGGCCAGTCTTTGAGCTTCATAAATCTGTAGTTGAACTTATGCCTGGCGTTACGATATTTACGAGCCCAAAGCAACGTCTCGTGTGAGTGGGCAAAATAGCGACCTGCTAGATGAGGAGGAGCATTAGGCTTGTACCATGCGATATCGTTCAGGACTTTGTAGCCTGCAAGCTGGAGCGCATATCCGCACTGATAGACGGAATGAAGCGTGCCGCTTATCCAGATACAGCCGTTTCTCTTGAGAGGCCTACGACAGCCCGCGATCCATGAGAAATGGAAGTCGAAGTCCTCTGCAACGCCCTTGCTCTTGTCCCATTCCCCCTTGTTGACGCTTACGCGTCGTCCTGCGTGGCAGGTGAAACCATCGTTACTCAGGCGATATGGTGGGTCAGCAAATATCAGGTCGAAGGTCTCTGCCTTGAATCTGGGAAGCAAGTCCAGAGCATCGCCATGGTAGAGAACGAAGCCCTTCTCGCGGTAGTAGGCTTTTACCTTGGGGATTGAGACCATTCACCGCGATCTTTGATCGGATAAGAGCTAATGTCAACGATCACTGAGCGAAGATGGTCAGCTTGCGAAATCCCCACCCGATCGCTATGATCCCGCGGCCGATTGGCGAAAGGGGGTGCTGAACGATGGGCGTATTGGACAAGATGTCGCGGGGGGATTTGGAGAGAAGAAGGCGGGGCGCAGGTCCCCGCCCTATAGGAGGAACGGGCAGTTCGTGAACTGCCCCTCCAAAACAGCCAGACGACGGCGCTGCAAGCACTGGTATCCGAGATGTGGCAGGCTGAGGACTACGCGCCGGACGGGACAGTGGCCAACCTCCAGCTACCAGTTGCCAGCAGGAGGAAGAGCCGGGCTGGCAATCAGCGGCCAGCGGTCAGCTATCAGGTGCCAGAATGGGGAAAGTAGCCAGTAGCCAGGGGCCGGTAGCCAGGCTTTAAGGCCGAGGGATTAGGGATTGAACCTGTAGGGCGGCCATTTATGGCCGCCGCGATTCATGCGAGGAAAAGACGGCGGGGCACAGGTCCCCGCCCTACAAATGACAAAGAGCCGGGCTGGCAATCAGCGGCCATGTAACAGCTATCAGTTGCCAGCAAGGCTAAAGAGCCGGGCTAGTCAGCCCAGCCTACCCGAGAAACACATCATCCATGCTATAGTATTCGTGCTTAAGCATCGATGCTTAAGCATTCGTGGTATAATACTCGTGATGGACGAAGCGAATAAGCAAACCGGCGGAAGTTCCGAGAGCGTCGAGACACGGTCCACAAAGGCCGCAGGTACCTTGCACTCCCGCGTACCAATGCTTCCACTGCTGGACGGCCTGCTCAGAGAGCTGGAAGCTTGGCGCAAGGAACTCAGCGTATCCCGCGAGGTGTTTGCGGTCACAACGCTAGGAATAAGCCATTCAACCTACGAGCGCTGGCTGCGGGGCAACTTTAATCCACGGCTCAAGGACGCACTGCACTATGTGGCGTTGCTGGCAGACCGCGACCTGGCGCCCTCGCGCCTGAACGGGAGATCCGACCCAATCCTTGCTGAGCTCTGGGAAAACCCTCTGGACGAATCCTACGATGAGTTATAGGCGCGGAGACATCGTTCTCACCGAGTACGAATACTCAGATGGGACTGGCAGCAAGCGCCGCCCAGCATATGTCATCAGCACCGATCACTATAACGAGAACCGCCGGAGGGTTGTTCTCGGCATGATTACGTCCAGGATAGACGTACACTTCACCGGAGACTGGATACTAAAGGATTGGGAAGCAGCAGGCCTTAACTATCCTTCGCGAGCTACGTCTGTGCTGAGGACGGTGAGTTTATCTTTCGTCGAAAGGAAACTGGGCCGGCTGTCCCAAGACGACCTTCGCAGCCTGGAGAGAGAACTAAAGCAAGTACTGGGCTTCTGATAATCCCCGCTCCTGCTATAATGAGCGCAAGGCTCACAGGCGTGGGCGTGCGGCTCATAGCCCTTTCGGGTGGAATCTGCGGAGGAGGAATGCTGTGGCGGTTACGGAACACAATGCGCAAATCATCGCCGGCGGGCTGAAGCTCGGCATCGTCGCCAGCCGGTTCAACGATCTCATAACCAAGGAGCTTCTCGCGGGCGCGCTGGACAAGCTCAAGCGCCTCAGCGTCGAGGAGTGCGAGGTGGACGTTTTCTGGGTGCCCGGCAGCTTCGAAATCACCGGCACTATCGCGCGGCTAATCAAGAAGGGCGGCTATGACGGCGTGTTGGCGCTGGGCTGCCTCATCGAGGGGCACACGGACCACTACAAGCTGCTCGCAAGCGAGGTCACGAAGGGCTGCGCCAAGCTGGCGATGGAGCACGGAACAGCGGTGGGATTCGGCGTGCTGACCACACCCACACTGGAAACCGCGCTGGAACGCGCCGGCACGAAAGCGGGCAATAAGGGCGCACAGGCGATGGAAGCGCTGCTGGAGACCATAGCGGTCTACAAAGGCATCGAGGAGTAGAGGGCAGGGATCGCGCTATCTTTAGGCGCTTTAGTTGTAATGCCGCGAACTGCGCGGTAAGATATTAATTGCGGGGTTGGCCGCCCGCTCGTGCTTCCGAGCACAGAAAACAGCACCGCACCGGGGGACGCGGTGAATCTCGTGGAGGGAATCATGCGCATATTATCCATTCTGATATTGATGGTCACGATTTTCGCGTTAGCAGCATGCGGGGGCGGTGGTGGCCGTACAGGGCCGCGCCTGGCGCCGTCCGACGACGCCGGGCAGGTCTCGCCCGTTACACCACCTTCCGACAGCAATGAGCGGTCACGGGAACAGGAGCTGGCAAAGCTTGAAAACCTGGAGCCGCCCGAAGGCGTGGACATTGTGCTATGGAACGAGATAAAAGCAGCGCTTGCCGCGCTGCTGCCGGAGAAAATCGTAAGCACGCCACCGATAGGCGAAGGCAAGGCGGTAACCGACCTGGACTTCTTCCGCGACGAGGAAGAAGCGGGTTGGCTGGCCTGGTCGTACCAGCTTCAGGGCGACTACAACGTTGACGGAGTCGTGAACGTGGATGACCTTACGCCGATTGCGGAGAATTACAGCGAGGTTATCGGCGAAGAAAACGCGTGGCTTTCGCTGCTGGACTTCAGCGGCAACGGTGTTGTGGACATAGCCGATGTTACAGGCATCGCGCTTTACTACGGCACCGAGCTCGCCGGCTTTGTTGTCATTTCAGGCGGGCCCGGCTTTGCTGATTGGGAGGGACTCGGCCCCGTCGAGCGCTCCGAGGCGGAAGCGCTAATGGGCGGCGTTCTGCTGTTCGCTTTCGCTGTTGAGTCGGAGAACTGGGCGGACTTCGGCGTGCTGGCGTACGATACCGAAGGCGCCACGGGCGAGATGTCGAACGTGCTGGAATACCGGCAGCCCCGTATCATCTCGGTTGACACTCCCTCAGGCAAGGTGGGTGACACCTACATCGCCAGCGCAGTCGTAGAAGGCGAAGAACCGTTCACGTATGACTGGATACTGACCAACGGTGTGAGCCCGAACCGCTCCGATGAAGCCGAGCCCGAAGTTGAACTGGTGCAGCAGGGCTATTTCAATGGGCACCTGACTGTAAGCAACCGCTTCGACGAGCGCAGGGAGAATTTCTCTGTCGTGATCGGCGTTCCGCCAGCGATAAGTTCCGTTCAGCCGCTTACAGCAACTTGCGGCGAGCGCACTCCCTTCAGCGCCCAGGTGACTGGCCCTGAACCTATCACCTACGACTGGGACTTCGGAGCCAACGCGTTCCCGCACAAGAGCGCCAACGTAAGCCCCCTGGTGGAGTTCGATGATGACGGCACTCATAACTGCTACCTGAGGGTAACCAATGAATACGGTGAGTTCCGCTTTGACTTCCAGGTTGTAACTGGTTTTATACCGCAAATCGTACAGGTCATGCCAGATCGAGGTATTTACGAGCAGGATGTTCAGCTGAATGCGGAAGTGCTGGGCACGGGGCCATTCTCGTACTACTGGACGATGAACTACTGGGCAGATCCGAATACCACCACCAACGAGAGCCCGATGGTGTTTCTTACAAATAGTGGCGCCCAGCTCGGCAAGCTGGTGGTAACGAATGACTATGGCGCAACCACGAAATGGTTCGACTTCTATGTGGGGAAAGAGCCTAGGATTTTCCAGGTCCTGTGGACTACCGGTAATATGGGCAACTTGTGGGCTACTTTCTTCGCGGATACCGACGGGGACGCTCCTATGACCTATGAGTGGGTGTTTCACACCGACGGCGCCAATGGCAGAGACGACCAGCCGATGGTTGGCGACCAGACCTCCACGTGGCCTGCGCCGCCGTTTTTCATACCTAACGAACTTGGCGAATTCGATGGTGAGGTGACTGTGACCAACGAATACGGGAGTGTCACTGCCGAGTTTACGGTCACGGTCGAGGAACTCTTCATCGTCCCACCGCCACCCGGCTAGCAGCACTGGGCTTTAACGCTGGTTCAGCACGAAAATGGGAAGTAGTTAAGCATATGAGCTGCGACAGCCACACTACCGGGCCGTCAAATATCAGCCCGCGAGCCAAGCGTCACGCCGTGCTGCGCGTCAGCCGCGGCGAAACACCGGATGATGTCGCAAAGTCGCTGGGTATCCCCGTTGATACTCTGATGGGATGGGTGCGGAAGTTCGAGACTGCACGGGCCAACCTCACGCCTGAACCGGGAGATGAGCGCACCAAGGCGTTCGAGCGCACGAAGAGTTTCGATCTGGATTTCAAATCGTGGGCCGAGATAATGCACCCCGAACTCCTGGCGGAGATGGACGCTGAAACGCTGAAGGAGCTTGAGCCGGAGCAGGTCAAAGAGCTGTTCATCAAGCAAGCCATTGCGCAGGAGAAGGTCGGCTACGAGAAACACACGCCGAAGTACTTCTTGCCAGAAGAAGAAGACCCGTTTCCCGAAGGCAGAAAAGTCCGGCAGGCGGATGTTTACACGGTGCGGGAGATCAACCGCCCGCTTCTCATCACCGGGGGAGTTTTACTGGGCGTTGCGCTGGCAATTCTGGGCGCGAAGAACGGGATGTTCCTGGAAAGCACCGAGTGGTGGCTACTTGGTGCAATCGCTGTGGCGGCGATCGGCGCGTTGTTCTTTGGCGGCAGATAGGCTCTGCCGCTCCCAGCAGCGTGCGCTATAATGGCGGCCGATGAAAGCCGGCATAATCACATTCCTCGGCTCAAACTGCGACGATGACGCCCTTTACGCGCTGGGAGACGTACTGGGCGCGGATGCCAGCCGTGTGCTCTACAACGAGAATGAGCTGCCAAAGCTGGACCTGGTGGTGCTCCCGGGCGGGTTTTCATACGGCGACTACCTTCGCTGCGGCGCTATCGCTCGTTTCTCACCCATTATGTCAGCGGTCAAGGAATTCGCCGATGCGGGAGGCCTAGTGCTGGGCATCTGCAACGGCTTCCAGATACTTACCGAAGCGGGACTTCTTCCCGGCGCGCTCACGCGCAACGACTGTGTTGAGTTCCGCTGCAAGTGGGTAAACATCCGGGTGGAAAACAACCAGACGCCCTTCACCGGAGAACTCAGTCCAGGCGACGTACTGCGCGTCCCCATCGCCCATACGGAAGGCAATTACTTCGACCGCCCGGAGAACATCGCCCGGCTCAACGAGGAGAACCGCGTGGTCTTCCGCTACTGCGACGAGAAGGGGCAGGTCACGCCTGAGGCCAACCCCAACGGCAGCATCGAGAACATCGCGGGCATACTGAACGAAGGGGGCAACGTGCTGGGAATGATGCCCCACCCTGAACGCGCCTGCGAAGAGCTTCTTGGGAGCGCAGACGGGATGCGGATTCTCCGGTCGATAGCCCTGTACGCTGTCAACCGCGCGGACGCCTGAGCTACCCCCCCTACCCCTATCCTGTGCTAGAATTATGCAAGTCGCGATGAGTGCCCCCGTCATCAGCTGGGAGAAGGACCACCTCACTGCACTCGACCAGACGAAGCTGCCGCTGCGCGAGCAGTTGTTGGAACTGGTCAGGCCCGAGGATTACGTGCACGCCATCCGCGATATGAAAGTGCGGGGCGCCCCGCTCATTGGCATTGTCGCGGCTTACGGCGTCGCCCAGGCGGCGCTCAACAGCCAGAACGAGCAGTTCGCAGTTTTCGAACAGCAGGTGCGGCGGACGCTGGCGAACCTGGCTGCCACACGGCCTACCGCGGTAAACCTGTTCTGGGCACTGAAACGGATGCAATCGGTATTCGACGAGAATATCCTCCGGAGCCCGCAGGAGCACGCCCGCGCACTCCTGGCCGAGGCCAAGGCCATCCACAGCGAGCAGGTGGAGGCAGATCGCGCAATGGCCAGGAACGGCGCAACGCTCATACCTAAGAGCAGCAACGTGCTGACCATCTGTAACACCGGCGCTCTAGCGACCGGCGGCGAGGGCACGGCGCTGGGAGTCATCTTCGAGGCCTATCGTCAGAAGCGTGTCAAGCGGGTTTTTGCCACCGAAACGCGCCCGCGCATGCAGGGCCGGCTGACCGCCTGGGAGCTACACAAGAAGCGCGTGCCATATAAGCTCATCCCGGACACCTCGGTGGGGGCGCTGCTGAACCGCGAGAGCATCGCCGCAGCCATTGTCGGCGCGGACAGGATTGCCGCCAACGGCGACTTTGCCAACAAGATCGGCACGTACCAGATGGCGGTGCTCTGTGCCCGGCACGGCGTGCAGTTCATCGTCGCAGCGCCACGAAGCACCTTCGATGAGGAATGCCCCACCGGCGCTGATATTACGATTGAAGAGCGCAACGGCGACGAGGTGCGCAAACTCGGGCGCTGCTTCGTCCTGCCCAAGGAGTACATCGTGTGGAACCCGGCGTTTGACGTCACGCCGCGCGAGTTGGTCTCCTACTACGTGAGCGAAGAGGGCGTTGAGCCCGGTGGCAGGGGGAACGAATGAAGCTAATCGTCTCACTGCCGGATAACGAGCTTTCACTTGCGCGCTCCGCCGTTACCGGCGGGACGGACGCCGTGAAGGTGCACATGAACGCAGTCCACCGGGCGAGCGGCGCGAGTTTCGGCGCATTCGCCCAGGAGAAGGAACGCGTTCTGAAGCTCATCGATGAAACAGAAACCCAGGTGGGATTGATGCCGGGACAGCAGGTGCTGCCGACACTCACGGAACTCAACGAACTGATTGACGCGGGGCTGGCGTTCATTGATATCTATGCGCATCATCTGCCGGCGTCGTATTTGCAGCTCGGATTGCGCACAGAGCTGATCCCTGCGATTGACCGGATGCATCCTCCAGGAAAAATCGCAGCACTCACTGGCACGACCATTCAGGAAAAGCCGGTCGTCGCGATGCTCGAAGCTGCGATAGTCCCGCTGGAGGATTACGGCGAGCCGTTGACCTTGGCGGACGTGGCAAACTACCGGTCGCTGGTTCAGGCAAGTGAACGACCAGTACTCATCCCGACCCAAAAGGCTATTCTCTCAAGTGACCTGCCTGCACTCGCCGCCGCAGGTATCGGAGGCATTATGATCGGCGTTGTAGTCACCGGCCCGACCGAAGGTGGTATCGAGAAGGTCACACGGCAGTTCCGCGCTGCCATCGACAAGCTCCAAGGCAGATAACCGGAGAACCGTACGATATGAGAATCGTCTGTGTGCCACTGGACGACCGACCGCTGAATTACGCGGCGATCTTGCGCGTCTCGGAAGTGGCGAACGCAGAGGTATTGCTTCCACCGCGCGATCTCGTGGGTTCGCGCTACCACACGCCATCGCTGCTGCTGCAGGCGCGCTGGCTTGCTTCCAACTGCAATAAAGACACTCATCTAATTCTCTCGCTAGACGCACTGCTTCACGGTGGGTTGATTCAAGCGCGCAACACTCGCACCGACCGCGAGAGGATAGACAATGCACTGATGCTGCTGGGGAAACTGACGGAGCGCTCGCGCAGCATTCGCGCCTATTACGTCCTGAAGCGCCTGTGGGGCAACGTCTTCCGTCAGAAAGATCTGGAAGGGATGGCAGACTGGGAAATCCTTTCGCGAAAACTGGCAGCTCAGGTCCGCAGCAGCGGGAAAAACGCCGCCGAATTCTACAAGACCTGCGAGGAAGATGATTGCAGCATCGATGACTGGCCGACCGACGAAGCGAGAACTCTCGCACGGCACCGATTAAGACAGCTTGAGGAGGCTCAGACAGTCGTGAGGCTGTGCAGCCAATTCGGGATCCAGCTTCATTTGGCGCTTGAGGACTGCGTGCGCGACGGGGTACAGGAGACGGAACTCGAATACCTGCTAGAAGGGCACGTCGAAGAACAACTAACCGTGGCTGACGGCGCCGATGAGGTGGGAGCGGTGTTGCTGGCAGGAGCGCTGGCGGAGGCAAGCGACGAAGAACCGACTCACGTGATTGTGCGAGACCTGCAGGGAGAAGTGGCGCCGTATGAAAGTCAGACTGTGATGGACAACCTGCGCGTTCTGGCGCGGCTTGCCGGCGCAGATCTGGCTGAGAAACCGGACGGGTTCGCAGTCGAGATTATCGGGAAGCCTAAGCCGGAAGACCCTTATCCTGCTGTTGTTGCCGGGGACATCAGCGTTCCCGGATTTTCACAGCTTCTAGGAAGCATTACGCCGCTGAAGGAGTTTGACGAGCAGCGCGTGATCGCGGACTTAACCGTTACAAACGGCGTGAATGCGGCGTTGCTGGAGGAATTCCTGCGTGCGGAACAACTGGCGCTGGCCACAGTGCAGTGCAATACCGTATCCAACCGCCTCGGACACGCGCTGTTGCTGGGGCGACTGCTTCATTCTGCACCTGCGAGCGACACGCTTGCGCGGCTGATAGTCGGCTGGTATATTGAGGATTTGATGTATTTCGCTTACCTGCGCACCTGGGTAATCGCACGGCACGGTGAACTGGAGCCATCAGACCCGCGCCAGCTAGCCGCGGCAGAAAACAGCATATGCTCGATGGTGGAGAGATGCGCCCAAAAGAAGTTCAACGGCGCGTCCTTGCGCGGCAAGACACTCGAAATAGGTGAAATACGGCTTCGCCTGCCCTGGCAACGCTGGTTTGAGGCTGAAGCTGACGTGGAGGCAACTTTGGAATGAGCCACAAAACGGAAAGAAACTGCGACGTGCTGGTAATCGGCGGAGGGATGGCGGGTTGCGCAGCGGCTCTTGCAGCCCGGCGCGCGGGCGCGCATGTCATCCTTGCAGAAAGGAGCGGGCTACTGGGCGGATGCACCACTCTGTCACTCGTCCAGCCCTGGCAAGGCTTCCACGCCCGGCCCCAAGATTCGGGCAGCCGTGCGCGCCAGATCATCAAGGGCATTGCACAGGAGTTCGTCGACGATCTGAAGGCTCTCGGCGGCACGCTGGGCCACGTGCCCGACCCGATAGGATTCGCGCCAACACTCACACCTGTCAACACAGCAGTGCTTGCGCCTTACCTGGTGGATAAGCTCGTCCGGGAAGGAATCGAGGTGTACCTGGGACGCACTGCGTCGTGGGCCGGCCGCATCCGCAACGCCATCACATCGGTGACTTTTGCCGCTGACAACCTTGAACCGCTAAGGCACCTGCGAGTGCGGGTCGGCCAGCGTGAACGTATCGGAGCAGTGATTGACGCGAGCGGCTGCGCGATCATCCCGCGCCTGGTTGGAGGCGGGGTCATCACCCCACAAAGACCTCAAGCGTGGACGCACCTGTTTACGATGGCTGGCGTGCGGACGGATGCGGTTGCAGACTATATCGAGGAGAGACCACGTGACTTCCACCTGTCTCGGAACTGGCATTTGCGGATGAATAAGTACTTCGCCGTTTCCGGCTTCCTTTCGCTGGTTAAAGAAGCAAGGAAAAGCGGCGAATTTCCCTGCCCGCGCGACCGTGTTCTGATGTTTGGAGGGACGCGCCAAGGCGAAGTCATTGTGAACACAACGCGGGTCTCGCCGCCAGAAGGATACTACGCACTGCCGAGCACCAGGAGAATGCGCCTCGCTGTCAGGTTGCGCGCTGAAGCGCTGCGCCAGGTGCATGATCTGACCAAATGGCTGCGCGGAAACTTGCCAGGATTCAAAAGGGCTGAGCTTGCACAGGTCGCAGCGGAAGTCGGCGTGCGCGAGTCCTACCGCATTCGTGGCAAGTACCTGTTGCGCGGACACGATGTTGTCACAGCGGCCAAGTTCCCTGACGCGGTAACCACTGCATACTACCCGGTGGACATCCACAGTCCGGGGGGATCAAGGCTAAAGTTCGAAATCCTGAAGGCGCCCTACCAGATTCCTTTGCGCGCGCTGGAGTCTCGCCAGTTCCGTAATCTCTTTGCAGCAGGCAGATGCCTTAGTGCGGACTCGGTAGCGTTTGCCAGCGCGCGGGTAACTCCCATTGCGATGGCGCTTGGGGAAGCCGCCGGGAAGGCCGCCGCTGAAAGCATCGGCTGATTTCTCGGATATAATACACGAGAGCTATGACCGAACACACCAGACGCCCTGTCGACTTCAGCGCCGACCCGCAGCCGGAGCGCGAGACGCTCAACAAGGCAGTCAAACGCATCCGGCATCTCAAGGACGAGCTAAACGCAGTAATCCTCGCGCACAATTACATGGTTCCCCCGTTGCAGGATATCGGCGACATCGTGGGCGATAGCCTGGAGCTGGCCCGCAAGGCTGCGGACACGACCGCGAACGTCATCGTCTTCCTCGGCGTAACGTTTATGGGCGAGACCGCCAAGATACTCTCGCCGCAAAAACAAGTGCTCATGCCACGGCTGGAAGCGCGCTGCCCTATGGCGGAGATGGTGCGCGTACCGCAGGTGCTGAAGCTCAAGGATCAGTACCCCGACGCGCCGGTCGTTGCTTACGTGAACACGCTCGCGGAGGTCAAGGCGGTATCCGACATCTGCTGCACCTCCGCCAACGCGCTGCAGATTGTGGCTTCGCTGCCCGATGACGAGGTCATATTCGTGCCGGACCGCAGCCTGGGCGCGTACATCCAGCGGCATAGCGAGAAAAAAATCCACTTAGCGCACGGCTACTGTCCCACACACCATCGCATCCGCGTAGAGGACATAATGGAGCTCAAGGAGCAGTATCCGGACGCTTGCGTGCTGGTGCATCCCGAATGCACGGGAGACGTGCTGGACATCGCCGACCGCATCGGCTCCACGGGCGGCATCGTGCGCATGGTGGAGGAGCTAAAGGATAAGTACACGAAGTTCGTCATCGGGACAGAGAAGGGGCTCATCTACCGGCTGCAGCAGCTGCATCCGGACAAGGAGTTCTACCTGCCAAGCGACGTGGTGGTCTGCCCGACGATGAAGAAGAACCGACTGGAGTACGTGCTGGATTGTATGGAAAACCGCGCGCCGGAGATAGAAATCCCCGAAGGCGTGCGCGTGAAAGCCCTCTCCGCCGTCGAGAAGATGATGGCGGTTAAGTAGGGGGAAGCTGTTAAGTGAGCTGGGGGCCTCATCCCATTCCTATTGGCTGACCAGCTTTATTTGCCTATGAGCGCGTTCTAGGAAGCTTGACAGCACCACTCAACAAGAGTATACTCAGGACCGCTGGGAGGTTTTTACATGGGAAAGGGCAAGGGGCTCTTAGGCGTTCAGGATGTAGCCTACAACGAGGTGCCGCTTTCTGACGATTTAGCCTGGCTGAAGCACAGGATTGGCAAGCTCGTCGCGGGCGGCATATATTTGCTGTCGGGTGAGCCGGGTATAGGGAAGTCCACGTTGGCAATCCAAATTGCGCTTGACTTAGGCAGACGAGGGATTCCTTCCCTATATATCCTGACCGAGCAGAGCTCGGCCGACTTGTTGAATCGTGCAAGATTGATGGGCCGAGAATGGCCCTCCTCTGACGTGAAAAGGGCATTCGAGAATGTTAACCCCGAAGAATGGACTTACGACATGAAGGAACTGCCAAATTACTTGTCTCGTCAGGTACTGGCTAAAGGTGGGAGATATCACGGAGTGAAGCTGATCGTTATTGATTCGCTTCAGGGAAGAGGTGTGTCGCCCTTGGCAAGTAAGCAGTATCGTCACATATACGACTTCTGCGATAACTGCAAGGCCAACAATCTCACCCCAGTCTTGGTCACGCATGTCACGAAATCGGGCGCAATAGCAGGGCCCAAGACACTCGAGCACAAGGTGGATTGCGTGATGTATATGAAGAAAGCGTTTGTCTACCGACCGCTTTTCGTTCCCAAGAACAGATATGGACCCGCTGTTTTTCGTCCCATAGCGCTCGAGATGGACCCTAACACGACAATGCTACGGATTTCCCGCTTTGCCGAAGTCCAGGGCGGAGTTGCCCGTACTTTCATCGGGCGGGACTTTCTCAGAGCCGAAGCACAAGCTGTTGTGACATTACCCACGTACGGAACAAGGGGACGAATAACAGCGCCCAACTTGCCTAGGGATGAGATACAGCGTCTTTTGCATGCGATCAATGGAATTCCGGATATGGATGATGTCGCTGACCTTTCCTACAGTATCCAGTGTAATCTGCCGGGGGGGAAGTTCTACAAGAGAGTCATTGACTTGGCGCTCGCTATGGCTTTGCTCAGTTCCTATCTCCAGAGAGAAATCCCTTCGACATTCCTCTATATAGGCGAACTAGACTTGCTGCGGTCGGTGCGTCCAGTCGGTGATGACTTAGTCCAAGACTTATGGGAAACGATAAAAGACGGTAAACTCGGAAAGGAGCTTAAGGTGTTCTGCGCCGGCGAAACAGCACGGATTCTCCGACCTGAAATCGGAAAAACCTGTAGTCTTGTTGGCTGTGATACCTTGGAGGAAGTATTATACAAGACGTGGACTGACCTAAAGCGCGAGAATATCCCGTCTAATTCCGAGGACAAGACGAAATGAATCTCAGTGAGATACTGAAACAGGAAACCTTGCAGTCAAGAGACGTGCTAAGGGAAATCGGCAAGCGCTTGACCAAGTTCGAGACAGACCTTAGCGCACTAATCGAGCAGCGCAGGCAGCGCGCCCAGGAACTGAAGTATGCCCTACAGGAGGGGGAGCAGTTTAGGAGCGAACTTGACAGAATCGCCGAGAACATCGACCGCGTTAATGATGAGATTTGTGAGCTTACCGCGAAACGTCAGAAATTAGAAACGCACCTTGAAAAGACTAGAGAATCTTTGAGTGAGCGTGAAGATGGAGTTAGCAGCTGCAGGAGCCTCTATGATGATTTGCAGAGGGAGATTAGCTCACGTACTAAAGAAAAGGACCAGCTTGATCTGGAAAAATCAGCGATAGAAGAAAGGCATAAGGAAGAATGTAGGGGAGCATTAGGCACGTATCTTGACGCAACAGAAACCACAATTCTCGGTGGAGCTAGCGACCGTCAGCGAATTCTGCTAGCTAAACGCAAATTCGAAAAGGCCTCAAGCGAAGACGCTGAGGTTCAGCAGCTTAAGAAGGATTGGGAGCAGTGCAAGAGGTTCCTTAGCGAAATCGACCCTCAGGCGGTGTCAGTAGCGCAAGTTCTTAAATCTCAAATGCAAGAGGTCGAAAGGAGAATTGAGAAGCAGTTTCCAGGTGCTCTGAGTCGAGATGTGAGTGAGGAGGATGCTGAGGAGCCAATTGAGCTTTACAGCTGGCACAATACCAGTAGTGGACGGTATGTTCTATTCGTTCCTGTGCCGACGAAGGTTTGGGAACAGCTTCAGCACGACCAGCAGAGCCCGAGAGTTCAACATTACTTAAGACTGTTATTCGATATTTTCTTGTGGCTTGAAAAACCCTCAAACGTAAAATTCTTTTCGGAAGAGCGATTCCTCGGTTTAGAAACGGAGGAAGACCCATCAAAAAAGGAGGGCGCATATAGTGAGGTAGAAGGTAAGGAAGTGAGTTTTCGTTTCGGCCAATTACCTCATGAGATAGAGGAGGCGCTGTATGCCCGGTACGGACCTGATTGAGGCGGCTAGGAAACTAAGAATGCATCCTTTCGAGCTGCTTCTGGAGTGTGCAGCCTTCACAAACGACTTCTCGGCGGTTTGGCCTGATGTAGAGCAGGGAGTTCTAGGAGCAGTAGTGGACGTTTTGAAGAAGAGGGGAATCGAGGTAGACATGCCGGAAGAGGCAGAAGCTCAGCCTGCAGTTGAACGCTTACGGGATCAATATGGACTTAATGCGGACGAAGCGAATCTCCTCGTCAAGATGCACAAGAAACAGTATTACGGAGGGAATCAAGTGAAGCTCGATGTGATAGTTCATAAGTTGTCTGGCGGGAAACCCAAAAGACGCGTTCAAAATCTACTAAAGGAACTAGCGAGAAAAGGCTACTTGCGGAAGGACCCGGGATTGGACGGTTACAGCCTTGTGGCGGATAAAAAAGCTCAGATACTTGGAGTGATAGAGCTTTTCGAAAGCCAATCGAGCTGACTGCCCTACCTCTGCTTCGAGAGTAGCTCCTTATATCTCGCCAGCGGCTCTTCCAGGCTCTGGATGGCCCTGGTCCAGAAGGCGGGGTCGGTGGTGTCTCCGCCGATGGAGCGCTTCACGACGTTTTCGACCGTGTCGGAACCCGAGAGCTTCAAGAACTCCTCGTAGCGCGGCAGGAACGACGGACCTTCCTGCTTGAGCAGGCTGTAGAGCGCGCGCGCAATCAGGAACCCGAAAGTATACGGGAAGTTGTAGAACGTCACGCCGGTGATGTAGAAGTGCAGCTTGCTCGCCCAGAACATCGGGTCGGCGCTTTCTTCAATCATGCAGTCGCCGAACACCTCGCGCTGCTTCTCCAGCATCAGCTCTTTGAGCCGCTCGACGCTCAGTTCGCCGTTCGCGCGCTCGTCGTGCAGCGCCTTCTCGAACTCGAAGCGCACCGTGATGTCCAGCAGCAGCACCGCGTCCCCGCCCAGGTCGCCGTCGAGCATTAATAGCTTCTGGTCGTCGCTGATGCGGTCGTCCTCGTAGATGCCTTCCGCCAGGATATGCTCGCCGAAGATGGACGCGGTTTCGGCGAGCGTCATCGGGTACTGCTGAGCCATCGGGCGCATATCCTTGAGCACGTGCCCGTGGAAGGCGTGCCCAACTTCGTGCGCCATCGTAGTCACGTCACTGAGCGCGCCGTTGAAGGTCATATACACACGCTGCTCGCGCGTGAGCTCTGAGCCGGTGCAGTACGCGCCGGGAAGCTTGTGCGGACGAACTTCCGATTCCAGCCAGCGCTTATTCAGGAACGAGCGGTAGTACCTCCCGATCTTCGGGTACACGGTCGAGAATGCGCGGTTCACCATGTCCACGCCCTGTTTCCAATTAAAGCGCTCGGCGGATTCGAGGGGCAGCGGGGCTTCACGCGCAAACCAGTAGATGCCGTCACGGTCCATGAACTTCGCCTTCGCGCGGAAGATCTCGCGGCCGATTTCAATGTTTTCGTGGATAGCCTGGTACATTGCGTCCAGCGTCGGACGCGTAATCTGTGACTGGAAGAGCGCGATCTCCAGGTAATGGTCGTAGCCGCGATGTTTGTTGAGCGTAAGCCGCGTGCCCGATATGGCGTTGAGTGCAGCAGCGCAGGTATCCTCGATGCTTTGCCAAGCTCTGTTGCCGCCCTCAAAGGCAGCTTTGCCGACTTTGCGGTCGGCGTCGGACATCAGCGAGCGCCACTGGGATATTGGCTTCATCCCCTTGCGCCCGTCGGGATAGTCCATTTCGAATTCGAGTTTGCCCGAGACCTTGTCATAAAGCCGTCCCCAGGCGCGAAGCCCGTCCACGTTCAAGTCTGCGGCGAGCTTCTCTTCTTCGCGCGTCATCGTGTGCATGGCTTTTTCGCGCGTCTTGCGGAGAGAGTGCGCGATGGGCTTGAGCTTCCGGCGGCGGGTGAAGGTTTCGAAAACCTTATCGGTGGCGTGCTTGAACCCGTGCATCACGTCCACGACGAACTTCTCGTATTCGGCGATGAGCTTCATCAGCTTCGCTTCTTCCTGCGAGTATTCTTCCTGGTCAGTGTGCGCGGTTTTCAAGCAGTGCACATAGGAGTGGATGTGCCCCAGCCGGACGTAGAAGTCCTCCGCTATAAGAATAACCTCCTCCCACTGCTTCGCATTCGTTGATTTGAGCGGCGCCAGCCCGCCAGCCATCTCCTGGAGCTGAACGATGTCGGCTTCGAGCTGCTTCTTGAAGTTGAGCATCTCTTCCCCGTTGAACTCGGGGAAGAAGCTCGTTAGATCCCACGTTACGCCCTGTTTTCCTTCAGCCATTTGAACTCCTCGGGCACGTTACCCATTGCACATGTGATTTCGCGGTGCGCCTTCCACAGCGCTGCCCCGGCGCTAAATGCTCGGGGCGCGGCATGCCACATTGTAGCCGCGCGGGCGTGCGAGCGCAAGACTTGCACGCGGGCACGGGCGAGCAAAGAATAGCCCCAGCGGGAATTGAACCAATATCTTCGCCTGGCGTGTGCCCTCTGTCGTCTCTCGGTCTCTAAGCACCCGCGTCCAGTAGCGGCTTTCTGTTACAATACTTCTGCAAGGTGATTCTATGAAGTCAGTCCGATACAAAATTCTTCTGAAGAAGGAGCCGGAGGGCGGTTATACGGTAACTGTTCCGACTCTGCCAGGTTGCGTAACCTTTGGCGACACTGTGGAGGAAGCCATCGAGATGGCGCGGGAAGCTATCACGGCATATATCGAGAGTCTCCGTAAACACAGCGAGGACATACCGACAGACGAAGACACTCTGGAGTATTCACTCAGCGTAGAAACCCATGCCTAAGCTGCCTTCACTTACTGCCGATAAGGTCATCGGGATTCTGAAGAAGCGGGGATTCGTGCTGGATCGAGTTCGAGGAAGCCATCACGTCTATTACCATCCTGAGACGAAGCGCAGAACTGTCGTCCCATACCACAAGAGGGATTTGCCGCAGGGAACGCTGACGGAAATCCTCAAGCAGGCGGGCATAACCAGAGAGGAGCTGATAGACCTCCTGTAAGTGCACAACCTAGAGGTGCATTTCACATAGACCGCAACTAGAATCTCCGGGATATCTTCTGTCTCGCGGTACACCTTCTGTGAACCTCTCCAATTGCGAAGACTGAAAGAAACTTAGCCCCAGCGGGAATTGAACCCGCGTTTTCACCTTGAAAGAGTGATGTCCTAGTCCACTAGACGATGGGGCCGAAAGCGAGCCATGCAGGATTCGAACCTGCGACACTCGGATTAAAAGTCCGATGCTCTACCACTGAGCTAATGGCTCATATCGTAACGCCACCGGCAAAGCCTACCACAGGTGAAATCCGCCGCGAGACTATAGGCTGCCAGGTCGGCACTGTCAAGGTTCATTGGCGACGTCGCAGGGACACAGCCAGCCTAATATTGTATCCCAAATAATGCTATCTGGTAGAATCTGCCTCGTGGCTTACCAGCGAATTTTGCTGAAACTATCCGGCGAAGTACTGCACGGCCCTGAGGAAACGGGCTTCCATCGGGCAACACTGACAATTTTCGGGCGCGAGATACTCGAAGCGCAACAGCTCGGGGCGCACGTCGCCGTCCTCATCGGCGGGGGCAACCTGTTTCGTGGAGCTTCGCTCACTAACGACGGCTACGGGCGCGCAACGGGCGACCACATCGGGATGCTCGCAACCGTGATCAACGGGCTCGCGCTGCAGGATGTCCTCGAATCCCTGGGCGGGGAGACGCGACTCGTCACCTCCGTGAGAATGGACGAGGTTGCGGAGCCCTACATCAGGCGCCGCGCCATCCGCCATCTCGAAAAGGGACGCATTGTTCTGCTCGTCGGGGGGATGGGTCGCCCCTACTTCTCAACCGACACCGCTGCGGTGCAACGGGCACTGGAAATCGGCGCCCAAGTCGTGTTCAAGGGCACACGCGTGGATGGAGTTTACGACAATGACCCAGAGGAGCATCCTGACGCGAGGCTCTACGACGCCGTCAGCTTCAACGAGGCCATCGCAAAAAATCTGCAGATTCTCGACTCGACCGCCTTCACCCTCTGCCGGGACAACAACCTGCCGGTCGTCGTGTTCAACATTCTAAAGCCGGGAATGCTTCCCGCAGCCACACGTGGCGAGAAGGTCGGCACGCTGGTCAATGCCTCCGGCGAGCGTTGATCGCCCGCCAGTCTATCGAGTGTGCCTTAACTAAATAAGGCGAAAGCTCGATATTGAAACACACCGGTCGCTGAAGGACCGGACTCCAACTAAAGCTGGAGGAGGCCAAGAACAAAGTGAGAATCATAATCACAGCGTTCATGGTGGTGATGTGCATCGCGCTCGCGACCTACTTCCATTTCGTGCTAGAAGTAGAGATTCTCTACAGCCACCTTTTCTACATCCCCGTCGTCCTTAGCGCTCTGTGGTGGAGCCGTCGCGGCATCACTATCGCAGTTGTATTGGCAGTCGCGCTGCTGATCTCGCACTTGACCGGCATTGGCGTAGCAGGCATTCTCGAAGAAGGCGTGAGAGCCATTATGCTAGTGCTGACGGGGACGGTCGTCGCCGAGCTAAGCTGGCGCCTGAGAAAAGCGGATCTCAGACGGGCCGATGTCGCGCTTACTGAAAGCGAGGAAAGGTATCGCAACCTCTTTGAGTATTCGGCATTACCCATGGCCAAAGTCTCCGAAGACGGATGCCTTATCCTGGCCAACAAGAAACTCGCTGACCTCACAGGATACTCCGAGAGCGAACTGCTTGGGGAAATGGCAATCACAGATTTCCATTCGGATGAAGTTGCGCTGCAAGTTCTTGAGTATCACAGGGCGCGAAGAGATGGCAGCGCATCTGAAAGCTACGAAGCTGTCCTCGTCCGGAAAGACGGCGAGAAGCGAACCGTGAAAATCAACACTGGGGTAATCCCGGGATCTGATGACGACATCACTATCCTCGAAGACATCACCGAGCGCAAACAGGCTGAGGATGCACTGCTCGAAAGCGAGCAGAAGTACCGGACTCTCGTGGAAACGCTCCCTCAGGCTGTCACCATCGTGCAGGACAACAAAGTGGTCTTCTCCAATCCGGCGGGCCTGGAAATGACCGGTTATCAGAGCCTGGCTGAGGTCGAGCAAGATAACCTGCTGTCTAGAGTAGTTGAACGGGAGCGAGAACGCCTTGCATCATACCTGGAAGCCCGCAAGAAGGGCGATCCTGACGCGCCTGACCACTACTTCGCGATTCTGCAGCGAACCAATGGCGAAGAGTTCCCGGCAGAGATATACGTAAGTCCAATTATCTATCAGGACCGCCCGGCGCAGCAGATAGTCACATTCGACATGACCGAACAGAGGCAAGCCGAAGAAGCCCTAAGGTCAAGCGAGAAGGAGAAGCACCTAATCCTAGACAGCATCTTAGAACACGTTGTCTTTCACGATGCCAGCTTCAAAATCCGGTGGGCCAACAAGGCTGCAGCTGACTCTCTTAGTCTCACGCCCGGCGAGCTGACCGGAAAGCACTGTTATGAGCTCTGGCATGGTCGCAGCGAGCCTTGCGACAACTGCCCAGTCAAGGCTGCGCTTGACGAAGGAACGAGCGGGAGGATTGAGATAAGCACTCCAGACAGAAGGGTTTGGGCTGTACGCGGCTATCCGGTGAGAGATGATGAGGGCAACATCGTAGGTGCGGTCGAGTTCGCCGTGGAAATCACCGAACGCAAGCGCGCCGAGGATGCTCTAAGAGCTGCTGAAGAGCTTTACCGCACAACCATTGACGCCACGGACGACATAGTGTTCTTGCGCGACCGTGAAGGGCGTTGCGTCCATATCAATGAAGCGCTACTCAAAGCTATCGGGATTGAGCGAAGCGAGATAATCGGCAAGACCCTGGCAGAGGTCGGGAAACTCCCTCTGGAAAACGCGCAGCTGTATGACGAGATGCACCGGAGGGTGGTCGAGACGAGCAATCCGCTCAGCTTCGACGATACACTGGTTCTTCGCAACCGAACGATGATGGTTGAAACCCGCATGTGGCCGGTGAAAGACGCCGCGGGAGAAGTTGCATACGTGGCCGGATTCGGCAGAGACATGTCCCAGCACAGGAAGGCGCAAGATCGCTTGCAGAAGGAAAGGGACTTCAGTACGAAGCTAATACAGGCAAGCCCCGCGTTCTTCATCGCCATCGATGGCGAGGGCAAGATCGCGCTGATAAACGACGCGATGCTCAGCGCCCTCGGTTACGATTCTGAGGAGGTCATCGGAAAGGACTACTTGAGCAAACTCATGTTCAAGAAGGACCGTGATTCGGCTAAAGATGGTTTCAAGGCAATCCGTGCGAGAACCTCACCGGCGCCCCAAGAACACCGCATACGCGCGAAGGACGGGCGCGAACTCCTCGTCGAATGGCGTGGCGGGCCGGTTTTCGACGAGAAGGGGGACTTCGAGTTCGTGTTTGGCTATGGAGTGGACATTACCGAAAGGAAGCGGGCAGAAGAAGAGCTGCGCCGCATGGCCACTGCAGTCGTTTGTTCAAACGACGCCGTAACTTTCCAAGACTTAGATGGCACTGTCACCGGCTGGAACCAAGCTGCGGAACGCATGTACGGGTATTCCGCCAGTGAAGTCATCGGGAAGAACATAAGCGAGATTCTTCCCGGCAGGACGAAAGAAGACGTCGGGCAGTTCCTGCGTGCAGAAGCAGGTCCCGAGCCGGTGACGCATGTTGAAACACGACGAGAAACCAAGAATGGCAGAATACTTGACGTGATGGTCACGTTTTCGCCTGTACTGGCGGATGACAAGGTCATCGGCTTCACGACCATCGAGCGCGATATTACCGAGCGCAAACTGGCCGAGGAAAAACTGCGGGATTCAGAACAACGCTTCCAGCAGGTTGCCGAGAACGCCCAGGAGTGGATCTGGGAAGTGGACGCGGACGGTCTCTACACTTACGCAAGTCCGGTTGTGGAGAAGGTACTGGGCTACAAGCCGGAGGAACTCGTTGGAAGGAAGCATTTCTACGATCTGTTCCTCCCCGACAGACATGATGAGCTGAAGAAGACAGCTTTCGAAGTCTTCCGCAAGAAACAGGCCTTCCGTGAGTTTGCGAACGCGAACATGCATAAGGACGGGCACGAAGTATGGCTTCTGACAAGCGGCGTACCGCTGCTCGATGACAAAGGTAACCTTATCGGCTACCGGGGCGCGGATACCGACGTCACCGAGCGCAAACAAGCCGAGAATGCGCTCCTCGAATCCGAGGAGAAATACCGTGCTCTTGTGGATAGCATCCAGGATGGCGTGTTCATCATTCAGGATGAGAAGCTTGTCTTCGTAAACGAAGCTTTTGCCCGGATGGCTGGTTTCACCGCAGAGGAACTTACTGGCACCAAGTTCCAGAATCTCGTCGCACCTGAAGACCTTGAAATGGTAGCCGACCGCTACCGGAGAAGACAGACAGGAGAAGACGTACCCCGCGAATACGAGTTCAAAGTCTTGCACAAGGATGGCACAACCAGAGTAGTCGTCAATATGCAGGTGGGACTCGTCCCCTACCGTGGCGCCGTTGCCAGTATGGGAACCCTAAAGGACATCACCGAGCGTAAGCGCGCCGAAAGGGCTTTGCGTGAAAGCGAGGAGCGTTACCGATCGCTGGTGGAACAGACGCAGGTGCCCATCTCGGTAATCCAGGGCTTCGTGCATGTGTACGTTAATCCCGCTTACTGCCGCCTGCTCGGATATGAAGACCCCGATGAGCTGCTCGGCAAGCCGCTGGAAGCCACCATCGCACCGCCCGACCGCGAGATGGTGCGGGAACGCTATCGAAAGCGGCTTGCGGGGATTGAGGTGCCGTCAGTGTACGAGCTGCGACACCTGCGCAAGGATGGCAGCATAGTCTGGGTCGAGGCGTCCGTCCAGTTGCGCGAGTTCGAAGGCCGGCCCGCGGTTCAGGCAGCCAGCCGCAAAATCTCGAAGCGTGAGCCAAAGGGCGGAAAACGGTAGCCCAACGCGCGACAGCGAGCGTGGTTGCCCTGTAAGCCTCCTCTCGCGACTCCCTAAGCGTGATACATAAAGCCTCGCTCTAGCCTTCCTTCACCAGCAGGACGTTCACAGCTTTCACAACTACTTTCACTGAATCACCTTCCTTGATGCCCAGCTCATTCAGTGATTCCAGCGTCATTACAGAACTCACAGGCTCGCCGGATGGAAGTGCAAGCTTGATGTGGCACATTACTGTGCCTCTCATGATCTCCTTCACCTCACCCACCAACTGATTCCTTGCTCCATACTTCATAATATTAATCCCCCTTCAGAAAATAAAGGTTAAGCCCTCCAGGCTGAATATGAAGGATTATACTATGCGAACCACTTCCCTCAATTGAAAAACCCAGCGGGTTACGCGCTGCCGATGATATAATTATGGCGTGGGCGCTTAGCTCAGTGGATAGAGCGCATGCTTCACACGCATGAGGTCACAGGTTCGAATCCCGTAGCGCCCATGCTGCCGATGCGACAATGCTGCATGGGGATCGTTCAGGCTATCGGCTTGCCTCGCTAACCTTGTTCTTCTTCGAGGATGAACTTGCCAACTTTCATCTGCTCGGAAATCGGAATTGGGCGCTCGTTGTTGAAGCACGCCAGGCAGAATTCATCGAAGGGGAAACCCGTCGCCTTGATCACTCCTTCCAGCGAGAGGTACTGCAGCGTGTCCGCCCCAATCACCTCGCTGATCTCCTCTATGCTACGTCCTGCCGCAATCAGCTCCTCATAGGTGCCGAAATCAATGCCGTAGTGGCAGGGGAACTTAATCGGCGGTGACGAAAGGCGCATATGCACTTCGCGCGCGCCCACCTTTCGCAGCATTTTCACCATCTGAAGGCTGGTATTGCCCCGGACGACGCTATCATCCACCAGTACCACTCGCTTGCCCTCGATCACTTCGCGCAGCGGATTGAGCTTCATCCAGACGCCGAGTTTACGTTGAGCTTGAAGCGGCTCGATGAAAGTGCGCCCGACATAGCGGTTCTTGACCAGCGCCTCGTGATAGGGCAATCCGCTTTCGTCGGCGTACCCGATGCCAGCTGGCATACCCGAGTCGGGAACCGGAATGACGATATCGGCGTCAATGTTGCCTTCTCGCACCAGCTGACGCCCCATCTCCACGCGCATCGAATAGGTCTCCTTCCCACGCAGAAGGGAGTCAGGACGACAGAAGTAGAAGAACTCAAACAAACAAGTGTGTATGTGACCTTCAGCGAAGCGCTCGGAGTGCAAGCCAGAACGGTCTATCCGCAGGACCTCCCCCGGCTCAATGTCCCGCACAAACTTCCCTCCGACAAGCGGGAATGCTGCGCTTTCCGACGCAACCACATAGCCGCCCTCAAAAGAGCCCAGTGCAAGCGGCCGAATTCCATCCGGGTCTCGAATCGCGTAAAGGCCATTAGATGTTAGTATCACCAAGGAGTACGCGCCTCGAACCCGCTTCAGAGCTTCCCGCAGGGCTGCATCGAAGGACATATCGGAAAAATAGCGCCTGATGAGCAGGCCAAAAGCCTCGGTGTCCGAAGTGGTCTCCTGGGAGACTCCCATGCCAGCCAGGTCCCTCACAAGCTCCCAGGTGTTTACCAAGTTACCGTTGTGCGTGATCGCGAACGAGCGTGCCGGGTCGTCCGTATCCTGGAAGATGAGCGGCTGCGCGTTGACCTTGGCGCTCCGCCCCATCGTGCTGTACCGGTTGTGACCGATAGCGGCGTCGCCGCGTATCATAGTTAGGAGGTCCTCGTTGAAGACCTGTTGCACCAGGCCCATATCCTTATAGACCATGACGTGCCGCTCGGTGGAGACCGCTATGCCGCTACTTTCCTGCCCGCGATGTTGCAGCGCGAAGAGGGAGTAGTAGGTGATGCGGGATACATCTCTTCCGGGCGCGAAGACGCCGAATACCGCGCATTTGTCCCTGGCTTCAAAGCCCATCGCTCGCAATCTGATTATACACGCTCGGCAGCGCTACACAAGGTATAATCGTATTGATGAGGTATCTTGACCTCCATTTCTGGATCAACAACCCGTTCGTGCCCTGGGCGCGCATCTGGGCGGGTCTGACACTGGCGGTCTACCTGTACCTCATCTACTGGACTTACCGCGATGCGGAAAGGCGCTTCAATCTGGGAGTCTGGTTCGGGCTGCTGGCGGCGGTGCTACCGGTGGCTGGCTGGGTCTTCTACCTGCTGTACCGGCAGAGCAGCTTAACGACTTATGACATGATCGAACAGCGAGAGAAGCTGTTTGACCGGCATCCTGCGATTGAGTACGAACTGTACCTGGCATACAAACGCCAGGAAGCTTTAGACGAGATGATACAGCGAATGAAAGCATTCCTTCTCGGCGAGGGCTTGCCGGAAACGGAGCCTGCCGTTACGGACTACCCGGAACACATCATGCGTTCCCGCGAAAAGGAGCTGGCCCGGCACCGGGAGAAGAAGATTCGCGAAGCTTATGAACGGACGCGCGCACGGGTGCGAACGCGCCTTTCGGTTATCGGACAGTCAGTGCAACGCGGCGTCAGCCCCCGCCGCGCGAAAGTAGCCGACCAGCTCGCGCTGATGGGGAAGCTCACCGAAACCCCCCTGCCCGACCGCCAGCTGGAAGAACTCATATACGAGGGTAAGCTCAAGGTTGCGAAGATGTATTGCGAAGATCAGCTCCAGATTGCCAAGGAGCAAAACGACGAGCGTCGTATATACAGCTACAAGCACCATCTGCAACATGTCGAAGAGCTGATGCAGCGTGAGAAGGAAGGCGGTAAGGACCAGACTAGCGGCAGCATTGACCTTTCGTAACAGGCGCAACTGCATCCCATCATGCTCCCTCGCTTCCTGCGCTGTTATAATCAGGGCATGCTCGTTGAACGGATCAAGACGAAGCTCACGGAACTTAGCATTGAGCTTCCCATCCCTACCCCGCCTGTGGGCTCATATGTGCCGTGGAAGCGTTCGGGCAATACCATATGGGTGTCGGGCATGGTGCCGATGTCCGAAGGCAAGTTACGCTGCACCGGCCTGGTTGACTCGGAGGTCAGCGTGGAAGACGCTCAGGAGTGCGCGAAGCTCTGCGCCATTAACGCGCTGGCGTGGCTGAATGTCGCAACAGACGGCTTTGAGGGCGTCAGTGGAGTGCTGAGGCTCAACGGCTTCATCGCGTCTGCGCTCGGCTTTACCGACCAACCCAAGGTGCTGAATGGCGCGAGTGACTTCCTCGTAGGTGTCTTTGGCGAGGCTGGGAAGCATACGCGAAATGCAGTCGGCGCGGCGGCGCTGCCGCTGAATGCACCGGTCATTATTGACTTCGTGTTTGAGGTGGAATAGCTGTTGGCACCACGAAGTGGAGCACATCCGCGCATTGTTGCCTGGGGGATTGTGGTCGTCGCGGCGGCGGCGGCAGTTTTCCTCTGGTACGCCGCTAACGAGCCTTTCGCCCGGCGGGAGCCCTTCGAAGCCCCGCAGGAGATGCGCCCGCTGAGTTTCACCGAGCTTTTGGAGAATCCGGAGGTCAGGGAACCCGAAAGTGCGGTTGACTTCTACCGTAAGGGCGACTTCTCAATTCTCCTATCCTACGACTCGCATAACAGGCTCGAAACCTGCGGTTGCAGCCCGCTCCAGCTCGGCGGCATCGCCCCACGTGTCGCGCTCATCAAGATATTCCAGGCCGGAGGTGGCAGTCTCGTGTTCGACGCTGGCAGCGTTAGCGACGGCGCGGGGTCATTCCAGAAGCTCAAGTTCCAGACGATGCTCCGCGCGATGCGGGAGGCTTGTTACAACGGCGTGAATGTCGGTATGACCGACATGGCTTATGCGCCGGACGAGCTAGTCGGGCTGTTCCACGAGGCTGAAGTTCCGCTGTTTTCGGCAAACGTGCTGGCGCGAGAGATTGAAAACCCGCTGACGGGATTAGAGACGCTCTACGACTATCCTCCGTACGTCGTGGAGCCGCTTCCTATGTCGGAGCCGCCGGAGGATGCGGGTGCTCAGCCAATCGCGCCACCGGGTTTGATTGCGCTGGTTAATGGGAAGAGAGCAGGCGTGGTTTTCCTGCAATTTACGCAAATGACTAAAGACTTCGAGCGGCATCCAGACTATGTGATTATCGAGCCGAAGGTGGCGTTTGAACGCGTGAAGCGAGCTGCGCATTCGGAGCCGGAGTTCTGGGTGCTGGTGGCGGAAGGGTACGGACACGATATCGAGGTATTCGTGCAGGAGCATCCGGAAATCCTCATCGTGCTGACGGGCAACAAGCATATTGAAGAAGAGAAAAACGTTGCCCAGCTTCTCGCCAACGGCGGCATCTGGTTCAACACGTTCTTCTACGGGAAGTACCTGGGCCTGGTCAACATCGATGGCGAGCCCGGCAATGAGCGCAGGCTGGCGAAGTTTGAAGGCGTCAATATGCCCATCCTGTCAACGTACTACCCCGACATGACCGTATACGACATGATAAAGAAAGACCTGCACTCGAAGTTCGAAACAGTCTTCCAGGAACAGAGCTTCGAGTTCAAGGCGGCGAATATCATCCCGCCAGAGGACTGCAAGGACTGCCACGCGCACCAGTACGAGGTCTTTGTCCAGAGCGCGCATCCGAATTCGTGGCAAACACTCAAGGATGCAGGACAGCAGTATAACGTGGATTGCCTGTCGTGCCATGTGGTTTACGACTACATCAACGACCTGATGTATCCGCTGCAGTGCATCTCCTGCCACCAGGAGCGCACGCCCATCCACGGCTTCAAACAGCAGGAGGGTGAGCCTGAGGACTTGCAGCCGACAGCTAAGGCCACATACGAGTTCTGCGCCCGGTGCCACAACCCGGAGAACTCCACGCGATTCAAAGCGCACTTGAAAGAGTACCTGGACGCGATTAAGCACTGGGGGTAGACGAACGTGAGCAGCACCTCGGAGTGTTATTAGTTAAGCTCCACGTTACGCCGAAGCTTTTTAAAATGCGTGTAGGGAATCGCTTTCATCCTTTGAAGCCTGCCCACTACAATACCAGGATGGATTGCCAGCTCTCGTGCGAACTTGCGGACCGCTCTCTCGCTGATATACGGAGGCGTTACATTACGCAGAAACCGGGTGAGGTGTTTCTTAGGTATAAGGAGATTTGCCGCAAACTCGTTAGCGGCACTGTCCCCGTTCTTCTTTCCACAGTCATCTCCGTCCAGTATGATGCTTCGCTTGGCACCCTTCTCCAAAACATGAGCCGCCTCGTGAAAGAAGGTGAACCAGAACTGGTCCTCGGTTTTATAGCGGGTGCTTAGTTGCACTAGAGCCTTTTTCGGTGCTAACCACCTAGTTGCACCAGAAACGCCTGCCTTCGGTAGCTCCTCTACGATTACCACCACGACCCCGCAAAGCGCGCAGCCAGACACAATCTCTTGGTACACGTTCTTTAAGGGCTTAACTGTCAAGCGTCTTAGGTCATAAACTCTCGTTCGGAAAGCCTGCTGGTTGTACTTCTGGCATACTATTCTTTGCGCTTCCAATTCCCCTTTGCGTAACCATGCTACAAGAGCTTCCAATGACCATTTGCGAGGCTTCGGCTTCCGGAAAGCTGCTTCCAGTTGACCATAGTAGATCCTCCAAACATCTGGGGAAGCTACGCCGAAGAACTCAAGAAGCTCTTTCATTTGATCGACTTTAGAGGATCGACGTTTCAGCCATCCGCGTGTCACCATTTCATTGACTGGAAACCGCTTCAACCATTTAAGGTTCTCCTTTAATCGAACCGTTTCAACTTCTTGTGCAAGGTACATGTCATAGCGGGATTGACGGTTCAGCCAAAAGGAACCTGGTACACCTACTGTCCGCTGCAGGCTCATCGCAGTATTTTCAGTAATCGGATTCTCCGCCTTGATGATTCTATTGATGACTTCAGGCGAAGTGCCCATTCGACGCGCTAGTTCGGCTTGGGACATTCCTAGAGCATCAATAACATCCTGCAAAGTATCGCCTGGAGGCGATACATAGTCAGGGCTGTACTCGTTTGAAATCTGCTTATCCATGTGTATCTGCCACCTCAAGTATCATTACAGATGTTACCTTATCGATATCTACTCCCCCATCCTCTTTTCGCGGGATAGGATCATCGGTAATTCTGAAGAGTAACCTATATGGCTGTTTGACATCAATAGAATACTGTCCTTTTCTATCCCCGTATAAGGGGTGAGGGTGCGCGTAAGGCAGTTTCAGCAGTATTGCTAAAGAGTCTGCTGCATTGATGTCGTCTAGTCGCTGCATAACCAGCTTCCCGCACTCCGTGCCCCACCTCCGCTGCGCTGTTTTAAGCGAGTTACAGGACTTGCGGAGCTTTTTATTCTTAAATAGGACATTCACCTATGGTATCGTTTGATTGATATATTCAGTCAATAAAACCATACGTATTATAACATACTGGTGGGACTGATACAAGGGCTTCTCTGCTATATGCAGAGAATGAGCCGCATACTACATTGAAGTGTTCCGTTTACCGGTGCAACACGTGAGCTACTTATATATTAAACGAGCGTCGCTCCCTGCTATAATCGCTTATCGGGCATGGGCTATCTGCTGGATACAAAGGAGCTAATGGAGCGGGAAGCTGCGATGCTGGCTCCTTACGCCGTCCATTCCATAAACTGCTCCGGACGCGAGCATCCAGAGCCTGATGCCGCGGCGCGCACCCCCTTCCAGCGCGACTGGCACCGCATCACCCATTCGCAGGGCTTCCGCAAGCTCGAATTCAAGACCCAGGTATTCGTGTACGGCGAAGGCGGCGAGTACGAAGACGTCATCCGCAATCGCCTGACGCACACGCTCGAGGTCTCCCAGATTGCCACGAGCATAGCGCGGTCGCTGGGACTCAACGAAGACCTGACGAGCGCCATCGCGCTGGCGCACGACCTGGGCCACACGCCTTTCGGACATTCGGGCGAGGAGGAGCTTAGGCGTCTTGTGCCAAGCTTCAACCACAACGTGCACTCGCTCCATATTGTGCGCCAGCTGGAGCGGCGCTACCCCGACTTCCCCGGGCTGAACCTTACGCTGGACACACTGGAGGGAATCGAGAAGCACGAAACCGAATACGACCAGGTCGGCAGCTATGAGTTCATGCCAAGTCTCATGCCGCCCCTGGAGGCGCAGGTTGTCAGCGCCGCAGACATCACGGCGTTCAGGGCCCATGACATAGAGGACGCCCTGATATCCGGCATTCTCGCAACGAAGGACTTCAGCGATGCTGACCTGAAGCTGTGGGATGAAGTTTTCGCTCCTCTGGAAAGCATGAGCGACCAGCGCGTACTGCTGGCGCAACTGGCCAGGCGGCTTATTGACCTGCTCGTCGCGGATGTGCGGAAGGAGTCGCAGCAATGCTTAAAGGAAGCAGGGATTGAATCGCTGGCGCAGGTCAGGGACTATAAGGGCAATCTGGTGGGATTCTCCAGTGAGCTGGCGCAACATCTCAGCGCGCTGGGAGAGTTCCTGATGGAGCGGTTCTACCGCGACTGGCGCATCGTAAGAATGACTAATAAGGGTAAAATGATTGTGCGGATGCTCTTTGAGGAGTACTTCCTGCATCCGGAGATACTCCCGCCAGAAGTCGCCGTAGACTTCCACCGGCCAGAACTGGACGATGTAGGCCGCAAGCGTCTCCTGGCTGATTACGTAGCGGGGATGACCGACCGATACGCGACTGCGGAATGCGTCCGCCTGTTTGAAGTGGGCCATCCCGTTTGAATGCGCCAAGAGGAAGGAGTATGAAACGCGACATAATCACGGTCGCTGATCTCACAGACGACGAGCTGCAGAGCATCTTCCAGCGCGCCCAGAACTTCGAGAGAATAACCGTTCAGGAGCGCCGGTCACTGCGCACGAAGCTTGAAGGAAGGCAATGCCTGCTGCTCTTCTACGAGCCTTCAACGCGCACGCGTCTGTCGTTTGAGGTCGCCGCAAAGACATTCGGGATGGAAGCATGCGTCGCGACCGCTGAAAGCTCGTCTGTGGTCAAAGGAGAGTCGGTCGAGGACACCGCACATACCTGCGGAGCACTAGGCTTTGACCTGGCAGTTATGCGGCATCCCGACGACGGCGCGGTCGCTGAGTTCGCTGAGCACTTCCCGGCACCTGTTATCAACGGCGGAAGCGGCAGGTCTGCTCACCCTACACAGGCCCTGCTGGACGCATACGCCCTGTGGAAGCGCGACCTGCTCAGAGATGACCTTCGCATCGCGATATGCGGCGACGTTCTGCACTCGCGCGTTGCCCGAAGTAATGTGCGCCTGCTGAACCGCTTCGGCATCACCCCCCTTCTGGTTGCCCCCAAAGAGTTATTGCCCGATGGTTTTATGCAGAAGGCAGGTACTTCAGACGCTGAAAACCTGCAAGCAGAGACACAGCACAACCTGGACAACGTTCTGGGCGAGCTCGACGTGATTATGATGCTGCGGACGCAGCTTGAACGCCACGGCGGCCTTGTGCTCATCAGGCCGAAGGACTTCATCGCAGGATACCAGCTCAACATGGAGCGCCTGGAGAAGCTGCGAGCGGACGCGGTCATTATGCACCCCGGCCCGGTCGTGCGCGGTTCGGAGTTGACCGACGACGTCATGGAGGACAAACGCACAATCATCGTGGAGCAGGTTGCGGGCGGCGTGTTCGTAAGGATGGCGCTGATCGACTTGCTCATGCAGCAGAAGTAGATGCCGTCACCCACGCAAAACAGTGAGAAGGAACACCGCTACAGGCTGTGGTACCTCAAGGACGAGGTGCTACGCTTCGTCGGTCACATCGATACGGTTAAACTGGTCGAGCGGGCGTTGCGCGCCGCCGAATTACCACTTGTACACACAAAGGGCTTCTCCAAGAAACCCAAGTTCGTTGCGTGCCCATCTCTGCCTTTGGGCTACACTAGCCGGATGGAGCTTCTGGACTTCGCATTAACCGAGCAGCGGGATCCGGTAGCAGTCCTGAAAAGTATCGCAGCGTTTTCACAACCGCGAGAGTTGTTCCACAAGCTCAGGCTTCTGGACGAGGGCGAACCGAAGCTCAATAGCGTGCTGCACTCAATGCTGGTGGAACTCGTTTTTGCCGATGAGGATAAGAATGAGTTCCTGACCGCTGATGCCTTCGATGAATTCCTCCAAGCTCTGGGAAACGAAAAGGATGACCTCACCCACGGGCTACTGGGATGGGGCGTCGCCGACAAGCGCCTGAAGCTAAACTCCAGCGTCCGCACTGATGCGATGCCGCTTTCGAAGTTCACCAAGGTGATGGCCGAGTACTTCCACGCGAAGTTCGTGGGCGGCGAGCGGGTAATGCTGCTCAAGGAAGACGGCGGGCTGGCGTTCTGACGACCCGGACGGGCTTCACAGCAACAGCCTTCGCGGATGAAGCGGCAGGTTGTCGCCTATAGGCTGCGCAACTTCCACGATGGCCGCGAGTTCACCGTCGGGTCCAGTCACGAACAGCCTTGCCCCGCGCTTGCGGACTTCAGCTTCGAGGAAATGCGCCTTCACAACGACTGGCATCCCGCGCGCAAGCTGGGCGATGCTGGGCGCGTCAAGCGCGACCGTGCGTTCGGGCTCGGCAATGACGCCCATTGGCTGCAGGGCGTCCTGCTCCTTGCCCTCCGCTGCCAGATCCTCCATCTCTTCGAGCGTGTGCGCGTCCTCCACGCGGAACGGTCCCACCTGCTCACGTACCAGCGAAAAAACGCAGCCCTGCGTCTCTAGAAGCTCACCAAGGTCCCTTGCCAGGCTGCGCACGTAGAAGCCGCCGCGGCACGAGATGCGCACCGTGAACAGCTTTAGCGGCGGAAGGCTCGTTGGCTCTGCGGAAAGCTCTGGCCGGGAGCCGAGGAGTTCATCTGCCGATGGGCCGTCCGAATACGAGACGAACTTGATATCCTCGACGGTGACGCGCTTAAGCTTGTACGGGACTTCCTTGCCTGCCAGGGCTATCCGGTAAAACTCCTTGCCGTCCACCTTCGTCGTGGAGAATCTCGGCGGGCGCTGGGAGATCTCGCCAATGAACTGCTTGAGCGCTAGTTGCACGTCTCTCTCGGTCACGCTGCCGGTCTTGCCGGTGGAGATAATCTCGCCGACTATGTCATCCGTCGTGGTCGAGAAGCCGAATAGCAGAGTTGTGAGATACACCTTGCGGAAGTCCGCAAAGTGGCTGAACAGCTTGGTTGCACGGTTCACACCGATGGGGAGAACGCCCGTTGCGGGCTTGTCCAGCACACCGGAATGCCCCATCTTGCGGATGCCCAGGATGCGCCGGAGCTGGGTGATGACCTGAAACGACGTCAGGCCGACCGGCTTGTTGATGTTGATAAAGCCGCTCAGCTTCCCGCCTGGATTGTTGCTGGCCATGGTGAGGGCAGTGGATTGTAGCCTGTCGGTATTAGTATGGCAAATCAGCAATGTCGCGCGAACAGGTTACTCAGCGGATTCGCCTTCTTCGGCGGGGGGCTGACGGCGGCGGGCCACGATGGCGGCGATGATAACGATGAGGATGCCGATTGTGAGAAGGACGCTGAAGGCGTGGCCTGCAGGTTCGGCGTCCTGCACCAGGAAGCGCGCACGGCCGATGAATAGCGAGATACGCGCCATCACCGTTGAGCCAAAGCTGGCGCCGAAAGCGACCATGAGTACCCAGATGCCAATCTTCGCAGCGCCACCGATGACACCCTTATGCTCGAAGCTGAAGAAGAAGTACACGAGCACCGTGACCACGCAGATGAAGAGGATGATCGCATTGATGAGCGCGGGGATATACTCAGCCGCCGGCGCGCCCAGATACGGCTGCATATTGACCCAGGGGAAGCTGGCATAGAGTTGAGCCAGTAAGTAGCTATTAAGCGTCGGCCCGATGATGAAACCTGCGCCCCACCCCACAATGAACGCCAGCGCCCACCGGCTCATCCACTCGATGGCCGGAATCATCCGGGTGAGTATTATCAGGCCCAGTATGCCGGGGATGAGGAACCAGAAGTCTGGCCTCCACGTCTCCACGCCCTCGAGGTTCACAAACACCCTTCCAATGAAATCGGGCAGGACAATCGTTGCCCACACGATCCACACGACGTACGCGTTCGAGACACCCACATATAAGTGTTCGGCAAAGCGGAAGAAAGGATTGTCCTTGTACAGGAACGAAAGAATCATCAGGGTCAGGCCTGCTGCGATCCAGGTGCCGATGAAGGTAGCCATCAGGCATTGCCTCCCGCTTCGGCCCGTTTCTGCAGCAGTGTCTTGAAGAAGATGATATTGCCAACGATGATGAAGAGCACGAGAAGCACGTGCACTATTGACTGGCTGTTCATACCGGCCGAGGCAGCGCCTTTCTCTCCTATGAGTTCTTCGTATTCTGCAGCAGCTTTCAGTCCACCCATCAGACCATTAATCTGGCCTGACTGGTAGAAGGCGAAATAGTCGGCGAAGGATACCGCGGTGCAGCCCGCACCCATGGGATATCCCCCCGGCGCCGACCCAAAGGCCACCCATGGCCGAACCGTCTCGCCTGCTGCGAGATCAACCATGTACTTGATGTTGCCCTGGAACTTAGGCGTCCGCTGCAGGATGGCCATGTCGGCTGTGGATCTGCCGTTCGCATCGCTCCGGTACATCTCCCTGATATCACTGTTGAGCTGGGAGATTACCGCCGGAAGATTGGGCTTGAAACCCAACATAACATAGTCCTCGCTGTCAACCTTGCCCATCTCTTCACCAACATCACTCAGCGCCTTCACGCCCAATCCCGTGCCAGCGGGACCGAAGAGATTAATCCCGATGACATGAAGATCCTTGCTGAAGGCGTGGCGGAGAACGGCCAGAAGCATCGGATAGAGTTCGGGCTCGCTCGATGGATCGAAGTCCACTGCAACCACGATTGTGTCGCCCGGCTGCAAGGCATCGATAGTGTTGAAGACGCCCAGGACTTCCCGGGTCGGGAGATTCGGCCAGACGTCAAAGGGGAAGATGAGCGGCAGGAACACCGCCAGCACAATCAATGCGTAGAGAAGGTAGCGTTCCCAGGTGCGAACCACTAGTCGCCACCTCCCAAGTAGGTTTTCTCGACGCCGAAGATGATGCGCACGCTCGTGGCGATAATGCCCAGTGCAACGCCCAGCACGATACCGCGAAATCCGGCAGCATTAGGGACATTAAGCAGCCAGCTCGTCATCGTCTCCAGACGCAGATTACTCCAGAAGCCAACGTCAGACAGCCACGAGGTCATAGATGTTCCCAGCGGGACACGCCCCAGCATCACTATAACCGCGGCAATCAGCAGGACAGTTGCTTCTAGGGTCTTGGCACGGAAGCTGCGATAGGCGGCGCTCGCAATGAAGAAGGCGAGGATGGAGAACATCGTGGCCTGCATCGGCACCAATATCCAGAAGAACATCCAGTAGAAGACGCCCTGGGGGTTCTCCAGGCCGCCCCATGGGTAGTACACCGCCAAGCCCTCCGGTGGCGCTGACCACCAGGGAATCCATGCAATCATCATCGCCACGAAACCGAGGATGAGCACCCATGAATAGCCGTAGCCCGAACGCCGCTTGCGTATCTTCGTGATGTGCTGGCCCAGGATCGAGTTGATGCCGAGCAGCATCGCGAAAGCGCCGATTATCATGACAAATATCTTTAGCCGGTCGCCAATTCCCTGCATCGGAGCGGCGGGAATGTAGAAGATGATCAGCGTGAACATCCCCAGCACAAATGCGATCGCAACCGGCAATTGTCTTCGCAGAAATATCATATCTACGTATGCTCGTTGAACAGATGCATGAAGTGCTCCATCTTCTCACCCAGCCAGCCGAGAGCGCTGGCGCCGTCACCCAACGCGGCGATCAGGAGTACCACAGAAAATACGAGACCCAGCAGCAGGGCAACGATAATGACGGCTTTGGCCATATCGCTGGCCTTGACGCTGCCGAGAAGCTTGGGCTCGCGCGAGATGTAGGCACTGGCGGCGTAAAGCTCCTCGCCAATCAGCACATAGTCACAAGAAGTGATGAAGAAGGGAATCTGCACCGTGGAGTCGGTACCGGCAATTTGAATCGCGCCGGTGGACTGTCCCACTTCGCCCAGCAAGAGGCTTTCAGCATAATAGAAGCCGAAGTAGAAGTTGGCCGCTGGGCGCTCGCGCACCATCATCCCGTTGACCGCGGCCACGTAACTGAACTGGTCGTTAGTTATGAAAAAGACATTGTCGGAGTTGTAGGCGTCGGGACGCCCTGCTTCATAGTAAGCCTCGCGCACCGTTTCCTGGCAAACGCTCATCACGATGGGGTCGAAGCAAGGCACTTTGATCTGGCTTTCGTAGTTGGCGACATGCTTCGCAACGTGGCCCAGCAGGTTCGTAGCGGCAATCGTGGAAACCGTCGTCATAGGGTCGAGACCGCATAGATAGAAGATTGGGCGACCCATCTCAGTCGCCCGGCCGATGGCCTCGTCCACCGCGTCCAGCCCCGCTATACGGCGAATGTAGAACTTGCGCCGCCGCGCCGTCTCAATGAAGAATAGAATCACCACCAGGAATGCCGCGGCCATAAACATGTTGTTGAACTTCGACCAGTCGAACCATTGCGTGACCGGCTCAGCGTGCAGCACGGGGTCAAACAGCCGCACGGCGCTATTGGAAGTAACGCCCAGCTTGAAATGGAACTGATCCCAGTCGTACACGTATAGTACGGGCTCCGGGCCGGGCGCGATACCTTCCTCCAACCGCTTCTCGTATTCCTTGAGTTCACGCTTGTGAGCTCCCGAGGCCGCAGCGTCAAACGCAGTGAAGTCGATGACTGTGAACTGGTAATCCCTGTGCGACCGCCGGTACTGGAAGTACTGAAGGTTGTCGGCCATGATACTCTCATCCAGACCGACGGGCCTGAAGTCAAACGGTAGCGGCTTGTAGGGACCGGCAGCGCCCTCCGAGAAGTACACCGTGTAGCGCACGTCCTCCGGCATGCTTGGCGAGCGCCGCCACGTGATCAGGATGGACGTGCCGTCATCGTTGGGGAGGTCTCTCGCCTCAATCTCCGTTGGGGGCTCGAATTCCAGCAGGACGCGCGGTGTTATCGGAGGAGGCTCTCTGTCTGGCGAGGAGATTGCAGCTTCGTCAGTCTGCGCAGCAGAAACCGTGGGAGTCAGTATCAGCGCAGCAACGAACAGCGCCACCCACAGCTGACTCCTGAGGTTTTCTCCGAACAAGATTCCTCCCCGCATGAAGTTCGGTGATTATACGCCGCGCGCAGAGGCGCGTCAATGAAACCGCCCGAGCACTCTCTCAGACTTCTGGAGTCACGACGACCGTCACTTTGAGCGCACCTTTCTTCAGCGCTTTCTTGTCGTCGGACACGTTGATCTTCAGCATGGTGTCGTAGTGCGACGAGGTGCACCAACCCTCCTCCTCGTTGCAGTAGAACACGTCCACCGAGGCCGGTATGGCCAGCTCACCCGTGGCGCACTTGGTGTCGAGCTTCACCGGCACCTTTGCGGCTACCGTCGTTTGATCGTGGCCACTCTCAGCCGCCTCGGCTGCCAGCTGCTCGCGCGTCCAGAAGTATTCCAGAAGCTTGATTGTCAGGGGCAGCTTCTCTATCTTCTTCTTATCGAAGCTCACCGCCGCCAGCGGCTCTTCGCCAAGATGAAAGCCCGGTGGCACAACGAAAAAGAACTCGAAGGTCACGTCTGCACCGGGCTTGAAAAGAGTCATCTCTTTCTTGGCCGGCTTCGTACCCTCGTTGGCAAGCGCGACAGCTGCCAATATTGCAGCGACACACAGCACCAGCACCAGCACTGCCTCCAGGAGCTTCAAAGCGAAACGTCTGCGTCCATGGTCAATACTCATTGTCACTCCTGAACACGGTGGAACGGCTCAAGCCCGCCCTGGGTACATCCCTTACCCAAACCGCAAACAGCGAACAGGATAGTGTAAACTACTCCCATTCAGGGCCTACAACGACGAATACATTGCGGTAGTTCTCCGTATCCGCGTGGTACGCGAACACTCCCACGCGATACTTGACGACTTCCATACCTGATCCTTCCTGGTAGATATACGGGTCAACCGAATGTAGAACCGGCACTCTCTGCTCGTCGTAGAATTCGTATACGTATGCTTCCCCGTTCTCGCTGTCTACATAAGCATTACAGGTCGTTAACCATTCCTCACCCATGTAGAAGTCCTCGTTGAGGTAGCTTATGAACGGCTCGTATTCGCCTCGCCACTGCGACATCGTCAGCGAAGCGTCAGCATCAAGGGCGAACTGCTCCAGGATGTAGTCATTCGAAGGGCCATGCCAGTGCAGCATGTAGCCTGCACCCGTGCTCTCAAGATCGGCCAGAGTCACACAACAGTGCATATCCTCGTCCAGCGTCAGCGTGACTCCTGCGTTCATGCCGGTAGTGCTGGCGTAGCCGTGTTGGAGGCCACTTCTCTCCTCCCAGATCGTGAGTTCGTTGTCCGGGCTGTCAAGGTATGCCACCACCACAACATCGCCGTCATGCCGCACTGCCAAGTCGTACTGCGTGATAGCGGAGTCGCACGACATCGCAAGAGACTGGCTGTGCGAAGCCATACCGTTTTCGGACTCAATGAGCCAGAGCCGCCACGGGCTGCCTGCTTCCGGTGCCACGATGTTTATGTCCAAAGCGGAATATAAGCCCAGCGCAATCCTGGGTGCAGTTGTTATTGCACCGCCAGCGAATACGGACTGGGGTGTGCCAAACTCGCCAAACCCACCGTTCACATACATGACATCGCTACCCTTGAGGTATGCGATGTGGAAATCATCATAGGCGTCAACGGCCATCGTCGCATGCCCCAGGGTTCCACTCACCGCGGAGTCAATGAGGTCGTATTCCCATCCGCCGAATGGTGAAGGCGGCGAAGCCCCACCTCCGGTGTCAAGGGGACGGGCCATCCATAGCGTCCGTTCACCGGTCACCGGGTCGACGTCACCAAAGACGATGTGGGGGTAACCGTTTGAGTCGACCACGAGAGCACGGTTGGACAGGTCGTAGCCGGGAGTGGCAAAACCGTCCGCTATGTCGTGCCACGTGCCGGTCACTCCGCTGCTGATGCCCTCAAGATTCACCAGCGCAACGTCCCGCATATCGGGGTCGTAGACCGAGAGCGCTGCTTCGTCACTGGAGATAAACGCGGCTGCTCCACCGCGCCCGACATGCTCAGCCACGCGGCCATCACCGGTGGATGTCGTCTCGACAGTCCAAGCCCAGGTTTCATAGTCGAAATAGGCGCTGAAGAACTCATCGCCACCATTGTGACCGAAAGCAATCTCGTCGCCGCTTATATCCACATAGAGCCCGAGCGCGGCACCGTAAGGGCCATCCCCGCTGGTCACCTCTTCGGTGGTCCATCCTTCGCCGTAGTATGACCAGTTCACCGCGCTGCCGGTGGACCACAGAATAAAGGGATCCACCGACGACTGATTCCAACGCATCACTGTCTCAGTTACGGGCTCGATCGACGAGCCGACAGTGTCTGCAAACCAAGTATCCAGGTCATCGCTACCGGCGACGCGAACCTCCCAATGCGCTCCACCATCCTCGCTGTATAGGCCAAACGAGACACCGACGGCATAGCTGCCGGCGATCGCGCTGGGAGCGCGCAGTGGTGGCGGCGCAAAGATGGGCGCTTCAACCAAATCGAGGGAACAGTAGTAACCTGCCGCTTCGTTGTACGCCGTGTCCGCAGTGTAAACGATATCCATCGTCCAGCTGCTAGCCCCGTCGAGCATATGACCGCACATCACTTCGTCAAGCTCGTTGCTCCAGACGAGAATCCGATCAATCCCTCCCAAGCCGTCATCCAGCACTATCATATCCAGATACGCGCCGGGATTGTCCGTAGAACCTTCGCTGTAAACAAGCTCGTCGGTTACGCTTCCGTTATCCCATGTTCCGTAGCGCACCTCACCATCCCATCCGTAGACCTGATAGGCAAAGTGAACCACGCCACCTGTATCCATAGCCACGCGCGGGTAGCGGTATTCCTTGTACGTAGAGACAAGCTCTTCTATCACCAACCCACCACCGTCATCGTAAGCTAAGTACAGAGACGATGGCCCGCCGGTCTCGTTGGATTGCGTAAAAACAACAAAACCTTCACCGTCTGGTCCCAGAGCCACATCGGAGTATTCGCCCACCGCCCAACCGGCAACAATACCTTCGTCGAATTGCGTCAATGTACTAGGTAACGTATGGTACAGGTAGTAGTTGCTCTCCAGGGCTGTTATTCCGTCGTCAACTATAACATGCACCTCACCGATGCGTGAAGCACCAACCGGGACCGTCAGATTAATGACTGTGTCGGAAAGGTACGTCAGATCCGCACCAAAGACCTCAACGCCGTTGAACCACACAATCACATTGTTCGGAATGTCACCGAAGTTCCAGCCAACAATCTCCACATTTGAGCCTTCATCAGGGATGCCTGGCACGCCGTATCCTGGCATTACCTTCTGGATGAACGGCGCATTGCTCGGGAGGATATCGCAGTAATAGGGATTGGTAAACTCGCTGTCGATGAGAAGCTCAAGCTTGACCAAGCCTTCCGGTGTGTCAACAGGCAATATCGCCACCACATGATCATCCGACCAGAAGCTGAACCGGCCACCATACGGAATGTCGTCTATCATTAGCCTGTTCATTCCGTCAGGCGGGCCAAAGTTCGCGCCAAAGAAGTCTATCTCGCCACCCGCCATGGCTGGATCCGGAGAGACTGAGAGAATGTAGGGCGAAGTGCACTCGAAATCTCTGGCAGTCTGCTGCGGCGCGTTATTGGACACGACCGTAATAGGGCCCACAGTGGTTCCGAGTCGAACACGTGCTTCGATCCTCGAACTCTCCCATGAGATTATATCCGCCTGGATGTTGGCCGCATAGAGCGCGCTGGGACCTTTATCGTTCTTTACGCCGGTGAAGTACACTGCATCCGTTTCCTCATTGTATTCGCCGAAGTACTCACCTGTTATAAATACCCAAGTTCCCACCGGTCCACTGAGAGGAGAGAAGCCCTCAATGATGAAGGACGATATGGTTATGCTCCTTTCTGTAGAAAGCGGACTCTCATCCCAACCTAAGTCCGCCGCCGAGACACGATAGTAATAGGTCATTCCCACCTGCGCTTCAAACAGGTCGTCGAAGAGAACGGCGGGCACACCTTCGTCCGGTTGGGGAATGAGAGCGCCTTCGTTAACGCGAAGCGACGGATCAGGCTCAGTGATCGGCTCGGTATCGCGATACAGATAGTAGCCGCTGACGTCGTCTTCGTTCACCCGCCACCAATAGACCTTCACTCCCGTCGGCGCACCCGATGCATCCTTCAGCATTACAAGATCAGGCCCGTCAGCAGGTGCCACAGGCACTTCCGTACCGATGGTGTTCTCAGGCGTAACGATGCCGGGCGCATCGGACCTCTTGCCACTACACGAGAGTAGCAATCCGATGAGCGATGCCAGGGCCAGTAGGACTCCGCATCTCAACAAGGTCTTGCAGGTTGCCATAATACACATCCCCTTACAGAAACCGTTTCAACATATATCACAAAGCTGAAGGGAAAACCTGCGCCCTTCAGCAGCCAGTGCTGCCGCACTATCCTTTGCAGGCAGCACCACACATGGCGCAGCTTTCGCGCAGGTTTCACTATAACTGCTCCAGGCCATAGAGGTCGGGCATATTCGGGCACACGACGAACGGCACACCGTTGCTCAGTGCCCCGTGGTGAAACACGCGAATGTCGCCGTCGTTTCCCTTTTCCGGCACAATCGCCAGTATCTGGCTTTCCGCCCAGCTTATTACTCCCATAGGAACTGCACCCAGGAATATCACAGAACCTGGCACGTATGAGCCGAAGTTGCAGCCTTCAATAAAAACCATGTTACCGCGTGCTGCCGTCGCCGGTTCAACGCTGGTTATCTCCGGCGGGTCGTCAATCAGGAAGTTGCCCACATCGAAGTGCCACCCGTTGCTCGTCATCCCATCGTGCATCACAACTATATCGCCCGATTCCGCGAACTGCGGAATCTCGGCCTCGATGGTGTCGTCCTGCCATGAGTGGATTGTCAGATGCTGGTATCCGATCGACACTCTATCTCCAACAAGCTGCGTCGGACCGAAGTTCAGTCCCAGGATTGTGACAACCGTTCCGACCGGCCCCAGGTTCGGGGAGAGCAGGATTATCATCGGAGGCTGCTTCTCCTGCCCCGGCTCGATCACGTTGAAGAACATCCGGTTACTCTCGTACGATGTCCCCTGATCGACCCGTGTAACGAACACGTCCCCGTCCACCGCATCATCCGGCACGACTACGTCTATGTACGTATCGTTCCATTCGAGGACCTCGGCCTGAACTCCCGGCGCGAAGGTGACAGTCTCGCCCTCGGCCTGAACGAAACCGAAATCAACTCCGTAGACCGTAACAGTCTCGCCCAGCTCCGCTTGGGGCTGGAATATGGAATAGATGATGGGAATCGGTCCATCAACGATAACGATATTCATCACCAGCGAGTACACGTAGCGCGGAGAGCCCTCGAACATCTCAAACGCTTCAACCCGCGCCGGGTACGTACCTGCCGAATCGTAGTGGTGCACGAACAAAGGCTCCCCAGCCAGGTCCACACTTACGCTTTCGCCGTCACCGTAGTCCAGAACGATGGTCGCCTCTGGGCTTAGACCTTCCGCTGATACCTCAAACGTCACGCTCATCGGCGCGTAGCCAAAGTTGGGATCCGCGCTAAGATGGACGTGGCGCAGGTCAGCCACGAAGTCACTCGAAACCTGATCCAGGACGGCGTCAGTCACCGTCACAGAACCGGAGTAGATCCCCGCCTGGGGGAACTCGTAAATGGGGTCGCGCTCGTCCGTGGTGTATCCATCCGAGAATTCCCATTCCCAGGTCAAAGGCGGCACACCGCCCTCCAGCATCGGAATGAAGTGCCGTTCCAGCGGAGCAGACGCCTCTGTGGGGAAGACGTACACGCTGACAGAATCAAGGGGCACATACTCGCTGGTTGCCTCTATGATGGTGGAGAAGCCTGGCGATATCGCTCCCATCGCGTCTTCTCCGCGTACGGACACCTCGTATTCTCCTATCTCGTAAAAGGTGTGCGTCACGTCAGAACCGATAACCGAACCACTGCCGTCATCGAAATCCCAGATGTACTCGATCGGCTCAACACCTCCGAACGAAAACACCTGGAAGTCCACGGTAAGCGGTATCGGCCCGTCCCCCACGTCAGCGAAGCCGTAACACAAAAACGCGTCGGACGGCCGCGCGATTAGTGTGTTCTCAGCAACGATGAAGAATCCGAAAACGTAAGTATCAAAGGAAACGCTCCCGTCCTCTCGGATGTATCCGTCATCAATGGGAATACAGCGCCGCGAAGCGCCTACCCGGAACAGGAATAGGCGTGTCCCTTCGGGCAACTCCTCTTCCGGAACGAGACGGATGCGCGCTGGAAGGTCAAATACCGCGTCTTCCGGACGTATCACGAATGCTTCTACCGCGCGGAAGTCGTCGGGTAAATCACTGGGGGCACGGCCGCCGGACAGCGCTTCCTCAAGAGTCAACCTCTCGAAGGACACGTCAGCCGGGTCAATGTCCGCACCTGGAGGAAGCGTCACACTAAAATCTATCTCCGGGAGTACAACGCGTTGCATACCCGGAGCTGTGAGCTGCTTTCCTCCCCCGCAGCCGTTGAGCAGTATGATAGCCGTGATAATAAACAGGCTCGCAATAACCCTTGGGAAAATCCCTCTCATAATGTCCGTCTCCTCGCGCAACTTGCGCGAATAGATCTGACCACCCCACGCCGGCGCAAACCAACGCCAGCCCAGAATATTATACCTTATATGGAGCTTTGCTACGCACGCTCATATCTTGTACTCGCACGCGCGGAGGCACACGGAGAATCATGGGCGAAGCGCGGCGAGAGCGATCAGTAACCGCGCGCGCTACTTGAAGAATGCCAGATACCACTGCATGAGCCGTCCGGCGAAGAAAACCGAGACCACAGAAGCGACTGCCAGATAAGGGCCAAACGGAATCGGGATCCGCGCTTTCAGCCTACGGCGTAGCAGCAGGTATCCGGCAAAGAACACGGCTGCCGCACCCCCTATAAGGAACGAGAGCATCGCTGCCACCAGCAGCTGCTGCCAGCCAAACAGCGCGCCCATGCCGATGGCGAGCTTGACGTCACCCATTCCGAAACCGCCTATGGCCAGGGCGAAAACGAAAAAGAAAGCTGAAAGAACGAACATACCGATTAGGCTGCTGGCCCATCCCGGGCTGAAACCGGGACGCAATACCAAGACACTCAGCCAGCCTACAGCGAAGAGGGCGATGCTGAGCTGGTCCGGGATTATCTGGTGCTCGAAGTCAATCACCAGAACTAGAAAGAAGATACTCACCGCCGCAATTGCAAAAGCGTCGTGAATCGGCGTGACCTGCCCAGCGGGCACGTAGGTGTATCCCCACAGACTTCCCAGCAACGGCACGCCAGCGAATATAAGCCCTGCGGCAAGCTCCACCAGTGGATAGCGTATGCTGATAGGAACGCCACAGAATCTGCACTTCGCTTTCAGAATGACGTAGGACAGAAGGGGGATGTTGTCGTACCAGCGGATGGGCTTCTTGCAGTGAGGGCAATAGCTGCGAGGGAAGATGATGGACAGGTCGCGAGGCAGACGGTAGATCAAAACGTTGAAAAAGCTGCCGAACACCAGTCCGAAAACAAAAAGCACGACGTACTTTAGCGCCGCCATCAAACCCATTTTAGCAGAACGGTCCGCAAAGTCTCTGCGCCTGGGCCATTCCAGCTTTACACGAGGTATGCCCGACCATATAATGCTCTTGCGCGCCGAAGTGGCGGAATGGCAGACGCAGCAGACTCAAAATCTGCCGGGGGCAACCCCGTGGGGGTTCGAATCCCCCCTTCGGCATTCGCCTTCGCCAAGGCTTCGGCGAATCGAATTCGCCCTTCCAGTATCATCTGTATAGCTACAATTGATGCGAAACATCTCTGCGAAGGCGAATGTCCGACATAGCCTTGGCGAAGTCGGACAGTAGTGCACACTACAGGCAGGCTCTCCAGTTGCCCGCTTCCAATCTGCGCTATTAGCAGCGCAAAACGTGGTAATAGAGAGAGTATGGAGATTCCGAGTGTTATAATGACGCTGGTGGTGAAATGAGCTTATCCGGCAACGGAAAACGATATCAAATAGAGCACTCCATATCTGACCAGGAGATGTCCGAGCTCGCAGTACGCGAACGCGTTTCGGTGGAGCTTCTGCAGGACTCGCTTGAGCATGGACTCCTGATTATCCCGCGAAACGTCAACCATTCACGTGCCCGGCCAACAGCGATAGGCGCAGGCGTGACCACTAAGGTAAACGCCAATCTCGGGAACTCGAAGCTCGCCTCTGATTGGGAGGAAGAAGTCCACAAGCTCGATGTAGCTGTCCGCGCGGGCGCCGACACAGCGATGGACCTCTCAACCGGTGGCGACCTGAAGCGGATTCGACAGGAGATCCTCGACGCCAGCCCGGTTCCTATCGGCACAGTGCCCATCTACGAAGTCGCCTGCCGCGCCGAGGAAATGGGATTGCCGAACGGCTTTCTCGATGCGCCTCGCGAGCTTTTCTTTGAGGTGGTCGAAGAGCAGGCAGAACAGGGCGTGGACTACTTCACTTTGCATGCTGGCGTCACGCGCAAGGCGCTGGAGGTCGCTGATCAAAACAAGCGACTGGCTGGTATCGTCTCGCGCGGTGGCGCTCTTATAGCCCACTGGATGCAGCACAACGACTGTGAGAATCCTTACTTCGAGGACTTCGAGCGGCTCTGCGTGATTCTGAGGAAGTACACGGGAACATTCAGTCTCGGCGACGGCTTGCGCCCCGGGTGTATCGCTGACGCCAGCGACGACACGCAATTCTCAGAGCTATTTGTCCTGGGTGACCTGACTCTCAAGGCCTGGAAACACGGCGTCCAGGTGATGATCGAAGGCCCGGGCCACATCCCGCTGGACCAGATTGAGATGAACGTTCGCCTGCAGAAGCGTGTCTGCGAGAACGCCCCCTTCTACGTGTTGGGGCCACTCGTGACCGATGTGGCACCGGGTTACGACCACATCACTGGCGCCATCGGCGGAGCGCTCGCAGCCGCCGCGGGAGCTGACTTGCTGTGCTACGTGACGCCTTCAGAGCATCTGGCGCTGCCAAACGCGAACGACGTGCATGAAGGCGTGATTGCTTTCCGCATCGCAGCGCATGCCGCAGATCTTGCCAAGGGCGTGCCGGGAGCAAGGGAATGGGACGATACAATTTCGCAGGCGCGCAGAGACTTTAGATGGGATGATCAGATCCGCCTGGCAATCGATCCAGTCCGTGCGCGGGAGTACCGTGAACGAGACAATGTGCCCCTGGATTACGAGGGTTGCACGATGTGCGGCGAGCTTTGCTCGATGCGCAGACGGAAGGCCGGCAAACCGGTCGACCTCACCCGTAGCGGAGATGAATCGCTTTAGCGCCGGGCAGCTGCCGCAGTTTTATCGGGAGTTCGGGTAGTGCCACTGGTAAACGAGTTTATCGCTCTGGTTGTGGTGATCCTGTGTGCCCTGTTCCTGGGGCGCAAGAAGGGATTCGCCGCTCGCAACCGCGATTATCTTCCCGCGATCTCCGCATTCGTGTTCGTCTGCGCGGCGCTCATAGCCGCGAACCTGAAACCTCATTTGTGGGAAGGCCTGTTTGAAGTCGTCAAGCACTGGGCGCTGGCCTTCGCGGGTCTCTCCTTGGCCTGGCAGGCGCTGAGTCTCCAGGGATTCGGCGAGGAGAAGCGGCGATGACTACCTATGCTATTCCTGCAGACGGCATCGCTGCGGTATCTACTGTCGTAGCGGTCTTCGTGCTCCTGGTATACCGCGGCGGCATCGTGAGGAACACGCGAACCGCCCTGGTTCTTGCGCTGTCAATCGTCTACATGTTCATCGGGCTCTCCAATCTCCTGGAGAACTCGGGCTTTCTAAGAAGAATGGACGTCTTCGAGAGCAGTTTCATGCTACTCGGTGCCGCGCTCTTCGTCCTGCTCTTCTACGCCCTGGATGCCGAAAGGACATCAGTAAGCCTGCAGGAAAGCATCGAAAACGAGAAGCGCGCTACCCGGTCGCTGGCGGACGCTCGTGACCGAATGGTTCGATTCCTCGACACCGTACCCGACCCGGTCTTCGCACTGACGCCGCAAGGCGTGATGACTTTCGCCAACCACGCACTGAGAGTCGCATTCTTACCGGAAGCCCACCATGAGCGCCTGTTGCATGACCTCCCGGTGGCGGAGCTGCCGACAGCACTGCGCAGCCTGGTGGCACGATGCCCCGTGCAGGAACTGTCCGCGCTCGCCGAGTCGGTCACGAAGTCACTCAGGCTTCCCGATAAGGGCACAGGCGGGATCGTGTATCAATTGAACGCCATTCCGCTGCGTGCCGCCGACGGCAGAATGACCGAAGTCCTCTACCACATCCGCGACATCACGCAGGAAAGCCGTATGCTTGACGCTACGGTGCAGGAGCGCAGGTCACGTTCAGTCTTTGCCCTGGTAACGCATATCACGCACGAGATCAACAACGTTCTCGGGGGAATAGGCGGTGTCGCCCAGCTCCTGAAAGACGGTGACCTCACCTCAGATGAAATATCCGAATACATGAGCAAGGTGTCCGATCTCGTGGAGCGCGGCACGAAACTCATCGAAGATCTCACAGGTGCCACCAGCAGCGCGGACCGTCGCTCGGTTGCCCTGCTCCCTGAACTGATGAAGAGAGTCGAAAAAACTCTCAACGAGACTCTTCCCGCCGGCATCCGCCTGAGGATGGCTGTCGCCGAAGACCTGCATCCGGTTGAGGTGGATCCGGACGAGATGGAAGTCGCAGTGACCAATCTGGCGATGAACGCGGCTGAGGCCAGCTTGCCAGGAGGGACTGTTGTAATCGAAACGGAAAACGTGCGCCTGGATGACGACAGCCTTCCAGCGCACCATATGATGGGTGAAAATGACTTTGCCCGAATCGTTGTCGTGGACAGCGGGCGGGGCATCCACACTGACGAGCGCGGGCGCGTGTTTGACCCATACTTCACTACAAAGGGAATGCACAAAGGCATGGGCTTACCAGTCGCCTCTCTCATTGTGGAGCGACATCAGGGCTTCTTGCGACTGGAGAAAAGCGACGAGCTTGGCTCAGCTTTCGCCATCTATCTTCCATTCACCCCGATCGTCAGCCCGGTTCAGCCTGACAGCGATACTGCATTTGAAGAACCGACGGAAAAGCAAAAAACAGAGGAAGAGGCTGCCAAAGAATAGCCCGCCAGCCGGTAGCGTATAATGGGAGTGTCCACACCAAGGATATCCGGCTGCGATCAGAGCGTTACGTCAGCGAAGGCGTATTGCTCGACGGCATTCTTGTCAGCGGGCAGGACAAAGAAGCCCTTGCCCGACGGCGACATCCGAACCGCAAGGATTCCCTTGCGCACAAGCTCCTTGCTGCGGGTCGATGTGCTGATGAGCCATAGATCGCACCTGACACCGTCAGGTGTTGCCGAGACGAGCACCCATTCGCCGCCAGGAGTAAGCCCGATCCATTCGGGTTGGCTGTAGAGCGGGATGGAATGACCGACCGTCTCATAAGTATCCCCCAGACCCAGAAGCTCCAGGCGACAGACGGGTGAGGGCCCATCACCCATCGCGACGTGGGTCTCCGCCTGCCTGACAAGAGCCAGCCTGTTTCCTATCGCCGCCGCCATCACCGTCCGGTCGCTCCCGGGCAGAAGGGAGACTTCGCCGGTATCCAGATCGAGCCAGGCAAGCTCATACGTTGAGAGCATAGCCTCCGGAACGAAGAACCCATAGGTGAGCACCCGTTCATCGTCCGATGTGGGAAGTACCCCTCGCACAATGGCGAACTTTCGCGCAGGCCTGAGTTCTGCGAGTTCCTGTTCCTCCGGATCGAAGACCAACAGGGGCGTCACACCCCCACCGCCGCTTACCAGATGAGAGTAGAAATACGCGCGCCCCCGGTGAAAGACAACGCCGTTCACAACGAAGCCCTCAGGTATGCCTAACCTGTAGCGTGTCAGGTACGGCGCGCTGGCTATATTTAGCGCGATAGGAGCCTGCCCCTGAGACCGCGACAGGAGTATCAGCAGGCCGGTGGCGGGATCCAGGTGCAGCGTGAAACTTGTCGCATCGGCATCCTCACCTGCCAGCCGCGAGAGGTAGGTCTGGGACACGAGTTTCGTGACCGCACCGGTGACAAAGTCCACACTGAAGATACTGAAGCCGTCCGGCATTGCACCGAGCAAAACGATAGTGTCTTCGTCCGCCGGCGCGAAGTCCACTATTGCGCCGCCGCCGAATTCCACCGACTTCTCAAGCCTGAACGAAGCCGCAGCCGCGTTCGCGTGAATCGCAGCGAACAACGCCAGGAAAAGAGCGCTGCAAGTCCAGGCGAACGCGCGAACAGCAAAACTCATCGTGAGACGACGAGGGAAATCACCAGCGATCCGCCTTTCCCGTTCTCCCGTTGCCCCCACTTGGCCCCCTTGCGCCCGAAGGAGGTAACTACCCCTTCTTCTGCTCAATGACTTTAATTACGTCACCGACCGTGCGGAACTGCTCAGTATCGGCATCCTCGAAAGTAACCGCGAATGTGTCCTCGATGCTCATTACCAGATCTGCTAGATCGAGTGAATCGGCGTTGAGGTCCTCAACGAATCTCGACTCCATCGTTACCGTTGAGGCATCGATGCTCAGTTTGTTGGCGATGATATCTTTCAGTTGTTCAGCAAGGGACGAATCCATCAATAAACCCCCACGAAGTGTTCTACGATTCTTCTTCCGCCTTGGACTCGGCCTTCACGACGTAAACCTGTTCGCCGGCGTAGTATCCACAGGAAGGACAGGCGTAGTGGGATGGCTTGAGCGCGTGACAGCGCGGACACCGCCCAAGCGAGACCCGCTCCGCGCGGGCGTAGAAAGTTGCAGCCTTCCTGCTTCGCGTGTGACTGCGTCTGGTTTTGTATTTAGGTTGAGGCATATAAGCTCCAAGTGCGAAGTAACTATTCTATGGAGTTCCCAGCGGCAAGTCAATACGGCCGCCTGCGCAATCCCTAACTGTGCTAAAATTTCTGGTTGCACTTGAATGAAACCGGCACAACTTCTCTTACAGGTGAATCGCAATGCGCTTGATGGAACGTATCCGGACAAGGATGAGGGTATTATTCCTCAGCTTCGCAATCATCTTTGTCGTTTCAGTATTCGCAGGCCTCGGAGTGGGCTTCTTCGGCACCTCGATGCGACGGCCCATCAGTACAGCCTCGCGCGGTGACTACCGCACTCTCGTCCCCGGAGTTACGGCCGTAGCGAGCATCGATGGGGAAGAGATCGACATTCTGACCTTCGATAAGCGGCTGCAGTTACTGCGCCAGCAGATGCGCGACTCCACGGTTATCTCCCGCGACCCGTTCCAGCAATTGAAGCTGCTATCGGACACTGTAGATGACCTCTTCACCGAGTACACACTGATCAAGTATGCCCGGGAACAGAACCTGGGCGTATCCGAAGGAGAGGTGCGCGAGGAGATAAACCGCAGGCTGGAGCTGGCCTACCCCAGTCAAACCACCGACGAGCCGAGTGGTTCCGTGCTGGGAGAACTCGGCCGGCGATTCAAGAGCAGCACTGAGCGTGAGAAGGCTCTCAACGAATACGTGCAGACCCTGGGGATAACGCTCCCGATGCTGAAACAGGAGATACGCCGGGAACTGCTGAATAAGAAGGCAATTGACCACATCTCGGACCTGGAGAAAGCGAAGAAAGAAGCTGACGCGCAGGACCGCATCATGAAAGTCCAGGCTGCTCTGGAAGGCGGAGAGGATTTTGGCGATCTGGCGGAGAAATACTCCGACGATACGGGCTCCCGGGACAAAGGCGGACTCCTCGAGCAGATGATCCCGCGCGGCTTTTTCGACGCTGCGTTCGATGCTGTCGTCTACGACATGAGTGTCGGGGATGTCTCCGATCCCATCGAAACCGAGTTTGGATACCAGATTGTGAAGCTCATCGACAAGAAAGCCGCTGAAGGGCCTGACTGGGAGGCCGCCAAGCCCGGCCTCACTGAGAGAATCCGGCAGCAGCGGGGGGAGACCTACGAGCCAACCCACGAGGAACTCAAAACGCTGTATGAGGAGGTCAAGATCCAGCACATCACGCTCCAGACTATCGCCGACCGTGAGACCTACGGGCGCGTCTACTGGATGACCTTTGCAGCCGACCGCAGGATCTACGACCCGATGATACTGGCGTGGCGCGCGGCCAATACGGAACCGCTGTGCTTCCCTGAATTGCAGGACACGACGATGGAGCAGATCGCACGGGACAGCCTGCTCGAAGCCGGCGCCGACCTGAGCGGCTTGGCTGAAAAAGCATACGATTTCCAGCGGGTCAAGCTGTTGCGGTACCAGCGGGCTTACGGCGACCCGCCGGTGGAGCTAAGGCCGCGATTCGCCGAGTTCAACCTTGAGTACGATAAAGAGATCGATCGCACCAAACCGCCGGAGTACCCGGAGCTGGACGAGCTCTACCCTCTTGCCGCCGGTCTGGTGAAGCAGGCGATAAAACTCAACGACGCCATCGCCAACTATCATTACTCGCTTGCAGCCGTCTATGACGACTGGCTGGACAGCAGCAAGGCGCGCGAAATGTTCCCCATTGACGTTGAAGCGGCGCGCGTGGAAATGGAGAGCGAACTGAAACGGTGCCTGGAGCTTTACAAGTTCGATGGTTTCTACTACGCGCTTGCCGGCAAGAACTACGCCGAGTGGGTGAAGCCCGACCGGGCGCGGGAGAAGCTGGCCCAAGCCGAGAAGTACGCTCCCGGTGACATCGACTTGCTGAAGATACTGACCGGCGCATATCGCTTAAATGGTGATGACGAAAAGGCCGACGAATTCCAGCTGGCGATTTTAGAAGAACAGCGCAGGCGCGGAGAGCAACAGGGCGGTTGGGTGAAAGGCGACTAGCTGCCGGCGCTGGGCGATGAATCTGCCAGGGACATTTGACGCGCTCCACATAGGGACCGCCGGTCTGCCCCACGAGGGAGACGAGAGAATCAACTACGCCGAAGGCCTGGCGCAGCTCGAGAAAGCAGGGCTGTCCGCCCTGGAACTTGAGTTTGTGCAACAGGTGCACCTGGACCTGGACAGTGCGGCAAGGGTCAGCCAATTAGCTGCTGAGAAGGGCGTTCATCTCAGTGCCCACGCGCAGTACTACGTCAATCTGGCCAGCCTTGAGCGACCCAAGGTACACGCCAGCGTAAGCCGCATCGTGAAAGCCGCGAAAGTACTTCAGGCTGCGGGAGGACATTCAGTGGTGTTCCACGCTGCATTCTACCAGGGAAGACCGGCGGACGAAGTCTACACACTCGTGGCAAAGGCGTTTGAGGAGCTGGAGAGCGCTCTCGCTAAAGCCAAGGTGGCTGTATGGGTGCGCCCGGAGCTAACGGGCAAGCCCACCCAGTTCGGCGACCCTGATGAGCTGATTCGCCTGTCGCGCGAGTTCGAGACCGTCCTGCCGTGCATCGATTTCTCCCACCTGCACGCCAGAACAGATGGCGCCTACAACACAGTGGCCGAATGGGAAGAGCTCCTTGACGCAATTGAAGGCGGCATCCCGAAGGAGAAACAGGTGATGCGCCGGATGCACATGCACCTTTCGGGGATAGAATATGGCCCCAAGGGTGAGCGCCGTCACCTGCCACTGGCTGAGAGCGACATAGAATACTCAGCACTTATGCGCCTGTTAAAAAAGCGTGGTGTCTGCGGCACGCTGATATGCGAAGCGCCGCGTGAAACGCTGATTGACGATACACGCCTGCTGAAAGAAGCCTACAGCAGCGCTTGATTGCGCTGCAACAACCTCAATCCTCCATAATCTCCTTTTCTTTGCTGTTGAGCAGTACCTCCAGCTCACCGACCTTCTCGTCCAGCACTTTTCCGACTTCGTCCACGAAATGGTGGTACTCGTCCTTTCCCAGGTCCTTGTCCTTCTCCAGTTTCTTAAGCGAGTCGTTCGCATCGCGACGGATGTTGCGCAAGGCGACACGCCCACCTTCGGCGACCTTCTGGACGACCTTGAGAACATCCCGCCGCCGGTCTTCGGTGAGCGCGGGGATGTTTATGCGCACCACATTGCCATCGCTCGATGGGTTCAGGCCCAGTTCCTGGCTGCTAAGGGCCTTCTCGATATTCTTAACGGTTCCCTTGTCGTACGGGACAACCAGGACTGTCGTCGCATCCGGCGTTGTGATGTTGGCGAGGTTGCGCAACGGCATCCTGTCTTCGTAGGCTTCGATCATAACATGGTCCACCAATCCCACAGAAGCCCGTCCGGCACGGATGTGCGACAGCTCCTCGATGAACCTCCGCACGGTGACTCCCATCCTCTCCTTCGCATCATCCAGTATCTCCTGTCCCTTCTCCATGATCCCCTCCTCGCGATGAACGTGATACTTCTCCGATTATACCACTGAGATAATTTGCCGAGTATTATCTTCTGGATGCTTCCAAGCCTGCTTGCAGCCGAGGATTCGGCCAATCGGCGCGCCTGCTGCAATGGTATAATGGCTGAAATGCTGTTCTTCAACGGCGCATTTCGCTTACACCAACTATGGACAACTGAGGAGAGTTAATGGAACTCGCACTCGACTTCACGAACCTGAGCGCTGATGCCGTCGGAACCAATGGTGTAACGGTTGAAATCCGTGATATTTTGCTGCCTGATGCGCAAAATGCCTTAAAAGCCCTGCTGGAGAATCCTTACGGATGGCCACTCGGCTGGCTTGATCTCGCTGCCAGGCGCAGCGAATTGCCGTCTGTGCTGGAAGTTCTGGCGCAAGTCGCGGATGCCGACACGCTTGTAACCATCGGGATGGGCGGCAGCGCTCTGGGCACCCAGGCACTCGCCGGGCTGTTCGCTGAGTGCACAGCGCCGGGAGAGTTCATAAGCGCCAACGGCAAGCGCCTGATAGTGCTGGACAACCTTGATGAAGAGCGCCTGGCACAGGTAGCATCGCGGCTCGGTGGACGCTCGGTCGTGCTCAACCCGGAGAGCAAGTCGGGCACAACGCTGGAAACCGTAGCTAACTTCACAGCGCTCCTTTCAAAGCTGGAAGGCGCTGAAATAGTCGTGACCACCGGTGAGCCTGACAGTCCGCTGGGCCGGTTCGCCGGTCATTCAGCCTGCCCTATCCTGCCTGTGCCGGAAGACGTAGGCGGACGGTTCTCGGTGCTCAGTCCTGTAGGCTTCTTCCCTCTTGCGTTTCTTGGAGTCGACGTTGAAGCTGTCGTTGAAGGGGCGCTCAGCGTGCGAGATGCCTTTCTGCAGTCAGAGTACTACGAGAATCCCGCGCTTCTGCTGGCATTGAACCTTTACGCTCTCGCCACTCGTTGCGGCGTATCGCAGATGGTCTTTATGCCTTACTGCGAACGGATGTGCGACCTGGGGCGCTGGTGGCAGCAGCTTTTCGCGGAATCACTGGGCAAACGGCATTCGCTTTCCAGCGAGAATGCGCCCAGGGGATTGACGCCCATCGCCGCCCTCGGGCCCAGAGACCAGCACAGCCTGCTTCAACTGTTGCTAGAAGGCCCGGCGGATAAGGTAACGGCGCTGGTCCAGGTTACAGAACCATCGGCATCAGCGGGCACGCTCGGCGAACCGCAGAAAGGCCTGGAGAGCTTTGGCTACCTGAGCGGTAAGCGCGTCAACGACATCGTGCTTGCTGAACTCGCGGGAACGCGGGATTCACTAACGAAGCAGGGGCGTCCCAACTACACCATCACGTTCCCGCGCCTGACACCGCAAGCGGCGGGCGAGTTTGTGATCTTCCACGAAGTCGTCGTCGGGCTTCTCGGTGTGATGCTCGATGTGAACCCCTTCGACCAGCCGGCGGTCGACGAGAGCAAAAAGCTCACACGAGAGATGCTGCGGAAACCACGAGACTGAGCCGCGCAACGCGCAGTAGGCTCGCGCAGCAACCTGCGGCTCGGTTCAGAAACGCGCGGGACCTGTCCCGCTACTTAATCCGGTAGCGTGCGACGGCGGGATTGACCACCGGGTCTTTGCCCTTCTCGTAGATGTAGAAGCCCTTGCCGGTCTTCATCCCGAGATAGCCCGCTTCCACGAGGCGCTTTAGCAGCGCGGTCGCCTTGTACGGCGAGCCGAACTCCGCCTCCAGCACGTCGCAGACATCCACGATGATGTCCAATCCCACAAAGTCCATCGTGGAGATGGGGCCCATCCGGTGGCCCAGGCACAGCGTCGTCTTGTCGGCGTCCTCGACGCTCATTATGCCCTCTTCGACAACGCGCGTGGCTTCGTTCACGAACGGGATGAACATCCGGTTGATGCCGAAGCCCGCCTTGTCCTCCGCCGGGATGGGCGTCTTGCCCATATCGGCGCAGAGCGCGACTATCGTGTTGTACATCTCGTCGCCGGTGAGCAACCCGCGGATAATCTCCACGCCCTTCTGAATGGGCACCGGGTTCATGAAGTGCATGCCCATAAAGCGCGTGGGATCATGGTAGTTGTTCGCCAGGCGGGTGATGGAGATAGAGCTTGTGTTGGATGCAAACAGCGCGTCAAAGCCCTTGCCGTCCAGCTCCTTGATGAGCTTCGCTTTGACGTCGTAGTCCTCGAACACCGCTTCGATGATGATGTCTCGGTCGAGCAAATCGTCCATCTTGGCGCTCGACTTCAGCAAGCCCGCGGCGCTGTCACGATGCTCCTTCGTGATGCCGCGCTTGCCCTCAGTCTTTTCGTAGGACGCGACGAGCTTGTCCAGGCTCTTGTGAATGCGCGCCATTCCCTTTTCGAGAACCTCATCGCTGACATCTGAGACGATGGTCTCGAAGCCGGACTGCGCGGAAACCTGGGCGATACCCGAGCCCATCGTGCCAATACCGAGCACGCCAATCTTTGAAATACCAGAGGCCGACATATACCCCTCCTTACCTGTAGTATAGCCTTCGCCCGATTATAGCACGGGTCTCGCAGCGGTATAATGACCGCATCTTTGAGGGGGAAGGTATGCGAAAAGCCTATGCAGCACTCGTGGGTCTCTTCTTAGCTCTGGCGCTGGCGATGCCAGCGCACGCAGAGCACGTTTTCGTGGACAATATCGGGGACGGCGCTGCTGGATCAGGCGTAAGCGACGACCCGTTCAGGAATTTGCAGGCCGCCATCAGCGCAGCCCCAGACGGCGCCACGGTTGTCGTTCTACCGGGGCGCTATGAAGCCCGACCACGAGACTTCACAGAACCCATCGCGGGGAATGCGCTGGAGCCGGCGACCGATGTGCCGTTCCGCGCGGGTTTCGTCGTTGAAGGCAAATCGTTGGAGATAGTCGGCGCAAGCCCCGGCGAAACAACGCTGGTGACGAACGCAGGCTACGGTGTTTACATCGTGGACTGCCCGCGAGTGCGCATTAGCAACCTGACTATCACCGGCGGGATTCGCGACGAGAGCGGCGACGCCTGCGATGCGGCGGTGGTCGTGCGGAGGAGCTTCGCGGAGATTGACCACTGCCAGCTCCGCGACAACACGCATTACATCGAGGAGAACATCGTCGGCGTCGGCGGCGTGTTCGTGCGCGACGGCGGCTTTGCGCACATCCACCACAACGCCATCGTCAACAACACCTGGGACGGCATCGCGCTCTACCGCGGCGCAAACGCCGTTATGCACGATAACTTCATCTACGGCGGACGGGGCGCGGGAATCGGCGTCACGTGGGACGCTACGGCGCAGCTTTACCGCAATATCATCACCGGATACTGGAAGGGCATCGGCAGCTTCGGCGAGAGCATGGTGAGCGTTGAAAACTGCATCGTCACCGACTGCCTCGGCTGGGGCATCATCGCCACCGGCGAATCGCGCATGGACGCGGTGAACAACACCGTCGTGCGGATGGGCAACGTCGGTTTCGCGGGCTGGTCACCCGACGCGCAGATGAAGCTCGTCAACAACATCTCGTTCGGGAACGGCTGGCGCAAGCAATGGGTTGCGCCGCGCGTGGGCGTATGGATGAACTGCCGGGCGGGGAATTTCCGGCTGCTGAACAACTGCATCTGGGGAAACGAGGAGGGTAACTACCTGGAAGTGGCCGATCCGACAGGCACGTTCGGCAACATCAGCGAAGACCCGCTCTTTATCACGGGCAAGCTGAACCTGCCGGAGGATGCGACACCGGAGAACACGCGCTTTGCGAACGTTCCCGACACTTTGTTTGAGCGTATTGGCGGCGGATACCGGCTGCAAGCGGCGTCGCCGTGCATCGGCGCGGGTTTCGAGGGCTATCTCAATGCCGATGCTACACCTTCGGATATAGGCGCATTCGGGGGCTGGTTCGCGCCGATGGCGCCGGGCGCTGAATGAACACGCTGGTTCTGGTATAGTCTAACGAGTATTCAGACTGCGAAAGGGGAGCGGAATGAACGAACACAAGGGCGAACATGGACTTACACCGCAAGAGGTCAGACGAAGAACCGCCGTTACCACGCGGCGGGTTGTCTTCTGGCTGGTCGTAGCAGTAGCGGCAGTGATTCTCCTAGCCATATCCATGCCCAGCTTTAAGATGGTGAGTCCGCGACGCTCGATGGTCCTCATGGCGGGCGCGGACAAGAAGAGCATGAGCTACGAAGAGTCGTACGATATGGACTACGCTGAGGCCCCGGTGGAAATGGGTGAACCGCCTTCGCCAAACGCTTTTGGCGCAGCACAGACAAGCGGTGTCTGGGGGCAACCGGCGCAGGCGCAGGAGCTTTCGGCGACCGGCCGCAAGCCGATGATTGTCTACAACGGCGATCTTGAAGTGAAAGTCTCCAAACTCAAAGAAGCCGCCGATAACGTCCTCAAACTCATCGAGCAGTATCAGGGCTACATGAGCAATATGCAGGAATACAACTACGAAACCTCGCAGAGCGTGAGCATCACGGCGCGCGTACCGGCGGTGAAAGTCATCCAGTTCGCCGAGGAAGTGAAGAAGCTGGGCGAGGTGATTTCGTCGCGCCTGACCGGTGACGAGGTGACCGAGGAGTACTTCGATCTCAAGGCACGGCTGGAAGCGCTGCGCATTTCCGAGGCGCGGCTAAAAGAGATGCTTGCGGGCCGGGGGAAACTGTCCGAGCTTCTGGAAGTCGAGCGCGAGCTCTCCAACAAGCAGTCCCAGATCAACCAGGTAGTCGGCCGGATGAAGTACCTCGAAGACCGCAGCGCGATGGCGACGATAGATATCTCGCTCGTCACCGAAGCTCCACCGCCACCGGCTATCGTCAGCTTCACCTGGGACTTCGGCCAGGTCTTCTCGCAAGCATGGATGAACCTCAAGTACAGTGTGCGCGGGTTCCTGCACGGGCTCATCTACATCATCGTCAACGCAATCTTCTGGATCCCCGTTCTCCTCATCGTCTGGCTCATCCTCTGGCTGGTCTGGCGCTGGTCACACAGAAGCGGGATTATTGAATGGGAACCGATAAGGAAGAAGGACGAGCACGGCCACTGATACGGCTGAACCGCGATTACCTGATAGCAGCTGTCGTTATACTGCTTGCACTTCTGCCAATGAGTTCCCTTCTGCGCTGATGTTCTCTGTCTGGGCAACAGTAGCATTGTGCGCGGGGAGCGCGTAGAATAGCCATCGGTGTCCGACCCGCAGAAAAAACCCGCTGGAGATTTTCCCGAGCGCACGGGCGAGCCTCCGGAGCTAAGCCAGGAACAGGGCAAGTTCATCAGCGCATGGTCAATGTGGAATTTCCCGCAGCCGCGCGCGACAAAGATGAAGCTCATCCCGCCAAAGGCGGTCTACTTCGTGCAGGTCACGCTCTACACGCTCGCGGCGCTCGCGCTGTTCTTCTGGAGCTTCGTCGTGTGGGGATTTCGGGAGTACGCTACCGAAGCTCCCCGAGGGCTTACTAAGCCGCCCGAGGAGCTGCTGCTCTACGTCACGTTCACGCTGCTGTTTATTTTCCTGGTTGTGCACTGGATGCTGACGGGGCGCACCGCGCGCAGCGAACGGTGGAAGCGCTGGCAGTGGGAAAGCTACGAAGTGTTCCGCGATGAAGAAGACCGGCTGCAGGTTTTGGGATTCCTCCGGCTGATAGTCGGCGTGCTGTTCATCTCGATCGGCATCGCCAGCCTGGTGGCGTAATGTGATTAGCTCTCGTCCTGAGATTCTCCCAGCATTCCAGCAATAAGAGATAAAAGTTCCCTGGCTGTTTCGATAGCGGAGAGAGCTTCGGTTCGAAAGACCTCAGGGTCTACACCGTAAGTGCTCCGATTCCGTCGCCGCCGCAACCTGTCGAACGCTTCAAGCACGCTACTGTAGGCAGCATCGGGCGTCTCGAAGGCAAGGCGTAGGAATTGCACTACGGCCATGTGGTGCGCCTTCGATGCGGGCCGGTAGCCCTCAGCAATCATCAGCGCTCGACCGGCAACGTGCATCGCGTTGTAGGATGCGTTAAGCGACCATTTGGGACTGACCGACACCAGCTCAGTCGCAGCAGCGAGATCGTCCTCACTTGCGGATAGCAGATGTGCGGCTTGACGTGCATCACGCCGCACCTTAGCGATGATACCGCTTTCAAGAAGCTCTGAGTAGTTCGTCATTCTTGCCGCCCCTCAATAAAACCACCGGACCTTCAAGTACAGCGGAAAGAAAACCGTTGCCTTGTTCCAGTTCCGCTCGTGCTTCCTCTCGGGTCAAGAGATGGTAGTTCACTTCCCTCCCCAGGTGCCGCTCGACTTTTGCGACGACAGGCGCGATATCACGCTCCGACACGCTGCCAATAATTAAAGCGTCAATGTCACTGTAAGCTCGTGGCGCACCACTGGCGTACGAGCCAAAAACCAGCGCTAATTCTATTCCTGGAATCCCGGACAGCGCATTCGCAAGTTGCTGCAGCGCATCATCCACGAGAGTGAAAAGCTGCCGCAATTCCGCAATCCCGGGCGCGTCTGCTCTGAGCCTGTAGAATCTGTGGCGTCCGATGCTCTCGGATGTCAGCAGCCCCGCCCCCTCCAGCCGCTTGAGTTCGCGTGCGAGCGCACTCACAGGTACTGAGATAGCCCGTTCAAGCTCTCTCACATAGAAGGCCTCCTGTGAATGCCGGAATAGGTGCGTTAGCAGCCGCACTCGCAATTTCGAGCCAAACAACGCCTTGAGAAAGCCTCCGCCCGTGTTAGGAAGAGTTGTTCTCATATCGAGAACAATTGTATCCTTTTTGAGCACAATGTTCAACTGCTGGACTTCCCGAACCTGCTGCAGGTATAATCCACAATAGGCAGAGAAGCTGCCGCAGTGTTCCGACCATAATAAGGATGAACACGACAGTGAAGCTTCAAAGAAGAAAATCTCCGCCGCCGGAGCTGAACGAGGAACAGGAGCATTTCGTTCGGCAATTCTCCTTTTCTTGCATGATGATCTCTATACTCTCACTAGCCGTCGGTCCCAGACGTCTGACGACAGTATCACAGCTGGTCTTCACGCTGTATCTCGCTCTGGCGATGATAACCGTAGCAGCTATTACCTTTGCGGTATCAGAATCGATCGGGAACCATTTCCTACATTCGCAGATGGCCGGCTTGCCGTTCTCCCCAGCCGCAAAGCCCTTCAACTACCGCATGTTCATTGGCGCTTGCGTTATAGTTTTATTAGCTGTGTCCTTTGCGCTCGCCTTGCGTCTCCCGCAAGGACGTTCCTGGAGAAGAAAAGCGTGGGAGGACTGGCAGTGGCCGAGCTTCGTTGCCTTCGTTGTTGATGAGACCAGAAGGAGCTTATTAGGGATTGTCTACCTTGTTATACTCCTAGCCTTCTGCGGCTTACTTCTCTTGAATTCAGCTTTCCTGCTCTAGTCCCTGCGCTTCGCCTGATAGCTTTGGAGTCCCATTCCCCTTTGGATAGCGCACGAAGAGCGCAATCGCTACAATCGCTGCGATAATCGCGCCGGTGAGCAGCGCCTTGTCCACCCCGTAGTTCTTCGCCGCCCAGCCCATCATCAGCGTCCCCAGCGGGAACATGCCGATGAAGACGACCGAATATGTGCCCATCACGCGGCCACGCAGTTCGTCCGGCACCGCAAGCTGGACAATCGTATTGGAGTTGGCGAACGTCCAGTTCATTCCGAAACCGCAAATAGCCAGTATGAAATATGCGGCGGTGAGCGAAGTAATCTGCGTAAGCGCAATGATGCTGCCAATGAACAAGGCGTAGCCGATGCGCAGAGTAAGATGCTGCAGGCCGCGCGCGCTGATGGATGCCAGCGTAATCGCAGCCGTGACCGCGCCGATGCCGATGCAGGTGGCGAGGAATCCGAACTGCGCCGGCCCGGCGCCCAACCGGTATCGTGCGATAGCAGGCAGAAGCGGCATGAATGGCGCGGCCAGCAATCCCAGCACGCCTACCATGAACACGATGCGCCGGATTCCGCGAGTGCGCAGGAGAAACGAGATTCCGGCGGACAACCGCTGCAAGTACGGCTCGCTTCCGCCGTCCCTGCCGGCACGGGCGGAAAAGTCTCCGCGCATCAGCAGCAGCGCGCCGATAACGGCAGCGAACGAAATCGCGTTGACCAGAAACGCATCAGCGACGCTGAAGTGCAATGCGAGTATCACTCCGGTGACAGCCGGCCCGATGATCCGCGCGGTGTTGAACACGCCCGAGCTCAGCGCGATTGCATTTGGCAGGTCCTTGCGGCCGACGAGCTCTATCGCCATGCCCTGGCGGGCGGGAATGTCGAATGCCCAGATCACTCCAAGCATCAGGGCGAAAGCCATCAGCCAGCCAATGCTGATGAGGCCGGTGTAGGCGAAGATAGCGAGTGCGAAGGCTTGCACCGCCATCAGGCTCTGCGTGACGATCAGCACCCGGCGCTTGTCGAAGTAATCCGCGAGCACGCCCGAAAACGGACCGATGATAAGCACCGGCAGCGTGCCCATCGCCGAGACCAGCGCGACATACCAATTGGTGACCGAGGCGATCTGAGACTCAGCGACGATCTCCAGCACCAGGTCGGTGACGAGCCAGCCCTGCGCGGTTCGTTGCATCCATGTGCCAACTAGGCTGACAATCTGGCCGAGCCAGTAGAGCCGGTAGTTGCGATGCCGGAGCGCGGCGAAGGCCTGTGGGACCCATTGCCAGTAGCCGGGCTCCAGTGCTGCGCGTGCAGTAGGGTTGGATGCTTGTTTGTCGGAATCCTGCACGGCAGTATTTGGTCCCGCGGAATTCGGGCAACAGTCTACTCCAATCCCGCGCTTATGCCAAAGTGGGGACACCTTGGCGGTGTCCCCACTTGGAACTCAATCGGTAGGCGGGTCTAGTAGTCCATGCCCATGCCGCCGCCACCGGGCATCGCCGGGGCCTTCTTTTCTTCATCGGGCTTCTCAGCCACCAGACCTTCGGTAGTCAGCATCATGCTGGCGATGGAAGCAGCGTTCTGCAGAGCGCTGCGCGTGACCTTGACCGGGTCAATAATGCCGGACTTCACCAGGTCCTCGTATTCATGGGTTGCAGCGTTGTAGCCGTAGTGCTTATCCTTCTTGGAAAGGATTCGCTCGACAACGATGCCGCCTTCCTGTCCAGCATTGTTCACAATCATACGGCAAGGCTCTTCGAGAGCCCGTCGTACGATGGCTGCGCCGATCTTCTCATCGGTCTCCACAATATCCTTGGCCTTGTCAATGACAGCGGTCGCCCGTAGCAGGGCCACGCCGCCGCCGACAACGATGCCTTCTTCAACAGCTGCGCGAGTCGCTTCAAGCGCGTCCTCGTAACGGTGCTTCTTCTCCTTCAGCTCGGTTTCGGTGGACGCACCAACTTTGAGCACCGCCACTCCACCCGCCAATTTGGCAAGGCGCTCCGACAGCTTCTCCTTGTCCCAGTCACTGCTCGTCTTGTCGATTTCGTTGCGGATCTGCTGGATGCGCCCTTTGATGGCATCCTTGGCGCCTTTGCCTTCGATAATGGTGGTGTTCTCCTTGTCAATCTTCACCTTCTTGGCGCGACCGAGGTCTTTCAAGTCGATGCTCTCCAGCTTCACACCCAAGTCCTCGGTGAAGAATGTTCCGCCCGTGATGGTTGCGATATCCTCCATCATCGCCTTGCGGCGGTCGCCGTATCCGGGACTCTTCACCGCGCAGGCGTTCAAGGTTCCGCGAAGCTGGTTGACTACCAGAGTCGCGAGCGCTTCGCCTTCAACATCCTCGCAGATGAGCAGCAACGGTTTGCCACCCTTGGCAATCTTCTCCAGGACCGGAATGATGTCCGCGACGGCAGTCACCTTCTTCTCCCACAGGAGCATGTAAGGGTCCTCAAGCTCAACGACCATATTCTCCTTATCGGTGACGAAGTAAGGCGACAGATAGCCGCGGTCGAACTGCATGCCTTCAACCAGCTCTATCTTGGTCTCAGCCGTCTTGCTGTCCTCGACGGTAATCACGCCGTCCTTGCCCACCTTCTCCATCGCGCTGGCAATATGGTCGCCTATGTCAGGATCGTTATTGCCGGAAATGGTAGCAACGTTAGCGATAGCCTTCTTGTCGTCGCGGATGTTGATAGCCTGCTTCTTCAGATCATCCACAACGTGCCTTGCAGCCTTCATAATACCGCGCCTCAGGCTCATCGGGTTGGCGCCCGCAGTTACGTTGCGCAGGCCTTCGCGCACCATCGACTGCGCGAGCAGTGTAGCTGTTGTGGTGCCGTCGCCGGCGACGTCGTTAGTCTTGGACGCAACTTCCTTGACCAGCTGGGCGCCCATATTTTCGTAGGGGTCTTCCAGCTCGATTTCCTTGGCGATGGTTACGCCATCGTTCGTGATAGTGGGACTGCCCCACTTCTTCTCCAGAACAACATTGCGTCCACGGGGGCCGAGAGTGACCTTCACCGTATCGGCAACCTGATTGACGCCCTTCTCAAGCTTCTTACGGGCATCATCACTGAATATAATTTCCTTAGCTGCCATAGTTAACCTCCTCCAAGTGATAGTGAGTGTTCGTTAGCTCTGCCAAGCCATGATGTCGTCTTCGCGCAGAATCAAGTAATCCACGCCACCGTACTTGAATTCGCTTCCCGAGAACTTGCCGTAGAGAACCTTCATTCCCGGCTTAACGAAGACTTCGGCCCGCTGGCCGCTGTCGAGCAGGCGTCCCTTTCCGGCAGCTATGACCTGACCGAGGCTTGGACGCTCCTTGGCGCTGTCGGGAATGACAATGCCGCCCGCCGTCGTTTTCTCTTCATCCTCCAGCGGCTTGACAATGACCCGTCCAGGCGCAGGTGTGTAATCGAACTTCTTAGCCATTTGAACTTCCTCCTTTGATTCAGGTTTCAACCACGCGCCGCGCGTGGCTGCAATCATTACCTGCGACTGCTAGCAATTATCTTGGTCAACTGTTAGCAGTCGCACTTGACGACTGCTAATTCTATAGCGTAGACTTGCTTTGTCAAGGCCCTGGCCGTCAGGATTTTGGATTTGCTGCGTGTCGGGCAGACTCCGATTGCGCTGGAAAAGATAACATTTGGCGGTTTCGCGGTAGAATCTGGTGGCCAGTAGGCGCGCTGTAACTATGAAGATACCACTTACTAAGCGCAAGCAAAAACTGCTCCTCCGGCTGACTGAGGAGTACATCCGCACCGCCCAGCCGGTCAGCTCGTCGGCTCTTACGCGCTACATAAGAATGAGCAGTGCCACGATCCGCAACGAGCTCAAGGACCTGGAGGAGCTCGGCTTTCTGTTGCAGCCGCACTCGTCGTCGGGACGGGTACCCACATCGCGCGCCTACCGATTATATGTGAACACGCTGCTGTCGAAAGTGACAGTGGACATAGAAGAAGTGCGCGCTCTGGCCTTGACGTTCCGGATGCTCAGCAGCGAGATCGAGAAGCTGGTGGCACACTCACTGGATGAACTGACAAGCCAGTCCGAGTATATGGCGTTCATCACCGTTCCGCAGGCACCACCGTTCGTCATCCGCAGCTTCAACCTGATGGAGATCGACTACCGCCAGCTGATGATTGTGCTGGTGACAGACCTCGGAGTCATGCAGAGCCGCCTTATTCACACTGAAGTGCCGGTCAGGAAGCTGATGCTGGGACACCTCAGCGAGAGGCTGACGAACCTCCTGCGCGGCCGTAACCTGACATCGCTGCGCGCCGGAGAGATCCAGCAGGCGCTGGAGGATTTCACCGTCGTGCCCGTGTCCGTCCAAGCGCAGCTTGAGAAGTTCCTCGGCGAAATTGCACCTGCCGAGAGCCGGGTTGTCTTCAGCGATGCGTACAAGCTGCTCACGCAGCCGGAGTTCTTCGCCCTAGAGCGGTTTCGCGGGCTGCTGGACAGCGTTTCTGACGAAGAATCCTTCCTCGAAACGCTTGACGTGCGGCGGGAGGTGGATCTGGGCGCCATAATCGGTGAGGAATCGGGTAAAGACGACCTTTCGGAGATAAGCATCCTGTTCTCCGGCTACGACATGGGTGAGGGCACCGGCGGCCGAGTGGGAGTCGTGGGCCCCACTAGGTTGTACTATTCGCGGGCGCTGCCGCTGGTTCTGCGGGTCGCGCGGGCGATGAGCCAGGTCATCGACGAGTGGCGACAGGGATCGGACGATGATGACAGTTGACCTTTACAAAATCCTCGAAGTAAGCCCGAATGCATCGCAGGAGGACATCAAGGGCGCGTACAGGCGTCTCGCCCACAAGTGCCATCCCGACCACAACCCGGGCAACGCCGAGCTCGAAGAGCGTTTCAAGCACGTAACTATGGCTTACGAGATACTCTCCGACCCGTCCAAACGTGCGCAGTACGACCAGTTCGGAACTGTACGGCCAGGCGGCGTGGGATTTGACCGGTTTGGCAGTGTAGCTGACATCTTTGAGTTCTTTTTCGGGGGCGGCTTCGGCGGAGGACCCTTTGCGTCATCCCGGCATCGTCCCCGCGACCCGGCCTACTCTGAGGGCGAGGACATCGTTGAGACGATAACCTTCGGGCTGAAAGACGTGCTCACAGAGCAACAGGTGACGATCAAGGCACGACGACTCGAGCCGTGTCCTGAATGTCATGGCTCGCGGGCCGAGCCGGGCACTCAGCCAACAACGTGCCAGCAGTGCCGGGGCAGCGGGATGGTCTCATCCACCCGCCAGACATTCCTGGGAGTCTTCTCGACCGCTGCACCTTGTCCTGTGTGCAGGGGCAGCGGTCAGATGATCGAATCGCCCTGCAAAGCGTGTCGCGGGACTGGGGTCACAGCCCGGGACCGTGTGGTCGACGTGACAATACCCGCAGGAGTCGGTAATGGTACGGTCATGCGTCTTGCAGGCAGCGGGAACGCCGGAACAGGAGGCGGGCGCAACGGCGACATGCTCCTACGAGTGCGCGTCAGTCCCGATCCTGTGTTCGAAGTGGACGGGCCCGACCTGCTGGCAAAACTGCCGATGGCATACCCCGAACTCGTGCTCGGTGCGGATGTGGTAGTGAAGCACCTCTCGGGTGACAACGTGCGCGTCAAGGTGCCACGGGGGACGCAGCCGGGGGATGTGATAACCCTTCGCAGCCAGGGCCTTCCCAGGCTGACCGGAGCAGGTTCGGGTGATCTTCATCTTCAGGTGGAGCTTGATATGCCGCGTAAGCTCAGCCGAAACGAGAAACAGCTCCTCACGTCGCTCCTTGAGCTAAACGGCAAGAAGGGCGCGCACGCGGGCAAGCCGCGTAAGCTCCGCAAGCCGCAGATTATATGATGCTGCTCGATGAAGCCATCGATGCCTTCCTGACACATTGCCGTGTCGAGCGAGGACTGTCGCCAAATACCGTCACAGCATACGCCCGCGACCTCCAGGCTTTTCAGGCCTGGTCTCAGATACGCAGGCTACGCGACCTTGCACCAGAGCGTTTCACCTCCTATATAGGCGAACTCAATACGCGCGGGGATTACTCGCCTGCCACTATCCGTCGGCGCATCGCCGCGTTGCGGCGCTTCAGTCGATTCCTGCTCGCGCGCAACCTGCTTGACAAGGAGGTTTTTCCCCGACGATTGAGAGCTCCCAGGGCAGTCCCCCTGCCCCACGCAATAACTTACGACGAAATAAGGCGGTTGCTTGCGTCGCCCGACACGCAGACGCAGCTCGGTATCCGCGACCGTGCGCTGCTGGAAACGCTGTACGCGTCAGGGATGAGAGTGAGCGAATGCTGCGGCCTCCAGCTGACCGACCTGGACCTCAACGCCGGATTTGCGCGCGTGCACGGCAAAGGCGGAAAGGTCCGCATCTGCCCGCTGGGCGATTTCGCTGTTGAGTGGCTGGATCGGTACTTGAGCGATGTCAGGCCGGGGCTGCCAGCCAGCTCGCGCAGCGCAAAGGTTTTCCTGAGCCGCCGGGGGGAGCTTTCACGCGTGCAGGTCTTCAGATTGGTGCGCAAATACGCCGCGGGCGCGGGCATTACCGCGAGGGTCACACCGCACACGCTCCGCCACAGCTTCGCGACGCACCTGCTTGAGAACGGCGCGGATATTCGCGTTGTCCAGGAACTCCTCGGCCATTCCCGGATTTCCACGGTGGAGTTCTACACCCGGGTGGTAATGAGCAGGCTGCGCCAAGTCTACTCTAAGGCACATCCGCATGGCTGAGTTTACGCAGCCATTCTGACATAGAATCATCAAGGTTGACTGAAACGACCGGGCAAGGTGAGCCATCTGTTAGAATAGTGACTGGCAGCCCGGGGTACGAGGTAACGGCTGAATTGGACTATAAGTACGACGTTTTTGTCAGCTACCATCCGGGGACTGCACTGGCTGAGGGGAAGCTGCTCAACAAACTCTTGTCCGGTGCTGGTCTCCGTGTATGGTTCGACGAAGTCCACGGTGAGGACGAGGAGTCCGAGCGCGCCGCGGACGAAGCTGCGCTCGTCAGCAAGCATCTGGTCATCGTCGTCTCACGATCCTGGACACGCTCGCTCAACTGCGTTCACGAACTGAATACTTACCATCGCGCATTCCCTCAGACCGCCGCGCTCGCAGTGCTCTTCGAACCCGGCAGCCTGCCAGCTGTCCTGCTGCAGGCGGTCAAGATTGAGGTCACGGGAGAAAAAGGCTGGCAGGAATTGCTGACAGCGATGGAGGTGAGCGGTGGTCAAGCTTCCAAGTCGCTGAAGTCGCTGCCAAAGCTGCTGGAGGAATTCGAGGCCACGCGCGGCGAGAAACCTCCCGAACCGAAGCGGGCGGCCAAACCGGAAGTCGAGGAGGAGGACGAGGCTGAGCCGGTGGATGAGGGTGCAGACAAGGAAGCGCTGGAGCGCCGCGTGCGCGACCTTGAGCAGAAACTGCTCCAGCGCAATCGAAAGGTCAAGGAGCTGTCCGCGAAGCTCGGCCGCTATGAGATATCCGGCGCCAAGCCCGCACCCGAAGGCGTAGCCCCTGCTGCAGACGACACAGCCCTTGCGGGTAAACTTAAAGATGCCGAGAAAGCGATTGCAGAGCGCGACAGCCAGATCGCCGAACTCGAACAGCAGGTTGCGAAGGCAGAGGCGGAAACGGCAAAGCAGGCCGATGCAACCAGAGACAAGAAGCTTGCCGACCGGGACGCCAGGCTGAAGGATCTCGAAAAGCAACTGACCGAGCGCGACGGGAGTCTGAAAGAACTCGAGGCCAAGGTGTCCGAGCAGAATGTCAGCCTGAAGGAACTCACATCCAAGGCTGGAGCCGGGGCACGGGCTAAGGCGGCGGCGAAGCGCGACGCACTTGTGAAAAAGCTTCAGAACACGGTTCAGGAGAAGGAGGCACAGGCAAAAGCACTCGAGGCGCAACTGCAAGAACATATGGCAAAGACGCGTGACCTTGAGGCTGGCGTCAAGGAGCGCGAAGCTGCGCGAGACCAGCTCCAGGCCGAGCTGGCGCAATACAAAGACAGACATCGCAGCCTGCAGTCGGAGGTCGAAGAACACGGCGAGAAGGCCAAAGCACATACCCAGACTATTGCCTCCCGTGAGAAGGAGATCGAAGAACTCCGTGCCCAGGTGGCTGACCGTGACGGACGCATTGCCGACCTGGAAAGCGACTTCAAGGAACGCGACAAGCTCGCCAAGGGCGGCAAAGAAAAAACCGCGCAGCTAGATAAACTGCTGGCGCAAAAAGACGAGAAGCTGCGTACGCTCCAGGCCGCTAACCGTGAGCTGGAAGCTAAACTGCGCAAGAGTACTGAACTCACTGCCGGTGTGGAGAAGCGCACGGCTTTAGCTGAGAAGTCAGCGGCCGCAAGTGGCAGTAAGCTCAAGGAGCTGACAACGCAGCTCAACGAAGCCCGGGAAGCGGTGAAGAAGCGTGAACACACAGCGCACGAGGCAAGCGCCTCGGTAGAGCAATTCAAAGCGCGTGTTGAAGAGCGCGAGGCGCACGTAAAAGTCCTGGAAGCGCAGCTTGAAGAGAAAGCGGCGCACATCAGAGGCCTTGAGGCCAAGATACAGGAGCGCGAAGCTGAAAAAGAAGAGGAAACTGTGCAGATGAGCAAGCTGGAGAAATCCCTCGGCGAGTTCGACACGCGAATCAAGGATGCCGAATCGAAGCTTGCAGGCAGGGAGGCGAAACTCAAGGAAATCGGCACACAGGCTCAGGAGACCGTCGACTCCGTGCGGAAGCTGCAGGCTGCGCTCAATGAAGCCCAGACGCAGCTCAAGGAGTCCCTCACCGAAAACGCGGAGTTGAAGCATCAGCTCGCGGAGCAATCCAAACAGGCAGATGAGCTGTCTGCTACCGTCAGCGAACGGGAGGCCAGCCTGGAGGACGCGCAGGCACGGCTGGATGAGCGTGACAAGCAGGTCGAGGAGCTTCTGACTACCTCCGATGAGCTGAAGCACAAGTCCGATGAATTGCTGGCTTCGACGAACGAATGGAAACACAAGGCTGATGAACTTGAAACACGCCTGTCATCCAGCTCGGACAGCGTGAAAGCCCAGGAGGCAAAAGCGGCTCAATGGGAAGCGAAAGTACGCGAGCAAGAGGAAAGCCTGAAGAAGCGCGACCAAGCTGGTGCGCAGTCATCGGAGCAGCTTAAAAAAGCTCAACAGCGCATTGGCGAACTCGACGCTGAACTGAAGAAACGCGACCAGGTCGCTACGCAGTCATCGCAGCAACTCAAAAACGCTGAACAGCGCATCAGTGAGCTTGACGCTGAACTGAAAAAACGCGACCAGGTCGCTGCGCAATCATCGGAGCAGACTAAAAATGCTGAACAGCGCGCAACCGAGCTTGATAACGAATTGAAAAAGAAAAGCGCCAGCATCGCCGAACTCGACGCTGAACTGAAGAAACGCGACCAGGTCGCTGCTCAGTCATCGGAGCAGCTCAAGAAAGCTCAACAGCGCGCAACCGAACTCGATAACGAGCTGAAGAAAAAGAGCGCCGGTACCACTGAACTTGAAAAGAAACTGAAGGAGCACGAAGATGCCGCCGCCAAGCTGAAATCGCAACTGGATGAGCGCGAAACTGCGGCTCGTGAAGCCCACACGGGCGGCAAGGAGCTCGCTGCGAAGCTGGCAGCGGCAGAAGCCCGCGCGGGCGAGATCGAAAGCAAAGCGTATGAAAACTCGATGGAGCTGACTGAGCTCCAGAAAAAGCTCCAGGAACGGGACACGCAGTTTAAGGCGTTAAAGAAGCAACTCGAGGAGTCGCAGGCAAGACTTGCTCAGGCAGATGCCGCCGGCAAGAAGGCAAGCGAAGTTGAGACTAAGCTCGGCGAAGCGTCACAGAAGACTGCTGAGCTGGAAAAACAACTGGCGGAGCGCGATGCCGCCATTGCCGAAATCAAGTCTCAGAAAGAAAAAGCCGAAGCTGATTCCTCACAGGTCCAGGAGCTGGAGAAAAAACTGGGTGAGAGCACGGCGAAAATCACCGAACTCGAAAGCCTGGCAGAGGTACAGGAAAACACGGTAAAGAACCTGAACGAGCGGCTCGCCAAAATGCACACAGAGGCCACCCAGGCGGACCCGTCGCGGGCACTCAATAAAGTGATCGAGGCGCTGGCGAAGAACGAAGCGACGCGCGCCCTGGAGCTCGTGGAGAAACTGGCCGCCAAGGGGGACCTGGCAAAGCACCCCGCGCTTTACTTCAACTGGGGCGATGCGCTGATGGCGCTTGGGCGGTGCGAGGAAGCGGTCGACAAGTACGAAGAAGCGGTGAAACCAAACGATACGTACGCAGATTCCTATATGCACTGGCTGCGAACGCTGAACGACCTTGGCAGATACGAGGAATCCCGGCACAAGGCGCAGGTCGCCTCCGAACTCCGTCCGGAGGACGCTGATGTTTTTCTCCTGTGGGGCGAAGCGCTCACCAAACTCAAGCGTTTCAAAGAAGCCCAACAGAAGTTCGCGAAGGCTGTAGAGCTGGCTCCGGACAACGCCATAGCGCACCTCGGGCAGGGCAAAGCTCTCGTCGTGCTTGGCAAGATCAGAGAAGGACTTGAGCTGCTGAAGAAGGCGACAGTGCTTGACAACAAGCTGGCCGAGGCATACTCGTACCGTGGAATCGCACTCTTCCGGCTGCGCAAATATGAAGACGCGCTGAAGCAGTTCGTGGAGGCGGGAAAGCTGGGAATTGATGATCCTGACACATACTACTACTGGGGCAACTGCTTCTACATGCTCAAGAAGATTGACGACGCTATAAAGAAATATAACAAGGCTGTCGAACTCAACGCGGAGGATTCGCGGTTCTTCCATAATCTGGGACACGCGCGGTCTGCAAAGAAGCAGTTCGATGAAGCTGAGAAGGCTTACCACCGGGCTGTAGAGATCCGGCCTGACTACGGCAGCGCGCTGTACGCCTGGGGCACGGTGCTGGCGACCCTCAAGAAACACGAGCTGGCGGTGGAGAAGTACGAATCCTGCGCCAAGGCCTCCCCTCAAAACGCTTCCAACTACTACTACTGGGGCCTGTCGCTTTACGCGCTGAAGCAGGTGGACGAGGCAAAGGCGAAGATGTCAGAAGCGCTGAACCTTGGCCTGAAGCCTCCCGCCGGCTGGCCGCAATGGTACCAGGGAGAGATCAGCCGGCAGCTTCCCGCCAAGTAGACACTCGGCGCTACACACGTTCCCGCGTGGCGGCTTCTACCGGCGCACGCACGCCTTGCTGATTGCGGACGACGGTTATTATGTTGCCCCACTCGCGCTATGATAGTGGCGTGACCGGGCGCCCTTCACTTCTTCGGCTAGTTTTCTGGTGTATAGCGATCTACCTGTGGGTAGCGCTGGGGCTCTTCTGGTTCAAGAGCGCGCTGCTCACAATGATTGTCTACCACGTCGCGCTCTGCGGCGGCGGATGGCTATTGCTGCGCTCAAGACGCCCCCTGCGATTCAACATAACGCAAAGCGGCGTTGCCGTTTTCGCGCTCATTACCGGCTTCGTGCTCACGTGGATTGTGATGGAGTACATCCTTCCGCTGCTTCCGGCTCAGGCGCTCCCCGACGTGACAACACGCCCGTTAGATGCGCTGGGGCTAAACGCCCGGAGCTACCTGCCCATCGCCGTCTATTTCGGATTGATGAACCCGCTGGCGGAAGAAGCGCTCTGGCGCGGGCGTGTACTACCGATACTCGCTGATGCGCGAAGTGCTACACCCAACTTGCTGCACGCGATAATCTTCGCGGGTTTCCACGTGATGCCGATTACGTTTATGTTCTCCGCGTTATGGCTTCCCGCGCTGGTTGTCCTTGCAGCAGGATTTATCCTCGGCGCGACCGCGCTGCTCAGCCGCGGTCTGCTAGTTCCCTGGGCATTTCACGCCGGCGCTAACGCTTACCTGCTCATCTGGTTCGGCCGCTTCATACACGCGGGAAGCTGACAGTGCGAGTACGCGCTTTCTGATAGAATAAGTCCGATGGCGGAAGGGAAACCAGCAGGATCAGAAAAGCGCTCCCACAAGCCTGACACTGATTCCTCAGAACTGACCGCAGCCCCGCTCGCCGACCGGATGCGCCCGCGCGACTTAGGCGAATTCGCGGGCCAGGAGCACCTCACCGGCGAAACCGGCCTGCTCAAGCGCATCCTGGATTCGGGAAAAGTCCCGTCGCTCATATTCTGGGGCCCGCCGGGCAGCGGCAAGACCACGCTCGCCTACATCCTCGGCTCGCTCGAACACTACGAGTTCGTGCGCATGAGCGCGGTAACGAGCGGCATCCCGCAGGTGCGCGAGGTCATCGAGTTCGCCAACCGCTCGCGCCGGATGTTCAGCCGCCCGACGATTCTGTTCATCGACGAAATCCACCGCTTCAACAAGGCGCAACAGGACGCGTTTTTGCCGCACGTGGAGCGCGGCACTATCGTGCTGCTCGGCGCGACGACGGAGAACCCAAGCTTCGAGGTTATCTCGCCGCTGCTTTCGCGCAGCAAAGTGCTCGTGCTGGAACGCCTGAGTGACGACAACGTCGCCACGCTTACGCGCCAGGCGCTTGCGGACAAAGAGCGCGGGCTGGGCAAGTCTGGTGTTGCCATTGACGACGATGCGCTGATTTATCTCGCGCGCGCGGCGGACGGCGATGCGCGGTTCGCGCTCAACGCGCTGGAACTCGCCGTTGACCTGCTGGCGAAGGAAAAGCACGAGAAGCTCATCACGCTTGAATTCGCGCAGGAAGTTCTCACGCGCCGCGAGCTGCTCTACGACAAGACGGGCGAGGAGCACTACAACCTCATCTCCGCGCTGCACAAAGCCGTGCGCGGCAGCGACCCGGACGCGGCGCTTTACTACCTCAACCGGATGCTGGCGGCGGGCGAGGATCCCAAGTACCTCGCGCGGCGGATGACCCGAATGGCGAGCGAGGACATCGGTCTGGCCGACCCGTTCGCGCTGGTGCTGGCGCAGGCGGTGTTCCGAACGGTGGAGACGGTGGGGATGCCCGAGTGCGACAACGCGCTGGCGGAGCTGGCGATATACCTTTCTGCCGCGCCGAAGTCAAACAGCGTGTACGAGGCAAACAGCGCGGCGCGTGCGGCAGTGGAGGAGCACGGCGCGGTGCCGGTGCCGCTGAAAGTCCGCAATGCACCGACGCGGCTGATGAAGGAACTTGGCTACGGCAAGGACTACCGCTACGCGCACGGCAAAGCCGAGCATGCTGAAGACGGCGCGGAGGACGTTACCGGCGGCTTCGTCGCCGAAGGCTACCTACCGGATGAGCTTAAGGGCGCGAAATTCTACGAGCCCAAACCCATCGCCGCCGAGAAGAAGATTAAAGACCTGCTGGAGAAACGATGGGGGAAGGGGGAGTGACAGCGATGTTCGTTGCTGATCGAGCCAGTATCCCATTTCTGATCGAGAGCTAATGATCTACGCGAGGGCTGAAAAGGAGTATCTCGCATGTCGATGCCGGTAGAGCCTCCGTGCTTTAATCAAGTGGTTTCTTCGGAACTACAATCGTGTGTTGACGCAACTACAAGGCTACTTGACAGCGTATCTTCGTTGCCAAAGGACTGGCTTACTACGGGCTGCAAGGAAGAAGAACCAAGGCATTCAGTAGTAGTCTTGCTACATCAATCATTTCTTTGTAGTAGATATGCGGTAGACGCTTGCGGTCATAATGACCTCTATAGCATGGCTCTATTGATGAGAACGATACTTGGATTTCACCACAACTTTTTTTACCTTGTACTTCCACGTACTAATAATCTACGTTATGCGCACCATCAAGTCTTCATCATTCATGGCTTGATGAAGGCATTCTATATCCATAAAGAAACACAACCTGGTGAAGACAAGCTCCTTGTTCAAGAACGCAATATTTTCAAAGAAAATGCTGAAAAGCACACTCTCTCATTGAAGAAACGCTGTCCAAGCTTCATTGTTCAAGAGCGTATTACTCCGAATCCTAAGATTACGCAGCTAGCTCAATGGCTATATTCGAATTTCGAGTTGTTGCGCGATGAATACTTGAAGAGTGAGAGACTACTAGAAGATTTGGACGTTTTCACGGTAAAACAAAAAGGATTAATATCTCGCGGGGATAGAGATGTTGATAGGTATTTAAAGGCTACTCTCCCCAAGGTTAAAGATAGTCCAAGTGGACCACTGTATAAGTTCTTGTCGACCTACCACCATACGAGCTATTTCGCGCTGATGTTCACTCCTGCTAATAGGGATACCTTAATGGGACAGATGCTTCAGTCTGTAGCTGAGATGACTTATTTCATGGCTATAGCCTCTCATGCAAGATACTTTAGCAAGCTGTCATTCCCCACCAACAGTGTTAATGCAGCGTATCGTTCGGCGATGGACATCCTCGCTCCTTACATGAACTCAAGCTCAAAATGACGAGCCATTGTTTGCCTGTGCGCGGCGCGGTCGGAGGTCTATGACTCTGAGGATTAGGCTCTGCCTGTACCCAACTTGAAAGCTGAGTTTTCGTTTGATTGACTCCTAATACATGGGATGCTACAGTGACAATGCTTAGTATACACGGGGAGGTAGACTGCCATGTTCTGTCCGTCATGTGGCAAAGAACAACCACCAGGTGCTTCGTTCTGTTTTTCCTGCGGGGCCAAACTTACTGCTACCGTAGATGTTGATAAGACACAAGTTGACTCTGGAGACACTGCCGTTGGAGAGGAATCACTTGAGCCACCTGGAAGCCATGACCGCAAACTAGCCTCTTTCGGTTTCCGGGCTGGAGCTTTTATCTTCGACTATGGGGTACTGTTTTTGCTGTTATTGATAATAGGCTTAGTGTTCCCATCAGTCTTCGAGGACGATGCTTCTGCCCAATTACTGGGCATCGCTGGACTGGTTCTCTACCACACGCTGTTTCTTTCGGTGTGGTCTAGTACTCCCGGAAAAAAGCTTTATGGCCTGAAGGTCCTGCATGCTGAAACAGATGGAGACCTTGGATTCGGCAGAGCGCTTGGCCGCTCTGCTGCTTACCTAATCTCTTCTCTTCTCTTTGGATTAGGCTTCTGGTGGGTTGCTTTCGATAAGAAACGACAGGCATGGCATGACTCTATAGCTCAAACACGTGTGGTGGTCGAGCAAAGAAAGGACTTGTCTCTCGCGATTGTCCTCACAATCATAGTGGCGGCTGTGGCATTGGTGTCTATAGCCATCGGGCTCTCAATGGAGGCCGCAGAAACTTCTGGATACCCATACTACTAGGAAGTAAGCTAAACTCGATGGAGCCGGCGCCTATTCATATGGCAGTCAAATTGCCGAAGCCTGTAGCGCCCAAGCCCCTACCCCTTCAGCTTCTTGCGCTTCCAGCGGGGCCAGATGAGGGAGCGCCAGGTCATCGTGCCCGGCGAGGTCGGAGGCCCCTACCCCTTCAGCACAGCCAACGGTCTCAGCCGCGCCACGGTGCGCGCAAGACCGGCGCCGAAAGACCAACTCACCGAAGTCCTTATCAGCAGTAATTAGCACAGCGCGCTCACTTCGAGCGAGAGTTAACACTTCATCGTCAGAGAGCGCTTTTGCGAACTCAGGTATATAGAGAACATCGTGCCCTGAAACACGAAGTGAGTCGACTATACCTGTATCTACATTCTCGTCGGCAACGAACTTCACTGCCGCTAACCTGCGTGCGGGTAGACTACGTCAGCTTTCAGTGCATCGGCGGCAAACGACAGCGCGGCCCGGATCGCTTCTTGGGTCAGCCTCGGATGCGCTGCGAGTATCTGCTCGAAGGTCTCTCCGGCCGCCAGCTTCTCCAGTATTTCCTCAACGGTTATGCGCGTTCCTGCGACAACCGGCTTACCCATCATCACCGACGGGTCGGAGACTATCATTCCTTTATATTCATCATTGGCCATCGTGCGATATCTCCACTAGTATTCTACCCGATTCCCTGCGAGAACGCCTAAATCTCGCTGTCCCCCTACTCCTTCAGCTTCTTGTGTTTCCAGCGGGGCCAGACGAGGGAGCGCCAGGTCATCGTGCCCGGCGAGTGCTTCGCGCCGAACACCGCCAGCAACTTCTCGCTGACCTTGTTGCCGAGTATAACGTGCGCCACGGCCGTCCCGTCGCGCCGCAGCATGTAGTCCATCTGAAACGCCGCCAGCGACAGTGCATAGCCCTTGCGGCGGTGCTCCGACGGCGTGTAAATCATGCCCATCGTACCGTTGATGTGCGTACCCGCCCAGCAGACCGGCTCGCCCTTCACCTCGCAGACGAAGCTCGGCCCCAGCAGCAGGCAATCGCGCAGGTAGTCCTTCGCCTCCCGGCCGTACTCCACGCCCTGGACGATGAGCGGCAAAAACTCGTCGCTGCCCTCGATAGCACGGCATTTGTGCTTGACACGCCTGCCGAACCTTGGCTTGCCCGTCACGTACCACGTCCGCGCATCGCCGCGCCGCATCTTGCGCCGCTTCTTCTCTTCGGGATACCGCCGGGGCCACCAGGCTTTGAATCCTGCTTCCAGCCCACGCTTCCACGCGCCGAACGGCCCGTGCACGAAGATGTACGGCCGCCCTTTGTTCCACTTATCCCAGTACCTGTGCATGCCCCTGTCGGGGAAACGAATGCCGGGCTCGACGCACGGCGCGTAGAGGTCTTTCATCGTGTGCCTGTATGCACTGTCGCTGCGCGCATAGATGAAAAAATCCGCACCCGTTTGCACAGCGATAATTCGCTTGGTGCTTCCTTCGTTGGTGAAAATTCTCGTGTCAGCCCTGATGTAGTCCTTGATCTTCCGTCTTAGCTTCCTGTCGCTCTCGTACCGCTCCATCCAGGGCAGCTTCCACGTGTTGCGCGCCAACTGTTTTAGTCCCGCGTCATCAATGACCGCGTCAATGAGCTTTTCGGGCTTTTCGGCAAGCACGAGCATAGCTCGGGGATTATAGCAGCCGCAAGCACGCTCTTGTCTCGCTTATCCTTTCAGCACAGCCAGGGGCTTCAGCCGCGCCACGGTGCGCGCTAAACCGGCGCCGACGACGGCTTCGGTGATGAGGTCAATGTCCTTGTAGGCCTGCGGCGCTTCTTCCTTCACCGTGCGGATATTTTCCGAAATGAGGTAGATGCCTTCCATCGCGCGCGCAAAATCCTCGTCGCTGATAGCTGCTCTGCGACCGCGGAGGTCCCTGCCCCGCCGGCTGCGCCCGCTGGCAGCGATGCGGCTCATCACGCGCCCTGCGCCGTGGTTGATGGACGCGTACGTGTCGGCGTTTTTTTCAGTGCCGATCATCACATAGCTCGCAGTGCCCATGCTGCCGGGAACGAGCACCGGCTGGCCGGTGTGCGCAAACCGCGTGCCTTTCATACGCTCGGGCCCGAAAGCGCGCGCCGCGCCCTTGCGATGCACCAGTATGCGGTTGCCCAGATGCTCCTCGAACTTGGCGATGTTGTGCGCGAGATCCCACAGAAGTTTCAGCCGCACGCCGGGATAGCTCGTCAGGAAGGCGTCCTTCACCAGCAGCGCCATCAGGTGGCGGTTGATAAACGCGAAGTTTGCGGCGGCGTTCATCGCGCCAAGGTAATCGTCGGCGTGCTTTTCCGAAAGCCGGAAGTACGGCAGCTCGCGGTTCACCATCTCGCGCCGGTCCTTGTCCGCAATCTGGCGTCCCAGCGCCATATAGTCGTCGCCGACTTGATGGCCTATGCCGCGACTGCCGCTGTGCAGCATTATCACGAACTGCCCCTTGAACAGCCCGAACTCGCGAGCGACGGCTTCATCCTCGATACGGTCAACGGCCTGCAATTCGATGAAGTGGTTGCCGCCGCCGAGAGTCGCGAGTTGCGTGCGTCCGCGTTTCAATGCGCCGTCCGAGCAGGCGTTGGCGTTCGCGGGCAGGGATCCGCGATCCTCAATGTTATCGATCTCCGAGACCAGCTCCCAGTCATGGCGCAGATCCTTTGCCAGTTGCGGGATGTCCACATCCGCCAGGCCGGGCACGCCTTTATTGACCAGCCGCCGGAAGGACTTCTTATCCAGCGCGTAGTTGTTCTTGCCCTCGCCCAGCGGAATGCGCTTGGCGATTTCGTCGGCAACCCGTTTGGGGTTCACTTCTCCAGCTCTCAGCGGGGAGGTTAGCAGGCGCATTCCGCAGTTCACGTCGTAACCCACTGCGGCGGGGCAGACGATATCCAGCGCCGCGATTACGCAGCCGATGGGCACACCGTAACCCACGTGGATGTCGGGCATTCCGACCACGTCCAGCACGCCGGGAAGCTGCGCCGCATCCCGAAGCTGGCGCACCGCGTCCTTTTCCAGCGGGATGCGCGGATGGCTGAAGATGCGCGGCGCAAGCTTCATCCCGCCCTCGCGGGCAAGCGTGGTGACGAAGCGCTCGGCGGACCTGTTGACCCCTTCCAGGCTCATACTGCTTACATAATATCGGATATCGCGCGGCTTTGCACGGCCAAGCACGCCTGATACAATCGCGGTGGTGTCTAATCCGGCTGCAAGCCTGCGCAATCTGCTCGGCGCCACACGCCCGGAGCCGTTCGTCGTCACCGGCCGGGTCGAAGACCAGATGGGCGGACTAACGGTGAACGTAAGCGACCTGACTCTCGCCAGCGCCATCGAGCACAAGTCCCAGCCGCAACTCGTATCGCTAGCGCGGATGCCGCTCGGTTGAAGCGGCGCTGCACTTATGGGCTGCGAGCGCGCACGCGGCCCGCGCGGTTGTTGGTTTCTAGTCCCGCCTTCGCTGAAGCTATGGCGGGCGAGTTTTGGTTGTTGGACCGGAGAGAGGCGCCGAGGGTGTACAGAGTGCGGCGGCGTTTTTTGGGCGCCTTGGGGGGCGCGCTGCCAGAGGTTAGGGGTGAGGGGTTAGGGGTTGGTGAGGTTACGGGGGATTCTTCTGTAGGGCGGGGACTCGTACCCCGACGCTTCGCATCCATATTGGGTAGGCCGGGCGCGCCGTCGCCATAGCCGCTTCCGCCTTCGCGAGAGGGACGTAGCCGCTTCGGCGGAGTTCCTTGGCGCGTCGGCGACTCACTAGCCCGGCTTCTTTGGCGCCTATCCCGGTAGTCCAGGGCTTTAGCCCTGGTCTTGTCATCCGAAGAGCCAGCCCTAAAGGCTTGCCCGCCCGGGCGGGGCTGGACTACCGAATCTTCACCGTCACCATCATCGGAGGGCACGGCGTGCCGTGCCCGCCCAGGCGGGTAAACCCCTACAGGGGAATCGTTGTTTTGCGACGCGTCCAATCGCTTCTGGGTCTCGATGCAGAGTTTCTGGATGCGGGCGATGAGGCGTTTATAGGGTTCGGGGATGGGGGATTCTTCGGTGGACGCGAGGACGACGGAGAGCGCGTCGGCGAGGATGGAAACAGGGGGTTGGGGACTAGGGGTTAGAGGATGGCCTGTAGGGCGGGGACCCTCCGGCACCTTCGGCGTGGCGGGTAAACTTGTACCGCGCCGTGGCGGAATCACGGGCGGGACCCTCCGGTACCTTCGGCGTGGCGGGCAAGCGCCCGCGCCACCAGTAATGGCGGACGCGCGGTCTCCAGGCCGCGAGATTAAAGGTGTGGCGACCTGGAGGTCACCACTCCGGCTCTTTAGTTTGCCGGACTGGAAGTCCGACATCATTCCCGTAAGCGTCTTGGCGCACGCGATTGCGTCTTTGGCGGAGCATTTTGCCACCGCGTCGGGATCGGATGCGCGTTTTAAGTAGATTTGGAGCAGGTCTGCGAGTTGCGCGTGGAGTTTTTCAGCATCAAAGGATGCTGAGCAGCGAGTAGCGGGTAGCGAGTAGCGAGAAGATTCTGTAGGGCGGTCATTTATGGCCGCCGGGATTTCATTATCTGAAGAGGCGGCGGGGGTAAACCCCCGCCCTACAGGGGATTCTCGCATTTCTGAACCATCACACATACTTGAAAGGGCTGATTCCTACCCTCCACTTACTATTATAGCACTTTCTGGCAAAAAGCGGACACTGATTCGGGGGGAATTTTGGATTTTACCTGTAGGGCGGTCATTTATGGCCGCCGTCCCCTGATTTCGCGTTGTGAAGATGGCGGGGCACACCCTCCGGCACCTGCGGCGTGGCGGGTAAAGGTCCCCGCCCTACAGAGGGCACGGCGTGCCGTGCCCCTACAAGAGAAGAACTTGGTTGCCCCTACCACGCGCGGGACGGCATTAGAGCATTCTCTTTCGTCAAGCTCTAATCCTGGCTCTGCCCTTTGGTTCTCTTCATCCTCGCGGATCGCAGCTTGCGGAACCAGGACTGCGGAAGCCATTTGGCCAGCCACACAAAGAACCGGTACTTCCTTCCCGGAATGCAAATGACTCTGCCCCGCTTCAGGCAATTCAGTGATTCGTCAACCACACTTTCCGCCGACATCCAGAGTCCGTCAGGAATCCGCGAAGTGTCAATCCCGCGCCTGCCGTGGAACTCGGTGCGGGTGAAACCCGGGCAGAGCGCCTGCACGCGAACGCCTGTGCCTCTAAGCTCCATATGCAGTCCCTCGGAGAAGGCTTTCAGATAAGCTTTCACCGCGCCGTAGTTGACGCTGCCCGCTGAGGGTATGAACGCTGCCACGGAAGACACGTTAATGACTGCGCCGCGACTGCGTGCAAGCATCGCGGGAAGTGCCGTACGCGCCAGGCGCACGCTGGCACGCACGTGAACGGTTATCATCTCTTCTAAGTCCTGCACGCCGGTTTCGTGAAACAACCCGTGAATCCCGAATCCCGCGTTGTTCACCAGCAGTTCCAGATTCTGCGCGCGCTTTAACCGCTCCTCCACCGCCTGAATCCCCACTTCTTCCGCCAGATCCGCTATCAGCACTTCAACGGATACGCCGTGCGCGCTCCGCAACTCTTCCGCAAACGCATCAAGCCGCTCTTTCCTGCGCCCATGCAGCACCAGGTCGTGCCCGTCAGCCGCCAGCCGGCGGGCGAACGCCGCGCCAATGCCGCTCGTCGCTCCGGTTATGAGCGCAAGCGGGCGATTGGTGCTCGACGGATTCCCTGCGGCGTATGTCATAGTGAATAAGCATTCTATCATTGCGGTTTCGACACACTAATGCTGCGCTGCGCAGTGTCCTGCAATGCCGTATAATCTAAACGGCACAAGCCATCGGGGAAAAGTGAACATGCGCGGCAAATCTATCCGCCAACTTGTTTGGCTCTGCATAGCCCTATTCATAGCATTCGCCATAACGCTCGCGACGCTGGGGTGCAGCAAAAACAGCTCCGTCCCGACGATTCAGCGCCCTGCCGGCAGCGCTGACTACATAGTGACCGAGGATGCCGCTTTTAGATCTGTCGCCACTCCCCCCACAGGCGATGATAACCTGCCGTGGAACGTCCAGGTCGCAGTAGGCGTTTCAGATGTAACGGTCACCTGGCGCGGGCGCGCGCGGGGCGACTACGACCTGGGCGGCACCGTGTCCATCGCGGATATCACGCCTATTGCAGTGCACTACGGCGAAAGCGTACAGTACGCCGACGGCATGCCGGTTCCGGACGGGGATAACGAGTACCTGGCGGTCGTTGACGGCGATGACAGCGGGAAAGTCGGTATCTCCGACATCACGCCTATCGCGATGCATTACGGCCAGACGTGCGACGGCTACAGAATCTATCTGGGACTGCAGGCGACAGGCGAAACGGAGATGACCTGGCCTGCGGATTTTCTCAAGCCTGCGGGAAGCCCCGAGGCTGTCGCCAGCGTGCCATTTGAGGGCAGCAGAGCCGAAGGCGAGGTTCAGCGATACGAGTTTACATTCGAGCCGCCAGCGGGCTTTGAGGGCTTCGCGGCGCTGCGCATCGCGGCAACGGACGGCGAAACCGACGGCGCTATGTACGAAACTGATCCGTTTGACTTGAGCACCGTATCTGACACCGAGCCGCCGTACTACGTGAGCGGCATTGAAGGGCTGGACGCCGAAGCAGGCAACGGCTGCGTCATGCTCACCTGGGGCGAATGGGTGGACGACATAAGCCCGCCGGTTGTTATCGAGCTGGCGTGGGAACCCGCGCCTCTGATTGATCCCCACGATTCGCAGTATTCCCACACGATGAACGCGAGCGCTCAAGAGTACATGGCGACCGACCTGGAGAACGGCGTGGAGTACGAGTTCGCCTGCCGGTTCCGCGACAGCGCAAACCCGTCAAACTACACCGCATGGCTGGACAGCGCTCTGGCGACGCCCTCCGGGATTCTCTACCGTATGCCGCCTGCCGGTACGGAACAGGCTTCCAGCGGTAACGGCATTTCACCAGGCCTGGCCGCGTTCAATCCCGACGAGCATCCGCCGAGCGCGCTCTACGAGGACTTCGCACCGGCACTGGCCTACATCGCAATAAACGGCGCGACCGACCGACCGCTTATGTTCGCCCGCTACTCAGCAGGCTGGCAGACCAGCACGGTGAGCGAGGGCGAGCACATCGCCTGCTCCCTGGCGCTCGTTGACGGCGCGCCCGCGATTGCAGCGGTGAATTCCAGCACTGGTTTCATCGAACTGCACACCGCCGACACGCTGCTGACCGCCTGGAATATGGAGCAGGCCTGCGAGGCAACTCCGTCAGCTCTGAAACTCCTCGTTCAGCGGGATGCGTCAGGCGAAGCCGAACGGCTCTGTGTGGTGTTTACCATTGGCGAAGTCCCGGCATACTTCTATATCGCCAGTAGGGACGCGTCCGGTGGCATCTGGAGCGTGGACACCAGCCCGGACATCTCCGACACGATATTCAGCTTCGATGCTGTCAGCCGCCCGGGAAGCGAAACTGTAGACGCGCTGGTTTCACACGGCACAGCTACAGCGGAAGAGCTTGCGCTCGACTCCACACTCCAGTACTTGCGCTTTGACTTCGCAACGAGCGGCTGGACGGTCCACGACTACGCGCTTCCGCCAGACGACTATGATAACGACCGCTACCCGTTGAGCGTATCGCTGCGAACGGACTCGGCTCCGTACTTACTTGCAGCCACCGGAGTCGTGCGCTATAAAACTATAATTACCTATGACATCCCTCACGGCGACCTTCTGGCTTCCGAGCCCACAGATTTCACCAGCAATCCGAATTGGATGACGCTTCAGCGCGGCGTGACCGGACTGAACCCCTTCCCGCCACCGCCGAAGATAACCCTTGATTGGGCGACCTATCCGGTCTGGACAGGTGAGCTGCTGGCGCGGATGATATTCGTGAAGCTGGAGGGCGAGCTTGAGGTCAACCTGGATCCGCTCGAGATTACCGGCGGCACTGTCAGTGCCGAATGGCGGGACGCCTGGACGACGGGAGCGGCTTGGTCGGTTTCGCCGCTCGAGGGCGAACCGCCGGGGGGCATTGCCCAAAGCACAGCACCCACCGGCAACGGCGCGCAGATGGCATACGTGCAGGTAGACTCGGTGGACCTGGAAGAGCTTCTGGGCGGCACTGCGCCCGAGGGAAGCATTTATTACTGGCGCGAAACCAGCAGCCCGTTCCCGTAAGCGCCCTGCACGGCGAGAAACGAGATGAATATGCGAAGCCGCAAAGTTTTGCTGGCTCTGGTAGCCGCACTCGCGACGGTTATGCTGCTGGCCGGATGCGGCAGCCACCGGGTAGCGCCGTCTATCCAGACGGCGTCCGACGTTTCCCTCGACGACGCACTAGCCGAGCTCGACGCGCTGGAAACGCCCGATGGCATGGATGAAGCGCTGTGGGTGGCGCTGAAGGATGCGCTGGGGGAGGCGCTTCACGAACAATGGGGAGCGTCGACCTCTAGGTCGGGCGTTTCGTGCGAATTCGTTGGGTCGCCCGGTCTGGAGACCGACAGTCCCCGGGGAATGGGCAAACTCATCTCCACTCCGCCAACCGGCGAAGCCAACAGGGTGAATGACCTCGCCATCCGCGACAATGGCGACGGGACATTCACGCTTTCCTGGCACTACAGGAATCTCGGCGATTACGACCAGAACGGCACTGTGGGTATCTCTGATATCACGCCTTTGGCTATGCATTATGGCGAGAGCTATGAGCCGACCGATGTTAACTGCCTGCTTGCCGTAATTGACGGAAGCGGCAATGGGCGCATCGGCATAGAAGACATCACGCCGATTGCGATGAACTTCGCAGTGGAGGTGCATCACTACGCAATCGAAGGCGCAGCGGAAGAAGCGGGAGCCTATGAGCTAGTCAGCGAAATCGCGCAGGATGCGGGAACGGGCGAAGGTCGGCTGGAATACAGCGCAATCATCGAATCGCCCGCGGCGCTGTGGCATCGGGTGGTGCCGATAGACAGCGAAGGCGCGCCGGGCGAGCCGTCAAACGCGGTGCTGCGGCCAAGCAATGAGCCGATAATCTACGAGGTCAGCCCAACTGAGGGCTATCAGCACGAGGAATACACGTTTAGCGCTACAGTCACCGGCGCAGAGACTCTTGAATACGCGTGGGACTTCGGCGGCGGAGCAGAACCCGACACTTCCAGCGATTCCTCGCCAACCGTCACGCTCACCGACGCGGGCGAATACGCCGCCACCCTCACCGTCACCAACGCCTACGGCGACGCCTCCTTCCCCTTCACGCTCACCGTCTCGGAACGCGACATGTGGGCCCATACATGGGGTGGCGGCAGCAGCGAAGAAGCGGAAGGCGTGGCTGTGGACGAAGAAGGCAACATATACGTTCTTGGCTACACGGAGAGCTTCGGTGCGGGAACCCAGGATTCGCTGGTTTTGAAGTATTCGCCTGAGGGGCAGCTCTTGTGGGCCAGGACTTGGGGTGGGCAGTACTTCGAGTATCCGTGCGGTATTGCAGTGCTTAATGGCGGTAACATCATTGTGGGAGGGCATACAACGAGCTTCGGCGCGGGCGCCGACGATATTTTCATCCTCAAGTATGACCCGGAGGGGAACCTGCTGATGCAGAAAACCTGGGGCACGGCGGACTACGAGCGGGTGGCGGATATGGCTGTTGACGAAGAAGACAACATCTACTTCGCCGGCTACTGGACGACATTCGGGGGTAGCAACAGGGACGGCATCGTCGTGAAGTTTACATGTGACGTCGATGCCCTGTGGGCCATCAAATGGGATGTCACCGATGAAGATAGAGGAGGCTCTGTCGCGGTTAACATCGCCGGCGATGTCTATTCTGGGGGCAGGACCGGCAATGACACTGCCCTGCAAGTAGACTGTGTGCTGCTAGAATTCTCACAGGATGGTGCACTGATATCGGCGCTTCAGGGAGACTCTGGCCTTAACGAGAGCATAGGCAAGATTGTACTGAGTCAGGGCGAGGTCGTTTTCTGCAGCGGTACAGTGTGGGATCCGCATTCAATGACAGCGGACTCCTACATTGTCAAGCGTCCTGTAGTGGGAAGTCCGGATCTGGCATTTTCGGCTCCTGTTTCCAGCTCGCTCGTCATAGACGAGAGCGAAGCTCTATGGGCTGCTGGTTCTGAGATAGTGGACGATTCGAAACTTGCGGCGGTCGCTAAGTATGATGCCGCCGGTAGTGTAATCTACGCGTACGGTTGGGGAGGAGAAAGCCTTTCTGCTGCTACGTACGAACTAGCCTTGGATTACGATGGGAACGTTGTCTTAGCCGGACATTGTCGGTCCGTCACTGGAGTTTGGGGAAGCATTGGTGCCGTGACCGAGCCCATCGAGTTCGAGTTCACGGCAATATCCCCCTCATCCGTTGAGCTTATTGGCAGTGTTAATGTAGCGTCAGGGACTGAATGCCAACCGGACGGCACGGAAGATATAGGCGGCGGCGGCGGAGATGTGCTTGTCCTGAAGAACTTCCCTCGATAACGCGCGGCTGGAGGGACACCTCCGGCTGCGGGACATATATATTTGTAGTGTAAAACAAGAATCAGTGTTTTAGGAGGAAGGACGATGAAAAAGAAAGTCATTATTACGGCGGTAACGCTGCTGGCGTTACTATTCATCTTCACCGGCTCCTGCGGCAACAGCAAAGTGAGCGGAGCAACGGTTAGCCTTTAGCCGGCCCTTGCCCTACCTCCGCAGTCTCTCCAGGGCGACGCGCAGGAGTTCTTCCAGCGGGGTCTCGGCAATATCCGTGCCTTCAGCGCTCAGGTTCGCCAGCACCGAATGTACCTCGCTTTCCCTGAATCCCAGGCCCACCAGCGCCTGCAGGACTTCGGCCTGCGGGCCCACCGCGACCTCGACTTCGGGGAGCATATCCATCACCTCGGCAAACTGGCCTTTCAGGTCAACCACCAGGCGCCGCGCCGTTTTTGCGCCCACGCCGGACACGCCCGTCAGAATCGCCGCCTGCTCCTCCTCAATGGCGCGCACCAGCCGCGCGGTGCCCATATCCAGCAGCGACAGCGCCACCTTCGGGCCGACGCCATGCCCCTTCAGCAGCAGCCTGAATACGTCGCGCGTATTCGCGTCGAGGAAGCCGTAGCAGGTGAACTTGCCGTCCTGGACGTTGAGGATGAGCTTGGTATGCAGCTTTACGCGCTCGCCGTAGCGCAGCGAGTTTGCATCGCGGGGGACCATATCCACGAGGATGCCGAAATCGCCGACCTTAACAACTACCCGGCCCTCCCCCGGATGATGCGCCACGACTCCTTCGATGAACGCGAGCACGGCTAGAGCATAAGTCCTTTTTGGATTGCGTGCAACAGCGCAAGCGCGATGGCGTCGTACTCGTCGTCCAGGCGTTTGGCCTGGGGCAGCTTCAGCATCTGCTCCACCATATACTTCACCTGGCCCTTGTCCGCATTGCCGCTGCCCGTAAGGCCGAGCTTTAGCGTGGTGGGCGAATACTCTGCGACTTCAAGCCCCTGCTCGCTGGCAGTCAGCATCAGCACGCCGCGAGCCTGCGCGACGGCAATGGCGGTCTTCACGTTCTTTGACCAGTAAAGCTCCTCCAGCGAAAGCTCCGTCGGGTCCAGGCGCTCGATAACCTCACGCAGCGCGTCGCGCATCTGCACGAGTCTTACGGGGAACGGGTCGTCGGCGGAGGTCTCAAAGACCCCGCTCTCGGCCAGTACCGGCTTGCGGTCGCGGTATGCTTCCAGTACGGCGTATCCAATGCGCTGGTAGCCCGGGTCGATGCCGAGGATCCTCACGAGACGACTTTCTCCACCAGCGCGTCAGCCATCTCCCAGTTGGCGTGCACCTTCTGCACGTCGTCGCTGTCTTCCAGCGCCTCCAGCAGGCGCAGCAGCTTGTCCGCGTCCTTCTCGGATGTCACCTCGATTGTCGTGTTAGGCATCATCACGATGTCGGAAGACGTGACCTCCACGTTGTGCTCATGCAGGTAATCCCGCACGAGCGAAAACTCGGACGGTTCGCAGTACACGTAATAGACGTCCTCCTCTTCTTTGAAATCCTCCGCGCCGGATTCCACCACAAGCTCCAGCAGGTCGTCTTCGCTGCGACCCTCGCGGTGAATCGTGAACTGCCCCTTGCGCTTGAAGAGCCAGGACACGCAGCCGGTTTCGCCGAGATTGCCGCCGGAGCGCGTGAAAATGCTGCGAACATACGCCACCGTGCGGTTCTTGTTGTCCGTCACCGCTTCGACCATCACGGCAATGCCCAGCGGCCCGTAGCCTTCGTACATGACCCGTTCAAAGCTGGCCCCGCCTGCAGCACCGGAAGCCCGAGCGATAGCTTTCTCGATGGTGTCCTTGGGCACGTTAGCATCCCGGGCGCGCGAAATCGCGACTTTGAGCGCCGCATTGGTCTCGATGTCTGCTCCGCCTTCGCGTGCGGCGACGGTGAGCTCGCGGATGAGCTTTGAAAACAGCTTCCCGCGTTTGGCGTCCTGCGACCCTTTGCGGACACGGATGTTGGCCCACTTGTTATGCCCTGACATTCAGCAAACCTCCTGAGACACTAGCATTCTAGCCCTCTGCGATGGATGATACAAGATGCGCGGCTCAACCCTCGGCGCGCCGGTGCTCGGTCCCATTGCGCCGCTCTTCCAGCAGCCGCTGAATGGTCTCTATCTGCAGCCGCACGACGGCTTTCTCATCGAACTCCCGCTGGACTCGCTCTCGCCCGCGCCGGCCCATCTCCGCCGCCATCTGCGGGCTGTTCAGGATGGCAAAGATGCGGTCGGTGAGCGTGTCAACGTCGCGCACGGGCACAAAGCAGCCTTCGACGCCCTCCGTGACTTCCTCTCGGCAGCCGCGAATGTCCGTCACCACGACAGGGACTTCCATCGCCATCGCTTCGAGCACCGAGCACGGCATGCCCTCGCGGTACGACGGCAACACGAAGACATCAAACAGCGAGAGGATGTCAGGGACATCATCACGCACACCCGTGAACACGACCCGGTCGGAAACCCCGTAGAAGCCCGCTATACGTTCCATCTCGGTGAGCGTCAGCGGATGGCGGTCGCCACTTGCAGGACCTCCCACCACGATAAACGAGACATCATTCATCACCGCGCGCAGCGAAGCGGCTGCATCCAGGAACTCCAATAGCCCCTTTTCGCGGGTGTAGCGGGCAACCATGCCGACGATGCGGCGGTGGGGTGGGATACGAAACTCCCTCAGCAGGAATTCCCGCTTGGCATCGGGAACTTTTGCGGGGTCGAATACCTGCAAGTCAACGCCATTGCCGATTACCAGGACCTGCTCTTTGCGGAATAGGCCCAGCCGCACCGCAAGCTCTGCGTCCTCAGAGTTCACGGTGAGCAGGAAGTCGGTGACGGGGCTGGCCAGCCGCTCCAGGCTCAAGCCCACAAGACGCTTCCAGGCGGGCATATGCTCGTGGAAATAGAACCCGTGTGAGGTGTAAATAACCAGTGGAGGGCGTGCAAGGACAGTTGCCATCCGGCCGATTAGTGACATCAGCGGGTTGTGGACGTGCACCACGTTAAACCGCTCCCGCCGTATGAGTGAACTCAGCGAAAGCACAGTGGGCACGTGCGCCAGGGGATTAACCGTGCGCCTGTACGGCACGGTTCTCACGTCCAAGCCGTCCGCGCGCAGCACGTCCGAATAGCCGGATTCGCCGCACGCGCAGACCACTTCCCAGCCCTCGCGGGACATTCCCTCGATCAGCCGCTTCAGGAAGTACTTGAAGAAATGGTCCAGGCCGGCGACTTCCAGAATCTTCACCTTACTCATTCGCAGACGATTATAGCCGAATCGGCGGCCGCCCGCCCTCTGCCGCATCCCGCGTGAGCGCCTGCCGGCTGAAAGCTCACCGCAACTGCCCCAAATCCGGCCATAATGCTGTTGACTACAGGTTATATGTGTAGGATGATATGGCGTCGCACAGACCGCCATGTCTCACACGCTTCAACTGCTGTTGCTGCTGGTAATCATTATCGCCTGTGCGAAGTGGGCCGGTTCGCTTTCCCTGCGGTGGGGTCAGCCGGCGGTCTTCGGCAAGATACTCATCGGCCTTATCCTCGGCCCCACGCTCCTCAACATCCTGGGCTGGCCCATATTCCTCGACCCCGCCACAATCGACGCCGTTGAAACCGGTGCGGCGCACGTCTCGCCGGTCTTCGCCACCATCAAGGATATGGCGGTAATAGGCGTTATTCTGCTGATGTTCCTGGCAGGCCTGGAAACCGACCTGAACAGGATGAGAACCGTCGGCAAAGCAGCTCTCGCCGCAGCGACCGGGGGCGCATTGCTTCCGCTCTTTGCCGGTATAGCCGTAGCGGCCACGTTCGCCTATCTCGGCCTGGGTTACGGGTTCTACGAGGTTCTCTTCATAGGCACGATCCTCACGGCGACTTCGGTCTCCATCTCCGCCCAGACACTCATGGAGCTGGGGGCCATCAAGAGCCGCGAGGGAATGACCATTCTCGGCGCAGCGGTAATCGACGACATACTGGGCATCTTCCTGCTCTCCGTCGTCATTGCATTCCGGCCGGGGGCGGGCGTAGAACACGCCAGAGAACGGCTGCTTGACCACATTATGGTCTGGTTGCGCACAAGCCCGGTTGTGGAAGCCCATGCAGGGCCCATAAGAATTCTGGTTCTCCTGCTGCTGATGGTGCTGTTCGTGTTTATCGCCTGGTTTGGCTTCAAGTTCGCATTCCGCTACATCAGATATATGGGCCGGCAGCCCATTACCGGCGGCCTTCTCGCCGGAGCGATTGTTATCGGGCTGCTGTTTGCCTGGATGGCGGAGTTCATCGGCAATCTCGCCGCGATTACCGGCAGCTACTTGGCCGGTGTGCTGATAGCACAAACGCATCTGCGTGACCAGATTGAGCACCGGGTGCAGATGCTGACCTACGGGCTGTTCGTCTCCATATTCTTCATCAGCATCGGTCTGGAGGCCGACGCGCGCACAATCTTAGCGCCGCTCGCGCACATGCTGAGCATGACTCGCGAGGAATGGCTCGTTGTGACGTTTGCGCTGCTGATTGTGGTTGTTGCGATTGTTACAAAAGCCTGGGGCTGCATGTTTGGCGCGATGTGCGCCGGGTTCACGCGCAAGCAGGCATTCCGGGTCGGCGTCGGGATGATAAGCCGGGGCGAGGTCGGCTTGATCATGGCATCCGTAGGCCTTACCGCGGGAGTCATCGACGCGCAGGTCTTCTCGATAATGATCTTGATGGTTCTAGTCACGACGCTCGTGACTCCCATCTGGCTCAGATACGTAATGGCAGGCCGTGATGAGGAGGATGCACCCGAAGAGCCCGCCGAGAGCGCCAGCTAGCTGAGACCGCCGTGCTGGTCGCTTCCCAGCTCCCCTCCCCTTGCCCGGCGCGAAGGGCGGTGTTAGAATCATTCCCGCTGCACATCGCAACGCCGAAGTGGCGGAATTGGCAGACGCGCTAGGTTCAGGACCTAGTGAGGGTTAACCTCGTGGGGGTTCGAGTCCCCCCTTCGGCATTCGCCTTCGCCAAAGGCTTCGGCGAATCCCGTGGCTTCTGATTACCATCCATCATGAGAACACAAGAGATTAGAGGCTACGTAGCGAAGGCGAATGTCCGACATAGCCTTGGCGAAGTCGGACGTTAACATTTCTGGCAGGGAGAAACCAATGAAGTATGTCTACCTGTTGCGTAGCAAGAAGAACCCAAGAAAGACCTACACTGGCATAAGCACTGACGTTCAACGCAGACTGCAAGAACACAACTATAGGCAATCTCCACATACAGCCAAGCACGCCCCTTGGGAACTCGTTGCCTACATCGCGTTTACCAGCGCGTCATCAGCGGACAGATTCGAGGAGTACTTGAAAACCGGTTCAGGCCGAGCATTCGCCAAGCGACATTTCTGGTAACACCCTCACCTCTTCGGCACTTGTGCACCAGTGGCTCGCATCGACCGCGCGTTCGAAGGGATTGTGGATTGGCTGGGGTAGCTGGCCCTCTCGACTGCCTCATCCTCATGGATAGAGAAGATCGAACAGTATACTGGCGAGCTCCTCATTCAGCTCCTTCAGGATCGCATACTCGTCAAGTGCTGCGCCCCGGTTGCCAACCATTAGATATGCCGCTCCCAAACTCAAGTGCGCCTCTGCGAAATCAGGCTTTATCCGTATCGCCTGCTTATATGCCTCTATCGCCTCGTCATAGCTGCCAAGCTTGGTGTATGCCACCCCCAAGTTACGATGCGCCTCGGCATTATCAGGCTTTATCCGTATCGCCTGCTTGAATGCCCCTATCGCCTCGTGCTGGCGGCCAAGCTCGCCGTAGACGATTCCAAGGTTATTGTGCGCATTAGCATAATCAGGCGTTATCTTTATCGCCTGCTTGAATGCCTCTATCGCTTCCTGATGGCGGCCGAGCCTGCCATAGGCGACGCCCAGGTTATTGTGCGCCTCGGCATCATCAGGCTTTATCCGTATCGCCTGCTTGTATGCCTCCATCGCCTCGCTGTGGCGGCCGAGCTCGCCGTAGGTGACGCCTAGGTTATAGTGCGCGTCGGCATAATCAGGCTTTATCCGTATCGCCTGCTTGTATGCCTCCATCGCCTCCTGATAGTGGCCAAGCTCGCCGTAGGTGACGCCCAGGTTATAGTGCGCCTCGGCATCATCAGGCTTTATCCGTATCGCCTGCTTGAATGCCTCTATCGCTTCCTGATGGCGGCCGAGCTCGCCGTAGGTGACGCCCAGGTTATAGTGCGCCTCGGCATAATCAGGCTTTATCCGTATCGCCTGCTTGAATTCCTCCATCGCCTCCTGATAGTGGCCAAGCTCGCCGTAGCAGTAGCCGGCCAACAACCATACAAACGGATTTCTCGGGTCAGCTTCTAGCGCCTTCAAGAAAAAGCTAAGTGCACCTGCGTAGTCCTCCTCCGACAGTCTAGAAAGGCCCTGCGACAAACCTTCGACTGAAGCGAGCACATCCCGGGTCCCGAATCGCCACTCGTTAAGGCTTCTCGGTGCGCCCGGAACGAGCGCGCGAATCTTCTCAGCAGGAATAGCGAAGTTCAAGCTCTGGCCTTCCTCAATGAGGAACGATGCGATTCCGACGACTTCGCCCCGCAGGTTAAGCACCGGACTTCCGCTAGAGCCGGGAGAGATAGGCGCGGTTATCTGGATGATATGTCCTATGGCGGGAATTTCGCGCACAGCAGAGACTAGCCCGTCGGAGACCGTACCTTCCAGCGCGAGCGGGCTGCCAATGACCACTACCTGTTCGCCCTCTACAGGCAACCTCGGTGCCAGCGTAAGAAAGGGGAAGCCGTTGGAAGACCGGCCGCCATCCTCAATCATTAGCTTGATGATGTCAGCCTCCTCGTCCTCAGCGAGCACTTCAGTAACCGCATAGGTCTTGCCATCCGCGGTCTTGACCTCGGCTGAGTGCGCGCCAATGATGACATGGCGACTGGTTACAAGCTGGCCGTCAGCACTGATGAAGAAACCGGTGCCCTGCTTGAGCAGTTCATCCGAAGCATCCTTAGTGACTATCATTACCACAGCAGGCTTCGCTTTAGCGACGACAGCAGGGATACTATCCTGCGCGGGCGCAATCAGCGAGCCCATAAGAACGATTGCTGATGAGAGCAGGACCAGCGCTCGCGCTCTTGCCACTGTTTTTCCCATAACTTGCGTACCTCCCTCCTAGCAGGGCATCCGCATTATACCCCAGATGACCGCGAGCACAGCACAGGTCTCGACTAGCAGGAACTTTCGCAGCGCATAACTGACTTCTTTGACGCTCACGTCAAGTAGAGAACAGCACCTCCGAGCGTGCTAGGATAAGCGATACGGATTCCGCATCCCCAAAACCAATGTTGGTTGAACTTTTGAGAAGTTCATAATGACGTTACCACCCCTTACTCACCCAGGTTTATCGTTGTATGAATTATCCCTATCCCTCCGCCCTCAAAGTCAAAGTCGACGTTTTGTTTTGCTCCGCCTCCTTCATTCCCTGCATAGTCATATTCGAAAAATCCTTTCAAGAAAGCTCGTAACTCTGGAGACTTATCCCTTTCTGCCTTGGCTCTTAGAGCCGACAGCAACTCGTGGAGAAATACTAGGGCTTGCGGGTTATCCAATCCCACTTTCATAAATACTGGCTCACCAATACACAGTCTTAGGTACTTGTGTGAGAAGTCAAAAACATTGTGTGCGTGATGGCAATTACCCCAGATCACATCGTACAGATACCAGTCGATTCCATAGGGAGGATATATCCCTTCGGTTAGATGGATCAACTCATCGATAAAGGGATGGTCAATTGGGAAAACCCGTGGGTAAGGGCGAAATCCCCACTTCCCGGGCTGTTCCCAAGTGAGCTTGTGCAATTCGTTCATCTTAAGTTTGTTCCTGTGGCCCAGAAATGAATCCAGTCTGGTAGCGCTCACAAGAGCGAAGTCCCCTGGATGGTAAAGCAATCCATAGGACCCTAGGCACCCTGAATAATCTACCAAAGCGTATGTCTTATGGGGGACAATGGAGCCCTTGACCCCTCTGAAGACTGGAAACCTAGACAGCAAATAAAGCTGCTTCTTATTGCTAATATCCCAGGTCGTGCTACTCGTTTGGGTTTTGTCTCTGGTTTTGTCTCTGGTTTTGTCTCTCTTGAACTGATTGATGGTAAGCTTCTCGAAATACTTAGTACCATCCAGAACGACCGAAACAATGAATATTAGGTCCCCCAACTCTACTCTTTCATCGTCTCCGTAGTAATCAAACTCAACTTGCGCCTTGTTTCCGTGAATGAAAACGGACCTAGTTGATAAGTCGACGTAGGGCCGCTTATCCCTCATCGTAAAGTCATTAACGCTATTGACGACATTCTCGACGATATGAACTAGCGGCACCTCATGTAGACCCGAAGAGTACCCTTGAGCAAGCGAAGAAACGATTCTCCCGCCAAACTCCTTCTCGTACTGCGCAAAAGCATCACTAGTGGTGAGTTGGATGAACCTCTGAAGGAACCTCCTCATATCACAAGCCCTCCATTGCGCCACCTCGGCGAGGTCGCGCCAATTCTAGCAGAGCCTACCCCGCCGGACAAGAGCCTGTGCTAAGATTTCGGGACCTCATTATGCGGAAAAGGGCCAGACAGCATCGGGGGACTGCGGCGCTTGTTGCTGCATATACAGCCGCGCTTGTTGCGATGCTTCTCCTCGTATCTTGCGAGCGTGCTTCAAAGGAGCCTCCGCCCGAAAGCGCCGTGCGTGTTATGGAGGGCATCAAGGCCGGCTACAACGCTGAGGACAAACAGAAGTTCTGCGCCGATTTCGCCGACATCATGTTCACCAAAGGCTTCACCGAGGACGCGTACCTTGACGTGGTCCGCGAACTCAAGCACAAGTACGGCGACTGGAAGTCAGAGACTTATCTGGGACTGGACGAAAGAGCCCATGAATGGCGCGTCCAGATGGAAAAAGGGAAGCTCAAGCTCATTCTCGTCCTGAACGAGGAGTCGAAGGTGACCGGCCTGTGGTTCCGCTGGCCCACATTCTGGGAGAGTCTCAGCGGCAACTAGCATGCGGTAAGCAAGAAACAGCTCGGCAGGTCACTTCCCCCGCCCCGCACAGACGCGCCGCGCTGCTCGCGCACAATGAGGTGTATAATCGCGCCTTCCCATGTCACTGCGCCAGCACACGCTAGACCTCGGCACCAAGCCGCTGGGGTCGCTCCTGATCAAGCTCAGCATTCCGGGAATGATTTCGTTCCTGGCGATGATGCTCTACAACATCGTCGACACCTTCTGGGTATCGCGTCTGGGCGCCCCGGCGATTGCCGCACTCACGGTCGTCTTCCCCTACCAGATGATAAACGTCGCCATCGGCGCGGGCTCCGGCATCGGAGTATCGTCGCTGGTTTCACGGCTGTTCGGCGCAAAGGATGCGAAAGGCGCGAACCTCGTCGCGGGGCAGGTCTACTTTCTCGCAACAGTGCTGGGGCTAATCACGCTCGCAGTCGGCGTTTTCCTCACTGATCCGGTGCTTCGGCTCTTCGGCGCGCGGCCCGATTTCCTCAAGCTCGCGCACATCTACCTCTTCATCGTCGCCTTCGGCGCGCCCATGCGCTACTTCTGGATGATGAGCAACAACCTGGTGCGCGGAAGCGGCGACGCGCTGACCCCGATGTACATCGCGCTAACGACCTCGATTCTCAACGTCGTGCTCGATCCATTTCTGATATTCGGCTGGGGACCTTTTCCGGAAATGGGCGTTGGAGGCGCAGCGCTGGCGACCATCATCCTGCAAACCGCTGGTGCGGGTTTCTACTTGTTCTACCTCTCCGGCAAGCGCTCCCCGTACCGCATCAAGCTCAGCGCAATGGTCCCGTGCTGGCGTATCATCTACGACATCTACCGGGTGGGCCTCCCCTCCATCCTGATGATGCTCATCGGGAGCATCGTCATCATTTTCTACAACCAGTTCCTCCGCCCGTTCGGCACCATTGCCATCGCCGCCTACGGTTTGCTTTTTCGCATAGTCCAGTTGTTCATGATGCCGATTGTGGGGATGTCACAGGGGCTGATGCCGATTGTCGGCTACAACTTCGGCGCGAGGAACCTGCGGCGCATGTGGGCCGGGGTGAGGATAGCGACCCTGTACGCCACAGTGGTGACGGGAACTGCGCAAGTGTTGCTGCTTACACTCGCCACGCCGGTGGCGGCGGTCTTCTCGCGTTCGCCCGACTTGCTGGCGACAACCACCTACGGTATCCGCGTGTATTCACTGGCGCTGATATTCGTCGGTGCGCAGTTCATGTGGATCACGACGCTACAGGGAATGGGCCGCGGGCGCGATGCCCTGATTATTTCAGTACTGCGGCAGGTAGTATTTCTGGTCCCGCTGATGTGGCTGTTCTCACGCTACTTCAAGCTGTCAGGTATCTGGGCAGCACAGCCAGTCTCGGACGTTTTAGCGTTTATAGTGACCGCCATCTGGATCTGGCACGTCAGATGCCGCATCGGCAGTCAGGAAAAAGGAAAAGGAATTCCTCCGGTAAGAAAGGGCGCGTAGTAGTTGCGGTCACAGAAGCTGCCGGTAGATCTTCGTGCGGTGGCCTACGGCCTGCACAACCACGACGCGTTCCTCCAACGAGAAGCTGTAGATTGCCCGGTAGTCCCCGATACGCAACTTGTAGAAACAGGCCAGACCGCCTTTTAGCCTCTCGTGCTTCGTCAGCTCGGCGTTCTGCGCGAGCCATCTGAGCTTCTCGAGCACCCGCCTCTGTGAAGATTTATCCAGCCCCTTAAGGTCAGCTAATGCTTGAGCGACGAAGTACAGCTTGCACGCGGACATCACTCGATTCCCAGCATCTGCGCCGCATCTTCAAGCTGCACTCCGGAATCCTTCACCGTTTTATAGTAGTCACCCTTCTCAATCTCCCCAGCGACCGCGAGCAAGCGCTCCCGTATCTCGTCCGAAAGCTCCAATCCTTCGTCGGGGTCGCCAACAAGCAATTGCAGTTCCTGTCGAACGGTTTCGGCGATGAGCTTGCGCAGCTCTTCAAGCGTCATGTCGGCCACTCTCATACATCCATAGTATAACACCGTAGTCCGGAGCGTGACCTCGCAGGCTACTCATCGCCAGCAACAACCAGCGTCCTCCAGCGGGTGTCCCGGAGCGCGTCCTCGATGCTCCCCGGCAGGTCGCAAAAGATGCCGTGTTCGGGCCAGCCGGTGATCAGATTGTTCGCGCCGCGTTCCGAAGTATAGAAGTCCTCCGCCCCACCCTCGTCAATGAACAGCGATAGCGACGTGCCACCGTGATAGTTGTTGCCACCAGCGCGCGCCTGACCCGGAGAGTAGACATAGCTGTCGCGCCCTTCCTGGTCCCAGAAGACGCAGAGCGCGTTGTGCGCCGATGCCCCCTGCGAGAAACCGGTGCCACCCTCATAGATGTCATCGCCCTCCGCTTCCACAAACATCGTCACGCACTCGTCCCACGCCAGTCCCTGTGCTACCGCCTGGCGTGTCTGGTACCAGTCGTCGCCTGCATCTTCCAAAAAGCAGCCGACAGCCTGATGCGCGCAGAAGCCCTGGTTATAGCGCGAACCGACATAGTGGTCGTCGCCGCTTGCGTCCTGCATGAAACCGAATCCAAAGTAATACCCGCCGCCCTGCGAGAAGTTACCCGCCTCGTAGTAGTCACGGCCAGCCAGATCCAGCATCGCCGCGATGCCGCCGGAGGCGTAGCTGCGAAATCCCTGCGCACAGCCCTGCGACCAGCTGTCGAAGATGCCGGGGTCGCCGTAGTTCGTCGGGTACTTGCCCTTCGCGTAGCAGTAATCGTCACCGGCGAGATCGATGTGCAAGCCCACCGCGCGCGCCCCGCCGAAGCCCTGCGACTTGCACTGCGCTTCGGTGCGGTCGTCGCCGGTAAGATCCAGCTTAATGCCAAAGCCGAACACGCCCGCGCCCTGCATCAGTTCTTCGCCCCGGTACACGTCGTCGCCCAGCAGGTCGATGAGCACGCCCGTTCCCATAAAGCCCGTTCCCTGGCACCATTGCAGGCCGATGTACTCGTCGTCGCCGGCAAAGTCAATCAGCAGCCCCGCGCCCATCGAGCCCGAGCCCTGCGAATAGCGCAGCGTGGACTCGTAAGCGTCGTTCCCGCCGAATTCGATGAGCACGCCGACGGGATTCTGAAGCGAGATGCCTGAACCGGCGTTGGTGGTGTAGAAATCGTCACCGCCAAGGTCTATGACCAGCGCAGCAAATTCGCGCTGCCGCCAGGTATGTCCCGCGCCGGAGATGATGAGCTTGCCCAGCGGCGTGTCACGAACCAGCAGGTTGTCTTCATCCAGGCGGTCGGCGAACTCCTTCGTCAGGTCCTTTCGCAGCGCAACAAGGTAATTCGCATCGGCGATGCGCGCAAGTTGCGCCTGCGCCAGAACGAGATGGCGGTAGTCAATGCGCTTCGCCATATCCACGAGCCTGAGATTGCCGCGCATACGCGAGCGGTTGTCGTCCTCGTGGATATAGGTCATCCAGCAATACACGTCCGTGAGTTCTTCGCGCTGTGAAGCGAGAAAGGCCTTCTCCTCGTCGCTGAAATCGGCGAACGCGGCGTGCACGTGTGTCGCAGCCTGGTCGAGCACCTCGTAGAGCTGGTCGAGATGCGCTTCCGCAGATATGCCTGTGCCCAACGGCTCATAGACACCTTTCGTCACCGGCAGGTCGAGCAGTTCGCGCGCGCAATCCACCAGGCCGGAGCACCCGTCAACCCCACGCGAAGCGCTGCTAAGAACGCGCCCCGAGATGTCCCGTGCCATCGCCTCGGTCTTCAGCCCGTCGCGAAGCAGATACGTGACGCGCTTGAGCCGGTATCCATCGTCGGGCGTGGCACGGTTGTACAATCGCAGCCATAGATCATTGCAGTCCGCACGGACGCCAAGCGCGTCAATCATCGTGTCCATCAGCGTGCGCACTTGTGGGTTCGTATCCGCGAAGTTGCGGAAGAGCAAGTCGTTCGGCGGCAGGACTCCTGCGCCCGCTTCCGGTCGCGCGCCGAGAATTATGGTCAGACTCAGCGTCATCGGCTCGTTCACCGACTGAAGCGTCACGCTCTGCCCCGGCTCCGCATCCTCAACGAGCTGCACTATTTCACGCAGCGGGTCTTCGCTGACGTACGGCGCGCCATCCACCGATATGTCAACCTGCGGGCCTGCACGATACACCTCTAGCACCAGCGGATCACCCACCCGCTTTCCCTGTAGCACCTCTTCAAGAAGCTCAAGGAATGTAGCTGTGTCGCCCTCTAGCTTCTCGCCTTCAATGGCAATGATGATGTCGCCGGTGCGCAGTCCGCCGCGTTCCGCTGGCGAATCCTGCACCACGTCCAGCTGAATGCCCGGCGGCTCCGCTACCACCGTCATCCGCATTCCCAGGTACACGTGCTCGGCGGCTGAAGCTGCAAACGATAGTGCGGAGATCAATGCCACTGCAGTGACGACGAGAGTTCTCATAGGTTTCCCCCTGGCGTTTCTTCGAGACGCAACTATCTTAGCCCGACTGAGCCTGCCTTGCTAGCCCTGGCCGATAGCTTCGGTGACGCTCACGCCCGATTCCAGCTTGGAGTAATCAAGTTCCGAACCGTACATGCTGTGGGGGATCATAAAGATGCCCAGCATAACGATTGTCGCTATAAACACCGCCCAGCGCTCGCGGGCGCGTATGGGCCGGCGCATACCGAGGATTATCAACGCGATTACGTACGCCACCAGCGCAATCAGCGTCTTGTTATCTGTGAGGTCCCATCCCAACGGTATCCCGCTCCAGGGCATGCCGAATGCATACCACTCCACGAGCGGGCCGAACACGAACCCGCCGACGAGCAGGAAACCCACCGTCCACCAGGCGTGGCAGCGAAGCTGGCCCGTCTGCCAGATGGCTTCCAGTCCGGTACGTGTGGCAACAAGCATGGCAACGAACATAAATAGAATGTGGGGAATCATCGCCCAGGCGGGAACCGGCCCCCGAAAGCGGATGACCGTCTCGCCGCCCTCGGGCAACTTCACTTCCCGCTGACCATCATTCAGCACCAGGTGGTACTGTAGCTTGCCTGCGAGGGGTTGTGACGGAAGGAACGCCGTGAGCCGGTCACCCTCGCGCACCATTGGCGTTTCGGTCAGCGCGTCATCAGTCTTGTAGCGCTTCCAGATGACCTTACCGCTCACCGTCCCGGGCACCGAAACGAAGATCCGCGCGTCTTCTGTGGTCACGGCGCTGCGCGGGAGTTTGTAGCGCACCGTCTGTCCCGCAACGAAGATTTCGCCTTTCAGCGGGTAAGTTGGGCCGGTGACCCGCTGATATACAACTAAGGCCAGCGTGATTATCACCGCCAGCACCCAGAATAAAACCCGCAGCCAGCGAACGCCGCGCGTAGTCTGCACACCTGTGTCGCTCATCGGGCAAACATATTATCACGGTGCGCTAGAATGGTCGCGGGGCCAGTATGAGAAAAAGAACTATCAGTGTCATCGCGCTGCTCACCATTGCAGCCTCGTTCGTGGCCGCACCCGCGAGCGCTCTGGGAACTCTCAGCAACGAGGACAGAGCGGAGATACTCGCGCTCACAGAGCAGGTCGAACAGGCGATAATTGAAAAAGACCTCGTGGCGCTGCAAAACCTGTGCGACCCGTATGCAGGCTTGATGATTGAGGCCGGCTTCGGCCTCTCAATCCACTATGGCTGGGAACAGATACCCAGCATGATGCGGAACAAATGGCTCTATTTCATCGGTAATGCCGACGGCTCAGGCAATCCTGTTTACGGACGCACGCCTGAGATTATCTGGGAAGGACGTTGGCAGATACATGATGTACTTGAGCCGTCCGACGCCGACGGGCTACGCCGATTCCCTAATCTCATAGATAAGATTTCCCTATCTGAAATCATGCAGGAAAACGATGGCCACGAGCTCGACGCTTTCACCTACCCGCTAGCGAACATGACCTTCTACTGGCAGGACAGCTACCACTTCGTGCAGTACTTCTACGCCGGTGAAGACCGCGACCCCCAGATACCCCACGACAACCAGTTCTGGTTCCTCATCTTCAATACGAAAGCAGAACGCCCGGAGCGCGAATGGTGCCTTTGCGGCATCGCCCACCTCGACGGCTGGGGGATTTAGAGGCTAGCGCGACTTCTCGTCGGCAAATAGCTCCTCCGGCATCCGGTAGGCTACCAATTCTTTCTGCCGTGCCACGAGCCGCAAGCGCCCGTCCCGAATGTAAGCGTGATGGAAGTAAGTGCGCGAATCGTTCTCCTTGGAACTGTATTGCCAAACGAATTCTGCTCCCGTGTCAACCGGCTTATCTCCGGTCATCTCATAGAACCGGTCTAACAACCAGTCTTCATACCCATCAGCATCCTCCCGTCGCTGCTTTTGGCGCCAGATCAGATAGGTCCTGCCTATGAGTTGGGAGCCCGGATTCGCCAGGCTTTCGAACGCCCAGAAGTTATCGTCGTCTGGATTGGGGTCGATTAGCTCCCACAATACGTTTCCTTCATAGTCTCGCGCAATAACTCCCTCGGTTGGCCGAATCGGAACTTCGTTGTAGTAGCGGGATATAGGCTCTTTCAAATAGTAATCGTCTCCGCATTCACAAATCCATCGGTCAACATCGTCGCTGCTGCTCAGCCCTTTCACCGGCGCGCCACTGAGCCAGATGCCGCAAAACGCGAATCCGCCTGGAAAGGCGAACACACTCCCTGCGTCAGCGGGAAACAGAGTAATCCGCCAGTCCTGTCCGGATTCGCCCCTGCGATAGAAAATGTAGGGATACGGAGGATAGGTTTGCCTGCGCGATCCCGTTGAAGCGAAGTGCCCGCTTGGCGCGATGGCGAATCCACCGGGGATGCCCGTCGGGTATGGAGATGGATGCTCTGATACAGCGAAATCGCGCAAATTGAGTTCGCGAACGTAAGATTCATGGCCGAATACGAATACAGTGTCACTGTCGAAGCCCCTGGCAATCGCAGTAGTGACATACGATAGGCGCTTGGCATATAACAGCCGTCCCTCCTCGGTGAAAACGCGCAAATCCCCATTGGTGTCCCCGTGCAGCCACCAGCGCTTTTCAGGAATCCACAACGCGCAACTGGAGATGCCACCCAGCTTCTGATACCATTGCGGGCGTATCTTCTCAAGGTCGAACGCCCACACATAGCGATAACCGCTTGCGCCGCCAAGAAGCAGTTGGCGTCCGTCCGGCCTGAGCAGCGTTATCCAACCGTCGAAATACCAGTGGTAGAGGCGGCTTGTAGGCTGGCTATTCCACCGGTCAGTTGTACGCCCGGGTCTTAACCACTTGTTAAAGCGCGTAAGATCGAACTCGCGCAGGTCTCCCGTTTCCCGGTCGTATCGGAAGAGAAAGGCGTGGGTTCTCCCGGGAGAAACAACCTTGTTTGTCATACCGGCAACGAATCTTCCGTCGGGAGTAATATCCCAGGCGTAGTAGTCTCCGCCGAGTATTTCGCACAACGGAATCTCCCACTCTACCGGAAGCTCCAGCTCTGAGTAGTCAGCAGCATTTTCAACAGGAACGGTGGTGCTTGTATTGGAGGCTGAATGTGGCTGTGATGATTGAGTGGAGGCAGAAACGATAATGGCGAGTATAACTGCTAAGCTCAGCGAGCAAACCTGTCTCAGTCGCTTCATAAGCCAATGATAACACGGCCTCCGTCAAAGCTGCTCCGGGCAATTTGCCGCCCGCGTCAGATGATATCCACGTCGCAGTCAACCTCCACATCGAAGAAGTGCTGGGTGAAATCAGGTTCGGCATAGTGCGTATCCTCGTGCTCAAACTGGAGGCTGGCTGTACCCACATATTCAGCCGTGAACTGCAGGTTGAACAGCGCTCCTGAAGTTCCAGCCGGCACTCCTGTAGGCGGGAAGCCTATTGACGACACATTCGCGCTGATGTTCGGCGCCATCATAACCCCCCACAGCACATTGTCAGGCATGGCAGTCCAGAAACCGTCCTTATCGTCCTGTTCACCGCCCGGCGCCCCGAGATTCTCGCTATCACCCACGGGCAAAAGCTCAGCGCTGTACGTGAACTCGCAGCCGTCCAGATAGGCAAGAGGAAACGCGATGTCCCACGCATAGACGGTCACACCTACAATATCTCCGACATCCGCCTGTATTCTGGCCGGCATCAGGATTATCATGTTGGTATCAGTCGCCTCAGGCACGAGCACGACGAAGTTGCAGGTGTCGTCACCCAGTGCATTGGTCACGGTCAGGCTGCAATCGCATTCACCGGGTATGCCGAACGTCACAAGCGGCTGTTCGTCCGTGCTGATGGGTGGAAGCCCTCCCGGACCGAAGGACCATAAGTAAGAAGTCGGCTGGCCGGTAGTTACAGGTGTAAGCTCGGTCTCTACGTTCTGCTCAACGACCTGCGGGGATACGAAAAGCACGTGCGGCACTGCAGGCCCATGCCCCTCGAACGTGCCGTCTATCGTATAGTCGGAGTATCCGCTGTGCGCCAGGCAGTGCAGGTAATAGGTGCCGGCGCCGGGTAGCTCGTAGCTGATGAATTCCGTGTCACCGGCTGTATCCGAGTAATCAAGAACCGTCGTGCCGTCGGTGTCCAGCAACTGAATCTCCAGGTCGCCCGTAGCGGAATCCAGCGTCATCGTCAGTTCAACCGCTCCCTCCTCGTCAACCGTGAACTGGAAGTAGTCGCTATTGTCGCCGTCATAGCCGCCGGTGCCCAGATTGCCGGTAAAATCCGCGAAATCAAACTCCGGAAGTTCATTGGCCTCGCCAACGTCGTCGTTATTCTCGGACTCATCGTATTCCACAGTGATCTCAAACGTGCCGTCTATCGTGTAATCCGAGTTCCCGCTGTGCGCCAGGCAATGCAGGTAATAGGTGCCAGCGACGGGTAACACGTAGCTGACGAACTCCGTGTCGCCCGCCGTGTTTGAATAATCGAGAACCGTCGTGCCGTCGGTGTCCAGCAATTGAATCTCCAGGTCGCCCGTAGCGGAATCCAGCGTCATCGTCAGCTCAACCGTCCCTGCTTCGGTGACTGTGAACTCGAAGTAGTCGCTGCTATCGCCGTCGTAGCCACCTACACCCAGATTGCAGATGAATCCCGCGAAGTCGAATCCCGGCAGCTCGTTGGCTTCACCGGTGCCGTCGTTGTTCTCCTCTTCGTCGTATTCCACAGTGCTCTCAACGGACAGTGTGAAGTCGTAGACGTCTTCGCCGAGAGAATTGGCAACGGTGAGTGAAGCCTCGAAGTCGCCCGCCGGTCCAAGCTCCACCGAAGGCGCAGCTTCTTCCGACGTGTTGGGTGTCGCGCCGCCGCCGAAATCCCACGAGTATTCAAACGGCGTTTTACCTGCGACAGTGGCGGTGAATTCCACGACTTCACTGACTTCACCGGTCTGGGGCTCAACAGCGAGGATGTTAGGCGAGTCGCTCGAAAGATCAAGCACCTGCGACTCAATCCCCCGATTCTCCTCGCTGTCGCAGGGAACAACGTGGAAGAAAAGATTGCCGGGTTCGGGTGTAATCGTGGCTGTAAACTCCAGGCGGCCTTCTCCCTGTCCCTCGTCAATCCCCACGCTGTCAATCGGGGTCCAGGCGCCGCCGGCCGCAGGCGCGTGCTCCACCACGTATTCCGCCATCTCAACACCGTAGTACATCGCGATGGGCGTGATGTCACTGATATCAACTACCAGATTGCGGCTCCCGTCAACGATGTCCTGAATCGAGTCCCATAGCTCGACGGGTTCATTGTAGTGCATGGCCAAAGGCGTTATGTCGCTGATGCCCACGGCTCCGTCCTGGTCGTAGTCGCCGAGGTTTCGGTAGTACCAGGTCAGATCGTACGTGCCGTTGCCATTATCGCGGGACTTAATGTCAGTAACCTGGTTGTCGCTGCCGACCGGCGGACTGGAGATGAGCTTACCGACTTTGCGAGCCACAAGCGCCTCTCGCAGCGCATCCTTTAGCTCCCCAAACAGCGCAGGATCGACACCATCTGGAGCCTCTAGAGCGCCAAGCTCTACCAGCGCGTTATCAAGCGAAACTGGGTCACCGTACAGGCACTCCTGCAAACCGCCGTCACGAGCTGCATCCATCCCTTCCAGTGACGGCATGTACGCGCCGCGCGAATCCCCTGCGCAGCTTGAGAAGATGACCGCTGCGCTCGCCAGAATCAATGCGCACAACAAAAGTTTCTTGGACTGGGCCACCATTAATCCCTCCCTGCCTTCTCCTGAAGAAGATTCCTTCCCTGTGATTATACCGCAGGAATCGCCGGATGTGTGGCAGCCTGCGCTACGTGCTTGACCAAAGCCCCAGCTTGTTGCCGCAGCAGTCCTTGAACAGGGCGTAGAACCCGTATTCGGGCGAAATCTGGGTCTTCTCCTTGACGACCAAGCCGCCGCACTCGGCGATGCTCGCGAGAGCTGCCGGTATGTCCTCAACTTTGATGTAAGCCACCACGCCGCCCTCGCCTACAGGGATGCTCGGGTCTAAGCCTCCACCGAGTTCGCCTTCGCCCGGACTGAACATTGCGTAGTTTCCGTCCGGCTCGACTGTCACGCTCCAGCCGAAAGCCTCCTCATAGAATCGCTTGGATTCACTGAGATCCGTCGTAGGAATCTCCACATGACAGATTGAGTTCGCCATCACTCCCCTCCATGAATTCCTGGTAAAGGATTATTCCCTTCGGGGGGATAGCTCAAACCAAACGCGGGGAATCTCGCGTGGATTGGTCTGCTGCAGGATAAAAAAAACCCCGGCACCGACCTACTTTCCCACGGGGTTACCCTCCGCAGTATCATCGGCGCTGGAGAGCTTAACTGCCGTGTTCGGGATGGGAACGGGTGTGGCCTCTCCGCTATGGGCACCAGGACGGTGCATTATACGCACTCTATTGTCGATGTCAAGCCCGCCGCTCCTGGCAAACCTGCTATAATGCCTGCCATTCTCGGGAGGATGAAGTGAGAACAAACTCAGCTTTCGCATTGCGTGCGTTTATCATGTTTGTGACCGCCGCATTCGCGGTGTCACTCATCAGCTGTTCCGGGGCGAAGACAACAGGACCTGCTTCCGGCTTTTCCGCCGACCAGAGCGCATTCTCATCCGAACTTGACGCGCTCGAAACGCCCGATGGCGTTGATCCTGCGCTGTTTGAGGAGCTGAAGGACGCGCTTGAAGAGGCGCTGCTTGCGCGGGGAATCGACCGCACTGTCAGCACTCCACCGACCGGTGACAACAACCGTGTGGACCCGCTAAATTACTACATTGAGGATGTAGAAGGTGCGGACCACTATTTCCTCACCTGGCTGTATCGCAGCCTTGGCGACTACGACCTCAGTGGCAAAGTGGGGATAGCGGACATCACGCCCATTGCCGTGCACTACGGCAAGGACATTATCACCTATCCCGAAGCCACGCACATTGACGGCAGCCTGAACGGCGCAGTTGACATCGCTGACATCACGCCCATTGCCGTGAACTATGGCGTTGACGTGGCCGAGTACCGGGTTGAGGGGTCCGCGGACATGGAGACCGGCTACGCTGAAGTAGGCACGGCCTCCATCGAGACGGATGCTGTAGAGGCTATCGGCGGGCTGCGGTTCACCTACGATCTGGGCGAGGCTCCGGCCTATGAGTGGTACCGAGTGGTGCCGCTTGATGCCGACTCCGTGGAAGGCATTGAAGGCGTGCCTGTGCACATTGTGCCCGGCGGCGGCGGCGGCCTGGTCATCTATCTGGTGACCGCAGCCGAGAGCGGCGAAGGCACGCCTGATCTGCCATACGTCGTGCTGGCAGACACGTCCTACGAGATAGGCGTGGAGGACGAGCAGGGCGACCCGTTTACGGAAGACATCGTGCTCCATCTGGACCCGCCGTTCGTTGGCGATGTGACCGACACGGTGCCTTACACTGTAACGCCGTCGGGCGACCTGATCGGCGACTTCGACGTGTACGCGACGGCGGAAGAAGATCTGGTGAGCAACCGGCTGTACTTCCGTGTGGAAGGACTGCCGCCACCGTAACCGATTGCGAACACTGTTTGGGGTACGGCTTGAGCTGCCCCGATAAGAGCAACACCATAGTATTAACTGAAACGAGGTGAACATGATGAGGATTAATCTGAAGATTGCCATAACAGCACTGCTGGCGGTTCTTCTTTTGGGGCTGCTTGCCTGCGGGCAGGGATCAAAACGCGTGCCGACGATTTTAGGCGTCGGGTCGCAGCAGGCCGTCGAGCCTGTGGCGATGGAACAGCAGATCACCTGGCCTTCGGGCCTACCGGAAGATCAGCTGCAGCCGTGGGAGGAGCTGGATGCGAACGGGCATATAGTGCCGCCGAAGGCTTCCAGCAATCTCAACTTCGACAGCATCTTCGCCTCCGGCATCGAGCGGTATCTTGAAGCCGGTGACGTGACCGACTTCGGCGAGGCTTCGTCGTTTGCCAGCGGCGCGGCCGGCGAAGAACTTGTTTCCTACGCCATATACCGCCTGCCGATGGGAACTGAGCAGCCGGGGACGATCACCGCCGACGTGAATCTGCACAACGGCAGCGCATATTACATCGGCGTGGGCGATTATTCGGTGAACACGTGGCACTGGCGCGGGCCGTTTGCAGCCACGCACGTGCGGTTCAATGTGCCTGATGCGGAATACACATCGGTAATAGGCAGCTTGATGCTTGCGGTCGTGGCGTACGACGGGGCGAGCTTTGACGTCGTCGCATTGGGCACCAATGTGCGCGATTCAGCCGACACCGAAGCGCCGCCGATTCCCGACGCGCCGACATTGACACAGATTGCAGGCGGCGTGTTCGCGGAATGGAACAACGTCGCAGCGGGCGATCTCGCGGGATACAGGATATACGCGAACGGCGTGGAAGTGCTCGACTACATCGAGGGCGGAACAACCATTGTGATTCCGTGCGCGGATGAAGTCGAAGTGACGCTTACAGCGGTGGATATTAGCGGCAACGAATCTGAACTCTCAGATCCTGTGACGGAGACTCCGCTTGCGGGTGATATGCCATCCGTGGAGCTTACCGCGACCGCCGCGTCAGGCGTGCGCAACGACGTGATCGAGCTTACCGCCACCGGCGCTGAGACCTACGACTGGGACCTTGACGGCGACGGCGTGTGGGACTTCACCGATGACGCGACTGGCATGGCGGAGGCTGACACGAACGATCTCGGCGTCATCCGTCCGGCGATCAGGGCGCACACGTCCGAGGGTGGCTTCTCGCTCTCCGCCATTAGCCTGTTCATCACGGGGAATTTCCGCCCGGTGGTGCTGGCAACGGTTGACATATCGAGCGGCCCACCGCCGCTTGCGGTTGAGTTCACGCTTGTCGCTGAAGACGACGACGGGACTATTGCGGACTATGCGTGGGACTTTGACGGCGACGGAACGTTTGACGACTCCTCGCCCACCAATCCCAGCCCGCTGGCGCACAGTTATCCCGATGCCGGCCTCTACAACGCCAAGTTCCGCGTCACCGACAACGACGGCGCCTGGGCCGTGGACACGGTGAGCGTGCAAGTCCTGGCAGACCCGGCGAACATGCCGCCGGTGGCGTTCCTCAGCGTGGACGAAGACACAGTGTTCAGGGGCTTGTCTGGTGACTATGAGCACGTGACACTGGACGCTTCGGAAAGCTACGACCCGGAAGGAACCACGCTACAATATGCTTGGGATCCTGACGGCAACGGCTATTTTGGCGGCTTCGGCCCTGATGCCACATACGACTATGCCGTTTCGGGAAATGCGCGAGTCATCACTTCGGCTGTGCGAGTTCAGGACGAAGGTGGAGCTATCACCGAGGCCACCTGCCAAGTCAACCTCTACCGGTTCGAGCTCTTTGCCGCGTGCGCGTCACCAAACATGGTCGGTGACTCGTCATCCCTGGCAATCGTTGGGGGACTGCCGGCGGTAGCCCACTTCGACAACAGCGACGACCTCCTTCTCTATAGCTATGCGACGTCTCTTCCCGCCATGTCGGCAGAGTGTTGGGAAACGCATACCGTTGACGACGGCGGGGACGGTCCCGGAGGCGTCAATGTCGGCTACCGTCTGTCTTTGTACGTTGTGGGCGGTCGTCCCGCCATCGCCTACTACGACCTCACCAACGGCGACCTGAAGTTTGCTCGGGCTGATAGGACCCATCCGTCTAGCTCAAGCCACTGGGACATCCACGTGGTTGACAACACCGGGACTGTGGGCAACTACCCGTCAATGACGAGTTTCACCGAGGGCTTTTTCCCCAGTACACGCCACACGGTGATAGCTTATTACGACCAGACCAACACCGCGCTCAAAATCGCGCGCGCGACTGGAATCCCCACCGTCCCCGGCAACTGGACCTTAGAAACCATTGATAACACCGCTGCCGTAGGTATGGACATTTCGATTACCGCTATTTGGAACGGAATGTTCGGCGGAGATTATCGGGTGGGTATATGCCACCACGACGCTACAAACGGCAACCTGCGATGGGCGCTTTCCGACGCCTGGCCGCCGACAAGCTGGTCCTTGGATGTTATAGACGATGGCGGAGGCGTGAATTACGTAGGCCGACACACCGCCATGAACCCTTATTCAAGCGCCGGCGGCTTAGGGGGTGAGAGATTCCCCTTGGTAACCTACTACGATGACACCAACAACGACCTCAAGTTCGCTCGGGCAACCGTCGCCTACCCCGGAGCAGGTGACTGGGTTACCTACACGCTTGAGGATGGCGGCACGGATACGGTCGGCCGAAGCAGTTCGGTAATCTGGTATAGCGGCGAACCGATGGTTCTCTACGTTAATAGCACTGCTGACGAGTTCTGGCTGGCCCGCGCGATAAACAATGCTCCCGCTGATGAGACCGAGTGGTGGAAGCATCTTATCGCTGTTGATTGGGATCCGGGTACCTGGGATGTGTGCTTGCGAGAATTTGAGGGCAAGCCTCTAATAGCCTCCCTGGACCAACCCGGCCCCATTGACCTCGCAGTTGGCTGGCCGGTGCTGTACTAGTTTCGAAGCCTTAATTAAGAGGAATGGAGCGCGTCCGCTTCGGTGGGCGCGCTCCTTACTATAATGGGAGCGTGATAGTGTCGCGTAAAGCCGTTTGCCTGCTTGTCGCCCTAGCCGTTCTTGCGTCCTGCGACATCATCAAGGGCGGCGAACCGGCGAAACCACCGGAGTTTAGCTTCGCCGAGGTGCTGGCATGGAACACCGCCAAAGTCCAGGCGACATTCGGTACGCCGGGCATCATCGTGCGCTCCCGAGGCAGCGACCATCTCTACTATGAGGGCGGCGGAGAGCCTCCCACTGAGAGTATCGATTCAGAGGAATTCGGGCGCCGTTTCCCGGTCACTGACCCGCGCCTGACCAGCTTCGACCTCATCGTGCTTGGCGACCGCGGACGGGTCATAAGCCTTTACGTGCGGCGGCGCTACGACGACCCGGCACAGCGCATCGGATTCTTAAGCAAGCGCATCACTGCGCTCAGGCGGCAGGACATCGGCGACCATCTGGGCGTACCGCACACGAAGGGATGGTGCGGTGTGAATCGCAGCGAGGAGCGCTACGATTGGGAATTCTCCCGCAGCAAAGGCCCTTTGCCGGACGTCTTTCCCGGACGCTATATCGTGCAGGTCACGTTCGACGGCGACAGCCCGCTGGTGAGCAGTGTTTTAGCGTGCACAGCCGAGTAAAGCGACACGCACTGGCGTGCTTTCAGCGTCCGGCGGCGTTACGTCTTATGTTCGGGCGTATCTTCCTCTTCAATAGCATCCGGTCCGCCGAAGATGCCCGCAAGCTGCTTGATCTCGGTGACGAACGCCAGCCCCTGGCCCGGCACGTCAAGCTTCCCCGCAGAGACAATCGCCGCAAAGACGTTCTCCGTCAGCTCGGGCGGTGTGACCACCATAATGACTTCCTTCTCCGGCGATATGGCGATGCCGAGAAGTCCCAGCTTCTCACGGATGCCTGAGCCGCGTGCGAACCATGTGGTTGCGCCACCGGCACCGGCTTTCAAAGCTTTCTTGATAATCTTATCCGCCCGGCCCCGCTGGACGATGCAAAATATGAGGTCGAGTTTGCCCGTCATGATACCCCTCTTCACCTGAGAAGCGGTCTCCTTCTCTACCGTTTCATTAGTCATCTTCAGATATCCTCCTCATCTTCCACGGGCTCTTCCTGCCTCTCCCTCCTTCTCCCGGCAAGAAGCCCCATTGTTAGCACTGCAATGATCGGACATACCGACGCCATCGCCAGGATTCCAAAACCCTCCACGACGTTCATCGCGCTGCCAAGCCCCAGGCCCAGCGCAATCACCAGCGGAACCGTGATCGGGCCTGTAGTGACGCCCGCGCTGTCCCATCCAATGTTGACAAACGCCTCGCTGGAAATCGCCGTTATCGGGAGAAGCAGAATATAAAGCGGGAGCAGGAACCAGACGAGTGAAATCCCAAACAGCAGCTTCGTAACGCCGAGCGCAATGCCGATGCCTACTCCGAAGGCGACCGTATGCATCAGGAGGCTTCGTTTGAACGCACCAACGGTTATCTCCTCGACCTTGATTGCCAGCGCGTTGAGCGCCGGCTCGGCAAGCGTCGCTCCGTAGCCCATCAGGAAGCCGAAGATAACAGTCACTATTCGCCCGACCACTTCACCGATAAGCGCTTCGCCAGGCGGATTGAACGCAAACGGCAGTGTGATTCCCACCTGCGCGCCGAGTGGAGAAAGGCCTGTATTCAGGCCGAGGTTGAAAATGAACATGCCCACAACGGTGAAAGCGATCCCCAGCCACACTTCCCGGGGATGCTCCAGTGGTATCCGCACGAGAAACGCCAGCACCAGATACAGGAAAATGACCAAGGGTACAATCGCCTGGAACGCCGAAACGAGCGATGAAAGGAGCGCGCTGCCTATGCTCACCGGGGCTGCACCCTCAGCCCCCACCACTCCCGCGATATCCCCCACGGCTGAAAGGTCGGAACCGCCGAAATGATATAGTGAAAGCCCCAGAAGAAGCACCGCGATTATCGGGAAAAGCGAAGCGAGCGTAACGATTCCAAATCCCGCTTTTCCGGTATCAGCACGCCCGACAGCGGCAGCGAGGCCGATGCCCAGCGCAAGCACCAGCGGAACCGTAACCGGCCCCGTGGTTACCGCACCGCTGTCCCAGGCCAGACCCACTATCGACGCGGTCGTCTCGTTCAGGGAAGCAATCACCGTGAGCGCAAGCGCGGCAATGACTGTGGGCACTATCAATACGCCCAGCCGCCAGTCGCGGATGATGCGCAGGATTCCAAGAAGCGCGGCTATGCCGACACCGATGCCGATGCAAACAACAAGAAGCGTGCTCTGATGGTTCAGAATATGGTGAAGCAGCGGTGCCCTCTCAGGATCAATCCAGGCGCCGGCTGACCTCAGGACACCAATGGAGGGTTCAGCGAGCGTCGCCCCGATCCCCACGAGAAAGGCGAATCCCAGGACGACAGGAAGCGTCGCGCTCTGCGGAAGCCCTGCGCCAATCCGTTCGCTGAAGGGCATCAGGCCCAACCGCAAGCCTTCCATGAAGAACATGAGGCCGATTATCACGCAAAATACGCCCCAGCCTATCTGGAGGGCTTGCTCCACGCTCTCTCGCAGCACTATCACCTGGAACAGCACCAGATAGGCGACGATGGGAATTACCAGGCTGAACTGCTCCCAGAACTTGCTGCCAATGTACGGCGCAAGAATGACCGTAGCCTCGCGCGGAGTGACGCGGATATGTTCGTTTGCGTTACTGCCCTTTGGCCGATGCATAAGTTCTGAGTCGGGTACCGTTGTCACCCGAAGTTCCGCATAATCTACCGGAAGTGCCTCGGTTTCGCAACTCCGGCTGAGAGCATGGTGGCGTAACGAACCACTACGCGGCCGGTACAGGTGGAGGAGTGCCCCATGCCCGTCCACCGAGACGTGAAAAGCCGCTTCATGCAGTCTTCACGCATATCCCCACTGGCTATGTCCGCAGCCCGAGCCACACGGCGACCGCCGCGAATGCGAATGACACAAGATATAAAATCAGCACGGTATTGCGATGCGCCAGGCCTTCTATGAAACTCCGGGCGGTATCGTCAATAATCTCGCCGTTACGGAGCATCTGCTGCCGCCGCCGGCGGTTCACAAAGAAAAGCAGCCGATGGTGTATGTGCTTCTTGTCGGGCGACGTGATGGGCCTTCCCGCCACCAATCGCCGCAGAATGGCAAACGTCGTGTCCGCAATGGGCACCAGCAGGATAAGCAACGGCAGCAGGAACGCGATCACCGTCGTCTGCTTGAAAAAGCCCAGAAGCGCGATTGTGGCGAGATAGTAGCCAATCAGCAGCGCTCCGCCATCGCCCAGGAAGATGCGCGCGGGATAAAAGTTGTAGGGCAGAAACCCGAGCAGCGCTCCCAGCACCGCCAGGCTCACGAGCGAGAAAAAGTAATCCCCACGGGCAAGCGACAGCACCAGAATCGCCAGAAACGCTACCGAGCTGATACCTGCAGAAAGCCCGTCCAGTCCGTCTACGAAGTTGATGGTGTTGACGATACCGACGATCCAGAAAACTGTGAGCACATAGCTGAACCAGGTGGGCAGCATCACCGTGCCAAACAGAGTGCCGACATTAATTCCCGCCCAAGCGACCGCGAGCGCGAAGACGATCTGGAGACTGAACTTCACCCGCGCCGAAAGGTGCCACAGGTCGTCCGCCAGCCCCAGGGCGAAAAACAGCACCGCTCCGCCCATCAGGGCAAACAGCTGGGTGCGCGACAGCGGAATAAGGTTGGGATCCATTACTATAGCAATGTAGCCTATGCTGACCAGCGTCGCAATGAATATCGAGACTCCACCGAGCCGGGGTTTTTCCCCATGATGGACCTTCCGGGCGTTTGAGACGTCATAGAGCCTGAATCTTCGGCACAGCGCGAGAAGCAGCGGAGTTACCAGTAGCGCTACAACGAAAGCCCCCGTGCCTGTGGCGATAATGAGAGTAGTCATCGTGCCAGCCCACATACCCCTGCCGCAGAGAATGGTATCTCCCGCTCCCTCCAGCGCGCTGATTCTAGCACAGGGGGAACGCTTACCGGATGTGGAAACGCATACGGGGCACGCTGCTAGTCTGTGCGTAGCGGGCGCAGCAGACGACAAGTCCGATGCCAGCTAGTAAGGGGCGACGCGTGCCGGGCGGTTTCTGGATACCGCCCGAAACCGCTACATCTTCTCCTTGAGGAATCTTCCCAGGAGCATATCCACCTGGAGAATATGGTCGCGGAGGTAGTTGACGAGCAACTCCTGCGCCTCGATGAGCAGCTTCTCATCAGGGCCCTGCTCCGCCAGTCTCTGGCGGAGATCCTCCACCTGGCCCCGGAAGTACTCGTGATGCTCCTTGTGGCTCGCCAATCCCGGGTACTCGTGCAACACCATCTGCTCTTCCTCTGCAGCGAAGTGCTGAACAACGTAATCCTGCAGAAAATCAGCCGTGGCAACCACCTGCTCCGCACCTCCAATCTCGCCGATTGCCCGCAGCAACCGGTTTATCCGGTTGAACATCTCTTTGTGCTGCTCATCGATTAGCTCCACACCCACCGACAGATCCTCTGACCACTTTATATACACAGTCACAACCTCCTGCCACAGTTAGACTCGATATACCCCGCAAAACACAAAAATGATACACTTCCCAGCACGTGCTCAACGAGCACTGCCCGTAATGACTTACCGGTAGTGCCGCGCGAAGTCGTTTATATAGCGCCGTCCGAAGCGCCCGGCGTTCTCCTTCATCCAGTCGCTAAGCCGCGTCGAGCAGGTGGGTATGCTCGAAGAGGCAAGCAGATTCCGGCTTAACCCCTTCACCTCATCAGGCGTCATCAGCACGTCTCTCAGCACCAGCCCGGGCACGCGCGAAAGCCACACCGCCATTTCCGGCGGTAGGTGAATGAGCAGCGCGCGCCGGTTCACGCTACCGGCGATGAGCCTGAGCAACTCGTTGAAGCTAAATGTCTCCGGCCCCACTGCGTCAAGCGTGTAGCTCATCGTCTCACCGCCGCACGACACCGCAAGCTTCGCGAAGTCTTCGACGAAAGCCGGCTGCATCCGGTACTTCCCATCCCCCGGCACCGGAAACACGGGAAACAGGCGCATCAGCCACGCCAGATTGTTGATAAGAACGCCGTCCGCCCCGTAGAGCACCGCCGGACGCAGGATTGCGTGCGAAAGCCCCGAATTCGCCACCGCGAGCTCCGCTTCTGCTTTGCCCCGGAAATACGGCAGGTCCGATTCTATATCGGGATTGGTGACGCTTACGTGCACGACACGCTGCACGCCCGCTTCCACAGACGCGTCCAGCAGGGCTTTCGTGTTCTCCACGGCCCGTTCGAAGGTCATTGATTTGCGGGCGAAGCGGATCCAGAACGTATTGTAGAGGACGGATGCGCCCCTCATGCTCTCTACGAGCTGCGCCGGATGGGAAAACTCTAGCGGCCTGACCTCCACCTGGCCCTCAAACATGCCGGCCCGCTCCCGATGGTTAGTGAGTGTGCGCACACGCATCCCGCGCGCCAGAAGCTCCCGTGCGATGTAACTGCCCGTGTAGGAAAACGCGCCGGTTACGATGCTCAGTTCAGAATCCACCGCACTCACCTTCTGTCCTTGCTTCTTTAAGATGTCACTCCAGTCCGTATACCTGCCTGGGCGCTAGATATTCGGGGAACTTATCCACCAGCGCTTTACGCATCAGATAGCAGAAGTGGCAGGCGTCAACGTAGGCGTCTTCGTGCTCCAGCTCGTACTGCCTTGCCAGCTCCGCCGGCCCACCGCGAACAAGCGCTGCGCACACGGGATGCTTGGCCGCATCGTAGTTACTCACCAGTTCCGCAAGCGGCATCTCCCGCATATTCCCCATACTCAGCCCCTGGCACAGATGCACGTGCCCGAACGGATCCACGTGTACACGTCCCGGGCTCTCCAGATCCTCAAACGGACAATCGGTGAACTCGTCCCAGGGACGCCGGGGCAGGCCTTCTATGAGCTTTTCCACCGCCCTGCCCTTCAGCATCGCGCCGCCCTCCACTACCGGCGCGCCCTTCTCCTTCGCCTTGCTCGTGTCCTCAACGCGCGGCTTCTCGATGCATATTGATCCCACCGGCAATCCCAGCTTCTTGGCCGCGGCCAGCGCATGTTGTGCCGGACTCACGCCGTTTTTAGCATAGTGGTATTCATCGTCGCTAATGCTGAGGTCCGATATCCCTAAGCCAACCAGCGGCTTGAGCCACAGTTCCGCGTCCTCTTCCGAGGTCGCCCAGTAGGAATTCGTGACGATGCCGGCCTGAAAGCCCTTCTCGCGCGCCAGCCTGATGCCCTCGACCATCAGCGGGTAATACAAAAACGCTTCGCCGCCCTCAAAGTAAATGGTCTCGACACTTCCCAGCTTCGCCGCTTCGTCGAGCACCTCACGCACCTGCCTGATAGTGAACGTGCCCTCGGACGACGGCCCGCAGAATAAAAAGCAGTGGTCGCACTCCCAGTTGCAGGTGTACGTCAGCAAGAAGTGTATGCCCGTGAGCATTGTCCGTCCCCGTGCCGTCCTCTCTCTTGAGATTGCAGCGCGCTGCTATCAGAACCCACGCAGCATGGACGCTTCCAGCGCGGCGTCTATGCGTGCCAGGCATTCGTCGAGATGGGCCGATGTTGCAGCGTCCAGGCCGCCCTTTCGTAGCGATGCCGCGATGCCGCCGCGCAGCGCAACCATGTCCGCCCGCGCCAGGCTCGTCGCGTCCGGCGGGACGTCCATCATGCCCAGCACAATGCCGGTAAGAATCCCCAGGTGTTCACGCTGCAGGTTGCGCCGGAAGCTGTCTACGTCGCTTTGGCTATACACTTCCGACCAGATGGCGAACCGCAGCTCCTGGAACATCTCCGGCATCGTGAACGTGTCCTCGCCCTTCTCATAGTGCAGCGGCAGGTCAACCATGCGGTTGAGCGTAAGCGGATGATACAGCCGCTGGAGCGCGAAACTCTGGATGCGCAGCACCATCGAGTGCAGCGGGTAATCTACGCGCTCGCGCTCGTAGACCGTGCCTTCAAAATCCGGGTAGCGCTCGGCGACCAGCTTCCGCATCAGCTCCGGCGGGAAGTCAAACGCGTCCGAGCCGAAAACGTGCTCCGTCAGGAAGCTCATCGCTTCGCGCTGCTTGGCGGCCGGAACCGGCGTAAACGGCAGCTTGCCGCTGGGATCGCCGATGTGCGCGCGGTCCTGATAAACGCCGCCGATATATTTGGGAACGGTGTATGCGCCCGCCCAGTAAGGATAGATAACGCTGCCGAATGCCCAGCGCAGCTTCTGGTAGCGCTCGCCTTCCTTCTCGAATTTCTCCTCCAGCACGCTGAGCAGCTCCTCTCCCAGCTCTATGCGCTGCCGGAAAAAGGCTATCGGGTCGGAGCCCATATCCCACATACTGCACAGCGGATCGGTGCTCACGGGCGACCCACCGGCCGCGTCTTCGTCCGTGCCGAAAACCAGCTTGGGCAGGCCCGAGCGCTCGGCTATCTTCTCCAGCTCCGCCAGCTCATCCTCCGGCGAATCGGCGTCAATCGCCTTATATCCGTACTCAATCACGAAGTAGTCCCACGTGCCAAGCGTAGTCTGCCAGTACTCGCCCTGCGGCTCGCCTACAGGCGCGATGTTAACCGTGTTGTAGTCCATCACCGAGCCGGAGACACCTTCAACATCGGTGACACTCCGATCGTGCATCTCGCGCAACGTGTGCACTGTGCTGGCTTTGAAGTTGTGCCGCAGGCCCAGCGTGTGCCCGACCTCGTGCGTGGCCAGATCTTTAATGGCGTCAAAGACGAACTGCTTCCCCTCCGGCGAATCAAGGCTCATTCCGCTTCGGGCACTCAGCAGGCTCAACCCAAACGCCGCCTCGTGCATCTTGCCTTCGGCGTAGTTGTCGGCGTACGGAATCTGTCTGTTGCCTAAAAACTGCGGCGGCTTTTGCGCGGTAGTCGAAGGCTCCAACAGCGGCTCAACCGTCTCTATAAACTCAGCGGTAATCCACCGCACAATATCGGCGCACATGCGGACATCCGCCCCGAAAATCTCGCCGGTAAACGGGTCCGCCGTTGACGGCCCCACGCAGTATCCCGAGCCGGGCATGACAATCCAGCGGATGACGTTGTAGCGGATGTCCGCCGGATCCCAGTCCGCGTCGTCCGGCATCTGTTTTACCTCAACCGCGTTCTTGAAGCCGATTTTTTCAAACGCGGTGTTCCATTCCAGAATCCCCGCGCGCACCGCATCGCGGTATTCATAGGGAATCGTGTTCTCCAGCCAGTAGACGATGGGCTTCTTGGGCGGGCTCACGTCCTGGTGTGGAAACTTCTTTTCCAGCCGCCAGCGCTCAATGTAGTACTTGTACGGCAGGTCTGCCGCCAGCGCGTCGTAATCCCTGTAATACGTCATGAAGTAGCCGATGCGGTCGTCACCCAGGCGCGGCATGTAACCATCGTCCGGCAGGGCGCACAGGCTGTAGCGGTAGCGGTGCTGCAGGCTGCGGCTGTCGGGAATCGCGCGTCCCGTAGACTCCAAGCCCATTCCCGTGAAGTGCGCGACGACCTCAATCTCCGTGTTCAGCGGGAAGGACTTAACAAACCCGAAGTAGGTCTCCGATGGGTCGAATCCGTATCCTGCGGCTTCGCCCAGCCAGATGCCCACACCGATGATGTCCTGCAGGAAAAACGCTCCCGCGTCGACGAGTATGTGCTTCGTCTCCGGGTGCGGCTCGCCCACAATAGGCGACGACGCCAGCACGGAATCCGTCACGCCCCGGGGTATCGCGCGCGCAAGCGGCGACTCCGGATCGGCGCGGTACGAAACATTCTTCTGAATGAACTGCACCTTTTTACCCACCTGCTTGAAAGCAAATGGGAAGTTGCCCAGCATCGCGCCCGAATCCAGAAAATACCCGTCGCCCGCTTCAACGGTGATGTTGCACAGGTAGATTTCATCGAGCTGCTCCGGCGCAAGCTCCAGCAGCACTTTTAGCTCATCCTCTTTGAAATAGAGCGTGAACAGGCCGGGAATGCACTCGAAGTCCTCAATGGCTTTGTCGAAGGCGCACTTCTCCTCCTCTTCCTCGGCGGGCGCCGGCGCGGGTTCTTCGACCGGCGCTTCAGGCTCCACGGCCACTACGGCTTCCGGCGCATCCTCCGGCGTCTCCTGCTCCTGGGCGAACGCGGATGTGGAAAACAGGAGTATCAGCAGCAGCGCAATGACCCACAGGGATTTACAGCTTCTCATTTGCCATCCTCCATCAGTAAATGCAGAAACACTGACGTTTTATCAGTCTCGCGCCCCGGCGCGATGAAGTCGCACGATTATAGCGTGTTTTACCGGATAGTCGGTGGACTCCGCCCCGAATCCGGAACCAAACCGCCGCACGCTGGTCTATCATTGCAGGGGGCGCGACGAGCGCCCGAGGGGAACATAAGCCAGCCGGCTTCCCGCGAACATTCATGTATAGCTGTCGCACAACTAATTTGGGGAGACGATATGGAAAAGACAGATTCTGAGCGTACTGGAGACACCCCGGTCGGCGAAACCCGTAAAGGATGCATGACCAAGCGGCTCACTCCCAGATGGTCCGACTGGGTGATTATCGCTCTTGTGCTATTCGTGCTCTGGGCTATCGGAGGGCCACCCCTCTGTGGATACGGAAACCGTGATAAGGTCAAAGAGGCCGAGATTAAGAGCAATCTCCACGACATTCAGCTCACACTAGAGCAGTACGCAATAGACACCGGTGGCACTTACCCGCCATATCTAATCGGCGGGGAGGGAAGACACTCAGTCTTCGTGGAGGAGAGCGCAAATACCTTCATCAACATCGAAGACTGCGCCGATCAGACGCTTCTCGCTGATCCCTTGCTGCGCAAAGGCTACCTTCGGGCTTATCCCAAAAACCCATTCGCCACCAACGGCCCAGCGTTTCACCGCTTCCAGGAAGAGCAAGGAGACCCGCTGCTAAACGGCACCGAATCAGCAAAGCTCCATGGCACCCGCTTTGGCGCAAACTGCACACTTATGGGCAGCGTGATTGCGGATAATCGCTATCCCGGCACCTACGCTGACTTTGGCTATTCCTTTTACGACATGTGGGAAACGAACAAACCCCGGCCCTTCCTCCCCGGCGAGTTCTTCTACCGCAGCCGCTCAGTCCTTGTTTCCACCCGCGACGAAGATGACCAGCAGTTAATTACAGAGGAGGTTCAGGACTACATGCTTGGCGGTTACGGAAGCATACGCACGAAGGGGCGCGATATCTTCGGCCCCGATCCGACGGGCGAAAACGAAGTCTCGCCGTTTGGGCTTAACGACCACGGCGTCATGGACTACGGCAATCCCAACGGCATCCGGGATAGTATAATCTTAGTGCTCGTGCCGGAGGAAGATACAGGATAGACCGGCAACTGGTATAGAAGCGATATGTACTCTTACAGAGCGAACCCGCCCCTACCACGGCGCGGGCGGAGCGTCGGGATTCAAGTCCTCCGGCTTTAGCTGCGCAATAAACTCGCGCATCGCCCCAGACAGCACGTGCGCAGCGCGATTCGCGCAACCATCAGACGGCTCTACCCCTTCATCTCAGCGAGTTTTCGCAGTATCGTGTCTATCGTAGCGCGGAAGTCGCCGCGAAGGCCCAGCCGCCTGTTCTCGTGGTAAATAGCCAGATCGGTGCCCACGTAAATGGGATTCGCCTCAGCGTATCCCAGAACATCCTGCAACTCCTCCAGCAACTGTGCAGCAATAGCAGTCTCACCGGTGATCTCACGCGCAAACTCCGGCGTCACTTCAGGAACATCCTCCTCCAGAAATGCCACAAGCTCGGCCGCGGTGAAGTCAAACATCTGCGCGTTTGGCGGCTCCAGCGATAGCATCTGCCGGTAGAAACGCAGAAGCCGGGTGAGCTTCTGCGAGGGGAGCCCATCCCCTGAGTCCTGGCGCAGGTCTTCGCGCAGGTCCGAGCCGATGAGTAGTGCAAACGGCAGCCGGGCCGCCCAGGGCAAATCGGAGCCGTCGCCAATAGGCAGCTCGAGCGGCATCACGGCGACGCTTCCCGCGAATTCCAGGTAGGGCGGCGGAAGCAGCATCCGCTTCTCGTCGGCTTTGATGAAAGCGTCAACCGTGATCACAATTGCGCTTAACGTCTCGGCTGCGACCGTTTCATCGCCCCTTCGGCGCTGTATGTTCCGCAGGTAATGCAGAACTGCGGCACGATACAGCCAGTAAACGGCGGGTCCAGCGTTCTTCTCGCAGGCACGCTCCAGCAGCTCTCCGGCCGCGAGTAAGCGCCGTTCCGTTTGTTCGTGCGGCGAATACGGCTGCGCGCGGAAAAGCGAGATGCGCGCCAGAGTAAACAGCCAGCGGTCACCGGACTGCCGCCGGAATTCACCATCAGTCAGCAGCGCGTCTAATACGGTGTCCGGCACCATCACGCGGCGGATGATCATCCAAAAGACGAGTGATGCGCGCTGGTCGGTCGTCAGGTCGGGCCGGCCTACAATTGCTCTCAGCTCCTCCCGCTCCTCCCAGGCAAGCAATGCCATGCCGTCCGACTTCAGCTCCACCAGACATTGCAGCCACCGCCGCACTTCGGGGTCGTAGCCTGTAGTTTCGCGCTGCAACGCCGTTTCTCGACCCGCGCGCTCCGGACGGGTGACGGTCAGCAATACCGCCGCTGCCGCCGCCAGCACGAGAATAAGAACGGCCAGCTTGTGCCACTTCTTCACTGGTACATCTGGAATGCTAGCATGTCTCGCCGAGCAACGCTACGCGGTTGTATCCATGCGATACTGGCTTCAGCCATTGGAATAAGACGATAACCCGTGAATGTGTAAGGTAATCAATCCGGCGGATTATGTTGAAAAGCCCCGATTTCGCGGGTATACTCTAAGGCCTGCCATTTGCGGCAGGCGTATTCTGTCCGCCCGGAGTCGCGGAGATAAAAAGGCAGCCTATGGCAACCAAACCCACTGAGTCGAAACCAAACAAGAAGTTACCGCCTGCGAGGATCCCCTTTGACATTCGCAAGGCGCGGCCCAAACCGAAAACCGATACGCATTTCTCGGAGGAGATCTACGAGCAGGTATACGACATTGCGTTCCGCAAGGGTATGATCTCCACCAAGGAGCTCGGTGACCTGGTGGCGCGCGACGAACAGCTAACCGACGAGGACATAGAAGTGCTTCTCGACGACCTGCAGAGCAAGAACATTCCGGTTATAGACGAAGCCGGCAAGGTCATCGACAACCACCGGGAATTGCTCCAGGCCGACGGCGGCTTCACAAAAGAAGAGATCGGTGCGGCCGAGACCATGCGGCTTGACGATTCCGTGAAGATGTATCTCAAGACCATCGGGCAGATCCCGCTGCTCACCAGAGAGGAGGAGCAGTACTACGCAAGGCAGTACCGCGACGGCATAGACGGCTCAAAACAGCATCTGATAGAGGCCAACCTTCGCCTTGTCGTCAGCATCGCAAAGAAATACCTGAACCGGGGTATGGGCTTTCTGGACCTCATCCAGGAAGGAAACATGGGTCTGATCCGCGCAGTCGAGAAGTTCGACCTGGAGCGCGGGTTCAAGCTGTCAACGTACGCCACATGGTGGATTCGGCAGGCCATCTCCCGGGCGCTGGCAGACCAGGCGGAACTCATCCGCAAGCCGGTGCATATGGTGGAGACGATAACCAAGCTCTCCCGGGCCAGCAAAATCATCCAGCAGCGCGAGGGGCGCGAGCCAACCAACCCGGAGATCGCTGGCGAACTGGAGATATCAGAGGACAAGGTGCGCGACATCCTCCGCGTGGCTCAGAAGCCGATATCCCTCGAGAAGCCCATTGGCAACGACAAGGACAGCCAGTTCCAGGACTTCCAGGAGAACAAGAAGGTCCCCAATCCCGAGAGTGAGACTCTGTTCGGCCTCACCTGCGGGAAGATTGATAAAATACTCCAGACACTCTCCAAGCGCGAGGAAGCGGTCATCCGGTTGCGCTACGGCCTTGACGACGGGCACCCCAGAACATTAGAAGAGGTCGGCAGGCAATTCAACGTGACCCGCGAACGCATCCGGCAGATTGAGATGAAGGCGATCAAGAAACTGAAGCATCCCAGCCGCCGGAAGCAGTTCCATGGACTACTCGAGCTCTGTGAGAAGCGCCGCGAGTTCCAGAGTTAACGCCTGCGACTCGCGCTTACCCGACGGGTGCCGGCTCGTTTCTTGGTTTTTGCTTTCCAGGACTTCCAGGAAATTGGCGTAGCGTATATAATATGCGTTGGCTATGCTTCAGCCAGCGGAGAATGCAGGCACTGCCCGCAACATAATCCTTGCGGGCTTTATGGGTTCCGGCAAGACCACTGTCGGCCGGGAACTTGCGCTCATGCTGGACCGCCAGCTGGTAGACACGGACGAAGAAGTCGTCCGCCGGCACGGCTTGAGCATCGCAACCGTCTTTACCCGCTACGGTGAGGATCGCTTCCGCGAATGGGAAGCGGAGATCGCGTTGGAGTTCGCAATGCTCCGCAATCTCGTGGTGGCCACCGGCGGGGGCACGCTAATGAACGACCGGGTATTCAATGATCTCAACGTCTTCGGGTTCACGGCCTATCTGCGATGGCCGTTCGAGATGTTGTACGAACGTATCAGGCAGAGCGGAAAGCACCGTCCACTCGTAGAGCGTTATGGAAAGGAAGGACTGAGAGGACTACTGGCCGATCGCGAGCCGCGTTACCGTCAAGCACACGTCGAAGTCTGTGCCGGCGATTATCCGCCTGCTACAATTGCGAAGGTAATTAATCATGTCTTCAAGAACTAACACAAAACCAACATCCGCTCTGAGCGTGAACACATCTCTGAAAAGCACCCAGGAAGTGCACTTCTGCAACCTGGCCAAGCTCACGCCAAAGGCGCTGGCACAAGCCTCTCCCGCTGCCAAGTTGCTCAGCGACCATCAGGCCGTGGTGCTCGTCGACAAGCGGGTGCACTCGCTTTGGGCGGAGCAGCTGGAATCAGCGCCCATCCTTAAGGACGCCGCAATGCTACTGCTGCCGGTCGGCGAGAAAGCCAAGACGCTGCCGACGACGGAGACCACGCTGCGCTCGCTGTCGAAGTTACGCGCCACCCGCAACGACCACTACATCATCGCGGTTGGCGGGGGAGCTTTGCTCGATGCCGCCGGATTCATCGCGAGCCTTTACCACCGGGGCCTACCGATCGTGCATGTCCCCACAACGTTGCTTGCGATGGTGGACGCCACACTCGGGGGCAAGACCGCCGTCAACTTCCTCGGCAGCAAGAACCAGATTGGGACATTCCATCTGCCCGTGCTCACGCTGCTGAGTCTTGACTTCCTCTCCACACTCACGGAAGAGCACCTGCGCGACGGCCTGATAGAATCCGTGAAAATGGCATTCCTGTCGAGCACGCGTGATCTGGACGCCGCCACCCACAACGCGGCCAAGGTGCTCGATGGCGACCAGGAAGCCGCCAGCCGGCTGGTCCTCGCAGCCTTACGCAATAAGTCAGTGTACGTGCGCGACGATATGCTTGACCGGGGCAAGCGCGCGCTCCTCAACCTGGGCCACACAACCGGATATGCCCTCGAAGCCGTTTACGGCGGCCGGATGAGTCACGGCAACGCCGTGGGCAACGGGATCCTCGTTGCGATGGAGCTTGCGCGTGGCATGGGCAAGCTGGCCAAGCGCACACCTGCCCTCATTGACGAAATGCTCACAGCTTGCGCGTTCACACCCCTGATGGTGCAGGACGCGAAACACCTTTCACGCCTGCTCTGGGGTTCAGTGGGCATCGATAAGAAGGTCACCGGAGGCCAGTGCACGTTTGTCCTGCCACTGGCTCCGGGCAAGGCGGAACTGGCACAGGTAGAAATGGAGACGTTCTCCGAGGCTGCCGTGCGCGTGTTTCAGCAGCCACCGCCTGCGGTAGAATCGCCGCTCGACGATGATGAGTCGTAGTCAGGGCGAAACCGCAGACCGGGAGTTCCCGCTCGCAGAACTGCTCAGCCCGGACGCCTACCCTCTCGCCGGCCGCAGCGCTGGCGGGCAAAAAACGCTCATTGAACTGAAAGGCGCAAGCCTGGGCGACGGCGGCTTCACCCTCATCGCAGGCCCCTGCGCGGTCGAGAGCTACGAGCAGTACTCCGAAACCGCGCATCTCATTATCAAGCATGGCCTGAAACTCATGCGCGGCGGCGCGTTCAAGCCCCGCACCTCCCCCTACTCCTTCGACGGCCTCCGGCAGGAAGGGCTGGACATCATCGCCCGCGTCAAGAAAGAAACCAGCGTGCTCAGCGTGACCGAGCTGATGAGCACCGAGGACATTGGCGCGGTGGTGCCCGTCGCGGACATCGTTCAGGTCGGCAGCCGGAACATGCAGAATTTCCCCCTGCTTCGTGCCGTGGGCGGAATCGGCAAACCGGTGCTGCTCAAGCGCGGCTTCGGCAACACTCTGCGCGAACTGCTGATGGCGGCCGAGTACATAATGAAGGCTGGCAATCCGCAGGTCATCCTCTGCGAACGCGGCATCCGCACCTTCGACTCCTCCCAGCGCAACACGCTCGATGTGATGGCAGTGCCCATCCTCCAGAGCACGACCCACCTGCCCGTCATCCTCGACCCCAGCCATTCTGTGGGCACACCGCGCTTCATTCCTGCGGCGATTCGCGCAGCGCTGGCAGTCGGAGCCGACGGCGTAATCGTGGAAATTCACCCGCATCCCGAAGAAGCGCTGTCCGACGGCGCTCAGTCACTGTCGCCCGACGAGTTCAGCGCAATGATGAACGATATCGGAGCTCTGGCACGGGCACTTGACCGTCGGCTGAGCTAGCAGCTCGGACTACTCATTAAGCTTCGCTGCGTCCACTTTTAATGGCCTGCGCGACTTCCCTCGCCAGCAACTGGTACGCCAGCGCCGCAGGTGAGCCCACCGCGTACTGTGATACCGGCATACCAAACGATGGCGCCTCGGCGACGCGAACGCTTCGTGGTATGCGCGTGCGGAAGACCGGCCCCTGGAAGTTGTTCCGGATCTCGCTCTCGACTTCGTGCGCCAGGCGGGTGCGACGGTCAAACATCGTTATCAGCACGCCCAGCACCTTCAGGTCGGGATTGTAGTTGCGGCGCATCATCTCCACCAGCTGCACCATCCTCACGAGCGCAGCCATGGCGAAGTACTCGGCCTGCACGGGGATTATCAGGCTATCTGCTGCGACGAGGCAGTTGATGGTCAACAGCGACAGCGATGGCGGCGCGTCCAGCAGTATCAAGTCGTAGTTGCGCCGGCAACCGTCAGTGACACGCTTGAGCAGATTGCGGCTCTCCGCGCCGGCCGGCGGCGACAGCTCGAAGCCAACAAGCTTCTGTCCTGCGGGAACAGCGCTCAGCTCGGGTTGGGATGTCACGCGTATCGCTTCACCCGGATCGCACTGCTCCATCATCAGCTCTGCGATGGTGAACGCCCGGTCGTTTTCGGGTATCCCCAGGCCGTTGGACGCGTGGGCCTGGGGATCCATGTCGATGAGTAGGACGTTCTTTCCCAGCGACGCCAGCGCCGAGGCGAGGTTGATGCAGGTCGTAGTCTTGCCCACCCCGCCCTTCTCGTTGGCCACTGCGATTACCGTCATATCAGCGCTGCTCCCCCACAGCGAGTGAATACACGAATCTCGTCCCGCCAGCCCCTTGATACGCACCGAGACGCTCAACCCGCAGCGTCGGCGCAACCTCTTCAGCCAGCCGCTCCCCGGTCTCCGTCGAGACGAAACCCATCAGCCGCCCGCCGGGAGCCAGCAGCTTCTCGGCAATGTCCGCCAGCCCGTCCACCGGCACAACCGACCGTATAGTGACGCAGGAAAACCGTCGTGGTTCCCGCTCCGCCAGAGGGTCGCGCGCCATCACCTTCACGTTGGCTAATCCGATAGTACTCACGACGATTTCCAGGAAGCTCGCCTTGCGCTCGGAACGCTCATACAGCGTGAAACCGATCTCCGGCAGCGCCACCGCCAGCGGAATCCCCGGCACTCCCGCGCCTGAGCCCAGGTCAGCAACCTCACCGGGTGCCAGATCGCTGATAAATGGCGTCAGCGCCAGGGACTCGCGCACGAGCACATCGCGAATCTCAGCGAGCGAATCAATGCCGGTGAGCCTTGCTGCATCGCGGTAGGACACGATTAGCTGCGTGTAGCGTTCAAGCCGTGCGCGAGCAGCACCGTCAAGCGCGTTCCAGATGGATTCCACGTCGATTGTGGTGGGCGTGGTGCCGGCCTCGCAAGCATTCACAGCCCGATAATACCACAGCACAGCGGCTGCTTGAACGCGCTGATGCTAGAATCTCCCCAATGGCTCTGCCGCTCGCGCCACGGCTGCATTACGCAGGATTCCTGCGGTCGGTCCTGGCGCACGTCTACGGCGCTGGAATGCAGCCGGAGGACTACTTGGTACTCGCCCGGCGCAGCGACCTGGCAGCGGTACGAACAACCGAGCTTCTGAAGGCGCGCAGCGTTGCAGCTGAAGAGCTGCGCATCGCACAGGGCCGCCTGGACAAGGCCAAGCGCCCCCGCGAACGGGACGATGCCGACCTGAGAATATTCGTAAGTGACACGCCCCAGCCCGAGCCCAGCAAACTCCTTGGGCTTTTCACCGTGCGCACACCGGAATTGCGGGATTACGAGAAGCGGCGCGCGGCGCTCGAAGCTGCACTGGCCCGTTCCACCGGGGGCTACAAGGAAGCTCAGGCCGCAGTAAGAGCGCAGCGGAAAGCCCTGGAGGAACTCATATCCCGCCATACGAAGCAGGAAGCCGAGCGGGACTCGCTGCGCGACTCCGCTATCCGCGCTGGCACGTTTCTGATGCTGCATCATCAGGCGGCTGGCGAGATAACAGAAGCTATGCGCGCGTTTGAAGAAGTACGCGCCCGGGCGCGTGGAGACCGCAGGCTGTATATCGCGCGCGTATTCGTAGAAGCCCTCATCGAAGGCCCCGCCGCGGCGTTCGCTATGGTGCGGGATGCGCCGGAAGCCTTCGGAGGCGAATCCTCGCCCGAGGCCACGCTAGCGAAAGCGCTGGTGCACTTCGCGGGCGGGGGGAAGCTAACCCCGCGTGACCTGCCGCCCACTGCGCCGGAGAACTACTCCGCACCTGATTCCTTCACCGTGCACGCGTTCCTCGCCTCCGCGACCGGATTGCCTACTGGCGGAAGCGCCGACGAGCAGTATGAGCCCCTGCTGGCACTGGCACACGGCTGGTACGCCGGCGACTTCCCCGGCGAGGCTTGGGCCGCTCCTTCCCTGTGGCACGCCGAGCTGCCGCGCACCGAACTGCTATGCGCCGCGCACATGCGCCACGACCAGCCAGGCGACGTGCTGCAAGTAATGGGAGTCGACGCCGACGAGACCGCTGAAGCCCTCAGCCGCCACCGCCGGGGGAAGGAACTTGCACGATCCATCTTTGCCCGCATCGCCGACACGCGCATCCGCGTCGGCCCGCTCTACGCGCAGGCCTGTGAGCGCTGCATCTGCCTGTTCCTGCTGGCATTGCGGGATGTAGTTTCGGACGAACTCTACGCGCTGGCGCGGGAAGAGCTTACCATCAGCGACTGCGGCAACATATACGAATTGCTGCGCGCCGTGGAAGCCGGCCGCAAACCGCGCTTCCGGCGCACGCCCGACGATTTCTACTGGGAGGAATAGCAAGTCCCGCAGGCACACCACCCTCCCCCATCACGAAACACCCTGTTCAGCACAAAGCCACCACGCGTTTCACCCCGAATGACTCAAAGCGATACGATGCCTGCGACCTGTTGACCTATTCCACAAGAGATGCTAAGCTCTGCTTCGGGCTTCCAGTCACGGGGGTTGGAGAGTGTTAAGAATCCTCATTGTTCGTTACGTAGCTTTGCTGCTATGTTCAGCTGCGACCTTGCTCCTCCATTGCTTCTCCATCCCATGCCAGGCGAGCTACTCAGAAACATACACGGTCTCCTATATGGGATCGACTGTTCACCTCGAATGTTCTGCGAGCATCACCCAACCTACGCCACCCGAACTTATACTCATCATCGATCCGGGAACACTGCCTCCTGGCCTTTCTCTGGCTTTCCTCGACGGCTTGGTAATCCTCGACTTGCCCTCAAGCTCGACAGCTGGCTTAGCCAAGTGGGAATACGCCCGCGTCGGCTCCGAGAAGTGGCTCCCGGCTACACCTTGCGACCTCACAGAGGTCGCAGATATGCTGCCACAGGAAGCTCTTGGGCGCGCTTTGCTGGACAGTGCCATCCAAGCGATGGGTTCCGGGACGGCTACTAGCGACCCGGCAGCACTCACTCGCGCGGTGGCACAAACGTTGAATCCCGGTGGCGTCTTTGTCGAACCGCCGCGAGCCCTATCGGCAGCGCCCGACACAACTGCGCTAGGGTGGATAGTCCTCTTGAGTGAGGACGGGGAGATACTCAAAGAGCCAGCACGTCCCCCATATAAACTACGGCTGCACATCCCGCTCACTGACGCAGCGACCGAATGCAGACTACCCACAGGATATGCGTCGTTCCTTATCGCACTGAGGCACCGCCCGCATAGTGAGGAGGCACATGCCGGCGTTACAGAAATCTCGAACCAGCCGGTTACATATCATCATGTGAGCTTCCGCTTCGCTGGTTCAGCCAGCTCGGCAGCTGCCCTTGGCCGTCCTGCCCCTGAAGCTCCTCTCACCCCAAGTCCTGATAAGGCTGCTAAGCCACCATATCTCGTTTCTGAGCAGCCAGCATCTCCGTCGTTCGACCCGCGTGCTGATATGATTCTCATTCCCGCCGGCACATTCACTATGGGCAGTTCCGATTTCGATCGCGCCGCGCTGGCCAGTGAACGCCCTCAGCACGAGGTTAATCTCGGTGCCTTCTATATCGCACGCACACCTGTCACGAACTACCAGTACCGACAGTTCGTTGCTGCTACTGGCTTTCAAACACAGGGAATCTGGCAGAAGTACGATGGGCCTGGGCTCGAGCACTATCCGGTGCGGGCCGTGAGTTACCACGATGCCTTGGAGTATTGCAGATGGGCCGGCGTGCGCCTGCCCACCGAGGCCGAGTGGGAGAAGGCGATGCGAGGGAGCTACGGGCAGATCTATCCCTGGGGTAACGAATTCGACCACTCTCGCCTCGCGGTCGGAGAGCTCTATGCGGTAGGTGAGTTCCCATCAGGGGCCAGCCCATATGGAGTGCTTGACGGCGTCGGTGGTGTATGGGAGTGGACGGCGAGCGCGTATGCACCGTACCCGTTCGCCGCGGACTCAGCAGAAGGGGTTGCGCGAGTCCTTAGAGGCGGCGCGTGGATGAACGAGCGCAAGTACCTCCGCGTCGCCGCGCGGTGGGGAGAAAGCCCAAACTCCTTCACAAAGGCAACTGGATTTCGCTGTGCTATAGACGCTATCTCAGCGGCTAGCGCACAGCAGGCGAGAGGTGAGGAACCGGTTGTGTCTCCACCTAGCAAAGCGGTCTTTTGACAGCCGCTGTTTGCGTCGGTGATGATCCGAGATCAGAAGAACTTAAGCAATCTACAAATTAGGAGGACGGTATGAGGAAGCTAATTCTTGTACTTGCGATATTGGTGGGGCTTATCGCGATGAGTTCTGTAGCCTTTGCTGGCAGAACGGGAGAGGGAGACCCCATCAGTCGCTTCGGTGCCATCAAATGGCTCCGCACCATGTACGCTAAGGCGGATTACGTCGCGGAAAGTGCCAATTTCTATGTGCTTGACGCCAGGGACTTCCTTGAACTCAAGAACGACCAGTGCATCTGGGCAGACCCGATTCTCTTGGCTAGCCAGGCGACGCTGGTCTCCCTCGACCCCATCACAATTGATGTTGGTGCCTGGACTATTCGAGAAGCCGAATGTCATGAAGCCCTCGGTGCAATTGAAGTAGCCGTTGGGACTCTTCTCGGACAGGGCGACTACGACTACATGTTCGATTGGAAAAGCCGGGTTTATCTCACGGGCCAGTGGCATCAGCCAACGAAGTACGCTAACGGATACAGCGAAACCGGCATTCTGGACTACATCCCGAAGATGACTGAGCGACTGACGTGGATAACCAACGCGGTGCAAAAGCCATCCGGCTCCCGCAACTACGAGTTGATTCGCGATTGGGCACGTAAGGTGAAGGACGATGCAGAGAAGATCAAGTCACTCATCAAAGCGTTTGCCCGTCACAACAAGCTCAAGCTGTTTACGACGCAGAACTAGCTGATTTTGGATCAGGGGGCCAAGCTGGCCACTTGGCCCCTAATCCAGTTAGTCTAATCAGTCCACCGCTTGCTCAGAGTTGAAGTATGATTGGCATACTGTGTGCCATCAGGCGGCCGCGTACGCCTGGAATTTGATACCGTTCAGTGTTGCACGCACTCACCTAATCTATCTGCGTAATCTACAACCTGGACGAGATGGTAGCTTCCGGCGCACGCCCGATGACTTCTACGCGCCGTCGCCATAGCGCTATGGCGCGTCGGCGACTGGGAGGAACTGACAAATGACTAGGCTTCTCACACTGGCATTAGCCTTGATTGTTGCAGCATTACTCACCTGCCCCGCCCCAGCGTTAGCGGCGGCGCGGGCCGTTTCCGGCGTGTACATCATCCACGACGGCGCCGAAGAACTGGGCTGGGAGGAATGGTCGCTCACGACGTTCGACGACGGCACGATGCTGCTGCAAATAAACCTCAAGCTCACAACGAAGCAGATAGCGAGCGTCGAGCTTTCCGCCGACTGGCGCGTCAAGTCGCTTACGCTCCTCGTCGCTGACGGCGCAAGCATGAGCTACGCCCATTACGTCTGCCACAAGAACGCGCTGCAGGGCTGCCGGGTGGCGCTGGGCGGCCTGGAGGAAATCAGCCTGGCGCTCGAGCCCGGCTACCAGCTCGATTTTGGCTCCCCCTGGTTCAACGCCATAGTCGCGCAAAGCCTGAAGCTGCAATCCGGCGAAAGCGCCGACTACGAAGTCGTGAACTTCGAGCTTCCCTCAATGCTGCCGTACAAAGGCCGGCATTCGCTCACGCGGCTATCTGACGAGACCGCCGACATCGCGGTCCTCAGTGGCACGCGGGGCTGTGGAAGCTACGTAGTAGATGTCGTCGGCCCTGCAAGCGCGATGGCGACGTACTTCCTGCTCTCGCCCGAAGGCATACCGGTGCGCTTCGGAGTTGACGAACTCCACACCGAAGGCTGGTACCGCCTGGACGATCTGTACTACACCGCGCTGGATTAGGCGACCAGCAGGTGCTGAACGCCGCTGCCTACCTGTACCCCACCAGCCTGTTCCTTTACTGCGCTTGACACGCTATAATGTTGCGCGCAATCGTCCGCCCGATGGCTGTCGGGCGTGACGCCTGGAGGAATTCATGAAAGAACTCACTGACAGTTTCCTTAACGCCGCGCAGACGTCCGGTGTCCAGTACGGCGACATACGCGTGATAGAGCGCGCGCACGAGGGCATCGGCGTGAAAAACGGCAAGGTCGAGGAGCTTCAGCGTGACAGCGACTCCGGCTTTGGCGTGCGCGTGCTCCACAAGGGATGCTGGGGATTCGCCAGCTCCCGCGAACTGAGCCCGAACGAAGTCGCGCGCATCACACGCCTTGCAGTCGAGATAGCCGAAGCCTCCGCAACGCTCAAGAAAGAAGACGTGCGGTTGGTGGACGAGCCGGTGCACCAGGAAACCTGGATTACACCGGTGCAGGAAGACCCCTTCGCGGTCAGCATCGAGGAGAAGCTGAAGCTGATGCTTGCTGCAAACGAGGAGATGCGCAAGGTCACAGGCGTGACCAACGTGACTACCAGCACCGACTGCTTTCGCGAGCACCAGTGGTTCGTTAATACCGAGGGCAGCGACATCGAGCAGACGATAATCGAAGCCGGTGGCGGCATCGAGGCTGTCGCGGTACGGGGAAACGAATTCCAGCGCAGAAGCTACCCCAACTCCTTCCGCGGCCAGTACCACACCGCGGGCTTCGAGGTCGTGCGGAGCTACGACCTCATAGGCAACGCGCAGCGGATAGCCTCAGAGGCAGTGCAGCTTCTGGACGCGAAGGAATGTCCCAGCGCAACCACGACGCTGGTGCTGGACGGCCCGCAGCTTGCGCTCCAGGTGCACGAGAGCATCGGGCATCCCATAGAGCTCGACCGCGTCCTGGGCAGCGAGGCCGCCTACGCCGGTATGAGCTTCGCAACGCTGGAGAAAAAGGGCAACTTCAAATACGGTAGCGACATAATGCACGTGACCGCCGACGCGACGCTGCCGGGCGGGCTGGGCAGCTTCGGCTTCGACGACGACGGCGTGCAATCCCAGCGCGTAGACATCATCAAGGACGGCATATTCCTCGACTACCTGACCAACCGCGAGAGCGCGCACATCGCCGGTAACTCCCGCTCAAACGGCACCAACCGCGCCGACGGATGGAACCGGATTCCCATCATCCGGATGACCAACATCAACCTGGAGCCGGGCGAAGGCAGCTTCGACGACCTCATCGCCGACACCAAAGACGGCGTGTATATGAGCACCAACCGCAGCTGGAGCATCGACGACCGGCGCGTAAACTTTCAGTTCGGCACCGAGATCGCCTGGGAGATTGTCAACGGCAAGCTGGGCCAGATGCTGAAAAATCCCAACTACACCGGCATCACGCCCGAGTTCTGGGGCGGCCTGGACCGCATCTGCGGCCCCGACGAATGGGTAATCTGGGGAACCCCGAACTGCGGCAAGGGCCAGCCGAGCCAGGTCGCGCACGTGGCGCACGGCGTGGCCCCGGCACGCTTCCGCAACGTTCAGGTTGGCATTCGCGGATAAAGGAGCACTGAAATGGGCAATAACGACCTCTACATGACCACTGATCGGGCGAAGAAAGCCGCTGACGAGATCCTTGAAATGGCCGACGCAGCCATCAAGGCAAGCCCGGCCGACGAGACCGAAATCGTCGTTTTCGCAAATGATTCCGCGCTCACGCGCTTCGCCAACAACCAGATTCACCAGAACAACTTTGAGCGCAACGCGGAAGTTAGCGTGCGCGCCGCCATCGGCAACCGCGTGGCAAAGTCCAGCGGCAATGCGGTCACTCCCGACGGTATGAAAGCTCTGGTGGAGGACGCATACCGGATGGCGCAGGTCAGCCAGGAAGACGAGGACTGGGCCGGCCTGCCGAAAGGCGAGTTTGAGTACCCGATTAAAGTGGATTTCTTTGAGAACACGGCGGTGCTCACTCCCGAAGACCGCGCGAAGCAGCTGAAAGGCGTGTTCGATCTTGCCGGCGACGCATACCAGGCGGCGGGAACGCTCAGCAACACCGTGGTGACGCTCGGCGTCGTGAACTCGCACGGCGTCAAGACCGTCTGCAACACCACTTCGGGCAAATTCACTGTGCTCTACACCGGCTCCGACAGCAGCGGCTACTACGAGGACTTCCAGCGCGACTTCAGCAAGATGGATATCGCGGCGCTCGCGCGAATCGCAATTGACAAGGCGGAGGCCAGCAAGAACCCGTCCAGCGAAGTCGGCGTGGGCAAGTACACCGTCGTTCTGGAGGAAGAAGCGGTCGCTACAATGTTGATGTTCTTGTCCTGGCTCGGTTTCTCCGCCAAGATGGTGCACGACCAGGAAAGCTTCCTCGTGGGCAAGATGGGCGAAAAAATCACCGGCGGCGACATCACCATCTACGACGACGCCACCGACGCGCGCACAATGGGGCTGCCGTTCGACTTTGAAGGCGTGCCCAAGCAAAAGCTCATGCTCATCCAAAACGGTGTAGCTGAGGGCTATGCGCATAACTGGAAGACCGCAAAGAAGGATGGTGTGGCGTCCACCGGCCACTACATCGGCCGCGAAGAGCCCCTGCCGGTAAACCTCGTTATGTCGCCCGGTGACAAGACCAAGGACGAGCTAATCGCCTCGACCGACTACGGCGTTTTGGTGAGCCGGTTCCACTACCCCAACGTGGTCAACCCGATGGAGACTGTCATCACGGGAATGACGCGCGACGGCACGTTCCTCATCGAAAACGGCAAAATCACCAAGGGGCTGAAGAACTTCCGGTTCACCCAGAACATCCTCGCAGCGCTGGCGAACAACGAGGGGCTAACGCGCGAGCAGCGTTTCAGCTCGGCGTTCTTCGGCGGCGGCGCCGTCGTGCCCGTGGCGAAGATTAAAGACTTCAACTTCTCCGGCAAAACCGATTTTTAGCCGGGCACCATCCCCGACATCGTCGGCTTAGCTAATGAAAAACTGAGTGGCGCAAGTAGATCAGAGAACCGGGATCCGGTTCAAGTCGTCTCTAACGCCTGACTCCAAGTGGGTTTCCTTCGCGATAGTACGAAGACCACTGAGGGCACCAGCGACATCCGTGACGCTTGGGTACAAAGGAGCTCCGTCGCTGTCTAGGTAGCGTGCCCGCCTTGAAAGGCTGTACATTGCGCCGTATTCTGAGCCGAAGCTTTCGTACCGAAGCAGATGGTTTCGCTCACTGTGGGTCTTCGCGTTCTTGGGTGCGAGATATGCATCGACGATGTGTACAGCAGCGTAGAACGCTGCTACTGCGCACCAATCCAGCTTGCGGTTGCTGGCGGCAAGAATGCTGCAAAGGAACTCGATGTTCCTTCGTGCCTTCTTCAGGTGTTTATCTTGGCCAGCCATACGTCATCACTTGACACTGACGCCTTCGCCAAACCTCAATTCGAACCCCTGTTTATCGAACTCGTCTTGTCCAAAGAGGAGCACTGAAATAACACCGTGAGGGAGTTGCCGCTGTATCTCGAACGTGATACCAGTAAGCTCTCGAAGAAGGGAGTACTTAAACCTGACCGACGCTAGGACTGCTAGCTCCCAGGAAAGCTCCTCTTCTTCGAGCAAAAACGCTAGCGCAAAGCGCGTGTCCTTCTCAAGTGCGTGTTTAAGACGAACTATCACCTCGTTCCTGATTACTTGATCAACGACCAAGCGGCTGTTAATAACACGCAACCCTCGCTCTGTAAAGATATCGACAGATGCACGAGGAAAGGCCTGTGTAGCTGGCCAATTGCCCTCAACTACATGCCACTGTATAGCCGGATTCCCGGACTTAGAACGCGCTAAACTCATTGTCGCGTCTCCTTTAACCTATCCCATTCGCGCCGAATAGCCCGTTCGATTCCCAGAATGAATGCGTTCGCAGATATCTCCTTAAAGCTGTCAACAAGCTCAGATATCCTGAACACAGTGACTATCCTTACCGTTGACCTAGGACCGTCTTCGTATTCGACATCTGCTACTGGAAAAGTAAGGAAGAATTGGCTTGGCACCGGTTCCCTTTCACCAAGCAAGAGGTCTAGCCCGGAGACCTGCACGTTATCCGGAGTGCTCACCAGCCGTCTAGCCCAGGAGTTATCGAAATAGCTGTCGCTTGATGGACGTACTGTACTGACCACATCTGCTCGCACTTCTCCTTCAAGACTCTGAATGCTGCCGATGATCGACTCGAGCCCCATTAACAACTGCTCCCATCTGACTTCATAGACTCGTGGTGGAGCTGCGGATGGGGGCGATGCCCGGAACCACATAAGGTTAATGAGACAGCCCTTCTCATGCTTCGCCAGATCGATCCGGGCCGTCATGGAAACGTCCGTTGATGTCTCATAAGATACTGTGCTGAAGTATCCCCACCATAGCCTATGTCTCACAGGTGCGACGCCTAATTCATGGAGAACCGCAGTCAACTTGGCGAAACGGACCGACAGAATGAACTGCACGTTCATGCCGCCTATCTCTAAAGCGATAGCGCCAAACGGTGACGCTTTTGAATATTTTATATCGCGGGTGCCCTGCATAATCGCCGATTGTATTCTACCAGATTCCTCAGCAATGTATTCCTACGCGACATGTTCTGTTCTTCCGCCCTCCAGTATTCCCCTCGTGAGATGCTTCACAACTGGGCTCTTTTATAGGATAATGGGGACGACTTCTAACGCCTAGGAGGGAGACCATGCGAATTGCCATTATCGGCGGCGCCGGGCGAGTCGGCGTCACAACAGCTTTTCATCTGCTCACCGAAAAACTCGTCCGCAAGCTGGTGCTCGTGGACATTTTAGAGGACGCGGTCAAGGGCGAGCGCGAAGACCTTCTGCAGTGCACCGCCGTCACCGGCGCGTGCGAAATCGAGGCGGCGACTTCCGCGGAAGCCGTTGCCGACTGCGACATCGTCATCATCCCCGCGGGCAGCCGGCGCAAGCCCGACCAATCGCGTCTCGAGCTCATCAAGGTCAATGTGGGCATCCTCGACCAGTCCATCGACGTCATCAAGCGGGTCAACCCGGACGCGATGATCATCACGGTGGTCAACCCGGTGGACGTACTCAATCTGCGCGCATTCAAGCGCAGCGGCTTCCCGCGCGAACGCGTCATCGGCTTAGGCAACCTGGTGGACACTCTGCGCTTCCGCTCGTACCTCGCGGAGCGTTTCGGCTGGTATCCCCGCGACGTGCAGGCGTTCCTCTGCGGCGAGCACGGCGACAGCATGGTTCCCATCTGGAGCCAGGCGAGCTATGCCGGCGTGAGCTTCGAATCGCTTGCGGGTGTTGACCGCGCAGCGCTGGACGAAGTCTATGCCAAGAACCGCAAGTGCGGCGCCGAGATGATTAGGCTCAAGGGCGGAGCGGCCTGGGCGGTCGCGGTGGCAACGGCGGAGCTCATCCGCGCCATCTCGTTTGACGAGAAGCGCCCGCTGCCCGTGTCCGTTATCCCCGGCGGCGCCTACGGCATCACCGAGGAAAGCAGCATCAGCCTGCCGACCATCATCGGCGCAAGCGGCGTCGAAGGCTTCCTGGACGCCGAATTCACGCCCGAGGAAATCGAAGCGCTGCACACCAGCGCGAAGATTGTGCTCGAAACTTACGCGAAGACCGAGGAGTAGGGGCAACTCCTCGTGCGCGGCCTGCCGGCCTTAATGAGTACGCCGGGCTTCAGCCTGAGTTCAGCCGAACGGCTAACCAGCCTGGCAGTCTTCTGTAGGGGCACGGCATGCCGTGCCCTCTGTAGGGCGGGGACGTGTGCGCCTAGGTGCATTTATCCCCACCGCTCTTCCTAGAGAACAGGGCGGCGGCGGCCATAAATGGTCGCCCTACAGTCGGCGGTTCGTGAACCGCCCCTTCTGTCTTTTCCTCTGGCTACTGGCCACTGGCTACTTGGCCCTTCCCCCCTCCTACTCTTACTTCCTACCTCTTCCCTCGCTACACGCTACCTGTACTATTCGGAGACATATGCAACATCTGAGAGTGATTGAAAGTATTGTATCCGATAGGGAGTGGGAGCGTAGAAGCGGATGGCGGAATGGGGACGATTGAGGTTGTAGTAAGCGCCGAAATGCCGGATCTCCTC
>JAUWGS010000029.1 GCA_030606285.1 Planctomycetales bacterium | reverse complement strand
CTGTGCCCGTCGCCGTCCACGGATGAATCGCTGTAGGGCGGGGATTCATCCCCGCCGTCATCTTTCCGGCTAGAATCGCGGCGGCCATAAATGGCCGCCCTACAGGAATTTTTCAGCGCCTCCACCAGCGCATCCTTCAGCTCCACCCACAATTCCTCATCCACCCCCTCCGGACACTCCATCCCCTCAAGCTCTGTAAGCGTCTGGTCGAGGGAAATCGTCGTATCCGCCTGGTAGTCTAGCCCTTCGCGCCGTCGCCATAGCGGCTTTGGCGCGTCGGCGACAGGGCTGGTCTTGGTTTCTTGCGAATAGCCAGGGCTTAAGCCCTGGACTACCGCACTCTTGCCACTCCCCCCACCGCAAGTGCTAAGCACGAGCGCAAGCGCAATGCACGCCGCAATGACGACGATCCCCAGTACGAATTTGCCTGCCCTTTTCCCCAACATTAGCCCCCGCGACCTCGTCTCACCCAGATTATACCCCCGCTGCCAACTCCATGTTTCGCCCCCTGTAGGGCGGGGACCTGTGCCCCGCCGTCCACCACCTTTGCGCAATCCCTAAGCGGCGCGCCACACGTGCGCGCCCTACAGTAAATCCCGCTTGTTTGCAGTGCAAACTTCCTTTCTTACAAACCTGCACTCTCCATGGGACACGCCCTGTAGGGCGCGTCCCTTGTGGCGCGCCAAAGAAGGCGGGGGACAAGCCGCCCGCCCTACAGGTAAGAGCCTCCTCTGCCGCATCTTTCAGCTCCTAAACAGTCTTTCTTCCACGCCTCTTGCATCTCCAACGCTTTAAATCCGCCGACCTTATCGATCGTTGCGCTTTGCAGCCATCTATGCTATCCTGTTTGTAGCACAAACAGCGGTGCGGTGACATATGACTTCTCACGCGCTCGACAAGCGGATTCACGAGCCGGTGCGGCTCAAGCTTATGGTGCAGCTCGTCGCCGAGGGGCCGCAGCTTCGCTTCACCTACCTGCGCGATGCTCTCAAACTCACCCAGGGCAATCTGGCGTCGCACCTGCGCGCGCTGGAGACGGCGGGCTTCGTCACGGTGGAAAAGCGCGAAGCGCTGGCGGACGCTGCTACGTACGTGCGCATTACCGACGAAGGCAACGCGGCTTTCGCCGCCTATCTGGAAGCGCTCAACGCAGCCCTGGAGCTGCTCAGCAGCTAAACCGACCTCCCGGCTGGATAGCTCCGGCTGGCAATCCCGCCGCTTCCTTTTGTCGCAAATCCTTGGGCGTAGCCTCCGGCCGCCATAGACAGCGCCTGCGATATCTGGTATAAAGCGGCCGCGACAAGGCCGCAAGGCCGGGGGAAGCCTATGGGACAGATTGAGACCGCGGTAATCAGCGTCCACAACAAGAGCTGGGCCAGCACTCTGGGGCGGTTCCTGGTGGAGGAGGGAGCGACGGTTTACTCCTCCGGCGGGACGCTTGCCGAGCTGAGAGCCAAAAAGGTCCCCGCCAAGCCTATCGAGAAGCTCACCGGCGGCAAGGAGATGCTCGACGGCCGCGTGAAAACGCTGCACTACCACCTGTACGCCGGGCTGCTGGCGGATCGCGACGAGAAGCGGCATATGCGCGCCCTAGAGAGCCTCGACCTCCCTCCGATAGACCTGGTGGCGGTTAACTTCTACCCCTTCAAGGAAAAGGTGAGGAAGCGCACCCGGATGGAGACGGCGCAGGAGCTCATTGACATCGGCGGAGTGGCCCTCGTCCGCGCCGCAGCCAAGAACTTCCCGCACGTCATCGTTCTGGTGGATCCTGAAGACTACAAGCCCTTCATCCAGGAATACAAGGAGAACGACAGCGAGATCCCTTACGAACTCCGGATGAAATACGCAAAAAAGGCGTTCGCCTACTGCCGCGAATATGACGAGGCCATTGAGGACTACTTCACCACGGCGCTGGAGCGGGAGAAGCGGCGCAAAGCCGGCTTGAAGAAGCCTGCTATGGAGTTGGAAAGCCGCCTGAAGCTAACCTTCAGCCGCACGCGCAACCTGCGCTACGGTGAGAACCCGCACCAGCGTGCCGCGCTGTACGCGCCGTCAGAGGGCGTCACCGTGCCCTTCAAGGTGTTGCAGGGCAAGGAGATGAGCTACAACAACTTCCAGGATGCTGGCGCAGCCTTCCGCTTCTGCCGCATGCCCTTCGACAAGCCCTGTGCCGCCTGCGTGCTCAAACACGTCAATCCCTGCGGCGCCGCCATCGACGACGACCCGGTACGCGCCATCCAGCGTGCCAAGAAGGGCGATCCCATCTCCGCGTACGGCGGCATCCTGGGCGTGAATTTCGCAATCGGCGAGGTCGAGGCGAAAGAGATTGCGAAAACATTCCTCGAAGTTGTGGTCGCCCCCACATTCACCCGCGAAGCCGCCCGCGTGCTCGCGGTAAAAAAGAAACTACGGCTGCTCGAAACGGGCACGCAGGCGCTACAAGCAGAGCGCAAGCGCGTTCTCGCCGTAAACGAAAACAAGGCAGAGATTCCGCTCATGTTCATCCGCACGCCGTTCGGCTTTTTGGTTCAGGAAGATAATCTTCGTCTTCTGCAGCCCCGTGAAGTCGAAGTTGTGACCGACGCGCCCCTGCAACCGCAGTATAAGCCCGACCTGATGTTCGGAATGACGGTCATCCGGTTCCTGAAGAGCAACTCAGTGGCGCTGTTCAAAGACCTGATGATGGTGGGAGCGGGAACCGGTCAGCCCAACCGGGTTGACGCCGTCGGGATCGCCATCGAGAAGGCCGGCAAGAGCGCAACGGGCTCCGTGCTGGTCTCCGACGGGTTCTTCCCCTTCGCCGATTCAGTGGAACTTGCCTGCAAGGCGGGTGTGGGCGTGCTGGTGGCGCCATCGGGCAGCATCCGCGACCACGAGGTCATCGCGCGCGCCAACGAGTTGAAACTATGCCTTGTGTTCGTCCCCTATCGCAGCTTCCTGCACTGACCTTCGTCAGTACCATTCAGCCTGGAGCTCGGCGATTATCGCCGCGGTCTGGCTCGTGCCCAGTATGTCCGCGCCCGCGTCAACGAATTCGCGAGCCTGCTTCAGGCTGCCGATGCCGCCTGAAGCTTTCAGTTTGTGCAACTCTCCCAGGCATTCCCGCAACACCCGCACTTCCTCGACGCGGGTCGGCTCCCGCCCATAGCCCGTGCTCGTCTTTAGCGCCATGAACTCTAAGGGCTTCAGCGCCGTGCACACCTCAAGGATGCGCTCCACAAGCAGGATCGGCGTCTCCATGATGAGCTTGGCTGCAACACCGGCTTCGCCTACGGCCTGGCACAGCACGGCTGCTTCCTCAAGGTATCCTTCCGTGCCAGCAACCAGCGACGCAAGATCGAGCACGATGTCCACCTCGCGCGCCCCGTCCTCCGCCGCCCGTCGAACGCTCGCGGCTTTCACGTCCGTTAGGTCGCATCCCAGAGGGTAGCTAACGACGGTTGCCACCCGCAGGTCCGGGAACTCCTGCACGATTTGCGAAACGAAGTTCGGCGGGACTACGAATGCCCGCAGGTTGCTTTCGAGCACCAGCCGCGCCCCGGCCCGGAAATCATCCAGGCTGGTTCCAGCGCCAATCTTGAGCAGCGTATGGTCGATACGCGATAACAAGTCCACACGACGATTATAGGACAAGCTTTCAGTTCACGTGCGTTTTGACTACACTGCCTGTAGGCCTAAAGGCAATAGACATCGCCGATGGGTTTGGGTATGATGATTGCTGTAATGTCCAAGACGCGTTTAATCAACGTCGAGCACGCGAGAGTCGGCCAACGCCTTGCCCTCGACGTGAAGGTTGGATCAACCACAATCCTGACCGCATTCAGCGAGCTCACGGAAGAGCACATAAGCCATCTCCGGGAACACGGAGTCGGCGAGATTGTCATCGTGGATGAATCCACCGAACCCGCAGCAACCGGTCCGACGACCAAGCGCCCGGCTGTCGTCGAACCGGTGGACGACTACGAGGCAGCCGAGCCGATTCCGGATGTCCCCGACACCGAGATCGACAGTGCAATCGCGGCACTGGGAGTCGCGCGCGCAGGCGACATCCTACCTGATGTAGCAGCAGGACTGCGCCCCATCAAGACTCTGCACATCCACGCTTACGCTTATGCCCGGTCACTGGAGCCGGATCAGCTGCTCCCCACAGAGACACCCATTGAGGAAGAGGAGTGGTTCTCCCGCCACAAAGAGGAGTTGCGCGGCAATGCCGGTCTTGTGCCGGCGATGGCACCAATCCCCGCCCAGGAAGCGCGAGAGCATTTGAAGCAGGCATACATCCAGTTTTCCGACGAAGAGACAGTGAGCGCCGAGACGCTTGACGCACTATCACAGCTTGTACTGGACAATTTGAACCTCGACCGCAACTCGCACCTCCAGTTGACCGATGTCGGCAAGCCTGCGGACTATGTCCCGGCGCATATCCTGCAGACCATCATCGTTTTTCTGAAGGCCAGGCAGGACACCGGCGATCCAGAGCGACGCCGGCGCGAGTTTATAAAGGGCATTACCAGCTACAACCTGGGCATAGCGAGCTTGGCGTCGCGGGTATCCCGCGCAGGAGGTCTGACCGAAACCGCACTCGGCAAGCTGCACGACGGCTACAAATCCCTGTACCACAACCTGCGCCGTGCGGAGAGAGTCGAAGAATCCGTGCTGGAACTCGTGTTCCTGCAAAACGAGCACGCCGACGGCAACGGTTTCCCCTACGGGCTGTCCGACGATTCAATTCCGCTGGACTCGCAGATGCTCGCGCTTGCGAGCCGGTTCTCGCTGCTTACACTTAGCAAGCCGCGCATGCCGCGCCTGGCTCCGCGCCAGGCCGCCGTGCGCATTCTCGCAAACGTGTCCAAGAACTTCCGTGCCAGCGCCGCGGGTTCGTTCTTGCACGAGATTGGCATCTATCCGGTAGGGTCAGCGGTGAAGCTGTCCGACAAGCGATTGGCTCTGGTAACCCGCCTGAACGCCGATGCCCTGCTCCGCCCCGTCGTCAGGGCAATCAGGAGCGATGCCAACGGAAGCGTGGTGGTCGAGCAGGCGATGGACTTGCGGCGGAAAGACCTGTCCATAGCAGGTGCAGTTCGTGAGTTCTGAGGACATCAACATACTGCTGCTCGCCGGCGGGGGAATGCCACCGGACCTGGCGGCTGCTGCCGGTACTCACAAGCGCTGCCTGATCGAGCTGCAGGGGAGAACGCTCCTTGAGCGCGTCCTGTCGGTTGTCTTCGAGGGGTTCACCGATTCGCGGGTGGTAGTAAACCTCGGAAGCGATCAGAACGGCGCAGACCTTGTTTCCCGCTACGAGCCCAACGCAACCCACTACTGCTGCACCGGCGGACTGCTGGACGCCATTATGGACGGGCTGGACGTCTTCGCACGCGAAGCCGGTGACGAGTTCTTTGACGAGGGTATGCTGCTGCTCAACGTAGACTTGCCGCTGATTACGGCGCAGCATCTCCTGGATGTCGTGGCGCTGGCCCGCGAACTTGAGGCCGACGGCTACTGGCCAGTTGTGGAGCGGCAGGTAGTCGAGCAGCGGTTCCCCACTACGAAGCGGACGTACGTGCGCACGCGGCAGGGGACCTTTACCGGCGGCAACGTGTTTTTGCTGAAACCTAGGCTGCTACGCGACAACCGCAAATTGCTGGAGAAAGTGTACCGCAGCCGCAAGAACCCTCTGGCGCTGGCCTCAGTGTTCAGTTCGAGAACGCTTATGCGCGTCCTGGCAGGCACCGTCTCGCTGCCCGACTTAGAGCGGGAGTTTTCACAGCGCTTTGACGCGCATCTGCGCATCGCGCCTTTCCCCCATCCGGAAGTCGCCATGGACCTGGACAAACTCAGCGACTACGAGCTTTTCAACTCACTGCTCGCCGACTAGCTCCTTGCCCACAGACCTAGCCTCAGCTATAATCAAAGACGTTAGGGAGGAGGTAATGAAGAATACTTCTGTAGCGCTCGTTTGCCTGATAGCGCTTCTGCTGGCTTTCGTGTCACCGGTGCGGGCGCAGGATTACCAGCAGCGCGTCCTCAACTATGATACGGGCGAGGTAACCGATTTCGAGCGGCTGTACATCGAAGCCGCAAGGGCGGATTTCCGGGCCATCAAGGACTGGGACGCAACTTACCTCATGGGCGTGGCAATCTACGCCCGGCGTTACGGCGGCGGCTCCGATCCCGCGAAGTCCTACACCAACGTCGCTATCACCGATGCCGAGGGTAAGGTGTTGGCCCAGAAGCTGATACCTTACTCGAAGTATGCGACCGAAGAGGGCTGGATCTACGTTGATCTCCCCAGCCTGAAGATTGACGACCCCATCTCGGTCGTCGTCTATCCGTATGCCCGCGAGGATTTCGGCGTGGAGCTCGGGTACACTGAGAAGTCACGGACCTTCCGCAGCTACCAGGGCAATCCCAGCGCGGGTTTCAAGCCGGTGGAAGGCAAGTTCGACTGGATGATCCGGATAACTGTGCGCAACAAGCTGGAGCCCCTGGTCTTCATCGATGCGAACGAGATCTCAGGCATCAATTACCTGCACTACGATGACGGCACGGCGGACGGCTTCTACACGTTCCAGCGCGGCGGCGCTCTCGTCGGCTTCAAGAACCAGGGATACAAGACGCTGCAGGACGTCTTTATCTACGGAAAGGTCGAGGGAGACTGGTTCACCGGCAATCCCACGTTCCGCGTGTTCCTGCTGGACCACGATTTGCGCGTTATCACTTCGGTGCAGTGCGAATACGCCATCCTCACCGAGATCCCGCACTGGACGAATGTGGATTTCCCCGATGTGGACCTGCCCGGCGATTTCTATATTCTCGTTGAGCCGGTGTCACGGCCGGAAGCGTCCCTATACCTGGGCTTCGACACGAGCGGCGGTGGTTATCCGAACCATTACGGCACAGTCGGCGCGTTCTGGGACTGGCCACTACCCGTCCTGCAGGAGAAAGCTAACTGGATGGTTCGCGTAAAGGTGCGCTAGGAACACAGCGCCGCGCCTGCCCGCATCAGCGCCCGAAAAGCTCGGAACTGCCGAGGTAGTGCTCCAGACTGACGAACCGGCCTTCAGGATACCCTTCTGCTACCTCCGTTCCGCGCAGGTTGAAACGCCACCCGCCGTCAGTTCGATGCCACGCCATTCTCGCCTGACCGATGCCGTTATAGCGCTGGCCCTGGAATCGCGCCACAAGGCGCACAATGTAGCGCTTCCCGTCCCACCTAACCGAAGTGACGTTGAGCGCAACCAGATCCCGGCTGTAATCCGCCGGAACGTAAGTATCGATAAGCTCAAGCAGGTCCTCGTAATCCTCATCGGCTACGTACTTCGCAGCCGCGACGGGATCACCCTCTTTCACCAGCTGCACCAGATCGTTCAGGCTTCCTTTGAAGGACCAGTAGCGCAGAAGGCCGGGCAGGTAGAGCACGAGCAGCAGCGCTGCCACGAAGGCAAGGACGCTAAGCGGTATCAGCCTTGATGCTCTCATAGTGGCTCTTTACCCATTCCCGGCCTGTGTTCACGCACAAACCCTAAGATCACCAAGCCCACGACGAAGTAGATAATAGAGAACGTGAATATGAGCTGGTACGCAGTTGCCTCGGCCGCCAGCTCCGCTTTCATCAGATAGTCTCTCGCCACTCCGGCAACCAGCGGCGCAACCATTTGCGGCGCGAGCGAAGTCATATCCCACACCCCCATGTAGCGCGCCGTCCGCTCTCTGGGAATCAGCGTGAACGCAAACGCCCAGTCTGCGGCGATGAATGCGCCCCATCCCACGCCCAGTCCCGCGCCGAAGTAGATGGCCTGCATTATGTCGGTCGCGAAGATAACGGGGAACATAAACAGGATGGTCACCGACATCCCCATGAAGATCATCCGGCGCTTCCCGATGCGGTCGCTGAAGTATCCCCCCGCGAGGTTGCCCCCAACCGCGCCGAGAATAATTGACGCGAGCAGTGCCGCGGCCATCCAGCGGTCTTCCGCCTTCAGCCCGAGATTCGCCTCGCAGAAGTAATAGACCAGCGGGATGAACGTGTAGTAGCCGAGCAGGATGGCCATCCGCGAGAACGCGAGCTTCACGAATTCGGGGTTGCGCCGGAACTCAAAGCGCGCATACTCCCGCAGGATCTGGCTGAAGCTGGTCGCATCGCCGGTGCCGAAGCGGACGCGAAGGAAACCCGCGCCAAGCACAACGGGATAGTTGGGGGACTTCACCAACACGACGAACGCCAGCCCCACCAGTAGCACGCAGTAGACGACGCCCAGAGCCGTAAACGACGGGCTGTCGCTGGCAACGCTCGCCGCGCCGATTCCCACTCCGCTGATTACGAGCGCCGCCACAATAAGCCCGCTCAGCTTGCCCGTCAGGTCGAAGATGCCCAACATCGCCGCAGCCCGCCCGTGGTAACGCTCGGGCACGAGGTCGGGCATCATGCTCTGGTACGGGACGCTCGCAGTATTCAGGAACACCTGCACCAGCATGTACGCCAGCACCAGGTGCCAGTAGCCCGGTGCGTGCACGAGGTAAAGAATGGCTGCCAGACTGGCAATCACGCCGATGATGATGTACGGCTTACGCCTGCCGTAGCGGCTTTCGCTCGAGTCGCTGACGAACCCGATGGTGAGCTGCAAAACGGCTGAGACCACCGCGCCCAGCGCAAGCACCATTCCCAGGCGCGTGCCCAGCTCGTCAAGCGGTATCAGTCCCCTGTCGGCATACCCCCGGACTATCGCTGGAATGACGACCGGCAGCAGCGTCGCCCAGATGAAGTGGATTACAAACCAGAACGACGCAAGCCACGCGAACTGGGAAAAGCGCGTCAGGTACGGGCGCGCCTGGCTGTTCACGGTGCGGGCTTCCTCCCGCAGGGACGGCGAAGGTTGAACAGCACTTCGAGTGCGCGCCAGACTTTCGTGCCCGGAAAGTCGCGGGTGGAAAGCGGCTCCACGAGCATCGTGCGGATGCCGAGCCGGTTCGCGCCCCAGATGTCGGTCATCACGATGTCGCCGACCATCGCCACCTCTTCGCGCGGCAGCCCGATAACCTCCAGCGCCTTGAGAAAGCCAACCGCAAACGGCTTGGGCATTGGCGCGCGCACCAGCGGCAGGTCGAGGGCGCGTGCGACCGTATCCTGCTTCTCCCGCAGCCCGTTGCTGAGAATGACTAGGCGCATCCCCGCCTGCTTGAGCGCGTCAATCCATTCAGGCACGGTGGGCGCGACCTTATCTTCCTCCCAGCGCGTGAGCGTGTTGTCCAGATCGAGGATGAGTCCCCTTATGCCTTCACGGGCTAAAAAATCGGGCGTGATTTCGCTCACGCGGGAGAATTTGTGGTCGGGCCTAAACTGCAGCGCTGCGCCCATCACGCGCCCTTCCCAATGCGCCGCAAATACGCTTCCAGGATGAACACGGCGGCGATAACGTCGCGGTGCGCTTTGCGCTTGCTGGGCCTTTTGCCTGTGGCAATAAGCGTTCTCTCAGCCTCGCTGCTTGAATACCGCTCGTCCTGAAACACCAGCCGGATTTTAAGGCGCACGACAATCTTATCAGCCATCTCGCGCACCATTCTCGCGGCTTCGCCCTCGCGCCCGTCGGCGTGCAACGGAAGTCCCGCAACGAGTGTCTTCACGCCGCGCTCCGTTACGATTGCCGAAAGCTGAGTGATGAAACCGCGCCAGGGAATTGCTTCAAGCGTCGTCAGCGGCACTGCCACGTACGCGGGAGGCTCTGCAATGGCCACGCCGACGCGCTTTTCGCCGAGATCCAGGCCGAGGACACTCACGCAGACATTATAACCACTAGCGCGCGCCGTCTTCTGTAGCGCGGGGACTCGCGGAGATGAACCTGTAGGGTGCGGTCTCGCGCCGCACCTTGCGGGACATAGCTCGCTTAGAAAAAAATACGGTGGGGCACAAGACCCCACCCTACAGACCACCATCCGTCCAACAGCCAAAAACGAACAACCAACAACGACTAATGACCGCCGTACAGCGCCCCCCGCTACTCGCTATTTTCCCGCCTCTGACAGGTCAGGGGTTAGAGAACGGGGATTAGGGATTAGCTAGTCCCTATCCCCTATTCCCTGCGCGCTCCGCCCGCTAGTAATATATGGCGAACTTGATGTCGCCGTTGGTGTAGTCGTAGTAGCTGATGGCGGGAAAGCCGTTGACTATTGCCAGGGAGGTGCTTTTGCCCACATCTCCCGCGCTATCCACCGTCTCCGGTGTTCCCCAGGTGCTTCCGCTGGCGTCACTCGCCCATACGTATTTCAGGTCGCCGTTGGTGTAGTCATAGTAGCTAATGGCGGGATTGCCATTGACAACTGCCAGGGAGGTGCGCCCACCGTGCTGGCCAAGCCCGCTGTCTACGGTTACCGGCGTGCCCCAGCTTCCTCCGATGGCATCACTCGCCCACACATACTTGAGGTCGTCGTTGGTGTAGTCAAAGTAGCTAATGGCGGGGTTACCATTGACTACTGCCAGGGAGGTGTGCCCACCGTAATAACCCAGCCCGCTATCCACGGTTATTGGTGTTCCCCAGCTGCTGCCGTTAGCGTCCTCCGCCCGCACGTAAAACAGGTCCGGGTCCCCACCCCCAGTCCCAGTACAGCTCACAGCAGGTCTGCCGTTGACAACCACAAGAGACGTGTAAGTGCCTCCAGAGCTGCTTGTTGGTTTCACCTTGCTCCCCCAGGTGTCGCCATTGGCATCATTGGCTCGCCAGTATCCGGTGCCTCCGACTAGGTAATCGTAGGAGCACACTGCCGGATTACCGTTGACGACCGCCAGAGAACTAAAACTTCCAGTGTATGAACCACCTACGCCTACGGTAACTGGCGTTCCCCAGCTATCACCATTTGCATCACTAGCCCGCACGTACTTGAGGACATCGATGGTATCATCAAAGTTGCTGATAGCGGGATAGCCGTTGACGACTACTAGGCAGGCGAATTGGCCCAAACTTCCCTCGCTAGCTACGGTTATCGGCGCTCCCCAGGAGCTTCCGTCGGCATCATTCGCCCGCACATACTTCAGGTCTTTGTTGTCGGCATCCCCGTAACCAATGGCCGGATTGCCGTTTACCACACAGAGCGATGTGGACCTGCCCATATCCCCTTCGCTGTCCACGATCACGATGTGCCATTCGGGGATGCCTGCACTTCCCTCGTCGGCGTTGCTGAAAGCACTTTCGGCATGCGAGTTAGTGGCTTTCAGCTTATACCAGTAGTTAACCGGCGGAGCGAACGGCCCATCCAGGTACGGGCTGGCGTCGTCGGTGTCTATCTGAGTGTAGGTTCCCAATTCGGTCTCAGAACGGTAGATGATGTATCCCGTCGCGCCGGTTACGCTGCTCCAGGTTATCTCGATTGTGTCTTCCTTATCGTCTGACGCCTGGACGTTGAGCGGCGGCGCAAGGCCACGATAGCCGCTGTCGTCGGCGCTTTTAGCGCCCTCGTCGCCGTTGTACACCGCGCTCACGCAATACCAGTAAAGCGTGTTGTGCTCCGCAGTCGTATCGCTCCAGCCTGCCGCAGGCGCAGCGACGGTCTCAAGCAGCGTAGGTGCCGGGCCATCCTCCACCACGCTGCGGTACACCCGGTAATGCGTAGCACCGGTCACGGAAGCCCACGAGACGTTTACGCCCGCGGTGTTCGTGCCATCGCTTGCGCTCACGCTCGCCGGGATTCCAATACCACGCCAACCTTCGGCGGACTCACTCAGAGGACTTCTCTCCTCGTCGGGCCCCGAGTGCAGCGCAGTTACGAAGTAGAAGTAGTGCACACCCTCGGTGTCTCCCCAGTTGGCTGCAGTGTCCTCGTAACTTGTGGTGGGCGCTTCAACCTCATCGAGATAGCCTGGGTCGGGGTCGTCCGCGGTAACGCTCCGGTACACGCGGTATCTCGTCGCCTGGTTCACCGCGTTCCAGCTCACCGCCACCTTGCCGGCGAATGTCCCTTGTGTAGCAGTAACATTACCGGGCACACCCAAACCACGATGTCCCCAGTCGCCGATGCCGCGCGGCTGCTCGACGCTGTCTATGACCGGCTTTACGAAGTAAAAGCGCGGCTCGTTCCACGGCGCAGTAGTGTCCGAATACGAATGATCTGGCGGCACCACTGAGCCTAAGAACTCCTCTCCCCCTTCCTCTTCATCCGTGTCGCGGTAGACGTTGTACGCTTCAGGTGTCGGGTCCTCGAGCTCGCCCCAGACAAGCTCCACTTTATCCGGATATGCGCCGTCCGTCGCTGTCACCTGCACCGGCTCAAGCTCCGCCATAAACCCCGCATCCGGCCCGCCCAGCGGCCCCTCGATGTCCTCGCCCAGCGCCTGCACCCAGTAGTAGTAGGTCTGCTCGAGGATGCCGCTGTAGTCGTCGTAGCTCAGTGTATCTGCGTCCACCTGCGCCAGCTCAGAACATGCGCCGTCCACGGTGTCTGAGCGCTGGATGGAATACGCTTCTGCGCCCTCGACACTCGTCCATTCAACGTGCACGTGGTTGCTGTACGCGCCGTCGGATGCATCCACTGTCGGCGCGGTCATCAGCCGGATGCCGCTCACGATGCTATAGCCGCCGTAGCCCGCAGTATTGTGCGCACGGACGCTGTATTCGTATTCCTTCCCTGGAACGCCGACGTCCCAGTTAAACATCGGGTGCACCGGGTCGTCCACCGAATCGCTAAAATCAGTATCCGGGTCGAAGACCGATGCAATCTTGTCCTGCGAGCCCTCGACGTCCGGGTCAGCCCGGAATATCTGGAAGATATCCACATCAGGATCGGGATTCTTGTCCCAGTCCAGCGTCACGCCGGTCGTGGACGTGCTCGTCGAAAGACCTGTCACTACTGCAGGCTCCGTGTACAGGTGCTCCCGTACC
>JAUWGS010000018.1 GCA_030606285.1 Planctomycetales bacterium | reverse complement strand
CGTAGTGCATCGCAATCGGCGTGATGTCTGAGATGCCGACTACTCCGTTCTGGTCGTAGTCGCCGAGGTTCCAGTAGTGCCAGGTAAGCACCAGATTGCCCTCGCCGTCATCACCGAAGGCTAGATCTGCGACCTTGTTGGACTCACCTGTGGGCGGCGCAGACGCGATTTTGCTAACACCTTTTGCGTTGAGTTGCTTTGCCAGCTCGTCTTTGAGCCGCTTGAAAAGCTCCGGTTCAACGCCGTCGGGGGTTTCCAGCGCGTCGAGTTCGGCGAGCGCCTCGTCGATGGACTCCACCGTCTGGATAGGCGGCTCTACCCCAGGTTGTGGCTGGCCGCCACTTCCGATGGTTGGGGATTGCACCGCGCGTTTGCACTCGCTCCCGCAAGTGCTCAACACGAGCACGAACGCGAAGATGGTTAACGTGAGCATAATACCCTGAATGAATGCGTTGGTTCTCATGATTCTCCCTCCCTGTAACCAGGGACTGGCCGAGCCTCCCCCTGAGGCTATTGTTATTATACCGCAGCTTCCCCGCCCAGCGGTCATCGAGGCTAACGATTCCCGCAATCGACCTCCCGCCGACTTCACCCGCGTGCGGAGACGGGGTATCATAGGCGGGGATGCTCATACAGGTAAAAGACACCGAGAAGGTCATCTCGACCGTCGTCGAGGAACGGGCGCATGCGCATATGCTGCGCTACTGGCCCGAAAGCGCGCGGCTGCTGGAAGGTGACCCGTTCATTCTGCTCACCGACAACAACGAGCACCCCACCCTCGTTGTGGCCCACGAGGGAACCAGCATCTTCATGCTCGCGCGGGAACTGGAGGGCTACCGGCGCATCGCCGACGACCTGTTCCACGAGCGCATCGAGCAGGACCCGCCCTGGCCGGACGATGACGTGAAGAAGGGCTGGGAGCACTGGACGCTCGCCAAGGGGATTTTTTTCAACTCGTCGCCGCTCGTGCTCTGGGAGATGATGAACGACGCGGGCTTTGAAGCTGACGTTACTGACCACAAACCGCGCCATGCCTATCTGTGGACGATCGAGGGCGAGCCGCGCTTCGGCCACCTGGTCAAGCATTTCTGCCGCCTGAATGAGGACGAGTCGCTGTGGGAGAAACTGAAGCAGGGCATCGGCTACGACGAGGATGGCGGATACATCAGGATGTGCGTTAAGCGCGGCCCGAGCTTCGTATGCGAGGTGGACGGCGAAATGGTCTGCTGGTCGGCCACGCACCTTAGCGGCACGATGGCGATGATTTATACGCCGCCGGAGCACCGGCGCAAGGGCTACGCCAAGTCGCTGGCGGCGTTCCAGACGGATTACATGCTGAAGGAGTACGGCGTCGCTCCGGCACACATCGTTTCGACAAACATAGAGAGCCAGAACCTGATGCGGATGCTCGGAGCGCGGAAAGTTGAAGACCCCCTCGTCTGGCGCAGCCTGTACTGGCCCGGCGAAGCTGAAAAAGCCGCCAGGCGCTTTGAGGAGATCAAGCAGCAGCGGGAGAAGCAGAAGGGGGGTGCTGCAACGTAGAACGGTTCCTCCTACCAACCACATTCTACAGCGGCGCTCCCACCCCGAACATCCGCAACCGCTCAGGATATGCTAGACTATTCTCAGCCGGGACGTTAGGATGATACCAACTACGGCCCGATACGGGGAGGAGACACGGATGAAACTGCGCGCTTTCCTTTCGTTTAGCATACTGATTGCTGCGATGGCCGTTGCCACCGCAGCTTACGCCACTAGCGAAGCGAGGGTTAACCCGCCAAGCTGGGGGAGCGAGCGCATCCTTTCGTACGCCATCTACCGGCCCGCGATAGGGCGCATCGCCACCGCCTACTACCGCGTTCTCCAGAAAGAGCACGAAGGGCGGCCGGTGTATGAGATCCGCTACAACGGCTCAGGCGGCAACCTATCAGAAGCAAGCACCTGCCTGGTGGACGCGGTCACGCTCGAACCCTACCGGGCGACGCGCAAGATAAAAACCACGTCTGACGTCTTTTTCATCGACACATACTACGGTGACGGCCGGATAGTCGTGCGCCGCAAGCAGGGCGAAGACGGAAACATCCAGGAATCCAGCCTGGACTTCCCCGGACGCATATTTGACTACGAGGAGCTGATATGGCTCGTCCCGCAGCTTGATTTCTCCAACGACGACCGGCTGCACTTCGCGCTTTTCTCCACCGTGGGCGACCAGACGATACTGGTCGTGGTGCGCAAGATGGGAGAAGACACATTCACGTTCCACGACAAGGATCACGCAGCGACGCTCTACACATTCACTCTCAACCTGGTGCGGCAGAGCGTGTGGGTGCAGGACATCGAGGGCATTCCAACGGTTGTGAAGTACGACACGGGCGAGACCATCTTCTATAACCTCAGTCTCCTGAAGCCTGAGCAGCCTGTTGAGGCCGCGCCGGTGGAGCCGGAAGTCGTTGAAGAGCCCGCCGTTGAAGAGGAGCCTGTGGAGGAAAAAGAGGAAGAAGAACCCGAGGAAGAAGTCGAAGAAGAGGGCGAAGAAGAAGAGCCTCCGGTGCTCACGGATGACGAAGGAAAACCCTATATACCGTTTTAGCCTGTGAGCAGCGGGAGCATAATGGCGATGCGTCTAAGTCTGGCCGTTGTGTGCGTGCTTTCCCTGCTCCTGTGCTCACTGTCGCCCTACGCCTCCCAGGAGTACTTCCGGGACGACTTCACACCCGCAGGTCCTGACGACAAGTTCTTCTTCGAGGGGACTCTAGGAGACAAGCTGTTTAGTTACGCTGAAGGCGGCGTATACCGCATTGACACAACGAATTCCTTTGACTACGGCCACAGCGTGCTCCTGCACGACCTGTCCACCTACGAGCTGGAAGCCCGAGGAGCGCTCGTTGGAAACACTGCGCCCAAACTGATTGAAGGGCGGCCGGTCAAGGCCGGATGGGGCATAACATTCAACTACACCGAAGACGCGAGCGGTCACGAGAGTTTCCTGCTCGCGCTCATCAACCCCGCCGAGCGCACTTTCGTCCTGCGGCGCATAGATGGGGAAGATTTCACGAACGTGCTGGGGCCATTTGCGTGCGAAGCTATCCACTCCGGAGCCAATGTGCTGCGCGTCAGGGCGGATGCCGGGCGCATCGAGGCATACGTAAACGGCGAACAGGTCGGCAGCGTCTTCGAGCCTTCACTGCTCGCAGGAGGCTTCGGCCTGTACGTCACTCCGCGTACGACCGGCGAATTCGACTACATCTCTGTGCGCACCGAAGCCGTACCTGTTTCGGTTGTGCACGACGACTTCGGCGGCTCGCCCGCGCGATGGTTCACCGGCGACCAGGACGGCGTCACCTATACCTACACTGACGGGGCTTACATCATCAACGCAACCGGCGGCGCGATGGCCGGGATATCGCTGTTTCCCGGCGAACACGTTGACTTCGAAATGGAGGTCAGCGTGAGCAAGCTTGTGGGGCCGGACAACTACGGATTCGGTGTATTCTTCCAGGACTTCCCCATCGAGACCGGCGGGTTCGACCAGTTCAGGTTCCTCATCTCCAACGACTGCTGGTTCACCGTCCAGCGCTCGTTCGAAGACCTCCCGCGCGCTCTGTTTGAGTGGGCCGAAAGCGACCGCATTCTGCCCGACACGCAGAACCGCCTGCGGGTGTTTATGCTCAACGGGCAGCTCAGCCTGTTCATCAACGACTACCTGGTTTACGAACTCACCGACCTTCCGAGCGCGGCAGGCAAACTGGGTCTCTATGTAAGCGCAGGGGTAAGCGCCGCGTTTAATGACTTCGCTTTGGCTGACTTTTAGCCCGGATAGGGTAGAATACTTATACTTTGGGAAGCAAAAACAAGGACAGGCTGATGCGTCTTTTTACACTGTGCGCGCTGATTATGACCGTCTTGCTCGCTGCCTGCGGCGGCGGCGGCGGCGACAAGAAAAACAAACAGATCTACCCGCCGGGCACGCTGCCGGAGTCCAAAGCAATACAGTCCATCAACCTCTCGCCCAGCAGTGTGACCACGGGCACGGTTGTTGAAATCTCGGCAACCTACACTAATCCGGGCACATTTGAGAACTCCACCAAATTCTGGCAGGTGAGCGGGGGCACACTGAGCGAAGGCGCGCCTGACTTCGACATGATACTGCGCCAGGTCGCAGACGCGTCCGGCGCATCCTCGTCGTTGAACACAGCAGCATCACAGGTCTACTGGTTCACTCCCACAACGCCCGGCAGCCATAAGATCAAGCTGCGGGTCGACGGTGCCTCTCTCGACCGCATAGTGGACGTTACCTCTGCACCGGTATACCTGGAAGTGGTGCCTGGCGAGGACGACACGATGATTGTCCGCATCCTCGGCCGTGATGTCTCCGACCTCTACCAGGGAGCGTTCCGCATTCTCTTCAACCAGTCACTCTACGAGCCCCTCGCGGTGCAGCCGGGGACGCTTCTGGGCGGGCCGGACGATGTGCTGTTCCTCGGCCTGACGAACCAGAGCGGGTTCGTCCCCATCGGCATTACGCGCAAGGGGGACGTGCCCGGCGTGAACGGAAACGGCGTCATTGCCGAGGCCCTGTTTGGTAAGCGCACGGTGAGCCACGCGCCCAGAGCGCTGGCTATTGCGGGCTTCGAGCTTGGCTTGCACATTATTCGCGACAGCTCCGGCGAGCCTATCTGGGGCGAGTAGCCGCTGTGGATTTCAGTCCCCAAAAGCATAAAGGTAGCTGCCGCTTCCCACATAAACAGTCCCATCGGCGCCAATCGCCGGGCGACTGGTCTTTACATGGCTACCCGTCTCATATCGCCACTTGAGCGTTCCTTCAGGATTGATGGCGTAGAGATAATTGTCATCACTTCCCACATATACAGTCCCCTCAGCGCCTATCGCCAGGCTGGACGCACCGCCGCCCGTCTCATAGCGCCACTTCAGAGTCCCTTCAGTTTCGTTGTCGGCGATAGCGCAGAGGTAACCGTCATCGCTTCTGATATAGATAGTTCCATCCGCGCCGATGGCGGGACTGGACTTCACACCGCTGCCGGTCTCGTATCTCCACTTGAGCGTCCCTATTGTCACGTTGTCCGTGATGGCCCAGAGATACCTATCATCGCTTCCTACATAGATAGTTCCATCAGCGCCTATCGCCGGGCTGGAGTGTATGTCGTCCCCGGTCTCGTATCGCCACTTGAGCGTTCCTTCAGGATTGATGGCGTAGAGATAATCACCACTTCCCACATAAACAGTCCCATCGGCGCCTATCGCGGGGCTGGAGCACATCTCACTTCCCGTCTCATAGCGCCATTTCAGAGTCCCTTCAGTTTCGTTGTCGGTGATAGCGTAGAGGTAGCCGTCATAGCTTCCCACATAGACAGTCCCCTCCGCGCCGATGGCGGGACTGGAGTACATGATGTCCCCGGTCTCATAGCGCCACCTGAGAGTCCCGTCGTGGTTCACCGCATAAAGGTGGTGGTCGTCCATTGGCTCGTTGCTGGCTCCCACATAGACCGTCCCGTCTACGCCTATGGCCGGACTGGAGGGACTGGCGTAGGAGAACACGGTGGCCCCCGTATCGTATTCCCACTTAATCGTGCCATCGGTGTTGAGGGCGAGGAGGCTACCCTTTTTTGCCCCGTAGACAGTTCCATCTGCGGCTATCACCATATTATTGCAGCGCCAAGGATGGCTCCCAGAAATCCACCACTTGAGAGATGGTGTTTGTGCTCCCACGTAAGGGCTCCTCCCGTTGTGCGTTGGCTCGCGCCCAAACATCCACCAGTCGCCGCGCCCCTGAACAGTCCGCCTTCCCCTTTCTGGATCGCTGAGGAGTCCCGGGATATCCTCGCCCTGTGCCCTAGTCCAGTACCATACAGTCTCGCCCAGCTCAGGTTCAGTATCCTCGTAGCTCGTGGTTTCCGCAGGAAGCGTGTTGATAAGCTGCGGCGTGTCAGCCTCGCTCGGCGCACGGTAGAGGAGATAGCCCACCGCTCCTTCGATTTCCGTCCACCGGACCACAACATGCTCCTCGTAGAATCCATAAGTCGCGGTCACGGTCGGGGCCTCGAGTTCCCGCGCCGCGTTGACAAAGCTCATTGCGCCGTAGCCGGAGTCGTCACGGGCACGAACACTGTACTGGTACTCCTTGCCGGGTATACCCTCTCCGTCCAGGTACTCAACCTGCGGGGCAAAGATTCCTTGGAGCAGTATCGGCGGGGCTTCATCGTCCAGGTCGTCGCGGCAGACCTGGTACAAGTACACGCTGAGGTCGAGGTTTGGGTCCCACGTCAGATAAACGCCGGATGTGCCAGGGGTGGCTTCCAGACCGGTGATAATCGGCCCCTCAGCCGTCACCGTCAGCGTGAAGGGATAGACGTCATCACCGAAAGCGCTGCTTACGGTCACCGAGGCACTGTAGCTGCCAGGTTCACTCAGCGTCACGGTCGGGGATTCTTCGGTTGAGCTATTCGGTGTTGCCCCGCCGCCGAAGTTCCAGGCGTAGGTGAATGGCGGATTGCCTGACACTTGAGCGGTGAATGTAACATCCGATTCAGTGGCACCTGTGGTCGGAAGGACACTTGTGACCACGGGCGCTTCGCCGCCGTGAATACCCACGGCGTAAGAAGGAGTCCCTGACTCGCCGAGACCGTCGTTCGGAACCACCTGGTAGTACTCGTATTCAGCCGGGTCAAGCAAGCAGGCAAACTCCTTCCAACCGGTGCCGGTCGCCTCACTAAAGCTCACCGAGTCCACGTGTGTGAAAGGCTCTTCCACCACGTTTGAGCCTTCAATACCGTAGCTGGCGACCTCAAACCCGAAGTTCACCGCCAGCGGCGTAATGTCGCTAATGCCGATGGTGCCGCTGCCGTCGCCGTCGATCCATTCGTTCTCGGGCGCTGCGTCTTCGCCGTAGTGCATCGCAATCGGCGTGATGTCCGAGATGCCGACGGTGCCGCTCTGGTCGTAATCGCCGAGGTTGCGGTAGTGCCACGAAAGCGTGTACGTCTCGTCTCCGTTGTCGGTGAGTTCGAGGTCGGTGACGCGGTTTTCATCGCTGGTGGGGGGAGTGGAGGCAATTCGGACGGACTCGCGACCTCCAGGTCGCGAGACTTCTAAAGGTGTGGCGAACTGGAGTTCACCACTCCGGGTTTCTTGGAGCGCTTCCCCGAGCGCGGCCTTGAGTTTCGCGAATAGCTCCGCATCCACACCCTCCGGGCACGGATATGCATCCAGTTCCGCCAGCGCATCGTCAAGCGAAATGTCAATCACCGCCTGGATAGGCGGCGCTACCCGTTCTTGTGATTGGCCGCCGCTCCCGATGGATGGGGGATTCACCGCGCGTTTGCCGCCACCCCCACACGTGCTCAGTACGAGCGAAAGCATGGCAATGGTTAACGTGAGCGCGATTGCCCGAACGAATGCTCTGATCCTCATGATACTCCCTCCCTGTAACCAGGGACTGGCCATGCCTCCCCCAGAGGCTACTACTATTATACCGCAGCTTCCCGCTCGGTAGCACAGAAGGCAAGTGCGCGAAGGAGGCGTAGTCGTTGCTATAATAGCTGCGATGGCTTTCGCTGAACTCTACGACCGCGTCCGACCGGAAATCGCCTCATTCCTGCACAAGTTCACTGCCGACCACGTTGCCGACGAAAGGCTGCGCGAGGGCTGTCTGCATCTTCTCGGACGGGGCAAGCTCATCCGCCCGGCCGCGCTAATCGCAGCCGCAGAGACCTTCCAGCCCGGCATTCCCGCTGCGGAATACATTCACGCGGCGGCGGCGATGGAGTTTGTCCACACATTCACCCTCGTCCACGATGACCTGCCGGAGCTTGATGACGCCAGGCTCAGACGCGGCGTTCCGGCGGTGCATGTGAAGTTCGGAAGCGCGCTGGCTCTACTTGCGGGAGATACGCTATTCAACCTCGCGTTCACAGCCCTGCAAGAAGCGCCGCTCACGGATCAGACCAGGCGCGAGAGAGTCCTCCGGGAACTCGTGGACGCGGTGAGCGGTGTCATTGAGGGCCAGGTACGCGAGCTAGCTCTGTCCGGGCGGGACGCCACGCTGGCCGAGATTGAAGAGGTGGAGCAGCTGAAAACCGCTCGCCTTTTCGCATGCGCCCTCGTGTGCGGCGCGACCATTGCGGGGGCTGAAGCAGGCCAGATTAGGGCGCTCCACAACTTCGCCCTGACGCTGGGACACGCGTACCAGATAAAAGACGACCTCCTTTCGGCAACCGGCGACAGCCGCACTGTCGGCAAGAATCTGGAGCAGGACGAAGTGCTAGAGCGGCCAACTGTTGTTCGGCTTCTCGGCGTGGAAGGAGCGCAGGCACGTTTCAACGAAGTGAACGAGAACGTGCTGGATGCGCTGGAGCAGCTCGCTCAGACCGCAGACATCAGCTTGTTGCGCGGACTGCACGAAATGCTCGCGGCCAGGGAGAAGTGATAGAATCTGCCGCGTGGAGTACAAGCTCCTCAGCGGGATTAATCAGCCACAGGACCTGAAGCGGCTGCCGCTCGATTCCCTGCCGGCGCTGGCAGAGGAAATCCGCAGCTTTCTCGTCCACAACGTAACGCGCACCGGCGGGCATCTGGCAAGCAACCTCGGCGTGGTCGAGCTTACGCTAGCCCTGCATTACGTCTTCGACTCGCCTGAGGACAGGCTCATCTGGGACACGGGCCACCAGGCCTATGTTCACAAGCTGCTCACCGGCAGGCGCGAGAGGTTCGACCGCCTGCGCCAGCTTGACGGCATGAGCGGCTTCCCCCGCTCGGATGAGAGCGAACACGACGTTTACGGGACGGGCCACGCCAGCACGTCCATTGCAGCGGCACTGGGCTTCAGCAATGCGTCCGACGAGCACTGGACCATTGCAATTATCGGCGACGGCGCTCTCACCGGTGGGCTGGCTCTAACGGGCCTGAACAACGCCACCCTTGCCCGGCGGCGGTTTCTCGTTGTGCTGAACGACAACGGGATGAGCATCGACGCCAATGTGGGCACGATGGCGCGATACCTTTCCGCTATTAAGACGAAGAGTTCCCCGCGTGCGCTCAACCGTGCCCTGCGCCAGGCGATTACGCGTGTTTTCGGCGCAAGCAGCGCACCCCGAAATCTCTACGAGAGAGTCAAGGACTTCATCTTCTACTTCTTCATGCCCCGCAGCAGCGGTGGCGTCGTATTCGAGGAGCTTGGCTTCTCTTATTTCGGACCTTACGACGGGCACAACGTTGTCTCGCTGGTGAAACTGTTCCGGGCACTGAAGCGCATTGAGGATGAGCCGCTGCTCACCCATGTGATTACACACAAAGGTTGCGGCTTCGCGCCGGCGGAGAAAAGCCCCACGAAATGGCACGGCGTTTCAGCCGGCACTCCTCTGGGCGCGGACGACGACACGCTCGTTAGGCCCGACGAGGACGAGCGCCGCTCCGTGAAGAGCTATACCGAGATCTTCGTAGACACGCTGATTGAAGCCGTGCCGCGCTATCCCGACCTGGTGGCCGTTACGGCGGCAATGCCTTCGGGAACCGGTCTGCTCAAATTCGGCAAGGCGTATCCTGACAGGTTCTACGATGTCGGGATAAGCGAGGAGTTCGCAGTAACCTTTGCCTGCGGACTGGCCAAAGGCGGCAAACGGCCCGTCTGCGCAATTTACTCAACCTTCCTGCAACGTGCATTCGACCAGCTCATCCACGACGTCGGCATCCAGCGCATACCGGTTGTGTTCGCACTGGACCGCGGCGGGCTGGTGGGCGCCGATGGAGAGACCCACCAGGGCGTTTTCGACCTGAGCTATCTGCGGATGATCCCAAACTTTACGGTGATGGCGCCCAAGGACGAGGAGGAGCTGCGCCGGATGCTGATTACGGCTCTGGAGCACCGCGACGGGCCGACCGCTATCCGCTATCCCCGGGGTGGCGCTGTGGGTGTACCACTCTCAAGCGATATCGCGACTATTCCTATCGGCTCCTGGGAACTGCTGCGAGAAGGGACTAAGGCAGCAGTGCTTGCAGTGGGCGTAATGGTGCCAGAGGCTCTAAAGGCGGCGGAGCTTCTGTCCGAACGGGGGATCTCGGTTGCGGTGGTCAATGCGCGGTTCATCCGCCCGATGGACGAGAATATGCTCTACGCTCTGGCCAAGCGCGTGCCTCTCATCGTGACCGCTGAAGAGAACATTGCCAAGGGCGGTTTCGGCAGTGGAGTCGTAGAACTCCTCAGCCAGCGGCTCGGCTCCGCAATGCCCCGCGTGCGCATAGTTGCGCTTCCGGACCGGTTCATCGAGCACGGCAGCCAGAAGGAATTGCGGGCGCGGTGCGGGGTGGATGCTGAGTCCATCGTATCATGCATCACCGACTGCCTGTCGCAGGTCGAACCGAAGTTTAAAATCGTATGAGGGAACGATGCCACCAAGTCTCATCAGTCTAATCATCGTATTCGTGGCGTATTTCGGCATCCAGTTCGTAGGCAACGCGCTGAAACTGGCAGTCAGGCGGGACGCAGGCCGGGTGCAGGCTATGGCGTTCGGAACGAGCATGTTTTCCTACGCCTTCCTGATTATCGCATCGCTAGCCGTTGCACTGCTGCTCTCTCTGGACTTCCGCGTAGGCCTGCCATCTCCCCTCCCCGATATCGTTCTGCTCGTACTGGGCCTCATCATATACCTGTTCGTTCTCCTGCTCGACATCTACCTGCGACTGGTGATGCGGCACCGCCGGCCAACAACAATCCTGGACGTCGACGAGCAGTACATCATTTCCCCGCCCGGCCCCTCCGCCTGGGAATTAGCGCTCTTCAACTACGTGCTGCTCAAAGGCTTCGCCTACGAGATCTTCCTGCGCGGATTCGCGCTCACCACACTCACCGCCCTTACCGACAACCCCGCGCTGGCAATCTGCATCGTGGCGGTAATGGAGTTCCTGTTGCGCCCGCACGGGGAACGCCTTGTGCCAACCATTATCGCCTCGGTCATGCTGTCGGTCATCTACTACGCCACGAACGGGCTCATCGTGACCATCATCATCCGCGTGGTGGGCAACTACTTCCTTTCCCTGTATATGGTCTACCTTACCTTCAAGGGAAACAGTGAGACGAAGACTTGAGCTTGTGTGCGGACTGGATGAAGCCGGGCGCGGCGCGCTTGCGGGCCCGGTTGTAGCGGCAGCGGTCGTGCTGAACCCCCGCTGCCGAATCTCCGGACTGACTGACTCCAAGAAGCTGAGTGCGCCGCGGCGAGAAGCCCTAGCCGAAATCATCCAGCGTGAGGCGCTCTCATGGGCCGTTGCCGAAGCTTCGCCGACCGAGATCTGCAAACTAAACATTCTGCAGGCTTCCCTGCTGGCGATGCGGCGGGCTTTCCTCACACTGGAGCGCAAAGGTAAGGTGATGGATATCGTGGCTGACGGCAGGTTCTATCCGGACGGAATGCCCCGCGGACGTGCGCTGGTAAGAGCGGACGCAAGCGTCCCCGCAGTTTCCGCCGCCAGCATACTGGCAAAGGTGCACCGGGATGCGCTGATGCGCGAGCTTGAAGGCAGGCATCCGCAGTTTTCCTTCGCACGCCACAAGGGCTACCCCACTCCGCAACACCTACGCGAACTCGCGGAGCACGGGCCGCTCAAACTGCACCGCGCGAGCTTCGCGCCGGTAAGAAGGGCACTGCAAATGAGGCTGCCGGTATGACGCGCGCAGCATCCTTCAAGGATGAAGCCGAGATCGCTGTGCAAGCAGGCAGGGGCGGCCACGGTGCAGTCCACTTCGCGCGCTTCAAATACAAGGAGAAAGGCGGTCCCGACGGTGGGGATGGCGGACGCGGCGGCGACATAGTGCTCGTGGGAGACGAGAGCGGGGAAGGATTGGAGCACCTCACAAAGCTGGACTTCTGGAAGGCTGGCAACGGCGCAGATGGTGAAGGTGGCAGGCGGCACGGGTCTGACGCTGAGTTTCTGGCTCTTAAAGTGCCGCTGGGCACCATCGTTTATGACCGCGCCAGCCGATTCCAGCTTGCCGAAATAACGAGCCACGGACAGAGCTTTACTATCGTCGGCGGTGGGCGCGGCGGACGCGGGAACGCGCGGTTCGCCACCGCAAAGAACAAGGCGCCGCAGACTGCCGAGGACGGACAGGCGGGCGAGCAACGCGAGCTGGCGCTGCATTACCGATGTTACGCCCCCCTTGCAGTGGTTGGGTGCCCCGAGAGCGACTTGACGCTCTTGCAAGGATTGATGGGGAAGCGCAGTGATAGCCCCCACCGCTTCCACCAGCGGCCACGCTGTATCAGTGGCAAATTCGCCTTCCACCGCGTGAGATTCACCTTTCTTCCCATGGCTTTTCGGCGCGAAGTGCGCTTTTCCTTCACCGAACATCTCTATTACGCCGAGCGAGTGCTAATCAACGCGATGGGACAGGAAGAGAGTGAGCTGTTCGATAGCATCTACCCCCAATTCATAAAGGCGCTCATGAAGGTGCAGGCTCCGTATCTTCGAGAGATCTGGCTGGTCGCACGGGAGGATCCCGGGCTGCCATATTACCTCGAGCTTGGCGGAGGCGACATATCAGTGCGCGCTGTCGTGGTGCCTCAGAGCTGCAAGGACTTCACAGGCTTCTGGGAATGGTCGGAGATAAACCTGCGGGAGTTCTTTCTGGGAGAGCAGAAGCCGAAGGACGATTGACTTCCAGGAATCTACGCGCTCAACCCGTGCTGGTACTCGTAGCAGCGGAGAGTATTGACCATCAGCATCGCAATCGTCATCGGTCCCACACCGCCCGGAACCGGTGTAATCGCGGAAGCCTTTTCTTCCACGGCTGCGAAGTCAACATCGCCGACCAGCACCTCCTCGCCGTCCGCACCGGTCTGGCGATTCACGCCCACGTCAATCACAACCGCACCATCCCTGACGTAGTCAGCCGTAACCATCTCGGGCTTCCCGACGGCGGCGACGAGCACGTCCGCTTCTCTCGCCACTCCGGGCAGATCAAGCGTGCGGGAATGGCACAGCGTAACCGTTGCGTGCCGGGCGAGCATCAGCGCTGCAAGCGGCTTCCCGACGATGTTGCTGCGGCCGATAATCACGGCACGCTTTCCCTTGAGACCAATCCCGTAGTGCTGCAATATCTCGATGATTCCCTGCGGCGTGCAGGGAGTCACATGCGAATCTCCCAGCCACAGGCGCCCAACGTTTGCGGGGTGCAGGCAATCCACGTCGCGGGCAGAATCTACCTCGTTGATAATCTCCGTGGCATTCAGGTGCGGCGGCAGCGGAAGCTGAACCAGGATGCCGCTCACGCTGGCATCCGCATTCAGCGTGTGGATCAGGTCGATCAGCTCTCCACGAGGGACGGACTCCTCCAGCTTGTGCATTGTGCTGCCCAGTCCCAGCTTCTCACAGGCCCGCACTTTGCTGCGCACGTAAACCGTGCTCGCGGCATCATTGCCCACCTGAACAACGGTCAGGCTCGGTCGGGGCATTCCTTTGTCAACGAGTTCCTGCACGCGCACGCGAACCTGCTTGCGGAACTCACGGGCTACTTCCTTGCCGGAGAGAAGTTGAGCTGACATCACCGTTCCCCCACGTTAGTCTGCGCCAAATGATCGCTTGCCATCTTAGCCGATGCCGAACCTTTCCAGAGACGTTTCCGGCACTATGATGCGCGGACCGATATTTCTGGCAAGCTTGATCACATCGGTATGGAGAGATCCGCTGAAGTTAGCCAGATAAGCCGGGTCGCTTAAGTCCCATATCACCTGGCGCACCAGACGATTCCTGGTGCGGCTCTCAACGTCCAGATGCCCCAGAATGGTGGCAATTTCGCACAGGTACTCTTCGCACTCGCCAAGATGGTGTTCCTCATCGCTCACGCGGGAGAGGTAGTTGTCCAGGAGCAGCTCCGCGAATTCCAGCCGTCCCGCGTCCGCCAGCACCGCCGCCTTGAGATACGCCAGCGTTGGATTGAGCGCGTCGTGGCTCTCCAGACTCTTCAGATAGGCCTGGAGCACACCCAGATCGCGGTTGTAGAAGAGAATGCGTGCAACTTCCTCGAAGTACTCCGTCAGGTACTCGTAGTCACCATCGATGAGCACCTTGCTCATTCTCTGCAACTCAGCGTAGTCTCGCTTCCGGGCATAGCACAGGCCGTAAAGCGCCACCCGGTCTCCCCGCGACCATCTTTGCCGCCCGCTCTCCAGCGTCATCAACACAAGGTCGTACTCGCCTAGCAGGTAGTTGAGCTTGACGTTGTCGAATACTGCGCCAATGCCGCCCAGTTCCTCACCGGTTTGACGGCTTTCGAGCATCCCTCGCTCTCTTGCGAGCAGACGTCGGTTCTGGGCAATCGTGCCCCGGTTAACCTGTCCCACCATCAGGGCGTCTTCGAGCTTCGCCCCGGCGGTCTTCATGTTCCCCTGCCGGTAGAGCTGGACTGCTCGGTTGTTAAGCATCACGCCCTCTTCATCTCGCGCAGCGATGATGCTACACAGATGGAAGTCAAAGCTGTAGCGATTCTGCGTTGTGTCGTAGGCTACAAGGAAGTAGTTGTACTTGTAGGGCGGCAACCCCTGGTTGTAGAAAGCCCGGTCCTTCTGCCAGAATATCATTTCCGTGGAGCTCAGCGCTTCGTAGCGCAGATCGTATACCCGCGGAACGGAGAAGATGTGACGCGAAGGATCGTCACTCGTCAAGTCGTGGATTATCAGTGAGGACAGGCTGGCTTCAGCAAAGTCCTCGCGCAGTACGACGAGCACGTGTGCACCACCCTTAATGAAATGGCAGCGTGAACCCTCAACCTGCTTCGGGCGCAGCTTGCCGGTCACCAGCGCACTGATCTCGCCGCCCTTGCGTCCATAGATGCAGTACTCGCCGTACGTCCCGTAGTCAACAATGGCCGTAGCCACTTGCAGGTCGGACGGAGCGAAGGCCCACTGGACTACCCTCTGATCGCGCAGATGCGTGCGAAATGCCTCCTCGTCTTCCGGCATCACGCACCAGGCAGTTCCGGTGAGCGAGATGCAGAGGAGGACTAGCGCGACCACTACGCCCATGCAGAATCTCGGTGCGTTTACCATATGCAGGTAGAGTAATCTAACACGTTTACGGGCAGGCGGCAAGGAAAGCAGCAATCGGGCAGAGCCATGCAGCGACCCCCATCCACCTTCATTCATCAGTCTGGAGCCGTTCAGGCAGGGAATAGCGGCAGCCGCAGTACCTCTGGCGGTAGAGGCCGAGTTCGCGCGAAAGCTCCACACTGCGCTTGAAACCCTCCTGCCTTTTGAAGTTCGTAGGAACGTAGTCCACGCCGAACTCCGCTCCCGCACGGGTTCCCAGAGCATTGATGAGGCGGTGGTTCTTGTGCGGGCTGATAGTGAGAGTTGTGGCGAATGAGTCGAATCCGAGTTCCTGCGTTTTCTGCGCAGTAGCGCGCAGCCGCAATTCGAAGCACACTGCACAGCGTTTCCCGCCCTCGGCCTCCAGAGCGTAAGGCTCGAAGGCTGAATTGAACGCGGGCGCGTCCGCTTCATATTCGTCCTCAATAAGCTCCACCGCCCACCGCCGCGAGACGATACGCATAGCCTCAAGCCTGCGCTCATACTCGTCCGGTGGATACACGTTGGGATTGTAAAAGAGCACTGCAAGCCGCTTCACAAGCGGCTTCCACCAATCCAGCACTGCTGTGCTGTCGGGGGCGCAACACGCGTGCAGCAGCACGCTGCGTCCGCGCACGTCCCGCACTGAGAATGGCTCATTCTTCTTGCCCGCACGTGGCATGTTCGGAGAAGAATGATAGCACCTCACGCCACGCTAGGAGCTTAATCCTGCTCATCGAGCCGCGATGAACCCGCGCCACCAGCGGGACGGTCGCCTGGTCATTTACAGGAATTCGCATTATTACTGGGCTAAGGGCTTGTCAACGGAGGGAATCTGTGCTAGAAATAAACCATCCTTACTAACAAGGGGAACCGTATGGCAAAAACATTGGGTAAAACCGAACTGATTAACGAGGTGGCCAAGACCGCCAAGATTGAGAAGACCAAGGCGAAGGCGGCTGTGAACGCAACGATCCGCGTCATCAGCGGCACGCTGAAGAAGGGCGGCAAGGTTCAGCTTACAGGCTTCGGCACTTTCGCAGTTGCGCGCCGCAAGAAGCGCACTGGCGTGAATCCACAGACCGGCGCTAAGATCACCATTCCTGCGCGCCGCGTTCCCAAGTTCACGGCCGGCAAGAGCCTGAAAGACGTAGTCGGCAAGTAACGCCACCTGCAAACACGCACGTACTGGGGCGGCTCCGGCCGCCCCTCTTGTTATCGGGATCCGGAGACGAGTATAGCTCTTGTGGGGAGCTATTCACGCACAGGAAACCGATTGATGTTTAGACAGCCTACAGCACCTGATGCTCACGCAGGGCGGCTTCGAGCTGGCCTGGTTCGTGCTCTTCCAGCCTGTAGGTCACGCGCACTGCGGTCTGCGGTATCTTCACGATGCGCGTAAGGTCTATCGGCGTGCCGACTAGAACCGAATCACATTCCACGCCGGCGATAGTCTCCTCTAACTCTTTTAGCTGCTCCGGGAAATAGCCGAGCGCGGGTAGCACCTGCGTGAGATGCTTGTACTTGTGGTAAGCCTCGGCGATGCTCCCTCGTGCATAGGGGCGCGGGTCAATAATCTGCCTTGCATCGTACTTCTGCGCTGCGATGAAGGCGGCGCCGATGTTCATCTCACCGTGCGTAACCGTCGGACCGTCTTCGACGAGGAGCACACGCTTTCCCGTTATCTCCTCAGGATTGGCAACTGCGACCGGCGAGTTGCACATAACGATTTCGGCGCTCGGGTTCCGGGAGTTGATATTGGCCAGCAGCTTCTCCACCTGCTCCGGCTGCGCCGTGCTGACCTTGTTCACCACCACGAGGTCAGCCGCCAGCAGGTTGTATTCGCTGGGGAAGTACGCCAGCTCGTTGCCCACTCGGTGCGGGTCCGTGACCGTTATCATCAAGTCGCTCTTAAAGAACGTGGTGTCGTTGTTGCCGCCGTCCCAGAGGATCACGTCCGCGGCTTCTTCGGCAGCGTGGAGGATATCCGCATAGTCCACTCCCGCAAACACCACGTTTCCTTCGTTGACGTGCGGCTCGTACTCCTCCATCTCCTCGATGGTGCACTTATGCCGGTGCATATCCTCAATCGTCTCGAACTTCTGGACCCGCTGCTCCACAAGGTTACCGTAGGGCATCGGGTGCCGGATTACCGCGGCGCGCTTGCCGTACTTCTTGAGTATCGATGCGATGTACCGCGTCGTCTGGCTTTTACCACAGCCGGTGCGCACAGCGACTATCGAGACCACCGGCTTGCTCGACTTCAGCATCGAGGCGGCAGGGGGCAGGAAAGCGAACTCGGCATCTGCCGCAAGCACACGTGCGCAAACCTGCATCACCGCCACATATGAAGCATCGCTATAGCAGAAATAGCAGGTGTCAACCTTGCGCTCAGCGATGATCTTTTCAAGAGCCTCCATCGGCTCAATGGGGATTCCCTGCGGGTACAAGGAACCCGCCAGTTCGGGCGGATAGGCTCTTTCGTCGATTTCGGGAATCTGCGTGGCAGTGAAAGCGACAACTTCATAATCAGGATTGTCACGGAACACCGTGTTGAAGCAGTGGAAATCCCGCCCTGCGGCACCGAGCAAAAGTACGCGTCTTGGTTTCATATGCTCTCCGTAGACCGATTCTAGCGATTGCGTGCAGCTATATCAAGGCAAATTCACTCGTGAAATGCCTGAGAAACGGGGATTCCCGGACGAACTTAACGCCCCGTATCGTATGCGCCTTCTTCTTCAGCCTAAGGATAGCGTCAATCGCATAGTCCAGCTGGTTGTAGCTGTATACACGCCGGGGTATAGCCAGACGCAGCAGGTCAAGGCCCTTTGTGCGGTCTCTGCCGGTGCGCGGGTCGCGCCCCCGCAGAAGCGTCCCGATTTCGCACCCCCGAATACCGGACTCCAGATACAACGCAACTGCAATCGCGTGCCCCGGGTACTGCCTGACAGGAATGTGCGGACAGAACGCCCGGGCATCCACATAGACAGCATGCCCGCCGGGAGGCATGACCATACGAACACCCGCCTTCCACAGGCTTGTTGCGAGGTAGGCGGCTTGGCTGACGCGGTGTTTCAGGTAGCCCAGATCGATCGCCTCGCGCAGGCCTACTGCTATCGCTGCCAGATCGCGGCCAGCCAGCCCACCGTAGGTGACGAATCCGTCGAAAAGAATGGTGTAGCGGCGAAAGCTATCGAAGTAGTCTTCGTTGTTCGTAGCGATGAAACCGCCGATATTTACCAGCCCGTCTTTCTTCGCACTCATCATGGCGCCATCCGTGTGGGACAGGAATTCGCGGAGAATCGTGCGTATGGACTTGCGGGACTGGCCCGGCTCATAAGTCTTGATAAAGTAGGCGTTCTCGATGATCCGCGCGGAATCAACGAATAACGGGATACGGTACTTCCGGCAGATCTTGCCGACAGCAGCTACGTTGGCCAGCGAAACCGGCTGCCCGCCCCCGCTGTTGCAGGTCGCGGTCAGCACAACAAGCGGGATGTTGCGATGGTTCTTCTTCACGTACGGGGCGAAGCTCTCCAGATCCATGTTCCCCTTGAACAACGATAGGTCGTCCAGGTCCACAATGCGCCGGTCAGGGAACTCCCTTATGACGCCGCCCTGAAACTCGATGTGAGCTCCGGTCGTGTCGAAGTGCAAATTCCCCGGCACGACAAGCCCCTTCTTCGATATGAAGTGGCTCATCAGGACAAGCTCGGCGCTTCTTCCCTGATGCGAAGGAAGGACGTGCTTGAATCCGAACAGATCTCGGACCGTATCCCTTAGAAGGTCAAACGAAACGCTTCCTGCGTAGGACTCATCTCCCTGCTGCAACGCAGCCCACTGAGCCTGGCTCATCGCCCCGGTTCCGGAGTCGGTCAGGAAGTCGAGAAGAATGTCCCGGCTGCTGATGTTGAACAGGTTGTACTTGGCGCCCCGAAGCACCCGTTTACGATGTGCCCGCGTTGTTTGGCAAACCGGTTCAACGCTCTTTATCTTGAAGGGTTCTGCGACCTTCAATTGCGCGGCATCCGCCGGTGGTTTCCAGTTCACAAGTTCGTTTATGCCCATTGACACTCCCGTCGCGTTGTTGCTCACTTCGTCGGGATATCTGGGCTGTAGCATCTCCTGGCGCCCTTACTGGTTATATTCTAACATATTTCCCGGCAACACACGATGTATTGACGTCGAGTGACCACGACTGACGAGAACCGTGCTTGAAAGCCGGGCAGTAGCAGGCCAACCTTCCGGATTGGACAGCTTAAAGCCCGTTCCGGTGCGGATTTATGCCATAATATAGGGACGGAGGAAGCAGATGCACATCGGAGAATTCAAGCAGGTCATCGACCACATCAGGCAAACGCTCGTGGGCGGCAGACTGACTCGCATCAACGCCCCGGCACCGGGCAGCGCGGCGATGACGTTCGATCTGGAGGTTCCCGAGCCGGTGGTCATCGCAAGCGTAAATCCGCGCTGTTCGACCGTATTCACAACCGATACCGAGCCGCCCTTCTATGAAAGCTCCAGGCCGCAGCGGATGCTCAACGCCTCATTCGTCAAGGCTCTCGAGCACACTGCGCTGGGCTTCACTCTCACCGACGCAAAGCTCCTTCGCCCCGACGACCGCATCGCCCTGCTGACGTTCCGTCATACCGACCAGTACGGCGAGGAGAAAACGCGGACTTTGCAGATTGAGCTGACCGGACGGGTCGCGCACATGTTCCTGCTCACCGAGACAGGGAGAGTTGTTTCATCTATGCGACGCCTGCACCGGCCGGGCACCAGGGAGTTCAAGGAAGCGAAACGGCGCATAGCCGCGGGAAAACCGCTGCCCCCGCCGCCAAAGCCGCCCTCAGGGCGCGAGGAAGAACCCACGCCGCCCTTAGAGGATGTTATGATGCGTGAAAAAGATGCATTCGCCAAGCTGCAAAACGAGCTTGCTGGCTCGCCCAAAAGCATCGGGCCGGAAACTGAGAACCGTCAGGCTGAAGCCCTGCGCCGGGAACTCGCCCTGGCATACCAGGCAAAATCGGCGCTTGCAGTGCTGGGACCGTTCTCACTGGCTCCTTCCGCAGTACGCGAGATCCTTCGCGGTGCCACGTCAGAAAAGTTTGTCGGCAGGCTGGACGAGCGCGGGTTGCTCGACGAACCCATAGACTTCAATCAGATGATAAGCTACCTGCAGCGGCTTGCTGGAAGCGCTGACAAGCTGGAAAAGCTGGTGACAGAGGCTGAGCACAGACCGGCGCGGAAGCCTCGGCACCAGAGCGCTCCAGCGAAAGCGGTCAAAGCCGACGCGGTATCGGACAAGCTGGCCCGATTCCCCTATAAGGTCAGGCGCGGGCATACGACCGGCGGCTTCGACCTGATACTGACCTTCAACGCCGAGGGCAACCTGGCGGCGCTGAAGGCGTTCGCGTCGGCGCACAACTACTGGTTCCACGCCCGGGACTTCTCCGGCAGCTACGTGCTGATGCTAACCGGCAAGCGGTCGCCCGATCCGCACGACATTGAGCAGGCGGCTATGGTCGCGGCGGCGCACAGCAAAGGACGGGGCGAGTCCAGCGTTGAAGTCTGCTACACCCAGCTTAAACATCTTAAGAAGCCCAAGTCCGCCAAGACCGGCACTATTCTGCGCACGCGGGAAACAGTGATTACCGTGCGCCCGTCCGCATTTGAGGACATGCGCGGTGAACTCTTCGGCGCAAGCGACTGACCGCTAGAAGCCGGAGACGCGGTAGAAGGTCACCGGCTCGCGGCGTCCGCGCAGCTCGACCTCCGCCTGCTTGCTCAGCTTGTAGTTCTTCAGCTTGCGGTAGACGAGCTTGTAAGTGTCCTCGCTCAGCGCAATGACGTTATTCTGCTCATGGCTTGCCAGGCGGGCGGCGACATTAACCACGTCGCCGATGGCGGTGTAGTTCATCATCAGGTTCTCGACGCCGACGTTGCCAAACACGACCTCCCCCGAGTTGAGCCCGATGCCGAGGTAGAACTCCTCTTCGTGGTGGCGGTAGCGGCTGCTGTTGAACGTGCTCATGAACTGCATAATTTCCACCGAGGCTTCCAGCGCGTTCGAGGCGTTCTTGCGAGCCGTCGTATCGCTCTCGAATATCGCCATCAGGCCGTCTCCGATGAACTTGTCCACATTACCGTCATGCCGGGTGATTATGCGCGTAATCTCCCGAAACATCTCGTTGAGCGTCGTCAATACTAATTTCGGATCGCGGATTTCAGCAAAGAAAGTGTAATGCCGGAGGTCGAGGAACATAACCGTGACGTTCCGAATGTACCCGGTGCGCACTTCCTCCATCTCGCCACGCAGAGTACGCGCTACGAGTTCCGCCGGCAGGAAATACCATATCTTCTGCACGTCCAGGAACTTCTGGTAGTAAAAATCCAGCTCGTCAATCAGATGCCGCAGCTGGAGTATATTGGTGGAGGACAGGCGCTCCGTCGCGGTCTTGAAGATCTTGAAGAATACGTTCTTGTGCCGGTGGATGAAGCTCATGAACACGTCTTCGGGTATGCTGAGCAGCGTGACGTCCTCTCGTGCGCGCACGGTGGCGGTTGGCGGGCAGTTCAGAACCATCGCAATCTCGCCGAAGTAGTCGCCGGGACCCATTGCGTTGATCCTCACCATTCGCTTGCCGATCTGCTTGAACACATCAACCAGCCCGCGTTCCAGAAGAAAGATGCGATGGGTGAGCTTGCCCTCGTGGATGATGTAATCTCCCACGGCAGGCTCGTCAACCGTCACGTGCTTGACCAGCGTCGTCAGGTCGTCCGTGGACACGTCGTCGAAAAGGTCGAACTGCTTAATGCGCTTTGTGCCCTTAAGTTCTTTGGTCATGAGCGGTCCCCTCGTGCACAATTATACGCGCAAGACGGTATAGCCGCAAAACGCTATCCTCGGCTCTTGCAGGATTCCCTGTAGGGCGGGGGATTAGCGGTTGTTGGCTATTAGTCTTTGGTTGTTGGATTGTAGGGGCACGGCATGCCGTGCCCTCCCCCGAGTACGCAGGGCGCGCCGGCGCCATAGCGCTATGGCGCGTCGGCGACTTTCCAGCCCGGCTCTTTGTGGTATTTCCCCGGCTGCTGAAGGCGCAGCCGGAAGTCCCGCGCTTCGCGGGATAGGGCGGAGTTTTATCGGCCTATGGCTGGCTCCGCGCCCCGCCGTCTTCTTATCTGACGACTGAGGACTGATGACTGACGCTTGCCCGCCATAGCTTCAGCGAAGGCGGGACTGCGAAGCCTCGCCGCGACCTCGACCCGCCCCAGATGCGGCCGGTCTATTGCGAGTTGTAGTGTTGTTAGGAGCATATTATCCTCGCCCCACAGTCACAAGTTGGCCTGGATTCCCGAGATTCGTCTTGCCCGATGGCATGGTCACGCACATCACTCCACCGCGCTTGTCGTAGGTGTAGTCGGTGTTTCCCACTGATACGACTTGAGTGACAAGGCGCGGCTGACCAAACGCTCAATCGCCATAGGCGTAACATGGATTTCCACCGAGTAGTCGCGTTCTGTGATTCCTATAACTACCCCATCAGCGGTGAGCATGTTCTTGAACTGTCCGAAATTAACACGCGGGCGACCGAAAACTACACGCTCACCTATTATGTGCACCTCGCCCGGCCTTTCCTTTGCGTCGCGGTCCGTTTCCCTGAGAATAATCTGCTCCGGATACTGCCGTTTGAACTCCTCGATGCTAATACGTTTCTTCCATTTCTCCAAGCTAGTAGCAGAATTGTGGCGGAATAGATGCTTCGTGTTCATTAGAGTCACTGATTCGCCATTATAGTCCCAAAACATGAAATCCTCGCGGTTGCGATTCAGCTTGCTGAAGTACGCATCATCAACCCATTCATCAACTAACACACTCTTGTGAAGCTTAGTCAGGTTAGCTTTGAACTCCGGAGTAACTAGAAACTCAATAGCCGGGCCGGGGGCTGGACCTTTAGCTGTGCCCCGTGGTAGGAGCATTCTCTGGATGCTCTCGTCCTGCGCGATCTCCCTGATTAGTCCTGGAACATATGAGACCATGATTACCGTAGGTGACTCGGGGCCGTCAGCGTAGCCTATGAACAAACCTACGTGCTCTCGCTCTAATCTCTCCTCGTTATTCCCAATCCAATGCGCTAATGCTGATATGCCGAGGACGAAAGCTGCGAAAATCACGACTGACCATATTGCCTTCTTTGTCCGCGTGGTCATCGTTCCTCCAATCATACGCGACCCGGCTGCCTTTATTATAGCAGTGCAAGCTCGCTCGTAACGCCAGCTGTCCACAGGATCAAGGGTCGCGGCGTGCGCGATAAAAGGCTACGACGCCGGGGCCTGCAGAATCCCAGCCACCAGCTTCTTCTGCTCATTCTGCCGCTGGCGGAATTCCGCAGTGAGAGCATCCAGCCTTGTCGCGTCAAAAGCAGCCTGTGCGCGCTCCAGTAAATCCTCCGCTGTGGCCTCGTGCAGCGCGTCACGGACGAAGTACGGCATTCCCGCTTCCTTGCAGATGCTGATTATCTTCGGGTCATCGCTAATGCCCACGAAAGGCACACCGGCCGCCAGCGCGGCTATCAACCCGTGATAGCGCTCGCTCACGACAATCGTGCTTCCGGGCAGGCGACGCGCGAACTCCAGCGGCCCCATCACCTCGACCTTGTCGTGCGGGAACACCGTGCGTATCCGCACCTCGCGCAGGTATTCGAGGTCAACCGGCTGTAGCGCCACCAGGTCAACAGCATACGTGCGGGGCACGCTGCCGATGGTGAACCCCATCGCTTTCTCCGCCACCCCTTCGCGGAGCACAAAGACGAAAACCCTTTTTTGCGGAACGCTCTTGGTGGGTGCGAACTCCTGCTCGCAGGCGAACACACCGTCGCTGGACAGGAAACGCTTTCCTTCCGGCACCGCGTCCGCGATCCACGCCATCGTGTCCCTGTCCCGGGCGGTAAAGAGCGCAACTCGCGAAAGCGTTCGCTTCGTTACAGCGATGAACGCATCGCCATTTATTGGCCCGATGCCCTGATTTAGCAGCAGTGCGCCCCGCTTCCCGCCGGTGAACCGATTGATTATGGACAGGTAATACTTGAGCGACCGGTTGCTGGTGGCGTTTTGCAGCAGACTTCCGCCCGGGCAGAATAGGTAGCGATAGCCTGCCAGAGCCGGGCTCATTGGCAATAGCGGCGACATTGAGACGAACCGGACGCAGGGACACAGCTCTTTCAGCGCGTCACGGTACGCCGCGTCCGGGGTCTGCTTCACGGTCACGCTCAGCCTGACACCGGCGGAGACAAGTATCTCGCGGTATGCGCGGAGGAAACTGCGCAGGATCAGCTCGTCACCCCAGTTGGCGGCCCCGAAGTACCCGAGAACGAGCGCTTTATCCGCCATGTGTACTCCTGGCACTGGAGCCTGGGCGCAGCAACCTGTAAGCTCTGGCGGCTGCCCAGACGACAACATAAACCACAACCGCCGCCAGAAGTGAGAGCATCAATCCCAGCAACGTCCGGTAAACGCTCACTATAAGCGGCGTGTGCAGGTGGGAGAACGTGTTCACCACACTGCTGAGCGCCATTGTTCCTGCCGCCAGCAGCAAAAGCAGGCTGCGATGTTTCCACGGCAGCAGCACGAAGAACGCTATCATTGCGAAGTGCCCGACCAGCTCAGTTGTGCGCGGGCGCACGCCGAAAATCTGTTCGAGAGTGCCGCGCACAGTGGTTTCAGTCCCGCTGACCAGAAAGCCGAAATCGTTGCCCGCGCGCAACAGCGCAACGCCCAGCGCCGCTACCAGGATGACTATGAGCGCAAAATCCAGGTACGTCACCGGACGCCCGAAAACCCGGTTGATGCGCGCATACATATTGCGGGCGGCCGGCGCCCAGTCGAGTTCAGCCAGATTGTAGAAGTACGCGAGTGCCACTATCACCGGCACTCCCCGGGAAAGTACAACCCCTCGGAAGAACTCCAGCTTAACGAACGCGGCCACGCCCGTGAGCAGGCTGTAGATAATCGCCCCGCCGAGCAGCGTGAATAAAAACGCGATGCCAAAGGCGGCAAGCGCGTTCCAGAATGGCAGCAATCGCCACCTGCTGCGCCCCGGATGCTCGCAGTAATACTTGAGGGCGTAACCGATGCCTACCAGTGGAAACGCAAGCGCCGCGACAAGCGCCGCCAGGGCGCGCAGGTTGGAAACGCTCGCGATAGGGAAACTCGCAGCCAGGCCGACGAGCATCGTCGCCGGATGTCCCAAAAACGCCGCCAGCCGTCCGCCGGGGAAGTAGATGAGCACAATCCACAGTATTCCGAGATATACCAGTAACACGACAGGCGCGCGCAACGCCAGAGGCGGGTCCTGCGACGGATTCGACAGCTTTAGCGCCGGCTCAAAGCCCGTCCCTCTCACTCCATCCACTACCGCTTGCACGTACTTCGAGTTCGCTTCCAGCGCAGCCGCCTGCAGGTCGGCCCTTGGTGCGATCCTCTGAGAGCCGGTTACAGGATGTATATACAGCACGCGGGGATTCCGCTCCCTGAGCGCCCGCAGAAAGCGCTGCACCATCGCATCCGGACTCATCTGCGGAATCTCATCAATTGGTATCGAATGCGCCCAGAAGATTTTCTCCGGCGGCAAGTAGCTTGCCAGCGCACGGTCGCCGTCGAGCGCTGAGAACTCAACCAAGCCCAGCTCGCCCGGAAGCTCGTTCGCCGCCCACCTCACGCCTGAAGGATACCCGGACACCTGCGTGCCGGAAAACACAATGAGCGATGACGCGCGGGGATCCTGCGGTATCCACGAAAACTTGCGCTTCACAGCCTCGGCGTCCATCAGCCCGTTGCCGTTGGGGCGAAAGACAAGCGCGTACTCGTCCGGCAGCGAAAACTCCGGGCGCAAGTAGAAGCCAAGTGCCAGCGAATTCCGGTCTTCTTCGGACAGCGGCGGCAGTGCGATAATGCCCAGAAGACACGGCGGCTCGTCTGGACGGTTCAAGCCCTTTACTGCAACTTCGAAGCCTCCCACGAGCTGCCAGCTCAGGCACGTGCGAATCCTCTCGGTGAGAAGCGAAGACTCGGCAGTGTCGAACTCGAAGAATGTCTCGCGCGGAATGACGAACCTGAAGGTCTCGCCGCCGTTGGCGAAATCTATGCGGGAAAGGTAGCCAAGTTCGATCAGGGAGCGGATAGTCGCCTCATTGACGCCGACCGCCGCGGGGGACGGCAGGGAGACCGGGACTCCCGCCTGCGCCAGCTGGGAGAAGCTGCCGGCGTCGTACACCAGCATAACCTTGCGGTTCTCGCGATCCCATCCAACGCGCTGCATGAGGATGCCCAGCGCCGCCGCCAGCCCCAGTATGAGGAAGATGTAGACCAGACTCCTGCGCAGATTATCCATCAGCGTCTCCACTACTCCTCAGGCGCAAGGCCTCTCGTCATCACTGTGCCGCCGCCGTTAAACGTGAGCCGCGCTTCCTTCCCCGGCCCGACCAGATAGTGGTGCCCCACTGCAAGCACCATCCTGTCGAGCCGCTCGCCGGTAGTGAGATCCAGCAGCGCACATTCGCCCAGATTCGCGTCCTTTAACGAGAGCTCGTCAAGGCCGCCCTCCGTCTCCGCAACCACCATCTCGCAGCCGGAGGCGAGCTTGTAAAACGAGTTCTGCGAGACGGTGCGCGTATCCCAGACGGCCTGCATATCCACGTAGCTCTTTGTCACTATCGGATCGCCCTCACTGCCCGGAACCTGTGTTTTGGCAAGCGCCAGACCCGCCACGGCTGCTGCTGTCAGAATCGCGATAACGAATATGCGCATCAGGTAAGTCATCACTCGTCCTCCTCCGCCGTCTCTGTAGATTCATCAAGAATCGCGACGCCCGAAGTGTGTGCGGTTATGTAGAGTTTGCCGTCATCCACCCACAATCGGTCTACAACCAGATCGCCCTGGAAGTCGCCCACGCGCAGTCGGGGCGCCATTCGCATAAACGCGCTTTCTATTATGTCGCGCCCGAATCCGTCCGGGCCGGCATCCGGTTCAGACACTTGAAATGCGATTTCCCTTTGCTCTACAAGCGCGAATCTCCCATGCACGCTCACCTGCACATCCTTGCCCAGCAACCTGGTGCTGGCCGTAACCTCCACTGCAGGCAGTTCCCCCTCATCGTCAACGAACTCGACCGACAGGTCGCGCACACCGAAACGCTTCGCCCGCTTGAGCCATGCATCGGCGAGGTCCTGCGGGCTGACCTCAAACGAAGCCTCCGCATAAGCGACTTCCCGCAGGACAGGATTCCTCCGCGCAACGAGGTTGATTATGTCGAAGCTGAGGTCTTCTGCGTCAAAAGCGATGTTCTCAACTCTGATGCCTGAAACCAGCGCTTCCGACGCTCTTATATGAATGGCTCCCACGCGGCCTTCAATGGAATCAAGAATGTCCCCCCGCTCCACAATCACGCTGGCGCTGGGCGGCAGCATAAACTTGCGCCGTAGCGCATCGGCCAGCTCGTTCTCCATCACGTAAAGAAGCAGCAGATAGGCACCGACGGCCAGCACGACCGCCAGGACGATGATCGTAGCAAGACAGTTAGTGAGCCTGCGCAGGCAGCCCACTAACGCACCTCCGCCGACCAGTCCACGATGTTTGCCGCAGCCGGAGGAGGCTCAACCGCGTCTTCAATGGGGCCCTCCAGCTCATCCTGCTCTTCGTTAGCCTCAAACCCGACTTCGACGTTGACGACGAGCGGTGTGTGCAGCCAGTCATATTCAATGCCGTAATCGTACTCATTCGAGATCATATCAATGCCCGTGTCAAAGGTCATGAAGTCCACGATGAAGTTGGCGGGCACTTCACCGTTCAAATCTCTGAACACCATTGGATCCAGCAGGATGGTGAACCTGTTGCGTGTGATCGACACGGAAAGATACCAGACCTGGTTTGTAATATCCTCAGGCTCCTTGTCCGTCCAGAAAGCTATGATCCCCTGCAGGTTACCTTCGCCGTCACCTTTCAGCAGCGCGATGGAATTGCCCAGAGTATCATCAGCCGAGTTGACAACAATGCAGTCGAGATGCGAGTCTCCGTCGAGATCCACCAGCACACCGGCGTACGGTTCCTTCCCGACCGTGAACACCTGGGCATTGCCAAAGCCCCCGAACTCGTTTTGCAGCAGCCTGCGTATGCGGTTGCCCTCGGCGTCGAGGGCGCTCTCGACAACCACCAGGTCAGTAAGCCCGTCCTCGTTGAGATCGCCCGCTAGGACATCTGTCGGCGCATGGCCGACCGCCTGAACGTCCGGGACGTGGAAGCCACCCTCGCCATCACTGAGAATGACTGTCAGCGTGTTGCCAAGCTCACCGTTGTAAGCGCTGGTCAATGCGTAATCGTCAAACTCGTCAGCGTTCAAACGGGCCACCGCGAGACCAGTTGGCTCACGGTCAGTTTCGAAGGTATGCTCGATTGTGAAACTCCCATCGCCGACAGCCTGGAGCAACATCATGCTGTTACCGCCATCGCCGTTGAAGCTGTTCAGCACCACCAGGTCGTCCAGGTCGTCGCCGTTGAGGTCTGTGACCTCAATCGCAGTGGGATTCACCCCGACTTCCGTGTAGACCGGTTCGCCAAAGCCCGTCTCCTCCATCGGAAACACAGCGATGCGGTTACCCTCCTCACTGTCTGTGAAAAGGGCGACAGCGATATCGTCGGCCTCGTCGCCGGTGAACTCGCCCACCGCAAGGCCGTGCGGCTGCGCCAGGAGTTCCACTGTGGTCAACAGGCTGAAGTTTCCGGCTCCATCATTACCCAGGATCGAAAGCGAGTTGCCTTCAGCGCTGTCCGCGTTGTTGCTCACGACAATGTCCGGCTGTTCATCACCGGTGAACTCAAAAAAGGTAAGCGCAACCGGCCCGTCTCCTACATCATAGTCAACGTGCCCGGCGAATCGTCCCGTCGACCCCAGTAAAAGGACGCTTACAGTGTTGGCAATGCTGTTTGCGGTCACAATATCCGTGAACTCGTCGCCATTGACATCAGCGCTTATGATGGCTCTGGGGCCCGTGCCAACGGCGCTGAAAGCGGGTTCGTCGGTCTTGGTCAGCGTCTTAACGTTCTCCGCAGTGTGCTGCTCACCATTGAACATGATGTAGCGTTCCCAGCGCGCACCACGGTTCGGCCCGCTAACGAGATGCTCCGGGCGGTATTCCTCGTCGGTATACGGGCTGTTGGTGAAGTTGAAGACGAAGAAGTAGTAGAAGTCGGAAGTGAAATCAGCCTCGGTCTCAAACCAGAGTTCGATCTCGGCAGGCTCAAGCTCCGTAGGCTCCCCCGGTGGTGTCTTATCTCGGGCGCACGTGGTGAGAACCACAAGCGCCATCAGGACGGCAACGCATGAAATAGTCCTCATCAGCTAGATTATAGCAGCGTGCTGGGTTACAGACTCAGACGAACTCGATTAGCGGCTGGTCTCGCGCTACAGTGTCGCCCTGCTTCACCTTCAAAACCTTGACCGTGCCCTCTTTCTGCGCGAGCTCTTGTAGGGGCGATTCACGAATCGCCCGTTCTTCCTGTAGGGCGGGGTCTCCGTGCCCCGCCGTCTGTTGCATTATCACTGCGGGAGCGAAGAACTACTAGGAGAACTCGTGTGTTATGATTCACGCCTAACACAAACACTCGGAGGAGGAAGTGTTTAAGCTATTCGGGAGGGGAAAACCGCCTCAAACGGCTGAGTCCTGTTTGGAGGAAGGCTTCAGACTTGCCTCGCAGGGTCGCTTCAAGCAGGCTTGCAGGAAATTCGCGGAAGCCGCAAAGCGCGAGCCCGACTCTGCCCAAACCTACTTCGTCTGGGGCTGTACGCTGGATTTATGGCTAGGCAAGTACGAGCAGGCGTGTGCGAAATACGCAGAAGCGGTGAAGCGTCAGCCCAAGTTCGCGCACGCCTATCTTAATTGGGGTAACGCGCTCCGGATGCTAGGCAGGTACCAGGAGGCGTGTGAGAAGTGTGCGGAAGCGGTGAAGCACCAGCCCGATTACGCCGAAGCGTACTTCGACTGGGGCAATGCGCTCCTTAGACTGGGTCATATCGATAAGGCAGGGGAGAAGCTCAGGAAGGCAAAGGAGCTTGGGTTTGAGTTTTTTAAGGAGGGCGAAGCGTCTAGTTTATCCAAGATGGGCCAGCCACCTCAAACGGCTGAGTTCAATTTAGAGGAAGGCATGGGACTTCTCTTGCTCGGCCGCTACGGGGAGGCCTGTGAGAAGTTCGGAGAAGCAGTGAAGCACCAGCCCGATTACGCCGAAGCCTACTGCAACTGGGGCGTAGCCCTGGGGAAGCTGGGCAAGTACGATGATGCATGTGAGTCGTACGCGGAAGCGGTGAAGCATAAGCCCGATTACGCCGAAGCCTACTACAACTGGGGCGTGGTGCTGGATGAGCTGGGCAGGCACGAGGAGGCTTGTGAGAAGTATGCGGAAGCGGTGAAGCACAAGCCCGACTACCACGAAGCCTACTACAACTGGGGCAATGCGCTGCGGAAGCTGGGCAAGCACGAGGAGGCGTGTGAGAAGTATGCGCAAGCGGTGAAGCACATGCCCGACCTGCACGAAGCCTACTTCAACTGGGGCAATGCGCTTTTCGAGCTAGGTAAGCACGAGGAGGCATGTGAAAAGTATGCGAAGGCGGTGAAGCACAAGCCCGATCTGCACCAAGCCTACTGCAACTGGGGCAATGCGCTGCGGCTGCTGGACCGGTATGAGGAGGCGTGTGCGAAGTATACGGAAGCAGTAAAGTACCAGCCCGATTTCGCCCAGGCGTACTATAACTGGGGTGCAGCGCTGGGGCTGCTGGGCAGGCACCAGGAGGCGTGTGAGAAGTGTGCGGAAGCGGTGAGGCACCAGCCCGATTACGCTAATGCCTACGTCAACTGGGGCAATTCGCTGGACGAGCTGGGCAGGCACGAGGATGCGTGTGCGAAGTTTGCAGAAGCCGTGAAGCACAAGCCCGATGATGCCCGGACTTACTTTAGTTGGGGCTTGGCGCTAATTGGACTGGGCTATCCCGATGAAGTAAATGAGAAGTTTAGGAAAGCGAAGGAACTGGGATTCGAGCCACCTGGCGGCTGGCCCGAGTGGTTTGAGCAAACAGAATAGCTGCGTGGCTGCGCGATTGCCCAGGACAACAAGGAGAATTGACTCGACGGCTCGGAAGACGGCGGCGCACGGAGACCCCGCCCTACAAAGCCGGGCTGGTGAGCCCGGCCTACCCGGCGGAGACTCAGACGAACTCGATTAGCGGCTGGTCTCGCGCTACATTGTCGCCCTGCTTCACCTTCAGAGCTTTGACCGTGCCCTCCACGGTTGACGTGATCTCGTTCTCCATCTTCATCGCTTCCAGCACTGCAACTACGTTTCCGAGATGGACGTGCTCGCCTTCTTTGACGTACATTTCGAGGATCTTACCCGGCATTGGGGCGGTGATAACCTTTTGCGCAGTCGGCCCGGCGCCGGAACTCCTGTATTTCTCCAGCAGCCCTTCTAGCTCATCCTGCTGCGGTGTCTTCACTTCGACGCTGTAGCTCTGATTGCCCAGATTGACTTCAGTGAGTCTGCCCCGCGTGCGGGCGAACTCGTAGAAACCGATGCGGTTGCCAATGCCCATAGTGATGGAAGTGGGTTTCAGTTCGACAACTTCCACGGGAACGCGCTCTCCGTCCAGCTCTACGACAAATGCACCTTCGCGTTCCTCGTCCGGGACTATCTCCACGTGGTAGTGATTCCCTTCGACAACCGCCACCAGCTTCATAGTCTCCTCCGGTGCCGCATCGCATATGGAGACCGGTGGATGTCTCTGGCCTCCACGGGGTTCACTTGAGGTTGAACGTTCGCCTGCGACAGGTGGTATACGAGGGCTGTAGCCACCGCCACGTCGCGCAGATTAACCCGCTCGTCCTTGCTGTGCAGGAAACGCTTGATCTCTTTCGCGCTGAAATGCTCCTCAACGAAACTGGTGGAGAACTTCCCCTTCTGAAAGTCCGGATGCGCCATGACAAACTGGTGGAAGGGAATGGTCGTCTTCACGCCGGTGATGATAAACTCGCGCAGAGCGCGTTGCATCTTTCGGATAGCGCTCATCCGGTCATGACCATAGGTGATGAGCTTCCCGATGAGCGAATCGTAGTAGATTGGTATCTCGTAACCTTCGTAGGCGGAGGAGTCCAGGCGGATACCGTTACCCATTGGCGGCAGGTAACGGTTGAGCTTGCCCAGCACCGGAAGGAAGTCGCGCAGCGGGTCCTCGGCATTGAGCCGCACTTCGATGGAATGACCGTGGACATGCACCTCGTCCTGCGAAAACGAGAGCTTATTGCCTTCCGCAATCAATATCTGCTCCCGCACCAGGTCGGTATTGGTAACCAGCTCTGTGACAGGATGCTCCACCTGCAGGCGCGTGTTCATCTCAATGAAGTGGAAGCTCCCCTTCCGATCCACGAGAAACTCGACGGTTCCCGCACCCACATAGTTCCCGCTCTTGGCGACCTTGGTGGCAACAGTGCCCATTTCCTCGCGGAGCTTCCGGTCAACAACAGGGCTTGGCGCCTCTTCCAGGAGCTTCTGGTGCCTTCTCTGGATGCTGCACTCGCGCTCACAGAGGTGGATGATATTGCCGTGCTGATCACCCAGAATCTGAAACTCGATGTGGCGCGGATGCTCGATGTATTTCTCCAGGAACACTTTATCGCTGCCGAATGCGGCCAGGCTCTCGCTCTGCGCCATCTTGAAGTCCTTGCTGAACTCAGCCTCATTGCGCACGACTCGCATGCCTCGCCCGCCTCCGCCCGCAGCGGCTTTGATCATCACAGGCAGCTTGATCTCCTTAAGCGCTTTCAGGCCGGCCTTGAGCGTGGTGACCGGCTCGTCCGTGCCCGGAACACCGCGCACCCCGACCTGGGCTGCCAACCGCTTGGCCACGAGCTTGTCACCGTAGTCGCGAATGCACTTCGCTGTCGGGCCGACGAAGATAATCCCCTCGTCCTCCAGCGCCTGAGCGAAGTCCGCGTTCTCCGCCAGAAAGCCGTAGCCCGGATGCACGGCGTCTATCTTGTTCTTCTTGCAGATGTCAACGATGAGGGGGATGTTAAGGTATGTCTCCTGAGGCGTGTTACCGGGAAGCCGATACGACGAAACCGCGTGGACGATGTGCAGAGCGTTCCGGTCGGCGTCCGAGTAAAGCGCGTCCACCTCGATGCCCATCTCGCGGCAGGTGCGGATGACGCGCAAGGCGATCTCGCCGCGATTGGCTACGAGCAGTTTCTTGATTTTACGTTTCTTCATGGATCCCGTCGTCTTCAAGCGAGTTTACTATCATACCAATGAGCACGCCTGCAGCACCATAGGTGTCCAGTTCCCGCCGCTGCACCTTCTTCGCGAGGTCGTCCAGCTTGGCGAGATATTCCTCCTCCCCCAAAACCAGCCTTTTAATTCGGCTTTCGACGATGAATCTTATCTCATTTACTATCTGGCGGCGTCTCTTCGCTTCCGAAAGGCCGTGCTCCGCCAGGAAGGTTTGGTGCTCGACGAAGGACTCAAGCAGTTGCCCAACGCCGGTACCTTCGAGCGCGCTCATTTTGAGAACGGGCGGCCTCCACTGCGTCTGCCCGTCAAGCATGCCCAGCAGCGAGAGAATCTCGGTAATCAGGCCGTCCGCGCCGGGCCGGTCGGCCTTGTTCACGACGTAGATATCTGCGACCTCCATCACGCCCGCCTTCATCGTCTGAACGCCGTCACCGCTCTCCGGCGAGAGCACTAGCGCAACCGTGTCGGCTATATCAACGATATCGAATCCGGTCTGTCCCATGCCCACTGTCTCGATGAGCACGAAGTCCACGCCGGACACTTCGAGCACCCGCACAATGTTGGCGGTTGCCGCGGACAATCCGCCCAGCGAACCCCTGCTCCCCAGGCTCCTGATGTAGACGTTCGGGTCGTTTTGCACGTCCAGCATCCGGATGCGGTCACCGAGAATGGCGCCGCCGGAAAACGGCGACGTCGGATCAACCGCCACGACGCCAACGCGCTTATCCTCCTCCCTCAGTTGCCTGACGAGGTGGCTCACCAGCATACTCTTGCCCACACCGGGACTTCCAGTAATCCCGAGGCGCGGCTTCTTCTCGTGAAGCGGGGATAGAACGGCAATGAAATCCCGCGCGAACTCCGCGTCGTTTTCCAGCGCACTGATTACTCGCGCCACGGCGCGCACATCCTGAGCCTGGATGCGGGAGAGGAGTTCCTGGTGGTTGCCCAGGTCTATCACGGCGCCGGCCCCGCCTCCGAAGACTGCTTCCGCTCACCTTCCATCGCCGATTGTTCGGCGGCGAGCTTCTCCTCTATGGGGCCGAACACGAATACCTTGTTCGTCGCGGAATCCGTCACGAACACGAAGCCGTCATCGGTAAGCTCAATGTAGCCCGGCGCCCGCATCTGCGGATGGGCCAGCGTGAAGAGCGGATTGAACCTGCTCGAAAACACGATTACCCTCGGCTGCTCCTGATTCTGATCTGTCAGGTAGACCAGGCCTTCACCGGATACGGCAATGTCCGAGGGCCTGGTAAACATATCGGTCTTACCGCCTGTTCGGCCTTTAATCGTCTGCAAATGAGTTCCTTGGACGGTGAAGACCTGAATGCGGTTGTTGTTTCGGTCAACAGCCAGGACCATGTCCACCGTCTCGCCACCCTCTGCTTGGACGCTGTAAAACGCGAGCCCGCTTATGAAGTCGAATTGGCCGTCCGCTGAACCGGTTCTGAGCCACTCCCTGCTGAGCCTGGCACGCTCCTTCGGATCGGGCGAGGAATAGACTTGAGCGATGTACCCGCCGTAATTCTGATCGGAGGTGCGACGGCTTCCGCCGACTAGTTCAAGTGTATCCAGGTCGAAGACCTGGTACGCGTTGTTCACAATATCGCTGAGACCCACTCTGTGTTTTCCCTCGTCCACGACAATGAAGCAGGGCAGCAAACTGGGGATATCGTAGGTTTGCCTGAACTCGCCTTCGGGCGAAAACCGGATTATCTCCGGGGTCATCACGGCTTTGCGGCTGTCCGCCCGCGAGTGGAAGTTGTTCAGGACCAGCACATCGCCCTCGTAGGTAGCCACATCGAAAGCCCGAAAGAACGTCCGGTCAGCTATCGCCTGCACCACTCCAGCCGACATCAACTCGGCCTCGTCAGCCTCAAGCTTCACCGCGAGAGTCTGCTCGCTAACGCCGAAGTCGTTAACGTTCAGGCCGGTGCCCCAGGAACCCAGGTATTCGCCGAAGTAATCGAAGTACTGGATGCGCGAGAGCATCTGGTCGGCCACGTAGACGCGCCCATTCAGTGCTGCCAGTCCGCCGATGCGCGTAAACTTCCCTTCTTCAGCGCCGCTGCCGCCGAAGCTGGTTATGAAGGTCATGCTCGAAGGGGCAGTGGGAATGCCGGACTCGATGCGGCCGGACTGCAGCTTAATTCGTGCGGGGTCGACCGGGCAGCTTGCCAGCAGGCAGCAGGCACAGAACACAAGAATCGCGGTGATTAACCTCATCGTTCAGTCCGGTGGAATGATGTGGCCGAGTTTGCGTCGCTTCGTGTCCAGATAGAATTCGTTCTCCTTACGCCGTATCTCGTCGATCGGGATGTCCACCCTTTCCACGATACGCAGACCGTAAGCCTCCAGCCCTACCAGTTTCTTCGGATTGTTGGTCATGACGCGCAACTGGCTCGCGCCGAGGTCTCGCAGTATCTGCGCGCCGACGCCGTAGTCGCGCTTGTCTGCGGGAAAGCCCAGCTCCAGATTGGCCTCAACCGTATCCATCCCGTCATCCTGCAAATGGTACGCGCGGATCTTATTGAGCAATCCTATACCGCGCCCTTCCTGCCGCAAGTAGACAAGAATCCCGCTGCCGGCTTCGGCAATCCGCTTCATCGCATACTGCAACTGCAGGCCACAGTCACACCGCAGGCTGCCAAAGATGTCACCGGTCAGGCACTCCGAATGCACGCGCACCAGAACGGGCTCATTCGTCTTTATCTCCCCGTGAACGAGCGCAACGTGCTCCTCTTCAGTGACCGGACAGCGATAGCCGATGACCTTAAATTCACCGTAGATTGTGGGCATCTTAGCAATGTCGAACCGCTCAACCAGCGTCTCCGTCCGCAGGCGGTAGCGCACGATGTCATGCACATGGAGCAGATGCAGCTTGTGGAGCTCGGCGAACACCTCAAGCTCCGGCAGCCGTGCCATCGAGCCGTCTTCCTTCATTACCTCGCAGATGGCGGCGGCGGGCTTCAGGCCTGCAAGCCGGCACAGGTCAATGCTACCTTCGGTCTGCCCCACGCGCCGCAGCACTCCGCCCTTTGCCGCTCGCAACGGGAAGATGTGCCCCGGACGCCTGAGATCTTCGGGGTGCGTGTCCTCATCAACCAGCGTCCGGATTGTCCGCGCACGGTCAACAGCGGAAATACCGGTTGTGCCTTCACGCGCGTCCACGCTCACGGTAAACGCCGTGCCGTGCGCTTCGGTATTCTCCGAAGTCATAAGCTGCAAATTGAGCGTGCTCAACCGCTCGGCCGTAAGGGGAACGCATATAAGCCCCCGCGCATGCACCGCCATGAAATTGACGGCCTCGGGCGTCACGAACTCGGCGGCCATTACCAGGTCGCCTTCGTTCTCGCGCTCGACGTCATCCATCAGGATGACGAAGCGCCCCGCCCGAAGCTCGTCCAGGGCTTTTTCGACGTGCTCAACGAATTTACCGTCGTCGTTATCTTCCATATCCAAGTCGCGCAAGGTCGTCAAGGCTCAGCTCCTTGCGCCCGCCCATATGCTTGAGGGCATAATAAACACTCTTAACTATCAGGTCAACTTCGCAGTTGACCTTTTCGCCGGGCTTCAGCCCGCCCAGATTCGTCTCCGCGAGCGTCGTAGGTATCAGGCTCACCGCCAGAGCGCCGTCGCTCACCGTGCGCACCGTCAGGCTCACACCGTTCAGACCAATACTTGCGCCGGGAAACACCATCGGCGCAAGCTCCTCCGGCAACTTGCACGTAAGCGTAGCATCTTCGCCCGTCTTCACCGGGGTGGACGACACAACGCTGATGGCAGCGTCCACGTGCCCTTGCAGGAAGTGCCCGCCGAGGCGGTCGCCCGCGCGCAGTGCCGGCTCCAGGTTCACGGTGTCACCGCGCTTAAGCCCGCCGAGATTGGTGGCATCGTAGGTGGCGAGCAGCACCGACGCCGTGAAGCCGTCGGGCGCAACTTCCTCGCAGGTCAGACACGCGCCGTTCACGGCGACCGAATCGCCGGGCTTCAGGCCGGGCGCGGTCTTCGGGCAGTGGATGGTGAGCTTTCCGCCGGAGCCGCCCCGCTCCGCCCCGCGCACCTCCCCGACCTCCTGGATAATGCCCGTGAACACTGAAACACTAGTATATCAGAGGGGGGAACTGAGTGGTGGCGCGGGCGCTTGTTGGTGGCGCGGGCGTCCCGCCCGTGATTCGACCTAGCCCGCTATACCTCCCCCCGAGTACGCGGTGCTGACTAGTGCCGCTCTTGGAGGGGCGATTCACGAATCGCCCTCTTCCTGTAGAGCGGGGACTCCGCGCCCCGCCGTTCTTCACGAATTGCCCGTTTTTCCTGTAGCGCGGGGATTCATCCCCGCCGCTCTTTTTCTGAAAACGAAGACGGCGGCCATAAATGACCGCCCTACAGCACCCCCCATGAGTACGCGGTACTGACCAGCGCCGCTCTTAATAGCTGGGCTAGTCAGCCGTTCGGCTGAACTCAGGCTGAAGCCCAGCCTACTCGGTTGGGGGTCTTCCCTGGCTACTCGCTACATGCTACTCATCTTCTGCTACAATCTGCCTATGAGCGAAGACGCAGTCCAAACCAGCGTAATCCACTGCGGCGATTGCCTGGACGAGCAGATCAACATCCAGCTCGTCACCGTCAAACAACTCATCGACCGCGATTACCGTAAAGAACTGGAATACATCAGGATGATTGGAGGGTAGGGAGATGCAAGTGGGTTATTGGTGGTTCATGCCTAAAGTGACGCGGCTATAACCCGTAGGGGCATAGCATGCTATGCCCGTTCTGCAGTAGCTAGGGCGCAGCGCGTTAACCAAATGATGCAACCTTATTGTAGAATTCCTTCCATGTCCCGCCGCATTCCGCTTCCGGGCTTGCCCGCCTGCGGAGGGCTTGCCCGACCGCCGGCCGGTGCGGATGCGCACCTGCGATTACGCCGCCGGCGTCTATTTCGTAACCGTCTGCGTCCAAGGCAAGAGGTGCACCTTAGGACGAGTGACGAACGGCCAAGCCGTTGTATCCCGCATCGGAGCTATCGCGGACGAATGCTAGCGGGCGATACCGGAGCGCTTCGCGGGCGTGGATCTGCATGAATTCGTGGTGATACCGAACCACTTGCACGGCCTCATCATCCTGCCGCAAGCACCACGGGCACAGCATGCTGTGCCCCTACGCCCGTCCTATTGACAACTGATAGCTGCGAACTAATTAGAAATTCCCCCCGAATCAGTGTCCGCTTTTTGCCAGAAACTGCTATAATAGTAAGTGAGCGTTGAAATACGCTTTAGATATGGCCGATGTCGCAGAAACGCGGGATGATTCCCCTGTAGGGGCACAGCATGCTGTGCCCGCTGTAGGGCGGCCACCTGTGGGCCGCCGTCCTGAGACACAAGATGATACACGGCGCGGCACGGGTCCGCGCCCTACAGAAGAACCTCAGATGGAATTTGATGCGGCCAAGCTGCATTCGCAATTGGCCGAATTGCTCCAGCTCTATCTCGCCCGCGCATCCCAGCCCGACGCCATAGCAAAATGCTCCGCCAAGGACGCCATCTCCTGCGCCAAGACGCTCACGGGTATGATGTCCGACGTCCAGTCGGGCAAGCCTAAAAGCTGGAGTGGTGACCTCCAGGTCGCCACACCTTCAACGCCCGCCCACCATAGCCTTTGGCGACGGAGGGTCGCGCGACCTGGAGGTCGCGCGTCCGTCCCATTGGATGGTGGCACGGGCGCTTGCCCGCCACAGCTTCAGCGACGGAGGGTGCCGCCCGTGATTCGTCACAATACACCGGCGAGACGCCGCTGCCACCAAGAATCTTCCCCTGGCTACCGGCCCCTGGCTACTGGCTACTCTCCCATCCTCGACGACGCCCTCTCCGTTGTTTGCGCGTCCGACGAAGAAACAACCATCCCCGAGCCGCATAAACGCCTCATCGCCCGCATCCAGAAACTCTGTACCGAGGTTCAGAAACAACTGGATGCGGCGTCATCGCCCGCGCGATCGTCCCCCAACCGAGTACGCGGTGCTCACCAGCGCCGCTCCGAAAACGAAGGTTGTGAAAAGGACATAAAGAGCCGGGCTAGTGAGTCGCCGACGCACCATAGCCGCTATGGCGACGGTGCGCCCGGCCTACCCAAAATGGATCCCCCCGTAGGGGCACGGCACGCCGTGCCCTCCGATGCAGGTGATGAAACACCGGCGGTCATAAATGACCGCCCTACAGATGATTCCCCCGTCACCTCACCAACCCCTAATCCCTCACCCCTAACCCCTAGCCCCCCGCTTACGGGCGGGTCTACCCACCATAGCTTTAGCGACGGTGGGCCAGGTGGGGATTTAGCGGACGGCTCCGCCGATTCTTCCCTTCCTACTTCCGACGTACTACCTCCTACCGCCCCGCCCCCCAAGAATTCACCGCAAAACACCCACTGTGACAATATGCGCCCTAACACCCCGTATAGCGCCAGTGCACGCAAAACAATAAAAAATGACGGCACACGTTCCGCGGATTTGGCGGAAGGCGGGGCGCGGAGACCCCGCCCTACAGATGCACCTCCGTCCAGCAACCAGCGACCAGCAACTAACAACCGCGGTGCGCCAAAGGCGCGCAAAAAACGCCGCCGCTCCCTGTACACTCTCGGTGCATCTCTGCGGCATGGCAACCACCCCGCCAGGGCGGGGCGCTACCCATCGGAGGGCACGGCATGCCGTGCCCCTACAGGCTCTTCCCTGGCTACTGGCTACTGGCCACAGGCTACTCGTTCAGCCCCCGCATCTCCCACCTGACGCTAGGCACTTATACAATTTCACGCACGGAAGGTGTAACTCCTACCCCGTCAGTGACGACAGGTCGCTCAGGAAGAGTTTCTTATCCTCCTCCCCGGCGATTGCGTCGCCCGCCTTCCTGGCCAGGCCGAGGAACCGGTCAAACTGCGCATGGTCGCGGGCCAGCGAATAGGCGCGCGCCATCGCCTCGTAGGCGTATGCGATGTCGTAGTCGCCGATGCCGTGCTTCTCGCAGATCTCCAGGCATCGCCGTGCGAAATGCAGCGCCGGATCGGGCTTGCCGAGCACCGCATACACACGCGAGATCAGCCACTCGCCACGCGCATGATTGGCCGGCATGCCCACTTCCAGCCAGTGGTAGCATGACGCGTGCGCCGCGTGGAGCATTCGCTCGTCGTCTACGGGTGACCGATCGGGCTTGTCCAGCAGTTCCCAGACCAGGCCGTTCAGCTCAGCACCCAGTTGCTTGTGGCGCTCCAGGTTGGAGCCTTCGTTCTTTTCAGTCATTTATCCCTCCCCAGAGCCGGTGTCCGGCTCATTGCATACACAACACCCCAACGGGGCTGTCAGGCTTCACACATCTCAGCCGCCGCCTTCCCAGCCCGAGGTCACGCCACCATCGTCTAAAACGATTACCGGCATCTATGCTAGAACGGGTTCTCAGTGGGCTGGAGGATTGTCAACAGACGGTTGAGGTCTTTGCGCGACGAGTAGGAAATGACAATCTCGCCGCCCTTACCCCGCGACTTCACGCGCACCTGTGCGCTCAGTATCTCCTCCAGGCGGCTGACGATATCGCGGATGTACGGATCCTCCACCACCTTCGCAGCGCCCTTTTGTAACTTGGCGCGGCTGCGCCGGGCAATCTGCTCAATCTCCCGCACCGTCAGATTACCCGCGAGAGCCTGTGCAAGCGCCCTGGTACGTTCCTTCGCCGGGATCGCGAGCAACGCCACGCCCTGCCCCCGCGTAATTCGTCCTTCGGCCATAGCAGCGATAGCGGTCTGGCCCAGGCCCAGCAGCCGCAACGAGTTGCTTACGTAGCTGCGGCCGCGGCCGACCGCGCGGGCGACGCCGTCGTGCGTGAAGCCGAACTGCGACGTGAGAAGCTGGAACGCGCGTGCCTCGTCCACCGGGCTCAGGTCCTCGCGCTGAAGGTTCTCCACCAGCGACAGCACCAGCACCTGCTCATCGGTGAGGTCCTGGACAACCGCAGGAATCGTCGCAAGCCCAACGTGCCGCGCCGCCTCCAGCCTTCGCTGTCCGGCAACCAGCTGATAGCGGTCGCCCTTAACCGGCCTCACCAGAACCGGCTCCACCACCCCGTGTTGCCGAATGGACTCCACGAGGCTCTTCAAGGACTCGGCGGAAATCTCGGCGCGGGGCTGGTAGGGATTGGAGTCGATTACTGAAAGCGGAAGCTCAGCTGGTGGCCTGCGCTTAGCCGCCGGCTCGGCAAGAGCGACGCCCGGAATGCCGGCCTCATCGGTGAGTTGCTTAAGGCCGCGACCTAAGCCTTTCTTCTTGACCACGCAGTTATTGTATCAGACGGTTCGCCAGACGGGCGATGCGGGAAGTATAATCTCACTGTGGCAATGACGGCGGATTCGAACTACCTTCCTGGCGCAAGGGCAATCGTACTCGGCGGCACGGGCGGACTCGGTGCGGTCTGCACGCGCCACCTGCTGAACCACGGCGCAACCGTGCTCGCGACCGGACGCAGCGAACGTCCCGCGTTGGCATCCCAGCTCGACGAGAAGCATAGTAATCGTCTTCGCACAGCGCGCTTCGATTATCCCTCGGATGGCATCAACGAAGTGGCATCGCTGGCGCGTGAGCATCCGGGAGAGCCCCTGGACATCCTCATCCACTGCATCGGGCCTGCGCTGGCGAAAGCCATAGACGAGACGAGCGCGGAGGAGCTCGCTAACCTCTTTCAGGCTAACGTGACGAGCTTCCAGGAAGCAATGCTGGCGTTTGCGCCTTCGCTGCGCGACAACCGGGGCAGAGTCGTTGCGTTCACTGTCGCCGGTGCAGACGCACTGGTGAGCCGGAATATGCTGCCCGCATACTTCGCAGCCAAATCCGCGCTGCTGTCGCTGGTGAGGAGCTGGGCCACACGCTTGGCCCCACGCGGCGTAACTGTGAACGCGATAGCCCCGGGCATTTTCGCGGGGGAGCTGGAGCTTGACGTAGAAGGCCGTGTGCCCGCGGGGCGGATGGGCGAAGCCGAAGACATCGAACAGGCGCTGAAGCTGCTGCTCGCGCCTGAGAGCGGTTACATCACCGGCAACAACATTTTAGTCAGCGGCGGCTACGCGGTCTGAATTCGCGCTACACCTGCGGCCGCACCAGCCCGCGCAAAATCCCCTGGATCTGCAGGTTCTGCACGATGGTGTCCGGGTACGCGGGATTGGCCGCCCGCAGGATATTGCGGCGGCCTTCGCGGAAGTAGTACTTGACCGTAGCCTCCTTCTCCGCCGTGCCCTCGCTGTCCACGAGCGCGACAATGATCTTCCCCGGCTCGGCGCTCTGCTGGTAGCGGAAGATGCCGATGTCGCCGTCCAAAATGCCGGCGTCGCGCATTGAATCCCCCTCGATCTTCAGCGCGAAGAAGCGGTAGTTGTCCTTCTCCCATTTGTCCAGCGGGAAGTCACAGAATTCCTCGAAGTGCTCGTCCGCCAGAATCGGCCCGCCGGCGGCGATCCTCCCGATGAGCGGGATACGCCGTTCGCTCGCCGGCCGGAGGACATGCTTCGCGGACTCGGTGAGCACGATGGAGCGCGAACGCCGCGCCGCGCGTTCGATGAAGCCCTTCTTCTCCAGCGCGAGGATGTGGTCGTAGGCGCCCTTCACGCTGCAGTTGTGGAGCCGGGCGATATCGCGCACGGACGGGGGGTAATTGTTCTCCTCGTAGAACGTGAGGATGTGCCGCAGAATCTCCTTTTGCCGCTTGGTCAGATTCTTGCCCATACACAATTATAGTATACGTTCGTTTCATTTGGCAAGTGGGGGGATTCAGCCCCGCCAGAGGCGGGTAAATTTCAGTTGTCAGTCCCTCCGTCGCCAAGGCTATGGCGGGCAAGTGTCAGCGGGAGAAGAGAAAATCCGGGTAGCGCCTGTGGGGAACAGGAATTCAGGGATTGACGCGATTTGGAATGGGCTAGAGGTTAGGGGTGAGGGATTGGTGGGATTAGACCTGTAGATACTCTATTGGGATGTCAAGGGTTGGGGAGTTAGTTGGGGGAATAGGAGTGAGCCGTTGAAGGTGGTTTTGGTTTTGAACATACCCCAGATGGCGTGAAGGAGTTTGCGCATGACGGCGACGATGGCCTGTATT
>JAUWGS010000035.1 GCA_030606285.1 Planctomycetales bacterium | reverse complement strand
GCGGGCGCTGCGAAGGCCGTGAGCCAAGCACCGAGCGGCGATGCCAACAAGCCCACTGATCTCACGCTGGTGGACATTGGCGAAAGCGAGTACCTGCTGTTGTGGCACGAAGTGAACGTTGGAGACTACGACAACAACGGCGCTGTAGGCATAGCGGACATCACGCCTATCGCGATGCATTACAGCGAGACGTACGATCCGGAGGATGTGAACTGCGCACTGGCGCTGATTGACGGTAGCGGGAACCACACGGTGGACATATCAGATATCACTGGCATTGCGATGAACTTCGGGACGAGCCTGGCGGGCTACAACGTTTATGTGGAAGGCGCAGTGCAGCCCAACCAGGGGGATCCGGGGGATTTGTCGGCGATGCGAACCGCGGATCCCGGTGCGGAGCGTGTCAGCTACAGCTACTCGCTAACGCTTGGCGGACTGGTGAACGCAACGGTGAAGCCTGCGGACTCTGGCGGAGCCGAGGGCGTTGAGAGCGACCCGGCGCAGCTTGGCACGGGCGACGCACCTGCAGCACCGCAGAACCTGAACGCATCGGCCAGCGAGGCCATCGGCGCAGGCAGAATAATGCTCACGTGGATGGCGAATACGGAAGACGACCTGGTAGCATACTGGCTGTACCGCACGGACGGGATTGCCGCGTACGAGCAGGTCGCTACTATTTCCAGCACCACGTTCCCCCTGATGTACACGGACGACAACGACGAAGCGCTGCTCGCAGCGGGCGTGGAGTACACGTACTACCTGACGGCGGTGGACGAAGACGAATTCGAGTCCGCCCCCAGCAACGAGGCTGCCACAACGCCGTACTTCCCGGAGGCGCCTACGGCACCGACAGCCCTTGACGCTACCGACGAAACCGGCCCTTATGGGCTCTGCATCAACGTCACCTGGGGAGCTTCGGCATCTGAATACCTCGAAGGCTACGAGGTGTTCCGCCAGGCCGATGGCGAGGCTGAGTTCACGGCGGTTGCCACAGTCGGCTCAGGTGGGACATCGTTTATGGATTGCGGCTTAGAGGAAAGCGTGACCTACACGTACTGCGTGCAGGCGTACGACACCTTCGGGCAGCGCAGCGATTTCAGCAACGAAGATTCATCGGTTTGCTCGCCTTACGTGGCGGTGGAAATCCTGTCCGTGAGCACATCTCAGACCACTTACGGCTTCGGAGAGTGCGCGCCGCTTATGGCGGATGTTACCAATCCGGCGGCCACCATCACCTGGATTGCTGACGCGGGCTCGTTCCCCAATGGCAACAAGGGAAGGACGGTTTGCTGGATACCGCCTTTCTCCGCAGCCAAAGTCGGCTTCAGCGTGGATGCGGACGACGGGATGACAAGCGACAGCGACAACTCGCTTGAGGTCGTCTCCACGACGATGTCCAACAACGGGCCGGCGATAGGCTTTAGCCTATCCAGCCGTCAGAGCGTCGCGTTCTCGACCTATCTCGGTAACCATTGCGTGATACTGCTTAGTTTCGACGACTACTGCTGAAGCTTCCCGCATTCGAAGGAGTTTCCTTCGACAGTCCCCATATACCATAGTTACGCGAGCGAGAACTTCGTCTATCTCGGCAACTACGCGGTGAGCCTGACCACGATGGCGCAGGAGATGGTCCAGCAGGGATACAGCCCCGACAGCGATATCACCAATTTCTACTACGATTCCGGCAGCTCGGTGTTCAGCGCATACTCCTCGGCGTTCGGCATTGGCAGCAGGCCGGCCACTGCGCTGATTGACCGCGACGGGAACGTGCGCTACTGGGGCGGCGCGGTGCTGGGTCACGAGACCGAGTGGCAGTCGCGGATCGAGGAGCTGCTCTAGAGGCTTGAGAGCCGGGAGCAGCCTTCTGGCGGACATTTGAAACGGGCGCGGCGAAAGCTGCGCCCGTTGCTTTCAGGCGCAAGGGAAGCGAAAGAGAGCGATTTCCGGTAGAGTATAATCGTGGCGAATCAACGCTTAGAGAATGAACCGCGCGAGCTGCGCTTTGTCGCGAGGAGAACTCTCATGAAAAGACTTATTCCGATTGCACTTCTCCTCGTGTTCGCGTCCTGCGGCGGCGGGGATAAACAGCCGTCAGTCCCGCCGTCGCTAGAGCTAGGGCGGGCAAGCATCAGCGTTCAGTCCCGCCTACGCCAAGGCTACGGCGGGCAAGCGTCAGACGGGAGCGGCATTCAGCAGGCCGCCAACGAACCCGCGTCGCAGTCCCTTGACGCAGCGCTGGGCGAGCTTGACGCGCTTCAGACGCCGGAGGGTGTCGATGCGGCGCTGTTTGAGGAGTTGAAGGATGCGCTACGGGGAGCGTTGGTTGACAATCTTCCGGGTAGGCGGGGCTCACTAGCCCCGCTGGGAGAAGAGCAGGGCTGGCTAGCCCGGCCTACCCCTGGGGGCAAGTTCGTCTCCCAGCCGCCGGGCGACACCAGTAAACCCTATGACCTTACGCTCGTGGAAACGGGCGGGGAAAACGAATACGCGCTTACGTGGCATGAGGTCAACATAGGCGACTACGACAACAAGGGGACGGTGGGGATTTCGGACATCACGCCGCTGGCGATGCACTACGGCGAGTACGTGACGGATCGGAACTCGCAGGCCGCGCTGGTCGATACCAGCGGAAACTTCATTGCGGACATCGCCGATATCACCGGCATCGCGATGAACTACGGGAACGAGCTCGCGGGATACAACATATATATAGCGGGCCTTGAAGATCCCATGCCGAACGTGGACGGGCTGGGAGACCTCTCGGTGATGCGCCCGGAGACGCCGGGAATTAACCGGATTGCATATAGCTACGACTTGACGCTGAGCGTGCTGCTGGAAGTCACCGTGGTGGCCGTCGACGCGGAAGGCACTGAGAGCGTCTGGAGCGTCGTGGCGATACTCGGCGACGGCGCAGCGCCGTTGGCCCCGGTAGACCTTGCCGCAACTGCTGGCGAGGAAATCGGTGTCGGGAAGATTGAGCTTGCTTGGACGGCGAACGCGGAGGCTGACCTGCTTGAATACCGTGTTTACCGGCGCGCGGGAGCGGGAGAGTTTGAGCTGGCGGCATACGTGCTGCCAACGCCCGAGCCGTCATACACGGATGGCAACGGTGCCGGGCTGCTGGAGCCCGGCGTTTTATACACGTATTACGTCGTTGCGGTGAACATGGCGGGGATGGTCTCCGAGCCCAGCACCGAAGCTGGCGATGCGCCCTTTTACCCGCCACCGCCTTCTGCGCCGGATTGGATCGAAGCTGAGGGCGTCGCCGATGGCATTGATGTTTCATGGGGTGCGGTGGCGTCGAACTACCTCGCAGGCTACGAGGCCTGGCGGCGTGGGCCGGGAGAAGGGGAGTTTTCGCTGCTACTGACCGTGGGCGAGGATCAGACCGGTTTTAAAGACAGCGACAGGCTGGTTCAGGGCGAAACCTACGATTACAAGGTGCGCGCCTTTGACAGCTACGAGCGTTACAGCGTTTTCACCGATGTCGCCAACGCCGCATACAATCCCACAGGCGAGCTTGCGATTGTAAGCGTCACAACGGACCGCACTACTTTGCAGCAAGGCTCGTCCGAGCGCGCGCACCTGACGGTGGAAGTCACCGATCCCGGTGCGGACATCACCTGGGAAGCGACGGATGGCTCGTTTGCGGGCGGCAACACGGGAAGCGAAGTGACATACGCCCCGCCGGACGCGGGAGGCGCGCGGCACGTCACAATCACCGTAACCGCCGAGCGAGGCGCGGACACGGCTAACGACTCAATCGAGACTATCATCACGACGCTGGAAAACCTCGGCGCAGCGATTGATTTTGCAGCCCCGAGCTTCAGCACGCCGGCGGAGCCGTACCGCGCGTTTGCCCATTACCTGGGCGAACGGAAAGTGATACTGCTGGACTTCGGCGCAATCGGTTGCCAGGGATGCGAAGCGGAATTCCCGTCGCTGCTCGAGCTGTACGGCTCGTATTCAGCCCAGGGATTCTATTTGGTGGTCGTGTGGCCCAACACGCTTTCGCAGATGCAGACGTGGCTGAACGCCAAGGGCTACGGTGAATACACGGACAACTACCAGGACACCGACTTAGAAATCCTGGGTGTTTACGCTGATGCGTTCGCGGGGGAAGAAAGCGTTCCAATGAACTTCCTCATCGACCGCGACGGCAACGTGCGGCACTGGGAGCTCGGCGAGATTAATGAGGGCGATTGGGAGGTCTACATCGAGGAGCTGCTGTAGGCCGGGGGTTTACCTCCGCCGTCTTCACATATCATGCAAAGAGCGGCGGCCATAAATGGCCGCCCTACAGAAGAAGCCACGTTCGTAGTGCGTGGTGCGAGGCGTTACACCTGACAGGCCGGCCTCACTAATCTTTGGGAAGTTGAGGTATAATAAAATGGAATCTGCGCCAATAGAAGACGCCGTTGATAGTATCCTGAAATGATCCGCATTCGGAGGTCACCATGAAAAGGCTAATACTGGTTGCCCTCATAGTGTTGCTTGCGTCGTGCGGTGGTGGTGGAAACCAACCGTCAAACGTAAGCCTTCAGTCCAGCCTACGCCAAGGCTACGGCGGGCAAGCGTCAGACGGAAGCGGCAGCCAACAAACCGCTAACGAACCCGTGTCGCAGTCCCTTGGCGAAGCGCTGA
>JAUWGS010000008.1 GCA_030606285.1 Planctomycetales bacterium | reverse complement strand
GATTCTCTCCCCCAAATCCCAGGCATTATTCACGCTACTCCCGTAGCCGAACGCCCTCTCACCGACAAACGCCGGTTTGGCACCATATACGGCGACTGACCCGCCTGCAGCGTTCCCGCCATTGCAGTAGTACGTCCCGTCCCCTCTCCCCATCGGGTTCATATCTCTACCGATGACAGGGGACTTGACGCGGGTGACTTCGTATTCGAGGTCGGTGGCCCCAAGCTGCAGCGCGTGGTTGGTGGCAGCAGAGGATGCGCGGTCAGCGTCGAGTGTGATGTTGTAGGCGGAGAAGAGCTCGGACGGGACACCTATCTGAATGCGCGTCGGGACTATGGTGCCGTTCACGTGCTGCCATTCGGCGTACCGCGAGTCGTCGTTGGTATCTCCCGCCACCACGCCGCCGACCTGGTAGCTTCGCTTCTCGATAGTTCGCTCGTCATTCAGCATGTAGTACTGGGTGCCTGACTGCGACGAGCGCTGCGGGCACTCGATGGGATCGGCGCTCGGCGTCCCCGCACCGCCCTCCCAGCGCCACACCTTGCCGTTCACGGGCTGCTCCTGGTTGGTGACGTCTATGTTGCCCAGGTGCCGCTTGACATCATACGTGTGCTCGTAGTTCGTCGTATTCACGCCCACCGTCGCGTCGGTCTTGATGAGCCGGTTGAAACCGTCGTAGGTGTGGTCGGCGGAAAAGCCCGAGCCGCCGATTGCTAGCTCCGTCAGGCGATTTTCGTTGTCGTAGGTAAACGTGCTCGTCACGTTCATCACACCCGGGATGACCTCGGTGACTTCCGTGATATTGCCGTTCATGTCGTTGGTGATGGTGGCGGTGAAGCTGCGCCCGCTGTCCTGAATCTGCGTCAGCCGCCCCATCATGTCGTAGCTGTAGCTGTCGTCCCGCCGCCGCTGAAGCTGTGGCGGGCAAAAGTTCACGCCCGGCGGTTCGATGTAGGCGTCAGGAAGTATCCAGGCCTGGCCTGAGCCGGAGTATGCGCTGTTTTCGCGCTTCACTCCCACATCCCTTTCCGCTGCCGCTATTATACCAGACGTTCCAGAAGGGCACAGCATGCTGTGCCCCTACAGCGCGGCTTCCTACATCCGCCAGACGCCGAATTTGGCGTCGGGGATGGGCGCATTGAGCGACGCCGAGATGCCAAGCGCCAGCGTGTCGCGCGTCTGCACCGGGTCGATGATGCCGTCGTCCCACAGCCGCGCAGAGGCGTAGTACGGGTTGCCCTCGTGCTCGTACCTTTCGAGGGTGGGGCGCTTGAATTCGGCTTCTTCCTCCTCAGTCATCTGCGGCTTACCCTCGCGCTTGAGCTGGTCCTGCTTGACCGTCGCCAGCACGCCCGCAGCCTGCTCCCCGCCCATAACGCTAATGCGGCTGTTGGGCCACATCCAGAGCTGGCGCGCGCCGTAAGCCCGGCCGCACATGCCGTAGTTGCCCGCGCCGAAGCTGCCGCCGATGATGACGGTGAACTTGGGCACGTTGGCGTTCGCCACCGCGTGGACCATCTTCGCGCCGTTTTTGGCGATGCCCTCGGCCTCGTACTTCTTGCCCACCATGTAGCCGGTGATGTTCTGCAAAAACACCAGCGGTATCTTGCGCTCGCAGGCCATTATCATGAAGTGGGCGCACTTCACCGACGAGTCGTTGAACAGGATGCCCTGGTTGGCGAGGATGGCGACGGGATAGCCGTGGATGCGCGCAAAGCCGTTGATAACGGTCGTGCCGTAATCGCGCTTGAACTCGTGGAAGTAGCTGCCGTCAACGATGCGCGCGATGAGCTCCCGCACCTCGTAGAGCTTGCGCACGTCCGTGGGGATGATGCCGTAGAGCTCCTCGGGGTCGTAGTAGGGGTCTTCGGGCTCGGAGCGCTCCAGCGGGAAGGGTTTCGGGCGGTTTACGCTTTCCACGATGCTGCGCACCTGGCGGATGGCGTCTTCGTCATCCAGCGCGCAGTGATCGACCACACCGCTCTGGCGCGTGTGCACCTCCGCGCCGCCAAGCTCGTTGGGCGTGCATTCTTCGCCGGTGGCGGCCTTCACCAGCGGCGGGCCGGCCAGGAAGATGGTGCCGTAGCCCTTGACGATGATGGCTTCGTCGCTCATCGCCGGCTGGTACGCGCCGCCTGCAGTGCAGCTTCCCATTACCGCAGAAATCTGCGGGATGTTGTGCGCCGACATTATCGCCTGGTTGTAGAAGATGCGGCCGAAGTGCTCCTTGTCGGGGAACAGGTCTTTCTGCAACGGCAGGAATATGCCGCCCGAGTCCACGAGGTAGATGCACGGCAGGTGGTTCTCGATGGCGATTTCCTGGGCGCGCAGGTGCTTCTTGATGGTGATGGGGTGGTAGGTGCCGCCCTTCACGGTCGCGTCGTTGGCGACGATTATGCACTCGACGCCGCACACGCGCCCGATGCCCGTGACCAGCCCGCCGGAGGGCACCCACGCGTCGTACATCTCCCAGCCGGCGAGCGCCGAAAACTCCATCCACGGCGTGCCGGGATCGAGCAGGAGCTTCAGGCGGTCGCGCACGAATAGCTTGCCCTGGCTCGTGTGGCGCTTGAGGTACTTGCCGCCGCCGCCTTCTTTGACCTTAGCGACGCGATCGTTTAGCTCGGCGAGAAGCGCCCGGTTGACCCTATCGGTTTCCTTGAATTCGGAGGATTTCGGATCTATCTTGCTGCGTAAGCGTTCCACGCCGGCTATTTTAGCAGGTGCGCGCTCACAACTGGAAGGTTCGTCAGCTTTGAGCTATAGGCGTATATTCAGCCCAGCCGTTCGCCTTGCCTTCTGTGCCCGTTCACTCCTCCTCCAGGCCCATCTGGGCAGGCAAGTCCCATACGAGCGACAGCGTAAGGACTGCCAGTCCTGCAAGTAACGTGATTGCTCTAGTCATCTCGAACTCCTTCTCGCTTTACGCGGTCCGACAGCAACGATTATAGCGCAAAGGGCGTGGGGCATTGTTCCATGCGCATGCTGCTATAATATCCCGCACCGATACGCTGCGCGCCAGCGCGGCGGGAAAATCGCCTAGGAGGAAAGCTCATGGTAGGTATCGTCGGATACGGCGCCTACATTCCACGGCAGCGCATCAAGCTTGAAGAAATCGCCGCCGTCTGGGGTGCGGACGCCGTTGCATACAAGCGCGGCCTCATGCTCTACGAGAAATCCGTGCCCGCGCCCGACCAGGACACGATAACGATGTCCGTCGAGGCGGCACGATGGGCACTGGCACGCGCGGGAATCGACCCGAAGGGCATCGGCGCGGTCTACATCGGCTCGGAGAGCCACCCGTACGCGGTGAAGCCTTCCGGCACCGTGGTCGCCGAGGCCATCGGCGCAACGCCCGACTGCCACTGCGCGGACTTCGAGTTCGCATGCAAGGCGGGAAGCGAGGCGATGTTCGTCGGGCTTTCGCTGGTGAAGGCGGGCGAGATGGACTACGTGCTCGCGGTCGGCGGCGACACGAGCCAGGGCGCGCCGGGCGACGCGCTGGAGTATTCGGCCAGCGCCGGGTCCGCCGCGTTCATCATGGGGCGCGAAAACCTTCTCGCCGAGTGCCTGCACACCTTTAGCTTCATGACCGACACGCCCGATTTCTGGCGGCGCGAATACGAGTTTTATCCGCGCCACGGCGGGCGCTTCACCGGCGAACCGGCGTACTTCAAGCACGTGCTGTCGGCGTCCCGCGAGATTATGTCGCGCGCCGGGCTCACCCCAAGCGACATAAACTACGCGGTATTCCATCAGCCAAACGGGAAATTCCCCCGCAACGTGGGCCGGATGCTGGGCTTCAAGGACGAGCAGATGGAGGCCGGCTGGCTCTCTCCGTGGCTGGGGAATACGTACAGCGGCGCGTCACCGATGGGCCTGACGGCGATACTGGACATCGCCCAGCCGGGGGAACTCATACTGATGTGCAGCTACGGGAGCGGCGCAGGCTCGGATGCCTTTATCTGGAAGGCAACCGAGCGGCTGGTCGAAGTGCGCGAAAAGGCTCCGTTTACCCGCCCGCAGCTTGACGAAAACAAGGTCTATCTCACCTACGGGCAGTACGCCAAGTACCGAGGCAAAATCGTCAAGGCGGACTAGGAGGGCACAATGCGAGACGTTGCAGTAATCGGAATCGGAATCCAAAAATGGGGCGAGCTGTGGGACCGCAGCCTGCGCGACATCTGGGTCGAAGCGGCCCTCAATGCGATAAAGGACGCGGGCGTCGACCACATCGACACGATGTACGTCGGCGCAATGTCACCGGGGCTGTTCGTCGGCCAGGAGCACCTAGCATCGCTGTGCGCCGACTACCTGGGCGTTACACCCGTAGCGGCGACGCGCACCGAAAGCGCCTGCTGCTCCGGCGGAATGGCGATGCGCTCGGGCTTCATCGAGATTGCGTCGGGAATGGCCGACATCGCGCTCGTTAGCGGCGTGGAGAAGATGACCGACGTGGACGGCGGCGGCGCGACTTACGCGCTGGCAACGGCGGCCGACGGCGACTACGAGGTCTACAACGGCGTGACGTTCCCCGGGCTGTACGCGATGATGGCGCAGGACTACATGCACCGCTTCGGGCTGACCCGCGAGGAGCTCGCGGCGGTGCCGGTGAAGAGCCACGATAACGGCGCGCTCAATCCCCACGCGCAGTATCGGAGCAAGCTCACGATTGAGGGCGTGATCAACAGCATATTGATCGCCGACCCGCTGACGATAATGGATTGCAGCCCGATAACGGATGGCGCGGCGGCGGCGATACTCTGCCCGCTGGAGATGGCGCAGGATTACGCCAAGGGGCGCCCGATCATCAAGGTCTCCGGTGTGGGCGCGGCGACCGACACCATCGCGCTGCACACCCGCAAGGACCTGAGTGTTCTGAACGCCACAGTCGTTGCGGCCAAGCGCGCCTACGAGATGGCGGGTGTCGGCCCGGACGACATTGATTTCGCCGAGGTGCACGACTGCTTCTCCATCGCCGAGGTTATTACCAGCGAGGACATCGGCTTCTTCGAGAAGGGCACGGGCGGCAAGGCTGCGGCTGCGGGCGAGACCGCGCTTACGGGTAAGCGCCCCGTCAACACCAGCGGCGGCCTGAAGTCCAAGGGGCATCCGGTCGGCGCAACCGGCCTGGGGCAAATCTACGAACTCGTCACCCAGCTTCGCGGCGACGCCGGCGAACGGCAGCTTAAAACCGCCAAGCGCGGGCTGGCGCAAAACATGGGCGGCAGCGGCGGAAGCTGCGTGGTCCACATCCTGGAGGTGGTATAGATGGCATCGGTTCCTGGTTACTGGCGAGAGCGCGCGCAACGCCTGCGCTACGAAGGCAACAAGTGCACTGAAACCGGCGAAGTATTCCTGCCACCACGCCGCACCGCCGATCCCTTCGGCGAGTCGACGCTGGAGCCGCACACGCTATCCACCACCGGCAAGGTGCTGACCTACACGGTAATCCGCGTCGCGCCGACGCAGTTTGTGGACGAAGCGCCGTACGCGATAGCGATATGCGAGATGGACGGCGGCGGGCGCATCACCGCGCAGCTCGTGGACTGCCCGTTCGAGAACATCAAGATAGGGATGCCGGTGCGCATCGAGTTTCGGCTCATCCAGAAGGACGGCCACCACGGCATCCTGATGTACGGGTATAAAGTCGTGCCGGTGTAGGGGGGCGCGTCTGACGCTCTGGATAACAGAGCCTACGGATTGGCTTTCACCACTCAACGCCCTGCGGAAATCCGTAATCTGCAAAGATGCGAGAGGAGTACGATTCGCTGCTGACGATCGCTGGTATAGCCTGAATTGAGTGGCCCATCTTGGGAAGATTCACCACATCATCTGATAACCAGAAACTGCAGTGCATTGAGAATCGTATGTAGCTCTGGCGTGCAATAAGGTCTACTCCGCTTGTGTAGAAACCCCTGGGATGGAGAATGTATGAGACTACGGTAGCGGGATATACTGTTTCCTTAAGCTCGTCGTCCGGGCCATTTGGAGCCGACAGATAAGCGTACGTGTACCTCATGGTAAGCTCTGGCGAGTAATAGCATTCCTCCAAGACGCGGCCAGTGCGGGTATCAACAAACAGCGAGTACACATACTTGTGATCGGATTCGGTGGCTTCCCTCGAACGAAGGTCAAGACTTTCGATCTTTCTTTCCTTCTCCATCAGGCTCCAGCCCGGCAACACTGTGTCGGCTTCCTGGAATAAGTACGCATTGATGCCAGTAGTGTATCTGACAACTCCTTTATAAATGCCACGCGAAACCAGTTCTGCCGGGTCAGCCTCAAACAGGTAATACTCAGCCCGGACCTCGTAGGGAGTTGCCATCGCGTATTCTAGGTTAAGGGATTCCAATACGTTGACCGCTAGGCTTGTCCCAGCTGAAGGCTGGAATGCAGACAATCGGTGCGACGTGTCCTTACGTCCTGGTTCGTGCTTTTTAAGACGAATCGAGACTTGAGTGTTGCCCTTGCGATGCAGAACTCCAAGCCAGGAATCATTTGCCGGTCTGATTAAGTCTTCCAGCAAGCCTGTGACTTCATTCACGGGAACGACGGCTGACTCTGAACTATGGGCTGCTGAAGGAACTGCGGACGAACACAAAAGCGATACGACTGCTGCAAGCAGCACACTAGCCACGAGGGTTCGAAAAGCCATGCCTAACCTCCTCTGGGGTCCATGCCCCCATTCGAATTACGGCCCGGCTACCACTTACTGTTACCCAACCAGCGCGCCGGGCTTTGCTGCATAGAGTATAACATCCATTTCCCCGCCTAACAACGGTTCAGGATAAGGAACCGAAACTCCCACATATCGAAAGGGCAATTCGTGAATTGCCCCTACAAGATAAGACGGGGATAAATGCACCTAGGCGCACAAGTCCCCGGCCTACCCCTCGGCTTCAAACTCCACGAGCAAATCGCCGGGCATGACGCGGTCGCCTTCGCTAAACGGGTAGCCTGTAAGCTTGCCGTCGCCGGGGGCGCAGACTTCGTGCTCCATCTTCATCGCTTCGAGAATGAGCAGCGGCGTGCCCGCCTTTACCTCGGCTCCCGGCTCCAAGAGGAGCTTTAGTACCATTCCCGGCATCTGCGAAATCAGGCTGGCACCTTTGGCTTCCTCCGCTTCGCCCTCTTCCGCGCTCTCAACTCTTTCGCAACTGCGAACCTGCCCCTGCCGCCAGATAATCACGCGCTTGCGGTCGGCGTGGGCGAGGAAGCGGTACGTGCGGTCGCCGAGCCGGAAGACGATTTCCGCGCCTTCGCGCTTGAGATCGGCGATTTCGTGGCACTCGCCGTCAACGGTCACCGTGACAACGCCGCTGCGCTCGCTCACTTCGAGCTCGTGCAGTTCGCCGCTTACGCGCAGGTGCTCCTTCATCAGGTGTTGCTCCATTCGCCCAGGTATTCCCACGGGGAAGCTATGCCCGCTTCGCCGCCGCCTGACGCAACCATCGCCGGCGCGGCGCAGGGCTTAGATGCCGCCAATGCCGCTGCGATTAGCTCCGGAAGCTGGGCCTCCGGCGTGACCAGGCCGTCCGCGTTCTCCTCAATGAATCCGGTGTGCAACTCGCCTTCGGCGAATGCCGGATGGCGAATCACCCGGCGCAAGAACGACAGGTTCGTCGTCACGCCGAGTACCGCCGTGTTGCGCAACGCCGCATCGAGCCGCGCGATGGCGGCGGGACGGCTGGGGCCGTAGGCGATGAGCTTGCCCAGCAGCGGGTCGTAATCCGGGCCAATCTCCCAGCCGTCGTAGAGGCTCATGTCAAAGCGCACGCCCGGCCCCGCAGGAGTTCGCAGGACCTCCACCGTGCCGATCTGCGGCAGGAAATCCGCGCGCGGGTCCTCAGCGCACACTCGCACTTCGATGGAATGCCCGCGCGGGACGAGCTCCTTTTGCTTCAGCGTCATTTTCTCGCCGGACGCGATGCGGAGCTGCTCGTGAACCAGGTCCACGCCGTAGACGAACTCGGTTACCGGATGCTCCACCTGCAGCCTCGTGTTCATCTCCATGAAATAAAAGCTCCCGTCGGGCGCCATGATGAACTCGACGGTGCCGGCGTTGACGTAGCCGACTTCGGCGGCGATGCCGAGGGCGGCCTGGCCCATCTTGGCGCGCAGCTTCGCGTCCACGCCCGGGCTGGGCGTTTCCTCGACGACTTTTTGGTGCCGGCGCTGGATGGTGCATTCGCGCTCGCCCAGATGCACTCCGCGCCCGTCGCGGTCAAACAGCACCTGGATTTCGATATGGCGCGGGCGCTCGATGAATTTCTCGATGTATACGGCAGGATTGCCAAAGGCCTTTTCCGCTTCGCGGCGGGCGGCTTCCAGCGCGGGTTTAAGCCTGTCGGCGTCGTGAACCACGCGCATTCCCTTGCCACCGCCGCCAGCGCTCGCCTTGACCATCGCCGGCCAGCCCATCTCGTCCGCGGCCGCGATGAACTCGGCATCGCTCGCATCGGTATTATCCAGGCCGGGGATAACGGGCGCGCCGGACTTGCGCGCAAGCTCGCGCGCCTCGACCTTCAGCCCCATCCGCCGCATAGCCTCCGGCGGCGGCCCGATCCAGGCGAATCCCGCGTCTTCCACCGCCTGCGCGAATTCAGCGTTCTCCGCTAAAAAGCCGTAGCCGGGGTGAATCGCTTCGCAGCCCTGCTGCCGCGCGGCGTCGAGAATCCGCTCGAAGTTCAGGTAGCTTTCTGCGGGCGCTGCAGGCCCCAGCAGCACCGCCGTGTCCGCCTGGCGCACGTGCAGCGCTTCGGCGTCCGGCTCGGAGTACACCGCGACCGCCTCGCATCCAAGCTCCTGGCAGCCGCGGATTACCCGCACCGCTATCTCACCGCGATTGGCAACGAGAACTCTCTTGAACATGTCTCACAGACCCTTTATTTGCCCGTCCAGGACGGCTTGCGCTTCTCCAGAAACGCGCTCAGACCTTCGCGCCCTTCCTCTGAAGCCCGAAGTTCGGCGATGAGCTTCGCCGTGGAGCCGCGCATCGAAAGAGCGATCGACCCGGACACGTCCGCAATAAGCCGCTTGGTGACCTTTGCCGCCTCGGGCCCGGCTTTCAGCAGCTCCTTGGTCTTTACGTTAACCGCGCTGTCCAGCACTTCGGCTTTGACAACGTAGTGCACAAGCCCGATATTATGGGCGCGCTTTGCGAGGTACTTTTCGCCGGACAGGAACAGGTTTCGCGCGGCGCTTTCACCGATCTTGGCAATCACGTACGGCGAAATCGTCGCGGGGCTGATGCCTAAGCGGGTTTCGGAAAACGCGAATACCGCATCCTCAGACGCAAAAACCGAGTCGCAGCACGCAATCAACCCGATCGCGCCGCCGAACGCGGCCTTCTGCACCCGTCCGATAAGCGGCACCGGGCAGTCGTTGACCACCGCGAGCATCTCCGCCAGCGCCAGCGCGTCTTTGACGTTTTCGTCGTGCCCCATCTGCCCGACGCGCTTCATGTATTCCAGGTCGGCGCCGGCGCAGAACACCTCCCCGCGCCCCCCAAGGACGACCACGCGTATGTCGTCGGGTATCCTGGAGAACGCCTGCGTGAGCTCGGTTATCAGAACGTCGTTGAAGGCGTTGCGCACGTCCGGGCGGTTCAGCCAGATGTACAGAACTCCCGTTCTGCGCCTGACCTCGAGGTGCTTGAATCCCTTCCCCATCGTAGTAGTCTCCTTCGCCGCGCACGCGAAACGCGCGGTCAAGGGCAGATTACCGGATTCGGCGGTACCCAGGCGATTCCTCCGCCGTTTTTATTATACATTACTTGGCTGGCATAAGGATGGTGTTGCTTGTGTCAGGATGAAGGGGCAAGAATGATGCACGAGAGAGGGAATGGAGCTGTCACCGATCGCTGCCGTAGTCCTCTTCCCACTGCCCGCTCTACCCTAATACTTCGACTTGAAGAACTTCAGCATACACTCGTACGCTGACTCCAGGTCGTCCCACGGAACATAAATGTGGATGTCGCTTAAGCTGGTGATGAGTTCTACGATGCTCACGCCGCGATGGGTCAGCGCGCGGGTAAGATCACTGAGTGCGCCGGGCTTGTCCATGAAGTCGGGGCTTCTCAGCCTGAGTTCACCGATGTTCCCGCGAAGCGTGATGTTGGTAAATGTCTCGCGGTCTTCGCCGATGGCGTCGTGCAGCAGGCTGTGCGCCTTCTCCGCAATGTCTTCGTCAATGTAGAACACGATGAATCGGCTGCCGCTGGTTGACGCGCTGATAGCGACATCGTTTTCTCCGAGGATGTTCGCCATATTGCCCAGGATGCCCGGTCGGTTCGCCCAGCCGCTGCCGACCAGCACCAGCGCCGCCAGGCGGTTGTCGTTGCGGAATATCGTCGTCTTGCTCTCGCCGGTTATGGTCGTGCCGGTCTTGACCAGCTCGTTTTGCTTGCGGTAGTCCACAATACGCACGCGCATGTCGGCGGTCATAAACCGAAACGCGCGCGGATGCACGACTCTAGCGCCGCTGCGCGCAATAACCTCGGCGTCCTCAACGGTAAGGTTGTCCAGGATGCGCGGGTTCTGCGCCAGGCGGGGGTCGGCCGACAGCACCCCTTCCACGTCGGTCACCACGACAACTTCGTCCGCGTCTATGTAACGTCCCGCGACGAAAGCAGTGATGTCGCTCCCGCCGCGCCCGAGCGTAACCAGCTCATCCCGGCTCGACAGCGCCATGAACCCGGAGATTACCGGCACCTTGCCCAGCCTCAGGTGCGGCAGCACGTTCTTCATAAAGCGGTTGGAGGTTTTTTGCGTGCGGACGGAGAAGCTGCGCTCCTCGTTCGTTTTAATGGGCGCAACCGGCGAATCGTCGTCACTGTCTACAATCAAAGGCCAGCTCTCGCGCCAGCGCGGATGCAACGCCACCGCGCCGACTTTCTGCGCCTGCAGCGCCGCGGACATCAGGAGCACGCTCTTTTCCTCGCCCATCGAGAGGTAGTTGAGCAGTGTGCCGCGGTCCACTGCGGTTCCCCCGCATTCCGACATCTCTCGGAGCAGCCGGTCGGTTTCGTCCGCCATAGCCGACACGACGACCGCAATCTGTTCGCCGACTTCCACCAATCCCGCGATGGCGCGCGCAGCCTGCTCGAAATGAGCCGGCGTCGCCAGAGAAGTCCCACCGTATTTGACTACACGCCTCATATGAACGCCGCCGAGAGTTGGCGAACACCTATTATATCAGCGCCGGCATTCAGGCTGTGCTAAAGTAGAGCCGTGCAACGCTTGCGGCTGCTGACAGCAGGTGAATCCCACGGCCGCGCGATCAGCGTCATTCTCTCAGGAATCCCCGCCGGTCTGCATATCCCGCGTCAGAGCATCGCCGAAGAACTTCGGCGCAGGCGCAGGCTGTACGGGCGTTCGAGCCGGATGAAGCTGGAAACCGACGCCGTAGCCTGCGAAGGCGGCCTGCGCGGCAGCGTCACCACCGGCAACCCGCTCGCCTTCCGCATCCCTAACGCCGAAGCCGACAAGTGGTCACGCCTGCTCGATCCCTGGGAAGGCTCAGGTGATGACCCGCTCACCCGCCCCCGCCCCGGCCACGCCGACTTCGCCGGCGCGATGAAATACGCTTCTCACGAAGGCGATGCGCTCATTCCCGCCGACATTCAGGACGTGCTCGAGCGTGCCAGCGCACGCGAAACCGCAGGCCGGGTCGTTGCCGGCGCGGTGTGCAAGGAACTTCTCGCAACGGTGAATGTGAGCGCGGCAAGCTTCGTTCACCACATTGGAAAGATCGGGCTACCGCGACGCAAGCTGCTGCGCCTGCTGGAAGCGAAGGAGTTGCGAGGCATTCCGGTGGCGCAGATCGAGAAAAGCCCGCTGAGAATGCCTGACGAGAAAGCCGGGATAGCTGCGAAAACAGCGGTGGACGACGCTCGTAAGCGCGGCCTAACGCTCGGCGGTGGATTCGCCGTTATTGCATTTGGCCTGCTGCCCGGACTTGGCAGCTTCACCCAGTGGGACGAGCGGCTCGACGGGCGCATAGCGCAGGCACTCGCCAGCATCCCGTCGGTGAAAGCGGTCGGCATCGGCGCCGCGCGATGGCTGGAGGATGCAGACGGCAGCGAATACCACGATGACCTGGTGCGCGACGGCGAAGTGTTTACGCACGCCACCAATCGCGCAGGCGGAATAACCGGAGGCCTGACCAACGGAATGCCGGTTGTTGCGGCGGGAACGGTCAAGCCCATCCCGACACAGGCGAAACCGCTGCGAACCGTGGATCTCGCAAGCGGCAAGCCCGTAAAAGCGCCCAGGCAGCGCAGTGATGTCACCGCCGTGCCGGCTGCGTCAGTCATCGCAGAGAGCATGCTGGCGCTGGTTCTGGCGGATGCGATACTAGCTGAACTCGGTGGAAGCCACATTGACGACATAGTCGCGCGCTGGGAAGAACGAAGAAATCGCATTAGTCGAATGATGGCGCATTAGGCGCGTCCGCCGATATTGTGTAGAATCCTGATAACAGAGGTGGCGGCAACTACCGACCAGCAGGACGCATTTCGGCTCGAAGGGCTCACGAAGACCTTCTACCCCATTCTGCCGTGGCACCGCTCCCGCGCAGTGGAAGCGGTTCGCGGGATAGACCTTCAGGTGCCGCGCGGAAGCGTGTTCAGCTTGCTGGGGCCCAACGGCGCCGGTAAAACCACAATCATCAAGATGATTGCGGGCTTGATCCTGCCCACCAGCGGGCGCGTCACCTTCTACGACGAGAACGGGAACAAGCTCCGTTCACGCCCCCGTCTCGGCGCGGTGCTCGAAGGCTCACGCAACCTGTACTGGCGACTCTCACCCATGGAGAACCTCTACTACTTCGGGGAGCTTAAGGGACTGTCGCTTGCGCAGATAAGGCGCGAGGCAAACGAACTCCTGGAGATGTTTGACCTGACGCAAAAGGCACGTGCTAGCACGCAGACTCTTTCCCGTGGCATGCAGCAAAAAGTCGCGGTGGCCGTGGCTCTCCTGGGCAAACCGGATATCCTGCTCCTCGACGAACCCACATTGGGACTGGATGTGGAAAGTTCGCGGCTCATCCAGCAACGCCTACGTGAGCTGGTGGAAAAGGACGATCGCACTATCATTCTCACCACCCACCAGATGGAGCTGGCCGCGCGGGTCGCCGACCGCATCGGCATCCTCTCCGAAGGAAAACTCATCGCCGAAGACAGCCTGTCAAACCTCGTGGCGTTCTTCCGCCAGCAGGACTATGAGCTGGAACTACCCCGTCTGGAGTGGGAACAACTGCGGACTGATGTTTCAGCCTTCAGGTTCACTGAGGAGCAAAGCGTCGGTGGCGACGAGATACGGGTCACATTCCACCTGGACAGCAGGGAGGGATATTACGCCCTGTCCGAACTGCTGCTGGCCCGGCGGCCTGAATTCACAACCATCAGGCAGGTCACACCGTCGCTGGAGGACATCTTCCTGCAGATAACGCAGCACTACTCCGACGGAGAAGGCGGAGGCAAGGCGTGAGGAGGGCACTGAAGCTGTTCCGGGCGGAAGCGGTTCGCAGTGTGCTGCTCACCATCAGGTATCCGATCGAGCTTTTTGTCGGCCTTTTCATAATGTACATGCTCTTTATGGGCCTGTTTCTCGGCGCCCGGTCACTGGTGGGAGACCCGCAAGTACTGAGCGCATCCCTGGACGGCTTCATCATCTCCTACGTAATGTGGTTTTTTGTGATCTCGGCAATTGGGCGTCTGGCGTTCCACATCGAGTCGGAAGCGCAGATGGGAGTGCTGGAGCAGATCTTCCTTACGTATCCGCGTATGTTGTCCCTGATGCTCGTGCGAAGCGCCGTTGATTTCTGCACGAGCCTGCTTGTTGTGACAGTGCTGCTGGTCAGCATAATGGCCACCACCGGCAAATGGCTGGCCATCGGCACGGGTAACATCCTTCAGATCTTCGTGCTGCTGGTCATTACGGTTGCCGGGATATACGGCTTCGGGCTGATCTTCGCCGGCCTTGCGCTGGTCTTCAAGCGCATCGGGCAGATCGGCAGCATTATGCAGTTCGCGTTCTTCTTCCTCGCGTATTTCCCGGTTGAGCAGCTTACCGGATGGCTCAAAGTTGCCCTCTACAGCCTTCCCCTTACGCTGGGTGTGAACCTGATAAAGACTGTTGTCGTAGAGCACGGCAGTGTTTTCGGCGGCCCAAAGCCCTGGCTACTGCTCGGCCTTGTGATAAACTCTGTGGCGTACCTGCTTGTCGGGTCTATTGTCTTCCTCATCTGTGAGCGGAAATCCAGAATGGATGGCAGGCTCGGGCAGTACTAGCTCCGCTGGGAGATCGATGAATGAGCAAATTCCTCGAATTCCTCGAGCATCTACCCTCCAGCAGTGACGTCGCCGAGCCGGGAAAGCTGCTCGCCTTCCTTGAGGCTGCGCACGGGATGGGCATGGCCTTCTTCGATAACCTGCTGGTCTGCCAGTGGGCAACACCCGTTTTCAGCGAAATCCTAGGCAAGAAGCTCCAAGAGATCGTTGGTGCCAGTCTTCAGTCCCTGCTCCCCTATTTTGATGTAGACAAGCTGCGGAAGCGCGATGAACCCACGATGCAAACAGAGTTTGCGTCTGCCCCTCAGGTTGTGCGAGGTGATCCTCCGCAGTCGAAGAAGAAGCTGGTTGCATCAGCCAGCCCGCTGTGGAGAAACGGCGAATTTCTCGGCGTGCTTCTAGTTACGTATCCGGCTTCGGAAGCAAAAACCGGGCAGCGCGCGCGCACGCTGCGCGACGAGCCAATTGTAGAAATCCTGCGCCAGATGGAAGATGACCCCCGCGCAAACAGGCTGTTCGATCTGTTTGAAACCAGCTTCCTGCTGCTGGACGGCGGGGGGCGCGCAGAGTATGTCAGCCCGAAGGCGCGCCAGCTTTTCAAGCTGAATGATGATGTAGCGACACTCCCTTACAGCATCGTTGAAGACCCGAACTTCGGGCGTCCTGAGACCGCATCGCTGGTGCAGGATGCACTGATGGGGCAAGAAGCCCATTTCCCACCGATTGACTACTACACGGAACTCGACGGTGCGCTGGGAAAGGTTGCGGGCCTCCAGATGACGCTTGCATTCAGCCTGTTGCCGATAGAGGACACCGGCGGGCGATCAGTTCTGTGCCTGCTCATTTCCCAGCCCGGACTCACCGAAGAGGTGTCGCACTCGGTAACACTTATGCAGCGCTCCGAGAGCGTGGCGATGCTCGCACGCGGCGTGGCGCACGAGTTTAACAACATTTTCGCCGCAATCAAAGGCATAGCATCGCTCCTGCAATCTGAAGCGGACAGCGAGAGCACCACTGCAGCCTACCTGCAGAAGGTTAACGGCCTGATAGATCGTGGCGTGAAGCTCATCACCAATCTTACAAGCTACGCCAGGCTGCACGAGCCGCGAGTCTCCGAGCTGGTTGTCGAGGACTTCTTCGAGGATTTCGCTTCGCTGATAGAGTTCGTTGTTCCGAAGGAAGTGAAGCTGGAACTAAGCCTGGAGGCTGAAGGATCAGTCGAGGCCGACCCCAACTCGCTGCGCCAGGCTCTATTCAACATTGTTCAGAACTCGTTCGAGGCAATGATTGATACAGAGAAAAAGCGCATCCGCCTGGAAGTCAGCGCAGTTGCGCCCGGCAGCCTGCCTGGCGGGCTATTCCGATTCAGCACTCCAAGCGTACTGCTCGTAAGGATTCTCGACTCAGGCCCGGGAATCCCCGCCGACCTGGCGGCCAGCATCTTTGAGCCCTACTTTTCAACCAAGGATCCGCAGAGCAGCAGCGGTTTGGGGCTAAACGTCACGCAGCAGATAATCCGGCGGCTCGGCGGCGTGATTCTGGCCGAACGCACCAGCGAACTTGGCGGAGCGGCGTTCAGCGTGTATCTGCCGCTGCACACAGAATCTTGAGCCGACCGGCATGCGCCAGTTCAAAGCGCCGACTGTCCGGCATAAGCTCCCCGTCTCCCTCAACTGCAACCTCATCCTGGCTCTCGGCCTTCAAGTATCCCGCCTGATGGAAGGAGACTCTGCTGTCTTTGAAATGCCTGCCCGCGAGTACCTTCGGCAGCTTGAGCGCCAGTTCCCACCGCGAGCAGGCGTGGATTGCCACTATGTCGAGCTTCCCGTCGTCGAGCTGCGCCTTCGGCGCTATCGGGATACCGCCGCCGATGAACGGCGAGTTCATCGCGACAAGCCACCAAACATCGCCGTCTATGAGTGTTCCGCCATCCCCTTCAGCCCTGATGCGGAACGTGCGAAGCCTCGGCAGCGTGGCGATGAAGGCAAACACGTAATTACGCGCTAGGATTCCACGGGACGAAGCCATTGTGGCAAGAACCTGCGCGTCGAGCCCGAAGCCGGCCGAGTTTACGAAGCGTCGCCCGTTGATCCGCCACACGTCGATTTCCCGCACCGCAAAGTGCGGCAGAGCCTGAAGGTAACTGCTCATTCGGCGGGGCAAGCCCAGGCCCCGCGCGAGGTCGTTGCCCGTGCCTGAGGGAAGGACTGCCAGGGTTTGAGACTCAAGATCGAGGTGCTGAACGACCTGATTGACCGTACCGTCGCCGCCGATGACGAGGACGAGCGGGTATGCCTCCCCCGAAAGCGCCACTACCTCGTGCAGGTGCTCGACGCTCCGAGGCAGGACGACTGTCAGCTCGCCGAGGCAGCCTTCCAGGCGGTCAAGGCAGGCATCCGAAATCGAAGGCACCGATGGCGAAACGATTCCAAGACACGTTTGGCTGGCGAACCGTGTGGTCGCTTTCATCACAGGTCAGTATCGCTCGAGGGGGGCCAGCAGGCGCAGACGGGAACGGCCGATACCTATCTGGCCGAGTCCATGCACTTCCACAACCACGCGGCCATCATCGGTAAGCATGCGCTTAGGCACGTAAACGTAGGTCGGTATGGGGAACTCGTCTTTGTTCATCTCGACGCGAACGTTCAGAATCTCCAGCTCCTCTTCAGAGTTGGGATTCTGGACGATAAGGTCGATTGATGCCGCTGTCGGCTTACCGCCGGATTCCCTGGAGTTTGTGTACACGTCGAAGTCCAGCCTGAGGACGAAATCCGCGCCCTCAATCGAGGAGACCTGCACTTCGTCGAAATACCAGGTGCCCGTGAAATAGCGCCGGAACTTGAACGGGTTGGCGGTCGAGAGCCACCAGGTGTCGAACCGCTCCTGGTACGTGCCGTTGCACTCGAAGTAGCGTGCGGAATGCGTTACCGCCCGGTCAAGCGGGTCGCCCAACCACGAGTCCTGGGCGCGTACGCTCTGCGCGGTTGAAGCGAAGAATGCCAAAGACGCAGCGATTAACACTGCAACTGCTAACCGGCTCCCTGTCAGCGCGACTCTCATACGCTGATTGTAACCGTCACCCAGAGGGGAGTCAACGATACCCGATGGTATAATCAACTCAGTATCGGGGGTGAAATCAGATGGGTCAAATGAGGCATTCGACGGCAGCTTGTGTTCTGCTGCTGCTGGTCATTCTTTTCTCGTGCGGCAGCGGGCACCCGAACGCGCCGACAGCGACTATCCTGCGTTCCGGCATCCTGGGTCAAGACGCACCAGACGCTCCTGACCGGGAGCTCGAGGTCTACGATCCCGACAAGTCCATCAATCACGCAGGATTCTCCCTGTTTGTGCTGAACATGTGGGGTGAGATCGCCCCGGAGGAGCGCGATTATTATGATTTCTCCGTTCGCACGCTGATGAACGGAGACACCTTCGTGTCGGTCTACGCCCAGAAGCTTACCGACTCAGCCGCCAGCCTGTTCGTGCTCAAATACAACCCGGATGAGTGGAAGCTGCGCCAGATTCTTCCCGGCTCCTTATACGGCGGAGAAGGCGAGAGCATCTTCCTCGCAGCTGAGAAATACGCCGGCACGCTGCCCTTCGGGCTCGCCCGGGTGCGCCCCCAGGACAAAGGCCTTACCTCCGGCGGCGGACTCGTTGCCGAGATTGCTTTTGCGCCAGGGCCCTCGACCGGTAGCCGGGCGGTGAGCGTTACAGCAGGCGAGTCGGCACTGATCCTTGATGACTACACCATTGAGTCGTTTGGCGACGAAGCCGCCCGCCTGTCCTGGAGCGACCAGTTGCGCGGCGATTACAACAACAACGGCTCTGTCGGCATCTCCGACATCACGCCGATAGCCATGTACTTCGGCGGCAGCACGGGCGACGGCCTGGGCAATGATGTTGCCGAGGGATTCATTGACCGCGGAGGTGCCACAGACGGGACTGTCACCATCGCCGAGATTACTCCCATCGCCATGTACTATGGCATGACTATTGAAGGCTACAACATCTACCGCAGCGTTGAGGGCCATCCGGAGATTGGCGAGAAGAAGCTGGTGAACCTGGTCAACCCGGAGTCAGACGTGTCCATCGAGCGCGCAGTCGAAGAGACCTTCGAGCCTGCCGCCTACTTCTACCAGGACGACACAATGCTGGACGACTTCGTGGACGAGACCACCACGTTCATCTACCGCATCGCTCCCGTGGGCGACACGGGTGAGAGCGACTACAGCCTTTCTGATACGCTCACCATCGAGCAGGGCGAAGACGCAATACCTCCGCACGGCCCGGGCGCGCCGACCAATCCGTACCTTGGCATCACCTATATGGACGCCGGTAACGGCCGGATCAAGATTGTCTACAGGCGCAACGCCGTTGATAACGTCACCCCTCGGGACCGGATCAGGTATTTCCTCTACATCGGACCGCCGGGTGGTGACGCGGGCATAGATCTTAACAACTCGACTGTCATAGAGGTTACTGAGACGGATTCTCCATACATCTGGCAGGGCCTTGCGAACGGGACAGTCTATGCGGCGTACCTGGCTGCGGAAGACGAAGCCGGGAACCGGACTTCGCCCGTCAGCACCGCCGTGAAGACCTGCACCCCGAGCGCTGCAGCGCGGAACGACTTTGAGCCACCGGTCTGGGTGGACACCATCGGCATCGTGACCGCCGAGCCAGGTGACCACGGTTTCCGCGTAACCTTTGGCTTCGCAACTGATGCGCAATCACCGCCGGTACGCTACCGGGTCTACTTCGCAAAGAGCACGCAGCTCCCGTACAATACCGCGCCTTTCCATGAAACCGACAGCTCTCCGTTCTCATTGGTCGGAATGGAGAACAACTCGGGCTACACCATTGCGGTGCGCGCAATCGACAGCGCCGACAACGCCGACCTCTACGACCCGCCGATAAGCCCCAATGAGGAGACGAACACCGTAACGCTGTACGTAGTTCCCGAGTCCACCGCGGGTGATATCACTCCTCCAACATGGGATGACACTGTCGGCGTGGTGTATGTAATACCGGGCGAAGGCTCCGTGCGCGTGGAGTTCGGCCCCGCCGGCGACGAAGACAGCCCGCCGGTTGCCTATACCGTCTACTACCAGGAGGGTGACACGGTCGACTTCACCGCGGCCACCCTATCGCTCGTGGTCGACACGCATTACCCGCCCACCTTCGTCACGGGTCTTGCCAACGCCCAGCAGTACGCCTTCGTTGTCCGCGCCAAAGACGCCGCCGGCAACGAGGAAAAGAACACCGAGACACTGACCGCGACGCCGGACGTGGGCTTGGACTGTGCGCCTCCGGAGTGGGATACCACGGTCGGCGTCCAGGTGACTTCGCCGGGCAACGGATACGTTGACCTGTCATGGAATTCCGCGACCGACGCACAGTCGCCGCCGGTGAATTACCGGGTCTACTGGGAGCCAGGGAACCAGGGCATCTCGGACTACGCGCAGGCAATCGCTGAAGGCCGCACGGCAGTCACCAGTGACCTGTACCACCGCACTGACGGACTGATAAATGAAACGGTGTACAGCTTCGCCGTGCGGGCACTGGACAGCTGGCCTGAGGCGCAGGGGGGACCCAACGAAGACTACAACCTGCTGTATCTTTCGGACGCACCGAAAGCGGGCGTGACTTTCGACTACGACCTCGTTTATGACGACCCCTTGCTTCCCGTCCAGTACACAAGCCTTGATGTCGCCAGCGATGGTACCATTGGCGTAGCCTATGCGGTGGCAAATGAAGTGGTGGATGACGAGTTCTTTTACGCGTTGCGCTACGCCACCAACGAGACAGGCGATTGGGTTACGGAACCAGTCTGTCCCGGAATACCCACAGAGTCCCGCGGCAAGATGGCGTCTCTTCAGTTCGACGATGCTGACGTGGCGCACATCGTCTTCATTAACAACACGCACGAGTACGACGATGACCCGCTGGTGCCTTACACAACGCTCGAGTATGTAACGCGCACTGCCCCTGACAACTGGACTGCGCCCGAACTCGTTGATGACGGTGGTGAGGACATCATATTCATCAATCCTTCCCTCGCATTTGACTCCTCCGATACGCCATCCGTCGCGTACGTCTCGTGGAGCGCCGCAGCAGCGGACGACGACAACCGGCTCTGGTTCGCGTGGTTTGACGACCCGGACTGGCATACAGAGCGCGCATCTGGTACGCAGCAGATGTACGCCGGTGGAACCCCGGGCCAGGATGCCTCAAACTGCTCCCTGGCTTTCGGCACCTGGAGTATAGAAAGCGTGGTCGATGAGTACGCTTCGGTCGCGTACAGCGACCCCGACAAGGGTGGCCAGCTCTTCTGGGCAGTCAGGGCGGGTGCAAACGACTGGAAAGCGCTGGGTCTGGACGATAGCAGTTCTATGACCCACGTCAGCCTCTGTCTGTTCGGAGAGAGCTGGCTGCCGCGCATCGCTTACAGAAGCGAGACCACCTCGGCGCTTTATATCACCAGGACTGATGACCTGTCTCCTCCGTGGGAGATCCACCAGGTGGACTGGTTCACCGCTCCGGGAGTGGGATTCTATTCGAACGTCGCGGTTGCCTTTGAAGCAGGCTTCGAGATGATCTTCGTCTCCTCCTATGGCATGGTGCGGGAACAGGCGCGGCTGTGCATCGAGAACCTGTCCGATCCGGATGATTACTTCAGATATCCTATACAGCCGTTCTTGGGGATGAGCTCCGGCACGTACCTGTCAATGGATATGCTACGTGTCGGTGCCAACGACAAGGCTGTGGTCTCAATGGTTGCCAATGAGAATCTCTACGTCTCGGTTATGAAGTAACAGATCTGCCCGGCAGCCACCCCTGCCAGGCTAGGGCTTGCTGCTGGCGAAGCGGGCGCGGGTGTCCGCCCAGCTACGAAGGGCGTCAATGGACTCCCGGGCCGTTCGCGAAAGCGGCACGGTGTCGGTCAGCGCTCCCTCCAGGTGGCGCTGCTCAAGCTCGACTCCCTCATCGAACGCGTCGTATAGCGCGGAGATCACCGCCTGCTCGATCTCGGCGCCCGAAAAGCCCTCCGATAGCGCACCGAGCCGCGTGATGTCGTAGCTTTCGGGCTTGCGCTTGCGCTTGAGCAGGTGGATGGCGAAGATGTCGGCGCGTTCCTGGTCTTTAGGCAGGTCGATGAAGAATATCTCGTCAAACCGCCCCTTGCGAATCAGCTCCGGGGGCAGTTGCGCAATCTCGTTGGCAGTCGCGATAACGAACACCGGCGCTTCCTTCTCCTGCATCCACGTCAGGAACGTCGAGAACACCCGGCTGGCCGTGCCCGCATCGCTTGCGCCGCTACTCTGCACGCCGGACAGCCCCTTCTCGATTTCATCGAGCCACAGGATGCACGGCGCAACGCGCTCCGCCGCGGCGATTGCCTTGCGCGTGTTTTCCTCCGACGCGCCGATATAGCCGGAGAACAGCGCGCCCAGATCCAGCCGCAGCAGCGGCATCTGCCAGAGCGACGACACCGCCTTGGCGGTAAGGCTCTTACCGCAGCCCTGCACACCGATGAGCAGCAGCCCCTTGGGCGCGGGCAGGCCAAAGTCCTTCGCCCGCTGGGTGAACGCCCGGCCGCGCTTGCGCAGCCACCCCTTCAGGCTGTCCAGCCCGCCCACATGCTCCATATCCTCCCGCGCGCGGTAGTACTGCAGGAAGCCGGTCTTGCGGATAATCTGCTCTTTCTCGGAAAGAATCGTGGACAGGTCAGCCGCTGTGAGCGCGGCGTCGTAGACTATCGCCTTGGCGAAGGCGTTCTCCGCTTCGGCGGCCGTAAGCCCCAGCGCTGCTTTCACCAGCTGCTCGCAGACCTCGTCCGTGAGTTCGAGCTTCACCTTCGGGCTGTCGCGCAACGATTCCACAATGTCGTCGAACACCTTGCGCAGCACGGTTTCATCAGGCAGCGGGATGGTTACGAGCGTCACGTCCTTGTCCAGTTCCGGCGGCAGATTAACCACGGGCGAGAGCAGCACCAGCGTCTTGTAGCTTGCCTTCAGCGTGCGGGTCAGGTCGCGCAGCTTGCGCACCACTTTCTTGTCTTCGAGAAACGGGTGGAAGTCAACGAGCGCGAAAATCGCGTTCTCCTTGCTGCGCCCCACGATATCCAGCACGGCCATCGGGTCGGTTTCGCGGGACGAAACCGTTGCCCGTTCTACAGCCGAGGCGGCACCGTGGCGCCGCAGGCCTTCGGTGACGGTCCACACAAACAGCCGCTTCCCGCGCCGGTCGGCGATGTCCTTGAGAACCCCCAGTACCCGCGTTTCCTCGTAGCTCTCGACGTAGACAATCGGATACCGCGCGCGGATCAGCAGTTCTATCTCGGCAGCCGCGTCAAGTTTTCTCTGCGCCATTTATCTTCACTCCCCTTCTCCGCCACCGTAAGCGTCCAGCCTGCCGCGCTCGTCTTGCTTGCCGTAGCCGTAGACGGAGCCATCAGTCATCTTTCTGCGGACTTCCGCCTTGGGCTCTTTCAAGTAGCTGACGGCGATCTGCGGGAAGGGAATCGTCACGCCCGCCTCGTCCAGGGCGTACTTCACGCGCCGCCTTAGCTCGCGCGCCACCTTCCACTGGTCGCCCGGCACAGCCTGGGCAATCAGCCGAAGCACGACAGCGGAGTCATCGAGCTTCTCCACGCCCAGCACTTCAGGGGTGGAAAGGAAGACGTGCTCCCACTCGGACTCGCGGGCCATTGCCCGCGCAGAATCCTTGATGACCTGCGCGGCCGTGTCAATGTCGTCTTCGTAGCTAATTCCGAAGTCGAGCAATACGCGCGTCCAGCTATGCGTGTAGTTGGTGACGGCCTCAATGCTGCCGTTCGGGATGATATGCAGGTTCCCGTTGAAGGCGCGCAGCCACGTCGTCCGGACCGACACCTTCTCCACCGTGCCGCCGAAAGCACCGCCGTTTATCTCGATTACGTCACCCATGCGGTACTGGTCTTCGATCAGAATGAACAGGCCCGCCAGCAGGTCTTTGACCACGCTCTGCGCGCCGAAGCCCAGCGCAATGCCGACGATACCCGCGCCGGCCAGAAGCGCGGTGATGTTTATGCCCAGCTCCGCCAGTATCATCAGCACCGCCACGGAGTAAATTACGACTCGTAGCGTCACGCCAAAAAGCGACCAGATGGTCTTGGAGCGCTTCTCCTGTTCCCTCAGGGCGATTTCATCGCCCCGGTGGGTCTTTTCCAGAGCTTTGGCGATGCGGCGTATGAGTATCCTGGACAGCACGCCCAGGAGCCACGCAACCACAAGGATGATGATGATGTTCGCCGCGTGGACTTTGAGCCACCCCAGCATTCCTTCCCACGCTCCGAGCAGCCGGGGCACGTCAAGTATGGCTTCAGCAGCGGTAGCTTCCAGTGTTTCTTCCATATTCCCTCCCGCAGACGGTGCTTCAATCTGATTGTAGCAGAAACCGGCGCGTGGCCGCTCGCAGCGCTTGACGCGCACTGCATCAGGTGTTAGATTCGCCTGCAGGGCCAGTAGCTCAACCGGTAGAGCGTTTGACTCTTAATCAAAATGTTGGGGGTTCGAGTCCTCCCTGGCCCGCTTGTCCCCGAACCGGCAGAGCTGGCACCGCACAGGCTCCGAAGCGTTTCACTAACCCAGCTTAGCGGCGCGAATGACGGCGAAGCTCCCTTCCCCGCATCCCGTTCGCACCTCATCGGGCTTCGTGAGTTCCTGCGGCGGGCTGAAGATGGTTTGCCAGCACAGATGCGGCCCGAAACCCGTCTCGGTCAGGTGGGCGAGCACATCGTTATAGGTGTGGAAAGTCGCGTCGGCATAGAACCGGCTGCTGCCGGCGCGACTCTGGTATTCGCGGCCGAGCGCGCTGTCGGCGTCCACGAACCCGATGACAATAGCGCCCTTACGATTCAGCACGCGCCACGCCTCGCGAAAGCTCCTTTCAAGGTCGTCAACAAAGCATATGGTCGTCACCATAAGCACGCTGTCAAAGCTCTCGTCCGCGAACGGGAGGTATTCGGCGACGGCGTCGACGACTTCCAGACCGCGCAACCGCGCAACCTCCGCCATCTTCTTCGACGGCTCAACTCCGATGGTAATCCCAAGCGGCTCGGCGAAGCGGCCGGTGCCGATGCCCACTTCCAGCCCGTGTCCCGGGTCCGGCAGCGCGAGCTTCAGCGCGGCCAGCTCCGAGAGGTAGGCGTGCTTGTTGTCCTCGAACCACTGCTCGTAGTCTTTTGCGTGTTCGTCGAATGGCTTCGTGTGCGGCATCAGCGACCTCCACCCTATGATACCACCCGCACTGGCCGCGTATCCTCTACCGTGGGTGCAGACACCTATCCAAGTTTATCCCCCACCGGGTAGCGCTGGCGCACCGTCGCCATAGACAAATGCTCCGCCAAAGACGCCATCTCCTGCGCGAAGACGCTTACAGGTATGATGTCAGATGTGCAGTCCGGCAAACCGGCATCGGTGGACAAGGACACTCAATGGCCAAGGCTGAAGAATGGGTTTATTAATGGTGGCACGGGCGTCCCGCCCGTGATTCGTCACAATACACCGGCGAGACGCCGGTGCCACCAAATTGAGAGCCCAATCTCCTGTCTCGAGGAGGCCGTCTCCATCGTCCTCAACTTCACCGAAGAATCCCCCATCCCCGAGCCACACAAACGCCTCATCGCGCGCATCGAAAAACTCTGCACCGAGACGCAAAAGCGCCTAATTAATAGCCGGAGTGGTGACCAGCCAGAAAGGCTGGCAAGCCTCCAGGCTCGCCCGCCAGCGCGCACTTCGCGCGACCGGCGGGTCGCCACACCTTCAATCGCGCGGCCTGAGATTTACCCGCCTAAGGAGGGCCGCGCGTCCGGCGTACTCTGTGAGGACTCCGCCGCGCCAACTCTTATTCCCTCACCCCTAATCCCCATCTCCTCCTGTACCGACCTTGGCTCCCCTATTAAGGGTGGCCCGGGTGGGGAATCGGGGGATGGTCCCGCCGCTTCTTTCTCTCCTGCTGAAAACGGGCAGCTGACAACTGACAGCTGCGCACCCGCCCTAACGGGCGCGCGCGGTGGGAGTCTGGAGGATGGACGCGCCGATCTCGAAGGCCGCGTCCCCCGTACTCAAGGCCCCGCCACCGCCTCCCCTCCTACTCCGCCCGTTCTACCTCAAACTACCCCGCTCCCCAAGAATACAGCGAAAAACATCCGCTGTGACAATATACGCCCTAACACTCCAAATAGCGCCAGCGCGCCCAACACACCGGAAGCTGATGGCGGACGTTTTGGAGACCTGGCGGAAGGCGGGGCACGGAGACCCCGCCCTACATCGCCAATCCCTAATCCCTCACCCCCAACCTCTGGCAGCGCGCCCCCAAAGGCGCGCAAGCGCCGCCGCTCGCTGTACACACTGGGTTCTGGCCGCAGAGCCGCGCCGCGAACGCCCACCTGAATCTGAGCCACGCGCCATGCGTGGCATCGTTAAAACTTGGGATTTGGCTCGGTGAGCGCGATGATATCGCCAGTGGGGTCAGTTTGAACTGGGGTGCAGGGATTCGAACCCCAATTAATGGATCCAGAGTCCACGGTCCTACCGTTAGACGACACCCCAATCTGAGTAAGGCTACATTCTATCGGCGCGGCTCGCTATTGTCCAGCAGACAGCAGCATCGACGAGCCGTGCGTCACAACCACCGGACGTCTCGCCCGCGCCAGCATCCAGGCGGCTTTCAACGACGCTTTGTCGGGCGGAACCGGCGTAAAGCCCCACTCCTCAGCCGTCGCTGCGTCGAGTTCCGAGATTAGGTTCAGGCCGAAGCGCTTGTAGAGCGTGCGTAGCGAAAGCGCGATATGCCCGATGGGAAGGTAGCGCTGCCTGAGCAAACTGACGGTCGCTGCGAAATCGAGCTTGCGCCACTGCTCGAACTGCGGGTGGCCCATTCCATCGGGGCACTGCGAGAAGAATAGAATGCGCGCGCGCTTAGAAAGCGCCGCTTCCGCGTGCTTCAGCGCCTTGTGCGCCTGATAGAGGCTGATGTCGCGCGGATGTCCCCCCGCGGACAGCAGTATCAGGTCGGCCTTGCGCGGCACACTGTGCTGGAAGTGCCCGTCCACAAAATCGCAGGCTGAGCGATGGGCTGTGACAACGTCGCCTGCGAAAAAGCGCGCAGGATCTCTGTCGTCCACCAGCACGACGTTTATCAGGAAAATCGGCGGAAGGTGCGGGATTATCCCGCGAAGGTCCTCGTGCACCGGATTGCCGTCTAGATTGCCCGGCGCGACGCCATCCGCGAAGTAGCGCTCTTTGAGATCGAGGCAGAGCCCGTGGTTGTGCACCACAGCGTCGAAGCCGCCCAGCCCCGGAAACACGGCTTTCACGCCACCGGTGAATCCCGCGAAGTAGTGGTAGCCTACCGCGCCCGTGGCTACGATGAGGCCTGCCTCCGTTATCAGGCGGTTCACGGTGTAGGCCGTGCCGCGCGGGCTGACGCCGACCTCCACCAGTGAACTGCCATCACTGCTGTCGTGCAGCACGACTTCATCGTCAACGCCGAGGGCTTGCCGCACCTCATCATCGGACGGCGCAGCATGGGTTCCGCAGGCCATAATGAGCTTCAGCTCCGCGCCTTCGGCCAGATGGCTACGCACGAATTCCAGCAACTGGGGCAGCCACTGCGGATATGCCGTGCTCCGTGTGCAATCGTTCACAATTACGACGACCTTGCGCGCCGACTGCAGGCGCTCCGACAGCGGCGCGCTCTCGACCGGCGCGTCCACAGCCGCAAGCATTTCCTGCGCGGGATCGGTGAGAGCTTCCAGCGGTTGCGGGCGGGCGAAGTGAAGCTTGTCCGCAAGCGATGCAGGTATGTCCAGAGGAATCGTCCCCCGTCCGTAGGGCATCTCAATCGTGATACCTGGCATCGCCAATCATTGTATCCCAAGAATCACGATGCGCCATTCGCGACTCTGGTATAATCCCTCTGCCGACTGATGCTGAACTTCCACTGGATGGTTCGTAGGCCGCCGCGCTACCGGCGGAGAATGGAGGCGAAGCTTGTTGGCGTGGTAAAGGCGCTTGGGGTGAAAGAGGAAGACGACGTTTCGATTTTCGTATGCGGCGACCAGCGCATCCGCACGCTTAATCGCAGCTTCCGGAAGGTTGACGAGACTACGGACGTGCTCGCGTTTCCCTGCGACGAACCTCATCTGGTTTTCGGCCATGCGGCCGGGCGTGCCGGAATGAGGCTTGCAGCGCACAGCGGCCCATTGCTTCTGGGAGACGTGTTCGTGAACCTGCGGCAGGTCGAGCGGCAGGCGAAAGCCAACGGCAACTCCGCCGTTGACGAGTTCGCAGCGGTGGCAACTCACGGGCTGTTGCACCTGATGGGACTCGACCACGGCAAACCCGCTGACGCACGGCGGATGCTTATGTGCGAAGAGCGGCTGTTTCAGGCAGCCGGTATTGAGGTGAGTCAGTTTGGACACTGACCCTGGAAGTACAAGCTTTTATCTGGTTTTCTCACTCCTCGGATTTCTGGGGTTGCTCTCGTTTGCGTTCAGCTCCGCCTGCCTGGGCAGTTTCTTGAGCCTTGACCCTTCGAACATATCGCCCTTCGAGGAAGAGAACGAACACCCCAACATAGACCGCGTCCGGACGCTGCTGCGCCGCGCCACGTCCACCAGTTTCTCGCTCACAGCAGCCGGTTTCCTGAGCTTCGCCACAACGCTGCTCTTGTTTTTTGTAGTCATCTATCGGGCCACAGGACTTGCGAACGTTGAGCCGTACTGGCTGGAGTGGCTCCTCAGCGCGATCATTCTTGCCATCCTGTCCGCGTTCATTATATTCATCGGGCACACGATGCCGCTCATGCAGTATGCCTACCCCGAGTTCATTATCAAGAACGCCACGTCAGTCCGCCTCGTCACGAGCGTAATGCATCCTATGAGCGCGCTTTTAGTGAGTACGGCGAATCTTCTCGGACGGGCGAAATCCATTCCGGAAGCCCTGGGCGTGGAGGATTTCGAGGTTTATTCGACAACCGCGCCGGTAGAAGACGAACTGGAAGAAGACGAGCGCGAAATGATCTCCGCCATAGTTGAAATGGGCGACACGACCGTGCGCGAGGTGATGACGCCGCGCATCGACATCATAGCCCTGGATGCGGACGACCCGCCGTCGGAAAGCATCAGCGTCGTCCTGAGCGCGCCCTTCTCGCGGTTCCCGGTCTACGAAGGGACCATCGACAACGTAATCGGCGTCCTGCACATCCGCCACCTGATGGTAAACCTCAAGCGGCGGCCGGAGACCGTTGACATCCGGCAGCTCGCGCAGGATACCGTCTTCGTGCCCGAAAGCATGCGCATCGGCGTCCTGCTGCGTCAGCTCCGCCAGCAGCGCAAGCATATGGCAATCGTGACCGACGAGTACGGCGGCACGGCTGGCCTGGCGACGATTGAGGACATAATCGAGGAAATCGTCGGCGAGATCCAGGACGAATACGATGACGAGGCGCAGGCCATCTACCGCAAGGACGACGGCAGCTTCGTCGTGAACGTGGCGCTGCCGGTGGAGGAGTTCAACGAGGACACCGGGCTTTCGCTCGATGACGAGGGAAACGACACCGTCGGCGGGCTGCTGTATTCCAAGTTCGGCAAGATACCGGACAAGGGCGACGTCGTTTACATAAACGGCGTGAAGTTCACCATCCTGCGCGTCGACAAGAACCGCATCATGCTGGCCCTGGTGGAGATAGGCGACTAGGGGGGGACCTTTATGCGCGGCATACCATTGCTTAGCGGGGCGGTGATGTTTGGGGGTGGGTTTTAGTTCAAAGGGACGAAGTAGTATCTTGCCGTGCAGACTCTCCACTCGGTGAGCTTTGGTATGACTGTACCGTGTGCGTTATGAATGATCTCAAGGTGTCCATCGTCGCATCTGATCTTGATAACATCGACATCCTTCACGGCGTCCTCATCTCGCCCCGATTCGATAACCGCGCCGATATCCTTAATGTGTTTGTAGATGCTGTGCTCATGTTTGACGAACTGCAATTCCACATCTGGATGAGCGAGTAGGTTGCCTTCATCATTCTCATCTTTCAAGTTCAGTTCAAACTGCAGAGCGCTAGCAGATGCTTCGTATCCGCGCTCTTGGTAATGCTCAAGGAACCTGTGTTCACCGGCAAGGTATATGTAGCCTCGGTCAAGCACAACATCTGCGACTTTCCGTTTGTGGGGAGCGACCTCGGCACTCTCCGAAAAGCCACGCAGACGCCTTAGAAAATCGTTGTCATCGAGCTGCAGCAATTCCCCTGACGTAACAAGACCCAAGAACTCGTCAAGGTCTGGAAGGAGACCCATTTCAATCATCCATTCAGCACACTTGGCTGCGAGAAGTTCGTATATGTCTCTCTTCTTGTGATGAAGGATCTGAAGGAAGTAATAGTACCTGGCAAGGAGATAATGTTCTACAGCGTAGAGTGCCTTTTCATTTACGGCAATGCTCTGAGTTCCTTCGTCCAGCACTAGGTTCGGCAGAAGGTAGTTGATGTCGAACTGGCTGTAGCAGATGCCTGTCGCCTTCGCGTCCCTCATCAGATAGTCCATCTTGTCTGCGTCTAGATCGCTATGGATGACGTGACTCAGTTCGCGCGTTCTGTTGCGCCCAGTTATGGCATCTGCCAGCTCATCGAGATCATAGCCCATGTCTATGAGCAGGTTCGATATATGCGAGTCTTTGATGATGAAAGCGCTTAGCAGCTCGTGGAGTTTCCATTTCTTCACGCTGGTTGCTTGGAGAAAGAAGAACGGTAGGGACTCCCTCGACTTCGCCCAGTCCTTGCGCAGTTCCTCCAGCTTAAGCCCACCTTCGAACATGAACTTATCTGTTATGCGTTCGACCTCTCTGGATAGGAGGTTCTTGTAGACCCCTTCAATGCTGTGAGAGAGAGGCAGATGCCCTATATCATGGAGAAGCCCAGCCATTCTGGCATGTCTCTTTAGCCATTCTTTTTCGTCCTCGGGCTTGTCCTTGAAAACCCTATTTGCGATCTCCCCTGCGATGTGACAGACGCCAATGCAGTGAGAGAAACGACTGTGCGTCGCCCCTGGAAAAACGTAGTGGGCAAGCCCAAGTTGTTTGATCTCCCTAAGCCTCTGAAGGGGCCAAGTATCAACAATCCGCTTCTCTTCTTTCTGGAGCTTAATCAGACCATACAGATCGTCATAAATCTTGAGCGGTTCATTGTAGTCAGGACTCGTTCTCATCTGCATAGTACTGCTGCTCCTTCAGGAATTCCACAGCAGCCTTAACCTGAGCCTCCGTGAATATCTCCTTTTTCCACTTGGTTGCCCCCTTGACGGCTTCTTCTTCAGTTGGCTGATCCTTCAATTCGAACAGTGCAGTAGCCAGAAGCTCGAGTGTTTTCAGTTCATCCAGATCATTAGCTTTTGAGAACCCGTCGAATTCGCCCTTAAGGGAATTCACCATTTCTGTGGCTGCCGGACTCAACGTGGTCACGTCATTCTCAGCCACCCTCAGGATTTTCCAATAGTCCTCTGAAAGCCCTGCAGAGTACGGACCATAGGGATATCTAGCGTATGAATACCACGCATCTTCCCGGAAGATGTAGTTCTGCAGCAAATACACCATCTTCTGCAGGAACTTCCGGCCCGCGAATTCATTCAGCTCTTCAATTGGTCTACCGAATTGGTTGTAAAGCGCCCGCAAAATCGCAGGGTCAATCATAGTTCCCTCCTCATTTAGCTTGTTGAATCGGGATGAACGATTTTCTGCCAATCAGCTCAACCTGCATGAGTTTCGGAGACTCAAGTTCTCGAATCCCAGTTACTCCCAGTATCTTCTCTCTTCTCCGCACGTTCTACTTCTGCTGCAGCCTAATGATAGGCAAAACGGTTCACCCCCTTGTTTCAGCGTTCTTACCCCTCCTCAAAGGCTGGCCAAGTGCGCCCGTATAAACCGTTGAGATACCCACTCCCGGTAGGGCTGAGTAGATTGTATCACAAAGCCAACTTACAGCGTTCAAGGGAAGCCTTAAGGCTTCCCTTGAACGCGACATCCAATGAACATCCCAGCCTAAGGACCCAATGGGATTTCAGCACACAGCACCCATATCCCTCGCGCCGCTTCTCAATACACACAAACATGTTCGTGAACGGTGAACCAGCCGGTTTTCCTCTGCAAGCGAGTCTCTGCGCTCTCATCCACCATACGAACGGCGGGGCGCGGCATACAGTCGTCAGTCCCGCCTCCGCTTGAGCTATGGCGGGCAAGCTTCAGAGAAGACGGCGGGGCACAGGTCCCCGCCCTACAGGAAGACAACAAGGTGCGGCACGAGACCGCACCCTACAAAAAGAGAGATGGCGACGGCGCGGACGCCCGCCCACGGCGGTGATACAATAATCCCCGGAGGCATCTGTTGAGCCGAATGGAGACTACATCGCGCGTTGTCCGGCCGCCCACGGGCACGAAGCTTACCTGCCAGGGCTGGGTGCAGGAGGCGGCGTACCGGATGATCCAGCACAACGTCAGCCCTGAAGTGGCGGAGAAGCCCGAGGAGCTTATCGTCTACGGCGGCACCGGCCGCGCCGCGCGCAACTGGGAGTGCTTCGACGGCATCCTTAGCGCGCTCCAAGAGGTCGGCGCCGACGAGACGCTGCTCGTCCAGTCGGGCAAAGCCGTGGGCATCTTCCGCAGCCACGAATGGGCGCCGCGCGTCTTCATCGCCAACAGCAACATCGTCCCGCACTGGGCCGACTGGGAGCACTTCCGCGAATACGAGCGGATGGGCCTGACGATGTACGGCCAGATGACCGCCGGAAGCTGGATTTACATCGGCACGCAGGGCATTTTGCAGGGAACCTACGAGACGCTTGCAGCGCTCGCAAACCGGCACTTCGGCGGAAGCCTAGAAGGAACCATTACGCTCACCGCGGGCCTTGGCGGGATGGGCGGCGCGCAGCCGCTGGCGATTGCGTTCAACGGCGGCGTGGCGCTAATCGTCGAGGTTGACCGCGAGCGCATTGAACGCCGGCTGGCGACCAAGTATCTCGACACAATGACCGATTCGCTCGACGAAGCGGTGGAACTGGCGGAGAAGGCCAAGGCGGAGAAACGCCCGCTGTCCATCGGGCTTCTGGGCAATGCCGCGGACACGCATCCAGAGCTGGTGCGGCGCGGATTCAAGCCCGATGTGGTCACCGACCAGACTAGCGCTCACGATGAACTCAACGGCTATGTGCCTGCGGGCATGCCCTACGAAGAGGCGTTGGAGCTTCGCAGGAGCGATCCCGAACGCTACCGCGAGCTGGCGCTCAACTCGATGGTGAAGCACGTGCGCGCAATGCTCGATATGCTGGACGGAGGCGCGGTCGTGTTCGACTACGGCAACAACATTCGCGGCCAGGTGCAGGAGCATCGCGATATGGACGACGCGTTCCGCTTCCCCGGGTTCGTGCCCGAGTACATCCGCCCGCTGTTCTGCGAAGGACAGGGGCCGTTTCGGTGGGTGGCGCTGTCTGGTGATCCCGAGGATATCTACACGACCGACCGCGAGCTGGCGAAGCTGTTCCCGGAAAAGGAACACCTGCTGCGCTGGCTGAAGATGGCGGGCGAGCGGGTGGCGTTCCAGGGGCTGCCCTCGCGCATCTGCTGGCTGGGATACGGCGAGCGCGACCTCGCGGGGTTGATGTTTAACGATCTGGTGAAGAGCGGCAAGGTGAAGGCGCCCATCGTCATCGGCCGCGACCATCTGGACGCGGGCAGCGTCGCCAGCCCCTACCGTGAAACCGAAGGGATGAAGGACGGCAGCGACGCCATCGCCGACTGGCCGGTGCTCAACGCGCTGCTCAACGCCGTGAGCGGCGCAAGCTGGGTGAGCTTCCATCACGGCGGAGGCGTGGGTATCGGCTACAGCCTGCACGCGGGAATGGTGGTGGTGGCCGACGGCACGGATGTGCAAGCGCAAAAGCTACAGCGCGTGCTGACGACCGATCCCGGGACCGGCATAATGCGCCACGCCGATGCAGGCTATGAAGAAGCCATTGACGCCGCTAAGAAGCACCAGTTGCGGGTTTCGGGGAATATGGAATGAGCAGACCAATTGGAAAATTGGAGTACGTAGACCCAAGGTCGCTTTGGGAGAATGAGGCTAAGGACTTCACGCCCTGGCTGGGCGAACATCTGTCGGAGCTTAGTAAGGCGCTAGGACTTGAGCTCGAATTGGTAACCTCCGAAGAGCAAGTTGGGTCGTTCTACTGCGACATCTATGCTCGCGAGAAGCGATCCGGAAGAAAGGTCATAATCGAAAATCAGCTGGCCTCAACCGACCACTCGCATCTAGGGCAGCTTCTCACATACGCTGCGGGACTTGAGGCCGATATCATCTGCTGGATTTCTCCCGACTTCCGTGATGAACACACGCTTGCCTTGGATTGGCTCAACAATCACACATCCGAGGATGTTCAGTTCCTGGGCGTGCGATTGAGAGCCGTTCAGATTGACGGTTCGAACGCAGCTCCGTTGTTTGAGCTTGCCTCAGCACCGAATACATTCCAGCGCAACGCAAAAAGGCAGACGGAGGAAACGGAACTAGGGAAGTTCTACTTGGACTTCTGGAAAGAAGTACTCGAGCGCGCACGCACGGAAAAGCTCTACAGCGGAACTAGGAAATCCTCTTCCGACAACTGGATTAACTTCGGCTCAGGAGTGAGTGCGTATTCTTACTCTATCGTATTCGCGCAAGGAAACATCTTTAGGGTTGAGCTGTACATCGACCACGGTCCGGGGAAGCAGGAGCTAAACGAAGCATCCTTCGAGGCCCTCGAATCTGAGAAGGAATCAATTGAGAAAGATATGCAGATCGAGCTTTCATGGCAGAGACTAGAGCACGCTCGGGCCTGTCGGATTGCCGCTGACAAGCTATATATTGACAGGCAGGCGGAGAAGGAAGAACTGATCACCTGGGGCATTGAGATGTTCTCAAGAATGAAAGACGTTTTCGGACCTCGAATCCGCAAATTGCCCGGAAAGACGAAATGAAGACGCAGCGACATCACTTGCCTATTGTTTTGTCAGCTACGATTGCTGTACTCCTCCTCGCAGCCTGTGCGCCAGCGCAGTCAATTGAACGGCGGGCGCACAGCTTCTATAGCTTTCTGACGGGTCACCGGCCGTCCGCAAGCTTCGAAGACTACATCTCGCCCGCGTTCCGCAGCGAGATTACCACCGAGCAGGGAAAGGCGCGGCTGGGTATGCTCACGCTCGCACTCCGCCCACGCACCGGTACCGAACTCGACGCGCCGGAACTCAAAAGCGTCCGCTTTCAGTCCGAAGGCGACTTTGCACTCACCTGGCTGGAAGGCCGGCCCGACCAACCGCTCACGGACAGCCCGCCGATACGCTGGGTCAAGGTCAAGGGGCGCTGGTACCTCTATTTTGGCACGGCGAAGGAGTACGAGGAGTACCGCGACTTTCCCAGCGCGCTGCGTCGCGAAGAGCCGGAAGCGCCCAGCGGTTCGGAGCTTTCCGAAACTGCACCTGCGGGCCCCGGCTAACGCGCTGGAGCGGTGTAAACCGACGCTCAACTCTCCCTGCTGACGCGCAATCGCATCCTGCGCTCGTCACCGGTGACGGGTAACCCCCACCTTCGGGCAGAGGTCGGCGATAATGCACTCGCTGCATCGCGGCGACGTGGGATGGCACACCTGCTGGCCGTGATTGACGATGAGCCGGTTGATGGCCGCCCATTCGCTTTCGGGCAACAACCTCATCAGCGCTTCCTCGGTATCGCCCGGAGTGTCCGTCTCCACCCATCCCAGACGGTTGGAGATGCGGTGCACATGCGTGTCCACGCATATCGCAGGGACGCCGAACGCCACCGAAAGCACAAGGTTGGCGGTCTTACGGCCCACGCCGGGCAGCTCCATAAGCTCCTCGCGCGTGCGCGGCACCCTCCCGCCGAAGCGTTCCACTATCAACTCCGCGACCCGCACGAGCTGCTTCGCCTTCGTCTTGTAGAAGCCCACGGGATAGATGAGTTCCGCGACACGCTCCGGGTCGGCTGACGACATCGCTTTGGGAGTTTTGTACTCCGCGAAGAGCCTGCGCGTTGCTTCCACGGTCACCGGGTCCTTCGTGCGTGCACTCATGATCGTCGAGATGAGCGAGCGGAAGGCGGGTGTCTTATCGCTTATCTTCAGCGGATGCTCGGGATAGGCTGCGGAGAGCTTGCGGATGACTTCAAGAAGGCGCTTCCCTGGGGGCTGTTTCACGGCGACATTATAGCTGACTGTGTTACAATCTCTTCGGATGAACGCTGCACGCAGGAGATTTCGCCTTGTACCCCAGGACAAAGGGCAAGGCGAACTCCACACCACCGAATTCGCTGTCGTAGACCTTGAGACCACAGGCGGCAGCCCCGAAGATGAAAAGATCACCGAGATGGCCACGTGTGTGACGCGGGGCGGTAAGATTGTCCGCACGTTTGAGCATCTGGTGAATCCCGAGCGTCCCATACCGCCTTTCGTGCGCCACCTTACCGGAATCACCAACGAGATGGTTGCTGATCAGCCCACCATCGCCGAAGTCCTGCCCCATTTCCTGGACATTGTAGGCAAGGCGATCATCGTGGCTCATCACGCCGATTTCGATACCGGATTCCTGCGAAAGGCCGCGCGCACCGCGCTGAACCGCGAGCTGCCGAACGGCGTCGTCTGCACGCGGCGGTTGGGGCAGCAGCTCCTGCCGTGGCTTCCCAGCCACAGCCTCTCAACCATCGCGGATTTCTTTGGCATCGGGATTAAAAACCGCCATCGTGCGATGGGAGACGCGCTGGCCACTACAGCGATTATGAACATCTATCTCCGCTACCTCAGACACCGGGGAATCAACGAACTCAAGCAGCTTCACCAGCTGGAGCGCGGCAAGCTGTCTCTGAGCTAGCCGCTTGTCTGAGACTTTTCCTCAACCTTCGCTAGAAGGCATTTGCCCTCGACGAGTACCTCCGGGCTGCCAGCCAGACGGATATCACCCTCCGCACGGAAGAGTTTCCCCCGTTCTTCGGTAAGGCGGGCGCGGCACACGAGCGCTTCGCCCACAGGCACCGGCCGGCGGAAGCGCACTTCCAGAGTCGCCGTCACCACGAGCTCGGCGCGCGTGCGGGATACAAGGTTGTTCATTACGTCGTCCAGAACCGTTGCCGCTATCCCGCCGTGCAGCACGCCCGCGAACCCTTGAAGGTGAGGGCCGGGCGTGAAGAACGCCGCGATGCCGCCCGGTTCCAACTCGAAACGAAGGTGCAAACCGAAGGGGTTTTGCTGCCCGCATGCGAAACAGTAGTCATTGTCCAGCACCGACTGCACGCCACTTTCGCCCATAACGGTAATCCTCCTGCACTAGAAGCGGAAGTTGAAGCCCAGGTTGCCCACAACCTCCTCCTCCTGCTGGCCCCGGCGGCGCCACATCAGCTCAACGTAGGTCTTCGCACCGAAGCGCTCATCGAAGTAGAACTTGCCGGAAAGCTGCTGCCGCTCGTCTACTTCCTCCAGGAACGTTCGCAGGTAGCTGACCGAGAACTGCGGCGCGAATTCCTTCTCCATATTGATGTAGAAGGGAGTGCCTTCGTCGGAGGAAAGCGCGCGGATCTCGAAGCGCTTGAAATCAAGACTCTCTTCGAGGAAGCGTGACAGGCGGCTGCCGGAGAAGGCAAGCGCTTCGCTGCCCAGGAAGGTCTGCAAGCCGGTGGGGGAAATATCAAGGGCCTGTCCGCCCAACAGGTAGACCATAATGGTCTGGCGCGACAGCGGAGGCTCCGAGTACATATGTATTTCGTCAAGGCTCTGCTCGTCGGCGAGCGCGTCCAGCCGCATATCGTGGAAGCCGAAGTAGACAGTGAGGTCTTCCTCGGTGGGCGCGAAAGGCAGATCAGACGGCAGGACTTCCACCGGGAGTTCTCCGCGCGTGGAGGCAAGCGCCCCCGGCAGCTCAACCGCCGCCGTGCCGAAGAGGTGCGGCATCCGCCCGTACTCGTACTCCTCCTCCAGACCCACCTTGATGGTAGCAGGGCCTGTGAGCCGCACAATGCGATTGAGCAGCACCAGCGAGCCTCTGGGAGCTGTGAGGTCACCCTCCAGGCGCGGGTCTCCGGCTGTGCCACTCACCATAAGCTCACCGTTCAGCGCAACTTCCATCATGAGCGGCGGATACCTTACCCAGCAGTCGGAGCCGATTGTGACCTTCAAGGGATTGTCATAATCACCCAGCATAACCTCGACGCCGTAGTCTATCGGTTCCAGCGCAGCCAGCGTGGGAAGTCTTAAGGTCGCGCCGGGGCGAACTGCAACTTCACCCGTTATAGAGATGGGCTGAGCCGCAAAGGACTTCGTCACGGTGAGTGAGCCACTGAGCCCGCCCTTGAACAGCCCCGCCACTTCAACCCGGTCGAGGTTCGCGAGGTCTACGCTGAGGTCCACAGAATCGAGTTCGCGGCTGTCCGGCGCAAGCTTAGCCGAGCCGGTTACGCGGGCGAAATTCCGTGGCGTGCCGTCGGTGTTCCCACCGTTGGGGCACAGATTCATATCCACTTGCACCGACTGGACACATTCGCCATTCGGCTGGGCGTCATCCAGCCTGGACTCGCATTCCAGCTCAATATTGCCGGCCACTCTTGCCAGCACAACACTGCCGTTGAAGGCGATGTCATCCAGCTTGGCTTCAATCGAACCGGCGAAACGCGGCGCGCTCCACGTGCCGCCCGCGCTAAGATCCGCCGTGAAGCGCCCGGAGCAATCCCACTGGCTTTCCTTCATAAAGGGGCGAAGGAACTCAAGCGAGAAGTTCTCCGCGTGCACAGCCATCTCGAACTCCTCGCTCGTGCCCGGAAAAGGAACCACGCCGTCAAGAACCATCTCTGATTCATCAGACTGCACTAGCGTCGCCTTCAGGTGCATCGCGCCGTGGGCAATCTCCAGCATGCCCCTGACACTGTCCACGGCGAACATCCCCACGCGCAGACCGGATTCGTCAGATGTCAGAAACGATCCGACAAGTACCGGTGCTCCCGCCTCGTCCCGGGTAACTTCCGATATGAAACCCATCTTCCCCGACAACGGCTGTAGATTCTCCGGCAGCAGCGGCGAAAGCAGTGCAAGGTCCATATAAGGAACATTGACGCTAATGCTTGTTTCTCCAGGCTCCCGACTCCAGAAGCCCGACGCAGTAATCAGGTATTCAGGAGTGGACAGCTCCAGTTTGTCGATGTAAAGGCCAGCAGGCTGGATGTTAAACGCAATCTCGGCTGCATCCATGCTGGTACCGAGTATCACTCCGTCTTCTAGCACGAAGTAGCCCTGCGACACCGAAAGGGAGTCTTCGGTGGATCGACGGATCTCGCCGCTTACGAAACCCGCCGCTTCCAGCTTCTCAAGTCCCTTGTACGCATACGTCAGCGGAGAAACCGGGAAGTCCTCCACGATCAACGACCATTCGTCCTCTCCCTCTTTACCAAACTGCCAGGCTCCCTCTACGTCAAGGCTCCCCACGCCCATGCTCAAGTGCGCCTTCTCAATCTCAAGGCTGTCAGCGTCGCCATGCAGCTCCAGTTCAAGCCTTCCGATTCGCTCTTCAGCCAGAGAACCCGCTGCTTGCATGTAATACAGCTGATATTTGGGGTCCGTGTAGCTCCCGTGGAGTTTCAGCCGCAACTCTCCTGTTCCCGCAGCAGGGAAATCCAGCTCGGGCATGAAACGCGCAACCATACCGAAAAGCGAACATTCGTCGGCTGTTGCGCGCAGGAAAAACCTGTTCTCGCCGAGCGTCCCGTCAAAGAACAGCAACTCTCCGGCCACCTGCGCGTTGCCTTCCGTAATGTGAAATTCGCCGTTCTCGAAGACCCCCTGCAAAGACACATCCTGCGCCGAAATCCTGTTTCCGCCGACGTCAACGCCAACGCGGCTGCTAAACGACGCTATCCGCACCACGGGCCTGCGAATAGTGCCACTGACCACGCCGCTCCCGTCGACCGGATCCAGCACCGGTATGGATGTGACCCAGAGGTGCAGCGGCAGGTCTTTGACCTCGTACGCGAAGCGCAATCCCCCGTCAGCGAACGCATACACGCCTTCGCCCGTGATGCGCGACGATGCGTAGTGGACGTCCAGCTCCGAGACCGCCAGGCGGTTGGGCTCAATAGAGAGTCCCGCTGACAGGCTAAGCGGCTCGTCCAGCAGTACGCCGCCCGCATTCACCTCAAGCGCCAGGTGCTGGGGGGATCCACCCCCGGCAACGTCGAAGTACACGCGCTCGTTGGCAAACTGGGCTTTGCCCCGTCCTTCGGTTCGTATGCGCCAGCCGCCGTTCTCTGCGCTGCCGCGAATAGAAGCCGACAGGGCAATCCGCTCAGGGGCGAACTTCTCATAGGCTGCTTCGGGTGGATAGGAGGGGAACAGTTCAAGCTGAGGCATCGTGAGCAGGAAAAAGCCGGGTTCAAGTTCAAACGAAGCAGCCAGCACCTCCGCCCGGCCACCTTCCATTGTCAGTTCGGCGCGACTGGTTCGCCCGGCGAACGACCGCCGCTCAATATCGAAGAGCGCCGCCATCTCGATTCGCACTTCCTTGAGCCACGAAGGGATACTCTCACGCGGCATCAGCGCCAGCGGGATATCGCCGCGCCTAAGCTGGAGGTCGGCGTCCACGCGCAACCGCGATGTGTTACCGCTCACGCGCCCGTGGGCCAGTCTGCGATTGTTCACCAACCACGTCACGGTTCCACTCGCGCTTCCATCCTTCAGGCTTCCCACCAGTTGCACTCTCCCCGGCAACTCAGTGCCATAGTAGCTGACGCCTGCCAGCTCCAGTTTGCCTTCGGCTGCCAGATCGGGAGAATCCGACTTCGCCAGGCTTACTTGCACGGTGCCGCTAAGCCTGCATGCGGAAACGCCCTTCACGTCTGCTACGAACGTGGCCAGGGAGAGAGCCGTTACCTCGACCGCAATTTCACGGCTAGTATCGCTGCTTACAAGAACCTTGGCTCCACCGGCAATCATCTCGGTTGACATGCGCAATCCGGATTCGCCAAGCTGCCATTCGCTGGCTTCCAGCAGCAACTCGTGGGTACGTTTTGGGAACAGCTTCACACCACCGAGCTCCCCCCGGGCGGCAACGACTTCTACCGGCGACTCCGGCTCCAGGGCGAGTCTCAACTCAAAACGGTTCGCAGTTGCATTCGTCAGGTCCCAGAAAGCAGTTTCCAGCGGCAACCAATTCAGTTCAGCAAGGTTTAGTTTATCTGCGTTCGTGCTCAGATATATTTCGCCGTTTCCCGTCTCGCCGCTCCATCCGAATTCAAGGGAGCCGGTGAAGGGCGCGGCAAGCTTCAGGTCGCCGGTGAAGGAGCCGTTCTGCAATCCCAGATCCAGCCGTCCATCAACTGCAAGCTCCAGCTTGTCCGGGACTTCAAGCGCGGCATTGCTAATCAAGCGCTTGACGTCCCCGCCGAATGATGGCTGAAGGTTTACGCCGGCCTTATCCAGCCAATCGGCCAGGTCATCCTGGGCGCGCGCACGGTGGGGCGCAATGAAACTCTCAATGTAGGATGACAGGTTTTCGCGGGCATCGGCGCTCAGCGGAGCTTCCACTCGCGCGTCGTTGAGGATGAGATGCAGCTCGCGCAGCTTGCCCTTCCCCTGCTCCGGCGCCTCACGGAGCAGATCCTCCAGGTCCCAGTGGCCGTCTCCGGTGTACTCCGGATAAATCCTAAGCCCGTAGAGGGTAACCGTAACGGACGCTATCTCCCCCCGGCTCTTAATCAGGTCCTGGAGAGTAATCCCGAGAACGGCTTTCTTGGCTTCGGCTATCAGCCTGCCCGTCACAGGCTGGGTCAGGCGCGGCTCGACAAACACGACTCCCCGTACCGTCGTCTCCACGTCCTGGAAGTCCAGATTCCCCATCGGGGTTTCCCGCGCGATTGTAGAGATGCGCGAGATAAGGGCGCGCTTGCCTGCGCTCACAAACCACCCGACAGCCACCGCAAGTGCAACGACCACAAGGGCGATTGCCCAGAGGAGTTTACGCCGCTTCTTCACTTCAAAACGAGAGCTGAACCCCCGCATTCAGCTGATTCTCGTCACCAATGTCTTCGACACCAAACAGCAGATTGTACTTGTCCGTGAACGGGAATGAGAGATAGGAGTTCGCCCGCGGATTGTTCAAATCGTAGATGTCGCCGATGAAGCTGTAGCCGCCGGTGGGCGAGTAATCGAACCCGAGCCCGAACTCCGACCGGAAGATGCCTCCGCGCAATAGCACATCTTCCGACACATAGCGCCCCATCTGCACGTTTACACCCACGTCATCTAGCGTCTCGTCGCCGATATTCTCCACGCCGAGGTCGAGCGCGTTGTCACCCACGCGAAGCCGCGTCTTGACGTCAACGTAGGCGCTGTCGGACCGGTTCGTCCGGTGGACGCTCTCGTTGCGCACGTTGACTTTGCCTTCGAATCCTACCGGGCCGATGTTGTCTATCTTTTCGTTTACGCGCTCCAGTGTTCCGCGCAGAGTGCGCAGCGTTATTTCGGCTTCCTCCAGCGTGCTCTTCGTCAGCGCAATGCTCTCCTTGATGTTCGCCTGCACCTGCTCGTCACCGCTGATCTTGCCGACATCGGCTGATATCTGGTTCACCTGGACGAGCAGCGTATCAACCTGGCCCAGGATGCCCGTGAGCCGGTTGCCGAGGTCTGCGTCGGCCAGGGTCTTGCGCAGGTCGCCGGTCATTGAGCTTACATCCTCGCTCATAACGTACACGTTCTCCATCGTCGCTGAAATCCGGCCCTCATTGGAGGCGAGAATCCTGTCAGCCCGCTGCATCACGGAATTCGCCGTTGCCATAGTCTCTTCCATCTCGGTCGCGAGGCGCGTAATTATCCCGCCGAGTTTCTCTTCGCTCACGAAGTCTGTAACAACGTCCAGCAAGGTGTTGGCCTTCATAAGCGCGAGGTTGGCGTTGGATATCATGTCCGTCAGGCCCGGGTCGGGGACTCCCTGGAAAACGTCGCCTTCTTCGGCGTTGCCAAGCAGCGGGTTTGGCTTGGGATTATCTTTGATAGCAAGGAACTTCTCTTCGATCAGGCCCTCGGACATAATGAAAAACTGGGCGTCTTGAGGAAAGCTCTTGCCCGCGAAGATATTCACTTCCCCAACTGCTATGCCACGATCCGAATCCAGCTCCATCTTGCTCACCCAGCCGATGTCGGTTCCCGCGCGCTGCACGGCGGTACCCTTCTTAATGCCACGAGCATCAGCAAATTCCACAACGACCGAAAAGCCTGATTCCCGGTTCAGTTCGAGGACTGCGCGATACGCCACTACAGACAGGATGATTCCAATTACAACCACTAAGCCGACCTTTATCTGATATGAGAGGTCTTTCATAGCGTTTCTCCTTTGGGAGTTCCATTTGCGCTGCCTGGCTCCGAGTGCATTAGCCTCCGGTACATTTCAACGTGCTCTCGCCAGTTCTTGGTGAACGTCACCACCCGCTCGTCCTTGCTGGTAAGGAGATGCCACGGCTCACCAACGTCCTGCGCGATGCCGTCCTGCACCAAAAACACGTGCTCGGCAACGTCCAGCACGCTTTCCAGGTCGTGCGACACCAGGATTGACGTAACCTGAAACTTCTCGTTCATCTCGCGGATTATCTCGTCGACGTGCCCGATCATCGTTGGATCGAGACCCGTCGTCGGCTCATCGTAGAGCAGTATCTTGGGCTTATAGATCAGTGTCCGCCCGAGCGCAACCCGCCTCCTCATTCCACCGGAAAGCTCAGACGGATACTTGTTCTCGATACCCGGGAGGTCTAGCATCTCCAGCATCTCCCGAACCATCGGCAGCACTTTTCCCCAGGGCTTCTTCTGGCGGTAGTAGGGGAAGAACCCCACATTCTCCGCCACTGTCAGCGAATCGAAAAGCGCCGATTCCTGGAACACCAGGCCCATCTTCTGCCGGTGTTTGGCGAACTCGTGTTCTGAGACATGCGCCACATCCTGTCCGTCGATTATCAGCTTCCCTGCGGTCGGGCGCAGGAATCCCATTATCACCCTCAGCAGCGTGCTCTTGCCGGAGCCTGACGCGCCGATGATCGCCGTGGTCACCCGTTCCTCCGCGACCAGGTCAATCCCGTGCAGGACTTCAGTATCCCCGTAGCCCGCCCGGATGCCTTCAAGCATGAGCATGCTCAGATAATCTCCTTCAGCCAGTGGTTCAGGGGCAGCAACACGAGGTCAAGACCAAAAATCATAACTATGCTCACAACCACCGAGTTGGTCACTTCGCGTCCAACCCCCGCGGCTCCGCCCTTCACGCGATAGCCCATGTAGCAGCCCACCGCGGCAATAACCACCCCGAATATAAGGCACTTGATGAGGCAGGTGTAGAAATCCCCCGCGGTGGCGAACGTGCTCACCTGGGATGAGAAGCTGGCGTAGCTGAGGCCGATCTTGCTGTGCACCATAGCGTATCCGGCGTAGTATCCGACCACGCCGGCAAACGCGCCCACGACCGGCAGCATAATCAGCAGCGCAATTACGCGCGGCGCCGTGAGGAACCAGTGGGGATCGGTGGAGAGCGCGCGGAGAGCGTCAATCTGCGAGCTTATCTTCATGGAGCCGATCTCGCTGGTAATCGCGGCGCCCGCCTTACCGGCCATTACGACGCCTGTGAGCACGGGGATGAACTCGCGCAGCATTGCCACCAGCAGGAAGCCTCCGGTGTAGCCCGCAGCGCCACGCTTTCCCAGCTCCTCCGCGAGCAGATAGCATATCGTGGCACCGACAAAGGAGAGCACGAGAACCGCAAGCGGGATAGTGTTGACGCCCAGAAACTCCATCTGGCGCGTGGTCAGCCGCAGGTTTAGGCGTCCGGTGAACAGGTAGGCGAACGTGCGCGCTACATAAACGACAACCGCACCGAGGAAATCAAAGACGCCGAGAACGTACCCCATAAGCCCGCCTTAGTATAGGCGCTGCCAGATGGTAAGTAAAGGTATTTCCTACGGCGTTATAGGCCCGCGCTGCCATATTTCCAGATGGTCAGCGCCGCCGGGCTCCTCCGATCCGGCGGGGAAAATGAGTAGCGGATACCCGTCGAAGCCGTCTCCCGTGACCTGTACGGCCACGTTGAAATGCAGGTACATCCCCACATCCTCCACTACCCGCTCACTAACCCATGCGTCCCCGGAATAACGGCAGTAGTACACGTCGGACAGATGGTAAGGCGTCCCTGCGGACGGCGGGTTGGTAAGTCGAGAGAAGGTCGCCACCACAGGCTCTCCGCCGGCCAGAGCGATTCCCGGCGTATGGTAGTAATAGCCGGCCAACGCGTGACCCCACTCGGGAAGGGCGATACTCACCACATCCTCCGCCGTGAATAGCGTTCCATCGTATGTCGCGTAGCGCAGCGTGGCGGTTAAGGGAAAGCCTTCAGAGTGCAGGTCGTAGTAGACCAGATGCGCAAGGCTGCCGTCCCATACCGCACTCAGGTTTCGGCCTGTGTTGCTCTCGTCGGGAGTGCCCGCGTCGAGCAATGAAGCCGTCCAGCCTTCAGTCTCTGAATGCTCCGCCAGCCACAATTCGCCCGCAGAAGGAAATGCGCTGCCGGAGTAGAAATCCGAAGCTCTCTCGTAGAACACCAGCGGCACGTTGCCTTCACCGAAGTCAGCCAGCACCGCTCTAACATCCATCCCCTTGTCAAGGTCGGTGTCCGGCACTTCGAAACCGCCCCATCCGCCTACTTCGTCCCAGAGGCGCGCCCAAAACTCAACTTTCACGGAAGGCGGAGGAGTAATCTCCTCAAACATCGCTTGCACCTTCATATCCGAGCCGAACGCGGACGAGAACGCCGGCTGCACGGGAACATCGGTTGTAACCAGTGTAGCAAGATCCCATACATTCTCCGCCGTCCGCTCGGCGCTGCGATAGTCGTTGACATCCGCAAAGGAAACAACGGGTTCGCCTAAGAAGTTGAACGAGAGCTCCATGCATCTGGCTACGAAGCCCGAGGGTGGCGAAGCGCCGAGTATCGCGTTATCTGCTGACACGGTGGTGCCGTCGTACGTGAAGTAGTAAAGGTTATCGTCCTGGTCGGCTGGCCCTTCGGTGGCGTAGGCGCCGTGAAGCTTGCCGTCCCGCCAGGCAGCACCCGTGTAAGTCAGGAACGTATCAGCCACCGCCAGAATCTCATCTCCCAGCGTAAGCTCTGTATAGAGGTTCCACGGGGGTGTCGCGCCCAGAATGTTCTCGTTTTCCTCAAGGTTCGCGTCGTCCCACAGCGGCCTATCCGACGCCCTAACCCCGAAGTAATACCGGACTCCATCTTCGAGGTCGGTCACGGTGCATGAATGAGGAACCTTACCCTCTTCCGGGATGTCAGATATCTGCGGAAGCCCCCAGACCAGGTCTTTTTCGGTGCCGTAGTAGATTTGGTAGTAGACCTGCGAGTAGAAATCGTCGGTCGCGTAGTCCCATTCCAGCGTGACCTCGCCGAAATCGGTGGACGCCGCGCGAATACCTTCGGTTCCATGCCATTCCGGGGCTAGAGTGTCCTCCTGGGCTTCGAGGCAGTAGAGCACCTCGTCAGTAGTCGCCACGTACACCCGGTTGTCGACCAGCGCAGCGCTCGTTAGGATAGCGGAGCCGAGATCCTCCAGTGTCTGTTTGATGTTGCCCGCGAAGTCGATGACATAGAAATTGCCGTTCTGAGAGCCGACGAATATACGGTTCGCCGATGCGGCGGGGGATGCGAATACCCGTCCAATATCTTCCGTCTCCCAGACAAGCTCACCGGTTACGAGGTCGTGCGCCGAGACCTTGCCCATGATGTTTTCGCCCTGCCCGGCGATTACGAGCGTTTGCCCCTCGTACTCCACCACCACCGGCGTTCCCTGCACTCCGTAGTCTGTCTCATATGTTGTGGCAATCGCCATACTCTCAATCGACAGGGCGTAGAAAGCGCTGTTGCCGATCTCCGCCGTATCCACGCCCGTGATCACCACCTGAGGCGAGTCTGCGGGATACAGCACCGGCGTGGCGAAGTGTATCTCGCCAAGATCGGGGGAAGACGGAAGCTCGAAGCCAGTTTCGATATCGAGCTTGTGCACAATGCCATCCTCGGTTGAGATGTATATGTAGTTGCCGTCGGTCACGGGACTGCTGCTGATGCGGCTGGTGTCGATCGGGTTCGACCACACTTCCTCACTGCTATCCAGGTCGAATGCGTAGACCGTTCCCTCGTTGCTTCCCGCATAGACTATACCGTCAACAATCAGGGCGGAGGACTGGAGAGCCGTGTCGTCAACGAGGTCAAACTGGCCTACAGCAACGCCATCCAAGCGCCTCAGGCAGTAGAACTTGCCCTTGCCGCCTATGACCAGGTAGTCATCCCACAGGGCGGCGGTGGAGACCGATAGGAAGTTCTCAACGGGAGTTGCGTAAATCTCGCCGCCCGTAAACTGGTCGAAGGCGTAAACTCGCCCGTCCACCGAGCCGATGTACACCCGGTAGTCGTCCAGCACCGGCGACGACTCGTTATAGCCGCCGGAGACTTTGTACGTGGAGTGCCACAGCTCCGCAAGCGGCTCCCGCAGTTCGCCGTCCAGAACGCCCGTGCGCTGCTCGTCCTTGCGCAAGAACGGCCAGGGCAGGTCGTTTGGCTCGTAAAGCTTCGGCGTGGCAGTCAGGACTATGTCGTTGGGCGGGTTCTCACGCAGGTCGTGCTCATCAAAGATCCGCACCAAGAAGGCGTACTGGTCATCGTTCGTCAGGCCTGTGACTTCAACGCTGAACGGCGCCGGCTGTGGCAGCGTGGCGTAGTCCACGCGCAGCGTCTCGGCAATCCCGGGAATGACCGTGTCGCCAATCTGGTAATAGACAACGTAATATAAGTCGTCTCCATCCGGATCGAATGCATCGCTAAAGGTTACAGTGACCTTGGCGTTGCCGGCATTGGCGGACAAAATGCCACCGGCGCCCGACCACACCGGAGGATGGTTTTCGCCGCCCTCGAACTCCCTTTTCTCGATGTTCGAAAACGGACCCACATCGCCGTCGTCCAGGTCTGAAGCGCGCACGGTGAAAGCGTATACTCCCGGATCCATGTCCCAACCGAACGTGTATGTGATCCGGTGTGGCGGCGGCTTGGAGTCAACGTAGAACTTCTCACGCTTGACCGATGGATATGGCATACCCGGGTTGTCCGGGTCGGTAAAGGGAGACACGCCGGTGAAGTCGTCTTCGCACACTTCGGTGCCAAGCGAAGGAATCTCCAGAGCGAATATGTCGTAACCGTCCAGCTTCCGGCCGTAGTGTATTGCGATGGGCGTGATGTCGTCGATGGCCACCTTACCGTCACCATTGCCGTCTGCCAACTCCTCTTCGGGCGTGAGTTCCTGGGGAGGCGTCCCCGTGCCTGCTCCATAGTGCATCGCTATCGGGGTGATATCGGAGATCCCGACCTCTCCTCCATTATCGTAATCGCCTAAGTTGCGTTCGTTCCAGGTCAGGTCCACCCAGGTTCCATTGACCGTCGCATTTAGATCAGTGACCTGCTCGTCGAAGGTAAGCGCAGCGGCCTTCAGTGCAAGCTCCTGCCTGTCCGAGCCCAGGAAGGCAAGCGTTGTCTCAGCTGGCTCCAGGGCAGCATCCCGCGTCTTTAGTTCGAGCGCGAACTCCAGTTCCTCTTCCGCGCCGATGGTTACGAGCGCAATCGGCACGACACGCTTCAGTTTTCCAGGCAGCGCCAAGGCGAGAACCGTTGGCGGTGCGGTAATCCGCAGGTCTGCGAAATGCGCTCCGGCAGGGAGCCGCACGTAGAGATACATCGCTTCGGGTGCGCCCGGACGCGTGGCAAGTGAAAGAACGCCCGCTTCGGCGTCAACACTCAGCGCAGACAGGCTGGCGCTATCGTCACGCAATTCTGCGTCCAGCGCGTAGACCTGGAACTCCCCCGCTTCCAGCGGCTGCGCGGCACTGAGCTTGCTTTCATAGTAATCGTCCAGGCTGAGTTCCAGCTGAGGGCGCGGCAAGGGCATATAGCGACCGCTCCCGCCGCAAGCCGCGGCAAAAGCTGCGAGCTGCACCAACAGCAAAAGCCCCAGTATCCGCCTAAACATCATATTTTGCGACTACAATCCCCTCTTCGTTAAGCCATATCGCAAGCCCCGGCGAGCAGAGCGTCTGGAGCTCAAGTTCCCTCTCCTCGCGATATCCGGTATGCCCCTCGGGCAGTCCATCGGCAAATCCCGGATGGCACACCACTTCGACAACAGACGCGCCCGACGCGAACACATCCCGGAGCAGCTCCATTAGATGCTCCCCGCCTATGTTATTCTTCCCGAAAAAGCCGGTGATTAACCATCCGGGACTGCGCACCCCCTGCGCTGCAAGGTACTCCGACATCCAGGGGCAGGTCGCCCTGACCGCAAGATCCCGGTCGCGTGCAAACTCCACCACGACGTCCAGCACAGAGGCGAATCCATGAATGTGATGGTGCGAGTCCAGATGGTCCAGCGAAAGACCGCCGACTTCCAGGCGGCTCACCTGCGCGTTTAGCTCCTCTCGCACCGCGTCGGCGGGCAGAACAGGCCCCCCTTCCGGTGAAAATATCAGTTCTTTTGAAAAGCCGCCGTGTTCGTTGAGGAAATCCTGCGGGAAGGGCGTGACTGGCATTCCTTTGGTCAGATTCAGGTGCGCTCCGATGGAGATGTTGGACATCTCTGCAAGCCACGACAACTCCTCATCAGTCACCATATTTGCCAGCACGGTGGTCGATCGAACAACCCCCCGCCTAATCGCCTCGATGATGCCGCGCGATATCTGCGGGTGAGAGCCGTAATCATCAGCGTTGAAGACGACTCTCACGATGACGCGAGCCCCTCCTTGCTGCGCTCAGCGTATTCCCGCACACGCGCCAAGAACTCGCGGCTCCAGGAAACATCCTCACTTGACGGCGGACGGTGCGAGAACGCGGCAATCTCGTAAAGCGCGATGAAGCGTGATAGGTCTTCGGGGCTGGCAATCAGGAAGTCCGAGAGTCGGCGCTCAAACTCCCTGCTCGTGTGGTAGGGCTCCCGGCCCAGCGAGGAACTTCTGAGCAGGCTCGAAAGCTCCAGATAGGCCGCCACAATTTCGTTTTCAGGGACCAGCGCCCGTGCTCGGCGCGCCCTGCGCCGCAGCAAAGAAGCGCCGACAGCGGCCACGATTAACACGCCTATTATGAGCGGCAACCATTGCCAATGGGCAACCACAAAGGGAACTGCGAGATTATACAGCCCGACGAAGAAGCCCGCGATCGTCTCTCGCGCGCCAGTGGGGTCGATGACAAACAGATTCTCCAGGAAGGTTGACGTGTCGCGAACGAACTCCCTGAACCGTCCGAAACTGAAGATGTCGCTGCTCGCCTGAGTCGGGTCAAACAGCACCCATCCCAGACCGTCGAAGTAGACCTCCACCCAGGCGTGAGCGTTCCGGTCGCGGTAAATGTACTTATTTCCCACGATGGAGTATCCGCCGGGAGCGTAGCCCGTGACGACGCGCGCGGGAATCCCGTCGGCCCGGCACATTACGGCCATCGCCGAAGCGAATTGCTGGCAGAACCCGCTGCGGGAGCTGAAGAGGAAGTGGTCGGTCGCCTCCGTGTGCTCGCCCAGGGCCTCAAACTCGGTGTTGTACCTGAATTCGGCGGGATCCTTGAGGTAATCGTAGATCAGCCGGACTTTCTCATGCTGGGTTGTCGCGTCCGCGACTATACTGTGCGCCGTATCCAGAACCCTCTGCGGCAGGGGCACAACATTGTGGCCCACCACTTGCTCCAGCTCTGCTTCGTTCTCCACCAAGGGAAGCTGAGTGTAGCGTGCGAGTATCTCCGGCGGCGCGTTGCCGAAGCTCTGCTCCATCTGCCTGCGTCGTACCACAGGGGCAAGCACAGTCACGCGGTAGGAGAACTGCCGGGGATGCCGAGGGAGCAGAGACCGCGGAATCGCGAAGTCGTCTATCAGCGGGGCAGGATTGTACACATCTCCTTCGGGCGTCCGCACGACAGTCAGTTCCTCCAGTCTCACTGGTTGGTAAGAACTGAAGAACACGTTTGGATGGTCCTTCAGGAACATTACTTCCTGCGTGATGATGTTGTAATCCAGATCGCTGGCTTCGTTCCGCGAATAGACGTTCTTCTCGTCTACCTTTATGCCGCGCTTCACCAGTTCGCTCTCTGCGTACTTCTGCGATGGAAAATCGATAAGCGGCAATGTGTAGTAGGCCACGTACTGGTATGAACGCGTTCCTGCCCCGGCGGCCCGCATATGTGCAGCCACTTCCAGAGAAGGCTCCCACGCCTGCCCCGTGTACAGATCGAATACAGCACCGCGCAGGTATCCGCCCGAAGTGCTGCGTACCTCAATCGCCGGGTCGTTGCTGAAGTAGAGCGACGTTGCTCCGAACACCGACCGGTTGTATGCCAGGTCAAAGGTGCCTGAGAAGCCGGATATAGCCAGCTCACCGGGCGCCAGCGAGAGCAGATCGCTCTCCCGCCTGACCCTCAAGTCCTCCAGGGCGCGCTCCAGAGTGCTTACCTGCGGAATGAAGAGCGCAGGCCGGTTGATATCCGTGTAGTGAGGGATCAGCACATAGACCACAACCGACACTGCGACAATCGCTAAAACCATCTTGACAATGAAGCTTCCCACCGCCACTGTAAACTGCGGCGCCAGCTCCGGCCGCAAACGGTCGTCCCGGCCCACGTGCGCAATGCGCCTTTCCAGCTCAAGCGTGTTAATGAAGTAGAAACCGGCGCCGCCAAAAATCAGGAACAGCGGCACGTAGACCATCATCAACAGGTCGTAGCTCGCGGTCGCGGAGAAGATGATGAATACCACGCTGATTACCAGCATCTGGCGGTGAACGCGAAGGTCAAATGTGATGAAAGCAAGCATCGCCAGCAGGATTCCCAACAGCGTGCCGAGGTAGTTACCCGCGGACAGGAAATCCTCCACCATCCGCCAGATGTAGTACACGACGAAAGCTAGGCCCAGCAGGTCCACGGCGACTCTGGCGAAGGGATGGAATCTCGGCTCAAGGTAGTAGGCGAACACGAAGCCAGCCACAACCACCAGCGCCAGCACCACCTTCGCTGCCGGCGTGTTAAGGCCAAGGTCCAGTATCTGCAGGCCGACAAGACTCGCAAGGCAGACCGAGATGTGCAGGAAGAGGCGTTCCCTTCCTTTGCCGGCGATCGGCTGATGAGCTAGAACGTGCATGGCCTACTTGACAAACCCCACTTTTTCCACGAAAGCCTCGAGCTGCTTCACCAGATCGTCTCCGTACACCAGCTCGAAGATGAGGAAGTTCTGGCCGAACCTCACGCGGGACCTGGGCGTTACTTGCGGCATCCCCTGCTGGAAACTCTCCAGATCGAAAGTGATGACCGAGAGCAGGCGGTAGTTGAGTCTCAGATTTGCCAGAAACCCCGCCTCGGTTCCGGTGAGGTGCGGAATGAAAACTATAAGGTCTGAGCGCGAGGGCAGGTATCGCAGGATTCTGCCGCCGGCGGCGGACAGGTCCAGACGCTCGCCGGGCGTGATCTCAGCGAGCTGCATCGAAAGCCGCTGGAAGTAGTCCTGCCCCAGTCCTGAGCTGTAACGCTCTTCAGTGCCGTTCAACTCAAGAAACGAGAAATAGTAGTGTGACCGGCTGGTCTCGCGCGCTAGTGTCGAGATCAGAGTTATCGAGTATTCGAGCGGATTTAGCTCCTCGTCCCGGCCCAGGGCGCTGCTGTCATCGTTCACCAGCAGCACGCTCAGCGTGGAGGCGACGTTTCGCTCGAACTGTTTCGTGATGAGGGTGCCCAGGCGCGCCGTGCTCGCCCAGTGCACCTTGCGCAGCGGGTCTCCCTGCTGGTACTCGCGGACACCCAGAAACTCTGTGGAGCTGCCGGGCATCGCGATTGTCGAAAGCTCGTCCTTTGCCACGAGCGAAACGCTCTTGAGGTAGTTGACGCGAGTATCTAGAGGGGTGGGCATAACCAGCAGGTCGGTGAGAGTGTTTACGCGGCGAACGTGGCGGAAAAACCCGAAAGGATCTCCCGAATAAAACAGAAACGGCCCAATCTCGAAGTGCCCGCGCCGGATCGGCACAACCTCATAGCGCACAGTCGCAGTGGATCTCGGCCCGACACTCAGGAGGGCGACTTCGCGGTAGCGTTCTTCCTCGCCGGCAGGCGCGAAGTCGTCAAAGCCCACCAGGGCGAACCGCGCTGCGCGGTTCGAGTTGTGGATGACCAGCTCCACGTGCAGCGGATAACCGCGCAAACATGTCCCGGAATGGCGCCTTTCCACCGTCAGGCCGCGAGTGCTCAGAAACGACCAGATGAACAGCGACGCATTGACTGTGCCGAACAGAACCGCTGTATAGACCAGCAGGTGGTTCTTGAATATCAGTACGAGCAGGATGGCAAACGCCGTAAGCGCCAAGGACACACGCGACAGTGGTGTGAGCCTGTACAAACTACCACCTACATCCGCTCACTGTACCGGAACCGGCACCTTCCTGAGAATACCCTCCACGACTCCGGAAGGCTTCACTCCCGCGAGTTGCGCCGATGGGAGCATGATGATTCGGTGCGCCAGAACCATGAGCGCCATAGCTTTGATATCATCCGGCGTCACGTAATCGCGGCCGTCAATAAGAGCCCACGCCTGAGCGGTGCGCATCAAGCCGAGACTGCCGCGTATGGACGCACCGACCAACACGTCCGGGTGGCTGCGAGTCTCCGTATTGAGACGAACGATGTAGTCCCTCAGGGACAGCTTGATGAAGACCCGCCGCGAAAACCGTTGGAATTCGCCAAGCTCCTCCAGCGTGATAACGGAACTGATCTCCCCAATGGGATGCGTTATACGCTGCTCTTCCAAGATGTCGGCCTCCTCGGATGCGCCAGGATAACCGATTTGCAGCCGCATCAGGAACCGATCCAGTTGCGCTTCAGGAAGGTCGTACGTACCCTGGTGTTCGATGGGATTCTGGGTCGCCACCACGAAAAACGGCACCGGAAGGGGATGGGTGACGCCGTCCATGGTGACCTGGCGCTCCTCCATCGCTTCGAGCAATGCCGACTGCGTGCGGGGTGATGTCCGGTTGATCTCGTCAGCCAGCAGGATGTTGGTAAACACCGGACCCGCGTTGAAGGAAAACTCCCCGGTCTTCTGGTTGAACACCGTGCTTCCGGTTACATCCGCCGGCAGCAGGTCGGGCGTGAACTGGATGCGCGTGAATTTCGCCGCCACAGAGCGCGCCAGCGCGCGCGCCAGCATCGTCTTGCCCACGCCGGGAACGTCCTCCAAGAGCACGTGCCCGTTCGCCAGCAGCGCTGCCAGAACGCGCCGGATGACCTCGTCCTTGCCGAAGACCACCTTCGCGATGTTGGCAGTGATTCGGTGGATCTGCCTGGTGGCGCGAAGCAAGTCTTCCGGCTGGAGCGAGACTTCATCCTGAACCGTTTCTTTTGCGGTAGCGTCAGCCATTAGATCCTCCGCCGGCAAGAGCGTATTATATCAGAGCCGGTGAACACGTCCGCCCACTGGTGCTATAATCTGCGCCTGTGATAGAGAAGCCCAAACCAAAGCTGTACTGCCCGTCCTGTTCTCGCCTTCTCGCCGTCGCGGAAGGCAAGGGAGTAGGCGATGAAATGGAGTGCCCTTTCTGCCTTGCGCAGTTTGTTCTCGAGATACACGCCTTCTACGAAGGGCGCATCACGAAAGAAAGCCCCCTGGCGGTGGTGGATGAGAAAACCCCTGTCGCTTGGCGCAAGAGGGGAGCTGGCGGCTCAGAAACACCTGCGTAGTCTCAGGCACCGCATCCTGGACACAAACTACACTCACAGGCTCGGTGAACTCGACATCGTCAGCGAGCACAACGGAAGCATCGTGTTCACCGAGGTGAAAGCGCGCACGGCAAGCGAGGGATTCCGCCCCGCGGACAACCTGGGACCCGCCAAGATACGCAAGCTGCGGCGCATCGCCGAGATATACCTCAAGCACCGCGCGCTGACCGACCGGCCGGTGCAATTTGACGTCATCGAACTCGTGTATCCCGCAAGAGGACAGGGGAAACCTAAGATTGTGCATTTCGAGCGGGCTTTCTGAGCCCGGGAACCAGTGCCACAAGATATTCGGCTGTTAAGAAGAGAGCCCCGGCCCGAGGGCCGGGGCTCATTGTTGGCGGGGGATGTAATCTTAGAAGTGGAGCAGGAACTCGCCACGAACCAGAGTGATCGCGTCTTCAAGGTTAGTGAACTCGCCGGCCGAGATGATGTCAAGACCCAGTGAAGCATTCTTCTCGAATGGATAACGGAAGTTGAACTTCAGGAGGCCTGGACGGTCATCAAAGAACGCATTGATGCGCTGACCGGTGTACCAGGTAACCTTGCCGTAGAGATCGTTCCGGAAAGTGTGCTCAAAGGTGACGCCAATGCCCTCGAAGTCGGAGGGGAAGTAGTTCTTGCCCTCGCGGCTCATGTTGAAAGCATCGCGGACACCGTTGACCGTGAAGTCCCACTCACTGAACGGGTCGTTGTCCACGTTCGCGTAGACAGGCAGACCCTCAAGCTGGGCAATGCTTGCGCCAGCAACCGAGAACTTCGTGCGACCGTCGTTGTAGACGTCCAGCTCAACGATGAGGGACATATCCTCAAGGCCGAAGTCGTCCGCGCTCAGGTCGGAAACGTAGGTCGGAGTGTAGTTCCACTCGGCGCGAATGCCGTTGAACCACTCTTCATCCCACCAGGGAATCTCGGCGTTGCCGGACAGGTTGATGTACTGCTCAGCGCCATAGCCTGCGGGCGTACCATCAAGGAAGACCTCGATTTCATGCACATGACCCGGGATCTTTCCCTCGCGGCCGTAGTAGTGCAGACCCATCAGGATGAAGTCGTCGTTGTCGTTGACATTGACGAGACTCGACATGTTGCTCAGCGAAGCGATGTTGGCATACGGATTCACGCCGAAGACGGCCTCAGTCCTGTAAGCGCCAACGTAAGCTGCCCAGTGGCCATAGTGCCACGTGGTGTCGAACCGGTAGCCAAAGTCTGAACGGTAGCCGTTGTCGCCGGCAAGACCGAACTCGCCCTCGCTGAAGTACTGACGGCCAATCGTGAAGGTCGGCGTGTCACCAAACGAGTTGGTATACGGCGTCAGATCGATGGTTGCCTTCGCAACATCCAGCACGAAGCTGCTGGACGCGGAACGGTTGCCGAACGGCGGGTTGCCCATGCGGGCTGCACCCGTCTCGTTGTTGATGCCGGGCGCGAAGCCCGTGCCGACCGTGCCTTGAGCCTCAGCCGAAGTGATGGTGAAGTCGAAGTCGATGTTGTCCTCCGGCTGGAAGCCGAGGTGCAGACCGAGGACCTGCTCGTGACCGAAGTCGTTGCTCCAGTCAACCGCGCCAGTCGTCGCATAGACACCGGTGCGGACACGATAGAAGCCGTCGATCTCGTTGTCCTTGATGAGCTCCTTAAGCACTTTGATGTCGTCAGTATTCGTGTTGACCTGGCCCTCAAGCCGGTCTACGCGAACACCAATCTCGGCGAGCTCATCGCGGAACTCGTTCGCCAGCCGATCCATCCGCGCCATGCACTCGTCAATGCGCGTGTCGTCCATCGAAGCCGTCATGTCCTCCAGCTTGGAGTACATGCGGGCGACGACCATCGCCATCTCGTAGCGGCTAAAGACGTTGTTGCCGCGGAAGGTGCCATCAGGATAGCCCTCAACCAGACCCTCCTGCTGGAGGTAGTCGATCGCTTCATATGCCCAGTGGTCCGTCGGAACGTCCCTGAACATACCGGCGAATGCCGTCGTAGCGAACGCCAACACAAACATTGCTGCCAAAGCGAAAATTAAATTACGCATTGGGCACTCCTTGGTTTAGTGGATTTTGGCTTCCACTACCTTCACAAGGAGGACAGGACAAGTTGCCATGTTTCCTCTTCCCGTCCGCCGAGCTTTGGTTGTGGTAGCCAATATTGTTGCTACCTGCCGTCCCTGCCTTAACCAAGTGTTATCACCTCCTTTTAAAAGGCAGCTAGGCTTGTCGGTAACCGAAATTATCAGCGCCGGCTGTCCCGCTCGAGCAGAACCCAAGCAGCATAGCCGTCAAGAGGGGGATTTACCAGAAAGTAGAACAGGTACCGCAAATGCCTTGCGAGCCAGCATCCCCCGCTCACTTGCAGGTAGAGTTTCAGCGCCTCCCGGGTGCTTCCATGCTCGTCGATCACTGCGACCAGGTCCGTGCCGAACACCTCTCCAGCCGCAGCCACAACGCGCTTGCGGGCGGTACCACCACCCACTACAACCCGGGACACGTCAAAGAAGCGCGAAGCCCACTGCAAGAACGCCCCCAATCTATCAAGGTTCACTACACCCACCAATGGTGAATGCAATAGCGGGCACTCGATTGCCCAGCCGCACTTCCGACTGCCGGGATCCAGCGCCAGCCTTGTTCCCAAGATGGGGAATTTCTAGCATTAATCGCCCTTGAAGTCAAGGTCGAGAGCCCCTCTAGCCCTTCTTCACGAGGGCAATCAGCGCATCCAGGGCCAGGCGGTAGCCTCCCACGCCCATCCCGCAGATAAAGCCGTCGGCTACCTCAGCTATCAGGTCGTTGCGCCTGAAGCGCTCGCGCGCGAAAACGTTTGTTATATGCACGACGATTTTCGGATGCGGGAAGGCTGCCACGCTGTCCCGCAGCGCGTATGACTGGTAGGCAAGCCCCGCCGGATTTATCACCAGACCGTCGAATTTGCCGTGCCCCGAGTTCAGAAGGTCGATGATCTCGCCCTCCCTGTTGCTGCGGCCGAACTCGAGCGATACGTCGCTTAGCTTCTTGCGCGAGTATTCGTCGAGGTCGTCCTCAAGCTGGGTCAGCGTCGTCGTCCCGTAAAGCTCGGGCTCTCGCGTCCCCAGCAGGTCAAGGTTTGGGCCGTTCACAACCAGGATTCTCATTTCAGCTCCTTGCATCAATCCCCGTCACTTGCCTGTGCAACAGTAGCTGGCAAGACAAGCACCCTCCGGCTATTCGAACAGCGGCTCGTCCTTTTCGCCTGAGTGAATGATCTCAACCGACGAGACCGCGTCCTGCGGCTTCAAGTTTATCATCCGCACGCCCTGGGTGGCGCGGCCCTGCTGCGAGACCTGCTTCACTTCACTGCGGATGAGCATGCCGTGCAGCGTGATCACCAAGAACTCGTCCTCGTCACCCACCGTGTGCGCGGAAACCACAGGCCCCGTCTTTTCCGTTACGCGCATACAGATGATTCCCTTGGTGCCCCGGTGTGTCTGGCGGAACTCTGCCAGATCCGTCCGCTTGCCGAAGCCAAGCTCGCTGACAACCAGCAGTTCGCGCTCCGGCTCAACGATGTTCATCCCTATCACCGCGTCATCGCCGCCCGAAAGCCGCACGCCCTTTACACCGCGCGCGCCTGTGCCCATCGTGCGGACCTCACTCTCATTGAAGCGCACCGCCAGCCCCTTCCGGGTACTGATGATGATCTCATCATCGCCCGTAGTCGGCCGCACGAAGTCCAGGGAGTCCCTGTCGTCCAGGTGGATGGCACGCTTGCCGGTCACGCGCAGGGAGGCGAATGCCGCGAGCTCCACCTTCTTGACGACGCCCTGGCGAGTACACATGAACAGGCAGGGACGCGAGAAGTCCTCCAGCGACACCAGCGCGGTCACCGTCTCTCCCGCCGTGATCCCGATGAGGTTGATTATCGGCGTGCCCTTCGCTGTCCGCTCGAACGAGGGAATGCGGAAGACGCGCAGCGAGTACACGTTGCCCCGGTCGGTGAAGCAGAGTATCGTGTTAAGTGTGCTCGTTGTCAGCATCCCGCGCACCACGTCGTCGGTCTTCATCGTCTGTCCGATGAGACCGCGGCCGCCGCGCCCCTGAACACGGTAGGTGGACAGCGTGACCCGCTTGACGTAGCCGTTGGCGGTCAGCGAGACAACGACCGGCTCGTCCTTGACCAGGTCTTCTTCGTCAATATCCACGCCGTCGGCGTCGCGCAGGATAACCGTACGCCGCTGGTCGCCGAATTTCTCCACCGCCTCGTCTAGCTCTGAGACGATGACTTCGTCAACCTTTTTAGGATCCGCCAGAATCGCTGTCAGTTCCTTGATCCTGACCTTCAGCTCCTTCAGCTCGTCCAGCACCTTCTGGCGCTCCAGGCCGGTTAGCTGAGCCAGGCGCATGTCCAGGATGGCCTTTGCCTGCACCTCGGTCAGCTCGAACTCCTCCTGCAAGCGGAACCATGCCGCCTCGCGGTTCTTGCTGGCGCGGATTGCGTCCACGATCTCGTCTAAGCGATCGAGCGCAATCTTAAGGCCTTCCAGAATATGCCCGCGCTCCTGGGCAACTTTGAGCTCAAAGCGCGTGCGTCTGGTCACAACATTTCGCCGGTAGCCAATAAACTCGGCGAGTATGAGCTTCAGGTCCATCACGCGCGGCGCGCCGTTTCTGAGCGAGAGCATGATGACGCCGTAGGTGATCTGCAGAGACGTGCTCTTGTGCAGGTTGTTCAGGATGACCTGCGGATTCGCGTCCCGCTTCAGCTCGATTACCACTCGCGAACCGGTGCGATCTGATTCGTCGCGGATGTCCGAGATGCCCTGGAGCTTCTTGCTTGTCACCAGCTCCGCAATGCGCTCGACTAAAACCGCCTTATTTACCTGGTAGGGGACTTCGGTAATGACAATCCGGAAGCGGTCGCGCCTGTCCTGCTCGATCTCCGCCCGTCCCCGGATGACAATGCTGCCGCGCCCGGTGCGATACGCGTTCTTGATTCCCTCCGCGCCGATGATGAAGCCTCCCGACGGGAAATCCGGGCCCGTTACGAACTGCATCAGCTCGTCCACGGGGGCGTCCGGGTTGGCAATCAGGTGCTTCAGTGCCCCGCCAAGCTCCCTCAGGTTGTGCGGCGGAATCCTCGTTGCCACGCCCACTGCAATGCCTTCCGTCCCGTTCATCAGCAGCAAAGGCAGTCCCGCGGGGAGAAGCACGGGCTCCATCGTCTTGGCGTCGAATGTGGGCAGAAACTCGGCAGTGTCCTTCTTGATATCTCTCACGAGATATTCGGCGATGGGGCGCAGGCGCACCTCCGTGTACCTCATCGCCGCGGCTGCGTCTCCGTCGTTGGAGCCGAAGTTGCCCTGGCCCTCGATGAGGGGGTAGCGCATGTTCCAGGGCTGGGCCATCCTCACCAGTGCGTCATAGATTGCCATCTCGCCGTGGGGGTGGTATTTGCCCATCACTTCGCCCACGATCCGTGCGCTCTTGTTGGTCGGCTTGTCGGACGTGTAGCCGCCGTCCGCCATAGCGTAGATGATGCGGCGGTGAATCGCCTTCATCCCGTCCGTGACGTCCGGAATGGCCCGGCCTACGATGACGCTCATCGCGTAGTCGAGGTAGCTTTCTTCCATCTCCTCGACGATTTCGCGAGGGATAATCTTCTCGTCAAATTCGATACGCTCGGTAGAATCCATCCTTAGTTTCCCGGATTACCTCGTAAACGTTTGTAGGCTTCCATTCTATCACCTTCAGGCGGGTCTGTGAACGGCTCTGAGGGGCTTTCTGCCGTGTCTCAAGGGCTTAATGGGATGCCTTTTCCGGCAGTACATAGCAGTAACCAGCGACGCTTGATAAGCCCGACCGGGCGTTCTCGGCTCTATCAAGTACCCGCGACGGCACCATCCTGCGCCGTATCGTCTTGAGAACCGCCGTACTTCTTCTCTTTTGCGACCACGGTGTTTTCCCACCATTCGTCAATTAACTGTTGAAGCTTCCCATCCTCCACCGTTGGCTTCCGAGGCGTTGGTCTCTCCTTCGGCACCAACTTAGCATCCTCAATTCTCCACCCAGGCAGCATCAAGAAGGACGAAGTTTCAACTCTATCATTCGGATAGACAGCAATGACCAGACCATAGTAACGCGCATAGTACTTGCAGTTGAACTCCAGAGATGAGTCCGTGAGCGAGTATATGTGACCGTCGCTTATCGCAATATGCAGCGCACAAGGCTCTAAAGGATAAGTACTCAGTATCCTTATAGAGAAGCGCTTCCCTCCCCAAACATCGATGCACGGTTCTCCATCAAGTATCAAAAAGTTGGTCACTGATCGCGTAGCTCCTACCGAATCCGCAGAAACTGCGAGATACGGCGAGGAAACAGCCAGTACTCTAGCTGCGGAAGCTGCAATAAATGCAGCGCTAAGAATTACGGCTATTGCAAAGCGCACCCGCACCTCGATAGCCTTTGGTCAATTTGATTGAAATAGGTTATCTCCCTGACCTTAAAAGCCAAGAAGGGCTTGAGCCACCAAGTATGCGGACTTGCAGCCCCCGCCTTCCATAGAGGATAATGTTTCTCAGGAACTAGCAAAGAATACTCGCTATATGACCGCATTGAAACGCAAGAGCTTCCTGGAATCCTTATCAGACTTGCTAGCCCTATGGGTTGAGGTACGTAGATGAGCGTCCATTCGCTGCAATTCGCGCTGTCAGCGGTAAAATCCGCAATGGCCAGCCCAGCTTCACGCCATCCCTCCAGTAGATAGCCTGATTCTTCTAGCTGGCTAACGCAATCGGGGAAGCTCAACTCCATCTGATAGTACTCTTCCAGTGCGAAGGCGAGCCCAAGGATGAAATGGCACCGCCAGACTCCGTCAGCCTTGGCTGCTGCAAGCTGCTTCTCTTGATTCTCGTGCATCGCTTTGGCAAGTGCCAGATGCACGGCGCGCGCGGGTTGGTCTAGTTCCCCAGCGCGTTGAATTGGAACCGGAGGAAGTGGGAGAACCTCTTCCACTGCGAACGGCACAGAGGCAAATGAGCCGATATAAACCATAGCTAACGCGAATAGAGAAAATGCGCGCATCATGTCAACCAATCGAGTATACTCCTTTGTGGAAGTAAGGGGGTAATCTGCTGCCATCCTCTGCACAATCCCACACGAGACTCCCCCCTGACACTATCCATGAACCTCTACAGTCCTTTACTTGCATCGGGGGCTGGCCTATAATAATTGTTCGCGTGATGAGGGCCTATAACACGAGTATCGGCATCCTGCTGCCACGGCTGCGCATCGACTGGATCGGCGTGAACCTGGAAGGTTTCATGCACCGCGTCCTGCTGGCTGCCAAGTCATCGCTGCCCGACAATCTGTATTATCCGCCGTATCCGGTCGTTCGCACAGGGCACGGCTCCGACATGGCGGTTGCGGATAGCATTGAGATCATCCGCTCCGCCGAGAACCAGCTTGCCCGATACACCATTCTCCCGCAGGAGGGGGCTTTAGCGAAGCTCTACCGCAAGCTGGTGCGCGACGCGGGCAGGGCGGTGTACCCCAAAGCGTGGGAACGCGTGGACTTCCACAGCCGCTACCTGGAGAAGCTGGACTTTCCCCCGCTGGTGAGCTGCCTTGACGCGCTCTGGTGGTACTTACTCGGCCACACGACCCGCACGCTTTCAGCCAGCCAGGGCCTGGAACTCCTGTATGCCTTCTTCCTGGAGGAGAGCGCGACGGTCAGCGACCGGGGAGCAGTGGTGAGGGAGCGCTTCGACGCGATGCAGCGCAAAGACACGCTGCTAATCGACAGCGAGATGCCGCTTCCCGCAAGCCCGTTCCCTGTCGGCTCGCAGTTCATCATTGTCGGCAGCGAAGATGCGCCCATTGAAGGCCCGAACACGGTTTTCGCCACATTCCACGAAGCGCCGCTTGCGCTCAAGGTTGGATGCCGCGTAGTCGTCATGGACGACCGCACGGAATTGTCCGATATCGTGAAACAGGAACTCATTCAACAGGCGATGCTGCTAGTCAGGACGCGCCTGGGATTAGTGCTTAACTCTCCGAATTCAGTCGCGGAAGCGGAAGTGGCAAAAGAACCGGAAGGTGCACCGGCTGGGTAAATGATAAATGGTGTGATCATCGGGGGTTGCTCTGGCGTCGGCAAGTCGACAGTCATCCGCCGGCTCCTGCAGGCGCACCCCGAGTTCAGGTTCTCGGTTAGCTGGACGACCCGCCAGCCGCGACCGGGTGAAGAGGAAGGGGTTCACTACCATTTCACCACCGCCGAGGAGTTCGAGCGGCACATTGAGAAGAAGCACTTCCTCGAATGGGAGAAGGTGTACCAAGATTACTACGGCACGCCCAAGGAAGTGCTCGAATCCGACATTGACGAGATCGCGGTCGTGATCTTCGAGCTGGACACCAGGGGAGCCATCAGCCTGAAGGAGAAGTATCCGCAGTTCACCACGATTGCGCTGCTTCCGCCCAGCATTGAGGATCTGAGAACGCGCCTTGCTCAGCGCGGTTCGGAGACCGAAGAGACCATAAACTCGCGTCAGGCATACTTGCAGAAGGAGCTGCAGAGGTTGCTTACGTTCGACTTCGCGCTCATCAATGAGGACCTTGATGAATCTGTGAGACTCGTTGACCGCATCATACTCAGCCTGAACAACCGCACGAAATTCATCGCTCCGCATATCGAAAAGCTGTTGGATGCCTTGAAATAGGAGGAAACGTGGACGAAGGACCAAAGATAGACACGAGAGACACGCTGATGGATCCGCTGCTGGAAGACCTTCTGGCGAAGATACCCAGCAAGTATGAACTTGTCCTGCTGGCATCACTCAGGGCCAAGCAAATCATCGCCAAGCAGCGGCTTGGCCCGACGCTGGAAGGCGAGTTGGACGACGACGTGAAGGCAATGCAGGCCGGCCACAAGCCGCTTTCACAGGCGCTCGGCGAGATTGCACGCGGCGAACTGGGCCGGAACAAGATCTACCTGCTCGAATACCTGGAGAGCTTCCATCGCGGTGACGAAGATCTGCCGCCGCCCCCGCGCGCCGATGCGGACTTCGGATATGTGCCCGAGCCCGAGAAGCCCCCACCCGCCCTGGGCGAGGGCGAAGAGAAGTCGGCAGAAGGCGCGAAGGGTGTCGCGGAAAAGCGGGACCGAGAGGCAGAAGCTGGAAGCGGCAAGAGCTAAAACGGTTCTCCTGGGCGTCACCGGCGGCATCGCCGCATACAAAGCGTGTGAAATCGTTCGCCGCCTTGCCGAGCACGGGCTGGCCGTGCAGGTGGTGATGACCGAAACCGCCACCCGTTTCATCAGCCCGCTCACACTTGCCACTCTTTCCGAACGGCCCGTCTGGACGGACGAGTTCCCGCAGGGTATCGGCACGCCAGCCAGCGCCCAGGACGTCATCGCTCACATAGACCTTGCGGAGCAGGCCGACGTCTTTCTCCTCGCGCCCGCTACCGCCAACACCATCGCTAAGATCGCGCACGGCATCGCCGACAATTTACTGACATCCACAGCGGTCGCGTGGCAGGGCCCGGCGCTTGTCGCACCGGCGATGAACCACCGGATGTACGAGAACCCGGTGACACAGGAAAATCTCCAAACGCTGTCGCAGCTCGGATACACTGAGATTGAGCCGGAAGAGGGCTGGCTCGCCTGCGGCGAAACCGGCCCCGGACGCCTCGCCTCCATCGGTCGCATCGTGTCGTCCGTGCTCACGGCCATTCAGGAACGCGAGGGACGACTGAGCGGAAAGCGCGTTGTCGTCACCGCCGGTGGCACCCGTGAGCCGCTGGACCCTGTGCGCTTCATCTCCAACGCCTCGACCGGCTTCCTGGCGCTCAAGTGCGCGTCCGCGCTTGCAGCGCAAGGCGCGCACGTAGACCTTGTCTGCGGAACCGGCGTCAATCCCGAACTGCAGGAAGAAGCCCCGGCGGATGTCGCACATGTGAAAACCGCAGCCGAAATGAAGTCGGCGGTTGAAAAGAAGGTCGAGAGCTGCGATGCGCTGCTGATGCTTGCAGCAGTCGCCGATTTCGCTCCTGCGCCTGCGACGCATAAGATAAAAAAGGACGAACACGAGACGCTGAATCTGAAGCTCCAACGGACGGAAGACATCCTGTGGAGTCTTCGGGAGCGGCACGACTTAGTCAAGATAGGAGTCTCCCTGGAGACCGAGGACGCGCTGGCGCGTGCCCGGGCGAAGCTCCGTGACAAGGGCCTTGACGCTATCATCGCCGTGGACTATCGCGCGGAAGAAGCCCCCTACGGTGACGTGTCCATCCGCGCGGCCGTTCTCACGGGCGAAGGCGAGCATCTACCGCTTGAGCTTCGCGCTAAAACTGAACTTGCGGGCGAAATCGCCCATCTAACTGCTATCCTGTTGGACAATAAGGAGAGGCAACGATGACTTACGGCGTGAAGAAATCACTGATCGCGACTGTCCTGCTGGTTGCGTTCCTTGCAGTACCCGCCTTTGCCGCCGGAAACACGGTGCTGGCGAGCCATGACGGCAACAACTACTCCCTGGAGGACTTCAGCATATTCTTCCTGCGCCAGCTCGGCGCGGGCGGGCTGGTCACGTTCCTGGAGCAGGCTATAGTCTATGAAGAAGCCAGGAAGCTCGGCCTCACGCCGACAGCCGCGGAAAAAGCCCAGTTCATCAGCGAGAATATGTCCCAGGAGATATACGACGGCTTCGCGGAGTTGTACTCCCCCGCCGCGCTGAACAGATTTGTCGAGTACACAGTCATAAACGACAAGTTCCGCGAGCATCTGGAGGCCAAGTTTGTTGCGGAGAAGAACATCAGCGTCTCCGACGACGATGCTAACAGGTTCTACCTGCAGAACATCGGGATGTTCCAGCCCGAGGAACGGGTGTGGATGTCCATCATCTCCGTGGACACGCTTGAAACCGCAAACGAGGTTATCGCGAAGATCGAGAGCGGCGAGGATTTCAACGATCTCGCGAGCATCTATAACGTGGATTCCGAGCTGCGCAGCCGCGCCGGTTACGTGGGGATGATGGAGCGCGGGCAGGGCTTGCCCCCGCCCATTGAAGATGCGGCTTTCGCCCTTGAGACCGGCCAGCACTCGCAGGTAGTCAAAGGCACTCTCTTCCACGTCCTGTACATTCACAATAAAAAGCCCAAGGAGAGTTTCCCCTTTGAGGACGTGAAAGAGGACATCAAGCTGCTGCTCAGGAACCAGGAGGTACAACGCTACGTGGACGAGTACCTGGAAGACCTGTACACCCGCGAGCTGCCGCGGTTTGAGATAAAGGCGAAACTATTCAAGGTCGGAGAGGAAACACAGGACTAACGCGCGCTCCCGCGAGCGCGTCCATAGACGGAGGGGACAATGAAGGCGGCCGAAGTCTTTCTGCTGACCCACAGCCCCGCCTTCCAGTCGTTTACCTACCGCGTGCCTGAAGGCTCGCGCTTTCACGTAGGAGACCTGGTTGTGGTCCCGTTCCGCAAAAGCCTGGACGTGGGTGTAATCTCCGAGCTGAAGACCCATCCTTCAAGTGACGATCCGACGCTAAAGCCGCTTCTTGGAATGGCGCGCGCACCGCGGTCGGGGCCCGTCGGCGCGAACTTCGGGCGCCACCTGCTCGTTCTGGCACGCATCTGGCTGTGCTCACCCGCCGAAGTTCTCGCACACGCGGTGTGGGGACAGGTCTCCAGGCGCGTTTCGCTCTTCATCTCACGGGGCCCGGTTGAACCTCCACGCGAGCTTGCCAACGAGCTCGAGACAATACGGATTTTTCTTCGCCGTGAGCGCACACGATTCAGCCCCTCGCTGGCGAAAAAGATACAACGCAGCGTAGGTTTCACCGATCTGCTGGCGCTGATCGAACTCGGCGCGCTTACTGTCACCGGCACAGTCGGCCTGGAACCGGCGCAGCAGACGCCGGAGCTTCCGGCTCCACGGCAGCAGCCGCTTTTTGCCGCAGGTGAATTCAGCGTAAGGCTCGACCCTGATTTCGCGCTGAGCCAGCAGGCGGCGCAGGCGCTGAAGGAACTTGGCCGCCGCAATGCCGGGCTGGAAGTGCCCCTGGCGGTACGGCACATTCCCTGGCGCGAGCTGCTATCACCCTCGAATGTCAGAAGCGCGCTCGGCAGTATCACCGGCCACGAGCTGCTTCTGCTGCCAACCCAGTGGCATATAGACAGGCTCCTCGCCGCTACTCCGGCGCGGTTGCGCAAGCACGTATGCGTTTTCGACCCGGACGCGAAGGCGGCGGATGTGCGCGCGCTGGCGGCAAGGCTTGCATCGTCCGAGCCGGTGCTGGTAGTCGGCAAGCGTGCTTCTCATTTCCTCTTGCTGCACGCGCCATTCGCTCGTGTGACTATCCTGGACCCCACGGCGGACGTATACAGCTCTCAGCAGTTCCCCCGCTACGACTCGCTCATAGACTGCCTGCTGATGTGTGCGCTCTCGGGCACGTCGCTTACGCTTGTGCCGCTCACGCCGCTGCCGCTTGACCTGGACGGCATGACAGTGAACGCGGAAGTCATACCGTTGGACGGCACACCCGGCGCCCGCATCGATCAGATGGTTGATGCCATTGCCGGCGTCGCGCACGGTAAAAACCAGGCTCTGGTCTACAACAACGCCGTCGGCACGGGCCACGAGGTCTTCTGCGAATGGTGCCACGAGCGCGTGGTGTGCCCCCAGTGCGGGCGGGCACTGGCATACCTTCCGGAGTCCAGAGAGCTTGAGTGCTCGCGCTGCGGGCACATCGAGTCGGCCGCGGAATGCCCGGCCTGCGGTTCCCGGCAGCTCGGCGTCACGATAATCGGCGTCGAAGGGCTTGCGCGCCGCGTCCGCAAGCAGCTTCGCAAGCTGGGAAAGCGTCCGGCTCCACGCGTGGGTTTTCTCACCCGCAAGCGCAGGGGGAGCATCCGCGTGCCCAACCTTTCACGAACAGATGTCCTCATCGGGACGAGCGCTCTTCTCACACCGCTTCACTTCTACCATCCACTAGCGCTGATCTATGTGGCTCAGGACATCTGGCCGAAGGGCGACGGTGACACGCCCGAACTTGCGGTCGTTGCCGAACTGTCGCGGCTGGCACACCTCTACGAAGGCCGGATTGAGCGTACGATTGTGCTCGCACCCCGGGCGCTTGCTGAGGCGGTCAGGGCTCTCCTGGGAGCGCGAGGAGGGCAGGCCCGTGCGGAGCTTGACGCGCTGCGCAGGCAGTATCACCTCCCGCCGTTTAACGTGCAGGTCAACTTCACGCTCTATGGCAGCCGGCAGAAAGCAATTGGCGACTTCGCTGAGGAGATGAAAGGCCAGCTTGAGTTTGCCAGCGGTGTGCTGAACTGGGATTCCAGCCGCGTGCTAAAGCGCGGAAAGGAAACGGGCTATATGCTGCGCGGCTCCGTGCTGCTCAAGCGCTTCTCTGCCAGAGCGTTTGCGGATCTTCGGCGTCGTGGCAAGGGTAAGCGGCTCGACCTGGTCTTCTCGCCGCGGTATTATTGATGGCGATGCATGTACGCTATCTGTTTGTATTGACGTTCGCCGCTTCCCTGGCGCTAGTGCTGCTGCCCGCAGCGGCGTCTCCCCAGGAACCTGCCACAACTGAAACCGCTACACAAGCCACATCAGAAGTGGAAGCCGATATCTTATCCGGCGATCAGCACGCTTCACGCGCCGCACAGCTTCGCACCGAAATCAGAACCATCCTGAACCGCCCGGAGTTTAAGTTCGCGGGCCAGGGCGAGCCACGGCCCGTGCCCCGCTGGCTGCAATGGCTGAGACGCGCCTGGGACAACATGTGGAACCGAATCTATGACACGGGCCAGCGAGTCGGCGAAAATGCGCCGTGGCTGATGTTCGTCCTGCTTGCCGTCGCCGCAGCGGTAATGCTGATACTGATCTGGCGCGTGGTAAGCGAGAGCTTCTTCGAACGGCGCGGCGCCCCTGCCGGGCGGCGGGACCGGGACGAACTCACACCGGCAATGCTTTTTGAGCGGGCCGCAACCGCCGGTGCGCGGGGCGATTTCCCTGAGGCTGTGCGGCTGCTGTTCAAAGCCGCCGTGCTTTCCCTGTTCGGGCAGGCTGCGACCACGACGCCTGCGGTTATGCTGCGGGCGAAACTGATGGCAATGGAGGGCGCGCCCGTAAGCGAATTCACCGGGCTCAAGCGCTACTTCGACTCCAGCTTCTACGGCGGCGCGGTGGTGAACCGCGCCGACTACGAGAACGCCCGGAACTATGCGCTCGTGTTGAGACGGCTCAACGAGGAAGAGCCCGATGAGAAATAGGCGTCTGAATACGGCTCTCATTGCGCTTGGCGCAGTTGCTGTGCTGGCCATCCTGCTCGTATCCGTGTGGCGGCCCGGAAGGCATGCACCGGAGAATCCTCTGTCCGCCACTGCTAAGACACCGCTGGGGATGAACGCGCTTTACCTGCTGCTGAGAAACAACGGTGTGAAGGCCGACTTCTACGGGCTACCGCTCGACGTGCTGCCGCCCGATGTCACGCTGGTCGTGGGAGATGACTTCGCAGGTTCCGTTACCTACAACTGGGTCGATTCCGACGAATTGTGGAAACTCACCGAGGAGCGCGGCAACACTATCGTCTACCTGCCGCCGATGGAGAACAAGGACTTCCAGGCGAAGAGCGCAGCGGAGCAACCGGAAGACACAGAAGACGCACCGGCGCAAGCACCACCCGGCGTTCACAGTCCGGAAGAGAAAGCCGCTGAGCTGGGACCCGAGGTGGCGCGCTACGAGATCCCCTGGGAAGTTGACGCAGCCGGCTTCATCCACCTTCACACGAGCGGATTGCCAGAGAAATACTTCGCTGGCGTCACTGAGCTTCAGGCCGGGGGATTCCATCCCCTGCAGGCGATAGTCCCGCTGTCGGAGGACGAAAGAGCGTTCGCCACAGCGCAGGAAGTCTACTTCTTCAAGGAAACCGACCGGCCGTTCCTCTTTATAGGGCGCTCAGGTCGCGGCACCTGGGTTGCAGCAAATGTCAGCGAGCTCTTCACCAACCGCGATATCGGCCGGGCGGACAACGCTGTGTTCGTCTTCAATTTGCTGTCACACCACGAAGCAGGCGGTCTGGCGTTCTTTGAGGCTATTCATGGATACGCGCAACCCGCTGTCAGCACCACAGCTCTGCTATTCCAGACGCGGACGGGGCAGCTCGTCCTGCTGGCACTTCTGGGAGTAATCATTCTTCTGCTGCCCAAGATGTTCCCGCTGGGACACGACATTGAACAGCCGGTGATTGAGTTTCCTTCGACCCTTGAGCGCGTTCGCGCGCAGGCGGAACTGTGGCGGCAGGCCGGGCACCTGCAAAGCGCACAGAAACTCGCGATTCAGTCAGTGCTGGGGATTGACGTCAGCGCTGATCCGGAAGAGCTAGTGGCCTTGCTCCGGCAGGTCGGCTATTCTGAACCCAGGGCTGCGCAGCTCGCGCGTGAACTCGCCGGGCAGAGCGAGACCCGCAGAATGTCGGGTGACGCAATCAGGGCGTATGATAGGATTATGCGGCGATTCGGGCTTATCCGACGCTTCGCGTAGGGTAATCGAGAATGCAGCACTCGTACACCAAGATAACGATTGACCTCAACGAATACCGCCGCAATGTCGAGCTAATCCAGGATACGTTTGGCGGCAGACTCCTCCTGGTCATAAAGGCCAATGCCTACGGCCTGGGTGCAGTTGGGCTGCTGCCGGCCATCTCCCAGCTCCCGGACGTGATGGTAGGCGTGGCGGTGGTTGACGAAGCGCTGGAGCTCAGGCAGGCGGGCTACATGGGCAACATCCTGGTGATGGGCTACACTCCGCCGGAGCACTACAAGCTGGCGCTGCGTCACTTCCTGAGCCTGGGCGTATACCGGCCCGAGAACATCCCCAAGCTGGAAGATGCAGCCGCCGAGCTGGGAACCGTCGCCAGAGTGCACATCAAGCTCGACACGGGTATGCGCCGCGTGGGCACGACGCCGGAGATCCTCCCTGAACTGCTCGACCGTATTGCGGAGAATCCGCACGTGGCGGTTGAGGGTATCTACTCCCACTTCGCCGGTACTTCCAGGCCGGACGATCCCCTCATTCCGGAGCAGACGCGGATCTTTCGTGAATGTGCGGAAGAAATCGAGTCCCGACTTGGCGTCCGGGCAATAAAGCACATCGCCAGCTCGACAGGGGCGCTGGCGTTCCCCGAAAGCCGGATGGATATGACGCGCATCGGCATCCTCGCCATCGGCTACCACCCGCCGGAGCATCAGGGCCCGAAACTGGACGTGAAGCCGGTCATCCGCTTCAGCACCCAGGTGGTGGACGTACGGAGGCTTCCCGCGAACTCCGGCGTGTCGTACGGGCACCAGTACAGAACACCTCAGGATGCGTGCATCGTTACCATTCCCGTCGGCTACGCGGACGGCATCCCCTACCAGTTCTTCCCCGGCGGGCATTTGCTCTTCCGAGGCAAGCGCCGCGAAGTGGCCGGCGTCGTGAACATGGACTATTTGATGATTAACGCCGAAGACGAACAGGAGGTACAGGTCGGCGAGGAAGTCGTGCTCATCGGAGCCCAGGGGAACGAGGAGATTACGCTCAGCGAATTCGCCACCTTCTGTGGCTCCATCAACTACGACATAATCTGTAAGCTCGGCCGGCGCGTCAAGCGCGAGTATCTCTCCTAACGCCGTGGCGGGCACTGACCACCTCCCGGAATCGCTGGCTTTCAATGTCTCGCAAGGCAATAGCCGTGGTCATCGTTGCACTGCTCCTGACGGGCCTGGGAGCGTGGTACTACGCAGTCACAGTCTACCCCCTGACGCTTGGCTTCGAACAGAAGCTGGAGAAGGGATATCTGGAAGCAGCGTATCGCGAAGCGCTCGCAGAGGCGGCAGCAGACCCGCAGGGCGAGGATCTCGCCGGGCTGGTGCGAGTGCTCACGCTAAAGGGCAACTTCGGACGCGCAGATCTCCTCGCGCACTCAGCAGGCATACACGACGACCTGCTGGAGCTCACGCGAGACTTCCAGGTGCAGGTTCTCGCAGAAGCTGAAGAGACGGGAACCATCATCAACCACTTCTCCGAAGGCAAGCTCTCGGCGTTGCAGGGATATCCGGCCTATCAGAACCTGAAGTTTTTTGTGGGCTACCAGCTGGCGTTGCTCGGCGACTGGAACGCGGCGAAGGACTACTTCTGGATGGCCTGGCGCGACGGAGTCTCGCCCGAGCTAAAGCCCTACTTGCAGTACTACTACGCAAGAGCGCTCATCCGCGAAGGCGACGAACGCGAAGCTGAGCAGGGACGTTATCTGCTGGGCAAGCTGGCAGTGAAAGCGCCCGCTGGCCTGCCTGCCCGTGTCGCCCTCAACCAGCTCCAAGCGGCAATCGCAGGCGGGCAAGAGGGCTTCTTCTCCAATTACTTAAGTCGCATCGCTCGCGCAAGCACTTCATGGGAGTACCCAAAGGCGCTGGTGGACCTAGGGAACTACTACCGGACACGCGAGGAGCCTGTGAAGGCTGCGCTGTATTTCCTGCAAGCTCTCGCAGAGCATCCCGACCGCTACGGCACCAAGCGTTCCACCGCACTCGGTCTGGCGAACGCGCTAGAGGCGTTGGACGGGAACTTCGATGATCTGGCCGGAGACTTCACCAGTGACGATGGAGATAACCTGCTCTATGCCTGGGTGGAGCTTCTCGAAGCTCTCAAGGAGTTACCGCGAGGGGAAGAGCCGCTTTCGCAGCTATCCTTAAATAAGGGCACGACAGAAGCTCGTTTCCAGGCAATGGAAGCGCTCTCCCTGCTCTACTCCGAGACCAAGAACCGAAAGGATTTCGAAGCACTGCTTCTGACCGAAAATCTCTTGCCTGCGCCCGACGGCGTCCTGCAAACCTCGTACCTGAACTTCGCGCGGATGCTGTGGAAGCAGGGCCAGACATTTCCCGCGAGGGGGTACTTCGAAAAGGCTGCCAAACTCGATGGCCCGCGCCAGAGCGACGCCCTTTTTGAGTACTACCAGCTCCTGAAGGAGCGTTCCGCAGACCTTGACAAGGCAAAGGCGATCGAACTACTCAAAGGCGTAATAGCTGACGCGGCGAGCGATCACCGTATTAAGGCGTGCGAGGAACTCATTGCGCTGGCGGTGCTGACTGACCGCGACGGCCTGGCACGGGAGACCGTTTCGGAAGTTGAGAAACTCGCGCCTGAGGTCGCACGCTTTTGGAGAATAGCGCTTGCGAAGAAGGCTGGCGATAACGAAACAGCCGCCCTCGAACGCGAATCCATATTCGTCAGGAACTTCAGCTACTACGAGCTACAGGCGCTTGGCGCGCTGACACGTGACCGCATTGAAACGGACGACAACGCGTTCTACCTGCAGGACGAGTGCGCAGCCGAGTATCTGGCGGGCGCATTCCTGCACGACCTTGTGCTCTCGGTCTCTAGCGTCGCGGACTACAGCGAACTCCCGCCGCTGCTCGCCGCCATCTGTCTGCGCAACTCGGAACTGACCAGGAACACCAAGGCCGCGAGCTGGATGGCCACCGGGCTTCTGGAGGACGGCCCCGTCTTTGATGAGGCGCTGACAGCCTACGTGCTCTCCGTTGCGTATCCCACGCCGTACATTGAGGAAGCGCAGGCGGCCGCCAGTCGCTACAACGTTGAACCCGCACTTATCTACGCCGTAATGAAGAAGGAGAGCAACTTCGAGCTGGACGCCACCTCGTCTGCAGGGGCAGAGGGGTTGATGCAACTGATGCCCGGCACGGCGAGTTCCTTCAGCCGCTTTCTGCCTGAAGAGCTGCGCGGACGTGCCCTTACCGACCCGGAGCGCAACATCCACCTGGGCGCAGCGTACCTTTCCAGCCTGCAGACAGCGTACTGGCGCGACCACCTCGTGCTTTCGGCCTACAACGGGGGGCCGGGCAACCTCAACCGCTGGTTACAGCTTGTGGGAACCGCCGATCCGGTTCTGTTCGTCGAGCTGATACCAAACAGCGAAAACGAGCAGTTCGTGAAGAAAACCTTGAAATACGCGGCGGTCTATCGGCTGATTCTACAATCGAAGTGATGCTAGAACCGTTAAAATGAGGTAGAATGTGAGAGCCTTAGGAGGTGTCCCGCTTGGTCAACAACGTCGAGTTGTTCTCTGACGCAAAGGCCAGCACTGTGCTGGCACCGCGCACACGCGAAGAGCTGCTTCGAAGGGCGAAAGCCAAATACGACGAAAACCACGATAGCTTTGACGCCGTCGCCGCTTACGCTGATGCGTTGTTCAACAGCCATCAGTTCGTGGACGCTGAGAAAACACTAATAGAGGCCTGCACCCTTAGAGAGACACCTGACCTGCTCTTCAATCTGGCATTCGTCACCTGCGTCAACGGCAAGGAAGAAGAGGCAAAGGAGCTGTACCGCAGGGTCATAGCTCTCAGTGCGGGAACGCATCTCGCCAAGAGCGCCGAATACGAGCTCTGGAAGATGGGCGAGAAGATCGAAGCCAGGTGGCTGAAGAAGTGGCCATAAGTCTCGATCCGCTGCCGCCTTGATTCACTACCCGGATCCGGATCGCTTGCCAAGAGCAGCCGGATTGTATCCTTTCACTGTGCTAGACTTCTGACGTGGGAAGCCCGCGACCGTTCATAGTCGACTCGCATCAGGACATCGCCTGGCACGTGCACAAGTACAGGCGCGATTTCTCGCTCACTGAGACCGCCGAAAAGGCTATGATCACGCTGCCAGCCTTGTTCACCGGCGGTGTGGTGCTCTCCTGCGTCACGCTGTTCGCCGAGCACAATGCGCCGCGTTCCGTGCGGAGGAAGCGGCTTCTGCGCGAACTGGAGTTCTACCTGGAGTTACCAGAGAAGTTCCCCCAACACGTGATGCAGGTGGCGAGCGTCGATGAACTGCGCGATCTGCGCGAGAGGGCGGCTTCCAGCGCGGAAGTCTGGGGCTTTTTGCTGGCGATGGAGGGGGCGGACCTTCTGGAATCACCCGACGAGCTGCAGGTGTTCCACGAGAAGGGATTGCGGATGCTGTCGCTGACGTGGAACGAGCGAAACCAGTGGGCCACTGGCGCGAAGCACCACGGCGGACTGACGCGTAAAGGCGCCTTGCTGCTCCACAAAATGCGCGAACTGGGGATCGTCCTTGACGTCTCGCATCTCAACGAGGAGAGCTTCTTCGATGCGCTGGGTCAATGGAGCGGCCCGGTTTGCGCAACGCACAGCAATCCCGCCGCGCTGTGTGAAGACACGCGAAACCTTACCGACGAGCAGCTCCAATCGATGCAAGAGCGCGGTGCCGTCGTGGGCACATTGCTCTACAACGGATTCCTGGACAGCTCGTGGCAGAGCGGAGGCCCGCAGACACCCATGTCCCGTGTGGCCGAACACGTCGAATACCTGCTGGGACATCTGGGCAGCGAGAGCGTGGGTATAGGCTCGGATTTCGACGGCGGGCTAACCGCCAAAAACACCCCTGAAGGTCTGGACACCATCGCTGATCTCCCGAAGCTTGGCGCGGAATTGAAGCGCCGGGGCAGCACCAACGAGATTGTAGCCGGCGTTCTCGGCGAAAACTGGTTCCGGTTCTTCGAGCGACACCTGCCGCCGCGGGCTAGCCCTCGACTTTGAGCAGGATCGAATCTCCTTGCCCCGATCCTGAGCAGATGGCAGCGATTCCGTAGCCGCCACCGCGCCGGCGAAGCTCATAGGCAAGCGTCATCGTTACGCGCGTGCCGCTCATGCCGATCGGATGACCCAGTGCGATAGCGCCCCCGTTGACGTTCACCTTTTCCAGATCCCAGTTCAGCTCCTTGCCACAGGCAAGCGCCACTGCGGCGAACGCCTCGTTGAATTCCAGCAGATCGATCTGGTCAAGCGTCATCCCGACTTTGTCCAGGAGCTTCTTGGTGGACACTGCGGGTGCTATCGGGAACTCGCTGGGCTTTAACGCTGCGTAAGCGTAATCAACGATTGTCGCCAGCGGCTTGATGCCCAGCTTGTCCGCCTTCTCGCGGGTGCAGACAATGGCCGCGCCGCCAGCGTCGTTGACTCCGGGCGCGTTACCAGCGGTGACAGTGCCGTCCTTCGCGAAAGCCGGACGCAGCTTGGCCAGGCTCTCGACCGTGGTTCCGAACCGCGGGAACTCGTCCTGCTCGAACATTATCGGGTCTTTCTTGCGTTGCGGGACCGGGAAGGGCGTTATCTCCTCCGCCAGGCGGCCTTCGGTTATCGCCGCCTCGGTAAGGTTCTGGCTCCGGCAGGCGTACTCGTCCTGCGCCTCACGGGAAAGGTCGTACTGCTTGGCGATCGCATCCCCGTGAAGCCCCATATGCACATCGTCGAACGCGCACCACAAACCGTCGTGAATCATCAGGTCTGCCAGGGTCTCATCGCCCATTCGCTTGCCCCAGCGCATGTTGAAGGACGCGTAAGGAACCTGGCTCATGGATTCGATGCCTCCGGCGATGATGAGCTCGGCTTGGCCGACTCTCATCAGCGTGTCCGCCAGCGTGATTGACCGCATCCCGGACGCGCACACCTTGTTGACCGTAAACGACGGTATCTCAACCGGCAGTCCTGCCCTGACGGCGCACTGGCGGGAAGGAATCTGACCGACTCCGGCCTGCACCACCATACCCATGATCACATCGTCAATCTCGTTGGTGGGAAGATTATTCCGCTCAACGAGCGTCTTGATGCAGTGGGCACCAAGATCAACCGCTGGAATAGCCTTCAGTATTCCCCCGTACTTGCCTATCGCCGTTCGAGTGGCATCAAGTATCACAACCTCGGACATGGGATCGTACCTCCTAACTTAGTGGGCCTATTCTAGCACACGCTACCGGTGCGCAGAGCCGAACGCCATTGATAGATACAGCGGTATCGTGCCCCAGTCGCCGGACAGTATCCTCTGCGGTATCCGCAACAGAAGATACAGCCGATACCACGGGATGGGCCGGAGCAGATCCAGGTTCCGCCGGAGGAAGAGCGCCTGGTTGCGCAGCAGGCTTCTCCTCTTGCCGCGATCGCTCAGCACGCGATTGAGCGTTTGTGAATGCGCATGCTTAACCACCGCGTCCGTACAGATAACGGTCCCCAGCCCCAGCCGGCGCGCCCGGTAGCCCAGATCCACATCCTCCCAGTACGCGCGCCCGAACACCGGGTCAAAGCCGCCCAATGCGTTGAAATGCTCACGGCGGCAGACGAAGAACGCCCCGCACAGGGGCGCGGTCCTGAGCTTGTCACCCAGCATGTCCACAGCTTCCTGCCAGTCCTCAACAATGATTTCCGACACCGGCCTCAGCCAGGGCAAACCGCGCGATATCCACATCTCCTGAAGGTTCTCGACCCGCCCCAGAGCTTCGGTGAACACGAGCGGCATCAGTGCGAACACGCCGCGTGACCCCTCCAGCCTTGCCATCAGCGGCGCGAACACGTCTCCATCCAGCGAGACGTCGGAGTTGACGAATGCCAGATACTTCCCCGATGCTGCCGCCGCACCCCGGTTGCAATTGCCGCCGTACCCTAGGTTTCGCTCACCGGCAATCAGCCGCACGTGGGGGAAACGCCCGGTAACCAGCGTGCAGCTGCCGTCGGTCGACGCATCATCCGCAACAATAATCTCCCATTCGTACTGCGCCGGCGAAAGGCTGTCCTGGAGATTCTCCAGCAGAGCCGGAAGCAACTGCTCGCCGTTGAAGTTGGGTACGATGACTGACAGGCGCATAGAAAAAGCCCCGCAGCCTTGAAGGCTGCAGGGCTGATTCTAGCAGGTTCAATCCGGTCGCTTATTCACGCGGCAACGGGGTCATATAGATTGTGTAGTCGTTGGTGGTCTGGCCGGCAACGATGTGAACGTCCTTGGTCACGGTAGCGTAGTACCGGTGCGTGAACTCAGCCTGGTAATCGCCGGCAAGGATGTCGTCAAAGTTGAATTTACCGTACTGGTCCGTGGTTCTTGTCATCGATGTCGGCAGGATGCGCACGGTAACCTCCGGGATGGGCAGGCGAGTGACATCGTCGTAAACCGCGCCGACGTAGTTGCCGATGGTGTGAGGCTCCCGCGGATACAGGTTGAAGCTAACCAGCACCGTTTCGTCGTTGATGAGTTCAAGGCTTGTGTGGTCGGTGCTGAAGTTCGTCTTCGTGGCAACCAGATGGTACATCCCCAAAGGCAGGTCTTCGAACCGGTATTCGCCGTTGATATTGGTCTCCACGCTGTCGATGGGCCCGTTGACGTCCATGATGGACACCAGCGCACCCGCCATTCCAACGCGCGGCTGAAGGCCCGCGTTGTACACAAATCCGCCAACGCTCCCGAAGTCGTAAGGCGCAGGAGCTGACGGGAATACGCGGAGCAGCCCGGCTGCATCCTCGCCACCATAGGTGTCGCAGACGAAGACCGTTCCGTCGAGCCCAACGAACACCTCGCCGGGGGCAACCAGGTGGTTCCCGGCAGTGCCCCTAATGCCGTCACCTATCTGCTTCACGTAGTAACCCTCAGGATTGAATACCTGAACTCTCCGGTTCCCCGGGTCGCACACATAAAGCTCGTCGGTACGCGGGTCAACGCCCATCCCTGACGGGCCGCCCTGGTTGAGGTCCGGGTCCTCAAGGCCACCGTCGGGATTGTACGGCGGGCTCCACGAGAAGCTTCCGGGCAGAGCGCCGGCAGGAAGTCCGATGATCGGCGAATAGCCGTAAGGCGTGTCCAGCAGGCCGCGCACCGTGTAGTTGAACGGCACTTCGGTCATGTCCACAGTTATGCTGCTGAAACCGACAAAGTCGGTTTCCATTATGTAATCGAGCACGTAAAGCCTCTGAAAGCCGGTTCTGTTCTGTGGGTACTTGTCGGCAATCGCCAAATGGCTGCACGAGCCAACAGCATCGCCGTATCCGCTCCAGAAGAAGGGGGCATCAATGGTCCTCATCGTATCCTCATCCTCACCCAGCCGTATGGTTCTCCCCAACCTTGGAGCTATCAGATAGCCGTCCTGGGGATCGAAGAAGACCATAGCCTGGGGGTAGTCTGGAGAGACGGTAGTGCAGGTGTTGTCAATATCCAGGATAATTACGATTGTGCCCTCGCGCGTTACGTCCATACCGTGGGTGCGCATAAGGTCCAGATAGCAGGGCGGAGGCGTCGGGAGTGGTGTGCAGGGATAGGTGGTGAAGGCAAAGAAATCCTGAATCCTCGGCAGTGGGTAGAACTTGAGCCCGGACGGCGTCACCCGGTCTTCGCGCGTCACCTGGTCGTCCAGATTGGGAGCGTATATAACAGCAATGCCTCCCCACTGGCCGGTATCAAATTGGTTAACTGCGATAACCGGGTAGTCAGGGAAGGGATATTCGGTATCGTCGCCGTCTTCGGGGAATGGGTCTGGTGGGAGTACAGCCACGTCCTGGATGGTATCCCAGCCCGCGCTCGCGCCGACAGCTATGTTGACCAGATTACCCAGGAGGTCGAAGCAGTAGAGCGCGTTCATGTCGGCGACATAGACGTAGCGCTTGCCGACAGCCACGCCACGCAGGTCGGCGAACTGTGCGCCTCCAGGGAGCGTGAAGTTGCCTGTGCTGTAGGGAGTCCTTTCCTCCGGGTCCCCCCCAGTTGGTCCGCCGAATGGCGGGATGGGTGAAAAGCCTTCCAGTCCGCCACCTTCTTGCCCGTCACCGCCCCCGCCGCCGCCGCCGCACGCGGTAACGCCTAGCACGAGGGCCAGAAGGATCAATGCAGCAACCTTAATCACTAATCGCTTCATAATTCCACCATAAATCCTGTTTTTCGGAAGGTCTACCGTGCCCTGTTAGGCACCGCCGGGCGCGCTATCGCCAATCTGCACGCCGGATACGCTGAAATCCTCACTCCGCACGCCGCCAGGCCCTATGTCGATAATCTTGGCGTCCGGTGTGAACAGGTCAACCGGTGTGCCATTGGGATCGGTCACAACCGCCTTAACCTCAATCCGTCCCGCGGGTACCACGAGAATGTAGTTGTCGTCCGGGTTGGTTAACTCGTACTCATCAAAGACCGGGTTTACGTAACCCGTGATATCGCCGCCGAAGTAGTACTCTCCCGTTATCTCCCACATCAAGTCGATCTGCATGGTCTGCAGATTGCCGTCGGAGTCCTGATAAGTGAATTCGCGCTGGAAATTCGTGACTTGGCCGTGAATCAAGCCGCAGCTCAAGTCCGCAAGCGCTGGATCGCGAGGAATGCGGGGATCCTCCGCCTCCAGATTGGTGATGAACGGGTACATCAGCGATATCTGGGCGTCCTCTCGCACATCACGTGTGATGAAGTCGGAGCCCAGATGAGCCGTCTGGAACCAGTACGCGTAGTGATACTTCGAGGTCAGCGTCGTCCCCCGGAATATCACGATGACCTCATCATTAAGGTCGAAGCCCTGCGTCGTCCAGTTGCCAGTGCTGATCATCACGGAAGGCAGACCGTTGCGAATAGCTGCGTGGTCGGCGTAAACGTACTTGTGGTTTAAGTGTGCACCGACACTCGCCCAGATGCTATCAGGCGGCTGATTGACTATGAATCCCGCGGCATAGGCACTGTCCCCTCCAGCACCGCCTTCGGCCATGCCGGCGACCAACGCATCGTATATCTCGTTCTCATACCGGTCACCGTACGCGCCGATGTCGTTTATCGTCAAGTACAGGGCGCGATTCTCGACCGTCACACCGGTGCCGCTCTCTATCATGCCAGCGCTGCCCATCAGCCACTGGTATATATAGTTGGCCAGCGTCATGTCTGAGAACTGCTGCACGGCTCCAATAACGTACCGCGAGGCTGCAATCTCAGCAACCACGATGTTACGGGGCACGTCAGTCGGCCCGAAATAAACCTCGACCTGCGCCGTGCCTCCGCCCACGGAGTAAATATGCTGGATCGAATCGCGCTTATGGGCGCCGAACTTGCCCTCAACGAACATCTGTTCGAACTGGTCCTCGAACGCATCGGCAATTCGCGCGTCGTTTATCACAACCACGTCGCCCATCGTGCGCTCGCTGCCCTCCACACTGAAGTTGTAGCTGCCAACGGCAACCTTAGCGTGGTCGATTATCATAAAGCGCGAGTGCATCAGCCTTGGGGTGCCCTCTTTGTCAGTAACGATCTCAATGTTGCCGTTGTTCCGCAGAGGGTTCAGAAGCTGCTGGTAGAACGGGCGGTACAGCGGATCTTCGTAGTAGGCCTTCTCCGTTACAATTCGAATGTGCGCTGTGGCCGACCTGTCCAGGAGCGCGTCTACAAAGGCCTGACGATTAATCCGCATGACCGCAATATCCAGGCTGGTCTGCGCCTGTGAGATCAGGTCGAACACGGGGTCCCATTCCTTCGCATCGTCGGTGAAATCCTGGGTCCGGTAAGTATGGTCAACGCCATACACAGTGATTCCGGGTAGGACCTGGTATATCTTGGCCACATTAGTGCCCTGGGCATCGGGCGAAGTAGGGCCCGGTGTAGTACCGTCGTCACCGCCTCCGCATCCGTATGCGAGAGCAGCGATGAGTAGCATTATCGCCAAGGCAACTCGAGAGGCTCTGGATAGCGACATCATTCCCTCCAGATTGAACACAACCTGAGTATTATCCTGCACTTGCGTTCGGGCTGTCAAGGAAGCACACGCGAACGCACGCGTAATACTCACGGCGTATTATACCCGCACGCCCACCTTGCCAAACCCTGTTAGCCTCGCTAGCTGCCCACCTAGCTGTTAAGCCCTTGCGCGAAGCGCGTCGCAAAGCTGAAATTCCGGCAGGCCGCAATTGCCCTCAGGCAAGGTTGCGGGCCTTTAGCTCCAGGTATTTGTTGATAACATCGGCGTTCAGCTTATCCGCATAGGTGCGAATTACATCGATGCTGGCCCTGCGCATTCGCTCACACAGCGACTTCTTGCCTCTCAGATGTGAGACAGCAGCCGCGTGCATGAAAAACTGCTCCTCGCTGTCGATGGACGCAGTCGCGGTCTCGTAGAGCCTGGGCTCGTCCAGGATAATGACCACCACCCGATGCCGCCGTGCCAGCGACGCCAGCGCGGCAAACGCCCGCTCGCCCGTAATCCCGTCCGTAAACTCCGTGAATACGAATACTAGAGCCCGCTTCGGGTGGCGCTTACTTAAAAAGGCGTACATACCCATAAAGTCGCTTTCGACGTGTTGTGGATAGAACGGGAACAGATCTGCCAGCACGTCCGGCTGCCGTGTCGGTTGCCGGTAGAAACGCACCTCCCGGTCGAACAGCAGCAGCCCCAGGCGGTCGTTCTCCAGGCGCAGGGCGTAGCTCAACTGCGCCACGGCGTCCAGATAGCGGTCGAAGCGCGATTTGCCGTTGATGCCGGCGAACATAAGCCTCCCGCCGTCGAGCACGGTCACTATCTCCCGGTCCCGCTCGGCGCGGTATTGCGAGACGATGGGTCGGCTGGTGCGCGCAGTGGCTTTCCAGTTCACCTTGGCGTAGTCGTCTCCCGGTTGGTAGTCCCGCAGGCTGTCAAACTCGGTTCCCTCGCCAAGCATCCTTATTGCGTGCTGCCCGCGGGTATACGCGCGCTGCCGGTGCAGAAACGGGTCCAGCGCAAGATAATCTGAGATGTGCGGATAGACCTTTATCTCGTCCTTCAGATCATAACGACGCGCCACGAACCAGAATCCCAGCCGGCTCGTGTAGCGTAGCAACGCCGGTCCCGGCGAGATTCTCCCGCGGACGGGCGGCGTGAAGCGGACGGTGAACCGCTTCGTCTCGCCCTTGTCCAGTGTGAAGGCGCCAGGAGGCAGCTCCTTGCGGAAATAGCTGAACGAATGCTCGTCGAACACGCCGGTTATCCGGCGTCCAACTATGTTACGCACTGAGACGATGTAGCTCCCCGGATAGTCCACAGCCCAGATGTCGGGGGTCTCGCGCGTAATCTGCGGCCCTTGCTCTCGGCGCGTGACGGCGTAGTCCAGAGCAAGGAGCAGCAGCAGCAAGGCAATTCCGGCATAGAAGAAGCGGTAACCGAGCGGTTCCCATTCTCCCAGTACGAGGAATGCCAGGCACACGAGCGCCAGCAGTCCGAAGTTCTTCGAGGGTATGCTCATCCTTGAGGCGCGTCCGGCTTGTCGCGCTTTCTCATGTCTGACCGCGAGAAGGCTGGCACGGTGCGTGGTGATGCGGTTGGGTGGCTATGCAACATCTACACTTCCCGCGAAACCCCGGAAAGCGGGGCGGTCTAGCCAAATATGTTGCGGTAGATGAGTGAGAAGAGGAACGTGATAATCAAGAACGTATAGCCCAGGCGCGCCAGTAGCTGCCGCTTTTTCTCCTCGACGCCGACGGCTCCGCGGTATGCGTCGCCCGCGCTGCCAGTTATTGCCGCGCCGAGCCCCTCGCTCTTGGTGTTGAGCGACAGCGTCATAACAATCATTCCGATACTGATGCTCGCTATGATTAGCAGGAGCACCACTGCGATTACGTAACTCACATCAACCTCCGCAGTCGGGTATTCTAGCAGAAGCGTGATGCAAGCTCAAATTCCGTCGCTGAAGGTCGGGGACCTGTGGCCCACCGTCTTCTTGTAAGGGCATGGCATGCCATGCCCCTACGAGCAACAGCCAAAAGCTAACAACCATCCAACTTCCACAGTGTCCTCTCTGGTAGAATCACCGGTGATGTTCAATGCGCTGTCAGACCGGTTGCAGAAGATCCTCGGGGGATTTCGCAGCCGCGCGCGCCTGAACGCCGCCGAAATCGAAAGTGGCTTGCGTGAGATCCGTATCGCGCTGCTCGAAGCCGACGTGAACCTTAAAGTCGCGCGCGGTTTCGTCACACGGCTGAAAGACAAACTCGCCAGCGAAACGGTAGGGCGCGCCCTGACACCGGCCCAGACGATAGTCAAGCTCGTCCACGAGGAGATGGTCAACGTCCTTGGCGGCGACGAAGCGGCGCAACTCGCCGCGACATCCTACGCCGGACGCTTCTCGCCGATGATGCTCATCGGCCTGCAGGGCTCGGGCAAAACGACAACCGCAGGTAAGCTGGCACTGCGCTTCAGAAACGAAGGCCAGCGGCCGCTGCTCGTCGCGCTGGATTTGAAACGGCCCGCTGCCGTCGAGCAAGTCAGCATAATCGCAGGTGAGATCGGCGTTGCCGCCCATTCAGGAACTGCAACCACGCCGGTGGATCTCGCCCGCGAAGCGCTTTCATACGCCCGCAAGGAAGGTTTCTCACCGGTGCTGTTCGATACCGCGGGACGGCTGCAGATTGACACTGAGCTGATGGACGAACTCACAGCCATCAGGCAGGTCGTGGAGCCGGTGGAAGTGTTCCTCGTCGCCGACGCAATGACCGGCCAGGAGGCGGTGAACATCGCGCAAGCCTTCAACGAGAAGGTGGCGCTCACCGGCGTCATCCTCTCAAAGTTCGACAGCGACACCCGTGGCGGCGCGGCGCTCTCCATCCGCGAAACCGTCGGCGTGCCCATCCGCTTCGTTGGTACGGGCGAGAGACCCGATGAAATTGAGCCTTTCTACCCCGAGAGGTGGGCCAGCTGGATACTGGGGATGGGTGACGTCGTGACGCTCATCGAAAAGGTCGAGGAGAGCATAGAGGAAAAGGACGCCGAAGCCATCGCCCATCGGCTGTCCAAAGAGCGCTTCACACTCGAGGACTTCATGAACGTGATGGAGCAGACCCAGAAGATGGGACCGCTATCGCAGATGCTCAAGCTCCTGCCGGGCTTCAAGCTCAACGAGGAACAGATAGCGCTGGGCGAAAGAGAACTCGTGCGGGTCAAGGCCATCGTCCGCTCAATGACGCCCCAGGAGCGCCGCGATCCGCGTGTGCTCAACGCCGGACGCCGCAGGCGTATCGCGCTCGGTAGCGGCAGCACGGTTCAGGACATCAACCTCTTCATGCGCCAGTTCAAGGAAATGCAAAGGATGATGAAGCACTTCAAGAAAGGCAAGCTGCCGTTCGCGAAGATGTTCGGAATGGGCTAGCCGGTGAAGAAGCCCCGGTTGGCAGCAAACCACTCGTGGGTCCAGCGCAAGCCTTCTTCCCACTTGACCTGCGGCTTCCAGCCGAGCACCTTGTGTGCCCTGCCGCAGTCGAGTGTGACCAGCTTCTGGTCCGCCGGGCGCGCCGGCCCCGCAGCCGGAGCCAGCCGGTAGTTCGACATCCCGGCGAGAAGCGTAAATATCTCGTTAACCGAGCGCGGATCACCCGTGCCGACGTTGTAACAGCTGCCCGTCAAATCCCTGGCTGCAGGCAGCTCGGCATCCAGCAGCCGCACGAAAGCGTCCACCACGTCCGACACGTAGATGTAGTCCTTGGCCTGCGCGCCGCTGCCGTGAACCTCCACCGGCTCGCCACCCAGCATTCGCTGGAGGAATATCGCTATGACGCCCGCCTCCCCGAGCGGGTTCTGGCGCGACCCGAAAACGTTGCCCAGCCGAAGCGTCACCGTCGGCAGTCCGCGATACTGAGCGAAGTACTGGCAGTAATGCTCCACCGCAAGCTTGGCGACTCCATAGGGTGACAGCGGCGCTGTAGCCGCAGCCTCTCTGTATGGCAGAGTCGCGTGCGGTGAATAGACCGCCCCGCTGGATACGTTGATGAATCGCTTCACTCCCGCGCGCTGCGCTGCGGTGAGAACATTAAGGCTGCCGCAGATGTTCATCTCCGCGTCGCCGCGCGGGTCACGGGCGCTCTCCGAAACGCTTATGTGCGCCGCCAAATGGCACAACACATCGGGACTAATCCTTTGCGTGATGTCCACAAACTTCAGTGTGGAAATGTCGGCTTCGATGAATTCCGCGCCGCCCGGTACGAACTCGCGCCTGCCGGTGGAGAGATCGTCCACAACCGTGACGGCATGCTTGTTCGCCAGCAGCGCATCAGCAAGGTGGCTGCCGATGAAACCTGCACCGCCGGTCACCAGGACTTTCACGCCGCGTCTTCCTTTCCGCTATGACAAGTAACACGCATGATGGACTGCATCCGGCTCATTTTATGCCAGCAGCTCCTTCACCCACGCAACCAGCTCGTCGCGGGGGATTTCGTTTTGCTTGCCCTCCTGACCGTAGCCGGTGCGCAAATCCTTGAGCTGTACGCACGGCGGGTCTTTGGCCAGCTCGTCCTCGCCCGCAACGACTGCCAGCGGTATGCCCACCTTGTCGGCGTACTTGAACTGCTTGGAAAGCGTTCGCCCGTTTCGGTTACCGCCGGCAAGCCACATTTCGGCTGGCACTCCCGCTTCACGCAAACTTCTGGCGATGCTCGCACATTCCGCACGCAGCGCGTCGTCGAACACCGCCACGAACACCTGCGCGCTGGACTGCCCGGCGTCGGCTTCAAGGACTCCCGTGGCCGCAAGCGCATCAGCCAACCGGTCGAGCCCGACCGACATTCCGACTCCCGTGAGCGGATTCGCCGAATATCTGCCCAGCAAGTCGTCGTAGCGTCCGCCGCCACCGACGCTTCCCAGTGACTCCGCGCCCCTGATGTCCACTTCGCAGACAAAGCCCGTGTAGTAGTCAAGCCCGCGCGTGAGCGACGGATCGGCAACGATATTACCTTCGCCAACGCCTTCCTGTTCCACTCGCGCCAGGAATCCGCCGAGGTGTTCGCGCAGCCCGGATGTATCCTTAATTGCGGCAAGCAGCCCGTCTGCTGCCTCTCCGGGAATCGCCACTTCCTGCATCCGCTCGTATTCCAGCGCCGACTCGAAATCCTGCAGCAGCAGTTTGCCCGTCAACTCGTCGCGCACTTTCTTCTCGCCCTGCTTTTGCAGCTTGTCCAGCACGCGGAAGATGTCTTTTCCCTTCTCCGGCACCACACCCAGGCGTTCCAGCACCTCGCCCAGATAGCGCCGGTCATTGACGCGGAAGATGTAGTTGTCAGCGCCGAGCTTCCCCAGGCCCCGGGCAACCGCCGCAACCATCTCGACTTCCGGCTCGTACGGAGCGACGCCGATGATGTCCAGATCAATTTGTGTGAACTCGCGGTAGCGCCCGCGCTTGGGCTTATCGTAGCGCCATACCGGCCCGACCTGGTAGCGCTTGAACGGTAGGCTGATGCGGTTCAGGTTCGCCGCCACGGTGCGGGCAAGCGATACGGTGAAATCGAACCGCAGCCCGACTTTTACGTTCTCCAGGTCGCTGAACCGGTAGATCTGCTTGTTGGCGTCCACTCCCATATCAGAGAGGAGCACTTCTTCGGTCTCCAGCGCCGGAGTCTCCAGGGGCGCGAAGCCGTATAGCTCGAACGCCTCCCGAAAGGTGTCCACGATGCGCTGGCGGGCTTGCGCGCTGGGGGGCAGGAAGTCCTGAAACCCCCTTAGATTGCGCGGTTTTATCCTCTCCTGCGCCATTTCAAGCCGCCAATTCGCAAGTAGGGAGGGAGGGGGTCGAACCCTCGACCTCTGGTTCCACAGACCAGCGCTCTATCCAGCTGAGCTACCTCCCCGTCTGCGAAACGAGATTATACCATCATACCCCTGGTGCTGAAGCACGAAAAACCGCGCCATAGCGGCAGCTCAAGGTATAATGGATGTGAGGAGTTGTGCCGATATGTCTCGGAGATTCACTGCGGTAATCAATAAAGAAGGCAAATGGTACGTCGCTCATTGCGTGGAGCTTGGCGTGGTGAGCCAAGGCAAGTCCATCGAGGAAGCTCAGGCGAATCTCAAGGAAGCCGTAGAGCTCTACCTCGAAAGCTTTGGCGACGAGGACATGCCGGAGAGCAGCGGCGAGGTTCTTCTCTACCCGCTTGAGGTTACAGTCGGTGACTAGGCTTCCCGTGCTGTCTGGTCGCGAGCTCGTCAACGCTTTGGGCAAGCTCGGGTTCAAAGTCGTGCGCCGGAAAGGAAGTCACGTAAGCATGCGGAAAGGGAGCTTCAGAACCGTCGTCCCGCAGCACGATGAACTGACGAAGGGGACTCTGTTCGACATCCTCAAGCAGTGCGGCCTGAGCCGCGAGGATTTGCTGCGTGTCTTAGGAAAGCGAAGATAGACCATCGCCCAGCCACACCAATCGCGACTGACGGCACCTCATCGGGTATGATATGAACCCGTGCCGAAGGAGTTTGAAAAACGGCCCAAGTCGCTAGTAATGAAAGCAAAGCGTCCCACCGGTGACGCTGTTAAAAGCGCGCAGCTAAACATTCTCGAAGGCGCACTCAACGAGCAGCAGCTCGCCGCTGTGACCACGGACGAGCCGTGTGCTCTGGTGCTTGCGGGTGCGGGTTCCGGCAAGACGCGGGTGATTACGTATCGCGTGGCATACCTGCTCGCTCAGGGCGTTAGGCCCGGCAACATCCTGCTGGCAACCTTCACCAACAAAGCCGCCCGGATGATGCTCCACCGCGTGGAGGACCTTACGAACGTGCCCCAGAAACGCATCGTCGGCGGCACTTTTCACCATATCGGACACATCTTCTTGCGCAAGTACGCCGACCTGCTGGGTTACAGCCGGGATTTCACCATCATTGACGAGCAGGACGCGCGCCAGCTGATGAAGGTCGTGCGCAAGGAAGCGCCGGTGAACTTCACGCAGAAGCTCTTCCCTTCCGCGCGCCTTCTCCTTAAGATGCACAGCCTCTCCATCAATACCGGCCAGAGCCTCGACGAACTGCTGGTCTACCGCTTCCCCCAGTTCGCCCGCTTCATTGACGAGATCGGTCGCGTCATCACCGCCTACATCGAGCGGAAGCTCAAGCGGAACCTGATGGACTTCGACGACCTTCTCACCTGCTTTCTGCGCGTGCTAACAGAGCACGCGGACGCCGCGCAGGCCATCTCGGGGCGCTTCCAGCACGTCCTGGTGGACGAGTACCAGGACACGAACCTCGTGCAGGCGCAGACGATAAAGGCGCTCTCGGCGGAACACGGGCGGGTGTTTGTCGTGGGCGACGACGCCCAGAGCATCTACTCTTTCCGGGGCGCGAACTTCGAGAACATCCGCAACTTCACCGACGATTACCCCAACGCGAAGTTATTCAAGCTGGAAACCAACTACCGCAGCACGCCGCAGATCCTCGAGCTGGCAAACGAGATAATGCGCGGAGTGCCCGAGGAGTTTCGCAAGCTGCTCCGGGCCGTGCGCTCACCCGCGGAGCGGCCAAGCGTCCTCGTCTGCCACGACGCAGAGGAGCAGGCGCAGTTCGTTGCGGAGCAAGTGCTGTCGCTGCGCGAAGAAGGCATACCTCTTCCGGAGATCGGTGTGCTCTATCGCAACCACCGTAACTCCCTGGAGCTGGAGCTTGCCCTGAGCCGCGCGGGAATACCGTACGAAATCCGGGGCGGCTTGAGGTTCATCGAGCAGGCGCACGTCAAGGACGTGGTGGCGTTCCTTTCAGTGCTGGCAAACCCGCGCGACGAAGTGGCCTTCTCGCGTGTGCTCGATATGTGCGAGCAGGTAGGATCCAAAACGATTGCGCGCATCTTCGAGAAGGTAATGCCCGCGTCCGAGCCGCTCAAGGAGTTCATCAAAGATGGCGCGCCCGCTCTCGCGCGGGGAGCCGGCCGCAAATCCCTGGAAGCACTTGCAGAGCTTTTCCGCAAGCTCGACGCAATGCGCAAAGAAGGCGCCGGCCCGTCTGACCTTATCCGGCAGGTCGTTGAGGACTTCTACGATGCACACTTGCTGCGCACCTACGAGAACTACGCCGAGCGCCGCGAAGATTTGGAGCAACTGGCGATTTACTCCCAGAAGTACCGCTCGCTGAGGTCTTTCCTCACCGAAGTCGCGCTCAACCAGGGCTTCACCGTCGCCGAGGCGTTTGCGGAAGACGCCGCAGAGGAAGGGCGGGTAAGCCTGAGCACCATCCACCAGGCCAAAGGGCTGGAATGGAGCGCGGTATTCGTGACCCAAATGGTGGACGGCAACCTGCCCCACCGGATGTGCCTGAACGACCCGTCTCAGCTGGAGGAGGAACGCAGGCTGTTTTACGTTGCGGTAACCCGTGCACAGCGCCACCTGTACTTGAGCTACCCGCAGAACACCGACACCCGCGATTACCTGGCTTTCAACCGGCCTTCGCGCTTCCTGCAGGAACTTCCGCACACCGCTTACGCGCACTTCGTCGTGGAGTTCTCGGAAGACGACGGTGGAAGCGGCGACTGACCACGCCGACGGCGTGGCTGATTGTGCTAATATCACCGGCACGCTGCGGTGAAGGAGCGTGAGTATGTCGCAGTACTACGAACCGCCGACGCTAAACGACATGGGTCTGAGCCTGGGCAAGCGCACCCGCCTGCACCGATTGCTCTACGAGCACGGTCCCGGCAACGGCAAGATGCTCGTGCTGCCGATTGACCAGGGGCTGGAGCACGGTCCCGCGGACTTTTTCGCCAACCCGGACGGCAAGTTCCCCGCCTTCCAGTACCAGCTCGCCAGAGACGGCGGCTACTCGGCGATTGCGCTGCACATCGGACTGGCAGCAAAATACCACGAGCAGTACGCTGGCGAAGTCCCGCTCATTCTAAAGATTAACGGCAAGACGAACATCCCACCGGACGCTGAAGCGTTCAGTCCCCTTACCGCATCCGTTGAGGACGCAGTGAGGCTGGGGGCGGATGCGGTGGGCTACACGCTGTTCGTAGGCTCGCCGATGCAGGACGAGGACATTGCGCAGCTGGCGGAAGTCCGGTCGGAGTGCGACCTTCTGGGGATACCGCTGATCGTATGGGCCTATCCCCGGGGCGAAGCCGTCGAGCGCAAAGGCGGTCGAGACAGCTTCTACGCTATTGACTACGCCGCGCGCGTCGCCCAGGAACTCGGAGCGGATGTGGTGAAGGTCAACTTTCCGGAGATAGATCCGAAGAGAGATAAAGACGCTCCCGAGCCCTACAGCGCGCTTGAGATCACCGCGCAGGAAGCGCTCAGGCAGATCGTGCAGTCCACCGGCAAGACTTTCGTTTTGGTCTCCGGCGGAAGTAGAACAGGCGACCAAGAGCTGCTTCAGAAGGCGCAGGCGGCGATGGCCGCCGGCGCAACCGGCCTTATCTTCGGCCGGAACATGTGGCAGCGGACTATGGATGATGCGCTGAAGCTTACCGGGCGCATCAAGGAAATAATGCTCAGCTATTGAGACTGCTTTGCCGAAGCCGTTCGTTCCCCGGCCCGCTCGTCACACCATCAGCCGCGACGCGTCAGCAGAAGAACTGCGCGCGCACAGGAAAGTCGGTGTAAATACATAGCCCCGTCCCCTTTCGGGGACGAGGCTTGTTTTTTCCTTGTGAAAGGTCTGGGAAGAGCTAGAGCCTTAACCCACTTCCTCAGTGGGATTCATGCTCTTCTTGTCCACGCCGGAGTCGAGGACGATGATGACACCGTCGGGCTGGGTGTCAGGACCGCCGCGCGAAATGGAGCGCGTGTTCGGCATCCCTGCTTCAGCATCAGTCTGGCAGGGCAGGAACCCGTAACCACCGAAATAGTTTGCGGAAGCGCAGTCGGCGCAGCGCTGACGCGGGAAGTACTCGCCCATCCGGTCGTAAACATCCTGGCCCAGGTTCTTCAGCGTGCCGTAACCGGCGAGAGTATATCCTGCGACCTCGTGTGGGCTGTTATAAATAACCCAGCACATGCTGGTTAGACGGGTGAAGTACGAGAAGTTGCCCACCAGCAGGCGGCTGCCGATTGCACGGAACTCATCCTCGTTGGGATCCTTGAAGGGACGTGTCTCCCAGAGACCTTCAGAGGTCACCAAGTCAGGATATGGAGGAATCACATAGAGGTCGCCTGCCATACCGATCACGCCGAAAACACTCACGGGCGGTGGGCCCCAGATCTCAACCATCTTGGTGTTATCATCACCGCCGATTGTACGCCGGAAGAAGGTTCCGTCTCCGTTGCTGCGCCAGTGCACATCGTGTACGAGCCGCCTTGGCTGCAGATTACCGCGCTTAATGAACGGGTTGCTCGGGTACGACGCCATATAGCCTTCCATAACCAGGTAGTCGCCATTGCCCTGGGGGGCGAATGGCGGCACGGTGGCGCCACCATACTTCCACGGCGGCACCTCAAGCTGATCCAGTTGGGCGTAGATGTAGTACTCCTCGTTGATGACATTGCTGTCAGTCCAGTCACCGCCGAGGATGTACGGGGGATAGTTGCCGTACGCGTTGTCTGTAGCATAGCGCTCAATAGCGAGCTGGACTGCATGAAGATTCTGCTTCACCTCAGCCTCTTTGGCCTTCTCCCGTACCTTGATGAAGTTGGGCAGGGCGATGGCCACAAGGATGCCGATGATCACGATGACCACCAGCAACTCAATGAGCGTAAAGCCTGACCTCCGAGAACTCATTAGTTTCACCTCCTAAAACACACTAGAAAATGCCCTGAGGCTTCGCATCCTGCGAGCTGCTCAGGTGGATGATGTAATAGTCAGGGATACCATCGGGTACCGTGCGTGGCTCGTAGTCGTTGCCGTCACCGATGTTGTAGGGATTCGGCTCGGGTATGTTGTTCAGATAGCCCGTTCTCTTTCCGTGATCCTTCCATCCGCCGCCTGATATCGAATAGTCAATGTCCATACCGTCAGTGCCCGGGTCGCCAACGGCCAGCAGGTCATAACCGGCAACATCGTGACTCCACACTTGAGCCGGTCGCGCGCTCGCACCGATCCGGATCACCCAATTTGGCCCAACATCGGAATCGACTGAGAGGTACTGCGCGGTAAAATGATCTGCGTTGCAGGCACCGTCGGAGAAGCGCGGATGATAGTAGAACTGACCCGGGAACGAGAGCTTGATGGAGTCATCGTCCTCACCGTCAATGTCATAGGCCATCATGCAGGCGCCTTCACCGGACCACCCGATATTAAACATGTTGCGTCCCATCTCGCCGCCGCATGCACGGAAGGGCATATACTGGTAGTAGTTCACAGAATCCTTCCCATGTATGAGAATGGCCTTATCCGACAGGAACGGGTTCATCGGATACTGCGGCAGATATCCTTCGTAGGCGAGAGTATCGCCAAATTCGAAGCCCCGCGTTCCAATGGTGTTTACGTTCAGACCTTGACCGCCGTAGGTGTGCGGCTCTACCGGGCCGGGTGAGGTGAGCGCGGCATTGAACAAGTCAAACGGATGCCTACATCCCGGCGTTCCGGGCTCGATATCGTACGGGGTATTACACCACTTAATGGTGCCGACGTTGTAGTACACGTCTCCGCCGAACAGGAACCACGGGTAATTGCCGCCCGTATCAGTAGCGTAACGCTCAATGGCAAGCTGGATCGCGTGGAGATTCTGCTTAACCTCCGCCTCGCGCGCCTTCACCTTAATCTTGATAAAGTTGGGCAGCGCGATCGCCACGAGGATGCCAATGATAACGATGACCACCAGCAACTCAATTAGGGTGAAACCCTTTTTCGTTCTCAACACTTTTCCAAACCTCCTTCCGGATTATTAACTCATTCAAGAATTGGGATGAAATGAGTCCCTATGCCGAGTCGCCCTCAACTCGGAGCGCGCCGACGGGGAATTATGCTAAATGAGTCCATTTACAGCCGACAAGTTCATCCGGCCTCTGGGGTATTACACTCCAGTAGACACTCCCCCTGGAAACACGGATGCACCTTATCCGCTGCCCGCCGGGCGACTATCAAGGTTCACCATCCGCTAGCCTGGGAATTATAACACATCACCGGCGACTCTGCAGCACTGGCCACAGGGAATCTCTATAGCGTATAATCTGTATGGTCATGGCACGTAAAAGCCGTCGGCGCAAGCGCAAGAACTTCCGCGTGCTCGGGCTCCCACGCGAGGTATGGCAGGACCTGCTGGCCCTGCTTGTTCTGCTCGTTTTCCTGCTGGTGGGTATCTCGCTGTTCTTCCCGGATCTCGCAGGGACCGCGTCAGGCCTGATCAACCGCCCGCTGTTCGGCGGCATTGGCATTGCGGCCTACGTGGTGCTTGTGCTCATTCTTCTGCTGGGGCTCGCAGCCCTACCCTTGCAGGCGCGCCCGGAGTTTTTGCGCGCTTTCTGGAAGCTCCTTGCGCTGTCAGCGGTATTCTGCCTGCTGCTCGGAGCTCTCAGCCCCGACGATACCACAGGGCGCTTCGCGAACGGATGGGGCGGCATCGCGGGAAGCTACATTAACGGCTACGCGCAACCCGCGCTCGGACTTCTCTATCCGATTCTCCTCATCTTCCTGCTTGCAGCGCTGCTCATCATCTTTGCGGGCCGGGCGTTTCTCAGCCCGGCGCTGCGCCTCATCGAGAGCCTTGCGCACGATATGCGCGAGAGTGCGCGCCGAAGGGCCGAAGAAACCGAGCTGCGCCGCCGCCGCGAGATTATGGACGCGGAAGCCTCCGAAGAACTGGCGGAAATAGAGGGGCTGGATGAAGTCGTGGAGACCAGGCCCGCACGAACCGTCGAGGACGAGCTGCCCGAAGAAGAGCCGCTGGCTCCAGCCGCCGAAATGGAAGTCGGCCAGCAGGCGTTCCGCTTCCGCGCGGCAGAAGAAGCCTACGAATTCCCGCCGCTAGGGCTGCTAAGCGAGGTCGCATTCTCAGAAGTCTCCGAGGACATACTCAAGCGCAACTCGCACATCATCGTCGACACGCTCAAAGCGTTCAATATCGAAAGCGAAGTCGCTGGATGGGAAGTCGGCCCGAGGGTGACCCGTTTCGAGCTGCGCATCGCGCCGGGCATTAATGTAAGCCGCCTGCATTCGCTTGCGGACAATCTCGCGCTCGAACTTGCGGTTCCCGCTGTACGGCTGGAAACGCCCATCCCCGGCCGCAGCGCGGTGGGCTTAGAAGTGCCGAACCGCAAGTTCAACAAGATCGCGCTGCGCTCGCTGCTCGAGTCCCCCGAACTGGCGTCCCAGACCCATCCCCTCGCCGTGCCCATCGGGCGCGACTTAGCCGGGAAACCCGTCATCGGCAATTTGCATCATATGCACCACCTACTCGTTGCCGGCAGCACCGGAAGCGGCAAGAGCGTGTGCCTGAACTCAATGCTCGTTTCGCTGATGTACCGCAACTCACCCGCGACTGTGCGGCTGATACTCATCGACCCCAAGCGCGTGGAGATGAGCGTATTTAAGGACACGCCGCATCTCGCCGCGCCGATCGTGCACGACATAAACGAGGTTCAAAGCACGCTCAAGTGGGTGGTCGCGGAAATGGAGAGCCGCCTGCGCGGTTTCGAGGAATACGGCGTAAAGAGTATTGACGGGTACAACGCCGAGCCGCCAGAAACGGGCCCGCTGCCTTACATCCTGGTCGTCATTGACGAGCTGGCGGACCTCATCAAAGCCGCAGGCCCGGTCATCGAAAAGCTCATCGGACGCATCGCGCATCTGGCGCGCGCCACCGGTATCCACCTGGTCGTCGCCACGCAGCGTCCCGACGCAACCATTATCACCGGCAACATTAAGATGAACATCCCCTCGCGCATCGCCTTCGCCGTGGTCAGCCAGATAGATTCACGCACCATCATCGATATGCCCGGCGCGGAAAAACTTCTCGGCTCCGGCGATATGCTCTACTTCCCGGTGGGCATCCCCAAGCCCCTGCGGGTGCAGGGCGCGTGGGTGCGTGACGAAGAGGTCAAACGGATCGCCGAGTTCCTGCGCCAGCAGATCGAGCCCGACTACATCGAAGACATCACCGCCTACGCGAGCGAGGGCGAGGAAGACTGGGATGCGGGCGAAGAAGATGCCGAGCTAGACGAACTCTACGCCGACGCGCTCGATATCATCACCAGCGCCGGTCGCGCCTCGACGTCACTGCTCCAGCGACGCCTGAAGATTGGCTATAACCGCGCCGCGAGGATTATGGAGCAGCTAGAAGCGCAGCAGGTCGTCAGCCCCGCCGACCACCAGGGCAACCGAGAGCTCCTCATCGCCCCACCGCCTTCGGACGAAGAATTCTAAGCACCCAGGGTTGTAGGGGCAAGGCATGCCTTGCCCTCTCTCCATAACTCGTATTTGGAGGGCACGGCGTGCCGTGCCCCTACAGAAGAAGGTGCGCCCCCTGGATAGGTGGCGCCACCCAATGGGGGATCTTTAGGGCAGCCCTTCCACAGCAAGCAGCACTAATACTTCACAAGTCCAGGCACAGCCTTAGCGCCCGGTCAACTTTTTCCATCTTCGTAGAGCTGAGCCTTCCTGCAGGAGCGCTGGGGAACCGCGCCGGGTCGAGCGACCGCAACTGGAAGCAGTAAAACACAGTCTCTTTCGGCAGCCCGCTTTCGTCCGTCGAGACTCTTACGTTCGACGGATAGTCCAGCGCGACGTTTTCCCCGCTCGTGCCTACGACCACTGTCACCGCAAGCGGCTTAGTATTAATAGCGTCGCTGGAGACCACAAGCACCGGTCGCTTCCCCCGCTGCTCCCGGCCTTTAGCGGGTTGAAGCTCCACGAAGTAGATTTCGCCGCGCACAGGCATCTCTACTCGCCCAGGCCGTCAGATTCCGCCGCCGCATACTCGCGCTCAATGCCCTTCACATCCGCTTGGATGCTCGGATCGCGCGCCATCTCGCCCATTGCTGCGTCGAACAGCTCGCGCTCGGCTTCCTTAACGTACTGCAGCAGCGCCTCGTGGAGCACCTGAGTGCGCGTCCTGAATCCCTGCAACCGCCCAAGCTTCAGCGCCAGCTTGTCCAGCCACGCCGGAAGAGTCACCGTCGCCCGAACCGCCTGCTTCACCGGCTCCCCTGTTTGCACCACTTTTCGCACCAATATAGTATACCATAAATACACCATTATTGGTGCAAAAGACACTCTCGAACGCCATTCAATCTCACAAGAAAAGGGCGGGGCATCATGCCCCGCCCTTTCAAATAGCCACATCAATGAGGCTACCTAACTACATTGGGGGCTTCCCTAGAAGCTCACGAACGTTGTTCTCATACTCGCCCTCCTCATCAGGTCCGCTAATGGTGGCGTAAACCATGAACCGGATGTGTCCGTCGCGGTCGATCAAATAAGTCTGCGGAATACCTTTCGGGAAGCCTGAGACTGTCCGATACATAGTGAACACTGGTCCATCCCAGCTACCGGGACCGTCCCGGTACCAGTCCTTCCACGTAATCAGCAAACCGTCGCTGTACGACTCGTACCATAACTCGGTCTCCTCCCAAGTCTTACTCCCTAGGTTGCTGAGATGAACGCCGATGTGGTCGTATCCATCAGCTCCATAATCGTCAATCAGGTCAGCCATGAATGGCAACTCCCCTTCACAAGGGCCACACCACCAAGCCCAGAAGTTGAGCGTTATAACGTGGGTCTGATTCACGTAGTTCTCGAACGGGTAATCTCCCTGCTGCTGATACGAGAACTCCGTGAAGAGCGGTGCTACGCCTAGGTTCTCCAGCGTTGTAATAAACAGCTCGATGGAGTCGTTAGCCTCGCCTATACCATCATCAGCGGTAACCGTCACCGTCACGTGCTTCGCGCCGCCGGAGCCTGGAGGTGCATAAGTGACCGCAACGCCAGTGTCACCGCCATCAAACGTGCCGTCCGTGGCCTCCCACGTGATGTCGGCTGAGGGGTCGCTGAGGTCAACCACCAGGTGCGCCCTCTCACCGGAACCCACCTGCAATGTCGTCTGGTCGGTAGTAACCGAGTAGATCTCCATTGGGATATACGACGTGGGTACCGCGCTCGCCTCACCGCTGAAGTCGCTGTACTGGCTAAAAATGTCGAATGCGCGCGCGGTGTACGTGTAGGTCTCGCCCCCGGTCAACCCGCTATTCAGGAGCGTATGGGTTGACGTACCTGTCGATGTCCAGAGCGTAAACTCCGTCTCTCCGGGGCCCATCCGCCATACTTCGTAGCCGTCTAGGTAGTCCGACTCCGAATCGCCCCAGGATACCTCGATGCAGTAGCTGTACGGAAGGTCTTCGCTGGTCGCGTCAATTGGCGTGGGCGCTGTCGGCGGATCGGGGAAGAACGCTGTCTGCGGAGCCTCATTGCTGGGCTCGGACTCAAATTCGTCCTCGTCCACCGCCGTCAGGTAGTACGTGTACTCCACGCCCGCTGCGAGCAGCGCTTCGTCGTTGTCGTCCGTGTACATCAGGGGGAAGGTGGTGCTGGAAATAGTGGCTATCTTCTCGTACGCGACAACGCCGTCCGTGCGGTACAGCCAGTATGCTACCAGGTCGTCTTCGGTGTTCGCCGTCCACGTAAGCAATATCCGCCCCGGGCCGATGGCCTGGCTCGCCGATGCGCTCAGGTTCTGTGGCGCCGCAGGCGCGTCTCCCGTGCCGAGCTGCGCCGGGTCGCTCTCCACACCCTCGGCTCCGCCAGAGTCCGCAGGCTTCACCGTTGCGTTCACCAGTCCGCCAAGCGTTAGCGAGTAGCGGTAGCTGACCCGCTCACTACCGGGATCAGCCGGACGCATCACGGACATGTCGCCCGGGTCACCCTGGTTGGGCTGCAACGCTCCTTCAACGTACACGTTGTAGCCCGCCAGGCTCGTCCCGAAGTTCATCGCGATGCCCGTGATATCCGATATGTCCACCGTGTGGTTTCCGCTGCTGTCAATCAGCGCCAGTGCGCAGTTCACATCCTCCGGATCGTACGTCTCGCTGTAATGCATCGCGATAGGCGTGATGTCCGCTATGCCTACAGAGCCGTTGTTGTCGTAGTCTCCAACGTTCACTTCGTGCCACAACAGCAGGTACTCGCTTTCGCCAATGTCCACCAGCGTGAGATCAGTGGGCTTGTTGGCATCGCCGCTCGGTGCTTGGCTCACGGCCTTCGCAGCGCCCGC
>JAUWGS010000005.1 GCA_030606285.1 Planctomycetales bacterium | reverse complement strand
CGCACCACCGGCCCTGCCGAAGCCCTCAACCGTAAGATCGCCTTGCTCCGTCGCCAGGCTTGCGGCTATACTAATCTCGACAACTTCATCAGGAGAATCCTCTTGCTCAATTCACCTGCCCACCATTAACTATGAAGAGCCTATCGCCTGCGGGCTTCGCCCGCTCAGTCCAATCGCGGGTAGGCGAACTTGAGGTCCTGATTGGTGAAGTCGTAGTAGCTGATTGCGGGTCTCCCGTTGATTATCGCAAGGGAGGTATACCCGCCCACATCGCCAGGGCTATATACCGCCACCGGGCTCTCCCAACTGCTTCCGTCGGCGTCGCTTGCGCGCACATAATTGAGATTGTCTGTGGTCTCGTTATAGTAGCTTATAGCGGGATTGCCGTTCACAATGGCAAGGCAGGTGTACTCGCCCACCCAGCCGGTGCTGTCTACTATAACGGGTGTTCCCCAGGCTAACCCATTTGCGTCGCTTGCGCGCACATACTTCAGGTCATCGTTAGTGTCGTCGAAGTAGCTGATAGCGGGATAGCCATTTACCACCTTAAGGGAGGTGTAGTAACCCACAATTCCAGCGCTATCAAGGGTAACCGGAGTTCCCCAGGTGCTTCCATTTATATCGTCCGCCCGAACATACTTCAGGTCGTTGTTAGTAACGTCCCTGTAAGAAATCGCCGGATTGCCGTTGACTATAGCAAGGCAAGTGTCCTGGCCCACAGCCCCGGTGCTGTCGACCGCCACCGGACTGCCCCACGAGATTCCGCTGGCGTCAGTTGCCCGAACGTACTTCAGATCGCCGTTGTCACCGTCGTAATAGCTGATAGCGGGAAAGCCGCTGACAACCGCCAGGGAGGCGAAGGAACCCACGGCCACGGAGCTGTCGACCGTCACCGGACTGCACCAGGAGCTCCCGCTGGCATCACTCGCCCGTACGTAATCAAGGTCGTTGTTGCTGAAATCCCAATAGCTGATAGCGGGAAAGCCGCTGACAACCGCCAGCGAGCAGGTGTGGCCCACGCTTCCGGTGGCGTCAACGGTCACCGGACTGCCCCAGGAGCTCCCGCTGGAATCGCTCGCACGCACATACTTGAGGTCGCTGTTGGCTTCGTTCCAATAGCTAATGGCGGGATTTCCGTTGACTACAGCAAGGGAAGTGTACTTGCCCACATTTCCGGCGGCGTCAGGGGTTTGCGTGCCGAAGCGGTAGACTGTTATCAGGATGCTATTGTAGTCGCAGTTGTTATCAATGTCCTCGGCTTTGAGACTTGCCAGGTACACGCCATTGTCCGAGTAGATATGGTCATACGTAGCATCGGCGCCATTGTTCACGTACGAGCCGTCACCTTCGGGATCGAAGTAGTAGGTGAGGGAGGTGCCGTCAGGATCGTAGCTTGCGCTGGCGTCGAAGCTCATCGAAGCATCGCCAGTTTCACCGAGATAGAAAACCGTCTCGTCTGCTGTCAGAATTGCCACCGGCGGCATATTGGGGACTTCGTCCTGCACGTGCACGCCCACATAGCCTACGGCGTATCCGCCCAGGTCGTCGGTCACTTTGAGCTTCACGTTGTAGTAACCTTCGCTCGCAAAAGTGTAAGACACCGTGTCACCCGTGTCATCCGCCACGCCGTCGTTGTCGAAATCCCATTCGTAGCTTGCGATGGTGCCGTCGGAATCCGTCGCTGTCGCAGTAAAGGTGACCAGTGTCCCCGGTGTGCACAGAGAGGGTGAAGCCGATACTTCGTCGATAATGGGCATCGCGTTGTCGGGGTCAGCGAGCACCTGCACCGCGACCGTATCCACGGCCCAGGCGCCGTCGTCGTCGGTGACGCGGAACTTCGCGTTGTACATGCCCGGGGCAGAATATGTGTTCGGCAGCGGGCTGGGATTGTCCACCTGGTTGCCCTCAAATGTGCCGTCGCCGTCGAAGTCCCAGGCGTATTCGTCAATCGTGCCGTCGTCGTCTTCGGCAACGAGGGTGAATTCGACATCAAGCGGTGCCATGCCGTATGTCACGTCGGCGGTCGCTATCACCACCGGGCGGAAGTTGCCAGTGATGAACAGGCTCACTGCGGAAAGCGAAAAGCCGCCCTCGGACGTGTGCGCCCTGATCGCCGGTCGGATGACGCCTAAGTTGCCTGTGTCCGCATCTCTATTGTCAGTGGGATCGTCGGTGAAGTCCCAGGTACCGTCGCCGTCAATGTCCCAGTCGTAGGTCTCAGCGCCGGTCGCTGCAAGCTCGATCACGTCGTTTCGCACGCCCGATGCTGCGGTTGCAGAAAGCTCGACCAGTGGCATATCACCCGCAAGTGGAGTCTCCGTCGCAGGATCTGAGAGTTCAGATTCATTGCCCGAGATGTCCACCGCCGTGAGCGTCACTTCGACTTCTGATGTTGCGGGAACAACGAAACTCGTTCCGCCTTCGAGATAGTCGAGAACTTCCATGCCGTCCGCGTATATCCTGTATCCCGCAAGGTCGTCCGCAGCCACCACCAGCCATTCGGCGAACACGCCGCCTGCAACCTGTGTAAGAGTGGGTGCAGCAGGGATGGCCGGAGCTTCGATGTCGGCTGCATCGCGCACGTTGGTGCCCAGCGCTACAACGTCAAAGCTCGCGCCGTCGTAAGCCACCACCGCAAGCATCAAATTGGCTATTACCGATGTGTATTCCGCATCAGGCACATTGAAGCGCACGTGGGTCACTGCAAACGGCCCATACCAGTGCCAGGAATTCACCGAATAATCGCCCACGCCGATGTAGTATGCGCTGCCGTTGTGCACATTCACATCCGCCGTGATAGTTCCCGGCTGGTCTACGCCCAGCGGCAACCGGTATATGGCGTACGAGACAAGCTCCTCGCCCGCTGCGCCGCTGGCGAACGACGACGCTTCGCCGAAGTCGGTTACGTCTCCCGCTTCGAGATACCGCTCGATGCCCGCAGCGAATATGCTGTCGAAGTTCAGATTGCTGGCAGCCTTGGGCGGTATCACGCGCCCGTCTGCATCCAGCTCCTCCCACGGCTGCGCCTTGTCCTCCGGCAGCGTGCCGGGCCACGTAACCTGCTGCTCCATCGCTACCGGTTCAGCTACCTGCTGCGTCCCGATTGTAGAAAGCGTCGGCACGCGTTTCGATCCCTGCCCGCAGGCAACGAGCAGAATAGTGATTGTGATTACTGCTGTGTAAACAGCCGCTTTGTATGAGAACTTCGCCTTCATCTTCCCCTCCCGCAAAGTAAAATAGGAGCGATACGTCGTTGAATCCTACCACTACATTCCAGACGAGCACAAGACTCCATGCTTAAGGAATGAAGAGGTAACGGAGCAGTCTGCTTCATTCATCTGACTACCAGCGAAGTGGGGATGTCTCTTTCCTTCGCGTACGGCAGATTCAGCGGTACGCCCGCAAGCGTCAACTCGCTGCTTCCACCGCCGTCAAGATTGAATGCAGTCCAGGCGCCAATCTTTATAAGCTTCTCTGCCAGCTCCTGAAGCGAAAGCCCGGGAGTGCCGCGCGCGTCATCCTCCCGTGCCACCAGCAGGAAGACAGAGCCCGCTCGGTCCACTCCAACCGCTGTCCTTGCGCGGACTGAATCCGCGATTGTCGCCGGCACGTCGTCGAGTTCCGACATAATGCTAACCTGACCGCTATCCACCAAAAGGGGTGCTCCACTCACTGCAAAGCGCACAGGTATTTCGTTGCCCGTCTCATCCATCAGGCGCCAGTGAAAGGTGATTGTCTCAGCACCTGTGAAGGGGTCTGCGCCCAGCGGTAGATTAACTGCCAGAAAGAAATCGTCGAAGTCGGCGCGGCTGACTTCCTCGTATGTGAGTCCGTCAATCCCCGCAAGCGAGAGCCGGTAGTAGATGGCATTGGGCGTAAGCTTGGCTTTGGGGAACAGCCTGCTGTAAGCGACCACAGAGCCCGGCTTGGAGGGCTGGTTGAAACCGTCAACCAGCACTCTTCGCCCGTCGGCCTGGAGCCATAACTCAAGACGAGGCCGGATGATAGACGCTCTTCCATTTGTGTCCACTACAAGTGCCGGCCTGCCGGGCTTGACCGGGAGCGCCACAAGTTCCCCGTCCGCAATCACAAGGCCGACCGGTGTGCCGCTTGCGTCGAAGAATCCACCATTCACCGCAAGCACAGCATTCTCCCGAGAGGCGAGTTCCGAAAGCGGAAGGGACCTGGAGTTGTGGTTTGCCGCAAGCGCCAGCGCCAACCGTGTGGATACCACATCCGGCGCAAGCCTGACCCAGAAGACCTCCTCCAGCGCTTTCGCGTTCCCCTTGCGCTCGATAACGAGCGTGCCCACTGCGGGCAGAGGGATCCTGCGCGTTTCACTAAACGAGCGGGGGAATGAGATGACGAGATGGCAATCCCGGCGTTCGACCAGGCGCGGCCAGTCACCTGCAAGGTTCAGGCTGAGCAGGAAGTTCTCCCGTCCCTGGTAATGGTCAAGCGAGATGACGGGGAAGCGGGCAGGAGGAAGCGCCAGCCCTGCCCGCGCCTTCGTGTCGTAGAGCAGCACCTCAACATCCCCGAAGCGCCCGACTTCGCGCAGCTCGTAGCGGGGCAGCTCATCGAATTCCAGCAAAAGACGCACGAAGCCCTTGTCGCTTTCCAGCTGCACTACCCTAAGCTCCGCGGCAATGCTAGACAGGCTGATAAGGAGCGCGGCGAGAATGATGCCTGCGAAAAGCGGAGCGGTCCTTATAGTGCTACGGTGAATGCCCATGTATTCCTTGTTCCTCGATGCGCAACGCGCTATCCAGGCTCGTCCTGTGACGCTGAGCCCGGCCGCCAAGCACGGCGGGTTACAGTCGTCACCCAGCGCCGTTGCTGGGCAAGAATTATGATTGCCATGAGAATATACAGCGCACTGTAGCCGTAGTGGAAGGGCGCGACAACCTGATGATAGCCAAACTCCTCAAGGAGCATGGTTCCGATTAGCTGAGAAAAGAACAGGAATCCCAGTATCACTGCTTCTGATAAGCGGAATCGGAAGTTGATGATCACGGATAGTGCATAGAGGCTTTGCGCAGCTGTTAGTACTATTTCTTCAACCTGCCGCGCATCCAGATCCATGTGCCAGACGAAGCTGCCGTGGTGGAAAATGTGGCTCAGCAGATAGACAACCGGCACTGCGCCTACAAGCAGGCTCCACTGATTGACCTTGGCAGAGATGAGGGCACCCAGGCCCATTGAGGGAAGACCGCGAAGCACGAGAAGCAGCGTGACCACGATCTCGGGGCTTTCAGTTGCCAGCGGCGCCAGCCACTGCACAAGGAAGAACTCGTCTATGCCAATGATCCTGCCGCTGCCAATGAGGCTCTCGGCAAATGGTTCGGCAGAAGCAAGGATGGCTCCGGCGCTGAAGATGAAGAGCGCTGCCGTGGCTAGGCGCCGGGGAGCGGTTGGGAGCTTCGCAATCTCTGCCGGAGGCCCGACGAGTTCCGGTTCTTCCACTCCTGCCCTTGCTGCATGATATGTGTAACAGACGAAGAAAAAGAAGAGAATGGCTGCATCCCAGACGTCGAGACGACCCTTGAGTGGAATGAGAAAGCAATAAAGCGTCACCACACCGAGCCAGAAGATGTCGATGGAGCGCCGCCCCTCCAGGCTGATCTCGGCTTTGCGGAACTTGAAGTAAAACACAAAGACCAGCAACGGCCAGCCAAGGCCGATCAGGAGCCGGTTAGCGCCGGTCATGTTCGCCAGGGCGTATGTGGTATAGGCAGGATCAGCGGCCGCCGTCCAGGCGAAATAGAGGTCAACGACGTATTCGGGCAGGACAGCTACAAGGGCGAGGAGAATGAGCGCCAGATTCTGGCTGATGTCAACCTGTGCAACCTCGGTCGCCCAGCTGAGAATGAAGGCTGCGGCGACGATAGCCGCTCCGAAAAAAAGTATTCCCAGGAGTGGATACGGGTGCGCGCCGGTGAGACGAAGGGCTAGGGCGGGGAAGGTGATCGCAACGGCTATTAGAATGAACCAGTACTCTCGTTTCATCTGCTTGTCACGTGAAGATGCAGCTTTTCTGGAGTGAGCAATGCGGCGAATATGACCGCGATTGTGAACACAATCCCGTCGGTAATGAGGAGCAGCGCCATAAGACGCAGGATTCTAGCACAGCCTTGTCTTCCGCGATATCAGCGTAACCGGATGATAAGCGTACGCGGCGCATACACCCGGCGGCCGTCGTGGATGGTGACGTAGTAGGTTGCTCCGCGGTATACGACGTAGCAGCGCACGGTCTCCCGGTACACGTAAAAGCGGTGTCCTTCGATGTAGGCGTAGGGTGCCCGGTAGTAGTAGCCGCTGGTGCCATGGATGCCGCCGACCCAGAACGATGCTGCGAAGCCTGAGCACGAAGAGGCCACCAGCATTGCTGCAAGCGCAAATGCGGCCAAGATCTGTCGCCATTTCCTCATGCTAACCACCTCCGGCGGTGCGTCAGGGCGCAAGGATGAGGGGAGCTTACTCCTCTTCGGTCTCTTCCATGCCTTCCGGGACGTAGTCCCGCACCAGGCCGTAGACTGCAAAGAGATAGTAGAACTTCGAGAGCGAGCGGAGCAGCACGCGTGCCATATCGGGATCCACGTTTTCCTGCGCCGCGACCATCTTGATGATGGTTTCGAACTCTTTCAGCGCTTCGTCGGGTGACCGAGGAATGTCCTCGGCGCCAAGCTCTGGAAGCATGGCGGGATCCACCTGGAAGAGCGGGCCGGTCGGGTAGTCGGGCGGGGCGAAGGGCTTTGTCTGCGTGAACTCGACGACCAGCACCTTGTGCATCACGTCGCTCAGCCGCCAGTCAAGCGTGCCTGCGTCCATGCTGTCCGGCTCTACGTTTGCACTGACAAACGCCAGGTTGTCCGGCACGTGAAGGGTGATTCGCACGTCCAGCGGCGCGTCCTCGTAGTAGAAGTCCGGCGTGACGAAGTAGACCTTGCCCTCTTCGCGTTTCAAATAGGAGCGGGTGGCGAAGTTCACCGCGAACGCTGCGCCCTCCACGCGCACCGGAATAATGCCGCTTTCGCGCGTCGCCGAGAAGTAGTGGTAGGTGCCGGAATCCATCTTCATGTTCTTCCAGCTTTCCAGCACTTCAACGACGCCGAGTTCCGTGACGTTGTAGGTCGCTTTGACCTGAGTGTTGCCACTCGCGGGTTCGTCCTCCTGGGCAAAAAGCGCGCAGGGGAGAAGCAGCAGCACAAGCAGACTAGCAGCCAGCAGATTCCTCATAAGGTTTGCCCCCAAGACACCTGCAACGATTATATCATCGCCGGGCAGAACGCCCGTAGATTTGCCAGCGCGGCGGTGCTGGCTAGTCCAGTATGGCTGCAAGGGTGATGAACTCGTCGCGCGTTAGCGTGTCGCCCCTGCGGTCAGGAAGTATGTCCGCGCGCACCAGCCGGCGCAGGATTTCCGTGCGCCCGAGTTCCGGGAAGGTGCGCGTAAGCGCGTTGGAGATGGTCTTCCGGCGGTGGTGGAACGCGCCCTGCACCAGCCGGAAATACTTGTGCGTATCCGCGACTGACGGCTGGCGAGACAGGGCGTGCAGGCGTGCAATCTGCGAATCCACATTCGGTACCGGTATGAACGCCTCGCGCGGCACGAACATCAGCTCCTCGACGTAGGCGAACGTCTGCGCGTAGACCGTCAGTGAGCCGTAGCTTTTGTTGTCCGGATGTGCGGTGAGCCGCTTCACCACTTCGTGCTGCAGCATGAGCAGCACGTCTGAGAGCTGCCGGATGACGCCGATAGCCGACACGACAACCTCGCTTGTGATACCGTACGGCAGATTGGAGACTATCTTCAACTTCTCCGGGAATTCAGCGTAGATTTCATCGAGCTCGTAGCGGTTGATGTATTTTTCGCGCAGCTCAAGGTTATTAAAACGCCCGCCCAACCGCTCGAGCAGAAAGTTGCACATCCTCTCGTCGGGCTCGTAGGCGATTACCCGGCCGGCGCGCCGGCAGAGAGCTTCCGTCAGCGTTCCCAGCCCCGCGCCAATTTCCAGCACAGTATCGTCACTGCTGAGATCGGCTTCGCGGATGATTGTCGCAAGGGCGGTGTCGTCCACCAAAAAGTACTGCCCCAGCCGCTTGTCGGGATGAATGCCCACGGCGCGCAGCCGCTCAATTACCTCCTCCCGCAGCATCTGCGAAAGTGTATCACACGGGCATTGCGCCTGTAGGCTTGCCCGCCTATGGCGGGGTGCGGTCTCGCCTGCCCGCCGAAGTCCCGTCTAGCGGGAGGAAGGAGGGTGCCGCACCTCTTGTAGGGGCAATTCACGAATTGCCCTTTCCGCTCTGGAGTCCCGTTCTCGATTTCGCCATCCTCATCCGCACCCCGGGCGCTTTGCTGAGCCGAAAAGGAGCGTATTAAGACTTGGAGTGTGGATTTCCATAACAAGCTCAGTCCTCTTGTTACGGATTGCGGGTAGGTACTGCTGTCAATCCTGATTACCAGAAAGGAACTGATGTTGGATGATAGACGCCCATCTATCGAGATATTTCACTCGATTCGTGCCAAGCGTAGTTTTGCCGAATAGATATGCACTCCTGAGATCTTCGACATGCTCTGGCAAAGTCTTCCCATTTAGGATCTGAAACTCTAGATGTTTAGTCTGTAAATAATGCCGAGTTGATATTAGGGAGGCTTCTGCCGTTGGGAACATCCTGACAATACCATCCCGACCGATTGAACGTTTTGTTTGACCGTATCTAAGAAAACCAGCAGATGGATTAGGATCTGAGACAACACTCTGACACGTATCACAGGAGCAGACTTCATCTAAGTAATGCTGTCTGGAAAATTTGCCAGCTTCATCTCTAACAAGACTTGTGACAGCACGTAGTCCTTCTCGAAAGATAAACCTGTTATGGAACTGCGGGATGTAGAATTTCGGGTAAGGGATACCCCCGCCAACCGGGAAGACGCTTCGATACTCACCATAACCAGGCCCGTGACAGACACCGGCGAGTAGGCCTATGTCTTGATGGCATAGGAGAGTCGAGAAATAGCCACCGAACAGATTAATAATCCTCTTAGGGTGCGTTCCTGTAACTAGCTTCGTAAGTAGTTTACATAGCCCCTCCAACTGCTCGTTTATAGCTGTTGTTTCGTCGAAGTCGTCAAACCAAACAAAGAGCTGCTCCACTCCCAGTTCGCTGTATCCGTCGATTACGGTTTTTAGTTCTGTTGGATCGCCGAGCGTATCAGGTCCAATCGCCAGAACAGCAGCCAAGTCAAAGCCACTGTATCTTGTCTTAGCGATGTCGATACAAGTTTGAATCACGTGGAGGTTAGTCTCAAGCCATTCATCAACAGAATCAGGCGCCATGAAAAAGTAGGGAGCAAGCAAAACGGCTGGTATTACGGTGTCAAGCTGGGCGTACTTCAAGTACTTGTAGTCTTCAGTTGCCTTGAGCGCATCGTCAAGATGTGCAACCTGAAACCTTAGAACATTATCGCACATGGAGTCCAAATCTTCGCTTACCTGTTCCGGTGTGAGTGGGTCGCAGCTCTCGACACAATCGTGTACGATACCACCGTAAACGTCTGCTAAAGATGCAAGCGAAGGCTTAACCCTCCAAGTAGACGATATGTCATCGTTGTCCTGATCGGTTCCGGATAAGTCAGCACCTGCCGCAATATCTTGGAATGCTGGAGTTTGAGGATCAATGGCAAGAAGCACTCGTTGTGCAGGATGAGCATTCTTCAGTTTCGCTAGGAATACTGACATTCCGGCCTGAAAATAAGCTGCTGTGCTACCGCTTATAAGAACTTGATCATACGCATCCAAGTTCTCCATGAAATGCCTCTGTTCACTGTGGGACCCATACTTCAGTATATGTAGTGGCTTACTCAAAAGCTGCCTCCATTATCCTTTCTATCGTTTTCGTCCGCAACTCGTCCCACTGTATTGGGGACCGCGACGGGCGAACGAGTATTCTGAATATCGGGTCCTCTTCTGCGTTAACCATTAATCCCAGTCCCGCAATCCTGCAATCCTGCATTGCCCTGTTGGACGCCGCATCGGCAGGAATACATATGTAGGCGAAGTCTGCAGCGAATTGGTGGTCTTGGGCTTGCCTTATAGCAGCTCTGACGTTTCTTAGCTTCACCTCTACTGTATAGAGCTTTCCTCCATGTATGTATGCAACATCAGCAACACGAGAGAGAACTGGCACGAACGCGGCCACTCGCCTTCCCTTGCTTTTCTGGTACTGGACAAGTTTCAAAGTTAGGAGCTTCTCTGTCATGTTCTGGTCCTAGTGTCTATGAGTTCCGTGACTCTCTCGAATGACTGCTTGATCCTAGCAAGATGTATAATAACAGGAATAAGTACTCCTAAACACGCAAATAGGATTGTCAGGGCGACAGAAGTATAAGGGAAATCGTCACCCACCTTAACCACTCGGTCCAAGAATACGAGAATCAGGTTTACAAAAAAAGGTAACACCAAGAGGACCAGCACAGCATAGAACCAAGTCTTGTAGTACCTGACCTTACTTTTCAAGTCTTTCATCGTTTTGTCATGTTCCTCGATTCTTAGGAGTGCTTCATCGAACCTCTCGCGAGGACGGCTCTGAGATACTGGTTCTTCGGTGATGCTCTCAATCCCTATTTGGCAGTTGATGGCCTCTCTCCACAATCGCCAAGTGTGGTCACGGAGAGTCCAAACCTTGAGCTTGACGTCGTTTTCGAACGTGTCTGGCCTTAATATAATCGGATGTAAGTACTGAAGTATGAATGCGAGGAAAGGTAGTGCCAGTGAGACGATTAGCTCGCTTAAATCACCCATTATATTTCCTAGAAGTTAGCTAGATACCCTCCGTATTTTTGACTTCTTAGTGTATTCAGGATAGCTGTCGTAAACGTAACGCACAAGGGCCATAAGGGGAGCCCCGTTGAATCTAGTTTTAAACTCGGTGAGGATTCTCTTTTGTTCAGAGGAAAGACGGGACCAGAGTTCTGATTCTACGAAAGATATTCCCTGCTCTGTGAGCTCAAAGACCTCAGGTATTGCACGCTCGGTTTCATCTTCGTAGGAAGGTAGGGAGAAGTGAGCCTGCCAGTTAGCGTACTCTTCCCACTCGACGTTGCCGCTAAATTCGTCATCGACTATGGCTTTTAGGAAGCCTATGTCCTTGAAGAAGTCAATTGCCGCGTACACATCCTTAGAAAAAGGACCGTAGTGCCATCCTACGAAAATCTCCTCGAAATCCTTGTCGGATAGAGCAACCGAGTTCTTGAAGTACTTCATCAGCTCCTTCCAGAAGAGAAAAACCATCTTGACAAGCCTAGTTCGTCCTGAAACTGGCTCAGCGGTCTTCCCTCTTCCTGTTGGAGCGTAGAGAAGGCTCAGAATGATATCTTTAAGCGATAGCCTTTCGTCATCCATTTGTTTACCATCCGAAAAACATACTAAGAAGATATTATATCGCAATTCGCTTCTATTATAAAATTCCCCCCAAAACAGTGTCCGCTTTTTGCCAATATCTGCTATAATAGTAAGTGAGCGTCCAAATACGCGAAAGATATGGCTGATGTTGCAGATACGCGGGATTCCCCTGTAGGCTTGCCCGCCTGTGGCGGGGCGGGATCTGGCATTCCTGATGAAAAGGCTTCGGTAGTCCAGCCCTTCAGGGCTGGCTCTTCGGAAGATAAGACCAGGGCTGAAGCCCTGGACTACCAAGAAAAACCCGGCGAGGACCTTATCTTTGATTCTGGCAAACTCCACGCCCAACTCGCAGACCTGCTCCAGCTCTATCTAACCCGCGCCTCCCAACCCGACGCCATCGAGAAATGCTCCGCCAAAGACGCCATTTCCTGTGCCAAGACGCTCACGGCGATGATGTCGGACGTCCAGTCCGGCAAACTCTCCGGCAACGCGCAGCGCGTGGTGGCGAGTAAACCCGCTTCGGTTGATTCTTCTGTAGGGCGGGGATTCATCCCCGCCGCCTCTTCAACACATCGAAGACCGGCGGCCATAAATGACCGCCCTACAGGCTCTTCCCGTCCTACTTCCTACATCCTACCTCCTACCGGTTCTGTTCCCCTCCTCGAGGACGCCCTCTCTGTCGTCTTCGCGTCCGACGAGGAAATTCAAATCCCCGAACCACATAAACGTCTGATCGCCCGCATCCAGAAATTGTGCACCGAGACCCAGAAGCGATTGGATAAAGCCCCCCAACGGGTAGGCGGTGTCCCGCGTTTCGCGGGACGCCGCTCCGAAAACGAGGATTGCGCAAACGATACCAAGAGCCGGGCTGGCGAGCCCGGCGTACTCAATGAGGGTGCACCGGCGGTTAAAAATACTTGCCCGCCTGGGCGGGCGGATGACCTTAAGCGTCGCCGGCTGGAAAAAGATTCTATTGTCAGTGGCACGGGCGCTTGCCCGCCACAGCTTCAGCGGCGGAGGGTCCCGCCCGTGATTCCCCCCAAGCCTCCGGCGGCCACAAATGACCGCCCTACAGCGATTCCTCCGTCCAACAACCGACAACGAACAATCAACAACCGTGTTCGCGCTGCGCCGCGAACGCCTACCTGACGCTAAACGCTCATTAGAACCGCGCCATCAACGCAGCGTCGGCCACGCTTTTTCTGGATGCGCGGCTGATTCTTCGACGCTGTAGCGCTCGATTGCCGCATTCACGCTGGCAGTAGTCAAACGGTCGGCGGCGAGAAACGCGATGACATCGGCCGCGTCGCTTCCGCCCCTCGATAGGCGCTCCTGCAGCAGGCTCCACGCCGGGCTTTCGAACTTGAGCCGCGAGCGCCCCCTGAAGCTCGCCTTCAGCAGCTTGCGCCGGTGCTGCAGCTCCGCGCGCGTGGGCATTGGCTCGAGGCCAAGCGGCGTCTGCGGCTTTGGCACGAAAAAACTGAACGCGAACGTCAGGGCTGGCTCGCCTTTCGGCCGAAGCTCCTGCGCGACCGCGTCCAGTTCCTCAAGCCACCGTGCGAGCCGCGCGATGTAGCCGTCATCCTCGAAGCTGAAGCCGAGCATGAAGTAGAACTTGATTCGCGGCACGCCGGCATCGAGAAATGCGCGGGTGCGCGTAAGCACTTCCGCATTCGCGGGAAACGGTTTGCCGATGATTTTGCGGTAGCCCTCGTCCAGCACTTCGGGCGCGATGGTGACCGTGCGCTGGCCGCTTCGCAGCAGGCATTGCACCATTTCGTCGGTGAGCGAGGCCAGCCTGAGCGAAGAAAACGAGACGCTGAAGCCGTCGTCAACCAGTGTGGTTGCGATATCAACGATATCGGGATGATCCGCCGGCGCAGCGGCGATGATGCCGATGCGATCCGTCACGTCACGCGCCAGGGCGGCGCGCTCGGCGATTGCATCTTTGGAAAGCAAGCGCAGCGGCGCAGTGGTGTGTCCCGCCAGGCAGAATCTGCAGCGGGCAGCGCATCCGCGCGCGGTCTGTAGCAGCATGCGGTTTGAGAACACGGTGCGCGGCGTGACGATGCGGCTAACCGTGTCGTATGCGCCGAGGTCGGCAAGCGTGTGGCGCGGCAAATCCCCGCCGATTTGCGGACACCAGAATCCGGGCTGCCCGTGCCACCGTGTGAGCAATTCATCGCGGGCATCAGTTCCCTGCGGCGACTTGAGCTGCGACAGGGCGTGCAATACATCGTCCAGGAACGGCGGGAATGCGCCTTCGGCCTCGCCGATGAACGCAAGGTCTATTAGGCCGCCCAGCGGCAGCGGATTGGCGGTAACGGGAATGCCACCGGCCACGACGACGGGCGAGCCGGAGCGCTCATCGGGCGTCAACCCGATTCCGTGCGCCGACAGGATGCGGTGGACGTTTATGTACTGGATCTCGTAGGGGATGGAGAACGCGACTACGTCGTAATCGCGCAGGCGCACCCGTGAATGTTTTCGCACCATATCCCGGTGGCGGTACAGTCCGAAATCGCTCTGGTAGAAGAAGAGGTCGGGGATGTAAGGCGTGCGCTCGTTCAGCAGGCCGTAAACCGCCTGCACGCCAAGATTGCTCATGCCGGTGTAGTAAGTGTCGGGGTAGATGAGCGCAACACGCAGCCGCGTGTCTTTTTCGGGGAGCCGCTTTACCGGCTGGATGTACCGCTCGCCGGGATACTCGTGGCTCACTTCTTCAGCTTGCGCAAGAACGTCGGGACGTCCAGGTCCTCAGTATCCTCGCTGGCGGGCACGGGTTCGGCGAAATTCTCGGCTGCGAGATTCTCTTCTCGCGGACGGAACTCCACGCGGGGACGTTCGCGCGCTGCGTCCCTGCGTACGGTAGCGTGCAGCCTCGGCTCGCCGGAGAAGCCGGTGGCAAGGACCATAACGCGCACTTCTTCGGTACGCTCCGGCTCAATAATCGCGCCGAAGATGATATTGGCGTCCTGGTCGACGCGCTCGGCGACCAGAGTGGCAGCCTCGTTGACTTCCTGCAGCGTAAGGTCTTCGCCGCCGGTGAAGTTGATGAGCACACCGGTCGCGCCGTCAATGCTGCTTTCCAGAAGCGGGCTCATAATGGCCTCTTCGATGGCAACGCGCGCGCGATTCTCGCCCTTGGCCGAGCCCAGGCCGATTAGCGCGGTGCCCGAATCGCGCATCACCACTTGCACGTCGGCGAAGTCCATATTGATCAGCCCGGGCTTGAGGATAAGCTCGCTGATGCCGGTTACCGCCTGCCGGAGAATATCGTCAGCCATGAGAAACGCTTCCTGCAGCCCGGTTGTCTCGGTCGCGAGCCCCAGGAGCTTGTCGTTGGGGATGATGATAAGCGAGTCGACGTTTTCGCGCAGGTTCTCAATGCCCTCGTTCGCCACGCGCTGCCGCCTGCGCCCTTCGAACGCGAACGGGCGCGTGACAATGCCCACAGTGAGCGCGCCCGCTTCCCTCGCCACGTTGGCGATCAGCGGGGCGGCACCGGTGCCGGTGCCACCGCCTTTTCCGCAGGTGACGAAGACCAGGTCGGCGCCGGCTGTCAGCTCGGCGATGTCATTCCGGCTTTCCTCCGCCGCCTTCAGGCCGATCTCGGGGTTGGAACCGCTGCCCAAGCCGCGCGTAAGCTTGGCGCCTATTTGAAGCTTGTGCAGCGCCTTGGAGCGCTCGAGCGCTTGGTAGTCGGTGTTGACTGCGACGAAATCCACACCGGACAGGCCGCTTTCGATCATCCGGTCAAGGGCGTTGCAGCCGCCGCCACCCACGCCAACGACCTTGATTTTGGCCTGTAAGTCCTCACTATAGAAATCAGTTACCATCCACGTCTCCTTAGGTTGTGCCCGGGGCTCACGGCGTTCTGTTTCCAGAGCCGGCTCTTTGATGTCAATTGCCTCCATTGGCTCCTCATTGTCGAGGGGCGTAAGCTCTGGAGGCGCTCCAGCACCGTCCTGTGCCTCTTCATCCGGCTGTTCGGTTTGCGGTTCCAAGTCAGATGGTTCCGGCCGCTCCGGAGCGGCTTCGTGGGCGTCCTTAAACAGGCCCCGTTGCACCTTAAGGCCATATGATACGGGAATCCCTGAGGGCTTGCAAGCGAATGCGCTCTAGACCACCTTGGAGCCGGGCGCAATCTCCTTCTGCATGACCACCAGACTCAGGTTTCCCTCGCTGTCCTGAGCCGCCAGCAACATCCCCTCGGAAAGCTCACCCCGGAGCTTGGCGGGTTTAAGGTTGGCGATTATGGGTACATAAAGACCGACCAGATCTTCCGGCTTGATTATAGGGGCGATGGCCGCTACAGTCTGCCGTCCGCCGCGCCCGTCGTCCACCTGCATCTTGAGGAGCTTGTCGGCGCCGGCCACCGGCTCAGCACTCAGGATCTTGACCACGATGATTTCAACCTTCTGGAAGTCAGCAAACTCAATCACATTTTCGGCCATATGATTCTCCTCCACCGCGTCCGGCTCGCCCACCTCTGTCGGCGCAGCCTGCGCAGTTGTTTCCTCCGCATTGAGTTCGACTCGCGGGAAGAGCGGACGTGCCTTGCCTATCTTGTTTCCGCGCGGGTAGGGCTTGGCCGCATCACCAATCGCTACCTCTTCAACGCGCCCCGGCAGCCCGATTTGCTCCCACAACTCCTGCATTGCCGCGGGCATCACGGGCGCGAGCAGAATTGCCGTGGTTCTCACGGCATCGAACAGCGCGCAGAATGCGCCGGTGAATCCCTCAGCCTGGTCGGGATGCTTCCCGAGCACCCACGGCTTTCGGCTGTCGATGAAGCGGTTACATTCCCTGATGATGGCGAACGTTTCCTCCAGGGCGCGGCTCAGCTCATACCGTTCCATAAGCTCCAGGGCTTTGTCGCGCTGTTCGGCAATCAGCTGCTGGAGGTCATTGTCGCTTTCACGGTATACCGGCGTTTCGGGCACGACGCCGCCGAAGTACCGGTCGGTCATTGTGAGCAGGCGGTTGAGCAGATTGCCCAGGTCGTTGCCGAGGTCGTAGTTGTAGCGGTTGACTATGGCTTCCAGGGAGATGGTGCCGTCCAGCCCGAGCGGGACTTCGCGTGCGAAGAAGTACCTCAGTCCGTCGGAGCGCACAAGCTCCACGACTTCGCGCGGGCTGATGGCTGTGCCCCGGCTCTTGCTCATTTTGCTTTCGCCGTACAGCCAGTATCCGTGCACCAGCAACTGGTTAACGTGGTCGAGTTTAAGCCGCGCGTCTTCTTCGCACGTCTCGCTGTATGCGCGGAGCAATGCCGGAAAGATGATTGCGTGGAACCACGGTATGTCCTTGGCCATCAGGTTCAGTTGTGCCGGCCAGTAATGCGGCTTCTCAGGATGCTCGAAGTCAAACCCCGAGCCGGTGACGTAAGCCAGCAGCGCGTCAACCCAGACATAAAGGACATGTGAATCGTCCCACGGCAGGGGAATGCCCCACTGAAGGCTGGAACGGCTTATGCAGACGTCGCCCAGACCTTCATTAACCCGGGCGCGCATCTCGTTCAGCCTGAAGTCGGGGATGATGAATTTCCTGTCGGCGCGCAGCAGTTCCTCGATGTATTTCTGAAAGGCGCTGAGCTTAAAAAAGTACGCCTCCTCCGATACCTCGTGCGTCGCCCGTTCGCACTTGGGGCACAGTTCACCTTCCAGCAGCTCCTTCTGGGTGTAGAAAGTCTCGCAGGGCGTGCAGTAGTGCCCGGAGTACTCCCCCTTGTAGATGTGTCCCGCATCGCGCACGCGCTGGAAGAAAAACTGCACCAGCTTGCGGTGGCGCTCCTCGGTGGTGCGCACGTACTCGTAGGGGCCGATGTCCAGCATGCGCCAAGCCTCGTGGTAACGCTGCACCATCTCGTCGCAGAACTTCAGCGGGTCTTGCCCGGCTTCTTCCGCTGCGAGCACAATCTTCTGGCTGTTCTCGTCGCTGCCCGTTACGAGAAGCGCGTCGTAGCCCTGCATCCGTTTGAACCGCGCGATGATGTCGGCAATGACGGTGGTGTACGCGGTGCCCAGATGCGGCAGCGCGTTGACGTAGTAGATGGGCGTGGTCAGATAGAAGCGTTTACCGTTTTCGTCTGCGTCCATTTCGCATCACAACCGGATAAGAGCGGTATTCTAGCACAACGCTTGATGTATCACCTGTCCTTCCTGTGATACTATAGTGATGAATCAGTACTCGAGGAGGGGAAGATGAATCCGAAGTTCTCATACAAAGCGGCTGTTTACACAGCAGTAATCACAATCATTATTCTGCTCGTTGCCTGCGGGCAGGGGTCGAAGCGCGTGCCGACGATTTTAGGCGTTGGGACGCAGCAGGCAGCTGAACCGTTAGCGATGGAGCAGCAGGTCACCTGGCCTGGCACGCTTCCAGAAGATAGGGCGCAGCCGTGGGAGGAGCTGGATGCGAACGGGCATGTGATGCCGCCCAAGGGAGCCGAAGGTCCTGAGCAAGGCCGAAGGGCGTCCAATCTCAACTTCGACAGCATATTCGCTGCGGGCATCGAGCGGTATCTCGAAGCGGGTGATGTGACGAACTACGGTGAGGCTTCGTCCTTTTCCAGCGGCGCGCCGGGTGGTGAAGCCGTCTCCTACGCCATCTACCGCTTACCGCTGGGCGTAGAGCAGCCGGGAACGATTGCCGCCGATGTGAACCTGCACAACGGAAGCTCCTATTACATCGGCGTGGGCGATTACTCGGTGAACACATGGCACTGGTACGGGCCGTTTGATGTCAGCCACGTGCGCTTCAATGTGCCCGACGCCGAATACGCGTCAGGCATAGGGAACCTGATGCTCGCGGTGGTCGCATACGACGGCGCGAGCTTTGACGTGGTCGCACTGGGCGCGAACGTGCGCGATGCTGCCGACACCGAAGCTCCGCCGATTCCTGCCGCGCCCACGCTTACGTCCGTCACGGGCGGAGTGTTCGCCGAATGGAACAACGTCGCAGCGGGCGACCTCGCCGGATACAGGATATACGCTGATGGTGAGCAGGTTCTTGACTACCTCGAAGGTGGCACGAGCCTCGTTATTCCCTGCGCGGAAGAAGTCGAAGTAACGCTCACGGCGGTGGATATTTCCGGCAACGAATCTGAGCTATCAGATCCTGCCACCGAGACGCCGCTTGCGGGCGAGATGCCATCCGTGGAGCTTTCTGCAACCGCAGCCTCGGGCGTGCGCAACGACGTGATTGAGCTTGCCGCTACCGGCGCTGAGACCTACGACTGGGACGTTGACGGCGACGGCGTGTGGGATTACACCGACGACCCGACTGGCACGAGAGATGCGGACACGGGTAATCTCGGCGTCATTCGTCCCGCGATCAGAGCACACACCTCCGAGGGCGGTTTCTCGCTTTCCGCAGTGAGCCTGTTCATCACCGGCAACTTCCGCCCGGTTGTGCTGGCGACGGCGGATGTGACTTACGGCACCGCGCCGCTTGACGTGAACTTCACGATAATCGCCGAAGACGACGACGGGACGATTGAGCTTTGGGCGTGGGACTTCGACGGTGACGGGACGTTTGACGATTTTTCGCCCACCGACCCGAGCCCGCTGCCACACACGTACTCTATTCCGGGCCTCTACAACGCCAAGTTCCGCGCCACCGACAACGACGGCGCCTGGGCCGTGGACACCGTTTCTATTAGCGCTCTGAACCTCGCGCCGGTTGCCAGCCTAACCGTAGCTCCGGACGAAGTGATACTTGGCCTGGGGGACACGCCGCCCGATGTTACGCTCGACGGCTCTGGAAGTACAGATCCTGACGGCGGCCCTCTTGAGTTTGCGTTCGACTTCTACGGAAACAACTCGTTCACCTCATACCAATCCGACCCAACCTATATGGACTTCTACCCGAATGCGGGAAGATACGGGCCCACTCTCCGGGTCAGGAACGCAGGCGGTCTGGTTTCGGAAATATCGAGGTCTGTGAACATGTACAAGTTCTCGTCTATGGTGATAGATGATACATACAGCGTGGGGGAATACAGTTCTATCATTGACCTGGACGGGTTCCCCGGCGTCTTCTACCATGACTCGGACTTAGGCTATCTTAAGTTCGTACGAGCTGGCTACGGAGACGGAAGTTACTGGAACGAGCCCGAAATCGTTGACGGCCGGAAAGTGGATGTCGGAAGGTATGCCTCAGCCGCAGTAGTTAACGGGCACCCGGCTATCGCTTACTTTGACACAACTGGGCGGGACCTAAAATACGTTCGCGCTGAGAACGCCACCGGCACAAGTTGGGGCACGCCAAGAATTCTGGACTATGAAGGCTATGTAGGCGCCCTGCCCTCGCTGGCAGTGATAAATGGCAATCCGGCAATCTGCTACTACGACAGCGATAACAGTAACTTGAAATTCGTAAGGGCGAACGACGCGGATGGAACAAGCTGGGGTACTCCGATTACTATTGACAGCAAATATGGCACAGGCAATCACAACTCCCTTATGGTTGTCAATGGGAACCCGGCGATAGCCTACAACAACTGGAATGACAGCGATCTCAGGTACATCAGGGCGACTGACGCCAATGGTGCAGGATGGGGAAGCCCGATAGTAGTGGACAGTGCTTACGAGGGACGTTATATCTCACTGGCTGCGGTCAACGGTAATCCTGCCATCAGCTACTATGGGTCTGGTGGCGGCGATCTGAGATACGTTCGCGCAACCAATGCAGACGGCTCAGCGTGGGGGATACCCACAACTATTGACAGCACTGGCCTTACCGGCTGGCATACTTCAATGAAGGTTGTCGACGGGAAGCCGGCGATAAGCTATCAGTATTACAGTACATACGATCTCTATTACATCAGGGCGAACGACGCCGACGGTGCTACTTGGCCAGCGCCTGTAGTGGTAGAGACTATGGACGCAGTGGGCTACTACACATCGCTACATGTGGTGAACGGCAACCCGGCAATATCCTACTACGACGAAACCAACGACGACCTAAAATACGTGCGGGCTACAAACGTGGAAGGCTCCACGTGGGGAGCGCCGGTTACTGTGTATAGCACTGAGTCAGTGGGCAAGTACACCTCGATGGCTATAGCGGACGGTAATCCCGTGATTGCGTATTTCGACTCCACAGAGGAAAGGCTCCGTTTTGCCCGGAGCTCGGACGCGAGCGGAACCTCATGGAACAACTACGTCGCTGATTCCGGAGATTGTAACGTTGGGTCGTTTGCGTCAGGCTTGATGGTAGGCGGGTATCCCGCTGCTGCGTACTTCGACGACACTCACTACGATTTGCGTTTCTGCCGGGCCCTGGACGAGACCGGTGAGTCGTGGGGCAGACCAGTTCTCCTCGACATCGAAGGCGAAGTTGGGGAGTATGCCTCAGCAGCCGTTGTTGCTTCTAACCCCGCTGTTGCCTACCAAGATCTGGATAACGAGGTCTTGAAGTACGTGCGGGCGGTTGATCAGAACGGAGCCAGCTGGGGCAGTCCGATTGTAGTGGACGACGGAGGCGGCGATTCAGTCGGCGAATTCTCTTCCCTTGTGGTCGTGAACGGAAGACCCGCCATCAGCTATTACCAGTGTGATGACTATGACCTCCTTTACGTTCGTGCAACAGACTCAACCGGAGCGTCTTGGGGCACACCGATAACGGTCGTTAGCGATGGCGACGTTGGCTATTACTCTTCTATGGCGATAATAGACGGAAGGCCTGCAATAGCCTACTACGACTACGATATTGAAGACCTGGAATTCATCAGAGCGAACGACTCGGACGGCAGCACCTGGGGAACTCCTGTAGTGGTCGTTGACGGTGTGGGTGTTGACAGTATAGTGCGGATGACTGAAAGAAACGGCCTTCCGGTAATCATCTACACTGACGACGATGAGGAGGACCTCTTATACGTAAGCGCCATCGATCCAAGCGGCACTTCGTGGGGCGAGCCTAAGAGAGTCGACGTGAACGGGGACGTGGGAGAATATGCGTCAGTCATTATCTCAGGCGCGGGCTTGCCTCTAATCGCCTACTACGACGGAGACAACCGGCATCTGAAGTTTGCGACGCTCAGGCTGTACTAGCCGCGCGCCATTGTGTAAGGCTGCTGGAAACCGCACAGACGCTTTGGCACGTGCTGGGCCCGGCGCATCGTTGGCGAAGTCGGTCACTGACGCAGCCGCTGCTAAGTGCGTGTCTTCGTCAAGCTCCCCAGGTAGCCCACTGTGAAAGTACCAACGACGACTTGAAGTATGTTCGCGCGAGTGACGCTAGCGGAAGCTCTTGGGGCAGTCCTATTACCGTGGATAGCACCGAATTTATGGGCGAATACAACTCCCTGGCGGTATTAGACGGCAAGCCGGCGATATCCTACCAAGATGGCACCAACTACGACCTGAAGTTCGCCCGGCTGTATTAGGCGGAAGGGCAGTAACGGTTGTTGGTTTTTGGTTTTTAGTTGCTGGACGGTCGGATGTTAACGGGATTTCTTTTGTAGGGGCACGGCATGCCGTGCCCTTCAGAAGGCGGCGGCCCACAGGTGGCCGCCCTACAGAAAGAGCGGGGCTAGTGAGCCCCGCCTACCCGGGGGGGAGTCGGCGCGCCACCCTTCGGGTCTGAGCCTCAGGGTCGAAGACAAGGGACGCGCCCTATCCCGCGAGGCGCGGGACGCTCACAGGCTCGCACGGAAAACGGGCACGGCGTGCCCTCCTCCCCTGAGTACGCGGTGCTGACCAGCGCCGCTCCCAATAGCCGGGCTAGTGAGCCCCGCATACCCGGGAGGGGACCGGCCCCGGCCCCTGGCTACTCACCCCCCACCACACGCCACGCGTCCGGTCTTAAAATTCACCGGCTAGAAAGCCGGCGCTACCCAGGGGGAGAGGAAACGGCAGCTTCGCCTGTTTCAGTCCAGCGTCTCCAGTTCCTGCAGCATCTTCACGTAGTCTTCCGGGAGGTTGCGTGTGCGAGCGCCCTCAACTATCAACTCCAGAAGTTCCTTGCTGGGCTTGCTCGGTTCTTTGTCCGGCATTGAGATGACATAGGTCATGGCAACCGATTTGCGCCCGCCCCGGTCCGATATGACGATGGCGCGCATATGATACCGGTTCGGTACGCCTTTGTAGTGGTCAAGGCGCTTCAGGTCTTGGTCCGCCAGGTCGAACGTGACGCCCCAGACGGAATCCTCGCGCACGCGCGAACGCACGATGCTCGCAAGGCCGGTGTTTCTTGGCGGGAAGAACTTCGGGAAGACCAGCTTGTGCATCGGCATGTGGGCGATGATGCCCTGGCGCGGGTGGCTGAGATACCTGCTTATAACTGCGGGACTGAGGAGCTCGTCGTAGACGAACAGCTGGTCGGACCGCACGTCTCCCGGCAGGAAGCTGTCCTCCTCCGGATGCTCGGTGAGCTTGGTCAGCTCCGTCAGAGCCTGCTGCGGATCATCCACCGCTATGTCGGTTTCGGTTTTATCCTCGTCCACGAGTCCCCCCGATCAGTTCAAGTTCTCATAAAACTTTACCACAATGCGCATCTCATCCAGGTCCACGAGGAAGTACTTCATTGTGGAGGGCGTCAAGCCGCTCCCGGAAAACACCAGCTTGAAGCTTACAGTGCTTCCCGCACGCAGCATTCCAGGCGGGCTGAAACCGGAGAGAGCGCGCCTTAAGCGCTGGTAGAGGGGATGGGTTTTGTTAAGCGCATCCGGTAGGATGGTCGCATCGTCTTTAGTGACGATGGTGAAGCGCCAGTCACTGACCGGTATGTCTACCCCGCTGCGATTCTCTATGTTAACCAGGAATATTGAGTAGTCCCAGAACTCAGTCCGCTTCAGTTCGAGGCGCGCAATGCTCGCAGCGAGCATTCCATCTCCCGAAAAGCCATAGCGCGTTGACACTTCGTAAGCTCTAAGAAGCTTGAGGATACGTTCACGCGCATCAGGAAGCTTCGTCACTTCGTAGAGTCGCGTGAGATCCTCCAGCAGACTGAGCGTCAAAACGTCCGTGTCAATTTCGCTCAGCTCAACCGAATCGGTGTAGAGCAGGCGTTCCCAGCGCTCGATGGCCGCCAGCGAAACCTGGATGTAGCTGTCTTCGTCAGCAGTGCTCGCGTCGAGATCCGCCAGGGCATGCGTGCCGCAGACGAGGAATATGCTCGCGATGAGTGTGAGCGTTGCGAGCTTCTTGCCCATCTCGGCTCAGGAGAGCTTGCGGATGACTTGCTGCACCATCTGCTTGAGGTAAGGGTCTTCGTCCATCGCCTGGGCTATCTTCCCGACGCCGTGGCTTACGGTGCTGTGGTCGCGGCCCCCGACTTCCTCACCGATCTGAGCAAGCGTTAGATTCGTGTGTTCGCGACCGAGATACATAATTATCATTCTTGCCTCGGCGAGCTTCTTGCGGCGGTCCCGGCCCATGATGAGGTTAGGGCTCACGCGGAAGACCTCGCAGACGGCCTCGATGATCTGCTCCATTGAAAGGAAGCGGCGTCCGTGCTGCCCCTTCACGAAGTCGCTGAGGACGCGCCGCGCAATTTCGAGAGTCGGCTTTGTGCCGGAGAAGTCGCAAAACGCGAGCAGGCGGATCAGCGCGCCCTCCAGCTCGCGGATGTTCGTCTGGATGCTCTCAGCGATGAAGGCGGATACTTCGGGGCTTATCGAGACGCCCTCCAGCTCGGCTTTCTTGGCTAGTATGGCCATTCGCGTCTCGACTGCGGGCGGCTCGAGGTCTACCAGTAATCCGCTGCCGAAGCGCGAGAGCAGGCGGCTCTCGATGTTCTTAAGATCCTGCGGCGGAGAATCGCAGCTGATGGCGATTTGCTTACCCGCATCCACCAGCGTCATGAAGGTGTGGAAGAACTCCATCTGCGTTTCGACCTTGTTGGCAATGAACTGGATGTCGTCAATGAGCAGCAGATCGCACTGGCGGTATCGCTGGTGGAATTCGTTCATCCGCCCGGTGCGCACCTTCTCGATGAAGTCGCTGGTGAATTTTTCGCTGGTGACGTAGATGACGCGGTAGTCGGGATACGCTTCCATCACGCGGTGCCCGATGGCGTGCAGCAGATGTGTCTTGCCCAGTCCCACGTCCGAGTAAATGAACAGCGGATTGTATGCATAACCGGGGCGTTCGGCCACGGCTTTAGCTGCCGAAGCGCAGAACTGATTGGAGGATCCCACAACGAAGTTCTCGAAAGTGAAACGCGGATTCAGCAAGGGTCTGGATACCGCGCGGCTGGCCCGCGGAAGAACCTTCGAGAGCGGCTGGGCTGTATCCGCGTTTGCCGTCCGCTTTTCGCCCGCCGAAGGATCAACAACGAGATTCAGCTCGGCGCGCCCACCCAGCGCAAGCGAGAAGGCTTTCATCAGCTCGTCCCAGAACTCGTCGCGCAGCCATTCGATGTGCTTATCGCCGGTGGCAAGCAGGATTACGGAATTCCCGGATATTTCAGCTATTCTGAGGGGAAGGATGAGCAGTTCGAACTTGGGGCTGGGAATGGCGCGTTTCAACTCCTCCCGGACCTGCTTCAGTATCTCGCCAGCGTAGGTTTCAACCATTCCCCTGCAACCACCAGGTGTAGTTATCAACAAATGCGGTAACTTATCAACGATTCCGAGGGTCTAAAACCCTCCTAATCCACTAAGGCCAGCCTTGGATGGTGAAACGGCACTAAAACGTCAGGTAAACGTTAAATGCTATGAACAGAATATCCCCCGACCTCCTGTCTACCCCAAGAGAGAACCTTTGGGGAGTGAATCTTACACCACAACCGGCGCAGCCCGCAACCCTTTTCAGAAAAAATTCTGCCGATTTTGCCCCCATGTCTAGCCCGTGAGCCTTTCCCGCCAGTATGCGAGCAGATCGCCCAGCGTCTGGCGCAGATCGATTGTGGGGTGCCAGCCCGTTGCATCAGCCAGCTTGCTCGCGTCTCCCCTGAGCAGCTGGACGTCCGACGGGCGCATGCGCGCGGTGTCCACGACCACCTCGACTTCGCGCTGCGAAAGCTCTAGCAACGTGTCCAGAATTTCCTGGATAGTAACCGATTTGCCAGAGCACACGTTGTAGACTTCGCCGGGCTCGCCCTGCGTGCAGGCGAGGTAGTAAGCCTTAACAACGTCGCGCACGTCGGTGAAGTCGCGCTGCGCGGAGAGATTGCCCACATGGACTACGGGCTTCCTTTTGCCCAGTTCGATCTCGGCGATCTGCCTGGCGAAGTTGGATGTAACGAATACTTCCCCGCGCCTCGGCCCGGTGTGATTGAACGCGCGCGTGCGAATCGTCTTCAGCCCGTAGCTTTCGTGGTACTGGTACGCCAGCATGTCCTGGGCGACTTTGCTCACGCCGTACGGTGACAGCGGCCTAAGCGGCGAGTCTTCCGTGAGCGGCAGGTCTTTTTCTTCCGCCCGCCCGTATTCTTCGCTGCTGCACGCAACGAGTATGCGCACATCGAGCTTTAGTTCGCGCACGGCTTCGAAGATGTTTAGCTGCGCGCCGATGTTGTTGAACAGCGTGTAGCCGGGATAGACCCAGCTTGCGGGCACGAAGCTCTGCGCGGCGAGATGGAAGATGAGATCCGGCTGCGCGGCTTTCAGCGCGTCGCGCACCGCGCTTGCGTCGCTCAGTTCGCAGTCGATGAGCGTGAGCTTATCGGCTACAGCGCTTAAGTTCTCCATCGGTGAGCGGACGCGGCGGGTGCCGAAGACTTCATGGCCGTCCGCCAGCAGAAACTCCGCCAGGTGGCTTCCCGCAAAGCCCGTGATGCCGGTTATCAGCGCCTTCATTAATTCCCCACGAAGTAGGTAAGAGTAATGCTATCAAATCCGCGCCCGTCCGCATAGCGGATTCCCTGCTCCCCGCCGATAAGCAAAATGCGTAGTTCGCCTTGCTCCCACGCGAAAGTTGGCTCAATCGTGACCACATAGCCGTCATCGCTTACCGTGCGGCTAAACGGAGCGCGGATATCGCCCTGCAAAACCCATACCTTGCCCCTGAGCGTTGTTTTATCCAGTGCGCGGTGAAAGATTATCGTCACTGCATCGGTTGCTGCGATGGTTGTGCCCGCCTGCGGAGTGAGCGCGCCCGGAGTTGTGAGCCCCTGCGACACGCCGCCGCATGCGCACGCGATGGCAGCGATGGCAGCGACGATGGCGAGAGTGTTACGCGGCGAATGCACAGCGGGCTCATTATAAACTCTTAAGTAGGATGTAGGAAGTATGAGGGGAGAGGTGAGTAGCCAGTAGCCAGGGGCCAGTAGCCGGAAGAGGAGTAGCGATTAGCGAGGGAATTATTTGGGTAGCGCCGGCTATCCAGCCGGCGCGAACGAAGGTCGGACGCCTGGATAGGCGTCCGCACCCAATGTGGAGCGCAATTCGTGGAATCACGGGCGAGCCCCTCCTATGCCGAGGCTCCGGCGGGCAAGCGCCGCGCCACCAGTTTTTTTTCAGAGCCGGGCTGGTGAGCACCGCCTACTCATAGAGCGATGTGAGGAATCACGGGCGAGACGCCCGCGCCACCAAGAGGGCGCCTCTAACCTAGAGTCGCGGTTTTCTAACCGCGAGTCCGTGTTAGAAGAATCGCGACTGGAAAGTCGCGACTCTAGAGTGAGGAGCAAGAAGACGGCTGCGATACATCTTGTATTCGGGGGGATGTCTGATAAAATCAAGAGGCTGGAGGGAGCACCACGAGCTTTTTTACCGTATACACCATCGGACATTCAGACCTCATAATGGATGAGCTGGTTCAGCGCCTGCATTCGCGCGGCGTCACGCTGGTGGTGGACATCCGCTCCTACCCGTACTCGTCCAACGCCGAATGGTTCAACCGGGACCGCATCGAGCACAGCCTGCGCAAGTCCGGCATTGAGTATATGTTTATGGGTAACCGGCTAGGCGGGCTAACCGACGACGGCAGGTTCGACTATATCAAGCGCGAGAAAGACCCGAGCTATCAGGATGGCGTCAAGCACCTGCTCGAATTCGCGCAGCAGTACAACGTTGCGCTCTTGGCCTCGGAGGGCGACTATATGCTGTCCCACCGGCATCATCTCGTCGCGCAGACGCTGCTCAAGCTAAACGTTGAGGTAGTGCATATCACCGAAAGCGACCAAGACGCGCCCGCGCAGGCGGACCTGTTCCACTCGGTGCTGGAAGGCGAGTAATGGAGCGCACAGGCGTCGAGATTGGCATATTCGGCGGCAGCGGCTTCTATGAGCTTATTCAAGGCGCGCAGGAAATTACGGTGGAAACGCCCTTCGGTGAGCCCAGTGCGCCTCTAACAATCGGCGAGATTGGCGGGCGCAAGGTGGCGTTTCTGCCGCGTCACGGAACTAAGCATCAGTTCCCGCCGCACCGGATAAACTACCGAGCGAACCTGTGGGCGATGAAGTCCGCGGGCGTGAGCCGGATCATCGGCCCCTGCGCCGCCGGAAGCCTGCAGCCGGACGTGACACCCGGCACGTTCGTCATCTGCGACCAGCTCGTTGACCGCACGCGCCACCGCACCGACACGTTCTATGACGGGCCGCGGACGACGCACGTGAGCTTCGCCGACCCGTACTGCCCGGAGATGAGGGCTGTGGCAATCGCCGGGTGCGAGCGCCTGGGCATTCCGTTCAGACCGACGGGTGCGGTTGTGGTCATCGAAGGGCCGCGCTTTTCCACGCGCGCCGAAAGCAAGTGGTTTTCCGGGCAGGGCTGGGAAGTCGTCAATATGACCCAGTATCCCGAAGCGATACTGGCACGCGAGCTTGAGCTTTGCTACGTAAACATTAGCCTGATTACCGACTACGACGTGGGGCTGGAGGGCGAGCCGTCGATAAGGCCGGTGACGCAGGAGGAAATTCTGCGCGTGTTTACACAAAACAACGAGAAGCTGCGCGAGCTGCTCAATGCGATGATTCCGGAGATTCCTGAGAAGCCATCATGCAGTTGTCAGTCGGCGCTTGAGGGCGCACACTTCTAATCGCCGCCGGACGTGAACCCCCGGCGCGCCGTGTCCTGCAGGCAGTAACTGACGAACTCCCAGAACGCCGTTTCCTCGCCGCCTGCCGCTTTGGCGTTCGCGTGTTCCGATGATGCAAGCTCCAGTAGCTCGGCGATGAGGTCGAAGTCGTTTGAGGGCAGTTGCGAAGCGGCTGCCAGGAAGGCAGGAACTTCGTTGGGCGCCAGGCGGGTGCGTCTCGGGCCGCTGAAGACTCCCTGCGGCGGCGGGATGCTGACCGCACGCCCTCCGGCCGTACCGAAGCTCGCGGCAAGGCTGCGCAGGAACACGCTCCACTGGCCGACTTCCCACTGCTCCGCGTTCGAAAGCAACTTAAGTTGCGTTCGCGACAGCCGGGGCACGTCGAACTCGCGCGGGCTGACGGTCACGCGCTGGATCGCCGAGAGGTGCACGCCGTGGCGCATCATTTCGCCGCGCGCCGCGTTCACCTCAACGAGCAGTGCGCTCAGTTCTCCCTGCAGTGCGGTTGCTGCCGCAAGTCCTGTCTCCACTTCGATAAGTTCAGCGAACCGGTTCGGGTATTCCATAACCGCGCCGATGGCACCTGCGTCACCACTGGCGATAGATTCCAGCGCGGCGCCGGCGTCCACGCTCTCGTCGAATCCCAGTACTTCAGTGACCAGCCGTCCTTCGCGCAGATGCAGCGTCGCCAGTTCGTCTGCGAGCGTTGGCAGCCGGGCGGCGATCTCCTCGGCTTCGTTGGTGAGCAGGGCTACAAGCTGCCGGTTGATGATCTCGGGATCGCGGGGCGTGAGCAGCGCAAGGTCTTCTCCGGTCGTCGCCGTGTTCAGCACCGCGGAGAGGTTCAGCCGCATAATCTGGTACAGGACAGACTGCCGCCTGCCGTCCGCATCCAGGCGCGCAAGCTCCCGCATCGCTTTCGCTTGCTCAAGCGAGAGGGCGGCAGCGGCGCGGCACCACTGGCGCTGCTGGTCGTCAGGCGTTTCGCCGCGTCGCCAGCGCAAAGCGCCCAGCACGTCATCCAGGAGGCTTGCGCGCTCATCCATTTGAGAGGAGAGCTGGTTGCGCCGGTTGGCGAGCGTGTTTATGTGCTCAAGCTTCCCGCGCAGGTGCTCAATGTCGGTGGCAATCAGCGAGTCCAGCGTGCGCAGGGTGATTGCCTCGAAGACGTGCAGCTCCTCGCCGGGCAGGATGCAGATTACGCGGCGCTGCTTCAGGTTGTGGGTAAAGCCGGTGTCCGTTCGCGGCACCGGTGGAAAGAGTATGTGTGATGGCGTAGCGGCAAGCTCGCTGAGGTCGAATTCTGTGAGCGTGTCAATCTGCAGGCGGGCGTAGTTCAGCATGTTTTCCTGCGGGCGTCCGGCCGGTGCAAACACAAAAAACGCGCATGCCGCCAGCGCAAGGATGGTGTACCGCAGGAAAGTGAAGCACCGGCTCACGCGACCTCCTCTCCTTTGAAGCTTGAAACGACCGCCTGTGTGACGCGCACTTTCGTGAACTCGCCGGGCTTGCGGTTAGTGCGCGGCAGCACAACCGGCTTGTTGAAAGGCGTGCGCGCGACGGCCTGCCTTTCGTCCGCCTGCTCGACGATTGCGTCAAGCACCTGTCCGACGTATTTAGTGTTTACGTCGTGCGCGACGCTTCGCTGGAGCTTGATGAGCGCGGCAAGGCGGCGCTTGCGTTCCTGAAGTTCAACCTGGCCGTCGTACCCGGCGGCAGCCGTGCCTTCGCGCGGCGAATAGGCGAACATAAACGCGTCGTTGAACCGGACGTGCTCGATGAGCGCCAGCGTCAGCTCGAAATCGCGCTCCGTTTCGCCGGGAAAGCCGACGATGAAATCGGTCGTGAGGAAGACGTCGGGCCGCGCGTCCCGCACCGCCACGACCCAATCCTCGTACTCCTCGACGGTGTATCCGCGCCGCATGCGTTGAAGCACCGCGTTGCTGCCGGACTGCACGGGCAGGTGGAGCATTGGCGTCACGCGCGGATGGGCGATGACGCGCCGGATTATCTCGCTGCTCATATCGTGAGGCTGCGACGTGAGGAATGAAATCCAGGGGACTTCGGTGTGCTCGATGATCGCTTCCATCATCTCGACGAAATCCGGGCTGAAGCCAAGGTCGCTGCCGTACGAGAGCACGTTTTGCCCCAGCAGCGTGACTTCGTTGAAGCCTTGGCGGTGGTAGTAGTTAACCTCGTCGATGATTTGCTCGACGGGCACGCTTATTTCCGGTCCGCGCACGTGCGGCACGATGCAGAAACTGCACGCGTGGCTGCATCCACGCTGCACCGTCACCAGCCCGCTGAGTTTCGTGTCCAGGCGCAGCCCGTCGCTTCCACCGGCCGCAGCGGTGCAGCTTACGGCGAGCTGTGGACTGGGCGCGGAAAACGACGAGGCGGCGGCTTCGGCCCGTTGCGGAAACGGTATTACTTCGGCAAGCGCGGCGATGACCTCCGCAGGCTCGCTCGTGGGCACGAGGAGATCCACGTAGCCAAATTTGCGCTTGAGTTCCTCGCCGCTTTTGGGCACCAGGCAGCCGACGACCGCGATGAGGGGGCGCGGGCGCTTCCGCTCGGGAGTTTCATGCTGCGCGAGCAGTTTGGGGGCACTGAGTTTCACCGGATGCCTTGGGGGATTGCCCTGGGTGAGCGGTTTAAGCGAGCCGACGAACGAGAACGCCTTGTCCTCGGCTTTCTGGCGCACGACGCACGTGTTGACGACGATGAGGTCGGCGGCGGATGCGTCGGTGACCTGCACCCCGCCACGCGCTGCGAGTTCGCGTGCAAGAGCGTCGTCGTCGGCCACGTTCATCTGGCAGCCGAAAGTCTTCAGTGCGAAACTGAATCCACCCATCGCGGGGAATATACCATAGCGCTGTAGGGCAGGGTCTATCTGCCGGATAGGCCGGGCTGATAGCCCGGCTATCTTCTCTTGCTGGCAACTGGCCGCTGGTCGCTGATACGTAGGGGCACGGCATGCCGTGCCCGTGGCGCTCTGTGAGCAACGAATCACGGGCGGGACGCCCGCGCCACCAGTCTCCTCATCACGTACGCCGGGCTTTTCACCCGACATAGCCTTGGCGAAGGCGGGTAGCCCGGCTATCTCGGACAGCTAGCAATAGGTGCTCAACAACAGGTTGCGCCTAGCTTGATGGCTGAATTCAGGCCTTGGTGTCTCCCATCCTAGTTCCGTATGTGTGTTCACTAATCAGCCACCTCGCGAGATTTCTGATTCCGGATTTCGCGGATTTCGACGTAATCGTGCACGACAACGATAATCCAGCATCGCCCGGTCAAGGAATCGTACTTGACGAGAGCTAAGGCAGGGGCCGAATCCCCTGAGACCTTGAGCATTGTGTAGCGGTCCTGCATCGTGAAAGCCACAGTCACAATAATTGCTGACAACAGTATCGCCACCGCAATGCTCAAACCGCTTCTGAGCAGTGACCTAAACCAGTTAAGCATAATCCCCCTCCTGATATTAATGACCAAGTGCGAAACGTAAACGCTTCCGCTCCTCGTAGCGTAAGGTCACTTGTTCAGCTTAAGTGCTGCAATGACTGAATACAGCTCCACGGTGAGTCGGCGGAATGCGATGAGGTTCACATATACTAGCTCCCGGTCAGTAGTAATGCCCTTTGGATGGGCACATTCATCCCGCTCAAGCTTCACCAACGGAATGAGCTTGTCAAGAACAAGGACCGCAGCCTTGTATGCGCTAGCCAGCTCGTCCTTGTGGTTATCTATGCAACCGCGTAGGTGCTTAAGGAGACTCTCGGTTCTGTAATCGCCCCTCTTCTCGGAAAGACGCCTACTCTCGCTTTCAGGTAGCCACGCTTCTAGCTCATCAGTGAGCAGTACTAGGAGAGCCTCGGCGGCAACTCCGAGCATCACGGTCGAAGCCAGAAATGAACCAGTCCCGAATGTATCTAGAGCTTCTTCTAAGTACCGGTTTGCGACCGGATCGAGTTGGAATGCTTCATTGATGAGCTTCAGCCGGGCGTTGATGCTATTGACGAAGCCGCGACGGTTGTAGGGAGGTGGCTGTTCTTCAGAAAGCACCTGCTTGCCCCAAGTAGTAAACCTGAAGTGTCGGTAATTAGCTGTGGCTGGAGTGCCTGGCTCTACTCCGAAAGTCAGGATGCGGGAGATGATCAAATCCCAGAGGATCTCATCGAGAGTATCCATGTATTCGGGTCCGGGGCCATGGGGTCTCGTGAAATCGGGATTGCTCAAGTAGGGCTCTCTATTATTAATTCTGACGTATTCCGAGAGCATTTGTGGAAGCATCTCAAACGCCTGCATTCGCTTCCCCTTTGTGGCATTCCAATAGATGGCTTCCGTAAGTAGTTCGTACGCCTCTTGGTACACGATCGGCTCTTTCGGCTTATCCATAGTTGGTCTATTCTACACGAGAATCTTGACACAAACCCTATTCAGAATCCTGACTACAAGGTCTCTGCTACAATCTCAAGCGTGGTGGAGGGTGGATATAACTTCAGTCTGCGGGATTTGCCGAGTGTCGGAAGTCTTTTGGACGACAAGGCGCTGAGTAGGCCTGCAGAGGAGATTGTCGTTTATCCTATAGTTTCCAGCTCTGAATAGCCTGCGTGGCGTTTCCTGGCCTTGCTGGAGTGTCCTTCGACGGTAACAGGGAGGGCTTCGGCGAATCTGCACTTGATTCCTTCGACGTAACGGGCGTTCACTTCTATCATTACGAATTTGCGGTCCAAAGCCTGGGCGACATATCCCGTTGTGCCCGCGCCAGCCACAGGATCAAGTATCACGTCGCCTTCATTTGTGGACGTAAGGATCACACGCTTCAGCAGCTCGACTGGTTTCTGTGTAGAGTGAAGTTTCTTGCCATCATCACCTTTGAGCCTTTCCTTGCCGTTGCATAAGGGCAGAACCCATACGTTGGCGCCAACCTTGCCGACGCCGAACTCGCGGGCCCATTCCTTCTTGAAGGTGTACTTCTTCGCAGTCTTATCCTTCACCGCGAATACTAGCGTCTCGGTTGCATTGGTGAACCTTACACCCAGCCAGTTTGGCATGGGATTCGTTTTTAGCCATACGACATCATTGAGCATCCAGTAGCCGATGTCCTGCATTATCTTACCGATGCGGAAGATACTGTGGTAGGTGGCAATGACCCAAACTGTTGCGCTGGGCTTCATCACCCGTCTCACCCCTGTCAGCAGGTTGCGAATGAACTCGTCGTACTCATCGAAAGAGGCGAACTTGTCCCACTCATCGTCCACGCCCTCTACATCCGTCTTGACGTTCCAGCGCTTGAGCTGCTTCTTAGGTAGTTGAAGGAAGTATGGTGGATCGACGAATACGCAGTCGACTGACTCCTCAGGCATCTTTTTGAGAACTTGAAGAGCATCGCCCAGTATTACCTTATTCAGGACACGCTTGAGGGAAAGGCTTTTTACACTGGGCTTATCAACTATCACTAAATTTCTGGTCGGGCTGTCCTTAGTTTTTTGTGAGACTGTATCAGTAAAGAGAGCGCCCCGCGTTTCAATTTCCTGTGACATTACAGCCTCCAGTCTGAATATACACGAGATAGTCTCCAGTATCAATCCCTGGTGCCCGCCCAAAACCCGTTCTGCTACAATCTGGGCGTGGCGGAGGGTGGCTATAACTTCCAGCTGCGGGATTTGCCGAGTGTCAAGAGCCTGCTGGACGACGAGGCGCTATGCAAGCTCGCTGACGAACTCGGGCTGACATCGGCCGACATCAAGCGCAGCGCCGAAGCCGTGCTCAACATCTTTCGCGGCGACCGCACGGATGATGGCGAACCCCTGTCCGAGCCGAACTTACGCGAACTGGTCGTGGACGCCATCGCGGGAAGCATGCGCCACATGGCGATGCGCAAGCTGCAGCCGGTCATCAACGCCACCGGCATCATCGTGCACACGAACCTCGGCCGCTCGCCGCTGGGGGAGCGGCTGCTGGACGCCGTGCGCCCGGCGCTCATGGGGTATTCGAACCTGGAGTACGAACTGGAGACCGGGCGGCGCGGCAAGCGCGGCGCGGAGATCGAGCGGCTGCTGTGCGCGCTTTCTGGCGCGGAAGGCGCGCTTCTAGTGAACAACAACTCCGGCGCGGTTTTCCTCATCCTGCACACGCTCTGCGCCGGACGCGAAGTCGTCATCTCGCGGGGCGAGCTGGTGCAAATCGGCGGCGGCTTCCGCATCCCGGAAATACTCGCCGAAAGTGGAGCGATTCTGCGCGAGGTGGGCACGACCAACCAGACCTTTCTTGCCGATTATGAGCGTGTGCTGAATGAGAACACAGCCGCTATCATGAAGGCGCACCAGAGCAACTTCGAGATGGTCGGCTTCGTCGCGGAAACGACAGTCGAGGAGCTTGAGCCGCTGGTGAGCGCGAATCAGATACTGCTCATCGAGGACATTGGTGCGGCAACGCTAATGCCCGAAACCGAGGCGAATAAGCTCGACCTGCCGCATCCCGCGCCGTCGCTCAGGGCGGGCGCGGATCTCGTGTCCTTTTCCGCCGACAAGGTGCTGGGCCTGACGCAGGGCGGCATCATACTGGGGCGGCGTAAGCTTACCGAACGCCTGCGCAAGTCTCCGCTCTACCGCGTGCTCAGACCTGACAAGTCGCTGCTGTCGGTCATTGAAGCGGGGCTTTCGTGGCTTGCCGCGGGCGACGCCGACGCGATTCCCGTAAATGCGTTGCTGAGAACCGAGCCTGACGACCTGAAGAACCGCGCTTTTGTGCTCGCACGCAAGTTACGCAAAGCGGGATTGAGCGTGGAGGTCATAGAGACTGAAGCGGAAGTCGGCGGCGGCGTGGCGGGGCGGAGAGTTGCGTCGTATGCTGTCGCTGTGAGCGCCGAAGGCTCTTCGCCCGAAGATACCGCCCGTGCGCTGCGGCAGCATCGGCCGGCGGTGCTGGCGATTGTGCGCGAAGACAGGCTGCTGCTTGACCTTCGAGCCGTCCTCCCGGTGCAGGATGGTGCGCTGCTTAAAGCGGTTTTGGCTACGGCGCGCGCAAGCGACAGCTAGCCTTTCTTCTTCTTCCGGGGGAAAAGCGCGAAGACCGCAGCGATAGAAGTCACGATACTCGAAACCGATGCCACCATCACTCCGTCAGGTGGAGTAGGCCTCATCAGGTGCTGGACAAGAGCAAAGCCGGCTGCACAGACGACGAGTGCTACTGCAGCGCCTATTAGCCATCGTAAAAAGAACATCTTTGTACCCTCCTATTCATCGCGGCTACCCGACACATTGATTTTAGCAGACTGCGATTCAGCGGCGGGCCTTGGGCGCCGGAGCGCCATGGCGAGCGCGGCGATGTCGGCGGGCCGTATGCCGGGTATGCGCGCCGCCTGCCCCAGAGTCTTGGGCTGCACCAGCTCGAGTTTCTCGCGCGCCTCCGACGAAACGCCAATCGCACTGCCGTAGTCATAATCGAGCGGTATCTTGATGCGCTCGTATTTGCGCAGACGGGCCGCCTCTTCCTGCTGCCGCGTTATGTAGCCCGCGTATTTCGTGCCGATATAGACCTGCCGCAGGGCGGTTTCGCTGAGGATTTTGTCCGCCACGACGCCATGGCTGCTACCGGCAATCGCGCTCCGGGCGCAGTCCATGAAGCGCTTCTCGTCGACTTCGGGGCGTTTCGCCAGATCCAGTATCTTGAAGCCTGTCGGCAAATCGAGGTCTTTCACCTCAGCGCAACCATCTGTTCGCGCGGCTGCAAGCTCCGAGGTGAAGAACTGCACGCGGTGCTTTAGCTCACGCAGCACGGCGAATTTGCCTTCGGGCAGAAGCCCGCATTCGTACGCCATTTCCCCCAGCCGCAGCGCGGCGTTGTCGCTGCGCAGCAGCAGCCGGTATTCGCAGGACGCGGTGAACATGCGGAAGGGCTCTTCGGTGCCGAGCGTTGTCAGGTTGTCGATGAGCACGCCGATGTAGGAGTTGTCGCGGGCGAGCGGCAGGAAGTCCCGTCCCAGCAGGGACAGGCCCGCGTTCGCGCCCGCCACCAGCCCCTGCGCGCCTGCTTCTTCGTAGCCGGTTGTGCCGTTGACCTGGCCCGCGAAGTAAAGCCCCGCGACGCGCTTTGTCTCCAGATGCGGGTGCAGCTCGACCGGATTCTGGTAGTCGTATTCAACCGCGTAGCCTGGCCGCAGGATGCGTGCGTTTTCCAGACCCTTAGTGCGTGCCAGGAAGCCCTGCTGCACCTCGACCGGCAGGCTGGTGGTGAGTCCCTGAACGTAGACCTCCATCGTCGTAAGCCCGTCGGGTTCGAGGAACACCGGATGCGACAGGTTGTCCGGGAATCGGCGCACTTTATCCTCGATGGACGGGCAGTAGCGGGGGCCCACGCCGGTAATGTGCCCGGAATAGAGCGCCGAGAGCGACGTATTGTCGCCGATGTAGCGCACGGTGCGCTCGTCGGTGCGGGTCTGCCAGCACGGAAGGAGCATCGGCGGGATTTCGCTTTCGCCGTAGCAGCGGAAGGCGTCGCGCCGCCATTCCGAGACCTGCACCGAAAGCGCGGTGTAGTCCAGGCTGTCGCGGTGCAGGCGAGGGCTGGTTCCGGTCTTTAGGCGGCCCAGCGGAAAACCCAGCTTCCTCAGGTTCGCGGATAGATCGTTGCTCGCGGGCTCATCCCAGCGTCCGCCTTCCCAGATTTCATCGCTTATCATCAGCTTTGCGGCAAGGAAAGTGCCCGGCGCGATGATGCAGCGGGGGGCGAAGAACTCGCGGTCATCGGTGAGCCGCACGCCCTTCACGCGCACTCCCGGCGGCTCGGTCGAAGGCTCTGTGAGGATTTCGCTCACTTCGCCTTCGAGCAGAGTCAGATTCGGAGTGCGTTGAAGCAGATTGAGCATAACCCGCGAGTAAAGCGCGCGGTCGGCCTGCGCCCGAAGCGCTTGCACGGCGGGGCCCTTGCCCGTATTGAGCAGCCGCAGATTGATGTAGGCGCGGTCTATGACTTCGCCCATCACTCCGCCCAGCGCGTCTATCTCGCGTGCTAGATGGCCTTTGGCCGGCCCCCCGATGCTGGGATTGCAGCTCATGCGCGCGACCATGTCCAGTTTTAGGGTAATCAGCAGCGTCGACAACCCCAGGCGGGCGCAGGAGTGCGCGGCTTCGCAGCCGGCGTGTCCCGCGCCGACAACAATGGATTCGTAGTGTTCCTGCGGTTTCATCAGTGGCGGTTCGCACTGAGCACTGCGATGGCTCGGCCCAGCCCATATAATAGCAGTTATGGAAGTAGTGCTCGCATCACGGTCACCGCGACGGCGCGAAGTTCTGCGCGGCATCGGCCTGAATTTTAAGGCTATTGATCCGGAGACGGATCTTGCGCCTGATTACTCTAAGCCAGTTGACAGAGACAGCGCGATTCGATTTGCGTGCGACGCCGCGCGCAGCAAGGGAGAGACCCACTCCCGGATGCACCCGGAAGCCGTGGTCATCTCCGCGGATACGATTGTGCACGCCGACGGGCGCATCTACGGCAAGCCTGCGAGCCTGGACGATGCCCGCGCCACACTGCGCAGGCTCTATGACCGCACGCATCTTGTGGTCACGGGACTGGCGGTGCACTGTCGCGGTAAGTGCCGTTGTGATGCGGAATGCACGGATGTCACGTTCGGCTCACTCTCGCCAGCGGAAGAGGATATATACATTGAGAAAGCCCAGATTATGGACAAGGCTGGCTCTTACGCAATTCAGGGAGTCGGTGGTGTCCTGGTGCGAAGGATAAGCGGTGATTTCTTTAACGTTGTTGGCATGCCGCTGAACCTGCTTGACCGCCTGCTTAAGGAGTGCGGGTTGCCGGGTCTGCTCGGCGCAATCGAGTAGATGCGGGAGCGCTAGTCAGCGGGCGGCTCGTCTTCGATGTCCCGTGGCGGTTCGGCTGGCTCACCGCCCTGAGCAAGGCCGAAGGGAGGACGCGGAAGCTCATCGCCGGTGAGTTCACTTTCCTTCTGCGCCACCTGAATGCTCTCTTGCAGGATCTCAGCGTGCACTTCCTCGCGAAAGATGTAGATTTCGTCGGGGGCTTCCAGCCCGATGCGGACTTGCTCGCCTTTTACTGCGACCACCGTGACTTCAATCACATCGTTCACCTTGACCTTCTGGTCGACCGCAAGGGCGACTTCGTGCTTTACCGGCTCATCGGGGCTACCAGAAGGCATATCGCAATCAAGCGAAATGTCCGGCGAGACCAGCTTAAGGTGTTGAGTTGAGGAAAAACCCAGACGAGCCTGATGTTCTGCGTCTACGCCAACAAACTCCATCCTGATCGACGGGCCGATCAAGACACGTTCGCCAGGCTTTCTCGTAAGTACCAGCAATTCGGGTTTTCCGCCAAAGCCCACCCCTCCGGGCAACTGCGACTGTTCCTAGTCCATCCGGATGGGCATCACAATATAAGTGTAACCGGGCTTCTCCGGAAGCTCCAGCTTCAGCGGGTTCACTTCGCTCGTCCAGTGCAGGTCAACGGTATCCGCGTCCACCACCGCGAGAACATCAGCCAGATACGCCGGGTTGATAGCGATGCGTATGTCCGCGAAAGGCGAGCCCTGAGTGAACGGCATTTCCTCGACGCCTTTGCCAACATCCTGGGATTCGCTTGAGATGACCAGGCTGTCACCGCTGGTCTCCACCCGGACGACCGGATTCTGCTCCTTTACCTTAAACACAATGAGGACGCGCTGAAGCGCCTCACGCAACGCGCTGCGGTTTACGTTGGCGACGGATTTGGTTTCCTTGGGCACTACCTTCAGGTAATCGGGGTACTTGATGTCGAAGAGCGATCCGCCGAAGACGCTGTTATCGAACTTGAAGAAGACCTGGTTGCTCAGGAAGTAGATCTCGACGGTCTTATCCTCTTCGCTCGGCAGTGCCCGCCTTAGCTCCTCGGTGATTGTAGTGGGTACCAGCAGGCTGCGGTCTTTGATTTCCGGCGCGGGATTGTCCATTCGCTCCAGCGCCAGGCGGTGCCCGTCCGTTGCCACGATGTCCAGGTTGTCTTCGTGGAAGTTGAGCAGCACGCCGTGCGTATAGTGGCTCGTGGTCCCGCTGGGGTCTTTGAGGGCGCTGAAGGTGGTTCGCCCCAGGGCGCTCCTCAGCAGTCCGGCGGGAAGCTGCGCCAGCTTACCTTCCTCGAACAGCGGAAGGCTGGGGAAGTTCTCGTCGGGCAGGATGTTGATGGAGTAATCCGAGTAGCCGCTTACAATCTTGAGCATCCCGTCCTGGCGCTCCAGCGTCACGTCCTTTTTGGGCAGCCTCGTGATGAGGTCGACGAAGAGTCGCGCGGGCACTAGCAGCGCGCCTTCACGTTCTCCCTCGGTATCGACCGTGTGTTCGATCGTGAAATCGCCGTCCGACCCGGTGAGCGTCAGGCTCTTCTTCGTCACCTGGAACCGGATGTGAGCGAGAACCAGGTTCAGCGTGCGGCTGGAGACCGCCTTGCTGACAAGGTTGAGCGCCTGGCTCAACTTTTCCTGGGAGATGGTGAGTTTCATAGTTGTCCCTCCTGACTGAAGCTCAATTATAGCAGATGGGCGGAAGCGAATACGGCTGGCGGACAGTGCTTGTTGAAGAAGCGCAAGTCGCATAGAATACGCGGCAGTGCGGGACTCCGTCCAATCAACCATCGAGCGCAAGGCCCTGTCCGGCGAGCGGCTGACGCCGGATGAAGTCGTGTTCCTACTCACCGACGCCGACCTTCACTGGCTGGGCGGGCTGGCGCACGAAATTCGCATGAAGCTGCACGGCGACCGCACGTATGTCGTGGCAAACCGGCATATAAACTACACGAACATCTGCCAGAACCGCTGCCTGTTCTGCTCCTTCAGCGCTGATGCTACAGATGACGATGCCTATTTTCTGCAGCCGGACGAGATTGTGGAGAGCCTGAAAGCCGATGGTGTTCAGGACGTGCGGGAGTTTCACATTGTTGGCGCAATCCCGCCGCGCGAGCTGGCGGATTACGGATACTATCGGGGGATTCTCACGACACTGCGCGAAGCCTTCCTGGAGGTGCAGCTAAAGGCGTTTACCGCAGTGGAAGTAGCATGGATGGCTGAGCTGTCAGGTATGAGCGTGCGCGATACGCTCCTCGACCTAAAAGACGCGGGACTGGATGCGATGCCCGGTGGAGGGGCGGAGGTATTCGCTGACGAAGTGCGCTTACAGATTTGCCCGGACAAGATTTCGGGAGACGAATGGCTCGCTGTGCACCGCACGGCGCACGAGCTGGGGATTCCCACGAACGCCACGATGCTCTACGGCCATGTGGAGACGCCCAAGCAGAAAGCTGAACATCTGCTCCAGCTCTACGACTTGCAGGATGAGACAGGGGGTTTTCAGGCGTTCATACCGCTGGCGTACCATCCGGTGGGGAACCGGTTGGGCGGCGAGTTCACCACCGGCGTGGAGGATCTGCGCCACGTGGCCGCGTCGCGCGTCGCGCTCCACAAATTCCCCCACATCAAGGCCTACTGGGTGGAATACGGGTTGAAGCTCGCGCAGGTGATGCTCCTCTGGGGCGCGGACGACGTGGACGGCACTGTAGTGTATGAGCGAATCTATCACGCTGCTGGAGCCACTGCGCCCAAAGGGGTGACCATTAGCGAGCTTGCTGGTATCATTAGGGGCGCCGGGCTGAAACCGATTATGCGCGACGCGCTCTATCGGGATATGCGCGAATACGAACCGGTGGATGAAGATGCCCAAGAAGTTTAGAGTTGGACTGTTACCGTTTCTCAATGCGCTGCCGCTCGTTCACGGGCTGCAGGACCACCCGCGCGTGAAGCCTACGTGGGGGATGCCGGCGGAGCTGTTCCACCTGATGCGGGAGGGGAAGCTCGATGCAGCCCTCACTTCGTCATTCGTGTACGCCGCGAAGCTGCGCAGCCGGATAACCGACCTCTGCGTGGCTGCCGAGGGCCGGGTGATAACGGTGATGATCTACTCGCAGGATCCGCTGGATAAGGTGACCGTGGTTGAAGAGGACCCGGCCAGCCTAACCAGCAACGCGCTGACCCGCATTATCTTCAACGAACGACAACAGCGCGTGAAGTTTACACCTGCCAGAGACGTCCGCGCGAAGCTCCAGCCAAAAATCGGCCGCGTGATCATCGGCGACCAGAATTTCCATCCGCAGTTCACGTACCATTATGCCTACGACATTGCCGCGCTGATTGACAAGCTGTTCAAGCTGCCGGTCGTGTTTGCAATGTGGCAGGGCAGCGAGCCGGTCTCGGATGACCTTGTGGGGATACTGGAGGAAGCCTACGCCAAAGTCGAGGAAGACTGGGACGGGCTGTGCAAGTTCGCGGAGCGGGAATGGCAGGTGAGCCACAAGGCCCTGGTGGATTACTTCGGCAAGGCGCTGCACTTCCGGCTTTCGCCCCGCGATCTGGATTTCCTCGAGTTTTTCCGCCAGAAGGTGCATGAACTCAAGCTCGCTAAGCTCGCGAAGTAGCCTGCATGTCGGATAAGCCGAGCAGCCTCCCGATTGACGAAACCGGAAAGCTCTGCTCAAAACCGGTGGCTGGCGGACGCCTGAGCTGCGAAGAAGGCGAGCTTCTGCTGCGTGCGGGCGATATCCATGAGCTTGGGCGCGCGGCGCACAAGTTGCGGCTTAAGCGTGTTGAGCCAAGAGTTGTGACCTACGTCGTCGACCGCAATATCAATTACACGAATGTCTGCATCAGCCGCTGCCGCTTCTGCGCATTCTCGCGCGATATCGGCGACGAGGATGCGTACGTCAATCAATACGAGCCGGTGATAAGGGCGAAGATCACCGAGGCAGTGGAGCTTGGCGCGAAGCAGATATTGATGCAGGGCGGGCACCATCCTTCGCTGCCGTTCGAGTGGTATTTAGACCTGTTGCGCTGCATCAAGCGCGACTTTCCTAAAACGACGCTGCATTCGTTCTCGCCGCCGGAAGTTGTGCATTTTAGCAGGCTTTTCGGGATGCCGGTGCGCGAGGTGTTAAGCAGACTGCGCGAGGCGGGGCTGGACAGCCTGCCCGGAGGCGGCGCGGAGATTTTATCCGACCGCGTGCGCAGCGAAGTGTCGCCGCACAAGTGCACCGCCGACGAGTGGATTGGCGTGATGCGTGAGGCGCACGGCTTAAGGATGCGCACTACGGCGACGATGATGTTCGGGCATGTGGAGACGCTCGCCGAGCGCATCGAGCACCTGGAGCGCATCCGCGCATTGCAGGACGAAACGGGGGGCTTCACCGCGTTTATCTGCTGGACCTACCAGCCGGAGAACACCGCGCTGGGCGGCACGGCTGTGGGTGGGCTGGATTACCTGCGGACGCTTGCGGTGGCGCGGTTGTATCTTAGTAACTTTGAGAATTTGCAGGCGTCGTGGGTAACGATGGGGCCGAAGGTGGGGCAGCTTGCGCTGATGTTCGGCGCAAACGACATGGGCGGCACGATGCTCGAAGAAAACGTCGTCGCCGCCGCCGGGACGAGTTACGCGATGACCGAAGCGGAACTCCGCCGGTTGATCTCAAAGGCCGGCTTCACGCCCCAGCGCCGCACGACGCAGTATGAGTTGTTGGAATAGCCAGGGGCCAGTGGCCGGTAGCCAGGGAAGGCTCTTAACCGGGTAGGCCGGGCTCACCAGCCCGGCGATTCAGAGCGGCGCTAGTGAGCGCCGCGTACTCAGAGGGGGAAAGGCGAGCGGCGCGCAATAGGGTTACTGCCCGAAATGCTGCGCCTGTCGGTGGGATTGGAAGACGCGGCGGATATTGTTGCCGATTTGCAGCAGTCGCTGGGGTAGCGGGGAAGCTGGCTGTGTATGCTATGATTTTGGCATTGAGAGGTCAAGCTATTATGATGAAGCAGACAACCGCCCTGATCTTCTCAGGGACTGTAGCCCTCGCGGGTGTCATTCTCATGCTACTGGCTCGAAGCTGTACCATGGCGCAGCTTGGGTTATTGGACATGGGCATGATGGAGTGGTCTGAACATAACATTAATCCCTACTATAAGATGATTACCACTGACCTGGCTCATCCTTACATAGTAACTTATATAACCTTCCTTCTCATCGGGGCGGCGATTCTCATTGTCGGGCTGGTGGGAATTATAGCCACCCTCCTCAGGGGAGAAGCGAAATAATCGATGCTGCGTTGAACCGCTATTCTTACGGCTAGTAAAGGCATCACCGTGAGAAACATTAAGCCAATCTATGTGATGTCGGAGGACGGAATTGAAGACTTCCAGTTGAAAGCCGTACTAGCTGGAATTCGTGAGATACTTCAGCTTGCAGGCGTTGACCAGGCTATCGAGGTGCACAATCTCGGTCGCTCGTCAGAGGAGCGAAGCTCAACCGACGACACCTTAGTTCCGCACAAGAGCGTGGAGTGGTATGTGAACCGAGGGCGGGAGGAAAGCTCTCGCCCAAAGCAAGCCAACGCCTCCGTTGTCCTTGACAAGCTTCTGGAGCTGCCTAATGGCTCCGATTTACTTCTTGGCTCTGACCATCCTCACTACCATGTCCTAGTCCTCCACACGGACATATACCAGGACGAAGATACCTGTTACGTTGCTGGCTCCGCGTATCCCGCGCTAGGAACGGTGTTGTCGGTTAAGAGGTTTTGCGGGCTAAATTCTAAAGAACAAATGGCGGGCTGCATCCAGACGGAAGTGATGCACGAGGTCGGGCACGTTTTTAGGGTTCCAGCCCTAAATAGAAAGGATAACGTCGAGGAGAGCTTGGGCAAGCATTGCACCAATAATGGCTGCGTCATGCGCCAAGGTCTGATAGTTCCCGGTGACTGGCTTAGAATGACGGATGAGCGGCTTCACGCTGACAGTCCGCTTTGTGCAGCCTGCCTGCGCGACCTGCGCAGCTTCTTTTCAGAGCAATCATAGTGAGCCACGCCTGCGTCCGCAGCCTCACCTCTCCTCCTTCTCCTTCGCGCCGATTGCGATGAGGAACCTGTCTACCGACACGCCTTCGTCAATGAGCGCAAGGTGCGCGCGTTTTCGGGAAGGGTTGCGTATGAGCCAGAGCGGCGAGCCATCGGCATATTGCCCGAAATGCTGAGGCTGTCGGTTGGATTGGAGGATGCGGGGGATATAATCAGCGACCTACAACAGGCGCTGGGGTAAGAACATGGCAGTAGCTTGTTGACATTCAAGCTATACTAATGTATACTTAGTTTGTTCCTCGCAATGGAGCTGAAGTATCCAACAAGCATCCGGGATCCAATTCACGGATTCATACCGCTCACACAGAAGGAAAGGCGGCTAATAGACTCCCGCCCGTTTCAAAGGCTGAGAAGAATCAGACAGCTTGCCCATGCGTACCTTGTTTATCCGGGCGCTGTTCACACACGATTCGAGCACAGCGTTGGCACGCTTCGCGTCGCCTCACGAATGGCTGACCATTTGCTAGAGGAAATCCAATCGCTAACTACAGGACAACGCGACGAGATACTGCTTGGCAAGTCGCCAGATGATTTCCGGCGCATAGTGCGAATTGCCGCGCTATTACATGACATAGGGCACTTGCCGTTCGGCCATTCAACTGAACCTGTCTTGCTTTCAAAACTGCCAGTGAGTCTGCGCAATACTGAGGAAGTCGAGTCTCTACATGAGAGGATTACTTCCAGTTTAATCCGTCACTCTGAAGAGCTTGTAGAAATACTTGAAGAGGATCTGGATGACGTTGTTCAAGTCATTGAGGGCAAGAAACATCAGGGAAGGGAGGTCCGTTTCCTGGCAAAGGAGATCGTCAGTGGCCCTGTTGATTCCGACAAACTAGACTACCTGCTGAGGGACAGTCACTATGCTGGCGTGAAGTACGGTGTGTTCGACTTAGAGAAAGTGATCGAAAGCACGACGATTCACATCAGTGGTCCCCACTGCTTTCTGGCAATTAAGGGAGAGGGTGTAAGGGCCATTGAGCAGTGCATTCTTGCCAAGTTCTTTCTTGCAGAGCAGTTGTACTTTCACAAAGTGAGAGTGGTGACTGATAATATGCTAGTGCGTGGGCTTAACCTGACACTTGTGGGCATGCCTGAGAGCCAAACATCTGTGAAACCGCATGACAATCTCGGAAAGCTCTTTGAATACGGAGATACACAGGAATACATCAGTGAATTCTTGCTCTGGCATGATGAGAGGATGATGGACTGCGGCTGTGCTGCTAACGGATATGCAGGGGACCTATTTCGGCGAATCAGAGACAGACGTTTGCTGAAACTTAGACTGGATGAGGACATCCGCGTTCTCACTAAGGACATTAATAGCCAAGATAGATTAACGACACTGGAGAGCCATACTGATGAGGCGAGGAAGGAGGAACAGGAGATAGCCGAGGTTCTTGGATGTCCCTCGGAACTGGTCATTGTAAGAAACACCACATCCGCAACTCCGCACACAGGTCGCGAGAAGTACCGGCTTGAGCCAGAGACGGTTGTAATAAGACCAGAACATGGGGAAGCGAGGAAGCTATCCGAGCATGAACCCTCTATTCTCAGGCGCTTACAGGAGCCGGAGCAGATAAGGCTACAGGTAATCGTGCAGGACGATCCAACCGATAATCTTAGTGCTGATTCGGATCGAGCTTCGGAGATTCGGGATAAGTTGTATAATCTATATCAACAAGGGGGCAAGTGATGAAAATCCGACCGCATCACGTTGTGCTAATGACTGTGGGTGCTCACGCAGTAAGCGGTTTGGAAGGGCGCACTAGACTCCACAAGGAAGTATACCTAACGCAAGCACTCACGCAGATACGTTTTGTGGCGTTCCGCGCATATTTATATGGTCCCTATTCCGATGAACTTACTGATGGCCTAAGAACATGTTTGGCTCTCGACTTAACTGAGGAGGATCGAACCACATTGCGGGTGCTGCGAGGTGAGAACCAGTCTGAATTGCTCCCAAGATTCGAATATCGCTATCGCCTAACTGGTAGAGGATCGGAGCTTCACGAATCTCTAGGGAACAGCGACGCAGAAGGGCTTCCCGGGTTCGCAAAGGGCCTCAGTAGTGTCGTAGATAGAACCGAGAACTTAACTGTCAGCGAACTCGCCGAGGCTGCCAAGATACACTTCATTATTGAGGAGAAGGCAGGTGAGGTGCTAACTGTTGGGGAAGTAGTTCAGAGGGCTAAGCAGAAGGGATGGGTACTTTCTGACGTCGACTCGCGAGTCCAGCCGCTTGTTCAATTAGGATTACTAAGGGTGGACTAATGTCTCACAATAAGCTAAGCCCTGTGTGCTCGGCTCAATATCAACCTAAAACCCGCTTTGTATCTCTGTAATCGTTTGCTAGCGCGACTACTTCTCTTCCTTCGCGCCGAGGGCGATAAGGAACCTGCTCACGGATTCGCCTTCGTCAATGAGAGCGAGGTGCGCGCGTTTGCGGGAGGGATTGCGTATGAGCCACAGCGGCGAGTAGATGTCGCTTGGCCCAAGCCTGCCGGTCTCGCAGCACGACGCGGCCGCAACACTATCATCTACCGGGGCTACCAGCTCGTGCAGGCGGCCGCGAAGCTCGTCCATAGGGATGTGCACCAGCGGGCGCAGTTGCAGGCTGATCAGCTTTTTGCCGCGCTCGTCGCGCACGCTCGTGTCTTCGACGCGGGTGAAGTAGAACCCGTGCTGGTCCTCGTCCCAGTATTTGTTAGCGCCGAAGTGGAGCTCGATTTCGTCTGCGCCGCCCCGGCCCTCCAGCGCTGCAACGATGTCTTCTTCGTGCGGCGCGGACAGGTCAAGGCACCAGAACGGGCCGGAAAGCTCGTCGGTCGCCGGGTCGTAAGTAAGCTCAACACTCACCGTTTCCAGGCGTTCCTTGGTGACGTCGTCCACGTCGTAATACACGTAAGGAATGAGCTCTCCGTTGGCGACGAGTTTCAGCCGCTCTTCGGGCGAAATCCCGCAGCACGTCAGCAGCACAATCACTGCGCAGCACGCAAGCATAGTAATGCGCTCAATCATAACAACCTCCGCTGATGCTGATTATAGCTGGATATTCGGGATGTGGCAAAGGTGTGGCGATTCGGAGCGGCACTGTAGGGCGGCCATTTATGGCCGCCGTTGATTTAAAGAAATCACAGACGGCGGGGCACAGGTCCCCGCCCTACAGAAGATGAAGAGCCGGACTGGTGAGTCGCCGACGCGCCATAGCGCTACGGCGACGGCGCGCCCGGCGTACTCAGTATTATACGTGGCGGGCAAGCGCCTGCGCCACCGGCTACTTGCATACCGGACGCGCGACCTCCAGGTCGCGCGATTTGCAGCGGTGTGGCGACCTGGAGGTCACCACTCCAGGTTCAAATCGCGACTGGAAAGCCGCGACTCTAGAACAGGGAGAAGTAGGTGGGCAAGCATTAGTCGTTGTCCAGCAGCGCGCTTGCGAACTCAGCGGCGTCGAACTCCACGATGTCATCTACGTCTTCGCCCACGCCCAGGAACATTACCGGCACCTGCGCCGTCGCCACGACCGGGAAGATGACGCCGCCCTTGGCGGTTCCGTCAATCTTGTTGAGCACCAGGCCGTGAAGGGCGATGGCTTCGGAAAACAGCTTCGCCTGCGAGATTGCGTTCTGGCCCGTCGTGGCGTCGAGCACGAGCAGGTTCACCTCGTGCAGCTTTTCGTCCGGATCCTCGCCGCGCTTCTCGACGACTTTGCGGGCGGCGCGGCCGATCTTTGAAAGCTCATCCATCAGCGCCGTTTTCGTCTGCATCCGGCCGGCGGTGTCAATAAGCACCGCGTGTTTTCCCTGCGCCAGCGCGTGCTCGACCGTGTTGTAGACCACGCTTGCGGGATCTGCGCCCTGCGCGCCGGTGATGACGGGGAAGCCCACGCGCTGCCCCCAGATGGAGAGCTGCTCCACCGCCGCCGCGCGGAACGTGTCCGCCGCCGCCGCGACCACGCTTAAGTTCTCGTCTAGCAGGAGCCGGGCAATCTTGGCGAGCATCGTAGTTTTTCCGGTGCCGTTGACGCCGGCGAAGAGGATCACGTTGAGCCGTTCGTCCGCGAAGAGCGGTTTGGGCTCTTCGGTTGCCAGCATTTCGGTGAGCCGTTGCTTAAGCAGTTGTCGCGCAACTTCCGAACTGCTTACTCCCTGTTCGCTTGATGTGGTTCGTAACCACGAGACCGTTTTCTCCGCGAGCGCTGCGCCGATATCGGCCAGAATCAGCGCGTCGTGGAGCTCCGAGTAGTACTCCTCGCCCAGTTCCGCCTCGCCCGTCGCAACAAATTGCAGGAAGCCGGAGAAGCTCGCTTTAGTGCGGTTCAGGCCTTTGCGCCAGCGGGAGAGCCTTTCGGCGCGCTCTGCTGGACTCGCGTCTTGCTTCCTCCTGTCGCGCCTGCCGAATAGCCGCATCACGCCGCACCCTTGTCCGCGTAACGTTCGGCCTGCTTCAGCGATACTTCAATCACGCGCGAGATGCCGCGCGGCTGCGTCACGACGCCGATGAGCCGCTGCATCACCTTCATCGTGCGCTTGTTGTGCGTGATGACCAGGAACTGCTCACGCTGCGAAAGGTCTTCCAGCAACTGGCACAGCCGCACGATGTTTACGTCGTCTAATGAAGCGTCAACTTCGTCGAGCACACAGAAGCTTCCCGGCCGCACCATGTGTACAGCGATGAAGAGGGCGATGAAGAGCAGGCTGCGCTCGCCGCCGGACAGGGCCTTGATGTTCTGGCGCCGCGCGTTGGGAAGCTGGACTTCTATTTCCACGCCGGACTCGATAAGGTCGCCGGGCTCGGTAAGTTTGAAGCGCGCGAACCCGCCGCCGAAGAGCCGCATGAAGAGCTCGTTGAACTTGCCCTCGATGAGCTTCAGGCTCCTGGCGAAACGGTCGCGCGTCTGGCGGTCAAGCTTCTCGAGCATTTCTTTCATATCCTCAATCGCCAGCTTCAGGTCCTGTTCCTGCTGCGTCAGGAACTGGAGGCGCTCGTGCCGCTCGCAGAAGTCGCGTGGCGCGAGCGGATTGACTTCGCCCAGGTTAGCCAGCGCGCGCTCGATCCTGCCGAGTTCCTCGCGGATCTGCTTTTCGGTCAGCTTGTGGTAGTCGAGCAAGGGTGCGCTTTCCTGTGCCACGTCTTCTGTGACGGCGGGCGATTCAGCCGCTGCGAACCGGGGGAAGAAGTCGGCGGGCTGCACGGCGGGACGGACGGCGTCCTGCGCCAGCTCGTGCATCATGGTGATTATGGAGATGCCGAGGTTTCCGTGAATCTCCCGGATAATCTCGGATACTTCGCTCTCGACTTCCCACAGCCGCTCCTGGTAATCGCCAGAAGATGTTTCAAGCCGCAGCCGGTTCTCGGTAAGCGACTGGATTTCGGTGGTGATGCGCTCGCGCCGCTCGGTAAGGCTGCTTTGCTCGGCGGCTCTCTTCTCCGCATCCTTCTCCAAGCGGCCAATGCGCTTTTCCGCCTTTTTCAGCTCCGTGGCCAGCTCCTTTTGCTCGTCCGAGACGGCCTTTAGCTGGGCAGCGGCGGAGTCGAGATCGGCGGACAGGCGGTCGTGCTCGGCTTCGAGATTCTCCCGCTCGCGGGTGAGACTCGCGAACTGGGTTTCTGCCACTTCATGCTCCGTAGCCAGCTTCATCCGTGCCTTTTCGAGTTCGCGTATTTCCTTGCGGCGCTCATCCAGCGCCTGCTCGGTGGACTGCAGGCTTTCCGAAGAGCGCGTTGCCTCGGCGGAGATTTTCTTCAGCTTAGCCGTGAGTTCATTCGCGCGGGTATCCAGTTCGCGTTCCTGCGCGGCAAGCTCGTCGCGCCTGGCGGCAAGGCCGCGATGCTCCTCGGCGATTCTCTCGCGCTCCGTCATGATGCCTTCTTCGCGCGAGATGGCTTCGGACAGCTTGCCCCGCAAGTCGAGGGACATCATCTGCAGGTTGCGCACCGCCTTGTCCCAGTGCACCGACTCGCTGGCCCAGCGGTCGCGCTCGGCTTCGAGCTCCTGCACCCGCTTTTCGAGCTGCGCGCGCTTGGCGGCGAGTTCGATTACTTCCTCATCCACTCGGGGCATTTCGGCGTGCCGGCGAAAGAGCAGCGAGGTTTCGGGCGCTCCGGGCTTACGGATGACGCCGCGCGTGACCAGCGTCAGGGCTGGCCGGATGATGCAGCCGGCGAGCGTGGGGTGTTTAGCGAGCAGCGCGCTGGCTTCGTCAGACCGTTCCACGACGGCAATCTCGCCCAGCGACGATCTAAGCGCCGCGATTACGCCAGCGCCACCGTGTAACTGGTTCCAGAGACTCACCCAGGGCGCATCCGCACTGGAGCTTACCGCAGTTGCGGGCGCGATGAAGATGCCGTGGAGCGTGCGTTCGTCAATGATGGACTCGCCGCCGTCGTCCGCCAGCACGAGCGCCCTTGCCACATCGCCCAGCGCAAGCTCGACGGCGTCCGCCCATTCCTCGTCGAAGCTGACGAGGTCGAGCAGCGGCGTCAGGGTGAGTGACGGTGACGCAGCGGCGTCGCGGGTGTAGAACTCCGATTTGAGTTCCTCGTATGTGTTCTTCATCGCGGCCATATAGCCTGACCGCTCGTTGACTGCGGCGAGTTGTTTTTCAGCTGCGCGCAGGTCGTTCGAGATTTCCTCGTAGCGCTTGCGGGCCTCGGCCAGACGCCGCTCTTCGGTTGCCAGCCGCTCTTCCTTTTTCTCGAAATCGAGCGAGAGCTGGTCGCTGTCGCTCTTCAGGCGGGCGAGTTCTGAGGCCCGGGCTTCGCGCTCCTTCTCCACCCCGGCGAGCCTCCTGTCTGTTTGAGTCCGCTCGTGGTGCGCGTGCGCGAGTTTCTCGCGTGTTACGGCGAGCTCCTGCTCAAGCTCCACGCGCTTCTTGTCGGCGGAAGCCAGTTCGTCTTTCAGCCAGACGACGGAATTTTCCTCCCGCAGTAAAAGCTCTTCGGCGTTGCGCAGCGTTTCGCCGGTTTTTTTCAGCGCGCCAGCACTGCGGGTCACGCGTCCCTGTAAATTTTCAAAGCGCCCGGCAAGCTCACCGGTGCGCTGCTCAACACTACCCAGCCGCCCGGCGTCTTCATCGCGCCGGGAGGTAAGGCTGCGCTGTTTTTCCTGCAAAACGCTTTCGGAGATGCGCTGGCGGGAGAGGGCGTCGCGCTGCGCATTGAGCTCGTCCATCATCTGCCGTTCGTGTTCGAGCAGTTCAGCGGCTTCTCGCTCGGCCTGCTCCAGCTCCGCTTGGCGCGCGGCGATATCGGTTTCGAGTTTTGTCAGGCGCTGCGCATGGCTGCTGCGCTCGCCTCGGATTTTCTCCGCCTTCGCGGCAGCCGAGAGCAGGCGTCCTCGCGCCAAGTAGCCAGCCAGCCACCGACGCTGCTGCTCCAGGTAGTTGTGGCGCTCAGTGTCTTCCGCCTGTTCGCCTAGAGCCTTGACGTCGTCGCGCAGCGTCAGCAGAATGTCGCTAATGCGTGTGAGATTGCGCTGACTGCGCTGCAACCTGCGGGCTACCGTTTCTTTCGCGCGCAGGAGCAGCGCCACGCCGCTGGCCTCGCCCAACCATTCGCGGATATCGCGCGGGCTGGAAAGCAGCTTCTTCTCCACCTCGCCCTGGTTGATGGAAAAAGCGGAGTAGCGTCCTAGCTGGAAGCGCGCGAAGAACCTGTCCACGGTGCTCAAGCGCACGGATTTGCCGTTCAGCGAGTATTCGGAAAGCCCGTCGCGATAGGCCTTGCGCGTAAGTGTGATGACGTCGCCGGGCTGCAGCTTGTCCAGGCCCGCGACGCCAATCTCGTCGTCCAGCGCCGGCCCGGTTTCCGGTTCGGGCTCGAACTCGCCGACCTCGCTTCCGTATGGGCGCGAAGCGTAATCGACCGTCTCGTCTTCCTCGGGCAGCGTTATCAACTGGAGCTCTTCCGCCAGTTGCGGCTCTTCGTCGTCCTTCTCGAAGTACTCGAAGGTGAGCTGCACGCGCGCCAGGTTCTGCCTGGTATGGGACTTGGCGCCGCCGAAGATGATATCGGAAACACGTCCCACGCGCAGCATCGTGGGTTTTTGCTCGCCGAACGCGAAGTGGACGGCGTCGAGAATGTTGCTCTTACCCGCGCCGTTGGGGCCGACCAGGCCGAGGATGTCGTTGTCGGTTTCGATGGCCGTCGGCAGCGCGAAGCTCTTGAACCCGGTAAGCTCGATTTTCGTTAGTCTCAGCACGTATTCAGCCGGCGATGCGCCCGTGAGTGTCGGTACACGATTATAAACCAAGCGCCGCCGTGCGGTAAGGGGGTGGGGGAACATCAGCCGGCTGTCTCTGCGCTTATTCGGGCTAAGTACACGCTCGAGGAACGGCTACCGCGGGCGGTTGTCCACGATGCGGAGTTCTTTGGGGGCGTCGTCGAGCTTGAGCAGCTTGGCGATGTCTTCGCGGCTGTAGAACAAGAAGCGGTCGAAGTGCATCTCGTAGCGGTTGTGCATCTCGTCGTTTATCTGCCGCTCCATGAACTCGGGGTCAACGCCTTCCTTGAGCGCGAGCTTGAGCCACATTTCGTCCAGGCCGAACGGGTCGTCGTCCCGCTTGCGCAGCTCCACCTGCCATTCGAGGATTTCCGGGATTCCCTGGAGCATCAGGTGAAGCTCGTTTAGGTCGAGTAGCGTGTCTTTGACCTTGCGGATTTCGCTGGCGCGCCGGATGTCCGCGCCCACCATCGGCGCGACGCGTCCGATGGTGTCGCAGTGCTCATACACGATGCCCTCGGTCACCAGGTCGCCGGTGCGGTAGCGGATGAATACCGAGCCGCTGCCATCGAGCATAGTAAGCACAATTTCGCCCGGCTCGCCTTCGGGGACCTGTTCACCGGTGTCGGGGTCAACGACTTCGAAGAACTCTACGTCGGGGTACGTAATGTAGCGCCCGCCCTCCTCGCACTGAATCCAGGCTTTCTTCGCTTCGGTAAGGCCGTAGGTTGCGAGAACTTTCACCTCGGGAGCGTCTATGTCCGCAAGGTGCTCCTTGAGCTTGGCGCGGTAGGCTTCGTTGACCCGCTCGGCGCCGAGCACAATCGTGCGCAGCTGGGGGAAGCTCCGCCCCTGCTCCCTGGCGAGCTGCACCAGGTGATAGACGTAGCCGGGAGTGCCGACGAGCAGAGTTGGCTGCAACCTGCCGAGAAGGCGCAGGATGCCCTGGCTTCCCATTGCACACCCCCCGCCGGTGTTAACGACCAGTAGGCCGACTTCGAATCCGGCGAACGCCACCTGCCAGAACGCCAGATGCGGCGCGAAGGGGAATACACTGACGCCAGTGTCCTCGCCGCGCGTGATACCGCTCAGGGCGAAGATACGCTTCGCCGCCAGTTTCAGAATGTCCACGTCTCTTTTCGTGTAGAGCACCGGCGTTGCCAGCGCACTGCGGCCGGTGGTGAATGTCAGGTGAACCGGCAGGAAGTCGTCGTAGAGCTGGTCGCGGAAGCTCTGGCCGCGCCCCAGCTTGCGCCACAGCATTACGGCCTTGTCACCGAGGGTGAGCGATTCTTTGAGCTGCTGTTCCGTGGGTTGCAGGATGATTTGCCGGTAGCGGTTGGGATTCTCAGCATCCGGCACGATGTCGGCCTTGCTCATTAGCGGCAGGCGCATAAGGTCCTTGAGTTCCTGGAAGGAATCGGGCTGCACGCCTGCCTGCTTGAAGCGCTCGCGGTAGAAATCGTTGAACGGGAGGACGCGGTTTGCCAGGAAAGTGCGTAGCTTTGCGAGCTGCCAGTTGATCAGGTCAGCGCGGTTGCGCTTTCGCCAGAAGATATCTCCAGGCATGGTTCCCCTCGTAATGAGTCTATCACGACCTCTCTATCGCGCGGCGGTATGCCGCGAGCAAGCCGTCAGCGAATCTCTCCTGTGTTAGTTGTCCGGCAATCAGGCTGCCGAAGCTCGTCAGGCTCGCAGTAAAACCGCTGTCCTCCAGGACTTGCCGCATAAGCCCGGCAAGGGCGCTCTCTCTGCCGGCGGGGAACATCCCTGGATTGGTGACTTCATCTACTTGCTCGTAAGTTTCGCGGAGCACCTCAATGCTGCTAATGAGAACCGGCACACCTAAGCTCATCGCCTCCAGTGGCGGCAGTCCAAAGCCCTCATCAAGGCTGGGAAACACCAGTGCCGATGCGCCCAGGTAGAGCTGCGTAAGCTCCTGCTGGTAATCGATGAACTCCACCGACTGCTGAACTCCCAGCCGCTGCGCCAGCGAAATAAGCTCGACCGTGTGCGGCGTGCGTTTGCCCGCTATCACCAGGCGGGCATCGCTTCTCAAAGGCTCGGGCAATTGCGCGAGTGCGCCGATGGCGGTGGTGAATCCCTTGCGCGGCTCAACCGTTCCAATCATCAGGAAGCGCGGCGGCCCTTCAGGCGGCTGCCATCTTGGCTGCGAGCTTTCGTATCGGCTGTAGAGCGGCAGGGATACGATCCGATGCGCCGGGATGCGCAGTCGTTCGATGACCTTCTGGCGGACATGCTCAGTGTCCGTGAGCACGAGTTTCGCCTGTCGCCAGCCTGCGGGAACGAGCCGTGTGAAGTACTCCCGGGCGAATATTCCGGGGATTTCTTCGTCGAGCAGGATGAGGTCGTGCACGGTACATACCAGCGGCAGGGGAGGGAAGAGCGGCGCGCCGAGACAGGGGGAATGCAGCAGCGCAGGGCTAAGCGTTTCGCGGCATTTTGACCGGAGGATGTATTGCTCCCACAGCACGCGCTGCCATACGCTTGCTAGAGGCTTATCCCTGGGATGGGGATAGGCGATATTGTGGGAAAAGCTCTCTTCACGCCCTGCAATCAGCTCCAGCGCGCTTGCCACGAGTTTGGCGTAAATGCCGAATCCGGTGGGTATCCCCCCCACAAGCGCTTGACCGTCCAGCACGACGTGCACGGTGCAAGTTTAGCACGCGGCCGGATGTGCCGGTATAATGTAGGTGGATGCTGGGTGCACGCAGTCTCTGGGTAGTGCTGGCGACGACGGTGTTCGTATTGTTGACGGCTGCACCATCGCACAGCCGGATAAGACCCGCGCCTCATGGCGGCGCGTTTTACTACCCGTTCCCCTACTACTACGAGCCCAGCCTGGTGAAAGTCTTCCGCGGGATTACTCCGGGGACAACCACGCTTGAAGAAATGCTCGAACGCCGGGGCAAACCCAAGGCAATCGTGAACAACCGCTACTTCTACTATGAGTGGCGAGACTGGGTTGATGGCCAGCGCGACTTCCAGGAAGTCTACATCGAGTTCCGCCAGAGCAAGCGCCTGGGCAAGCGGCGTTTCACCGAAGAGGGCCTGGATCTCACAGCGGTGGTGTCGCGCGTCTTTGTGTACTCCACGCGCCGGATGCAACATTACGTTACGTACATAGACCAAGTAACCTCGATAACCCTTTATCCCTATGCAATATATTGCGACCGGAAGGAGGGGCTCTACACAATGCTCTTCCCCTTCCAGGGCTACGGCATGTACTTCAACATTGACTGCCGCTTCGTCGGCGAAGTGTACTTCGAGCCGGAGCGCTACGAGGTGCGGCGCGGTGTGAGCATCTCCGTGGGCGATTTCAAGTTTAGCTTCATCAAGCGGGAAGAGATGCCTCTTTATCTGCCCTGGTAGCGCGGGCGCAACGCCTGCCGGATGCTATAATCCACGCGTGATCTTCTTGCAGGGCGTGACGGTTTCCTTCGGCGCTAAGAAGGTGCTCGACAACCTGACTCTGGAGCTTGCGGAGCCCGGCGTATTCCTGATTCTGGGCGCCAATGGTGCCGGGAAGACGGTGCTCCTTGACGTTATCGGAGGGCGCCGACGGCCAAACGCGGGAAAGGTACTGCTGGGTTCGGTCCCCGTCTACGGGCTGTTCGGGCCGGATCTTCCGCGCATCGAGTATCTCCGAAGGGAGACCTCGGCTGAAGGGGTCGGTACCCTCTGGAACCTGTTTGCGCACCAGATCAAGCAGGGCACGGGAAGGGCGAACCCGCACGAGATGTTGCAGCGCTTCCATCTTCCGTGGAGCGAGGAAGACATGCGGCGCCTGCGGTTAGACACGTTGCCCCAGAGCCAGGTGCTTGAGTTTGAACTGCTCTGCGCCCTTGCCGCTGAACCCGATTACCTGCTCGTTGACGACTACCTTTCACGTTTCTCCTTTGCCACATGCGAGCGTGTTGCGCGTAATCTGCACGTGTGGCACAAGGCGGGAGCAGGCACGGCGATACTGACGAGTGCGCGTTTCTTTGGGCATATGGATGTGTTTACCGGCGTGTACCATCTCGCGGGGGGGCAGCTCGTGGAGCTGACGCGTCAATCCGGTGAGGACTCCGCAAGGCATCGGGAGCCTGATGCGACTGGCGAGGGCTTGCCACAATCCCGCGAAGTGCTGGTTATCTGCGGCGAGTATTTCTATCGCCATTCGAGGGCACAGGACGAGAATGAGCATCTGGCAGTGAAGGCGGTTTTGGAGAATGCGCTGCTTATAGAGGTAAGAACGACGCTGGACAGTGCTCTGGCGCACCTGCGCAGTCTGGGCATTGACATCGTTGCGGTCGTTCTGGAGCCGCATACCGAGGGCTACGAGTACTGCCACCAGCGGTTTTTCTAGACCGGCCGAAATCAGCAGCCGGTCATGAAGTACGGGCTTAAGGCTACTGCTTTTCTTCCTGCACTTCCGATGTCAGCGAATCGATTGCCTCTTCAACGCTGTCGAATATGTCCACGAACTTGTCCACCTTGATGGCTGTAAGCAGCTTCCGGACCATCTGCTTGGGTGATGCAAGCGCGATTCGCCCCTGGGCCAGCTTGACGTTCTTAATGAGAATGACAAGATAGCCCATGCCGGAGCTGTCGAAGAATGAGACCTGAGAAAGGTCTATGACCACCTGCGGGTACTGGGGCAGGTTCAGACCGTCTATGCGGCTTCGGATGTCCGCCAGTGTGGTCAGTGTGATTTCATCGGAGAGTTCCAGAATGAATACTCCCCTGGTTTTATAATGGTTGATCATATGCGCTCACCCGCAGGCGCTACTGCAGCTTCCATCTTGTACCGCCAGCAGCGTCCTCAAGGGCTATGCCCGCTGCGGTTAGTATATCTCTCAGGAGGTCGGCAACGGCAAAATCCCCTTCTTTCCTTGCCGCGTCCCTCCGCGAGATCAGCTGCTCGATTAGCCCCTTGAAGTAAACATTCTCGCCTGAGTGCTCGCCAATTGTCAAGCCGGGCTTATCAACCAGACCGATTGTAGCGGTGATTTCCTCGAACGTCCGGTGCGCTGACGCCAGTGCGCGCGCATCGCCTGCGTCATCGAGTCCCTGCTTGTAGGCATCACCGATGTACTCGAAGACTAATGCCAGCGCCCTTGCCGTATTGAAGTCATCGTCCATCGCCTCAACGAAGTTGGCCTCGAGTTTCGCCGCAAGTTTCAGCCACGGCGAATCGCGGTCGGCTGCTGCAAGATCGTTTACGCCGGGCTCCGACATTTCGTTGCGCGCCAGCACGTCTTCCACGACTGACCGGAACTGGCGGAGCTTCTTGTAGCCGGCTCTGCTGCCGCGAAGACCCTCCTGCGTGAGGTTCATCTGCGCGCGGTAGTGCGTGCCGAGGAAGTACAGCCGGATCTCGGCGGGCTGCCAGTCATTGAGCATTTCGCGGACGGTGATGAAGTTGCCAAGCGACTTGCTCATCTTGGTGCCTTCGACAAGGAAATGCTCCGGGTGCATGTAGTACTTTGCCAGCGGTATGCCGTAAGCGGCGTAGGTCTGGGCTATCTCGTTTTCGTGGTGCGGGAAGAGATTGTCCACCGCGCCGCCTTTGATGTCGTAGGTGCCGCCGAAGAAGTGGTAGGCCATCGTGGAGCATTCCACATGCCATCCCGGACGCCCCCGCCCCCAGGGGCTTTCCCAGCTCGGCTCGTCGGGCTTCGCCGCCTTCCACAGCGAAAAATCCATCGGATGCCGCTTCCGCTCGTTAACTTCCACCCGGGAGCCGGCCAGCAGGTCTTCCAGCCGTTGGCCCGAGAGCTTGCCGTAGCCGGAAAACTTCTCGACTTCAAAAAACACGTCGCCGTCAATTACGTATCCGTAACCGTTATCCACAATGCGCCGGACGGTGTCGACCATCTCTTCGACGTAATCGCTCGCCGTGCAGTCGAGCGCGTAGGGCGCAACACCGAGCGCGTTGAGATCGCTGTAGAACGAGCGCGTGTAGAAGTCGCCGATAAGCGTGAACGGCACTCCCAGTTCATTGGCGCGCGTGATGATCTTGTCTTCGATGTCCGTGTTGTTTATGATGGCGTAGACTTCGTAGCCGCGATACTTCAGGTAGCGGCGCACGACGTCCCAGAACAGGTACGTGCGGGCGTGCCCGATGTGCATATGGTCGTACACCGTCAGGCCGCAGGTGTACATAGTTACGAGCCGGTGCTTGAGAGGCACGAAGTCCTCCTTGCTGCGGCTCATCGTGTTGTAGATTCGCAGCGCCATACCTTTTACAGCCCTTTCATTATAGCCTGACAGCCGGGATAGTAATCTTTGGCCGGGAACACAACGGGCGGAAGTCGGGACACGTGCTAGAATCGCTTGCGAGGGGGCAAGCCGATTTGAGCGGCACTCAAGAACAGACTTCGTTCATTCTGTTCACCGACATCTACCGCTCGTCCGCGCTGTGGGAGCAGTATCCGGACGAGTTCAGCCACGCTTTAGAAGAGCACAACGGGATTGTTGAGGAAGTGGTGCAGTCTCGCGGTGGCGAGATAATGAAGAACCTCGGCGACGGCTACATCGCGCTCTTTGACACAGCTGCCGTCTGCGTTTCCGCAATGGTGGACGTGGAGCGGGGTATGGATGCAGTGCCTACGCTGCCCGATGAGACATCGCTTCAAGTGCGGCTGGTGGGTCACGGCGGGCCGCTGAAGCGCCTGGCGGTGGGCAAAGGATACTTCGGGCACGCGCTGAACCGGGCATCGCGCATCGTGCAGGTCTGCCATCCGGGGCAGGCGCTGGTCTCGGAGGCGGTGCGGGCGCATGTCGGCGAAGCCGTGGATGGCGCGAAGCTGACCGACCTGGGGTCGCATCATCTACGCGATTTGGCGGAGCCGGAGCATCTGTATCAACTTAACCATCCTGAGTTTGCGCTGCACGAGTTTCCGCCGCTGCCCACGCTGGAATATCGCCCCAACAACCTGGTCTTTCAGCCGAACGCGTTTATCGGGCGGGAGCGGGAGCACGGGGAGCTGAAGCAAATCATCACCGAGAAGAAGCAGCGTCTAGTTACCGTCACCGCGCCGGGCGGATACGGCAAGAGCCGGCTGGCAACGCAACTCTGCGCTAACCTGCTCGATCACTACGAAAACGGCGTCTTTGAAGTGCTGCTCGCGCCGGTTGGTTCGCATGAGCGCATAGTCGGCGCGACCGCCGATGCGCTGGGCTTCCAGTTCTACGGAAAGGCGGAGCCGCGAGAGCAGCTCATTGATTACCTGCGCGAGAAGCAGATGCTGGTGTGCTTTGATAACTTCGAGCACGTGATGGAGGGCAAAGACCTGCTTTCTGACATCCTCCAGCACGCGCCCAAGGTGAGTCTGCTTGTAACGTCACGTGAACCGTTGCGGTTGAAGGCGGAGAAGGTGTATCGGCTTGAGCCGCTACCAACCGGGGTAGGCCGGGCTGAAAGTGGTGGCACAGGCGTCTCGCCTGTGATTCCCTCAGCAACCAATCACGGCCGGGACGGCCGTGCCACCGATGATAGTCCCCGCCCCGCCACGGCGGGCAAGCCTACAGAGGAAGAACTCCCGGACGCGGTGCAGTTGTTTGTGGACCGCGCAACCCTCGTGAAGCATGATTTTTCGCTTACGACGGGGAATCTCGCCACGGTCAACGATATTTGCGCGAAGCTCAACGGCGTGCCTCTCTCCATTGAGCTTGCCGCGGCGTGGGCGGATAGCTTCACGCTTGGCGAGCTGCTAGCTGAAGTAGAGCATCAGCTTGAGCTGACCGCGAAGATGAGTGATGTCCCGGAACGCCAGCGCAGCATCCGCGCATCACTTGATTGGTCGTATAATTTGCTAACCGACGTGCAGCGCGAGGTTCTACGGGCGGTTTCCACGTTCAAAGGTGGATTTTTCTTTGAAGCAGCGGAGTCTACTGTAGGGGCACAACATGTTGTGCCCGCTATGATGGGTAATGGTGCACGGGCCCGGCATGCCGTGCCCGTTGCAGGGGATGAGGTGAATCACGGGCGAGACGCCCGTGCCACCGGCACAGGTCCCCGCCCTACAGAAGATGAATATGAAGAAAGAATCCTCGCCCATGCGAGCTATTTCGCAAACCTCATTGAGCGCGAGGGAGAGCGCCTCAAAGGTCACGGTCAGCTTGAAGCGCTGAAGATTCTTGGGATGGAGTTGGAAAACATCTATGAAGGGCTGGATATCGCGCTGAACCGCGAAAAACCCGAACTGCTGCTGCCATTTGCCGCGCACTTGTTTCGCTATCTGAACATCGTAAGTGCGTGGCGGGATGGGCTTTCGTGGTATGAGCGGATAACTGAGACCGCACACAGAATCAAAGAAGTTACTCTTGAAATCGAGGCTTTGCTAGGAACGGCACGTTTCCTTTGGACCTTCACTCGCTATAATGAGAGTACGAAGGCGGCAAGCGCTGCAGAGGAGCTAGCTGAGGAAGTGGGGCATTCTCACTCGCTTGCGCGAGCACGACGCCAACTGGGACTTGTCGCTAACGCCCAAGGGCGTTGCGAGGAGGCGGAGAAGCTCTATAGGGAGAGCCTGGAGATAATGTGCGAGATCGGCGACCCATATGAAATTGCTATGCCGCTAATTAGCCTAGCAAACATGGCAATTGATCAAGGGAGATACGAGGAAGCGGAGAAGCTTCAAAAGGAGAGCCTAGACTTGCTCCGCGAGGTCGGCGATCACTGGGGAATCGCCGTATCCATCATGAACCTGGGACTTATTGCCCGCGCCCAGGGGCGTTACGGGCAGAGCGAGGAGCTTAACAGGGAGAGTCTAGAAATATACAGTCAAATAGGCGCCCAATCTGGAATCGCTAATTCCGTGTTTGCCCTGGGAACCACGGCTTATTTTCAAGGAAGGTATGGGGAAGCCCAGAAACTATGGCAGGAGAGCTTAGAGATCAAAGGCGGGATCGGCGACCATTTCGGGATTACGCGAGGGCTGATTAATTTAGGGGTCGTCGCACACCTGCAGAGTCGCGACGATAAAGCTGAACAGCTTCATCTGGAAAGCTTGCAGAGGTGCCGCGAGATAGGGCCTCGCTATCTTACAGGATGTTGCTTAGCTAATCTGAGTTCACTGATGACGAAGCAGGGGCGATTTGCCGATGCCAAGCAGTATCTTAAAGAAGCTCTGCTAGCCAATAGTGACATCCGTGCTCGGCTTTCGAAACCTCACGCACTCATCGTCTGCGGACACCTTCTGGTGATGACCGGGCGCTTTAAGGAATCCACTGTTCTCCTTTCCGGTGCGGAGCGGCAAGCGAAAGTGATGAACCACAAGCTTGGCCCAATGGAGCAGGGCGAGCTTGACGAGGCGAGGGCGAAGCTGAACGAGACACTTTCTGAAAAGGAGCTTGCGGAAGCCAGAGCCCGCGCGGAAGCGATGAGTCTGGAGGAGCTTACCGATTTTGCGCTGAAGGCGCTGGAGGGGATAGGGGATAGGGAATAGAGATTAGGGAATAGGTGATAGGGGATAGGGATTAGGGAATAGCTAACCCCTAAGCCCTCACCTCTAGCCCCTAACCTCTGACCTATAATCCTTAGTTACAATTTAAATCTGGAGAAGACGATATGGCGGCGCAAACGGGCAATCAGGTCAAGAGCTACCGCGACCTCAAGGTGTGGGCTAAAGGGATCGAGCTTGCCAAGCTCGTGTATAAGTTCACGGTAGGCTTTCCCGCGAGTGAGAGGTACGGTTTGATCTCGCAGCTGCGACGGGCAGCCGTATCGGTACCTGCCAACATCGCCGAGGGCCACTCCCGTCAATACCGTAATGAGTTCCGCCAATTCGTCTACCACTCGTTAGGTTCTCTCGCAGAGCTTGACACTCTACGTATTCTCGCCTTTGATTTTAGATACATTAAAAACCCAGACAACGACTTGTTTGAGAGCTTAGTCACCGAACTCCAGAAGATGCTCACCCGACTCGCTGCTTCTCTTGGAAAGCGCGACAGGGAATAGGAGATAGGGATTAGGGATTGGCTAACCCCTAACCTCAAACACCTAGACCCTCTTACCTAACCCCTAAACCCTCACCTCTAATCCCTGATCTCTAATCCCTAAACCCTAACCCCCAATCCCTTTCTCTCACATCTCCAGTATGCGCACGATGTCGGTAATCAATTCCCTCGCCGCTGGCACGGCGGCTTTATGGGAGGAGCCGCCGTTCTCGAGGAAAACTACAAACGATACCTGTGGGTCATCCGACGGGAAGTAGCCCACGAACCAGCTATGCGGCTCGCCCATCCATACTTCGGCGGTTCCGGTCTTTCCGGCCACTGGCACCGGCAGAGTCCGCAGCTCTTCGGCCGTTCCTCCGAGAAGCACCGCGCGCCGCATACCGCGTTTCATTAGATTGAGGTTCTCTCGGTCGAACCCGTGTACCAGCGGCAGCTCACGCCGGGCTGTGTCAACGCCTACCGCGGACTTGGTGCCTTTTAGCATCGTTGGTTTTGCGGTGATTCCATCGTTGGCGATTGTGTTTACCATCACCAGTACTTGGAGCGGCGTAGCGAGCATATACCCCTGTCCGATGGAGAGATTCGCCGTATCGCCGTCGTACCAGATCCGGTCCACCTCGTTGTAACGTTCGCCGGAGTAGTGCTTGCGCTTCCATTCGGCTGACGGCACCAGCCCTTTCGCTTCCTGCGGCAGGTCAATGCCGGTATGTTTCCCAAAGCCAAACTCGCGCATGTAATGGCGCAGATTCAGGAGGCCCATGTCCAGGCCGATCCTGTAAAGCGCCACATCGCTGGACTTGCCGATTACGTCCACTATTCCAAGCGTTCCGTGCCCCTCCCTCTTCCAGTCGTAGAACTTGCGGTTGCCTATCTGGAGGTAGCCCGGGCAGTAGAAGGTTGTGCCCCTTGAAATGATGCCTGACTCCAGTGCGCCGAGAACGACAGCCGGCTTGATCGTGGAGGCGGGAGCATAGGCATTGCCGACCGCCCGGTTGAGCATCGGGTAACGCGTGTTGGAGATAATCCGGGCCAGGTACTCGCCGCCGTCCTCATCGCGGAACCGGTTGGGGTCGTAGGACGGCGAGCAGGCAAGAGCGAGCACTTCGCCCGTCCGCGGCTTCATAACTATCGCCGCCCCGCGCCGGTTTCCCAGTGCGCCGTAGGCCGCCTTCTGGATCCGGCTATCTATGGTGATGTACAGGTCCTCGCCCTTCGACGGCGGTTTCTCCACCACGATCCGCCTGAAACAGCGGTTGCGGTCAACCTCGATGTCCCGTTCGCCAAGCTTGCCGTGTACAAGACCCTCGTACTGGCGCTCGATACCCTCTTTGCCTAAAAACTCGTTTGCGAGGTAGCCGGCAACTCTCTTCGCCTCAAACTCGTTTTTGGTCATCATTGCGGTGTAGCCGACGAGATGAGCCGCCGCCGAGCCAAGAGGGTAGTAGCGTTTGGAAGTGTCAGCGTCAACAAAGCAGCCCGGAAACAGCCCGGGGTTCTCCTCAACATAAGCGACCTGCTCGAGGGTGATTTCCGAAGCTACGGTCACAGGCTGAAACGAGTACAGAAGCGTGCGCTGCCTGCTAACAGAATCCACAAGCTCGCCGTGGGCGACACCCAGCCACTGTGCCAGATGAGTCAGTGTCTCGTCGCTGTCCGGTTCGCCGACCGGCGGAAAGTACTTCAGCGTGTAGGATGGCCTGTTGACCGCCAGGGGCCGGCCTGCGCGGTCGAATATCTCGCCGCGCGGTGCGAAGATGGGGATAGCCTGTATCTTGTTGCCCAGTGATTTCGCCAGGTAGCGGCGGTGTTGAATCACCTGAAGGCTGGTGAGCTGAACGGCGAGCAAGGCAATGAGCGCAGCCAGCACGAGCGTGAAGCTGATCTCCCGGCTGTGCTGGAGGCTCACTCCCTTAATGCTCCACATCAATATCCAGCACCTCCGGTTCCTTTAGGGCAAGCAGGAGCCTGCGTGCGCCAAGCTGAGCGATGAGCAGCAGGAGAATAATCCCGCTAAGGCTCACTCGGAAGAGCATCACCGGGCTAATGGCCTGAACGAACAGGAGCGTCCAGACGTACGCAAACACGATTTTTCCCGCTAGTAGCCCTGCGACTGTCAGGACAAATAGTGATGTGTGGCTGAGGTAAGTATAGGGACGCTTTACGGAGAGCAGCACCGCTGCCGCCCCGTAGAAGACTGTGTGCATCAGCGGATAGCTAACGGATAGCGAGTCGATGAGCATGCCCGCACAGAGCGCGTACACAACCACCAGACCCGTGTGCCGTGACACTGCAAGTGCGGCGAGAAACAATAGGATAAGGTCGCAGGTGCGGGCGAATGCAGGGATATATTTGAGCAGGATGAGCTGAACGACGAAAGCCACCAGGAAGATGAGGAACAGTCTGATGCCCGGTGTTCTCACTTGTTTACAACGACTACTACCGGCCCGATTCTGGTCACATCAATCGCCGGCCGGGCTATTACCTTGAGTGTTGTGAGATGCTCGGTTCTCCTGATGCTCTCCACATGCCCCAGGAGTATGCCGCGCGGGCGCGGATTACCGTCGGCCTGCGGCGCAAGCCCCGCGGTGAAGAGCTTCTCCTGGAGCTTCAAAGGAGCGTCCGCCTGCACGTATTCGAAGCTAAGGCGGGACGGGCCCTGTCCTCTTGCCACGCCGCCGATTTTCGACGTATTGCTTATCGCGGACAGAGCGAAGTCGGGGCTGGTCAGAAGCCTGACCTTGGAGTAGCCCCGGCCGACTTCAGCTATCTCCCCCACAAGCCCCTGGGAGTTGACAACGAGATTCTGCACCGCGATGCCAGCCTCTCTTCCCCGGTTGAGCACAAGAGCGTCAAACCAGAAATCCATGCTTCGGGTGACGACCTCCGCACCGATGTAGTCGTAGTTGGCGTATTCAGGCAGTGCCAGCAGACGGCGCAGCTCGGCGTTCTCCTTAACTGCGGACGCCTGCATCTGCATCGTCGTATTCAGCGCGGCAATCTCCCTTTCTAATTTCCGTTCGCGCCGCAGATGGTGGCCGATGCGGAAGATCTCGAAGAAGCCGACCACTCCCGACACGCCGCTGTCGGCGACCTCCGCAGCCGCTCCCGCAGTAACCGTCAGCGCACCGTCAACAGCCTGCTTGTTGCCGGTAACCAATGCGACAAGGCGCACCGCCAGGAGCGCGAACACTATCAGGATGACCCAGAGTAGCCATCCCCTGCCCTGTAGCGTTTGGAGCCTCGGCGGTCTTCGCTGAACCGTCACAGGTCACGTCCAGTAGCGGTACTTGCAGACACCACGATGGTAAATGGTATAACAACTCGCCGCAATAGCAAACCTCCTCTTTGTCCGGGAGTTCATTGCGGTAGAATAGAGACCGACTGGTTTCCGCCGTCTAATGTTCCTGTTAGAGAAAGGTGGTTTCTTCATCTGGCCTCTCTTGGCCATGGCCGTGTGGGCGCTCTATCTCATCTTCGAGCGCGCATACTTCTATGCGTTTATCCTTCATCCCCGGCGCCGCCATCTCGCGCTAATCAAGGACGGCGAAACACTTCCTGACGAGCCAGGGCGGTCACGGCTGCTCAAAGCGCTGATTGAAGCGCGATCCGAGAAGCGCCTGGCAACCGATCTGGCGGAGCAACTTGCGGAGCGCGACGTGCAGGACGCCGAGTACGGCCTGCCCAGCCTGAGCATTATCGCGCAGGCAGCACCGCTGCTGGGACTGCTGGGCACGGTGACCGGCCTGATCCGCGTCTTCATCCGCATCGAGGCACTTTCCAGTATGGTAAATCCTTCGGACCTTGCGGGCGGTATCTGGGAAGCGCTGCTGACTACCGCTGTGGGTCTGGTGATTGCAATACCGGCGCTGATTGCGTACGGGTATTTCACGTCGAGCCTGCAGCGCTACGAGCATGAGCTTCACCTGCTTCTAACCCGCGTGGTGGATGACTTCCGTCGTCGCGGCTGGGAGGTAGTCTGAGCCGTGATCACGCCCGTGCGAACACGCGCCAGCCGGCTGTCCTCGCCGACCATCCTCATCGCACCCATTGTGGATATCGTATTCATCCTGCTGATTTTCATTATGCTGGTCTCGAGGTTCCTCCAGCCCGCGCTGGAAGTGGAGCTGCCGGGGAGCAGCACCGCCAGTATGACCGAGGGAAGCCAGATCACAATCGTCCTGGACGAGGATGGCCGCATCCACGTGGACGGGACGACGATGACAGATGAGGCATTGGCGGAGAGGCTTGGCCTGGTGTCGGCAGATGAGCAGGATTTTGTAAGGCTGCGCGCCGACAAGAACGTGAGGCTTCAGCGCGTTGTAGAGGTCCTGGATATTATACGGGCATCTCCCGTGACCGGTGTTGCGCTGGAGGCGAGACCGGAATGAAGTACTACCGCGTCATAGCTTTCGTTCTGTCGGTTGCGCTGGTTGGCCTGGTAGTCGCGACTCTCTCGCTGGATGCGGCGTCGGCAGGTGGTCAAACTGTAATCCTGGCGCTGAAAACGCAGGCTCCGGTTGCCAGGGCGAATCTGGTGCCGCAGCAATCCACGCGTGCGTTTTCGTCTCCTGTTTCTATTCCTCGGCCATCAAGGTTAGCAGAGCCTGACCAGGAATCCCCACAGGTTGAGAACAACGATACTGAACTGAGCGCGGTTCAAACGGCAGACGGTGGATTGCAGGCTCCGGGGGCGGACTCCGCGGGAGTTCCCGCAAACGACCCGGCGCAAAGCGAAGAGCGAACTGAATCTGCGGGATTCGGCCCGGAAGGTGCGGAGCGGGGCGCACCGGTTATTGATGAGAATCGCTTGACCGACGTGCTCGCAGCCTATCACGCGAGATTGGTAGCGCTCATTGAAGGACAGAAATCGTATCCCGGAATCGCCCGCCGGCTGCGACACCAGGGGATTGTGCAGGTACGCTTCTCGTTGACGGCGAATGGTGGGCTGAACAGCCTCACAATCTCGGATTCAAGCAGCCACGGCGAACTAGACGAAGCGGCGCTGGAAGCTGTGCGGAGCGTGCCGGGGTTTCCCGCCTTCCCCACTGAGCTTGGGCCGGCTGACCGCGAGTTTATTGTGAGCCTGAGCTTCGTGCTTGAATGAGCACGGGTTTTTAGGAAGCCCACGTACTCGCGGCTCAGACAGCGTCCTGACGGTATAGCTCTGGTGTTGCTTCCAGGATGAGCGGGAGTTCTGTTATAGTTCACTGGTGCTCACGATGGAGTGCGTCAGCTTCAACAACCTTCCGCTTTCAGTGATACAACCCGCCTACACGGCGTATGAAGTGGACACGCTGGTTGAACCACGAGTGCCGCGCCTGGCACAACTGCTGTTCAAGGCGGAAGAGAGGAGGTTGCGGGCGGCTCTGGGACGGCTTGCGGAGTACGATGACGCAGGCGCACAGGCTGAGCTCGCCGGAGCGCTGGCGCTGACACCGGATTACGCTGAAGCGTCCGCGCTGGCTGGAATGCTCGCGCTGCGCGAGGGTCGCTTTTCCGAGGCTGTGAAGCACCTCCGGGCTGCGCGGAAGGTCGAGGCAGGAACGGGCGTCCTGGTGCGCCGGTTCATGCCGACGTTTCGTATCTTGTTGCGAATCAGCCGGTTCCAGTTCTTTCCCGTGTACCTGGACTACTATGGCGTCTCGATGATGCTGATAGTTGCGTTGTGGAAATCCGGCGAGAGCGGGGAAGCTCTGCGCGTGCTGCGGGAGTTGCAGAACCTCGTGAGCTGGCACGATGAGATGCGCGTGCTGGCGGGTGAGATTCACTGTTTGGCGGGTGACTTTGCTGCGGCGCGCGACGTCCTCTCGGCGGAAGACCGCCCGAGCCGGGACAACTTGGACGTTACCATTCATATACTACGCGCGCTCACCGAGCTGGAGTGCGGGGATCACCACCGCGCTGCCATCACGCTAAAAAACGATGCTATTTACATAAAGGAGCGCAATCCGTATCTGACGACTCTGGCAAAGTTCGTTTACAGCCATGCGCTTGAACAGGACGGCCTGCCGGTGCTCGCGCTGAGAGAGTCCTGCGGCCTGAGACTAAAGCGCGTGCTGAATCCGGATGTGAGGAACTACATGCTCTGGCGCGAAGCGAAGCTGAAGAACGTGATCCAGAGTCTGAGCGGAGACCGGCTGCTGGAGGCTTCGGAGTTCAAGTGGGTGTTGTCCGGCGAGCAGGTGACTGAGCAATCTGTGCTCGACGTGCTTCCGCCTGAGCCGAAAGGACCGCGCCGGGTGTATGTCTCGCCGCCCAAAACTGACTACGAGCGGATGCGGCGATTGGACGAGATGTTTCGCGCGACACGTGAATACGCCCAGGCCGCAGACGGCGAGGAGGTGGAAGACGAGGAACAGGAAGCTGAGCCTGTTCCGGACTTCGATACTTCAAGAGTCTGCGATTGGTCAATCTCCAGAGCCGGTGACAGCGAGATTTGCTACTACGACTTCAGAGGGATGCGCGAACCACCGGAGGCTCTCACAACCGGAGAGAAGCGCCTGAAGCAGATTGAAGAAGTAGCTGCGGTCAGCGGTGGGGTCTTGTTGCTGCTGCTTTTCATAAGGGCGTGCTTCTGATGCTGTCAATGCTAAGTAGAATTGTGGCTGCCCTCAGCGTGCCGCTGCTGGCAGCTCTGATCCTGCTTGTGGTTAAGGTATGGGCTCAGGACGGTGCGCAGCCGGGAAGCCTGAGCGAAATAGCGGTATCAGACGACGTTCAGATGCTCGAATTGGAACCGTCGCTGTTTCATCCGGAGTACGCCGATATGGCGGCAGGCTTCGCTCCCCGCCGGCTGGTCTACATCGTACAGGACACCGAAGGAGTCGTGCGTGGCAGGTTGAAGGTGTCGATGTCTGTGGCGGCTGCGGAAGGAGAACTGCACCGGGAGCTGGTGAAGGAATACGCATACCCCTTTGTTGGACGTTCGCGGGTAGTAGTTGAGGGCCTATCACTGGCTCCTGTTGAATGCTCGCTAAAGCTGTACGATTTGCAGTCAGGCCCGATTCCGGACGGTGCCCGGCCAGCAGAGACCTGGGTTGCGGAGTACTATTACGACCTCGTGGCGGTCTCGATTGAGGCGGAGGATGTCGGGACTTTTTTCTCGTTTCGCCATCCGATGAAGGCTTACGACCTGGAGGAGCTGTACCTGCTGTTCAGCCAGCTGGCCGTTGAGCGATTCCCGCGCCTCAGCGTACTCCTTGTGACTGCTCCATTCAGGTATCGCAACTACGCCGTACTGATTGAACGGCTTGGGCGGGAGACCATCTACGCCGCAGACGCGGAGAAACACGTGTGCGAGCACTTGCGTCTGGCGTTCAGCGATTCGACGCAGGAGTTCTTCGTCGAAACACTGCCACCACACAGGGTTGTGAAGTTCACCGCAGGACAGCTCACCTATACTCTCATTGAGGACGATACTGCGTACGAAGAATGAGTCACGCGGAACGCTTGAGCTTAGTTGAACTGCGCTATACCATAGGTGCCTGATGATTGGCGTTTTAGATATCGGTGCAACGAACGTGCGTGCCGGTCTCGTGTCAGAGGACGGCGAGCTGGTGGCCAGCCGGGGCCGCCTGGTCCCGCCCAGTGCAGATGCACGGAAGTTCCTCGACTTCGTATGCGCCCTCCTCGGTTCGCTGGTAGCTACTGAGGACGAGGAGCTTACGGCAATTGGCGCCGGAAGCTGCGGTGTGATACGGGACGGCAGCATACTCTATTCGCCGAACACACTGTGGAAATCGCTCGCACTTGCCGAAGCCCTGAAAGTGCGGTTCCAGGTGCCGGCGGTAGTCATTAATGACGCGGATGCATTCGCCCTCGGGGTTTACCACTTCGAGTTCCGGGATCAGTTCTCCGGGTTATGCGCGCTCACGCTTGGCTCCGGCCTGGGCGGAAGCCTGATCAGCGAGCGGGGCCTCGTGCGCAGCATGAGCGACATCTCGCCCGAGATCGGGCACATCAAGGTTCGCGAAGGTGGCGCGCGTTGCGGTTGCGGCGGTTCAGGCTGCCTGGAAGCCTACGTGAGCAAGCGGGCGCTGATGGATTCGTATCGGCGATACGGTGGGAGCGCAGACATGCTGAGCCCTTACGACGTGTACCAGGCGTTCAGACGAGGTGACGATGCGGCTGAGAAGGCGTTTACCACTCTCGGGCGCTATCTCGGCACGGGTATGTCAACCATCTATAACCTCTTCGCGCCGCCTGTGTTTGTGCTGGGTGGCGGCATCAGCCGGGCGGCAAGGGCCTTTCTGCCCGCGGCGCGGCAGGCTCTGTCCAAGGGAATCATGAAAGGCATCGGGCCCCGACCTCGCATTGTGATATCCAAGATGCGCAGCAGGGCAAGCCTGCTGGGTGCAGCGCACCAGGCGCGGAGTTCGTTTGGAACTATGTTAAAATAAAATAAATGCGCATTGAAGGAGTCCTGTGGCGACAACTATAACCGACCGAAAGCTGACCGAGGGCCTGGATGTGCTAGCTGCCCTCGTCGTAGTAAAAGACGCTGCTGCTGACCGCAAAGCGGCGGAGACGGTATTCCTCGATATGACTGGTGTAGTGGACTACCTCGACGTGATGTGCATCACGATGGGAGAGACTCCGATTCAGAACCGCGCGATAGCTGATCGCGTCGCCGAGCGCCTGAAGGAGTATGATATAATCCTGGACAGCCTTCAGGGCTATCAGAATGGTTCCTGGATCGTTCTGGACTACAGCTGGCTGGTCGTGCACGTGATGTTACCTGAGGCGCGCGCGTTCTACCGGCTGGAGGATCTGTGGTCAGAAGGCGAAGTGCTCGACATTTGAAACGGGGCAGTGGCGCAGTTGGTAGCGCGTATCCTTGGCGTGGATAAGGTCAGGGGTTCGAATCCCCTCTGCTCCACCATGCCTGTGGGTGAACCTGCAGCGAGTTTGCGGGTCTAATACTCAGGTCTGATTCTCAGGATTCAACAGGGGACGACTTATGAGGATGAGATGGATTATCGGGGTTCTCACCGTCATAACGGTGCTGTTGTTGGGCGTTTCGGCGGCGTTGGCGCGGGTGGATCGGCCGGTGACACTGTCGTTTGACCCGGAGGAGAACGAGTCCAACCGCTACATGACGGCCATTAGTCTTCTCGGTGCTATTACTCGCCCGGGAGAGCTGACGGATCTTGACGTCACTTTTCGCATCCGGGCAATGTATCGTGACAGAGTTGCCTCTTCGCTGCACGGTTTGAACCGCCACGTCATCGAGTTTTACGACTATGACGTCTTCTCCTTTCCCGTAAGGCGGACGAGAGAGGACCGTCAGTATCAGGGCGGCGGCGGTGGCGGCCGCGGCGGCGGTGGCGGCGGCGGCGGTGGACAATCGGTTGACAATCCGCCTCCACTGGATAGCCTGCAATCACCTCCCCCCATCGGCGGCGACCCGTTGCAGGCTGGTGACGACGACCGCGCCGGAGAGGAGGACCCCACTTTCAATGTGGACAATATCCTGGTTAGCACCCTGGTCTACGTTGAGAGTAAGGGCGGGGATGTTCTTGACGTGCAGGGCCTGAGCCAGCTGCGCGAGTATTCCCGCCGTTCCATTTCTCCCGGTGAGGTCAGGATCGACATTGGTCATCTATTCGAATGGAACCACTGTCTGAGGCTGCCCGACTATCCGGTGTGGCGAGAGGACATGTGGTTTGCCACAATTCCTGTTGGCATACCAGGCCTGCCGGATCCTGTGATGTGCAAATTCGTGTACCGCGTTCTTGGCTTCACGCGGATCGGTATGCGCTCCTGCGTAATCATCGACACGCACGGGATAGTGGACTTCCACCAGTACTGGGAAGAGGAAACGGACACCTCCATTTTCAAGTATGAAGCGCTGGGGAACTTCTCAATCGCCGGCCGCTATGTCTTCGACTACGAGCAGGGGATGATCTTCGGAGTGGAGCGTCCCCAGATATTCGACTTTGAGACCATGTCCTTCTTCCCCGGATCATTCGACTTTCCGATGTTCGAACTCAAGTATCCCGGGCTCCTCGCGAACCTCGACATGCGCTATTACAGCGAGGAGACAAAGAAGCCTCGCACCAGGCGAGAGGAGCGCCTGCCTCCGGAGCCGGAGCCTGTGGACCGACGCCACGTCGGCATAACTTTCTTCATGCAGACTGAAGCGGAGTAGAGCGGACGCCCGCCCGGCTCTGCCCGTGCCGTTCTCAGTTTGAAGCGGCAGGCTGCTAGCCCACAATCGGCCGCTGCAGGTCGGCCTCCACAGCCCAGCCATCGTCACAGAACACGATTGTGAGTACGGCGTCAGCGAGTTCGTAGCGATAGCTCGGAACAGGGTAAGCCTCAATTGCTGATGGAGCGCCGAGCCTTTGCCTAAGTTCTTCCGGGCTGCATCCAAGGAAGCATGGGCGCGACTGCGGCCGGCTGGCGTTGCGGTGCAGGTAGTGATAGATGGAACTCACATATCCCCGGTGGGTCTTCACTCGAAGTAGATAATCAGAATTGGGCGACTCGAACTCAAAGTTATCATCGCTGAGCCTGCGCAGCAGTGAGAATCCGCGCTCTTCAAGATGGGCAACCAGGGCCGCCTCGCCCTCATACGGGGAGCCAAGCGACAGTCCGTGTTCCAGCTGGAGCTGGTAGGAGTAAAAGCCGCCGGCTACCGTTGTCCCCCGCTGCCGGGAGAGTGAGTAGATGCCCGCTGCGAGGGCCAGAAGAAACGACACGGTGAGAATCACCGCAAGTGCTCTTACGCCCTTGCTGAGATGGGTCAGTTTGAACGGGTTGAATGCCACTGTCGTTAATCCCTTCGCCGGGCTGGAACAAAACCCGCTAAGGGAAGTCTATCATAATGACCTTCGAGAACTTGTTGGTAACACCTTTGGATAGGGGGCTCCCAGGTGAGCCCCTTTTTTTTTGTTAGAATGTAAGTGTGGGCGGCAAGCTACGGCGCGACAAACTCCATACATCTCAACTGCCCGACCACTTCGTGTACGGGATTAACCCTGCTTTCGAAGCGCTGCAGGCCGGCGCACTGCGTCGCCTGTTCCTACTTGAGAGCACTTCAAAGCGGCTTGCGCAGCTAAGGAAGGCGGCTTGCGAAGCAGGCTTGCCCGTTGAGCCGCTGGAGGACGCCCCCTGGTTTCCCGTGCTGGAAGGCTTCTCGCATCAAGGGGTTGCTGGAATCACGGAGCCCTACACCGGTGCGCTGCTGGGTGAGGTGCTTCCCAAGCTGGGAAATGTAGCCTCGATACTTCTGCTTGACGGAGTGAACGATCCGCAGAATCTGGGTGCCGTCATCCGTTCAGCCGCTGCAGCCGGTGCCACCGTTGTGTTGCCCAAACACGGAACAGCGCCGGTGAACTGCACGGTGCACAAGGTATCCGCCGGCGCGACATACCGCACCTCAATCGTCATCGGAGAGAATCTGTCCCAGGCGGTGGACCGCCTCAAGAAGCATGAGTTCTGGGTGGTCACTCTGGACGCTCACGAGGGCGAGAGTATCTTCAGCTTCGACTTCCCCCGGCGAACCGCATTCATCGTGGGCCGCGAGGAACGCGGCGTGCGCCGGATGCTGAAAGAAAAGAGCGACTTCAGGCTAACCATACCGATGCAGGAAGGCGTGGAGTCGCTTAATCTGGGAGTCTCAACCGCGCTGGCGCTGTTCTTCTTCCGCGCGCACTGGGCACGCCGCAGCTAGATCGGCGTATCTGCATCGGCCACCAGGTTGAGGACGATGCCGCCGCGCCTTTTCTTGAACCGCACCTTCTCGATGCTGATGAGCTCCAGCACGGCAAGGAATGCGACAATCAGCCAAGGCAGGCCCCGGTGCAGGTCTAGCACTTCTTTCAGGTTGACTTCCCCGTTGCGCTCTTTCAGGAGTTCGGTGATATCTTCAAATGCTTCGTCCACTGACAGATCTTCCTCTGCGAAACTCAGTTCGCCAACGGGCTGGGCACGGGCTATCGCGTCCTCAAACGCTGTTATTAGATCGTAGAGGGATACATCCTTGAGCGAATAGACCAGTGTCTGTTCCAAGCGGCTGTGTGTGTCAGCGGGAAGCCTTTGCCGCTGCTCGTGTTCGCGCTGCGTGAGTTCAGCCACAATGCCCTTCAGGTTCTGGTATGTTTGCAGCCTGCGGACAAGGTCGGCTTTCATTTCTTCGCCGGTTGGTTCTTCGGAATCGATTACCTGCTTTTCGTCCGGCAGGAGCGATTTGCTCTTGATTTCCAGCAGTGTCGAGGCCATCAGGAGGAAATAGTAGGCGTTCTCCAGTGATGCGATCTCTTCTCCCGCAATCGCGTCCACGTACTGCTGCGTGATGAGATGCAGGTCGAGGTCAAGGATGTCCATCTCGTTTACGCGGATGAGATGGAGCAGAAGGTCAATGGGCCCTGTGAAGTTGGCCAGCTGGATTCTGTAGTTCTGAGGCATTGCGTGCAAGCCGCCCAGGTTCCTCTGGGCTATCCAGCGAAGAAGTACCTGATGACGTGAACCATCATGCCGGTGGGATCAGCGTTCGCAAGATAGCCTGTGAACTCAGGTCCGAGCAATTGCAGCGTCACCCAGGTCATTCCGCCGAATGCCCACAGTAGAATTGTGCCCAGCACACCGGTGAAGAGCAGCGCGATAAGGATAATGAAGCCAAACGATTCCAGTTTCAGGAAAGTCATCTGGTGCTTCCACGGCAGAAATTGCATCAGCACTTTGCTGCCGTCCAGCGGGGGTATTGGCAGTAGGTTGAAGAACATCAGGATGAAGTTGATTAGCACGCCGATGCCCAGCATGCCTGCGATCAGGGAGTTCGGTGAGACCTTGAAGATGTACATGAAGTACAGGATCCCCATGCACAGCACGAGGAGGGAGAAGTTAGCGAAAGGACCGGCAATGGCGGTGGTTATCATCCCCTTGCGATAGTCACGGAAGTAAGTCGGGTTAATAGGCACCGGCTTGGCCCAGCCGAAAAAGGGAACACCCATAAAGATTATCAGGATGATGAATATGGTGCCGAGAGGATCAAGATGTGCCAGTGGATTCCAGGTCAACCGTCCGGCTAGGCGCGGGGTTGGATCACCGTTGGCGTCAGCCACAGCTCCGTGCGCGAACTCGTGCATAACCACGCTAATAATGAGGACAACGAAGATTAGAACCTTAAGTAAGAAACTACCACCCATTTGAAGCCGCTGTTGCCGGCGCGCCTATTATACTGTAGCCTTGCGGTGGAAGAGCTTCGTGCCGGTTCAACTGGTGTCTGACGCCGGCGGAACCCGGTTACTCTTCGGGGGCTTCTTCGGCCGCGCCTGCGGTTCCTTCAGTCTCCTCCGTTTCGTCTTCCCGCTGGACGTAGTCTCTACGCGCGGTCTTGACGCCCTGAAGGGGCGCTGCGCCGATTTGGTATACCTGGTCGAGTTCCGAGTTGCGCAAGTAGCGCTTCTGCTCGATTTCCTCGGATACGGAGAGCGTTACCGTGCGCTCGCCTACGCCGAGTTCGAATTCCCATTCAGGATTGTCCAGGCCATGCTGGGATTCCACATCGTCAACGAGCGACAGACCCACGAGACCGGTCAGCCGTGAGATGAGCCCCACTGTTTGCTCCTGGTTCACCGTGTTTGGATCGCCGCCGCCAAACGCCCAGAAGCCGTCGTCTCCCAGCGCGACGGTAAATGTCTCGTCGGCCGTGCGAATGGCAATGGAATGGATGTCCTCCCGCGACTCGCGAAACGGGTAAGTATCCCGCCAGAGTTTCGCTTTCCGGTTCCAGAGCGTGGACTGATTCTCCGGTATGAGGTAGGTCCTGCCGTCTCCCGCTTTGCGGGCGTACACGCTGTGATAGTCCGGGCCGCTCTTGCCCATTACGAGTTCAGCCACGGGGGTGTCGCTTTCCACGCTGCTGAAGAACCGCACTGTAACTCCACTTTCCTCGTCCACGCCGAAGTCGGCAAATGCCGCCTTATCCTCGCTGACGATGCTCTCCGGCTTGATGGCATTGAAGTAGTGGAAGAAATCATCCACGTCTTCGGGAAGTGCGGGAAACAGCCTTTCAGGCAACTGGACGTACCACCTGCCGTTTTTCCGCAGCAGTTCCACGTCGTCTTCTCCTGCTTTGGAGATGACCACATAGTTGCATCCTTCCAGAGCGGACGAGGCAATCAGCGGCGTGAGCGCTTCCTCGCGCCGTTCTTCTATTTTTCGTTCCTGCAGATTTGTATAAACGAGGAAGATAACCAGGACGACAATCGCAGCGAACAGGTAGCCGAATTTCGAGAAGTCCTTTCTCTTCATGGCGTTACTCCCCCGACATGTAGCGCTGCTTGATGAGCTTCCGCCGCTTCAGCCTGATACCCCAGCGCAGGAGGCCGAACAGCACGACGAGCAGCGGCAGACCGATGCTGAGTCCGAACTTAATGAGGTTCTTCACCGGCTCGGTCGGTTCTATTTCAAACGGCCGCGCAGCCACGCTGCGGGAACGGATGCCGATGAGGGATTCGTTTTCCAGCATCCAGTCGGCGATGTTCTCAACGAACAGCAGGTTTTCGGAGAAATCATTTAGGTAGTTGTCTTCCAGGAATCTGCCATTGGAGACTACGGCAAGGTTCCCTGGCTCCGAGCTTTCGTTCAGATGTGTGTGCGAGCCCAGTTTCTCGGCAATGAGCTGTGTGCGCTCCTCGCGAGTATTCTCGTCTGGCACCGGCGGCCCGTCCGGAAATGCCGAGGGAAAGATGCCTGACAGGAGATAACCCAGCACGAATGTCCCCTGCTTGGACGAGTTCGCGCGCTGCGCCTGCCAATCCTGCTGAGGGTTCAGGTCAAACGGAGAACTCAACGCATAGGCGTCCTTGGATGTGTGCAGGATTGGAGTTGCCTTCACGCCGTCGGGAAGCTCTTTTTGCAGGGACAGGTAGCCTGACCATGGCAGCACGAGTGAGTCCAGAGGCGCGATAGGCGCGAAGTCCTTGCTGAAGCCCGTAGGCTGTATCTTCACCCACATCGGGTAGGGCATCTGGATTACCATCATGCCGGTCGAGAAGCGCGCCATGGCGTTGTTTCTGTTCTCCAGCACCATCATTTTCTTGAGGTCGAGGCCATAACTGCTGAAAACAGTTTCGTAACCGGGGAGGGCGGGGAAGGCCTGCATCTGCTGGCCGATCATTATGGCTTCGCTCGGCGCAAAGATGTTGCCGCCGCGCAGCAGGTACTGGTCGAGCACGTACTTGGCTTCATCTGACAGTCCCATCGGCTGCAGGAAGATCAGCGCCTTGACTTCCTCAGGTATCTCCAGCGTCTCTTCCAGCTTTATGTCCTGCACTTCAAAGCGGTCACGCAGCGCCTGCTTGATGACCGTGAAGCGGGACTTGTTTTCGGGATCCTGGATGTCGTAGCTCCGCGAGAAATCAACGATTCCCAGGACGGGGATGCTCTCGCGGGTCAGCTTGATAATCCTTGAAGTGAGGTCATACTCCAGGTTAGCGGGATTCGTTATGATCGGGATGATCTCGCTCTTGTCCCGGTAGGTCATCGCAATGCCCATATACACTCGCTTCACAACGAGTTCGTCTCGCGAAAGCGCCTGCATTTGGCCCTCAAGAAGCCCCAGTTCCTCCGCACGCTTCTTGGCTTCCGGGTTGTTTGTCGGGTCTTTGATCTGGATTCGGAAGTGCCTTCCGCCATACGCCTCGTACTCGTAGAGCAGGTCTTTGATCCGCTCGGCGGCAGGAAGCGCCTCCGCCGGCAGGTCACCCGAGAGGTAGAGCTGCACGTTCACTATGCCGTCAATGTTGCGCAGCACGCTCTTCGTGGAATCCGTGAGCGTAAAGACCTTCTCGGCCGTCAGGTCGGCCCGGGTGTATATGCGGTCAGATACGAACGCTGCCAGCACAAACAGGACGATGACCAAAACTATCTCGAAGGATTGCCTTTGCCAGTAGGTTCTTCGTGCTTCCATGATTACCCTACCTTACTCGCCTGGATTGACTTGACAGTAAGGTATAACGGCAGCGTTGTTAGAAGGATGTAGTAGATGATGTCTCTGCTGTCGATGACGCCGCGCGATATGCTGCTGAAGTGGTTTGCCAGCCCGAGCCATTCAGCGTAGGGCACGAGGACAATCAGCGGTCCCTGCAGGAACATCGTCACCAGCGGCTGCCCGACGATGGTTAGCCCGGCGACGATGATGACGCTTACGATGAACGCCACAATCTGATTGCTCGTGAGGGAGCTAATGAACGTGCCGATTGCGAGGATAGCCGCGCCCAGGAAAATGCATCCCAGGTAGCTACCCACGATCACGCCCCATTCCGGAGAGCCCAGCGCCCCGACCACGATTGCCAGCGGGGTCGTCAGAATGATGGCGACGACATACACAGTTAGAGCCGCCAAGTACTTGCCGAGCACGACCTCCCATTCCTGAAGGGGCAGGCTCATCAGGAGCTCGTTGCTGCCGGTCTTTCGCTCCTCCGCCCATAGGCGCATCGAGACTGCCGGGATAAAGAACATGCAGAGCCAGGGGATGATTGTGAAGAAGCTTCTCATGGAGGAGACTCTAATAAGGAAGAAGGTGCGGAAGAACAGCCAGCTCGTTATCGCGAGAAACACAATTATGAAGATGTACGCGATGGGGCTGTCGAAGTAGAGCCGCAATTCCTTTCGGTAGATCGCCAGAACCTGCCGCATCACGCTTCACCCCCCTTGGTAAGTTCCAGGAAGACATCCTCTAAAGTGGCTTCCTTACGTGAGAGCTGCCGCAGCTTGCCGCCGACGGCGACGGTAAGATCGAAGAGATCTTCGCTGTGATCCACCGAGTCAGAACAGGTGAGTTCCATCCCGGTGTAGCCTTCAGCGCCCGGCCGACTGTGCACAACCTTGAAGTGATTGGGCAGCTTCTCCGTGAACAGTTCCGCGTCGCCCTTGAATTCAAGGCTGTATACAGCTTCGCCGCTGGCCATGGCGGCAAGGTCGTGCGGGCTGCCTTCACCGACTAGACGCCCGTCATCGATGATTAGGATGCGGTCGCAGGTCTTGTTGGCTTCGTCGAGAATGTGGGTGGAGAACAGGATAGCCTTCTCCTTGCCGAGTTCACGCACGAGCCGCCTGATTTCCAGGATTTGCGAAGGGTCCAGGCCGCTGGTCAGCTCGTCCAGTACGAGTGCCGGTGGGTCGTGTATGAGCGCCTGGGCAAGGCCGACGCGCTGACGGAATCCCCGCGAAAGCTCTGAGATATCCTTGAACGCCATCGTCTGCAATGAGCAAACGTCGATCATCTTGTCGACTCTGGCGGGGATATCTCTGGACGGGATGCCCCGCACGGTTGCGACGAACCGCAGAAAATCCGTAACGCTCATCTCGTCGTAGAGCGGAGTAGCCTCGGGCAGATAGCCGAGAAGCCTGCGGACTTCCACCGGTTCATCCCAGATGTCCCTCCCGTTTACACGGGCGGTGCCGGACTGCGGGTAGATGAGCCCGGTGATGATCCGCATGGTTGTGGTTTTTCCCGCGCCGTTTGGGCCGAGGAAGCCAACGACCTCCCCGGGCTTCACGGCGAAGCTCACTGCGTCCACGGCAACCGTGGAACCGAAACGTTTGGTGAGGTTCTCAACCTCTATCATTTCAGCAACACTCCTCGATAATGCGGGCAAGTGATTTTAGCGCAGCATCCACCGCTGTCAACAGGTGGATTATACCCAAGCCAACATTGGGTTAGGTGGATGCTCGACCATCTTTGTTCAACGGTCAGCGGGATTGCGTCTGCTCTACCCGTTGTGTTGCGTGATATAATCGTGGCCAGTACAAAACCCCTGAGAGGTAACCTATGTGGGTCTTTTGGGTAATCATTGCCGTAATCGTCATTATCGTTTTATGGTTCATCGCCTTCTACAACCGGTTTGTCGTGCTGCGCAACCGGATAGAGGGAAGCTGGGCGCAGGTGGACGTGCAGCTAAAGAAGCGGTACGACCTGGTGCCAAATCTGATGGAGACGGTGAAAGGCTACGCGAAGCACGAGCGTGAAGTCTTTCAGAAGGTGACGGAAGCTCGCTCCAACGCAATCTCCGCCCAGAACGTGAGCGATCAGGGCGAGGCGGAGAACCTCCTGACCGGCGCGCTGAAGAGCCTCTTTGCGGTTGCCGAGGCTTACCCGGACTTGAAAGCTAACGAGAACTTTCTCCAGCTACAGGAGGAGCTGTCTGCCATAGAGAACAAGATCGCCTACGCGCGCCAGCACTTCAACGACGTGGTTCTTGCTTTCAATGCGAAGCGGCAGAGGTTCCCCGACAATGTCGTTGCGGGAATGATGGGTCTTGTCGCGCACGACTACTTCGAGATCGAAGAAGCCGCGCGCGAAGCGCCGAAAGTCAGCTTCGGATAGACTCCGGAATCCACTGCAAGACAGTCGGCAGTTCTATTCGCCGGGGCGCGACCTCCGCCATGATGCGTCCCCGCTGCTTTGCGTGCAGACGTTCCAGACACTCCTCAGTGATGTAGAATATGAACGTGCGCGCTTTGCATCTCCTGTTTCTTCTGATTGCGCTGGCGGCTGCTTTTGGCGCCTGCAATGAGCAGGGTAGGGCGGATGCGTGGAGAGCTGCGGAGCATCTGGTTACCGCCTGGTTTCAGGGCGGAAGAGTGTTTGCTGTTGTCGATCTGGACACGAGCGAGTGGCACATACGCAAGCTCAGGACTCCACTCATACCCTACACGTACAGCGAGCTTTCGAACGGCACGCTGCTCGTGAGCTACGTGGATGATTCGTTGAGCTGCGGTTTTCTGTTGCTGGACCAAGAGGGTTGCGTGCTCTACCGGAAAGACGGGTATGCCGCGTACGTTTTCGGAGAAGACATTGTGCTGGCAGTGCACCTGGGTGAAGCGCTCGAAACCAGGCCAGCGGAGTATGCCGCCTACGTGATTGACACGCGGAACCCCGGCGCCGCGGTCCACTATGAGAACACATTCGCGCTCACACCAACTGGCCGTGACTGGCGAGCATTGCAGGACGCCAGCAGTTCACCGCCGCTGCTCCTGACTTATACACCGCGTGGTTCCGGCGCAGACTACTTCTATCCCTGGGCAAAAGACCTGAGGCTCACTGCTCTGACGCAGGGCGGCAGTGTCGTCTGGGTCTCGGTAGTCACAGCGCGCAGGCTGCTCACAGATCTGGAGCTGCTCTACACGGGGCAGGAAGTACACCTGCTATACGGTCAGCACGACTACGCCAGTGGAGAATACATTTTGCTGGACGCAGAATCCGGGCGGGTGATGTGGCATGCCCCGAATGCCATCATCCCGGCTTCGAAAACACAATATCCGTACATCAACTTCCTTGACGTCTTGCCGGTGGAAGTGCGCGGATACACTCTGCGGTTCCCGGCCTACGATTCCGGGAAACGGAAGCTCAAGGTCGCGGAGCTGGATCTGCGGCAAGGCGGAATGAAGCTGCTCGACGATGAGAGGTGGCTTGCGGAAGTTGACCGGGCTTTCAGGGAAATCCAGGAGCCGCCGTCAAGCGTCAGAACGTGGAGCGAGGATTTGAGCGGGGACGAGACGCTTGCTCTATCACCGGAAAGTCTGCGCTTGAGCCGTGGTGGAGCCGAAGTCTGGTCTCGCCCGGCCATTCCCGACTTTGGTACGGGGCTTGAGCTTGTTTCTGCAGGTAATGAACTGTTGTTTCTGGTAGAGTGCCCAGGGTGTATGACGGCCCTCAGTGCTCAGGGCGTGCCCCATTTAATCGATCGAAAGACGGGTCAGGATGTGAGAGTTCCTGTGGATGGGGAACCCGCCGTTTGCCGACCGCTCATGTTCGGCGAGAAGCTGCTTCTGCTCACATCGGACGATGTAAGGCTCGTCGAATGGCTTCCAGTTTCGGACGGCCGGTCTAGCTGAGCGGGATGCGAACTTCGACAATCTCACCGCTTGCTGCATCGTGAAGCACGCGAGTCTCCAGCCCGACCAGCACGCCCACGAAGGTTCCTCCCTGTGTGTCTTCCAGCGTGAGCCGGTAAAGCCCTGCGGTGACCTCGAAAGCGATATCGGCAAACCCCTCGGTGCCTGTGCTGGAAACCTGAAGGCTGCCGCTCACGGGATGCAGCGCAATCACTTCTTCAGCGGTGATGTTGCTGAAGAGGCCCGCGTCCGCAACCGCAAGGGCAATCTGGCTTGAAAGATCGTACGCCGGAACAAACTTTAGCGAGAAGCGGTAGTCCACGGGGAGAATCGCGTTTTCGAGCGGTTCGCCTGTTGAGTCGAGGACTCTAACGCGGATCTCGACTTGCCCTGCACCGGGCATAATGACGGTGCCGCCGGAATTGATGGGCGAGGGTTCTTCAATGTAGAAATACCCGAACCCGTGCGAAGGATGGAATGCCGCCACAAGAAGCGGTTCGCCGAATATGTCTTCGAAGTAATAGACGCCCGTGCTGTTCGTCAACTGGTAGTTCGCGCCGCCTTCCGCTTGGGCGACAAGTGTGTCCGGTTCGGTGCCGATTGACGCCGGCTTGGCCACCGCCACGAAGACCTGTGGCAGCGGAGCGGAGTTGCTGTCTGTGACTGTCCCGCTGACTGTGACCGTGGCCACAGGTGATACCTGGATGTCTCTGGCCTGGTCGTGGTTGAAGACCGGGCCTATCTCATCGTGGTAGACCGTGATACCTTCATGCATAACGGTTATCTCGTAGGAGGCGACCTCATACCATGGCATCACGATACTGTACTCGCCGTTGTCGTCGGTCTCCGTGCTGCGACGCTCATCACCGGCAGGATCCGGACGGTTGGCCGTTACCTCCACCAGATAACCGGGGAGAGCCTGACCGTTTGTGTCGCTAACAGTCCCGTGCCATATCCTTGAGTTCCCGCCCTCATCGATGAACTGTTTGTAGAGGTAGTAGCCGAGCAGAATCTCTCCGCCTCCGCCACACGCGGAAAGGGTCACTATGGCGACTGCCAGTATGGCGAGAAGCCTTGCCCAGTTCAGTATTTTTCTCATAGGGCAGCTCCTTGTCTCGTTGCAGATTCTAACACAGTTGAGGTTTCAGCCCCTTCATTTTAGCGCCATGTCTGCTATAATCCAGATTGCCATGGGGAAGACCTTCAAGGCAACGCCACCTTTGACCGCCGCCAAAGTTAGTGAGTATCGTGCTGGCGACGTGGTGATGCTAACCGGCACCATCTACACAGCCCGTGACGCGGCTCACAAACTGATTGTGAAGATGATTGAGGACGGCGGAGAGCTGCCGTTCGAACTTGAAGGCGCTGTCATCTACTATGTTGGCCCGACGCCCGCCCGCCCGGGACGCGTGATAGGCTCCGCAGGGCCAACCACCTCGTATCGCATGGACCCGTATACGCCGCTTCTGACGGAATCGGGAGTCAGAATGACTGTAGGCAAAGGTTCACGCGGGGATGAAGTGCGCAAGGTGCTCAAAGAACATATGGCGGTCTACTGTGCCGCCATCGGAGGCGCAGCCGCTCTCATATCACAGCAGATCACGGCGGCTGAAGTCATCGCCTTTGACGAACTAGGTGCAGAAGCCGTGCGGCGATTGACGGTTGAGGAATTCCCTGTCGTTGTCGTCAACGACGTTGAAGGAAACGACCTGTTTGAGCAGGGGATGAGTGAATACCGGCGGCTGTGAGGAATCAGCCGCTAAACTGATCGCTATAGCAATACCGGCGTGTACGCGCTGGATCCAGTAGAGGCCATATGATCGCGAATCTGGTTGCGAACAACTACTACTTCGTGAGGAGACTGCACAGCCTGCTGGCCATTGTGCCGCTCAGTCTCTTTATGATTGAGCACTTCCTGGTGAACTCGCTTTCAACGGTAGGAGCAGGCGAGTTTAATGCTGTGGCGGGAGTATTGGGGAAGATGCCATACCTCATTGCCATTGAGCTTGGGGTTATCATCATACCCCTATACATCCACGGATTACTCGGTCTCTGGATCGTGTGTCTGGGCTCGGTGGAAACCCGCGTGCCCTACGCCCGCAACTGGTTCTATCTCCTGCAGCGCGCTACAGGGGTTATCGTGCTTCTGTTTGTCACCTACCATGTTCTCGCAACCCGTGTGTGGCACGCGCTCTATCCCAGCCATGACCTTTTCACGCTAATGCATAACTACTTGACCAACCCGTTCCTGTTCGCGATATACGTGGTCGGTGTCGGGTCCGTGTCATTTCACCTGGGCAACGGGCTTTTCAACTTCGCATACAAGTGGGGCATTACGGTGAGCGAACGTTCGCAGACCTGGGCAATGGTATTTGGCCTGCTGGTCGGGCTCGGGTTCTTCGCCATCGGTTTGCTTGCCCTCATCGGTTTTCTGAAATAGGGAGAGAGTATGTCTGAACGTGCGATCATAGTCGTTGGCGGCGGCCTGGCGGGCTTGATGGCGACCATCCGCATATGCGAGCTCGGCCATCCGGTCAAGCTTTTCTCCTACGTGCCGGTCAAGCGCAGCCACAGCGTCACCGCGCAGGGAGGGATCAACGCCTCCATCAACGTCTTGGGCGAAGGTGACAGTCCGCAGATTCACTTCGAAGAGACCATCGTTGGCAGTGACTTCCTGGCGAACCAGCCGCCCGCTAAGGGCATGTGCGACGACGCACCGAACATCGTGTATCTCTTGGACCGTATGGGCGTGCCGTTCAACCGAACGCCCGAAGGGAATCTCGACTTCCGTGGTTTCGGCGGCACTCTCTACCACCGGACTGCATTCGCCGGAGCGACCACCGGTCAGCAACTGATGTACGCGCTCGACGAGCAGGTAAGGCGCTATGAAGCCGAAGGCCTGGTGGAGAAGTTCGAATACTGGAGCATGCAGAATATCCTAAAGGACTCCGAGGGCCGCTGCCGCGGGATCGCCGCGCTCAATATGCCCACGATGGAAGTTGTAGCCTTTCGGGCCCCGGCTGTCGTGATGGCTGTTGGCGGCCCGGGGCTAGTCTTTGGCAGAACCACCAACTCCATGATTAACACCGGTTCGGCAGTGATACGTGCATTCAAGTCCGGCGCACGTTTTGCGAATCCCGAGTTCGTCCAAGTCCATCCCACAGCGATTGCAGGTCTGGACAAGCGCAGACTGATATCAGAAAGCGTGCGAGCGGAAGGCGGGCGTGTCTGGACCTACAAGGATGGCAAGAAGTGGTACTTCTTCGAGGAAATGTATCCTGCTTACGGTAATCTTGTCCCTCGCGACATTGCATCGAAAGTGATCCACGATATTGTGGTGAACCAGGGGCTGGGTCCCGACGGCGGGCGCTATGTCTATCTGGATGTTTCTCATATCGACGACGATGTGCTGCGGCGCAAGCTCAGCGGCGTCCTGGAGATATACGAGAAATTCATGGGCGAAGACCCCTACCACAATCCGATGAAAGTGTATCCCGCCGTGCACTACTCAATGGGCGGATTGTGGATTGACTACAACCAGATGACAAGTGTTCCGGGCTTGTACGCAGTGGGTGAATGCGACTATGAGTATCACGGAGCCAACCGTCTGGGTGCGAACTCTCTGCTCTCGTGCATATACGCCGGGAGGATTGTGGGCGCGCCCGCCGTGGAATACGCCAGCCAGGAACTGCCTGACATCGCCGACAGTGCGCTCGCCGAAGTGGTCGGGCGCGAGGAACAGGCGTTCGAGGAGGTTTTCGCGTCTGATGGCGAGGAGAACGCCTACCTGATCCAGGATGAGATGGGCGAGATGATGGACCGCGATGTTACTATTGTGCGCGAGAACGCGACTTTGGACAAAGTTGCCGCAAAGCTCGAAGATCTCGATGCTCAGGCTGCGCGAATAGGCCTTCGTGATAAGGGCAGGAGGATGAATGCAGAGGCTATCTTCGCTCGGGAACTCCGTGACCGACTGCTCTATGCCAAGATGATAGTTAAGGCGGCGCGCGCTCGCGAGGAAAGCCGTGGAGCGCACTATAAGCCAACGTTCCCCAAGCGAAACGACGATGAATGGCTGAAGACTACGCTGGTGGATTATTCAGCGGAAGAGCTGAAGATCTCCTACGAACCGGTTGATATCTCGTTGTTGCCGCTCCGAGAGCGGCGCTATGACGTGAAGCACTAGGAGCCGAAAGGTATGCCTAAAACTGTTGTACTAAAGATCAAACGGCAGGCCGGGCCTGATGAGCGGCCACACTGGGAAGAGTTCGAGATTCCCTACCAGGAACGTCTGAACGTGCTTTTCTGCCTCCAGACGATCCAGCGGAATCCGGTTAATCGGCTGGGTAAGCCGACCTCTGCGCCCGTTTGGGACCAGTCCTGCCTGGAGGAAGTCTGCGGCGCCTGCACGATGATTGTTAATAATGTGGTGCGGCAAGCCTGCACCGCGCTGGTGGACGATCTTGAGCAGCCCATCGTCCTGGAGCCTTTAACCAAGTTCCCATTAATCAAGGACCTGATGGTTGACCGGAAACGGTTCTTCGACGATCTGACGAAGTCCAAGACCTGGGTGAGTATTGACGGCACACACGCCCTGGGAGCCGGTCCTGGGTGCTCACAGGAATTGCAGCAGCTCAGGTACGCCCTTGCGCGCTGCATGACATGCGGATGCTGCCTTGAGGTGTGTCCGCAGTACGGTCTGGAACGACCTTTCGTAGGAGCGGCTGTGCTGGCACAGGTCAGGCTCTTCAACGTGCATCCCACAGGTGCGATGCAGGCCGATGAACGTCTGGAGGAGATGTCCAAGCCAGGCGGCATCACAGACTGCGGCAATGCTCAGAACTGCGTGCGCGTTTGCCCGAAGGAGATTCCTCTAACAGAGTCCATCGCCGCGCTGGGCAGGCAGATGGTCGGCTACGGGCTTCGCAAGTTCTTCTCGAAAAGCTAACTAACAGGGACGCCTGCAGGACGCGGTAATGTCCAATGGATACAAAGAGGGGCCCCCGAGGGCCCCTCTTTTACGAATCTTCAGAGAGTTCCCTAGCTGTTCGGGAACCACAGCCCAGGGATGACTTCTGCTTTGTTTGTCTGCGTGTTGAATGAAACCGGCAGGAGATAGAAGCGGAAGTTCGGGTCGGCGAACATGGTCAGGTCAAGGTCGCGCCCGTCGCCGTTCTCAATAATCGTGTACTGTGCGCAGTATGGCGCCAGCGGGATGAGAGAGCGGGTTACAGGATAGCTGTCACCCTCTCCCGGCAAACGCAGAATGGGAGGTCCCGGCAGGCGGTCAGACTCATCCATGCCGACAGTGCTCTTGATGTCGAATGTCAGATAATGCAGCCACGGATTGTTGGTGGAACTGAGGGGTGAGCCCTCTTCGATATAGATGCTATCAATAAGGTTGGCCAGCATCCACTTCGTGTACACCACTTCGAAGTCCTCACCGGTAATGTTCTCAATTATCTTTACCGGGTCAGACCCGCTTTGGGTATAGATCTTATGGATGGCACCCGGGCCATAGTGCTCGGCGATGTACAGAAAGAACAGGAAGCGCGCGCCATACGCGCCGAACACATCCACGCCCTGTATACGCTCCGCGTCAACCGGCAGCGGGATGGTGCTCAAGTTATTAAGGTAAGTGCGGATCTGGTTCACAAGTATCTGGGCAGTCCGCCCGCTCTGGAGCGTATAGCCTGCCATGTACACGGCCAGCTGGGCCAGTCCCTCGTTCAGCCACACCGAATCGGGCAGCGAGTGGTCTGCGTACAGCTTGTGCTGGAACTCGTGGGCGAGTACTGCATACGGCTGGCTCCAGTCATCGGAATCAGCAGGGAAAATGCTTATGTCCAGGAAGCAGGTTGACCAGGCATACGATTCTTCCTCCCGTTCCTGGCCTTCCTCTTCCTCTGATGGGCGGCCAATACCTCGCTGCCAGTTCGCGTACAAGCCAGCGGCGCCTGCCGGCAGATTCATCATTGCAACCACCAGGCGGTTGTCGCGCCCGATCATGTAATCAGCCTCTCCCGGCAGCGGGTTGATGAGGTTACCCTCTTCGTCGAAGTCGTTGCCGGTCAGGATCCTGTCACGGTCAAGGTTCTTCCAGATCGGTCCGTCGCCCGGCAACGGTCCTTCGTTGTGATAACCCAGGATGTCACCGAACGCAGCCTGGACCTTCGGGAAGATGTTGACGTCGAACTCGGCCGCGAAGTTCGAAAGCCTGCGCTCAGTGAAGCGTACACCGTCGGGGAATCCTTCATTGAGTTCTGTGGTGAGGAAGATGTAGCAATGCGCACCTATTGCCACTAGGCGTGCATCCTGCCCATAGTAGTTGTCAGGCCAGTGTAGGTCCTCGAGGTCCAGCTGGTCGTCATCGCCGGGCTGTATTGGTGGCAGGTCTATTGTGCGCGGAATCTCGGTGAAAGTGCGAACCTCGCCTCGGCTAAGTATGGATGCGGTTTTGACCGGTGCGAGCACATCATAGCCGGTTGTCTCAAGCTGGTAGGCTCGCTCACGCTCGAACAGAGTGTCCACCGGTAGCCGGTCCTCTACAAAAGGAAGCCCCTTGTAGTTTTCCAGTCCGAGGTCAAGATACTCAGGCTTGACAGGCTCAAGATCCTGCACCGACGACGTACCTCGGTGGACCAGCGAGAACATCAGTGAGAACGAGAACGGCGGGAACGACTGGAGCTGCTGCTGCGTGGGTTTCCAGTCTCGGTAGGCCTCGTTAACGTTGAGCGTGACAAGGCCGAGTTGCTGTGCGGGCTCGAAGTTGCTCACCGTCAGAAAGCCGTTTCCACCGCTGTCAACCGGCAAGGAGAATATCGGAGGCTCGGGGACCCACGTTGTCACAGGCTCCGGAACACCGGGATCGTCGCCAATGACAGTTGGGGGAATATAGCCGTCGTAGCCGGGCAGTGACCCCGAGGGATTCAGTGGGGGTGCCTCGCTACTGGGGATGTAAGTCTGCCCCCATTCGGTCTCGTCCGCCGCAGGGGTCGTCGGAGATGTGGAATCATCGCCGCCTCCGCCGCAAGCTGCTGCGACAAGCAGTATCGCCAGAAGCGATGCGGTTACCAATAACGCTACTTTTCTCATGGTCAGACTCCTCACATAAGCCGCGAGTTAAGCGTATCGCACTATTATACCCAAAAGCCTAGAGTTCCTGCTTCATCTCCTCGCCGGTAGGCGTGGGGCCAGTTCTGTTCTCTTCCAGGAAGTGCTTTATCAGCTTGCGCCCGTTGTTGACGGTGTCCAGAGTCTGGGCGAAGCTCTCAGACAGTTTGGCCAGGAGATCGTCGGTGTAAAGCAGGGCCTCGCGCTTGAGATCGGCAGCTTCCTCGTCCGCATTCCCAATGATTCTGTCCACCTCGTATTGGGCTTCTCGAACGACGGCCTCTTCACTCACGAGGTCGCGGACTCGGGACTCCGCCGTCTCAAGGATGCGTCGATGCTCGCGTTTAGCGTTCTCGATGTAGTTGTCGCGCTGCTCCACGATCTCCCGGGCTTCCTTCAGAACAGCGGGGATGGCTTCGCGCAGCTCCATGCAGATTCGGAAGAACTCCTGGTCGGGAATAATGATCTTGTGGGGTAGCCAGAACGAGCTCTTTTGCGCGAAGCCCTCCAACTCCTCGAGCAAGCGCTCAATTGTGTCAAGCCGCTCTTTTTCGTCCGTCATTATGCTGTTGGTCTCCGGGACTACTTGACCTTTTGAATTATAGCATCTTCGACCTGTGGGGGAACAAGTTGGGAAACATCCCCGCCCAGAGTCGCGATTTCCTTCACCAGCGAAGAGCTGAGATGCAGGTATTCAAGGCTGGACAGAAAGAAGATTGTCTGGATGTCGCTGTCAAGCCTTGCGTTCATTGTAGCCATCTGGAACTCATAATCGAAATCGGTTGTCTGGCGTAAACCGCGTATGATCACTTTCGCACCCAGCTCTCTGGCGAAGTCAACGAGCAACCCTTCAAATGCCCGGACTTCAACTCCATCCATGTCGCGGGTCACCTCTCTGAGCAGGCTAAGGCGCTCGTCAAGCGTAAACGTACAGCGCTTGGAAACGGTTTCAGCGGTCGCAACTGTTATGTGAGGGAACACTTGCAGAGCTCGCCGTAGAATGTCTAGGTGTCCGTTTGTAATCGGATCGAAAGTGCCTGCGTATATTGCGGTGTTCACGATATCCTCTCCCCGACGCAGATAGTCTAGATACAAGTGCGGATGGTGTCAATCCGCGGGTTTTCTCCGAAACCCGCAGTTCAACATGGCGAGCATTCGAGTTTACAGGTATACTTCATTTGGGTAGAATACCATGACGATGACAAGCAGAATTCGCGGAACCAGCAATGGCACTTGCCGTGCGTGCGCGTTTGAGCGCGGCTTTTCGCTCGTTGAGCTGATGGTTGTGCTTGTGATTATCGCAATCCTCATCGGGATTGCCGCGCCCGTTATCAAGAACGGTCAGTCTCAACGCGAGCTTGCCAACTCCGTTAGCTACTTCACCACGAATCTGCAGTGGGCCATGACCGAGGCACGCAAGTCCGGCCAGCGAGTGTTCCTTGGCTTCAAGTGGGACTACGACCGAAACCAGATTGAAGCCCCGCTGGGGTATGATGTGGGCGATGACATGCGGGCAAGCGGTTCCCTGCTGGTGGCGGACAATCCAGGCGTAAGGCGTGTGGCGACCGGTTACTACCTGGTTAAGGAACAACGCCGGAGCTGGGGTGCGGATACCACAGGGCTTGTGCCCGCCTCCGCCCGGCCGATGGCAGGCACGCCCTATACCTATCTGGATTTCCTGAACGATGTAGACGCAGGTTACAGTCCATCGGAACCTCTGTACCCCCTGGACATTGATGCCACTATCGCCAGCGGGGCGCCCACGCAGGGCAGCTTTGTGAATCGCACGTCCACTCCGAAGTTCTTCTATCCGATTGACCTCGACACCGGCGGCACCTACACCGGCAGCTATCTCGGCAACGCATACTACGCGGGAGCCCTCAGCTTCCCCGGGGGCACTGGATTGCAGGACAACAAGCTGTTCTGCACAGCGGATACCGAGGAGATTGCCCTGTTTGACGTTATGGACCTGGACCCGGCGGACGGCGTGGTGACATACGAAGTCGGGGTGGATCACCCCATGCTCGCCGAGCAGATGGTGGACTATGTTCTGCTGCGCGAAGTGGACTTCGCTCCAAGCGTATACGCATACAACCCGTATCAGGACAAGTTCCTGGTCTCGTTTGACAGCGGTGCGGGCTTGTCCGCCGATATATACGCGGACTTCCAGTCGCTGCAGTTCTTGTATGCCATTAACCCCGACGGCAGGATAGAGGTCTGGCAATGGACGTACGATCCTGAGCCCTTCCCCGACGGGTCAACGGCAGGGCTGATCCACGGACGGCTGGCCAAGCGCCCGAGCGCGCCGCTCGTGTATTACTGCTTCTTTGTAACGGAAGAGGTTGTGGATCCCGAGAACGGATTCACCATCAAATCGACACGGCGCTCGCAGAATACCGGATCCGGCCGACTCGTGACCTTGTGGCCCATTAACGGGCGGTACTTCGTGGATGACTACGCTCCCAACGATTACGGTCGCTACATTGCCGACAGCGATGATCGGCTCAACGTCAGTGACCCTGCATCCGGCTTCGGTGATTACATTCAGGTAACCGCGTATCGGCGCAATTTCCTTGTGAGGAATCCCTAAAGATGACTGTTTGCTCTAGAGTCAGACCATCCAGGCGGGGAGGCTTCTCGCTGCTGGAACTGCTGGTTGCAGTAGCGATACTGGCGCTTGTGATGGTGCCTATTGCGTTCTTCTACAACCGCGCACTTCAGGCGATCGAAGCAGCCAGCATCCGCAACCGGGCGCTGGAGCTGGCGCAAGAGCGGATAAACGAGATAAAGGGCATGCCTTACGAGATGATCCGCGCCAACAATCAACCCAGTCCGGACGACATCGAGTTGAACGGCCTTGACCCTGACACTATGCCGTCACCCCGGGGAGTCTACGATCACGACTATTTCATGTACTTTTATCCGTTGCCGCTCGGCTTCAATCCCTACGATCCCAGCACCCACGGCTACGACAACACTCCGGGTGTGCGGCGGCGAAACATAAATGGTTTCGGTGACACGGTCGGCAGCACCGGGCGGCCTATCGCTCCATTCGTGAATATCGACGGCGACGCAGCGTATGAATACGAGCCTATGGGTTTCTACACGGGCCTGAGCCGGACTGACGACATGCGGACAACGGATCCCCGCACATACTCGATGTCGGAAGAACCCATCGGCGCCACTGACGACTTCCGGCTGGGAACCGAATACAGGCGTGATATTTACACTGTATACGGCAGGCGCACAGTGATCCTCGATGTTTGCCCAGAACCAGCCGATGATGACGCGGACATCTACCCGGTTGACAGCCCATTTGACGGCGGTGCATCTGCGCTCGACCCTTACCCTCCTCTGAAGGGGCCGTGGAACAAGTTCCAGGTTCGGAGCAAGTACGGAATGAAGGGGAAGCTGGTCGCGGTTATCGTATTCTGGCTGCCGAGCAAGGCGCCGGAGAGGTACTTGCGCCCGGATGAGCTGAACAAGGTTGAGCTCAAGACGTTCATTCCGGCCAGCAACTCGGAAAGCGCGGTGGACGTCGAGAGCGATTTGCTTACATCCAATAACTTCCTGTTTATTTCGAATCCGGCACCCTAGAGGTGAGAGCGATTATGGAGAGAAGCTTGACGCATCTGGAGAACACAAAGGGCGGCTTCACGCTCGTGGAACTGCTCGTCGTGATGTCCATAATCATCATATTGGTATCCATCGCAGTGCCGGCCGTAAACAGCGCCAGAGTAAAGGCTCACGAAGCCGAGGTTAAAGCTGGCGTGCATGACATCCATACGGCATTATCCTCGTGGAGCTTGGATCATAACGGCTTCTATCCCGGCATGAACTGGGTGTTCGACAGCACCGGCGCTCTGGCTAATGGTCCAGGATTGCGTGGCGGCACGCCCGAGGGTAATATCGCGGATCAACGGTTTATAGTGCCGCTTCCTTCCTCAGCGGAGCGGTATCTGCCCGATGGCATCACGCCTGACCCAGAGCGCATCGACGTGCTGGTGCGGGATGGGTACCTGGAGCGTTACCCAGCCAACCCGTTCCTGAGAGTGGGTGGCCCGGCCGACCGCCAGATGACCAATCTCTTCTACTTTGGCACGAGTGAAGCCGATGGGCCCGACCTCTTTGACGCGGACTACTGCCAGTGGGCGTACCTCTCCTACTTGAATGTTTCCACGATGCGTATTGACTATCAGCGATTTGCACGGGGACACTTCACCTACATCCCCTTGAATCCGGTGAACACGCAGGGATACGACTTCGATAACGACTGGGATGATCTCAGCGACTTGCAGCGCTCGGAGTACTACAAGTATGCCCGGAGTTTCCTGCTCATCGGTTGGGGAGCGACGCGGAACAACCGGGAGCAGGGGACCGGCCTTAGCTCCAGGTGGTGGGACAGTGACCTCGGTGGCTTTGACATTGACGGTTCGATGACTCTCGACCCGCTCGAGACTACGTTGCCAGGCATCATATGGCCCCACATGGTTGACAGTGAGGGTGGCGACGGCGGTTTCGGACAGGTGGACATCACGGGCCATCCGAATATCGATTCGGGATTCTACGGTGCGACGGTGATACTCTCTTCGGACAATTAAGATTTGGTGATGACTATGCGCAGTAACAGATTGGGTTTTACTCTGGTGGAGTTGTTAGTGGTCATTGGCATCATAGCGATACTCGTTTCCATAGCTATGCCGTCGTTTAAGGCCATAAGGATCAAGGCTCGCGAGACTGAAATCCAGAAGAACCTGGATACTATCCGCAAAGCCCTCGAGCAGTTCGCGGTGGATTACAACGGGATGTACCCGTACAAAGTTCATGCGTATGATGCGACAGGAAATGAAGTTTTATCAACTGATTTGATCACCTACTACCCGCTTGGCGTTTGGGGCGGCGTGCCGGTCGCAAACCAGGATGGATCGCTGAACAACCAATATGTGACGACCAGTTTTATCGAGCCGCAGTGGTCACAGGAACACAACTCAGTGTTCAATCAGTTTACCGATCCGCTGCGCGCCCTTGGGTATCTCGACGCCTACCCGGACAACCCGTTCATGAAGCGTCCGATGGGTTCGATATTGTGGGCGTTCACAGTTGAGGATATGACGATTCCCCATCCATTCGTTTCAGTGTGTGCGGGTGATTTTGTATACACCCAAAATATGGGGTCCCCGGAGGACACAGGGGGCGGGAACGTAGGAGACGTAAACGCAGACAGGGAGGATCCGCCCTCGGTGATTCCGGAGGCAGTCAGCTACCAGGTACTCAGATACTCCGGCCTGCCGATTGCCAACGGCGAGTATCGTATAGACTTGGTTGACCACTACCAGCTCTGGGCATATGGGCGAGTGGAGCTGAACGGGGTTTTCTGGGCGGTGTATCCAAACAATAGCGTAGCCTCACCAAGTCGTCCGCGGAGCCCGAAGCGCGATTTCAACGGAAACGGGATCCGCGACGAATTCGAGCGCGGACTGGTGGGCTATTTCTCCGGCGGGCGAAAGTTTTACGAGGATACGACTTCTACCGGGGATAAATATGAATTCTAACCTACATCCAAACGTGAGCGAGGTCGATTCGAGAATGATGATAAAGAGCAGAACCGGATTTACGCTGATCGAGATGCTTGTCGTGGTTGGCATCATAGCCATCCTGATCACGATCATGGTGCCGATGGTCAAAGGTGCACGCACTAAGGCCCTAGAGGCCGTGGTGAAGGCGAACTGCGCTTCGATCGAAGCGGCGCTCTCCACCTACGCCGCAACACACGGAGGCAACTACCCGGGTGCCGCTATGGACGTGATGGCTCCCTACTCGGACTATGCCCTGGGTGATCCTGACCTGTACAGCGCGAGCATGCCGCCTCCTGGCGGCTTCACATATGGCGTGCTGGGAGGTACCGGCAGTTTCAATCCATCGACGCTGCCTGTGCGCCAGCAGCTCAAGCAGGTGAAGGACGTGGTCCTTGACTCGGGCAACATGGACATACAGAGGTGGTTCGACTCACTCATTGTCGCTGATGCGCTCAGCGGATATCCGCAGAATCCGTTCAAGAAATCCGGCATTGCGGATGCGAACCGCATACTCAACGTCTTCTGCTTCGAAGCTGTGTGGCCGAATGCGGTGAACGATCTGACGAACATCCGCCCTTACATACTGGCGAACACCACAGCGGACAACAGCGGAACCACACCCGATCCTATATTCGCCGAACGCGTGCGGATAACGACGAACTACGACTATTACTTCGACTATGATCCTAATAACCAGGGCGATATCCACACTGCTGCAGGGGATTTTGCGTATGTCCCGATTCTCAGTATGTCAGCTGCGCCTTTCGCGGATAATCCGATGACTCCGGAAAACGACCGTTACCGCTGGTGCACCAACGTATCCGGGTACCTGCTGTTCGGCTTCGGGCATCCCAGTAACCGGGTCAACAAGTTCCAGGATGAGAAAGAAGAGTTCGGACGAACGGGATTCCGTGGTTTTGGTGCTGACACCGGCGGGCCGCTGGGAGCTCCTGCCTGCGATACTCCTTATGAGCAGGCGGTGTACGCCCTTTTCAACACGGCAACATATTATTCGCGGACGCGCTAGGCGGATGATCAATGATACGTAGAGAACTGACGAAGCTGTCGGGCGGGTTCACGATGTTGGAGATGCTGGTGGTCATCCTCATCTCCTCCATCGTTTTGCTCGTGCTGGGAGTGCTGGCGAAGTCCACGTTCGAAGTTCTGCAGACCGGCGAGAGCCGTGCTCAGCTCAATGGCAGCGCTCAGTTGACTCTGGACTACCTCGCTCGCGACATCGAGTCGGCGACCTCTGTTCCGCCGATGAACGACCGCAACCTTACGGGCATACCGGATGACGACGTGAGAGAGCATGACCAGGCCGCGCGCTGGATTCTCGGCTATGAGGTAGGCAGCAGCTTCTACATGCCGACTAACTACGCGATGTCCGAGGCGTTTTCCGATCATGTGAAGCTCTCGCATTCGTCAGAGTACCGAATCGGATTCGACGCCAGCATCATCTCCGAGGCGCTTTCTCCACCCAAAGACCTGAAGATCCAGGGGATGCGTGTCGTGAACTACGACTCGTACTATAAAGTAGTGATTCCTACCGTGGATGCCCCCTACTACATGTCGACTATACTACCCTACAATCGCACCTATCTTCCCGCGGACCGCTACCCACAGTCGGTCGCTCTGGGCTTTCGCGACGAGACAGCGGTCCTGACACAGGACCTTGACATACGCTATCGCCCATATGAAGCCGCTGGTGAGTCCAATATCGGTGTGGGCTATGAGCGCCCTTCTGCTGAGCTGGGCGACTACGTCTATCGCTTCCACAACCAGCCAATCGGGACAAATATCACGCGCCTGCGCCTTGAGTACTTCATGGAAGTGCCGGTGTACAAGGTGGACGCTGCGGGTGACGTAGCTTACCGCAATCTGGCGACCGGCGATGTGTCCTTCGAGAACGCGCCTACTGTGGATTCCGGCGGAACGAGTGGCGGCGTGTCAGACAGCGTCCCGATACTCGACCACTACGAGCTGCGCCATATCGACGTGTGCGACAATTCGGCCACGGTGCACCGCATGACCGACCAGTATCTGCTACCGGGCGATATTGGCGATGCGTCTGCGTACGGCATATGGAATATCGACTTCTTCTGGAACGACCCTCCCAGCGATCCGGACAACCCACCGCCCGACCACTACGCCTGGACAACTGATGGAGAGTTCAGGGCGGTCCGGTACGACACGGAGTACCTTACCGGGCAGGACAACTCTGATCCTACGGGATGGGATGCCGGCAACGCTGATGGCATTCCCGACGGAGACGGCATTCCCGACGACCCGCTGCCAACCTACTGGCTTCCATATCTCCGCGCTATCCGCGCAACGGTTGTGGCAACGCCCACAAGGATTATCGAAAACCGCCGCAACATGTCCGGCACGATACGCAACGGCATGGCCGTCTACTACAATCTGGACAGTCCCGTCCCGTACCGGGACGGTCAGCGCACCCTGCCGATGTACTCGGCGCGCGATCTCTATATAGGGGATGGCAAAGACGTAGTGATGACCAAGATGATCTACCCCCAGAAGATGTTCCGCCTCGATCTTATAGTGGACCCGACGGATGCCAGGCTCATGGGGATGCGCCGGGCGGACTGGAACTACTTCAGGGGCATAGATTACACGGCCATCGACCCGATCGATCCTGACGACCGCATCAGGCCGATCACTCCAGGTGGGAAGTTCTACGAGAAAGAAAACCGCTAGGGCGTCAGAGCGCGAATCCTTCTATCGTTTCACCTGTTTCTGGGTAGAATAATACGGTGGACTCTGACCACCTGGTGCGTATACTATGCGTGATGGCTACAATCTGATTAAGCAAAACGAGAAAGAGCGGGGCTTTGTCCTGTTGGCGGTCTTGGCTTTCATTGCGTTCATCCTGCCGGTCATCCTTCTTGTTCTCTCCACGATTTCCGTTGAGACTATGGCGGTCGGCGAGGCGGTTAAAGGCGCCAAAGCCGAGAGAGCAGCCGATCAGGCGATCGAGAGCGCGGTGTCGGTACTTCTCCAGGAGAAGCAGCTTCCCGATTACTGGGTCTCCAAGACGCAGGAGCGCAACGCGATCATCGTGGACGATGGGCGCGGGTTCCGGCGCGATGGGCTCGTGAACGGCGGGGCTGGCTTGGATGGCGTCTACGGCACGAATGACGATTACTGGATCGGACCGCGCAAGGACCGTTCGTACATCGCCGGCGATGATACTTCCGACCCGAGAAACTATGATTACGACTTCCGTTATCTTAATGGCGACGGGCCGGTTTATCTCGCTCAGCGTTGGGCATACAACTTCTTCCGCAACCCTTATTACTATCAGCCGATCAACCCCGCGCGTGTGCCGCTCGAGTTTTACAGCCAGTTCGCTGCAGTAGAGGGTGACACTGACGGCGATGGCGTCAACGAGGGCTTCAATCCGGACGCGTTGGATCAGCTCCTCTTCCCCGGGTACTATCCGGCGGCGTTCCCGCCGATCGGCCCCTACGAGACCGACATTACGACCGGCGCGACTATCGCCAACGCGATGCTGGATTACCGTACCCGGCTCTACGAGGGTATCTACGAGAATCTGGACCAGGGCCCGGTGCCAAGCACGCTGACCCGCGCTTACGGCTCTGTAGCAGACGAGAGCGGAAGGCTCAACCTCAACATCTTCTGCAAGAAGGTGCGTGTCTGGTCCGAGGAATCATCGCTTTACGATACGCGTTTCTGGGACGGTCAGGTCACCGACGACTTCAATAACAATAATATGCCGGGAGAGTGGGGCTGGCACTGGATTGACAACCCCCTGTTCCCCGACCGGAATACAGTGCTGCTCCGCGACCAATCCGGTTCTGTCACGGGCAATATAGACTGGGCTGGCATAGGCGCTGATGGCTGGCCGGACAACAGTCCCGATGGGGAGTCTTGGATAGCGCTTGGCGAGACGGTACAGCATTATTGCGCCCCGGACTGGGTCTATTCGGCGATTGAGAGCAAGCGGATGCTTATGACGCTGCCGGGCGTGAACGAGACGCTGGCGGAGAACATACTGCGGGCGCTCAATCCGGATCTCTCAACACTGCCCAACGGCGGTAATGAAGCGGCCTGGCCCATGCCGGATGCGGACAATCACCGTGTCGACGCGCCGAACCTGACGCCTGCGCTGGCGACGCTAGATGTCGTAATTGGAGGCGGCGGACAGATAACGGATTTCATGTTCCATTACGACTGGTACAACGATGACGACCTGCCGCTCCCGCCACCCCGTCCGTTCTCGGATGTCAAGGAGCTGCTCAACGTCCAGGGAATGTCGCAGACGAAGTTCGACCGGATCAAGGACTATGTAACCGTCTACTCCTACGACACGAACGTTGTCCAGAACTACATCGCCGATGTGAGCTCCACCGTCGACCCGATCAATCCTGAAGATCTTCCTCCGGGTGCGACTCCCCGCCAGATTCCCGGCTACCTGGTTGACAACGACACGGTTCCCGATCTGCGCTACGACATCAACAAGCCGTTGGCAGACACGTCTCTCTCGTCCCTGGAACAGGAAGCCGACATTCTGATGGCTTTCCTGCGTAACCACCTTCCCGAAGGCACCTACAACAAGTTCGCTCTGCCGGTCATTGACCGCGCCGGTCGAGGCCCTAGCGACCATTTATATTCTACGGACGCCTGGGGCAATTCGTTCCGTGGATCATTGGAGCCCGGGAACTACCCATACAATGTCGGTGAAAGCGGTCACGAATACGATATTGACCTCGGTGGAAACAACCGCGAGCCGGGCTGCGACTATCCCGCACTCGATCCCCCGTTCAGCCGCGATTCAGCGCTTTCAATACTGCTTCACCGTCACGGGCTGACGCAAGCAGACGCGTTCCGCTACCAAGACGATGGAGCCAACCCCCGCCAGGTCTATCCTGGCATCCCTATCCCGGGGACTCGCTCATTCATCCCCATCGTTGACCCGATTATCATTCCGGGCCTGTTCGAGCTTTACTTCCAGCCGGCATACGTGCCTGATCCCGAATCGGGCCAGAACGTGGATGCTATCGTCCCGCCTCACTACTTCGATTCGGTAGCGGACATCCTCGAGGTTCCCCTATACAAGTTCTCTCAGTTCAGTGTGGGGATAATGGCCGACCCGCCGTCGGATTATCTGTGTGCGCCAGTCGGTAAGAACGCAGTGATGGTCAACTACTACGTGTCAATGTCCGATATCGTCAAGCTCGGCGAGTATGACACAAACGGCACAGTCGGCGACCTCACCGACGACGCGGTGGCCTACACCTACGACATCTATTTCGACTACAACTACGACGGCACCTGGGAGAATGTGGTCAACCTGACCTTCGGCGATGATCTGCGTCTGGTGTCTGCACCGCCAACGGAGGCGCGGCCTGGAGCCATCACCACGTTCAATCAGTCGACCGGCCAGAGATACATCCGCTTCGATCACCTGTTTGACCTGGCAGAGGTTCCTGTGCCGGGTACCGCCGGAGCGATTGATGGAGATTTCGCCTTCGACTACTTCGGCAATCCGTACATTACGGCGCGAGTATTGGCCGTGAAGGCTGCCGGCACGCCGGAGGAGACCCTTGCCGATAACGTGGTGAAGGTCTATCTGCAGGAAAATTGCGACACCTTCATCCCGCTGAAGGTCAGCATATTGGCGGTTCGCATCAGCGCAGACCAGTTCATGCTGCTGTCGAGAGCGGGCGGTGGAGTTGAAGATCCCAACACATTCCGCCTTTACGATTGGAACTTCAACGGTTCGCCACAGGGCATTGACGGTACATGGCCGATGCAGGCTGGGGGACGGGACCCGCGCACTGTGTTCGTGACTCCTTCCAGCGACACCATACGACTAACCGTTTACGACCTTTACAGTCCCGCTGCAGTGGGGACATGGCCCGGACTGCCCGTCATTCCGTCCAGCACGGCATTGCCGCCGGGCATCATCGTGGCGAACCAGGTGCAGCCGCCGTTCCCCGCGATACCTTATCCGCCTGTGGGAGTAGACACGGACGTCGTCCAGGTTGACCTCATCGGTACTATGCCCAACGTTGTGGCCGAGATCGCATGCGACCCACCTTCTATCGAAGAGGACAGCTCGACACTTCTGCATCTGGGTATGTACGGAGGAGTTAGCCCGTATTTCGTCGCGGTACAAGTATTCGACAGCCTCGGCGGCCTTGTTCAGAGCTACAACTACGGGAACTACGAGAGCAACACGCTCACTATTGAAACAGACACGTTCCCGGTGCAGGATACGTATAACGTCGTACTGACGGTTACAGATTCGACTACTCCCGTTCCCACCAGCGCGATTGATGCCACCACTCTCATCGTGGGAGGACGGGGTTCACCGGCAAGGTCGTTCACCAATGTCCCGAACATGACGGCTTCGATCAACCTCCACGAGGTTGAGCAGCCAAGCCACGGTTTCCGGGCGAGCGTTTCGGTGAGCGGTGGCCGGGGCGAGTACGGATACTTGTGGCAGGTGTTCGATGAGTTCAGCGCGCTGGCCACCGGCGACCAAGGCCAGAGGCAGGAGAGTAACGATGCCAGCCCGACTTTCCTGTTCACACCGGATCAGTCGCAGGACGGCGTGTACTTCGTCAAGGTTATGGTCATCGACCAGAAGAACATCAATCCGCACAACGCCACCAACACCGTCCTTGCGACCGATACCGAGATGGTCATTTTGGGCGGCCCCGCATCGTACGATAGTGAGCCGATAGCAACGCTGGCTGCCATTCCGCCGGGCAACGGCGAAGATGCGATTGGGGATAACAATCTTGTACCTATTATGAGTGGAACCGGCCCGCAGCCATTCCTGTCATCGGATACGGGAGTTCCGCCGATCGTGCCCGATATTGCTGGACACGGCTCGGTCATTGAGATCTACGGCTATAACTTCAACAACATACCCCAGAACAACCGGGTGACCTTCGGCGGAGGAGCGACAGCGCTGGCGTTCGATGTCCAGCCCGATCCGAGCTATGCGGGACCGCTGCCGTTCAGGCAGATACTACGGGCGGTTGTTCCCGGTAATGCCCGCACCGGATGGCTGACCGTCACGACCAACGATGGCGCCGGGAACGGCGGTACAAGCGGGCGCGCGTTCTTCCAAACCCACTTCGTCGTCTCCTTCGATCTGATAGCCTCCATCATCCCGGATACCACACACAACTATACGATGGAGCTTGACTTCCAGGGCGACGGCATCATTGACGCGCGAGCGGACACCTCGCGGATGGGCGACTCGCCGGGTCAGGTTCGGCAGACGCAATTGACGTCGCTTCAGCACGATTATGCGGATGACGGATTCGGCAACTACACGGCAACGCTGATAGTGACCGACCAAAGCACGGGCAAGAGCGCTGTTTCACATCAGTTGGTGCAGATACGCAATCTGCGCCCGCTGATGGATGACCCGAACAACACGCCTGAAGCCTACGGTCTGACCACGAGCATAATGCCCATGTACTCCGACCGTTACCCGCTGCCCGGAATGGGCATTGACGTGCGGTCATACACAGGGGGTGTGACCTCCCAGACCGGCCTGAAGTACAAGTGGAACGTGGACGGGAACTCGCGGTACGCCATTCTCACCGAGTCGCCCGATACGCCAACCTACTGGGAAGTCGAGCCTAATGACACAAGCCCCACGGCTAACGTGATGCCGCTGGATTACGATCCCGCCACCGATAATGCCACCTGGACGGGTCGCACGGCTGACGCAACGGATGACGACTGGTTCAGCATCGACACGACTCAGGCGGGAGCGCTGAGCATACTTATGGAGTGCTTTGGACTGGTAGGCGCTCAGCACATTGATATCGAACTTTACGATTCCACGCTTGTGTTGATTGACAGCGGCACAATTTTCGCGGGCGACAATCACACGTGGGCAACAACCGGACGTAACTCCCCCACGGACACGTACTATCTCAGGATTACCGCAGACAGCACACAGACGTACGAGCTGGAGTCGGTCTTCACGCCCAATCCCGGCAACACGTTCTGGGAGACCGAGCCTAACAATGACAGTACGACCGCTGACCTGATGTCGCTTGCCTACGATCCTGACAGGGACAGCTTCCCCTTCACCGGAAGGATTCCGCCGGGGGACCCGAATGACGAGGACTGGTACTCCATAACTACATCTCAGGATGGAACGTTGAATGCCTTCGTGCAGTCATTTGACCAGGGGCCTGCGGACGAGCTTTACATCAGATTATTCGATGGAGTTCTAACTCTGCTCGACAGCAGCACTATCGCATCGGGAGACACCTGCACTGTCGTCGGCACAGGAGCTGTGGTGCCGCCAGGCACATTCTACGTGAGAGTATGGGGCAATTCCGCCAACCAGCGGTATAACATTGACCCGTCGTTCGTCCCCCAGGGTTACTGGGGAGGCGGTGGGCCTGTCAATATCAATGTAAGCTCATCCATCAGCGCGGACGGCCGCTTTGTTAGCCCCGGTGTTTCCGTGAACTACTACGCCCAGATGGCGTTCAACTTCACAACGACCGATCCCACGATATTCGATATCGGGATTGACGAGAGCGTTCCGCTGGTGTTCGACTGGGATATCGACGGTGACGGTATATCCGACTATGTGGCTCCTGCGAACTACGTTACTTCAGAACTCTACGTTGGCCATGCCGGAGGGTCGGCTGGATTCACATTCATAAACACTGGCAGCTACAACGCAGGCAGGCTGAATGTGTCCGGTTCTCTGTTGATTACGGACAGGTCGAACAACAGATATTCCCAGACATTCACGATTCCGCAGCCTGCTCCGCTACCCACAGTTGACGTGAGCAACGTTTTGAGCACGTTGAGCCTGCCGACGCTCGGCAATGACAAAAAACACCTCATTGCTCTGACCGTGATCAACGAGGATTACGACATGGTCACCGGCCGGGCATACGTGATTCACGCCAGCGACACGATTCTTATACCGAGTGCGGAGAATCCGCAGGTTGATGTCCACGCGTATCTGGCGACGCAGGATCCGTACAGCCTGACGAACGCGCCAGGCTCCGTGACCTACACCCTGACCGGGATCTACGGCGAGGGATCCGATATGCGGTTCATGGCCGATCTAAACACAGACGGCTACTTCGAAATCGGTATACTCGGCTTCCCCAATCCGCAGACGCATTCACGGGTGACAACCACGAATGGCGCGAATCTCATGAATCCCGGCGCGATCAACTCATTCCCGACGATTCTGCCCGGCGTGTGGTTCCAGTTTATCGATATCGGAATCGATGTTGAAGCCGACAAGGGGATTTATAATGCCGCGTCGCTTGTGCGCGACAACCCGCTGAATCCCGGCGACGTACCGGCTTATGCGTTTGATTCTCAGGTTGTGTTCGTTGGTGGTAACCGTGGAGGGGGCTCGGCCAGCCCGCTCCCGCTGGCGGTGGATACATTCGTCGACCCGATGGTAGGCGTGACAACTCAGGGCTTTAGCCTTGAGTCCTTCGTCTCTGGCGGCGCATGGCCGTATACGTACAACTGGACCATCCGCCACGTGGACACGGGCACCGCTATTCAATTCAGCGATGTGTCCCAGCACTTCGTGCCGAATCCGCTGTTTGTCCCGAGTGAGGATGCGTCTGACGAACTCGGAGCCCTTGTTACGGGAACTTACCAGATCCGCCTCGCTGTTTCAGATGGGAACGGCATGCTGGTAGCTGGCCGGCCACGGCTCATTGTGGTCGAGCAGGCGCCTTTGAACGCGCAGATAATGGCGATACCACCGTCTGTGGCAGTCGACGAACGGGTGAACTTCATTGTCTACGTTGACGGCGGTATGCCGCCTTACAACATTACTATCAGATACAATGACCCGAACAACATGGGCGCTTCCGACAGCGTAATCACATCCGGACGATACACCTTCTTCCAGTACCGCTACGACGCGGTGTGGATGGACCGCACGTCGCCGGCCAACGGCCGCTACGATGACCCCGAAGACGGCGTGAACGTGCAGATTACCGTTACCGACGCCAACGGTGACATCGTCAGCCCTGCGACACATCCATTCAACGCCGAGCAGAAGGTTCTCGTGGGTGAGCGGCTGCCACTAAACGTGACGGCTGTAGTGTCGCCTTCAAGCGGCGTGAGCAACTTCCAGATTCAGGTGAACTACGCCGTTGGCGGAGGACGGAAGTTCGGCGGAAGCAGCTTCGGCAACATGGTGACAAGCGGCGCTCTTACCGGTCTGTCAGGGCTGTTTGGCGATGACTCGGAATACTTCGTTGTGGTCTCGCTGGTGAGCACTGATGGTTCCCTTGTAGACCTGGCATTCCGCGATTCGCGCACAACGATTATCGATCCGTACGGTGCTGACGGCGTAATGATGAACGGCGATATCGGCGAGCTCTACGACCCGGTCTACCTGTACGTGCCTTATCCGGGCAACTATTACGTCATCGTTTTCGTAACCGATGGAGCCGGAGAGTTCGCCGTCACCCAGCAGCAGGTGTTCGCGTCAGGATACTTGACGCCTCAGACGTACGGCAGCACAGTGCCGAAGGTCCGCCGCGACCGGGACGGCCGTCCGCTGCATGCGGTGCGGGTCTGGGTAGACCCACTTTACTCCTGCGATGCGAACTCCTCTACGTGGGAAGAGAATGACTATCGCCTGCGTGAGGCGGACATCCAGGTATTCGGCGACCTGCTGACGGTGGACCCGAACCCAAGCTTCATTTCACCGGGCTTCCTCGCGGCCAAGGATCCCGCAGACTGCCCGCAGTTCGCTATCAACTACCTTGAGGATCCTCAGACGAATACGCCGGCAGATTTCTATGACACCTACACGCTGGGGCGCATCAACATCAACACGGCTCCCGAGGAGGTTCTAGCGTCGCTCTTCTCCAAGATAATCAAGGAACGGGCATACTTCTCGTCCGACGGCGCTAACTGGAGCCGGGGCGATCGCGATTACGAGAACGACGAATATCTGACTCGAGATGAAGCACGGGCACTTGCGCACGCTGTCGTGGAATACCGCAACGCTTATTACGATGCTTATAAGCCAGAAGTAGACGGTGTGGGGTTTGACTATTTGCACAGCATGGGTGCAGACCCGTATGCCAGCGGTGACGTACGGGTGGACCATCTGCCGGTGATTGGCCCATGGGATGGCGCTAATCCGCGCGCCTACGATTATCCAAACCCGTCATCGCGCGATGACGTGTGGCCCGACCAGACTGATAACGACGCGATTAACGCCTGGGACAACTTCCGAGGCATCTACTACAACCTCGACCGCGACGTCGAGAACCTGCAGTTCTACGCGCCTTCTGACATTGCCGTGGTTCGTGAGCAGCTGACATTCGAGAGCGATGAAGAATACGCCAAGTATCTGAACGATACGCTCGACAATGGCACAACGCTGGACAACGAGGACCCGATGGGCCTTGACACGCGACGTGGCTTCGATGCTCGTCAGTACTTCTCCTATGACACGGAGGCTGGGGAGACGCGTGCGGATGCTCGCAATGAAATCGCCATCATCTACAGCAGTGGGGAGATAGCCTTTACCTTCATCCCCAATCCGCCATTCCAGTCGATGTTCGACCTCTATAAGGTTGTTGGCGCTCTCACCGACACATACTACGATGACCTGATGGACTGGGACGACGACGGGTCGGCGAACGAGCCCCGGTCGTTCAACGTGGTTGACACCGATGGCGACGGCAACAGGGATGATGTGGAGGTGGACGGGAACAACTTCTCCACCGTTGAGCGCACGCCCTCCGGGCCATCGCTCTTCCGCTACGCGGAGGTCTGGGATGCGGAGAACAACGAGTTCAAGGTGGTTGCCAACTACCTCGATGACATAGCGCCGTATGTCACCACGCGGAGTTACACCTTCCGCATCGTTGGTTTAGGTGGCGTGAGCATCTCAGGCGGCGGCATGACCGCCCCGGTGAACGCCGACCATATTGATCGTGACCGCGCTATCGAGCGCGTGATAGATATAGGGAAGATGCACACGCCGCGCCGGGATACTACTGCGGTAAACGTTGATGCGAGCGAGCGGCGCGCCTACGTCGTGCTTTACGAGGATCGCCACTCGGAGGGCGGCGGATAAGGCCGTCGCCAGGCGTAAACTGCCTGGGACAGCAACGTTAAGAGGTCCGACCAAAAGGTCGGGCCTCTCTTGTTCTAAGTGATTCCTTGACAATGCCCGATATGTTACGTAGAATCCTCCAGTCTGGGGAACAACTCGGCCTGCTGTTTCTTGGGGCAGGCTGTTTTATAAGTCCGGAAGTGAGGAAGGGGCACCGGTCGGTGCATAAATAGTAGTTAAACCTGTCTTGGAGGGTACCTCCGTGATGCACTGCAACAAGAAGATATCCGGAGTCAGCGTCTTGGCATTTGTGCTTCTGGTCTTCCTCGCGGTAAGCGCTTCTGCGGCGCGGGTGAACCAGATATCGGACGTCAAGGTGAAGGCCTTGGCGGACCGAGACCTGGTCATCTTCGAGGTGGATCGAGACGTACAGCCTGAGACCGTTGTCAAGCTGTATCCCACACGCATCGAGGCACAGTTCTCTGGTTCAGAGCTCAAGACTGTCAGCCCGCAGGTGAAGGGGACGACACTGATCAAGAATGTGCTCGTTGCAGGGGATACTGACACGGTGGTGCTCGTGGTCTATCTCGATGTGAAGGGTAAGGTAGGCGATGACGCTTATCGATGGTCTCGCCCCCGAGACGGGCTGCTGGTGCTTGAAGTGTTCTATCCTCTTTCCGACCGTAGTGAACTCACTATGGGCATGCTGAATGGCGATGTGGAGCCTCCGCAGCCCGAGGCTGTTCCGGAACCTGTGGTGGAAGTTGCCGAGCCCGAGCCTCCTGCACCTCCAGCTACCTTCACCGGCAATCTGATATCAGCAGTCTATTTCGAGCGGGATATGCACACGTTGGTTATCAAAGCTGAGGAGCCGATAGAGTACGAACTCGCGACCTCGAAGTTCCCGCCCTCCCTTATGCTGATATTGCCCCAGGCGGCCCTGTCACCCACGGTGGACGGGCTCATTGCGAAGAACATAGGCGCTATACGCGATATCCGCACCTACTTCCTCACAGAGGGGGACGCTTGCAGGACGCGAATCGTCGTTGGGTTCCTTAACTTACAGAACATCAAGTTCGACGATGCAGTCAGCGACGGCGGCCGGGTGCTCAGGATTTCCTTCCCAGAGGCCAGGAATGTTGTGCTCCCCATTGTCGAGACTACTGCGCCCGCACCGGCTCCGGTGGCTGAGAAGCCGCCTGTGGAAGTGACAGAGGAGCGGTCCTATGTGGTCAATTCGACCGTGCCGAGCGGCGGTGTTGTGAACTACATTAACTACGACCCCACTACGATGGTCCTCGCAATACGCGCGAGCGAACCCACGGTGGCACATGTCGTGCCGATAGAGTTCCCGCGCGGATACAATGTCCTTATTGACCTGCCGCCCTCAGAAGCGGTCTCCAACTACATATTCAAGAATGACCCGCTTGTACGCAACCTGACCGTATCCGAGTACATAGTCGGCGACGAGATATGCACCCGCATAATCCTCTCATTTAATAACAAAGTGGAGTACGGATTCGCGCGTACAGGGAAGCTGAACGGTCAGAGCTTCGATCTGGAGCTCACACCGATGACGCTGCCCCAGCGCCAGCCGAAACCCATGAAGCCAGCACCGAGCGCGGGCTCTTACACCCTGGGTTCTGAGACGTCCGGTGACGAGGGCAGGTATGCGGACGATGGCAGCATGGCAACCGTGGATGACGTATACGACAGCCTTGATGCCGACGAAGACTACCCGCGTATGGAGATTGAGGGTACGTCCGAGGTGGGCGATTACGAGCTGCCTGGCTTCGAGGAGTTCGAGGGTAAGCTGTCCGACGTACTGGTCAACCTCAATGCGTCGACCGGCTTCTCCGTGTACCAGGTGCTGAACCTGATGTCCCAGATCGCGGGCATATCGATCATTATCGACCCGTACATCACCGATGAGCCTATTGGCGGTGTTGCGAATCGTCGTGTTCTGGATCCGCTGGACCTCGGCGGCGACGGCAGCCCGATTGGCTTCAGGGATGCCGCCCAGTTCAACGCGTTGATTACTGAGCCGGGATCAGTCATCGGTAACTTCGAGAACGTGCCGTGGGACACTGCACTTGACATAATCCTCGAGACTCATCAGTTCAAGAAGATTGTGTATCGTGACGAGGTCGATCCATACGCGAAGCCGGTCATCCTGATCACAAGCCGTGAGCGCAAGGAGCAGGAGATCGACATCGCCAACGAGATAGATTTCTACCAGCTACACTACGCTGATCCGAACGAGATCTACCAGATACTTTTCAATCTTGACCTGCTTCCATCCGTGACCGTCGGCTGGTATGTTTACGAGAGCCGCGGCGGTGGCATCGGCGGCGGCGGTGGTGGCGGGTTCGGCGGCGGCGGTGGCGGCAGCAGCGGTGGCGGCGGTAGCAGCGGTGGCGGCCGCTATAGCGCAGACTATCCTTCTTCCGCGTACGCAGCTGCTAGCTCCTCGATGACTTCAGGCTACTTCGGAACCGAGCCGATGCAGGTTGGTCCCGGCGGAGGCGGCGGTGCCGGTGGCGGAGGTGGCGCCGGCGGTGGAGGTGCCGGTGGCGCTGGCGGTGGCGGTGCCGGCGGCGCTGGCGGTGGCGGTGGCGCAGGTTCTATTCCGATTCCCACCGCGAAGAGCGGACTCGTTGTGATGCGAGGCTCCCGTGACACACTGGATGTGGTTCAGTCGATTATCCGGAAGATCGACAAGCCGCCGAAGCAGGCTGCGGTGAAGATCACTGTCTATCAGGTCAGTGAGAACCCGCAGGAAGTCTACGGTATGCTCGCCGCAACAGCGCAGGCACCGACAGGACTGGGCCGCTGGGTGTTCGACTACGCAGACGGAGGTCTCGGTCTCAGCATACTACCTAAAAACACGATTATGCTGCCCGAGAATTACTCGGCAACGTTTGACGCGCTAATCGCCGAGCGCAAGGCCAAGGTGGTAACGGAGAGCGAAATCGCTGTCATAGACGGATTCAACGGTTATCTAACCGTAGACCGCACACGGGGCAATTTCCGCCAGACCATTGCCTTCGACCAGAACGGTAATGCGATCAGGCAGTCCACCTTCGATGAGGTCACGGTCGGCACTGATATCAACTTCACGGTGAATATCGACGACTGGGGTCGGATGACGATGTACGTGGAAATAGACATCAGCAACTTTGATGGCCCGCAGCAGGTGTCTCCGGATGGAGCTGCGACATTCCAGCCCACCACCAGTACGTCCTTGGGCACATACTTCCGCCTGAGTGACGGTTCGACTGCTTTGATTGGCGGTCTGCAGACCCGTGAAATCTCTGACCAGATATTCGCGGTGCCGTTCCTCAGCAAACTGCCCTTTGTGGGTAATTTCTTCCAGCACCACTCCAAGTCTGAGGACAACAGCTACGTGTTTATTACGCTGACTGTGAACCTGGTAGACGATAAGTAGTTGTTGAGGGCCGACGCGATGTGTTTTGAAATGGGGCGGCTGCGGTTGAAACAAGAGCGCCGCTCTCTAGTCAAACTATTAGGGTAATCTGAAATCCCGCGAGGGATCCTATGGCCAGAAAAAAAGGTGGAAGAACGGTCGATATCGGTATTGACCTTACGTCGAACGAGATCAGGGTCGTTGCCCTCTCCAAGGCGGGTAGCGAGTACATCCTGGAGCGCTTCGCCATTGCCGAGATAGAACCTGCGTTCTTTTCGGCCGGGCGCATCGCCGACGCGAGGGGCCTGGCTGAGCGTATCAAGGAGATACTGGAGACCAATGGCATCAACGCGAAGAAAGCCATAGTCTCGCTGTCCGGAAAAGCTGCGATAACCAGAGTCATTGAGCTGCCCCGGATGGGTGCTCCGCAGACGCGGCAGGCAATTAGCCTGCAGATAAACCAGTACGTTCCATTCCCGCCTGGCGATACCGTCTACGATTACCGGGTGCTGCCACAGCGCAAGGGTGCAGCTCAGGCTATGCAGGAGATACTGCTGGTTGCCACGCGAGCTTCGACGATTCAGTCGCTGGTCACCACATTGCAGTACGCTGGCATTGATGTCTGGGCTATCAAGATCACCAGTCTCGCTTCATGGAACCTTCTAAGCACCAAGCTGGAGGGCTACACGCAGTCGGTGGGCATTGTAGACATGCGCGACACGATCTCCGAGCTCTCTTTCTTCCTCGACGGCACGTTCAGGATGGCGCGGTCGATCGAACTGGGCTACAACAGCATCGTCGCTAAGATCGCCCAGCTTCTCGGAGTTGGCGTACACGAGGCTGAGGAATACCTTCGGGCTGAGCCCGTTGATCTCATGCTTGCGGAAGAAGAGGTTGACCCGACGGAGGACAACCGCCTGCGCGAAGCTGTAATGGCCGTGTTCGCAAGTTTCGTGACCGAGCTGGTGCGTTCGATGCGTTACTACGAGTCACAAGCTGCGCGCACCGACCGCGTCGGGAAACTGATGTTCTTCGGCAATATCCGCTATTTCAAGAACCTGGCGGGTTATCTTGAGCGGGAGACCGGTCTGGAGGTCAGCGAGGTCTCGCTTTCCTCGCTGGTGCAGTACCAGCAAGGCGTATACGCGCTGGACGTACTCCACAACAACGCTGAGAAAATGATCGTAGCCGCTGGGCTGTGCGTTGACTTTTTCAAGAAGGGCAAGATCGAATACAACCTTCTTCCGTCTGTGTACTTCGTCCGTCAGCAAGCCTGGAACGTTTTCAAGATCGGCATTGTGCTGCTTCTGATCATGGTCGGGTTCATGTATTACTCGCACGTGGATTGGGCCGCCAAGGAAAGCGCCGCTAACGCCGAACTTCAGAACGTCCAGGCTGAAGAGGCTAAATGGAGGGGAGACGCTGACGAATTCGACCAGATAAAGAGCGAGATTTCTACGAAGAAGCCGAAGTTCAGCCAGATATTTGCCCTCGTGAAGGGGCAGATTATGTGGCCGGCGATCATGGAAGAGGTGGGCAACATGATCCCTGACACGTGCTACATAGATGAAATTGATTTCGAAGCTGCCACCAAAGAAATCGTTATGACGGGGGTTGCGGTCGACCGGATTGACATAATGCAGTTCGCCATATCCCTCGACTCTTCTGATTTCTTTACCCAGACGACTGTTAATGAGACTGTAGAGAGCCTGAGCAGTGGCTCAGGCGAGGGTGGCATCGGTGCCGGTGGCGGTGGTGGGGCCGCCGGAATGGGCCTTGTGAGTGCTCAGACTCCACACGGTTCCGGTTTGTCGGCTTCTCGCAATATTAGCCAGGGGATTCTCTCGCAGCGTAGCAGGACATGGAATAGCCGTGAGGGGCTGGGTAACCGTGACTTCGCGGAGAGCATGCCTGCCGATTTCGAGCTGCCGCGATTGGGCATGCGTGCAGGTAGGTCAATCGAAGATTACTTCGAGTCCCGGGAAATGTTCGTCGGGAGCTACATGTTCAAGTTCGACATTACGACCAAGTTGCAGGACAAGGCCCTCGTTCAGGAAGAAGCGATCAGTGGTCTGAACGTACTTGAGGAGGTAACCAAGGATGTCCTCAGCACCTAATAGGGGTAAGCCGGCAGGAGGGGCTCCTGCTGAGCGGAAGCCACCCAAGCCGATATTCACGCCGCTGAATGTGGGCATTGTGTTCGCCATCATCATTGTCGCTGCGATCGGCGTCTTCTGGAAGTCCGTCTACATCGCGAAGACCGCTGAAATCGACTCTATTAACGCCCGCATCCAGCAGCAGAAGCGAACAAACGAGGTAGCTCAGACCAAGGCCCGGATGCTCCCTACAGCAGAGGACTTAAATGCGGTAATGGACGGCAAACTGGAACAAGAGCAGCGTTATTTCCTTAAGGGCCAGGATGACATCGTGACCTTCTTCGAGTTGTGGTTCCTGGACGTGTTGATGAATCACGACATTTACTCGGCCTCTATCGCGATCGAACCTGACATTAAGTTCAAGGTTACGTACAAGATGGATCCGATCGAAACGCTCCCGCCGATTACAGACGCTGTGGACCTGTTCTCCTGGGAGTACATTGGTGAGGGCACGGGGACCGGGGAAGTCGCCGCTCGCATGGCCAACTTCCTCGAACCCATGCACATAAAGATAACCGAGTTCACGATGACCTATGAGCGGTTGCGGAAATTTGTGAAAGACCTGCAGACGGATTCCACCTATTTCGTGACTGTTCACGGTTTCAAGAATAGCGGTGGAGATGACAATGTATACGGGTACAGGACGTTCTCCTTGTACGAGATCTACATAACGGTGTATTTTATGAATCCGGAAGGACTGGTTTCGGGCGAGGTTCCTCCCGGTATGCCTGGAGATAAGAAGCTCTGAGGTTGGGTGAATTGATATGCAAAACGCGCCAATGAACAAGAATCTGATGATTATACTGATAGTAGTCGTTGTCTTAGGAGGCGGCTACCTTCTGTGGAACTTCATGGCTGGCGGTGGCTACTTCGCAGGAGACATCCCCGAGTACATCGCGCCTGAGGAATCTCCTGCTGAGCAGGCTGCACCACCCGCGCAGAAGATGCCAGCAGGAGGTGCTCAGATAGCTATGCCCGGCATAGGCGCTGATATGCCCGCTGCAACGGGACCAGCCGCTCCCGGAGAAGCAGCAACTCCTGGGGCTCCGGCCATACCTGGCGTTGACGGCGAGGCTCCGGGAGCCGGCGAGGTGCCATCAGAACCGGAGGTCCTACTTACGCAGGAAGAAAAGAGGGATGAACTCGCGGCTTTCGAGCAGATAGACTCAAACGACATCATCCGGGCCCGGCTTAAAGAGGCCGAAGCGAGTGAGACTCCGGTCATACCCGAAGAAGAACTTCCCTATCCGGACACGGGCAGGACGGACCCGCTCATGATTGTCACCAGCGCCATCCCGGAGGAGATTCGTCCTCCCCGTTCCGGTGAAACGGACTACGACTCGATACTCGAGTACATAATCAAGTCCTACGGCACCGCAGTCCTCGACTCAATCGAGATCGAAGTCTGGTCGGTCATGCAGATCGGATTGGTGCAGCGGGTGAACATGTCCATCAACGGGCAGCTTGTCACCAGGTCCGAAGGGTCGAGCATTAGTATACCGATGGGGTATCAGGAGACACTCCGGATCACCGTGGTGTCTGCCAGTCAGAGTCTTGTGACCATAGGCCTTACGTACTCTACGCCATACGGTTCGGTAAGCAAGACTAAGACCTACATACCCAAAGACTAACTGGCCGTTTGCAGTAAGTCGCAAGTAGTTGTTGTATAATCCCAGGACACAGGGCAAGCACGGTTGCCTTGTGTCTTTTTAGGGACGCGCAATGGACTTCCTGATCAGCCTGTTGACCACGATCTGGGGGCGAGTGGTCTACATCTTCTCGCAGCCGATACAGGGCTTTAACCAGTGGGCGTTCGATCATCCTGCCTACTACCTGCTTTTCCCCGAGCTGTTTCTGGTCCTTGCCATTCTCCTTATCATCGCCGTCTGGGTCTTCTCCCGCAAGGAGAACCTGAATCTGGTCATCTGGCTGGCGATATTCGGCGCATTGAGCAACTTCCTCATGACGCTGCACATGATGCAGTTCACCTCCCGCTATTTCACCTACGGGCTGGGGACCTTCTGGGGGGGGCTTGAGACGATCGATCCGTTCGCGCTCTTCTTCAAGCAACTGATGGACTGGGGCGACATCTTCCTCTTCCTCGTCATTATGGGTTACGGACTGCTGAAGAAGTACCGCGTCGAGTTCATCGTGCTGATGTTGATGGCTACCGTGGCTTTCGACCTCATGGTCGGTTCATCCGACCTGCTTGCGATATATGTGATGACCGAGTTCGCCTCCATTATGCTCTACATAATGGCTGCCTACTACAAGGACAGCATCCGGTCGCTGGAAAGTGGCTTGAAGATATTCATCTACGGGGTGGTTTCTTCGGCGACACTGCTGTTTGGCATTGCGCTCATCTATGGCATCTGCGGGTCCACCAACCTCTACGACTTGAAGTCGTTCCTTGAGGTTAAAGGGCTGGTGACCGGCCACCCGATGGTTGTCCTTGCGTTCACGATGATCCTTGTGGGCATCGGCTACAAGATTGGCGTAGCGCCATTCCATATGTGGATTCCCGACACTTATGAGGGAGCGCCGACGCCGGTTGCGGCTTTCCTTTCCGTCTTTCCCAAGGTTGCGGGGTTCGCGGTTTTCATGCGCCTGTTCATGCTCGGATTCCTGCCCGTGAGTGATGCGTGGGTGCCGATGGTTGCGTTTGTCGCAATTCTAACGATGTTCTGGGGCAACATCATGGCCTTGCGCCAGCGGTCGTTCAAGCGCTTACTCGCGTACTCGGGCATCGCTCAGATGGGATATGTATTGATGGCCCTGATTGCAGCCACATCGGCATTCCGGGCCACGGAGAACATCGGGTTCTACAGTGCACTCTACTACCTCATGGTGTACTTCATGATGAATCTGGGTGCGTTCCTCATAGCAATGCTCAACGAGATTTCCGGTGGCAGTGACGCACTGGATAGCTATAACGGCTTCTTCCGTCGTTCGCCCTTCCTGGCGCTATTTATGACCGTCTTTTTGCTTGCGCTCACGGGCATACCGCCCACGATGGGCTTCATCGCCAAGTTCCTTGTGTTCGCTTCGCTGATATTGTTCCTGAACCCGCTCAACTTGCTGCTAGTTATTGTGGGTGCGGTAAACGCCGTCATCGCCGCGTATTACTACTTCGACGTGATCCGCCGGATGTACCTGCTGAAACCAGCCACAGTGGAGCAACAGACATACTTTGAGCCTTTCCTCTTCCAGCGGCTGGCTGTGCTCATCCCGTTCATCTTCGTGTTCTTCCTCGGCTTTATGTTTGTTGGCGCGCCTTACGAGTACGTGCGGGGTGCCTACTTCCTTACATTTTATGTGACCATGGCCTAGCATTGCGCCTGAGCTGCTAGAATCAGGTTGTGTGTCGCATGCTCTTCCTGCTGGCGCTGCTGCTCCTGCCGCTGTTTGAAGGCGGGAACGGCTCGTATGGTCTGCTGCTGGGGCTTGTCGTCATTCCACTGCTTTACGCGTGGGAGGTCGCCTTTGGAACACTGAAGCCGAACCCCAGGGCGATTCTCCTGTGGATTTTGTTCGTTCTGGCCTGCCTTCTGACGACAACTTACCTGTATCCAACTCTCAAGGTATCCCTGTGGCTTCTATCGGCGGCATCCGCGTACGCCCTGGCGGCGCATTACGTGGGAAACCGCAAGCTGGGAGGTGCCGACATTGTTGGCACGCTGGCGATTGCATCTCTGCTCGTAGCGCTCTACGGGCTATTCCTCTATTTCGTAACACCCTACGGGCTATTCTACTTTTTATGGAGTCTGACACACATAACCCCAGACAGGCATCTGTTTTCGACCTTTGGCTTGCATAACAGTTATGCAGCCTTTCTGCTATTGACGTGGCCCCTCGCGTTTGCCATGGTGCGCCGGCAGCGCGGTCTCTCCTTCATTCTGGTCGGCGCAATACTTCTGCTCGTTCTGCTGCTAACCTTCAGCCGGGCCGCCTACATAGCACTGGCGTTTCAGGCACTGCTGCTCTTGTTCTGGGCGCTTGCAGGGCGCAGAAGTGGCCCTCGTCAGGTGCAAGAGGAAGCCCCGCGGGATGGTGCTGAGCTGCGGAATAAGGCGTTGTATCTGACCTCTGGGTTCCTGGTTGCGATCCTGGTGCTGTTGGCCTTCACCGGCTTCTATGGCAGTCTGGCGGCTCGTCTGAGCAGCATCTGGAACGCGGCGGATTACTCGCTACAGGGCAGGCTGACATTCTGGTCTGTGGCCTGGTCGATGTTCACCCGTTTCCCGCTTTTTGGCGTGGGCTGGGGCAATTTCGGCTCTCACTACACCTATCTTCAGCCGTCCTGGCACTACTTCGCGACAGATGCCCATGGCATCATCTTCAAAGCGATGTCTGAGGCCGGCGTGTGGGGACTGGCGTTCGGCACGGCGCTCGTAGCGCAATACTCAGTCAAGCTCAGAACCGCCAACGCTCTTCTCAGGCCGGGCAACCTCTGGCCGCAGAGGCTCATGCTGGCGGCCTTGGCTGGCTTTCTTGCCCACGCGCTGGTGGATTTCGACTTCACGTACCTGGCAAACGTGGTGTTTTTCGCAGTAATCGCGGCGGTGTCTTTGGGCGCAGTGCTGAGTGCAGAAGCAGACAAAGCTGTTACTTCTCATCGGGTCTGGCGAATCGCCGTGCCACTGGCCATGGTAGTTGTGGCTATGATGGGAGTATTGTACGTTTCTGAACGGAGAGGAAAGGAGCAGGGCAATCTGGCCACGTCTGCAATGGCGGGCTGGAACGCAAGCACTCAAATTGACCTTGCCCTGGCTTCCCTCAGGGAGAGTCCTCCCGATTTCGCTTCTGCGGCCAGGTCTGCCGGGCACGCGTGGAACCTGAACAGATACGAAAGCCAGGCGCCGTATCTTATGTCTCAGTGTCCTCCCGCAGGCGATTTGGAGAAGCGCATCGGCTGGGGCGTGCATGCCCTTGGGCTGGACCCGTTTAACCGGCCGCACTACCACTGGGGGCTGGCGCGGCTGGCAAGGCAAGCAGGCAATGAGGGATGGGAGCGCTCCATTCTCATCAGAGCGATGCAGGGCTACGGCGATATCACGGAGCCCATCACACCCAACTTCCCCCGCCCGAACTGGATTGAAAACAACATAACCTTCGCCTCGATCTACCTTCGATTGGCGGAGCTTCTGGAGGATGAACATCCCATAGAAGCCCGAGCGTACAAGAAGATGGGACTGCGATTCCAGAAGGGCGCCAGGAATTAGGAGGGCAGCAAGAGCACATTCGCACTTCTGGGATATGGCGCTATAATCTGACAGCGTGGATACCAGAGGTCGCGACGACAACCTTGAAGAGGATGGGACAGAGCCTGACGACGACAGCTCTTTGAAGAAGCTGCTGGAAGAGGACTTCCTCAGTGTTCCCCCTTGCCCATTCCGTCGTGTGAGCTTCGGCACTACTTTCTGCGCCATATCAACTGACGCATTTGTGGCCGAGGTTGATCCGCTGACCTGCCTTAACTGCGAAGTCACCGAGATTATCCGCAAGCCCCGCTGCCGCTTTTTGTCGCTTGGAACGGAACTGAGGCCTTTCAGGGGCGAGGGCAGGCTCGTGGTTGCACTGGCCTGTAAGGAGCTGGGCATCCGCATCTACAACCTCACTACCTGCGACAAATGCGCCCTCTATTCGGAAGTGCCGTCCATCGTGGATGAGATAAGGCGTCACAAGCTGAAAGGCGAGGTGCAGCTCAAGATATCATCCGAGGTAGTAGCCCAGGTGGCGGGTATCGTGCGCAAGGAGCGCGAGTCTGAGGAGTTTACCCGTGAAGGCGAGACGCCCCCGTTCCGGCTCCACTGCTGGCGTTTTCACGATGGACATTGCAGGAAAGCCCCGATCTACACGCGACGCAAGACGACGGTAATCCTGGAGCGCAACCCGCGCAATGATGAGATCCATCAGCGGGCGATTATGCCTGCGCTAAAGGACATCAACCTTGCCGCCTATCGGCTGGCAGAGCCACTGGATAACGAAGAAGAACTGTGCCGTGCCTGTGAAAACATCCAGGAATCCGATTTCGTCATCGCTAACCTGGATGACTGGAATAGCAACACGATCTTTCTTTTAGGTCTGATACACGGTGTGGGTCGCAGGGTCGCTGTCCTGAAGCGCGAGGGAGTAAGCGCCATCCCCCTGGTCGACACAATCTCGCACAGCGTTATAGAGTACTCAACGCTGCCGGAGATAATATTCCTCCTTAAACACAGGTTCTCTCCACTGATCAAGCACTCTCAGGAGCGAGGCGGCTGATGGCGTTCACCATCCCGGAGGAGCTGCGCTTCACCTGCCTTAGCTGCAAGAACTCCTTTAAAGTGTCCACATTCGCAGTCAGTGGTCGTGAGGAGCTTTTCTGCCCCCTGTGCGGTGAGAGGATGAGCTGGCTGGAAGCACTGGAAGAAGGTGTTCGCCGGGAAATACTGGCTCAGGTGAAAGAGGACTTAGACAGGATTGTGGACTGTCTGCAGAGTGACCCACTGACGCACAGCGACGAGATAACGGCTGAAGTGCTAAAGCTCATCCTCAAGGAGGATCTCAGCGCTCGAAACAAGAACTAAGTGGCATTCGGGCAGCGGCGGGATCTGCCTGCTAGCCCGACCACGGCGGAACAAGTCCAGAATTGATAACTCCAAACTATTAGGTTATTATGATTGAGACCGGAAAGGCTTCGGGTTGTGAGGGGGCTATGAAATCATCTATCTACTCCTGTGTGGTGCTTATTCTAGCGTTGGTGCTTTTCCCCATGATAGTCTGGGGAGAGACTGATCTTGCCGCAATGGAGTCCGGGCTCGCAAGTATCAGAGCCGAGATTGCAGGCAAGCTCGATGCCTGGGATGCCACCGCGGATGAGGTTTCGGCAGGACAGGCGACTGCTGAAATAGAGGCCTACGAGGGAGCTTATGACCTGCTCATGCAAGCCAAGTCCGAGCTTGAGGCATGGGAATCACGGCTCCACGGGTATCTCAGAGACGCGATACAGTTCCAGGCCGATCATCCTGATATGACGCAGGGTGAGCAGGAGGCGGTGGACAGGATTATCGACCGCGTAGATTCCCTTGCGGTCATGGTAGACAGCTTTCTATTGCGCATCAGTGCCATAGAGATTGTGCAGGCTGTGCTGGAAGGCGAGGAGGCGGCTGCCGCTCCTGAAGTGGAGCCGGAGCTGCGTTCTACCGGTGACGTGTCCATACTCCATGGGAATGGCACGTATACCGATTATGACCGCCAGTACTTGTCGCTAAGGCAGCGCTACAGAGACCGGGAAGGCCGCTATTTCGCGTTCTGGGAGAAGTACGACAACGATCACTCGTTCACCAACGTGCGCAGATGGGAGTTCGGGATGAGCCAGGAGTTCCCGGATGTGTTCAATGGGGAACTGAATCTACGTGAGAAGCTGACGGAGCTAAAGGACCTGAATAACAGGGCAAACACCAGGCGAACTGTTGCGTTGCATCTAGATTACGAGTATTTATTCAACGGTGAGCAGTCGCTGGTGGATTTCGCGTGGGACTACAAATCGAAGAACTTCGATGCCGTCAGCACCCGCAGTTACCTCTACCATCGCACATCGCTCTACGCGATGCATCCGCTTTCGGACAGGGTGATCGCCGATGCCTTCTGGAAGATGACCGACTACCACTACGCGCAGGGGGATGCGCTCGGCTACAACATGACGAAGCTGGGCCTTGGGCTGGAGTTCGTTCCCTGCAATGAGTGGCTGTGGGGCACGGACTATGTTTCCACCGAGAAGTCCTACGATGTGCTGAAGACGCGGGCCTTCTTCGAGGACGACTTTAAACTGCGGGGAGCTTACCAGCCCGATGCGCGCACTTACGGAGAGGGGGAATTCCGCCTGCGCAAGCGCGACTACAGGCGTTCCGTTGCGACGGACTACGATGAGACCCGGCTCAGGCTCCGTTACTGGCGCGAGTTCAATAAGGCTCTTGACGGGGATTTGAGGTTTGAGTGGCGCGACAAGGAGTACTCGACTCCCGGCGCAAGCGACTATGATTACTGGCGCTGGCAGATGGCCTTCAACTACAACCCGTCATACAACGCGCGCTGGTATTACAACTTCAACTACTACGACTACGACTATACCGGTATTACACGAAGCTACAGCCGGATGTACCACCGCGCGGGCCTAAACTACAACTGGGACAACGGTACCTCGATGACCACGGAGCTGGCTTTCACCGACCAGGACTACTCAGCCAATACAGGCCGCGACTACAGAATCTGGGATTTCCTCGCTGACGTTTACTACCCATTCGAGCGTAATCAGTACATGCGGTTCTACTTTGACTGGAGTAGCCTTGACCAGTCGTTTGCGAACTCGGTGAACGACTACACAGCATACAGTTGGGGAATCGAATACAACTGGCGTATGAGCCCGCACTACAGGCTGACGCTGGGCTATGACTACGATTTGCGCGATTACAAGAACCAACCGAGGATCAAAGACCAGACATTTGAGGCTCGGGTGCGCTTCGAATTCTAAGGAGTGAATGGCGCTATGTCATCTAAGATGAGAAACAACGTTACTAGTGTGTTTGTGGCGATTTGTGCTATGGCGCTGCTTGTGTTTGCAGCCTATGGCCAGGAACTCACCGTGAAGGTCACACGCCTTGCGGGTCCAGTGCAGGTGCGGGTAAAGGCGCAGAGCGAATGGGCGGATGCGAATCTGGGCCAGGTGCTCCAGCCGGGTGACGCGCTGCGCACGCTTAAGGGAGGCAAGGTTCAGCTCCTCTTCCCTCAGAACACTATTGTTCTGATCAAGGAGAACTCAGTTCTCAGCGTGAAGGACCTGAGGGAAGGCGGCGGCGGGAAGGTCAAGACCCTGGTTGGCGGATTTCTATTTAACTTGCAGGAAGCGCTCTCGCCTGGCTCGACCTTTGAAGTAGAGACTCCCTCGGCGCTGGCGGTCGTTCGCGGCACCAAGTTCGGCGTTGACGTCGACTTCGACGGCACGTCAAGATTCACCGGCTACGACGGGGAATTCGAAGTAACTGCCGAAGGTGTTACCGTGACGCTGGGTCCGGGCGAGAAGGTTTCAGTCGAGCCGGGAGAATCGCCTGACGAATCCGAAGAGCACGAAGAAGGATGGGAGGACGCTGCTGATGAAGCGGCTGTGCCCGAAGGCATCTCGACTGATGAACTTACGTCAGCGTTCGGCGCTCTGAACAACCGCTACCGGCATCTTGCCAGTCGGATGCAGTCCTTCTATGACGAGTTCATGCGCTATGAGTCCCAGGGCGACCAGAGCCGGATGTCCTTCGTCTACTACAACGTGCAGCCGACAATGGAGGAGACGGAGGATGCGGACGAAGAGCTGGCCTTGCTGCTGGAGCAACTGGCAGCGTGGGCCGAGAGTCTCCCCGAGGACGACGAGGAATCGCGTGGGCCAGTGGACGCGCTCGCTGAGGCTTGCAGCGCGTACAGCGCTCAGATCCACGGGCAATACGACGAGATTGAGGATCTGATGGCCGCCTGGGTTCCCGACCTGGACGAGCTGCTCGACGAATTGACCGGCACCATCGAGAGCGACGATCCCGAGCGCGACATCCGCTACGGCACGATAGACACTGACAACGACGGTGTTCCCGATGTGGTTGAGTACGTGCTCACCGGTGGAACATCGTACGACGAGCCGTTAATCATACTCATCAATCCGGACGACGGCGAAGAATATTACTTCCCGGAATCCGAGAGCATCTTCTTCGAATTTGAGGTGGTCGGCGAGGAGTACTTCGACGGTTTCGAGCTGCATTTTACTGCAGGCGGCCTGACGATGGTTCGCAACTTCGTGGGCACCTCAATGGATCTGCCGATTGTTGATATCGTCGAAGGCAGCGACAGCCCGTTCGCCGATCTCTTCCTGGACGGTGAGTTCGTGGACATCACTTGGTTCGTTCGCGGCCAGTTCAACTTCGACAGCTTCTACGAGGAGCATGAGGAAGAGTACTGGGAGTGGGGGGACGACCACTACGACGACCACTACGACGACCATTACAACGGCGGATGGTACTCAGCGTCGGGTGCAGGCCGCGGCGTCTCAAGTATCATCGAGATAGATTCCGAATCCCGGGTTTTCTCGCTCTACTACCCGCTCGGCGAGATGGTCGAGTTCGATCTGGCAGTCATTGGCCCAAGTACCGTAAGCGTTGGAGAGTCCATCCGTATGCGGGTGGAAATCGGTGAGGTGGCAACGCTTGCCAGCTGGGAGATAATCGTCAACTACGACCCGTCGCTGGTTGAGTTCGACCGCGGCTCGAAGGCCGGTCTCACCAGCGGAACAACTCTGTTCTTCGGTGACAGCGGGCATGGCCAGATGACGATATCCGGTCAGGCGGGCCGTGAGGGCGAGACCATATCCGGCAGCGGTGCCTTCGCTGAGATAGAGTTCATCGCCCTCGAAGCCGGGCTGGCTATGTTCGATTATGGTGAGATACATCTGTACACGCCCAGCGGTCTGCGGATCGAGGTAATCCCCGGTGGCAGTGCGGATGTGGATATCCTGGGTGAAGAGTTCTAGAGCTCGAAACGCCTGAATATGGAGTGATGTGATTGCGGCGCGGCTGGCGGGTCGCGCCGCGAAGGTACTTGCACGATGCCGCTTAGACGTCGACTCTGGGCAATAGTGTTTGCTCTCTTCGGCCTGTTAACAGCCACGCTTTTCAACGGGTTAGGTGTAGCTGAGTTCACCGAGATGTTCTTCAAGCGCTCGGTGTTTCGCATTCGGGGAGTCCAGGAAACCGACGCCCGCATCGTCATCGCGGGCATTGATGACGTCACAATCAACATGCTGGAGGGTGTCGGCATCTACTACCCGTTTCCGCGCACCGTCCACGCAGAGCTCATTCGCAAGCTGACAGACGCCGGCGCGAAGATTGTGGTCTTTGACATCCTTTTCTCCACTGAGCCCTGGGACATCTCGGAAGATGAGGACTTGCGTGACGCTATCATTTACGCGCGGGAAAGCGGCACAACCGTAGTCCTCTCTGAGGCGATTCAGCTGGGCACTGTGGAAGTCGGGCTTAGAGGGGATATCGAATCTCTTGAAGATTCAACAAACACGATCCTCGAAGCCAAACCGGTCACGGCGATTGTGAATACGGCTCCCAAGCTCTCCTACAAGGAAAAGGAGACAGCAATCGTCCCCTTGGAAAGTTCAAACCACTACTCGCAGGCAACGCAGGTATACAGGCTGCTACTGCGGGAACGCGGCGAGGACTTTGATGCCGACCCCTTCGCTTACGGTATCACTGAAATCGGCGATACGGGGCACGGGGATTTCCTTATCAACTACGCTGGACCCGACGGCACGATACCTCAATTCAATCTCGCGCTGTTCTTCCCAGAATACCTCGAACAGAGTTTTGAGGACGAGGAAGAGGAAGGTGAGAAGGCACTGGATGAAAGCCAGTCCGCAAGTGAGCTTGTCGAAGAAGAGGAGAAAGCGCTGGACCTGAGTCAGTTTTCCGGCGCGATTGTCTTTGTGGGCAGCGTCGCCAAAGCGGACAACGACTACTTCATGACGCCGTTTGATGAGATGTTTGGCGTGGAGACGAACGCTCAAGCATTGAGCACGCTCCTTACCGGGAGCTTCATACATGTGACCGAACGGCGCTTGGCGATTGCTTTAGTGGTTCTGCTGGCGCTACTCGCGTGGGCGTTCGCCGTCAACATGCGGCCGCTTCCGAGTTTCGTCGCTTTCACTATTGTGCTCCTGGCGTACGAAACGCTCATCGTACTGGCATTCACCAAGGGCAACCTGCTGATGCCGTTCACCTATCCAAGCGTGACTTTCTTCTTCAGCTTCTTCTTCTCCCTGTCGTTCCGCGTGCTGACCGAAGAGGCGGAGAAGCGGCGCATCCGCTCAACCTTCGGTCGTTACGTGGCGCCGGATGTGGTAAAGGAGATTATCGACCGGCCTGAGCTGGCTGACCTGGGTGGTGTCGAGCGGGATGTGGCTCTTCTGTTCTCTGATATTCGCAACTACTCGACCCTATCAGAGAAGACGGATCCGCATCAGACGGTGGAGTTCCTGAACCGCTTCCTGACTGAAGTCTCGGATGTGATTATGAGCAACGGAGGCTTCGTCGACAAGTTTATGGGTGACGGCGTAATGGCCATTTTCGGCGCGCCTGTGCCGCGCGAGAATCCGGCCGAGGATGCCGTGCGCACAGCGCTGCAAGTGGCTGAGCTGGTAATTGACCGCATGGACGAGATTGTGCGCGATCTGCCGGTGCCGCACTTCCGCGTTGGCGTCGGCATCCACTACGGGACTGTCGTAATGGGGAACGTTGGCTCGTCCCGGCGGATGGACTACACGTGCATCGGCGACGTGGTGAATGTCGCGTCACGCCTGGAGTCGGAGACGAAGACATTCGGCACTGCCATACTCATCAGCCAGGAAGTTCACGAGCATATCGGCGAGGGCTTCAGCTGCGAGCATCTTGGCGCCGTCAAGGTGAAGGGACGCGCGGAGCCGGTTGAGGTCTATAAAGTGCTGCACCCGCGCGGTGATGAAGTGACAGACATCAAGGACTACCTGCCGGGCGGACCGAAATTCCCCGGCGGTAGCGCTACTCCGGATGAAGCTCCAGCTGGGCCTTAAAAGGCACGCCTTCGAGTTCGTAACCGTCATCCAGCACTTCTGCTTTTAGCACAAGCTCGTCGACGTTTGCGGTGCTCAACAGGTCGCTCTTTAGCGAGTCAAGGTCCTCAAGCGACTGGGTAGAGATTCCCTCATCACTCCTGAAGCCTATGGTCAGCGTCTTGGCCTGCTTCTTGATGGAGATGTTCAGTTCGCTCTTGGCCTTGCGTGCCAGTGCGAGCGCCCCCACAAGGTTGCGTCCCGCTCGGTCGCAGTCCTTGTCGATCGCAGGTGCCAGCGATGCAGCGTCCGGCCAGGCAGTCCGGTGGATGCTCTCCTCGGGACTGAACTTGGCGAAATGCCAGTGCCAGATGTCTTCTGCAATGTGCGGCACGAAGGGAGCGAACATCTTCAGTATGGCTTCAAGTGCGATGTAGAGCGCCGCCTTGGCGCTTTCCGCCAGGCGTCCCGCATCGTCCTCGGGAAGGCCGGCTACAGACTCCCCGTACAGGCGGCCTTTGGCCAGTTCGAGGTAGTTATCACAGAAGTCCCGCCAGAAGAAGCGCTCGACTGCATCGAGAGCCTCTGAGTATTCGTACTCGTCGAAGGCCTTCTGTGCATGCTGGATCGTGTTTGCCAGGCGGCCCAGCAGCCACCTGTCGAGTGTGTGATGCACCAGCGTGGTCAGGTCGCGTTCTGCAGGATTAAAGCTTAGGAGATGAGTATGCGAGAACTTGCTTGCGTTATACAGCTTGGTGACCAGGCGCTTGCCGCCTTCAAACGACTCCTTGGGATTTTGCAGATCGATGAGCGTGTCAGCGCCGAGCTTCACGCTTGAGCTCCAATAGCGCACGACGTCGGCTGAGTACTGCGCGACCATCTCACGCGGATTCAGCGTTTGGGACTTGCTCTTCGATATCTTCTGCCGCCTTACATCTTGGGCGTGGCCGGAGATCATCACATCCGACCATGGAATGTCTTCGTGATGCAGGCAGGCTTTGGTGATGGTGTAAAAGGCCCACGTTCGGATGATATCGTGCGCTTGCGGGCGCAGTGTCATCGGGAACAACTGCTCCATTCTGTCGTCACCTTCGCCCCATTTCGCGTTGATCTGCGGCGTGAGGGAACTGGTCATCCAGGTATCGAGCACGTCGCTTTCGCCCTCGATGCGGTCGCTTCCGCATTCGGGACAGCGGTCGACCGGCGCACGGCCGGTCAGCGGATTCACCGGCAGGTCCTGCTCCCGGGCCGGGATGATCTCGCCGCAGGCTTCGCAATACCACAGGGGGAACGGCACGCCGTAGTAGCGCTGTCGGCTGATGCACCAGTCCCAGTGCAGGTTCTCCACCCAGTGCTTGTAGCGCACTTCCATGAACTCGGGGAACCAGCGGCACCGCTCGCCGTGCTCTATAAGCTTCCCCTTCTTGTCGAGCAGTTTGATGAACCACTGCCGCGTGACGATGAATTCCAGGGGCGTGCCGCAGCGCTCGTGGCAATTCACAGTGTGCTCGATTTCCCACGACTTGGTGAGCAGTTCTTCGCTGCGCAATACCTCCACGATGGCTTTGCGCCCCTCCTCCAGGCCCAGGCCGGCGAATTCACCGGCCTGTTCGTTGAGCTTGCCCGTCTCATCGATGCAGACTTTTGTATCGAGGCTGTATTTCTGCCACCACTCGATGTCCGTAGTATCGCCAAACGTGCAGCACATCACGATACCTGTTCCCTTCTCAGGGTCCACCAAAGAGTCAGTGATGATTTGAACGTCGGTATTGAAATGAGGCGTGCGGATCTTGCGCCCGACGTATTTCGCGTAGCGGTCGTCGTCCGGGTGCACCAGCACGGCCACGCACGCCGGCAGCAGCTCCGGACGGGTAGTGGCGATTGGTACCTGCGTTCCGTCATCCAGCGTAAAGAGTATCTCGTGGAAATGAGAGGGATGGTCGCGGTCTTCAATCTCCGCCTGGGCGATTGCGGTGCGGCATACCGGACACCAAAGCGAGGGCGCTTCCTTCCGGTAGACTTCTCCCTTGTGGTAAAGGTCGAGGAAGGAGCGCTGGGCGATCCTCCGGCAGCGCTCGTTGATCGTCGTATATTCCTCCGTCCAGTCGCATGAAATGCCGACCGCCTGCCAGAGATCTTTGAACTCGGTTTCCTGTTCGCGGCTGACCTCCAGGCACAGCTCAATGAAGTCCTCGCGCGGCATCTCGAATGCTTTGACGTCGCGCACGCGTTCCACGAGCCGCTCGGTTGCCAGCCCGTTGTCGTCGAAGCCGAACGGGTAGAAGACTTCGAAGCCTCTCATGCGCTTATAACGCACCACGATGTCCGCCTGAACGTACGAGAATACATGCCCGATGTGAAGAGCGCCGGAAACCGTCGGAGGCGGCGTGTCCACCGAGAAGATGGAGCTGTGTGGAGCGTCGCGATTGAAGCGGAATACGCCTTTTTCCTCCCAGAGCCGCTGCCAGTGCGGCTCGGCAGCCGACGGGTCGTACCGCTTGGGCAGTTCTTTGATAGAACTAATGCCGCTGTGTTCGCGTTCACTCATAATTTTGTGCTCTGTCCGCAGAACGGATGCATCGTCGAACGTCGAATTGTAGCACAGCGAATGTGCGTCAGCCCGTGTGGAGGTTCGAAAATAATGTCTTCTGTAGGGCGGGGGTTTATCCCCCGCCGTTCTTCGTCAGATGTCTTAAGACGGCCGCCATAAATGACCGCCCTATAGCACCCCCCCTCGCTACTTCCTCTTAGCAATACATAGCGAACTTAAGGTTGCCGGTAGCATAGTCGTAGTAGCTCAGTGCGAGGAGACCATTACTTCCTACTAGCGAGAGCTGTGTTGGAACTGAGTTAGTACCACGGGGGTGGGGTTTCGGTGATCGTCCACAGGCTTGTTTGCGTTACCAGGGGTATGTAACCTAGCGCAGAACTGTCCGCATATACCTGGTCGGCATTTGCCTGGATAAGACAGTAGTCAACCGTCCACACAGATAGCCCTTCGGTAGTATAAAGCGGATACACCGCCAGCAGAGACTCAGTGGAGTAGTCCCCGGTCGAGTTTTGGGGAGTATCACCGCCGCGGGAATCACCCCAGGGCACATCCGCCTCTCCTAAAAACCAAGTGTCCTCCATCGCCAGTCCATCAATGACTGCCGCCAGGTCCGAAGGCAGCGCAGTCTCCTCAATCAGAAAGGGCGCATTCTGCTGGATTACCAGGAACTCCGGATCGCGGGCCTTCGCCACTTCTCGCAGGTGACCGATGAATTCCACCATAGCCAAGGGTGGATCAATCGGCGGCACTTCGGCTTGGGCTGCGGCAATGACCTTTTCATCGTCGTATGCCTCAACCCAGTCCATGTAGATGCCCTCGAACCCGGCGTCGATAACCTGGTTGAGTGCACTATCCGGATTATCGATCATTATATCAATCCACCTCTGGTCCCAATACGCCACCGGGAAATTCCCGCTCCAGCCGTCCGGGTCCATAGTTACCAGAAAGTCCGGGTCGCCGCGTTCGGTTTCCGTCGGCTCTATCCACTCCGGCTGCCAGTAGGTGCGATAGTTCTCGGCTTCGCCGACGTCTATGTAGGCGATAACGAGCTTATTACCCCCGCGGCTATCTGGAGACGCCTTGAGAGCTGCCACCATTCCGCTCACGTCGAAGTCCTCCGCTCCTACAAAGGTGTTCGTTGGCTCCAGCACCAGCAAATCATAGTGAGTCGCCTCCAGGTTATCCACCGCCCCCGGCTCCGACAGCCCCTGGATCTGGTACATAAAATGATTGATGGTCTGGAAGCGTTCGAGCCGGGAAGCTGGCCCGCCAACCGTAATCGTTACCGATGCGGTATCGGTTAGCCCATCGCCGTCCGTAACACGCACCGCAGGATAATACTCGCCTGCGTCGTTATACGTGTACTCGGCTGTCTCATTGTCGGTATACGTGTCTTCGCCATTGTCAGCTTCTGCGAAGTTTCCATCGCCATCCAGGTCCCAGACTCCGCCAATAATCTCGACATCGTCCGCACTTCCAGAAGCGTCGAAGTATACGGTCAACGGGGCATCGCCCGAAGTGGGAGTGGCTTGTAGGTCAGCGACCGGAGACTGTGGGCCGGTCCAATTAGAGGGTCGGATCGTGTTGCGTCCCCAGTAGTTCTCAAGCGCCACGATGAGATCGCTGGTTGCTACGTTTGCGTGATTGTTTGGGTCGGGACCATGTCTGAAGTTGAAGCCGTCCCACGTAATTTCAGGATTGTTCGATACGAAATCAGGCGCGTATTCCCAGAGCGCATTGTTCACTCCGCTCTGGTCGAATAGGTCACCATGGTCCGCGACGTAAAGGTGCGCCCCGGGTTCAAAGCGCATCGGGCCCCATTCGTTCGATGCCACTGATGTGCTGTGATCAGCTTTGAACTGATCGATCGTAGTCATAATGCTCTGGAGAGTCGATAGATCATAAGTCCCAGGATAGGTTATGGGAAATGCCGGATCAGTCTGGTGAGTGTAGTCGGCGGGCGCGTATTGGTGGACCGTATAGACAATCTGGTTATCGGCCACCGGCTGGAGGAACGGAAGCCACACAACCGCGCTCCATCCGGTGCAGGCAACGAGTATCGGTGTGTCAGTATCCACTTCGCGGATAGCGTCTACCATCGGAGGGTACATCCTGTTCCAGTCATGGATGGCATCGGCGTAGACAGGATAGTACAGCTCAGTCTCATCATAAAGGCCAAACAGCACTTCGGGCGCGTTTGGCTCATTCATCAAGTCGTAGCCTACGACGATAGGATTGTCCTTATAGCGGTCCGCAGTGTAGCGCCACATATCCGCCCATAGATCCTGCTCGGCCTGATTTTCCCAGACGGTCTCCACCAGGTCGTCCTGGGTGAACCAGTCTCCAACCTCTTCACGGCTAAATGTAAACTCGCTGCGCCCCGGCCCGGTGCGGAAAGTGATTACCGCGAACATGTCCGCCTGCTCTGCCATACTCAGGAGGCTGTCCAGATTCGCCTGTATCCCCTCGTTGAGCGCGTATGGAGGATCCCAGTCATAAAGACCGGGATGCGCGATGTTGACGTAATTAGCGCCCATGGCAGCAATAGCGTCGAAGTCCGCTTGAGTTAAAGGCGGACCTACAGTTCCTGTTCCCAGTGTGTCTCCATATATTCTCGTTATCACTTTGCCTTGCCAAATGTTCACGCCTCGAAGCTGCGTTCCACCAGTCCATAGCGTCATCTTATCTCGGGTCCCCGACAACGACGCCGGGACGCCCTCGACGCCTTCGGCTCCATCTGAATCTACAGGCGTAACTCGGTAGTACTCGAAGTCGAGCGCTGAAAGCGTTTTGTAAAAGACAAGGCGTCGCTCTCCTTGAGCGTCGTCAAGTGGCACCGTCATCATATAAGTCCAGGGACCGCTAGGATTATCCGCTCCCTCAACGTCGTATCCTGGGCACTCAATGGAAAAATTCATCGCTAGCGGCGTAATGTCGCTGATGCCGATGGTGCCGTTGTCATCGCCGTCTATCCATTCATTCTCGTAGGTTGCAGTTTCCCCATATTGCATCGCAATCGGCGTGATGTCCGATATGCCGACGGTGCCGTTCTGGTCGTAGTCGCCGACGTTCTTGTAGGACCAAGTGAGTGTGTACGTTCCATCGTGGTTGTCATCGAGTTCAAGATCGTCCACTCGATTAGCTTCGCCGGTGGGCGGCGTGGAGACGATCTTGCTGACACCCTTGGCGCTGAGCTGCTTAGCCAGTTCGTCCTTGAGTTGCTGAAAGAGCGCCGGGTCGACGTCATCGGGAGTTTCGAGCGCGTCGAGTTCCGCGAGGGCTTCGTCCAGCGAAACTTCTACCGGCGCTTCTGCGACTGGTTGGGCGTTGCCAACTTCGGGCAGGCTCGGCGGTTTGCTTTTGCCTTTCCCACCGCACGTGATTAGCACGAGCGCGAACGTGATGATGAAGAGTGTGAGTGCAATCACCCGAAGGATGTCACGGATTCTCATTGAGGACTCCTCCTTTTTGCCTCGGGAGCTTTGCCGCCCGCCCCCCAGCAGGCTGCGAGGATTATAGCATTTGATTACGCGGAACTGTGTCGAATCACGGGCGAGACCCTCCGGCCACGCGCGGCGCGTGGTGGCGGGCAAGCGCCCGCGCCACCGAAAATCAGCCCATATTGCCCGACGGCGGGGACTACCCATCGTTCGTTCCCGCCGGCTGGATAGCCGGCGCTACCCGGAGGGTTACTGTAGGGTGCGGTCTCGTGCCGCACCTTCTTCCGGATGGGCAATTCGTGAATTGCCCCTACAACCAATCCGTCCAACAACTAGCAACGTGGCATGCATGTCCGCTGTGTCTGCTATAATGATTTTGGGTGTGCGCGCAGCCACAAGATGTCCGTTCCGAGGAGCGAGCCGGGAGCGAAACCGCTCTCTGGATGAACCTGACGGTCGAGAACCGCGCCGCGCTCATTGAGCAATACCAGCCACTCGTATACCACATCCTACGCCAGCTTCCCGGAGCCCCGCCGCAGGAACGCGTGGACGTCATCTCGGAGGGAACGCTTGCGCTCATCGAGGCTGTTGACGCCTTCGACCCGGAGCGAGGCGTGAAGTTCATCACCTTCGCCTATCTCAAGGTAAAGGGCAGGATGCTTGATTACCTGCGTTATCGCAGACCTCTCATTCCCCTGTATGGCGCCACGGAATTCAGCGCTTATACCCGGATTATAGGCTTTCACGAGCGACGCTCGGTGCCGGAAGTGCTTGACTCCCTTCGGGTCGCGGAGAAGCTTCTGAGCATGCTCACACCTGCTGAGGAGCGCATCCTGCGGCTTATGTACCAGCGTGGCTATAGCCAGGACGAGGTCTCGCGTGCGCTGGCGTGTACCCGGGCAAACGTGTCCATACTTCACAAGCGAGCGCTGAACCGTCTACGTAAGATTGTGAACTCGAAAGCCGCGTGGCGGCTGGCCTTTGAGCCGTGAAAGCGCCTAACATCGGGCTGGCGACCATCCTCGCAGCCGTCCCCATCTTATTTCTGTGGCCGATGCAGGCGTGTCCAGACGCTTTGCCGGAGGCCAGCACCACACCATTTATCGTGGTTGGCGGTTATTCCGGCTACGCTGTCCCCCTGCCGGACTATGCTGCACGCATTGTGGCTCAGGACGATAAGCAGCACTCCACTGCGAACCTGGTCTACAGCGATATCTCTTTAGCGCCGCTGCATATCCGTTTGAGTGGTGATTACGCGGATTCCACGGTGGAAATCGCCGTTCACAACCGTTCCTGCCCGGTAAGTCTGCCCGCTTCTGTGGCTTTCTTGGCTGAGCCTTCGGCCGAATTGGCGGGATACATTTCAGGGCCGGATAGCGGCGAGACCGTACCGCATGTGAGCTGCCGGCTTCAAATGGCATTTGCTTCCGGCACTGCTTCCGACTTCTACATACCGGTTCAGCTCTATCAGGTGCCGCGAGACGCGAACTCTGCAGTGCTCCAGGTTGAAGTGCTGTGCAACGGTCAATCGATGGGCAAGGAAGCGGTGGAGCTTTCGTTTCTGCCTCGCGGAAAGGTGTTTTCGTGCCTGGTCGAAGCCGAGGGTCGCGGGCTGCTCGAAGACGACTCGCTCGCTATTGCTAATGAGAACCTGGCGAACGCATGGCTGAAGTATCCTGGCTTTCTCCAGGAGCATGCGCTGGTGTCCGTTGCGCCCAGCGACATCGGCCCGGACTTCCGCGTCCTGCGCCACTTCGAGTTCGTTATTGTTTCTGCTGAGACGTGGAGTGAGCTGGACGAGCGGGCGCGAACTCTCCTCACTGACGCTGCGGCAATGGGATCAAGGCTTGTGGTGTACGGGGCCGCGGAGCAGGTCACCGTGGGAAGTGCAGACCGCCTTCCGCAGCGTGGTTTGCAGTTGAGTTCGTTTGGCTTCGGCGATGTGGCTGTGAGCGCTGACGACCTGGTTGCACAGAGGGAACACATGGCAGCGCTGCTGCGCACGGACCTGTTTTACGCTTACAGCCTGATGCTTGGAAGGTCATCTGAGAATATTGGAGAAGCCTTAAATCGTGACCTGATTGTGCGGGGTACGCTGGGAAATCTCAGTACTAGGGGGTACTCCTGGATTGGGCAGCTGTCTGCGCTCTCGCAAGCGGAGGGTGCGATTAACCCGATCTGGGCTCATAGCTACATCACCCGTGCTGGATTGCTGCATCCGCTGGATGTTGCACGGCTCCACTGGGACTCGCGGGACTGGGAGAAGGCTAACACCGAACTTGTTGAGCGTGCCGGAGCGGGTTATCCCCCATTGCACTCATATCTCAGTGCCAACCTGAGGCGCACTACCGGTCCGTATGGCCTCGAAACAGCGCTGTACACCCTGCTCTTGCTGGTGCTTTCCGCATTCTGGTTTATCTACAGGCGGAGCTATCTCTGGCTTTTGTTGGTCTTCCTGATACTCTCGCTTCTTGCCACAGTTCTGTTCAGCCTGGGAGTCGGGATTGGCGTGCCCGGTCAACCACGCGCCCTTGTCGTATCGGCTTCGCTGGTATCCCCTGATGCCAGCATGGCTGAGGTGCGGAGCGTTGCCTACATCACTTCGGCGCATGCGTCCAGACTCAATCTTGGCATCCCTTCGGCTGGCTTCGCTCTGGGCCGCATCGCTCCCCTGGATGCTTCCGACGTCAACGTCGTTGTTCGTGAAGGGGCTGACGCTGAAATAGAGGGCCTGCGTGTGGCGCCCTTGCTTCCCCTGGAAGTCGGTTATAGCGAGGCACGGGCAGTTGCTGCTCCAGTCTCGTTTGCCTGGGAGATGTTGCCGGAAGGCGGCCGCAAGCTCTCCTTGATTGCGAGTGAAACGCTTTCCTTTATGTTTCTCGTTGATGGTCCTCGTGCGATGTATCTTGGAGAGATACAACCGGGACAGCCCCGATCAATAGTCCTGCCCTCTGGAGTTTCACCCGTCGATTACCTTCAGGTCAGATACGACACGCTTATCGCCGGCTGGGCGCATCAAATGTATTCAGCCGAACGCCGGGATGACGCGCGTGGCGCCGGCGAGGGGGAACTGCCCGAACTGGCCTACACATTCCTTTCGGAAGTGTTGCTGTACGAAGTGATGCGGACGCTGGTTGTGGACGGCCATGGTACGACTCTGCTTGGGCTTCGCCTGGATGAGTGCGAGCTGGCCTTCAACGATAAAGCGCATCGCGCGCCACGCGCGGAGCTATTTGTATACCGCCTGGAGTGAAAATGAGAGCTTCCCGTAGTACGCCCATGATGCTGAAAGCGGGCGCCGCCGAGCGGCGGACCTCTGGCGTCTGGCCGGGCTGGGCAACGCGGCGTGCGGCAATGCTCAACTACTTCGCAGGAGTCTTCTTTGGCACTGCTCTTTTTGCCGTGTACTTCCGCGTGGCTCATCCATACTACGAGGTCGTGCAGTACCAGGTAACGCTGCTGCAATTCGCCCTGTCAGGCGTAGTGTTGATCTGGTTTGTGCCCGCGATGCTGAGTGATTTCAGAAGGGCTCTGCATCAATCGGTCCCTCGGCTCCGGGTCGCTTTCCTCCAGGGCGCTGTGTGGCCCCTGGTCGGCAACATTATCCTGCTCGCGTCGTTTGCGGCGGTCGCACTTATGCCGCTGGTGCTCCTCTTGCCTGAGGGCATCATTGTCAGAGACTATGTCCACACCGCTGAGGCCTACAACCTGCTATGGAGCTTGCACGCATTTGTTGCCAATCTAGTGTTCCTGGCCTACCTTATAGCGGCGGTCGCCATCGGCACTGCCGTGTTGATGCTGTTGCGTTCACTCTTACTCTACCGTCTCATTCTGGCCGTTCTTCTGGCATTCTGGCTTTTCAGCGAGGATGTGACTCTTCAATTGTGGCACACATTAGCGAACGCTCCTTTCGTGCTGGACCAGACATGGGATGTAGTCGTGCGTGGCGGGTTCACGAATTACTTCGGGAACTTCGTCACGATGGTGGGTGGTGGGAGATACGCCTACAGCATAATCCATATCCTTTGGATTCGCATCGTGCTGGAGATGGTATGGCGGCTTATAAGTGCTCTCGTATTAGCATCGGCAGCACTCTGGGTGGCTACCGCGATTAATGAGGGCATCTCGGCTTTGCGTAGAAGGCGAAGCGAGCCTCCCCGGAAACCACGCGCTGTGGCAAAGCCCTGGTTCGCGCTGTTCACGTGCGTGCTGGCGATCGGCGCTCTCGTGCAGCCATTGCTGCGAACATCCTCAGTATTGCCCACTGTAGTCCGGGACGAGGGCGGATCCGGCACACCATACAGCCTGCTGTTGCTGGTATTGATACTTGCGGTTGTCTACATCCTGATTGCAGCGGGAGCTGATGCAGTGCAGTCAGGCAGGTTCTCAGGGCTTGGTCAGTTCCTTCCGGAAGTCATACGCAGGTTTCATCGCAACGGTGCTGCGCTTGCCGTCAGCATCGTTCTTGGCGGAGTGTTCTATCTTGCAGTCGTCGGGCGCACACTGGGTTACGGGAGCGCAGCCCTGGTGGCAAGCGTCGTCCTCTTGCTCCTGGTAGCCGCAGTTGCGCTGGTGGTTGGAACAGCCATCATAGTCTTCGGACGCCTCACGCGCGCCCTCGGATGGTTCACGCCGCTGGCGGAAGGTATGGCTGTGGCACTGATGGCGGCCGCGACTACATTCTTCCTGTTTCTGCGCGACTCTCCTGAGCGGCTGGTGGGTGTGATTGGCAAGCCTGAGATTGCCTCGCCGCTCCAGATGGCGGAGACTCTGCGCCTTGGCAGCCACTCCTATATTGCGCTGGTGCGTTGCTGGCTGGACAGCTTCGAGGCTGTGTCGCTGAGCGCGGGTGGGTTGTGGCAGCTACTAGTTGGGGTCGCGGCGGTCATTGCAGCGCTTGCCGCAGCCACTAACCTCCTGGCGCGCCTCACGCGTCGCCTGGCCTGAGCGCCACAGATTCCGCTCAACTACCGCTATGCTAGCTCTCGCCGAAAAGGTCTCCCTTCTTTTCCTCTAGCACTGCTTTGTCCATCATACCGATGTGCTCGTCTATGACTGTGCCACTCGGGTTTACAAGGATGCTCGTCGGGATGAACCGGTAGTTCCATTTCCGGAACAACTGTGCTTGGTCGTAGCCGACGACCCAGGGCATCTCCTGGTGCTCCAGGAACTTGCGCTGATCGTGAAGCGATGAGTCTAAGTTCAAAGTGATGATCTCGAGGCCCTGTCTTTTGTACTTCTTGTAGAATTTGACCAACTCGGGGAGTTCCTTGCGACAGGGCGGGCAGCTTATGCCCCAGAAGTTGAGGATCAGCGGCTTCCCGACAAACTCCTCAATAGAGTGTTGCTTCTCGTCAATCGTCGCGAAAGAGAATGTCGGTAGCTGGTTTCCTACTTCAATTTTCGTGGGCAGATTAGAGATGTCTCTCCCTGCGGTTTCATCTTCATCTGCCGACTGTTCGGTGCCTTCTTCGACAGGTACTTCAACAGGAGTAACCTCGGCAGCCTGGTCGTCTGGCGTCAAGCCGGTTGTTGCAGGCAAAGGCGTCTCATCTTCTGTATCGGCCTGGGGATTGCATGCCAGTGTAAACGCAGCCATCGTGAAGACCGCAATCCAGATCGCAAGTAGCCTCATGGAATCCTCCTGATATCAGAAATCGTCGAGCGAAATGCGGCTGTCCACCAGCGATTCGTCCACCTCTATCTCATTGAGTACGTCCCGTACGCCCTTCTGGGCTCGCGCCAGTTTCTCTGCCCGTTCCTTCAGCTTTTCCGAGGGCACTTTCCCGCGCAGAATGACCTTCCCGCTGCGGCATTCGACTTCCAGCTTGTTCTGCGCAAGCTCCACATCGGCGTGGAGCGACACGACAACCGCGGCCGCTATTGCCCTATCTCGGACTATGAGCGATTCCTCCAGCCCGGGCACTGAGAGTTTCTCTTCGACGGTGCGTTGCGACTCAGGAGTCAGCTTGCAGGCTGAAGTCCCGAGCACGACCAACATAACAGCCAGAATAGCCAGAATGTGCAGCAATAATCTCATTGTACGTACACCTCAGATTCGTTACTTAGGCCAGTCACCTGTATTCTATCAGAACTCCAGTTTCCAGCGCAGAAAAGCAAAGACACCGCTGACGTGCGGTGTCTTTGGGTGTGCAGTTTGGTGTGAGAAGGCTAGCGAATCCACAGGTTGCGGTTCAGCTTGATCCGCTCTTTGGGAGGACTCATTGCCTCGATGGCTTCCATGAAGTCCACGAACTCGGGATCCACGAGCTTCAGTATCTGGTACTTCATATGCGGCCGGAGGCCCATGTACTTGAAGAACTCAGGATCGCTGAGCACCAGCGAGAACTCCACGTCAATGTCGTTGAGTATGAACTCCTCGATGCGGGCGATATCCTCGTCCGTGAAGTTGAAAGCGAACGCCCACCGGTACGCCTTGTTCATTGCGTCCCAGCCCTGGTCTTCGAGCACTACTCTCTCCGGGTAGTAGAGGTAGTCCTGGTCCAGGTCAACAAACAGCGGACGCGTGCCCTCGTCGTAGACCATCTCGTACTTGGTTGGGTAGTCCCGGCGCTCCTTCTTCATAGCATCACGGGCTTTCATCACGTGCTTCTGTACCGGCGAGGAGCCGTATTCCAGATACACGGTGTTCTCCAACCCCTCCAGGTGGTTGATGAAGTAGCGGTTGGATATGTTCGGCGCGGTGAAGAACAGGAAGACCAATACTTCTCGCTCCTGGGGCGTCATATCGAGATAGGAGTTAATCAGGTCTTCAACCGCGTCGGGATCGGTTATGTTGTACTGGTCGATGACTTTCTGTATGTGCTCCTTTACCAGTTTCCGGGTAAGCACATAGGCTGTGAGTTCGTAACCGAACCGGCTGTCCTGGAACAAGGTCATTCTCTGACCGGGATAGCACGACACGAACTTATCCAGGGACAGCATAGTCCGCGACGGAATGGGCGGTCGGAGATCGTCGGCCGTCAAGCCCTGGGCCATAACCGGTGTGGCCAGCAACGCAAAGCTGATGAGGATTATCCCAAAGAATCTCATGGGTCCCTCTCCTTGAAAGAGTGGCTTACAGAATACCCGATTATCTTACCAGAAACCATCTGCCTTGACAATTGCGGGCCTTTGCGCCTGATTGGATGGCTCCGTCGCAGATGCTGAGCGTAGCCGAAGCGCGCCCCGCCATCTTTTGTAGGGGCGATTCACGAATCGCCCTCTTTCTGTAGGGCGGCCACCGTTCGGCTGAGCTCACGGCCGAAGCCCGTGGGCCGCCGTCTTGAAACCGGTATGGAGGAGCGGCGGGGCACAGGTCCCCGCCCTACAAAGGGCACGGCATGCCGTGCCCCTACAGAAATGCTACAATAGTCGCAGCCTGCTGGGGGGCGGGCAGTATGAGCCCCCGGTCAGCAAGGAGGTGCCGAAATGAGGTTCAGCAGCATCCTTCGGGTGATTGCACTCACAGTCGTTACCATCGCGTTCGCGCTCGCGCTGAGCACATGCGGCGGTTCCCACCGGGTAGCGCCGCCTGACCAGGTTTACCCGCCTTTCCAGGCGGTAATTGACCCGTCCCTCGACTCCACCCTCGCCGAACTCGCCGCGCTGGAAACTCCCGACGGTGTTGATGCAGAGCTGTTCGCAGAACTGAAGTCCGCCCTGCGCGAAGCGCTTGATCAACGCTTCTCCCCTCTAACCCCTAATCCCTCATCCCTAACCCCTGCGAAGCTCGTCTCCACTCCCCCCACCGGCGATGCCAACCGGGTCACCGACCTCGCAATCACCGATAACGGCGGCGGAAACTACACGCTCTCCTGGCACTACCAGAACGCAGGCGACTACGACCAGAACGGCACCATCGGTATCTCGGACATTACACCCATCGCGATGCACTACGGCGAAACCTACGACATTGAGGACGTAAACTGCCTCCTCGCCGTCATCGACGGCAGCGGGAATGGCGTTGTGGACATCGCGGATATCACTCCCATTGCGATGAACTATGGGGTAGACTGCGCGGGGTACCGCATCGAAGGCGCTGATACGGTGGAAGGTCCTTTCACGGAAGTGGACACGGTTGACTACAATGTGATGGTTCCCACTGAACGGAAGCATTTTACCTACGATCTTAGCGGGCTTGAATACGAGTATTACCAAGTGGTTTCATACGACAGCGAAGGCGCAGAGGGGATTCCATCCAACGTTATCTCGGCAACCGAGCCCCCTTCGGTTATATCAATTGCGCCTATCACAGGAGCCACCGGGAGCGAACTAACCATCGTTGCGGTAGTTACTGGGGCACGGCCACTTGTTTACGCATGGGATTTCGGTGGCGGTGCTGAGCCTGGCACAAGTAACGAGGAAACTCCCATAGTGACGCTAGGCGACGTTGGGAACTACGATGCAATTCTGACAGTAGCGAACAATTTTGGCCTGGATGAATACGATTTCACACTTACGGTAGGTCTGCCTCCGGATATAGTCGGAGTAGGCCCGCAGCATGGCTCACCTGGCAATGTTGTGAGCTTCGTGGCGGTGGCTTATGGCACCCAGCCATTCACTTACTCGTGGGACTTCGGGGGTGGCGCAACGCCAAACACATCAGATAATCCGCAACCTCAGGTGATCCTTGGTCCTGGTGGCAAATACGCAGCATCAGTGACCATTAGCAACGATTATGGCGTTGATACCTTCGACTTCACTCTACTCGTGGGCGTCCCTCACATTTGGCACGTAACGCCTACAGTCGGAGCGACAGGTCACGCCGTGGTTTTCGCAGCGATGGTCCTAGGTGATGAACCTCTCACATACGAGTGGGACTTCGGCGGGGGAGCGGACCCAAACAACAGTAGTGAAGTCAGCCCTGAAGTTGTCCTTGGAGAAGTCGGTGAATACAACGCATCGCTAACTCTGACAAACGAATATGGCAGCGATGAATACGACTTCATGCTACAATGCGGAAACCTGCCGGAGATCGTGGGAGTGACACCCGCAGAAGGCGAAACGGGTATCGAGACTACGTTCGAAGCTGAAGTCAATGGAACACCACCTTTTGAATACGAGTGGAATTTCGGCGGTGCTGCCGAACCGAACGAAAGCAATGAAGAACAGCCAACAGTTCTTATGCTAGATATGGGAGATTATGAAGTTTCGATCACCGTAACCGACCTTTTTGGCAGCGATACGTACGCATTCCCATTCCATGTAGGAGGCTGGCATCTTGTAATTGTTGATGACATTGGGGGGAGTACCATTCCGTCACCGGTCAGTCTGTCACTGGTCAACGGCAATCCCGCCATCAGCTACGTCCAAGGGCACGACTTGACATTCGTGCGGTCGACGAATGCACAGGGAACAGCCTGGAATGAACCAATAACGGTCGCCCCCGGTAGCTATTACTACCCATCGCTCACTGTCATCAACGGCAAACCTGCTATTGGCTACGGAGGATACTACGCACTCAATTATGTACGGGCGATCGACGCCAGTGGCGATGCCTGGGGCGATCCTGTTACGGTCGACAATACTCCAGGAACGAGTGTTACCAGTGTTTCTCTTTGCGCTGTAAATGGAAACCCAGCTATCTGTTACACAGACTGGAACAACTGGGAGGTCAAGTATGTCCGGGCTCAAGACCAAGATGGTGACTTATGGGGTGAACCGCAGATCGTTGCTGGCAACTCGCCATGGAGTTGTTCGCTTGCAGTTGTCAACGGCAATCCCGCTATCAGTTACCACGAGAGAATAGGCTCTGAGAATGGCAGACTCAGATACACGCGGGCTCTTGACGTGGATGGTTCGATGTGGGGCGAATCAATAATAGTCGACAATGAAGGGGATACAGGCATGCAACCTAGTCTTACGCTTGTTTGCGGTAATCCGGCTGTCTGTTACATAGGTACTTATGAGAGCCGTTGCCTAAAATATGTACGATCTCTCGACGAGAATGGCTCAGCGTGGGCCGTTCCTGTAATCGCAAGCGATGCAGGGGGAGGATGGTCCTCACTAGCAGTGGTGAATGGCATTCCATGTGTCAGCTATGCCGACTTGCATGCCGTCCTGGGTTTCGTAGCAGCCGCAGATTCCGAGGGCGTAGAATGGCGGCCACCAGTGTGGGTTGATTATAATAAAGGAATGTGCACATCCCTTATCGAGCTGAATGGCAGACCAGCGATAGGTTACTTTGACGACTCGAACAACGATATCAAGTTCGCTTGGTATTACTAGAGGAGTCGTACCGAGACGGTGTAATCTCGCATTCTGCTGAAGTATGAGGAGAAAAACATGGCTATTTACATAGAAGTACTGGACCTCGCTAAGATGGGGCTGGAGAAGCCTGCTGAGGCGTTCGAGGCAGCCAAAAAAATACTCAAGGCTGCTTGGGATGTCGCCTACCGTCCTGGTTACACCGCTAAAAGTTCTTACCTACGCGAGTTGATGCCTTTCATCGCAGAGGACCTTATGAAAGTCGCCGCGAAACCGCAAAGCAAGGCTTACTTCGATCTTGTGGAATATGTACGAGAGAGTGATAGTAAGGAATCTATGCTGGAACTCTTCAACTACGCATGGACCGTGGCGCACGAGCCTGAGCACAGCGACCGCTGGGGGCGTATGATGTCCCTCGTAACGGTCCTTTTTCTCGTGGCAAATCACGAATGTCAGTAAGATGATGATGCAACGGCGGCCCACGGGTGACCGCCCTACAGCGGGCACGGCGTGCCGCGCGTCCGGTAATTTAGGGCTCAGCCCCGCCATAGCGGGGATGACCTTAAGGATCGCCGGCTAGATAGCCGGCGCTACCCGACAGGAAGGGCGATTCGTGAATCGCCCCTACAAGCCCTCTTCCTCGCTACTCGCTACTCGCTATCTACCCGCCAACCGCGTTGACTAGCGCCGGTGGTGAACTATAATGTGAACGGTTTCACTGCTGTTCATGGTTACCTTCAAGATCAACGGTCGCGCCGTACAAGCACCTGCGGGCAGCTACATCCTGGAGTCCATTCGCGAGCTTGGCTTGGACATTCCCGCCCTCTGCGACCACCCCTCACTGGAACCTTATGGCGCGTGCCGCCTTTGTATTGTGGAAGTGACGCATCCCGAGTGGCAGGGATACACCCGCATCGTAACCTCGTGCGACTACCCGGTGAGGGAAGGGCTGGAAGTCTCAACGAACGCGCCGAGAGTGCTGGAAACCCGGCGCGAACTGCTGGATATGCTGCTGGCAAGGTGCCCCGAAAGCAGCGTCGTGCGCGACGTGGCACGCAGGTACGCCGGCCTCGACAAGGCGACCATTGAGCCTGTCAGTGAGCCGAGCGATTGCATCCTGTGCGGCCTGTGTGTGCGCGTTTGCGAAGACCTGTCCACGGGAGTACTTGGACACCGGAATCGGGGCGCGGACCGTGAAGTGTCGCCTCCTGAGCCGGCAGAAGACTGCGTCGGCTGTGGTGCCTGCGCCCTTGTCTGCCCCACCGGATGCATAGAATTCATCAGGGAAAAGGGGCGCTGGAGTATTTGGGACCAGGACTTCTCGATACCGTACTGCACGGTCAATTCGGAGCTGTGCAGAGCATGCGGCCTGTGTGAAGAAGCCTGCAACTTTGACGTTGCCCAGGTGAAGCTGTTTGTCGGCGGTACGAGCACATCGTCCATTGAGAAAGACTACTGTCAGGGTTGTGGAAGCTGCATAGCCGCCTGCCCGACAGCCGCCATCCAGCAGGAGATTTATTCTGAGGCTGAGCTACTGGAGCGCATTCTTGAGCTGGCGACCGCCGAGCCCCACGTGGTAATTGTGACCTGCCCGCGGTCGCCCTTGCCGGATGACCTGCGGGAGAAGGTGATAGAGCTTCCGTGCATTGGCCGCGCCAGCCTGCCGATGCTGATGGCTGCGCTATTGGCTGGCGCACAGAAGGTGCTGCTTATCTGCCGTGATCCGGGAAGCTGCTACTTCGGTGCCGGGGAAGCGCAGGCAAGAGGCAGGGCCGAACTCGCTCAGAGCCTGGCTGGTCTGATGCGATTTGGCGAAGACCGCTTTGAAGTGCGTCATCCCGATGCCGGGCACGAGGGGCCTGCCGAGCTGGTTCGCAGCGCGCTGGCGGCTTCATACGACGTGAATCCGCTGGGTGACAAAACAGGTTATGCAATTGAGGAGGGGGGATTCGACCTTCTTGCCAGGCAGCTGGTGGCTCTCTGCGAGAGCGGGGTAACACCCGATCTCACCACCTGGAAAGCGGGGCTGCCGGTAGCTGCGGATGCGGAGACGCTGATATACGTTCATCGGATATCCATATTCGATCACCTCGCGGCGGCGATAACGGGTCATCACCACGTTCGAGAACTGATGGCGCAGGCGCTCAACGCTTTGCAGGAGCTTGGCGTCCCGGCTGACGTGGTCTCCGGACGAGCGGGCTGTCACGGGAGTGACGCGGCCATTGCTGGCGATGCGTTGGCGATCAAGGAGACCGGCGCAAAGCGTGTGCTCTGCGTCTGCCCCGACGTTGTAGAGTATCTCGCGCCGCATCTGCCGGGCGTCGAGGTGGTGTGGCTGGACACGTACTTGTCTCAGAGAGCCGCCAAGATGGAACCGATGCCAGTTCTGCGTGTTGCCGTGCCGGCGGGTTATGATGTGCCTTCGATTCCTGGCGTTGAATGGGTCGAGTATAGCGTCAACAGAGAAGCTTACCGGGGGAAGTTCAGCTTCACCCAGTCGCACGATGCGTTGAGTGCACTCCAGCAGAGGATTATTGGCGCGGACGCGCTCCCGGGTGTGACGCACTTCCTGGGTGAATGCCCGGGGGATTTTCTGCAGATGAGTCTGTTGCAGCGGGAAGGCGCGTGGCGTCTGGGCTGTGCGGAACCGGTGACGCTTGCCGAACTGGCCTGTCGCGCCATTTTAGGGGGCGGCAATGGCTAAGGTGCGGCAGCATCGCCTGGTCAAGCACCCCATACTGGATCCTCTCGGGGAGCCAACCGTCGCATTTGAGTACAACGGCGAAACGCTGTTTGCTCGCGAGGGAGAGGTTATCTCAAGCGCGCTGTTCGCCAACGGCATCCGCGTTTTCGGGCATCATCCGCGCGATGGTGGCGCACAAGGGATTTACTGCGTAAACGGCCAGTGTTCCCAGTGCGCGGTAATCGCCGACGGAGTTCTGGTCAAAGCGTGTATGACACCGGTACGCCCAGGAATGGTCGTCGAGAGCTGTGAGGGCTATCCTGCAGTTCGGCCGGATGACCGGCGCGTGGAGTTCCATGAGATCCCCGAGCATAAGCCGCAGGTGCTGATAATCGGCGGCGGGCCTGCGGGGATTGATGCCGCAATCGAGCTTGGCAGGTTCGGCGTCGAATGCATACTGGTTGACGATAAGCCGGAGCTGGGCGGCAAGCTCAGCCTGCAGACCCATTACTTCTTCGGCTCAGTGGATGATTGCTGGGCGGGAACGCGCGGAATCAGGATAGGTGAAATGCTATCCGACGAGCTTGCCAGGCATCCGTCGGTGCAGGTCTGGCTGAATACGACTGCGCTTGGCGCGTTCTGCGACAAAAAAATTGGTGTGCTGCGGGACGGCGAGTATCATCTCATCTCGCCTCAGATAGTGCTTGTCGCCTGCGGCGCTCGCGAAAACAACATCGTTTTCCCCGGCTGCGACCTTCCCGGCGTGTATGGAGCGGGTGCATTTCAGACGCTGGTCAACCGCGACCGCATTGACGCTGCTAACCGGCTTTTCGTGGTGGGGGGGGGCAATGTGGGGCTGATTGCGGCCTACCACGCGCTGCAGGCGGGGATTGATGTCGCAGGACTCGTCGAGGCGCTGCCGTACTGCGGCGGGTACAAGGTTCATCTCGACAAGCTGCGGCGGATGGGCGTGCCGGTTTGGACCTGCCACACGGTCATTCGCGCCGAAGGGCGGGAGCGGGTTGAGCGAGTGACCATCTCGCAGATTGACCAGGACTTCAAGCCCATCAGCGGGACTGAGCAGGCGTTTGACGTGGATACGCTGCTCATCGCCGTGGGGCTTGCGCCGATAAACGAGCTATACGAGAAGATAAAGCAGTACGGGATACCCGTCTACGCGGCGGGCGATGCCGACGAGATTGCGGAAGCCTCTGCAGCAATCTTCAGCGGGCGCATAGCCGGCCGGCAGATCCTGCGCGATCTCGGCGTTGAAGTGGATATCCCGCAGGACTGGGAGCCACTCGCCGAGATACTGCAAAGTAAGCCTGGCGAGACGGGTGATTTCGAACCTCCCGGGGATGTCACCGCGCGTGTCTATCCAATGATCTGGTGCACCCAGGAGATTCCCTGCGATCCCTGCACTGTGGTCTGTCCCCGCGACCTGATAAAGATTCCCGGCTCGATTATGGAACTGCCCCATTATACCGACGGGTGCATTGGCTGCGGCAAGTGCGTGGCTATCTGCCCGGGGCTGGCGATTAATTTAGTAATCAACGACTACGATGCGCAGGGCGAGAAAGCGCTGCTGCTGATGCCCTTCGAGTTCGACGTTGCTGTGGCTCCCCCCGGCTCGGAAGTAGTGACCGTGGACCAGACGGGCGGCATCGTCGGTTCCGGCAGGATTGTGGCGTTCAGGGAGCATCCCGACCTCGACCGGCGCAAGCTGGTTATGGTTGAAGTCCCGGATGCGGACAAACTCAAGGTCGCGGGCTTCCGTATCCGTCCGGAGACGGTGGCTGTGGATGCTGAAATCTCTGACGAGGAAGACCCCATTGTCTGCCGCTGCGAACGCGTCCGCAAGAGCGAGATTGTGCGCGAGATCCGCCGTGGCGTGCGCGACATGAACCAGCTCAAATCGCTGCTGCGCGTCGGTATGGGCGCGTGCGGCGGGAAAACGTGTTCCACGCTTATACAGCGGATCTTCCGCGAGGAGGGAGTTAGCCTGGACGACGTTACCGGCTTCACCGACCGCCCTCTGGTGGCGGAAGCGCCGCTGGGCGTGTTCGGTGGCGAGAAGAGGACGCAGTAATGGCACAAACCTTTGACGCAATTGTGGTGGGCTGCGGGAGTGTGGGCGTTCCTTCCGCCTACTACCTTGCGCGCAAAGGCCTGAAGGTGCTTGCGCTGGACAAGCGCCCGGCTGTCGGTCAGGGCGAAAACAAGGCGGCCATTGGAGGCGTACGCGCCACTCACTCCGATCCGGCGAAAATCCTCATCTGCCAGGAATCACTGCGCGAGTTCTCCACGTGGAAGGAAACACACGGCGTGGATATCGACTGGAAGCCGGGCGGGTACTGCTTTCCGGTCTACAGCGAGGAAATAGAAGGTGTTCTCAGGGGTATCCTTCCGCTCCAGAAAAGCTACGGATTGAACATAGACTGGGTGGATGCCGATGCTATAGCCGACCTTGTGCCCGGCATTGAGCGTGAAGGTCTGAGGGGCGGTACTTTTTCGCCCGAAGACGGCCAGGTCAGTCCGCTGAAAGCTGCGGTGGCTTTTGAGCGTGCCGCGATGGAACTCGGGGCGGAGTTCCGTTTCAACGAGCCCGTTGTCGCGTACGTGCGAAGTGGGGATAGCATCACCGGTGTGCGAACCACAGCAGCAGAGTACTCGGCGCCACATGTGGTGCTGGCGGCGGGGGCTGACGCCGGCAGGCACAGCGAACTGTTGGGCGTGAAAATACCGGTTGAGCCGGACAGCCACGAAGCTGGTATAACGATGCCCGTCGAGGAATTCCTGAAGCCGCTGATTGTAGACCTCCGTCCCGGGCCGGAAGGCAAGACGGCGAACTTCTACTTCGGCCAGGTTGCCGACGGGGCAATCATCTTCTGCTACACGCCAAAAGAGCTGTTCAAGGGTGATAACCGCGAGTCGCTCAGCGAGTTCCTGCCGGTTCTTGCCCGGCGAATGGTGTCGCTGATTCCGCGGATGCGCCACCTTCTCGTGCGCCGGGTCTGGCGTGGCTGCTATCCAATGACGCCCGACGGTGTTCCCATCGTGGACAACGCGGAGTCGGTTCCCGGACTGACACTGGCGGTCGGGATGTGCGGCCAAGGGTTTATGATGGGGCCGGGAACGGGGATGAACGTCGCCGAGCTGGTGACGGAAGGCCGTTCACTGCTTCCTCCGGAGGTGCAGGCTTCTCTTCGCTTTGACCGGGAATACACCGGGAAAGAAGAAGCCCTCAAGTAGTCTCTGTAGTGGCGCGGGCGGCTCGCCCGTGATTCCCTACATCTTTCTGACGACTGACAACAGATAGCAGACCACTAAATCCAAAATTCCCGCCGAAATGGTGTCCGCTTTTTGCCAGAAACTGCTATAATAGTAAGTGAGCGTAGAAATACGCGAAAGATATGTCTGACGCGCCAGAAATGCGACAAAACAGGGTACGCGGTGCTTGCCCGCCACCACGCGCCGCGCGTGGCCGGAGGGCTCACCAGCGCCGCTCTGAAAACGACGAATGCACGGATTCACCCAAGAGCCGGGCTAGTGAGCCCGGCGTACTCGGTGAGGATCTGGTTTTTGACTCAGGGAAGTTACATTCGCAGCTTGCGGATTTGCTGAAATTGTACTTGGCCCGCGCATCCGAGCCCGACGCCATAGAGAAATGCTCCGCCAAAGACGCAATCTCCTGCGCGAAGACGCTTACAGGGATGATGTCGGATGTCCAGTCGGGCAAACCCGCTTCGGTGGATACGGATACCCAGTGGCCAAGACTTGAATCCTCTTCTGTAGGGCGGGGACCTGCTTGCCCGCTGAAGTCCCGTTTGGTGGGACGAAGGAGGGTGCCCCGCCATCTTCATAACGCAAAATCGGGGAACGGCGGCCCACGGGTGGCCGCCCTACAACCGGAATCTACATCTATTCGCACGCTCGAAGACGCGGTTTCCGTAGTTTGCATGTCCGACGAAGAGACTCAGATCCTCGAGCCCTGGGCGCGCCTCGTTGCGCGCATCCAGAAGCTCTGCACCGAGACCCAGAAACGCCTGGACGCGGCCCAGACCGGTGATCCCCCTGTAGGGCGGGGTCTCCGCGCCCCGCCTGATTCAGAAAACGAAGATTCCCCTGTAGGGGCACGGCACGCCGTGCCCTCTAATGAGGGTGGTGATGATTCGGTAGTCCAGCCCCGCCCTGGCGGGCAGGCCTTCAGGGCTGGCTCTTCGGACGACAAGACCAGGGCTAAGGCCCTGGACTACCGGGAATCTCGGCGGAAGAGCCGGGCTGGTGAGCCCGGCCTACCCAATGGGGGTTCCCCATCTCCAAGCCCTAATCCCTCTCCCCTAATCCCTAGCAGCGCTCCGCCTGCGCCGCCCAAAAAGCGCCGCCGCACTTTGTACACCCTCGGTACCTCTCTCCGGTCTGGCAATTACCGGCTGGAAAGCCGGCGCTACCGGGCCTCTTCCCCTACTACTCACTACTTCCTACATCCTGCTTGCGGACGCTCCGCGCCGCGAACTCCCACGTGAAGATAGGCCACGCGCGACGCGTGGCATCGCACAATTGAGCGCGCTGCGCAACGATGTCCTATAATGGCTTAGGAGGTAAGAAACACAGCGCAATGAGCGTGACTGCTCGGATGATATATGGCGTCGTCTTTGCAGTGGTGCTGGTCTTTTACGTTCGCTTCCTCGTCAGGGACTACCAGTCCTCCCACGAAATAGACTGGTGGTCCATAATCCAAATCGGACTCTGGCTCATGATGCTGTATATACTCATCACTGGGCATGGACTGAAGAAGGAAGAAAAGGTGATCGACACGCGTTATTACTTACCCACACCGTCGACCCTTTGGGAGCGAATCACCACATTCGCCACGTCCAGAGCGGCCACGCGCGCGCTTGCATACCTGATCCTCATCCTGTTTGTAGGATACATGGTTTATACCGGCTATATGCACCGCCACTACAATTTCATTCCTTCGAGAGACCCTGCGCGCTACTTGAACGCCGTGCTTACATTCTGTATCGCGGCGCTGTTCGTCATCTATTTCCTGCCCGCCAGACGGCAATGAGCCGGTTAAAAGGCTAGACCTCCAGCGTCCAATGCGCCAATCGCGATGGCGTATAATGGCGGCGTGGCGGGCGAAATGCTGAAAATCCCGCAGTTTCACGGAAACGAGGTTGCGCTGAAGTTCCTTGAGCGGCTGACAGCGCGCGGCTCGTTGCCCTCAACCGTGCTGCTGACCGGGCCCGGTGGGCTCGGCAAAGCGCTTGCGGGGTACCTGTTCGTGAAATCGCTGGTGTGCCAGCAAAACGAGGGTGGGGCGCACGGGCTCAAGCCCTGTGGGGAATGCGCGCACTGCAAGGCGCTGGAGACGGGAAACAGCTCGGATTTCGTGGGCATCCGGCCCAAAACCGCGAAGCTTACGCTCAAATACGTGCGCGAGGAGCACAACTCGTTTCGCGTGGCGTATTTGTATCCCAGCTACCTGCCGTACCGGTTTTTCCTGCTCGAAGAGTGCCACGTGATGAGCGAGGATCTGAGCAACACGATGCTGAAGCTTTTGGAGGAGCCGCCGGAGCACACGCTTTTTATCCTCGTAACGGACCGGCCGTCGCTACTGCTGCCCACGATACTCTCGCGGTCGCTGCGCGTGCGCTTTCTGCCCGAATCCACCGAGTCGGTGGAGACGTGGCTGCGCGATCAGGGCGTGACGGAAACAGCGGCAGCGAACGCCGCGTTTTTCAGCCAGGGGCGTCCGGGGCTGGCGAAAACGCTGCTAACGGACGACGATCTGCTGCCGAAACTTGCAGGCACAATGAGCCGGTTCGCCGCCGTGCTGCGCAAACAGCCGGATGCGCGCGCGCTTGTGCCGCTCGGCGATGCGCTGCTGGCGCTGGCTGATATGGTGCAGAGCGCGCTGGTGCGCGTGGAGGAGGGCGAAGTGCCGCAGAACTACTACCTGTTGCCCTGGCGCCGTCCGCGTCCCGCGATGGACGACGAAGCATCGCCGACGATGACGAACGAGCGCAAGCGTGAGCTGGGGCGTGATGCGCTACAGCTCGTATTCGACTGCCTGCAACTGACGATGTGGCGCGTGGAGAGCGAGGGCGGGCCGGCGTACGCGTCAGCCGCCGCGCCGCTTTTCGGCCAGGCAACGAGCTTCCTCGATGTGAATTTACGTGAGGAGCAGGTAGTGGATTACCTGCTCGCGAAGCTGCCGGATGCTAGAATGTGACCCGCCGCAAACGGCGCACGATATGACTGACGAAATGACTGCGAACGGCAATAGTGCGGATTCCAAGCTGCGCGCAGAGCCACGCGCCAAGTCGCGTGACGAAACGCCAGCGGAATCGCCTGCAAAGCCACGCGAAGAGCCGCGTGCGGAATCGCCGATTGATCCCGCGGTGGATGACGCGCCGAAAGCTGCGGATGCGCCACTGCAAGCCGAGCCGGAACCCGACCCGGAAGGCCGCGCAGATGCCGAAAAACAGCAGGTGACGTTCGCCGTGCGCATCGGCAAGCTCAGGCGCAAGTACCCGTTCGTTGCATCACAGGATTTAGCGAAGCACACCGGCCGCACGGTCATCGTGGACGCCGACTACGGTCTGGACCTGGGGATTTTGGGCGAGCAATGGCCGGACGAAGGCGCAAAGGCGCTGGGCGCGATTGTGCGGCTGGCAGACTCCGACGATTTCGCGCAGATACTGCGCAACGCCGATACTGACGCCGAGGCTCGCGCCGTATTCGTTGAAGCGGTTGCGGGCGAGAGCTTGCAGATGAAGCTCGTGGGCATCGACCATTCCTACGAGCGCACGAAGATCACGTTTTACTACCACGCCGAGGGGCGCGTGGATTTCCGCCAGCTCGTAAAAGCCCTGGCGTCGAAACTGCGCCGGCGCATCGAGCTCTACCAGCTCAATCTGCGCGACCAGTTTTTGTTCCACCCGTTTCTCGGGCCGTGCGGGCGCGAGCTATGCTGCAAAGCGAAGCCGGAGCTGTTTTCGCAAAAAGTCCCCACACGGCTGGCGAAGCAGCAGAAGATGTCCTACAATCCCGCGAAGATGGCGGGCATGTGCGGGAAGCCGCGCTGCTGCCTGCGCTACGAAGTGGACAGCTACAAGGAGTTCGCGGATTTCCTGGGCGTTAAGCCGGGGCGTGCGTTCAAGCGGCGCGCAGACGGGCTGGAGTGTAAGCTGGTGGACTGGCACATGCTCACCGACGAAGTCATTGTAGAGACCGGCGAGGAGGAGGAGCTCACGTTCAGCCTGGCCGAATTCAAGCGCGACTTCGCGCCTGTAGCCGCCACCGGTTCCAGACGGGCTAAGTGAGAAGTCACGCGCCTTCGCGCGGTCATTCCGCCCATTCGTTATAATTGAAGCGCGCGCCCGTAGCTCAGGGGATAGAGCATCTGCCTTCTAAGCAGAAAGTCGCAGGTTCGAATCCTGCCGGGCGTAGTTACTGTTAATCGGCGTACCCCCATTTGTTCGTGTCCGTTCCGCACGCCGCGCATGCCGCGCATGCCGCGCGTGCTGTAGGGCGGGGTCTCCGCGCCCCGCCTTCGGGGAACAAGAAAGCACGGATAGGCAGGGATTGGGAATTGTTGGAGAGGGACTAGAGATTAGGGGTGAGGGATTGGGGGGTTTATGCGCCTGCGGCGTACACGGCACGCCGTTGGAGACGTGTGGCAGCCTCTACGTGCACGCGAGATATTAGCTGAAGCGTATTTCCTCTTTCTCGATAAGATGCGTAACGTAGTCTTCCTTATCTGCTTTGCAGTCTACATAGTCGAGTAAGAACTGCAAGCTAGGCATCCTGAGCTGCCTTTTTATAAGGGAGAGCAATGTGTCATTATATTCTCTGGACCCGTGGCTAAGCTTAGTTCTAATTGATGTTCTCTTTCCTCTAATGTAAAGCACGTAATAAGTATGGTCGTTCTCGTGCTTTCTAAATCCTTTGCTTAAAAGGGCATTGTTGATCTCTCGTCCCTTTAGCTCAGCCATTTATCGCCCCTTTAACCTCGGATACCAGTTCCCGTAATTTGCGTTTGAGCTCCCTAGCATCTTCCGTAAGTTCTTTATCATCTGCATCTGCGTACGTATCCCAAAGGAACGCGAACTCGTTATAAAAAGCTTCTCGAGCTTCATCCCGGCTTTCACCGTGAGCGATAATTCCTAAACTCTCGTACTCCCATAGCCAAAGACCAGATTTCATGTACACCTTAGGCGTAATGCCTCCATATAAATGAAACTCTCGGTGTTTTGTTCTGACAATAAATACTCCTTCTGGAGTGGCCATCTCTATCTCATACACTTTCTTAAAACGTAGCTTTTCGGGAAAAGTTATTCTGGCTAAACCTGTGACTATTACTTCTTCCTCTATTACTTCTGGCGTTACAGCTTCCTCAAACCCGCTAGCAAGCGCGGCGATTCGGTCGCGGCCATGAATATCGAAGCTTATTATAGGTTCATCTTCAAAGGCTATTCTCGCCTTGTACTCCTGCCCAGCAGACGGGAATACATCTTGAGTTGCCTCCAACAACTGCGTCATTAGCGATTCATCAGGGATGAGCCCTTTTGCTTTTTCAATCGTTGGTTTAGTAGCTGCAAGAACGAGCCAGTTTTTCACAGTTCCGTACACTTGCTCTGCTGTGTCAAAAAGGTCTGGCGGCCCAGGCCGGGTTTCTACTTCAACCATAGGCACAGATGAACTGAGCTTCACTATGTAAAGCTCGGCAAGCTCTGCAACGAGCTTCTCGTACCTGCCTTTCGTCTTAATCGCGCCCTTTTTGTGGTACTCGGCGGACTGCGAGAAGCATTTCTGTACTCCGCCCAAAGCCTTGACGAGTTGGCGAAGAGTAATATCGGGTTCTTCACCGAACCCTTCGATTTCTATTTTAATTCGATGACCGGTTCTCTTTGGGTCCTTATTCATCGGCTTCGCCTAGTTGAAAGCGAACTGCCATATTATACCTTGAACGGAATTTGGAATAACTTTCTACCTCTTTTCCTACCCCCCTCCCAGCATCCTGATGTATTCTAGCTCCTTGCGGAAGTCGCGGTCGATGAGTTGTTTGACGGTGACTAGCTGGATGCTAATTTGCTCTTCGAGCCACCATCGTTCGCACTCCTTACGCGCGGTATCCGCATAGCCAAACGCCGCGAAGAAGCCCCGGTTGCGCTTGTCCCGCTTTATCGCCGCGTAGAACTCGTCAATGTCCGGCCTGCCTACTTTGTCCTTCTGCTTCACCTGAATGGGAATGTAGTTTTCCAGCGGGTCGAACGCCAGCACCTGCTCGCCCTTCTTCAGCTTCTTGACCTTCTTCGCGCCCGCTTTCAGGCTCAAGCGGTCAACGAGGTAGAGCCTGCCATCTATACCCATATCGCCACTCATCGTCGGCGAAACGACCGACGTGCTGCCGGGGATGCCCTGCGAGAGCGCGTGAACGCACCATTCCTGGAACTCGTCCGGCGGAAGCTCGCGCAGGCGCTTTACGCTGATTGGCAGATTCTCAATCATGAAGTCGCGGTTGCGCTTCAGGCCGCAATCACGCTCCAGCCGCTCGCCCATCACGCGGCAAGCCGAAGGTGCAATGTCAATGCCAATCCAGCGCCGGTTGAGCTTCTGCGCTGCGACGAGCGCCGTCCCGCATCCGCAGAATGGATCGAGTACGATGTCGCCTTCGTTTGAGGATGCCTTGACGATGCGCTCGACAAGGGCAAGAGGCTTCTGGGTGGGGTAGCCTAGCCTTTCCTTAGCGCTCCCTTGGACAACAGAAATGTCGTCCCAAACAGATTTCAGAGGACGACCAGGCATTTCGTCCAAGTACCTCTTCAGTCTTGGCACTCTTCCCCTGGGTGGCCAGTAAATGCGCCCGGCCTTGTCTAGCTCCTCCAGCTTCTGAATTGTATACTGCCAATGCCCCCGACGCTCCGCAGGGTCAATGCCTCGCCATGGTTTTCCTGACTCCCCTTTGCGCAGGCCCGCCGCCATCAGGTCACCGATTGAGAAACGGCGACCAGTGCCCTCCTCGACGTGCCTGAACGACTTCGCGATGTGGTCGGCAGTGTAAGGAATATAGTGAGGTCTAAAGGTGAAACTAGCTCCTTTCGAATAAAGAAAAATCGTGTCGTGTGAGTGGTTCCATTTGTGCGAATCGCTATGACCTGTTGTTCTCAGCCAGACAATCTCATTCTGGAAGTTGCCGAATCCAAATATCTCATCGAGCAGCTTGACCTTGATGTAGTGGCTGGCGTGCCAGTCGCAGTGGTAGTAGAAGCTGCCGGTCTTTTTGAGCACGCGGTAGATTTCGGCGATGCGGGGGAACATGTATTCGCAGTAGGCCTTAGCGTCGCCGAAGCGGTCCTCGAACGCGCGGCGCTGCTGCGTGTCGCCCCAGAAAACCTCGTAGTTGCGGTTGGAGTTAAACGGCGGGTCGATGTAGACGAGGTCTATGGAGTTGTCGGGCAGGCGTTTGAGTTCGTCCAGGCAGTCGCCGCAGTAGATGACGCTGGTTTTCGGTGACTTCTCTTCGCTCATAGGCAGATTGTAGCAGAAGATGAGTAGGAAGTATGACGTAGGAAGTAGGAGGGAGGAAGAAAGGGCGATTCGTGAATCGCCCCTACAAGAGTGGCGCGGCGCGTAGTGACGGGTAAATAGCCGGTAGCCAGGAAAATCCCCAACCGAGGAGTCGGGGCTTTCTAGCCCCGAATTGCCACCAATAGAATCGCGACTGGAAAGTCGCGACTCCATGTTGGGAGGGCACGGCATGCCGTGCCTCTACGATGGGTAGCGCCGGCTTTCTAGCCAGCTATCCTCAAGGTCATCCGCCCTCCATAGGCGGATAAACCTGGATAAGCGGCTGAACCCGACGGGGAGGGCAATTCGTGAATTGCCCCTACGGAAGAGCAGCGCGGGAGAACCGCGCTCGCGATCAGCCCGTTTGCTGGATGGCGCCGGATTCGTCGATGATGTAGGTGTTGCCGTTTTCTACCGCGGCCTGGCCTTCGAACTCATCCACGGTGCCCTCCTGGGTCTCGGTATAGACGACGCCGTCATCGCCGGTGAGCTTTTCGCCGATCCACGATTCATCGAGAATTTTGTCGGCTACCAGCTCGGCCCAGGAGCCGTACTCCTTGTGCACGGCGATATAGGCCCCCTGAGCCGAACACAGTGCACGCAGATTAGCCCTGGCCTTGGCATCACGGGCTGTGTCACGTGTCGGTATCAGGATGGGCAACGCGATAGTCGCAATCATACCAATGATGGCCACGACAATCATAAGCTCGATGAGCGTGAAACCTCCACGCCCATTCATCCGCTTTGGCACTTGCGCCTCACCTCCATGCTTTTGCACACAGCGGAATTACTAAAAGTATAACATTTCCCCACAGAGCGCGCAGAGCGCCGCTTTACACAGGAATGTGCGCACGGTAGAATCGAGCAAGGGAAACGTGTGTGAGATGGACTGTGATAATGGCTGCCGCCGGAATTCTCCTTGCGCTCGGGTGTATGTCAAATGCCGCATGTGTGGCATCCGGTGTGGAATTGTGAATTAGCGCGATGGCAACGGTGAAAGAACAGCACGTACCGCGCCCGGCGGCATCCGACGAGGAGCTGATGGAGCTTGCCGCGCAGGGCGAGCAGAGCGCGTTCGACCAGCTCTACGAGCGCTACCACATGCGCATCTACAACTTCATCAAAAAGCAGGTGCGCGACCAGCAGTCCTCCGAAGACCTGACCCAGGACGTCTTCCTGCGGCTGTTCAAATCGCTAAAGAACTTCGACCCGGAGCGCAAGCTTTCGTCGTACCTCTATAAAATTGCGGTGAACGAAGTCCGGCGCTTTTACCAGAAGACTGCGGCACATCAGGCTTTTTCGCTCAACGAGCCGGTATTAGATGGTGAGGACGCGCGCGAGCGCGCAGAACTTTTGCCGTCCGATGACGAGGGCCCGGAGGAGATTACTTCGGAGAGGCTGACGCGCAAGAACCTGCGCGTGCTCATCGACCGGCTGCCGCCGGAGCAGAAGATGGTCGTGCTGCTGAAGGTATACAACGAGCTGACGTTTGAGGAGATCGCGCAGGTCATGGACCGACCGCTGTCCACCGTGCTGTCGCGGATGCGCTATGCGCTGCAAAAACTGCGCCGGTGGATGGACGAAGAAGGGATAACCGCAGATGAACTGCCTGGAAGTCAGGATTAAAATTCTCCAGTTCCTTTTCGGGGAGCTGACCATTGTCGAGCTCGTAGAGCTGCACGAGCACTTAGCCGAATGCGCCGAGTGCAAAGTGGAGCTGGAGGCGGTGGAGATACTGATGTCCGGGCTGAACTGCCTGTACGACTGCGAGCCGGTGCCTCCGGACCTAAAAGAGAAGATATACCTCAAGCTGGCGGAGGATTTATAGGTTGCGCTGTGCGCCGCCAATGCGCGCGCGCCGCTATTGGAACTGAAACCTTCAGGCGGTATAATCATCTTCAACAGGCGACCGCGCAGGGAACTGCGACCTCGACGCTATCAAGCTGAGCCACCTTCCGGCGGGGGGTGGCTTTAGTGTTTAACGGCGCGTGAGCGTAAGGCGCGGCTCGGTTCCCTTCACCAGGCGCGCGATGTTTTGCCGGTGGGTGAAGAATATGAGCACCGCCGCCGCGATTGCGAGATAGAGGTATGCGGAGATTGCGGGCAGCAGCGCGGTGGCGACGAGCAGCCCGACTGACGCAGTGAGCGAGCCGAGCGAGACGATGCGGAACAGCGCGAAAACGATAACGAATACGCCAAGCGGAATGAGCACGTATGCGCCCAACAGCGCAATCAGCACGCCCAGGCCGGTGGCGATGCCCTTGCCGCCGCGAAAGTTTAAAAACGGCGTGAACGTGTGGCCGAGTATCGCCGCAAGCGCGATGCCGCTGAGCATTAGCGCGGTTTGCGTGCTCTCGGCGTAGAAGGGAACATTGAGCACGTATCGCGCGATAAACACCGGCGCGAAACCTTTCGCCGCGTCCAGAATAAGCGTGGCGATGCCGGCATCGGCGCCGAAGTTGCGCCAGACGTTGGCCATCCCGATGTTGCGGGAGCCGAGCTCGCGAATGTCAGCGCGGAAGAATACGCGCGCGACGATGTAGCCAAACGGCACCGCCCCCGCGATGAACGCCCCCAAAATCAGCAGCCAGTAATACTCCACCGCTGCGATTATCGCCTGTATGGGGCGGGGCTGCAAGTTGGGGTGGCTGCTATAATAAGTGAAACGGAGGAGCTATGAGTGCCCCAAAAGCTTTCATCTGCCATTCATCAAAGGACAAGTCGGTCGTCAAACGATTAGCCATAGACCTAAGGAAAAATGGCGTGGAAGCGTGGTATGACGACTGGGAAATTCTCCTTGGCGACAGCCTGCGATGCAAGATTGACCAGGGCATTGAGGATTGTGATTACTTCCTCGCGATCGTCTCTGAGAACAGCTTTGAGAGCGCGTGGGTGCAGACAGAACTCGATGCTGGTATGGTCAAGAGAATCCAAGGTTCGTGCAGGCTCATTCCGGTGTTACTGGGTATTTCTCCGGAACAGCTCCCGCCGACACTGGCGGGCATCAAGGCGGAGCCTTTGGATGACTACGAGCCCGGACTTTCCAGTCTAGTTCGCACCTGCCATGGTATATCTGAGAAACCACCTCTTGGCGAGCCACCCACCAAACGTCACACGTCCAAAACCGACTCATCCAGCGATACCGCAATAATCGACCAGCTAGTCAATGAAGGAGACAAGCGCTTCAGCGGTCTGCGAAGTAACCATGAGCAGGAACGCGACATGTTGAAGGCATCTTTTGGCCGGTGGACTATCGCCTATGCATTGTTGCCTACCCCTAAGCAGATTCCTCTCCTAGATCTCAGGGAAGTGTGCATGAAAGCACAGGTCATGAAGTCTCCTTGGCCAATAGGAGTTTGCACATTGAACGAGTTTCAGCCATATCCAAGGGACAAATACTTCGAGGCCTTCATTGCTACATCAGAATATCGTCCTAGCGTCGATTTCTGGATAGCATCGTTCAAAGGTGGATTCTATGCAACTAGAGCTTACACTGAGGATATATCTCCTAGAGCTGATGAGTATCTCCCTGGAAACGTGCCGCTAATCAATCCTTACCATTATAGTGGAGACATAGCAGAAGGGCTAATACACAGTCTCAACTTCGCGCAGGCCTTTCCTGGTAACCACAAGGAGGTCTTGTTCCATGTACGTTTTGACAAACTAGAAAGCAGGACTATCTGGCGCGACTGGTGCGGGCCTCGCATCGAGTCAAACAGGATTTCAAGGACACCAGAGTGGCGCAACAGTATTTCTATTGACGTCAACGCGTTGCCGACGAGCGTGAAGGAGCTGATAGCCACTCTTATGAACCCGCTATGGGAGCAATTCCATTTCTTCGATGTGCCAACAGAGAAGTATGGCGAGCTTTGCGACAAGATATTGCCCTAATACTTGTCGAGTACGACAACCGCTAGTGCTGCCAGGGCTTTATCGGGTGCTTCTCGATCGTCTATACCCGCGCCCGCTACTTCCCCTTTCCCTCAATAATAGATGGCGTACTTCAGGTCGAAGTTGGTAACGTCGCAGTAGGATATCGCAGGCCTGCCGTTTACCACCGCAAGAGAGTGGGCGTACAGGCCTATGATACCTACGCTAGTATCAAGCGTAACGGGGATTTCCCAGGCGCTTCCGCCAGCATCACTCGCCCGCACGTACTTCAGGTCGCCGCCGGCTTTGAAGTAGGAAATCGCCGGGTTGCCGTTTACCACCACAAGGGAGCTGTTAAAACCCACGCTACCTGCACTGTCAATGGTAACAGGTGAACTCCAAGCGGCTCCGCTGGCGTCAGTCGCCCGGACGTACTTCAGGTCGCGGTTAGCCTCGTCGAAGTAGGATATCGCAGGCCTGCCGTTGACAACCGCGAGCGAGCTATACTCACCTGCATGTCCATCGCTGTCTACAGTTACCGGGTCCCCCCAGGCGCTTCCACTTGCATTGAACGCCCGCACGTACTTCAGGTCGTAGCAGCTAACGTGTGATATCGCCGGATTGCCGTTTACCACTACCAGGGAGGCAAAACTGCCCAAGGCATTTGCGCGGTCAACGGTAACGGGAGTACCCCAGGCGCTTCCGCTGGCATCACTCGCGCGCACGTACTTCAGGTCGTAGTTATAGTAGGTGCCGTCGAAGTAGGATATCGCCGGGTTGCCGTTTACCACCAGAAGGGAGGTGTAAGAACGCACGCTACCTGCGCCACACTGCTGGCAGCCACCGTCAACGGTAACAGGTGAGCTCCAATCGGCTCCGCTGGCGTCAGTTGCCCGGACGTACTTCAGGTAGTCATTGCCCACGTCGTGGTAGGATATCGCCGGGTTGCCGTTTACCACCGCCAGGGAGGTGTGCCAGCCCACATCTCCCGTGCTATCCACGGTTACCGGCGCGCCCCAGCTTCCGCCGCTGGCATCACTCGCCCGCACATACTTGAGGTCGCTGTTGACACTGTCGTAGTAGCTGATGGCGGGATTGCCATTGACTACTGCCAGGGAGGTGTCCAAGCCCACGTCACCTGTGCTGTCAACAACCATGATGTGCCATTCAGGACCGCTGGGGGATTCGTAGCCACTCTCAGTGTTGGAATCGCCGTTGTTGCATGTGGTCAGCACGAGTGCGAACATGAGAATAGCGAACGCGAGGATAGTGTGCCGAAGGAATGTTCTTTTTCTCATGATACTTCCCCCTTATGGCTGGGGAGCTTCGCTGCCCGGCCCCCAGCAGGCTACGGGTATTGTAGCATTTGAGCACGTGGCTCTGACTAGAGCCGCTGAAGCTGCTAGGCTAGTTAGCTCCGCTTGTTCTGAGAGCCGGGCTAGTGAGCCCGGCGTACTCATTGGGGTTGCGGGCAAGTTCCTACAAGAGGACTATTCTGGTGGCACGGGCGTCCCGCCCGTGATTCCCCCCCAATCCACCGGCGAGACGCCGGTGCCACCAAGGCGGGGCGCGGAGACCCCGCCCTACAACGCAGAAATGTATTTCAGGCGGGGCACGCCAAGTCGTGGTAGTCCAGGGCTTTAGCCCTGGTCTTCAGGTCTAAAGAGCCAGCCCTAAAGGGCTGGACTACCGAATATTCATTTCTAGAGTCGGGGTTTTCCAACCCCGATTCTTCAATAACCCGTTCGCGACTGGAAAGTCACGACTCTAGGTGTGGCGACCTGGAGGTCACCACTCCGGGCAACAGAAGAGCCGGGCTGGTAATCAGCTGCCAGTTGTCAGCTATCAGTCGTCAGCAAGACGAAGAGCCGGGCTGGCGGTCAGTGGCCAGCTATCAGCTATCAGTCGCCAGCAAGAGAAAAGAGCCGGGCTAAAGCCCGCCCTACCCACAGGTGATTCTATTCCCCCGCGAGCTGTTTCTTGATCGCGCGGAGGCCGTATTTTTCGAGGTAGGCGAGGAAGTCGGCGGCGGTGAACTGGGGCGTGCGCGCGTCGGCGTGCCCGGCGGGCAGCTCGCAGTCGCGCTTCAACGTCACGAGTTCGCGGAACTGGAAGACCTCCTCGCGCGCGTTTTCCAGCGCCTTGCGGATGCGTTCCGGCTTGACTTCGGCGAGACTCTCGTAGATGCCCTCCAGCGAGCCGAACTGCGCAACCAGCTTCTTGGCGGTTTTTTCGCCCACGCCCTTGACACCGGGGATGTTGTCCGACGGGTCGCCCCGCAGCGCCTTGTAGTCCACGAAGTTTTTCGGCCCGAAGCCGTATTCGGCGCAGAAGACATCGGGCGTGTAGACCTTCAGCTCGCTGACGCCCCGCGTCTGCACCAGCACCCAGGTCTTGTCGTCAATCAGCTGCAGCATGTCGCGGTCGCCGGAGAGGACGAGCTTGAAGTCGTCGGGGTGCTGCGCGACGAAGCTTGCGATGAGGTCGTCGGCCTCGTAGCCCGGCTCCAGCAGCACGGGACAGCCGCAGGCTTCCATCCCCTCGATGACGATGGGAATCTGCGGGATGAGCGTGTCCGGCGGCGGCGGGCGGTTGGCCTTGTAATCGGCGTACTGCTCGGTGCGAAAAGTTCTGCGCGCGGTGTCGAAGAACGCGGCGCAGCCCTTCGGCTTCACGTCCTCGATGACTTTGAGGATCATCTTAAACACGCCGAAGACGGCGTTGACGGGTATACCCGCAGGGCTGCTGAGCTCGCGGATGGAGTAATACGCGCGGTAGACTAATCCCGTCGCGTCCATGAGCAGCAGCGGCTCAGGAGTTCCTTTCAGCACCGCGATATGTTCGTTGGGTTTGGGCATTATCTATTCTAGTTTAGCAGCACGCTATCCGCTTGGCGATGGTATAATATTAATGAAAGGTTCCGCTTCGCTGATAAGAGCCCAATGGGCTCTCCCGCGAGGGTAGGTGGAGCGGTCGCTTTTGCCATTGTTGAATCCCCACTGAGTACGCCGGGCTTCAGCCTGAGTTCAGCCGAACGGCTCACCAGCCCCCCATAAGGATGGACGCGCGGTCTCCAGGCCGCGCGATTGAAGGTGTGGCGACCTGGAGGTCACCACTCCGACTTAATAGAGCCCATCATACTTCGATGGTGCCTTCGTAGACTATGCTGGCGGGGCCGGTGAGGACGGCCGGGTTGCCTTCGCCGTCCCAGCGGACAAATAGCGTGCCGCCGAGCATGCGCACGCCTACGTTGCGTCCCTTCTCGGCGCGGCCGGTGAGCATCGCGCTAATTGCCGCGGCGCAGGCGCCGCTGCCGCACGCCATCGTCTCGCCGCATCCGCGCTCCCACACCCGCAGCTCGATCTGGTCGCCGCGCTTGAGCGCGAAGCCTGCGTTGATGCGCTTGGGAAACAGCGGCGAGGTTTCCACCTGCGGGCCGATGCGCTCTAAAAGCGCGTCGCTAAGCTCGTCCACCCACATCACGCAATGCGGGTTGCCCAGGGAAAGCAGCGTGCATTCGGCGACGAAATCTTCGGCGAGTTGCAGCGGGCGGCCGATGTGGCGCGGGCCTTCGACGTCGGCCGGAACGCGCTCGACTTCGAATACCGGTTCGCCCATAGCGACGCCGACGACGGCTGTTTTCTCGTCGGAGGCCTTGATGTAAGCCAGGTGCGGCTCGCCGTCAGCGAAGACGTGCATGTCCTCGCCGGTTACGCCTAAGGATTTCGCGGCGAAGAGCGCGGTGCAGCGCAGGCCGTTGCCGCACATGCCGGAGTAGCTGCCGTCGGCGTTGTAATAGGCCATCTCGACGACGCAGTCGCTGCCGTCGGGCGGGTTGCGCACGAAGATGATGCCGTCGGCGCCGATGGCGGTGCGACGCGGGCAAACCTTAGTGGCGAGGTCGGCTTCGTGCCCAACATAGCGCCCGTCGCGGTCGTCAACGACGATGAAGTCGTTGCCCGTGCCCTCCATTTTGGTGAATGCGAGTTTCATCTCTCCTTATAAGAAATACTACTCACCTTTATACAATGGTGGATGCGCAACGAAGTGCATGAAAGTCGGCATTGACATTCGATGTGCAAGGTCCTCCAGGTTTTGGCCCTTCTGTTCGTAATAGAATTGGCGTTCAGGCTTATTAACCCACAAGTCGCCCCAATCTTTATCTTTAGTTACGTGAAGCAATGTCTGTCGCTGTAGTAAGTACATGTACTCGTTGCGGTCATCGAAGTTGTAGTTAACGACCAGTATGTAGCTCTTGGAAGACGCTATTGCCTCGTAATCTAGGCCAATTACACGCCCGTATCCCTTCATACTTTTTACTTGTATATCCCAGAACTCGTCTTTAGTTCTGAAGATAGTTCTGACGACCACTCTGCCCTTTGCATCGACAAGGTGCACATAGGTATCTAAACCATGACGACGAAATTCTTCGGCGACTCTCCTCTTAGTAGCCTTCACTCTATCCATTGTGGTCGCATTTGCCATGTTGTCCACCACCTCCTACTCCTTGACGCGATACCGAAACCTAATTAATCCTCCAATAAACACTAAAACAATTATCGGAATACCTGTAACCATAAACGCCACGAAATCATCTCCATACGAACCATCATCATACGTTGAATAGAATTCCACGAGGAATTTATACACTCGCGGAATAAAAAAGCAATACACAATAATAAGCGCCCCAATAATACATCCAACCGCAGAAATCGCGGGCGGCATCTCCGGCTTTTTATTCTCTTCCATTTTATCTTCCTTCATTGTAGTCATCCACTACCTACCTTCTCTCGTACTGTCGACTGATAGCACATAATCATCAAATCCTAGCTACCCCAGGTACATCTTCTCCCAGGTGGTTGCCATGCGCATGCGGATGTAGAGCAGGGTGAAGTATGCCAGGCCCAGGAGCGTGTGCACGATAACCGGCGAGCCGCCGAGGATGTGGAGCACGAGCCCGATGATGCCCGGCGCTTCGGCCAGCGCGCACGTGATGATGAAATACCGCATGTAGTACGACGCTTTAGCTTGGCTTGCCAGTTCGTCTTCGTCAACGGGCCCCGTGCCTTCCGGCAGCAGGTCGGCGCTCACGTGGATCCGGTGCGTCCGGCTGATGAGGAAAACGTCCAGGCCAACTATGACGAGAAGCGTGATGATGCCGCAAGCTAGCAGGATGTAGCTGATAAGCTCGACACCGCCTACATCCTCAACCGGGAGCCTTCCGGAGATTATCAGCGCGTGGTAGATGACGACGGCGATGAAAAACGCGCTCCACAGGTAGTTGGTGAGTGCTTTTGTCCTCATCGTTTGCCCCTATGAATTGCCCTGCAAACGCACCTTTTACGGGCTTCAGCGATGCTATAATCGCCCGTGGAGGCCATTATCGCGCAGTTGTCGGCAATTCGCAATTTCTGCATCGTGGCGCACATCGACCACGGCAAGAGCACGCTCGCCGACCGCATACTGGAGCTGACGGCGTCGGTTGACCCGCGCAAGATGCGCGAACAGTTCCTGGACTCGATGGACCTCGAACGCGAGCGCGGCATTACCATCAAGATGCAGGCGGTGCGGCTGCGCTACGATGCCGAAGACGGCGCAACGTACGAGTTCGGGCTTATCGACACGCCGGGGCACGTTGATTTCTCGTATGAAGTCTCGCGCTCGCTGAAGGCGTGCGAGGGCGCGGTGCTGCTGGTTGACGCGGCGCAGGGAGTCGAGGCGCAGACTATAGCCAATTTGAACCTGGCCATCGAGGAAGGGCTGGAGATAATCCCGGTAATCAACAAGATTGACCTGCCGGTTGCGCGGGTGAAGGAGACGGAGGACGAAATCATCGGGCTTATTGGGGGGACGCGCGACGAAATTCTCAAGGTTTCCGCTAAAACCGGCGAGGGCGTACAGGAGCTGCTCGAAGCGATTGCGAAGCGCATTCCGCCGCCACGCGGCAACTCCGATGCGCCGCTGCAGGCGCTCATATTCGACTCGCACTACGACCCGTACCGGGGCATCGTGTCGTACGTGCGGTTGATGAATGGTGCGATGAAGACCGGCGACATCATCAGAATGATGAGCAGCGGCAAACGCTTTGAGGTTTCAGGCTGCGGGTTCTTCCGGCCGGAGCTGCAAGAGACGGGGCATCTGGGCGCGGGCGACGTGGGCTACATTTTCGCGGGCATCAAGGATATTGGCGACGCGCAGGTGGGCGACACGATTACGCTCGGCAAGCGGCCCGCCGAAAAGCCCGTCCCCGGATTCCGGCGGGTGAAGCCGCTCGTGTTCTGCGGGTTCTACGCCAGCGATAACGAAGACTACGACAGCCTCAAGGCTGCGCTGGCGAAGCTGGCGCTCAACGACAGCGCGCTGCAATATGAGCACGAGAGCAGCGAAGCGCTGGGCTTCGGCTTCCGCTGCGGGTTTTTGGGCCTGCTGCACATGGAGATTGTGCAGGAGCGACTGGAGCGCGAGTACAGTCTGGATATCGTGGCGACCGCGCCGTCGGTCGCGTTTGAAGTCGAGCTGCACGACGGCATGGTGCTGACCGTGGACAATCCCGCGCGGATCCCGCCGCCGGACGAGATCAAAGCGATACGAGAGCCGTACGTGCTCGGCACGATTCTTTCACCGGTGCAGTACCAGAGCACGCTGATTGAGCTGTGCAAGGAGCGGCGCGGGGAGCTAAAAGACATCCAGTACCTGACATCCGAGCGCGCGAATATCTACTTCTACCTGCCGCTTTCGGAGATACTTTACGAGTTCTACGACGCGCTGAAGACGCAGTCGCGCGGCCTGGGCTCGTTTGACTATGACCTTGCGGGCTACCGTGACGCGGACCTGGTGCGCGTGGACATACTCATCAACAAAGAACCCGCGGACGCGCTGGCGTTCATGGCCCACCGCAAGCGGGCGCAGCAGCGCGGGCGCGAAGTCGTCGAGATACTCCGGCGCACCATACCGCGCCACCTCTTCGCCGTGCCCATCCAGGCGGCAATCGGCTCGAACGTCATCGCGCGCGAGACGATAGCGGCGCTGCGCAAGGATGTCACTGCGAAGTGCTACGGCGGCGACATCACGCGCAAGCGAAAGCTGCTCGAGCGCCAGCGCAAGGGCAAGCAGAGAATGCGCTCCATCGGCAGCGTCAGCATCCCGCAGGAGGCGTTTTTGGCAGTTCTTAAGCGGGATCCTGGGAAAAGTAGGAAGTAGGAGGTAGTTGTACTGTTCTAGGACATATGTAACATCGTAGGGACTTGAAGGGAGGTACTCTACGATGGGACAACCAGGGCGATCAGTAAATTCTGAACTGCGAATTGCCACCGTGCAGGCAGTGTTGGAATACTCAATGAAGGTTTCT
>JAUWGS010000012.1 GCA_030606285.1 Planctomycetales bacterium | reverse complement strand
CTCGTGGCGTACTTCTCGCGCGGGCACGTGCTGTTTGAGGGCGTGCCGGGACTCGCCAAGACGCTGATGGTAAAGGCGCTTTCGGCGATACTTGGCGGCGCGCCGGAGATGGAGGGGGAGGGGCGCATCGAGCCGTTCAGGCGCATCCAGTTTACGCCGGACATGCTCCCCAGCGACATCCTGGGCACGATGGTGTATTCGGCGCAGGACGGGCGCTTCCGGCTGCATCGCGGGCCCATCTACTGCCACCTGCTACTCGCCGACGAGATCAACCGCACGCCGCCCAAGACGCAGTCGGCGCTGCTGGAGGCGATGGAGGAGCGGCAGGTTACGGTGGAGGGCGACGTGATGCCGCTGCCGCACGACTTCACCGTCTTCGCCACGCAAAACCCAATCGAGTACGAGGGGACGTATCCGCTGCCGGAGGCGCAGATCGACCGCTTCATGATGCGGGTGAAGGTGAGCTATCCGCCGCGCGAAAGCGAGCGCGAAGTGCTCATGCGCTACCACCAAGGCTTTGACGCGCAGGACATATCCAGCGCGGGACTGCGCGACCTGGGAGTCTCGGCGAAGTTTAGCGAACTGACGAAAGAAGTGACGGCGGTGCGGGTGAAAGACGAGCTGTTCGACTACATACTGGACATCGTTCAGCGCACGCGGGAGCGTCCGGGGATTGTGCTCGGCGCTAGCCCGCGCGCGGGAATACACATTCTGCGGGGCGCAAAAGCTGCGGCGGCGCTGGAGGGGCGCGACTACGTGACGCCCGACGACGTGGCCGTGCTCACGCCGCACGTGCTGAACCACCGGCTGATACTCTCGCCGGAGCTGGAGATTGAAGGCCGCAAGCCCGAAGAGATTATCGAGGGCATCCTGAAATCCGTCACTGTGCCGAGATAGGTCGGCTGGGTTGCACGCACCGCTTACTCGAAAGAGGAACACCGCAGAGTAGGCTGGGCGCACAAGTCCCCACCCTACAGAAGCTAAATCCCCGTGTGGTCGTCGCTGTCGGGGAGGGTTTCCATGGATTCTTTCTCGCGCTGCTTTTTCTCCTGCTCCTCGAGCTTCTTCTTCAGTTCCGGGAACTGCTCCTTGACGTACTCCTGGCGCTTTACGGGGTCGAGCACCGCAAGCGGCGTGCGCCCGTAGAATTCCACGTAGCCGCACTTCAGGCACATATACGTGTCAATGGGGGTGGCGCGGTCGTACTTGACCTGCATCCAGCCGTAGGTGGCGACGAAGTGGGGCTCTTTGGTCACGCCGAAGTTGGCGACCGAGGAAAACTCGCCGCGCACCATCTCGCCGTCGCACTTGGGGCACCGGCGTGCGTCTTCCTCGCGCTTGCGCGCATCCGCCGGGAAGTCCACACTCCCCGGCTGGTTCTTCCGCTTGGGCATCGCCACTCAGTAATTTTACCATCTGGGGCTTGTGAAGAGCGGAATTGGTGTGTTGTAGCAGATAAGGCCCCGGATGTACGGGTGCAAAATGCGGGACGTCTGTCGGCGCTACCAGAAATAGAGCAACAGCACGAGCAGGATGATTATCAATGCGAGCGGCAGCCACAGCAGCCATCCGCGAATCGCTCCGGCGCGCACGGTGAGCGTCATTACCGGCGGAGACGCGGAGCTTGCGGCGTAGCTTCCGTTGAGCTGGGTGAAGCGCAGCGAATAATACCCCGACCGGCGCAGCCTTAGCAGGCCCGAGCGGGCGTAGCTTGAGCTTTTGCCAAGTGCCTGCCCGCCCGCCAGGATGAAGTCGGTCTGCGGATGGATTACGCGCCCGTGGTCGTCCAGCAGCTCGATTTTCGTCTCCCACATCCCGTCGGTTGCAGGCACGTCGACACGGTAGCTGTAGAGGCACGCGGCGCCTTCAGCAAGGTAAAACGGCCCGAAGGTGCAGCCGCGAGTAATCTCCAGCGCCGATGCCTGCTGCAGCAGGATCAAGCGCCCGGAATAGTAGGTGCAGTAGGCGTAGTAGCCAAGCCCTGCGAGGAGGAGCAGGATTATGAGGAAGACTTTGCGCCGGCGGTGGACGATGATGCGCTTCTCGGTTGAGGTTGTGCGGCGCTTGCGCTTCCCCGTCTCCCCGCTTAAGCCTTCCACGCGCAGATTATAGGCGCGGACGCGCCGTATGCGCAAATGGGGGCGGATGGATTCATCGGCGCGGGTGTAAACATCGCGCGTGCTACAATTGCGCAGAGGGAAACCCGAGGAGGGAAAGATGAATAAGACGGCCTCAGGGGCAAGCTCGGAAATCGCCGTCCGTCGTAAAGACGGTAAGGTCTGGAGCCACATTCGCCAGAAGTGGCTGGTCGAGACGCCCGAAGAGCGCGTGCGGCAAGAATACCTTATTCACCTTGTTTCAGAGTACGGCTTCCAGCCCGAGCAGATCGCGGAGGAAGAGGAACTCACCGGGCGCGGCAGCGGTCAAGCACGCGCCGATTTCGTCGTCTGGCGCACTGCACAGGACAAGAGCGATGGCAAATCGCCCCTGATTATCGTCGAGTGCAAGTCCGACAACGTGACCATCCAACCGCAGGATTACGCGCAAGGTGACAATTATGCTCGCCTCACAAACGCTCCCTTCTTTGTCACACACAACACGCGCGAAACGAAGTTCTGGCGTGTTAAGAAAGACCGGATGCCAGGCTACATTGAGGAAATCGAGAACATCCCCTATGCTGAAGCTAGCGATAAGGAGATTAAGGAACTCATAGCCCGTTTGAAGGTTTTCAAGGAAGAGGAATTCGCCCAGCTTTTGCATCAATGCCACAATGTTATCCGCAACCGCGAGAAAAAGGACCCGGCAGCGGCATTTGACGAAATTGCCAAAGTGCTATTTGTCAAGGTTTGGGTTGAGCGCGAACTGAGCAGTAAGCATCAGCGCCAAAACCTTTTCACCGCCGAATATCTTGATTCACTACTCGGCGATAATCCCCTCGACCAGCTTTTTCAGGAAACCAAGAAATTCTATAAAGCAGACCGCATATTTGAGGACCGCGAACGCATCAACCTTAAGACCGCTACCGGTCGCGAGATTGTGCGCCTACTTGAGCGATACAACCTCTCCGACACCAGCGAGGATATAAAGGGTATCGCCTTCGAGCGCTTCCTGGGCCGTACCTTCCGGGGCGAAATAGGCCAGTTCTTCACTCCACGCACCATCGTCGAATTCATGATCCGCATGATGGAGCCAAAGGAAGGAGACATTATCTGCGACCCGGCCAGCGGCTCTGGCGGCTTTCTTATCCGGTTTTTCGAGCTAGTCCGAGAACAAATACTCGCCGACGCTGACAGGCAATACCAGGAGTTTAAAGCCAAACTCGACAAAAAGAAATACAGCAAGAAGAAGAAAGCTGAAATGCTCCGCGCGAGATTCGATGAACTGCAGGTTACGCTCGACTCCACCCGTGAAGGTTCCCGCGTCTGGACATTGGCTAACCGCTGCATCTTTGGCACTGACGCCAATGAGCGCATGGCCCGCACCAGCAAGATGAACATGATCATGCACGGCGACGGTCACGGCGGAGTACATCACCATGATGGATTTATCAACGTCAATGGTATCTTTGAGGAGCGCTTCGACATCGTTCTAACGAATCCTCCCTTTGGCGCGAATGTCGAGCCGTCGGACATAATCCTAGACAGCGATGTTGCTGTCTCCAACGAAGACTCCCGCCGATATATCCGCGAATTCGGCGAAACGTACAAGGACGCGCAGGCTCGCGTTCAAGCCGCCACGGGTAAACCCATAGCTTCGCTTTTCGAGCTGCCTAGGTCGGGAAAGAGCAAGGTTAAAACCGAAATTCTCTTTATCGAGCGTTGCCTAGCTCTTCTAAAGCCTGGCGGGAGGCTTGGCATTGTCCTGCCTGAGGGCGTTCTCAACAATCCCTCACTGATTCGCGTCCGTTCCTTCTGTGAAGACCGCGCCTACATCCGCGCCGTAATCAGTCTTCCGCAAGAGACATTCTATTCCTCCGGTACGTCAGTCAAGGCGTCACTTCTATTCATGCAGAAGTTCACTGAAGAGGAACAAGCCCGATACAATGACGAGAAGGAACGCGCCCAGCGCGAGATAGAAGCTAAGTACGTTCCCGAAGTCTCCGCTGAAACCGAACGCCTTGAAACTGAAATCGCGGAGGCGAAGAAGGCCCGCGACGCCGAACGCCGCAAGACTGCCCAAAAGGAACTGCGCGGTTACAAGAAGGCAGCGGAAATGAATATCAATGCTGAGGCTCGCGCGCTGCTTAAGGAGCGTTTCGACTATCCTGTCTTTCTCTACGAGGCCGAAAAGGTCGGCATCACCGCTACCGGTGAGGATGACCTAAACGAGCTATACCCCAACGACCGTACTCCCGGGGACATCGGCATGACCGCGCTAGAGCACTACCGCGAATACCGGCGGAATCCTGAAGGTTATTTCATATGAAATCCCAAGACAACAGCAAACGCATCAGGGCTTTCGCCACTTGGTTTAGGGAGTTGGCGCGATGGAGTGTCCGCAGCTTCTTTGATATTGACTGGCAGTGGCCTAAGGCCTTCATCCAACCTCTTGGAGATGCGCTGGACAAGCGGGTTGAAATCGTTGACCGAATGAAACACAATTTCGCGTCCCTTAACCTTATCACGCTTCATTTTGATGGAGAGATGGAACTGCGCAACATGCGGGGTCAGAACAACTTCAAGGGGCGTCTATTCTTCGCTCATCCTGGCGATGTAATTTATTCTAAGATAGACGTTCGCAACGGCGCGATAAGTGTTGTGCCGGAGGAAATGGGCACTATAGTCGTAAGCAGCGAATATCCTATTTATCGCGTCAAACCTGAAAAAGCAATGCCTGAGTATGTCAAGCTAGTGTTTCGAACTAGCTTCTTCCGTGACGCAATCAATAGCATGATTAGCGGTGCGAGCGGTCGAAAGCGGGTTAAGCCAGCCCAGATCGAGCAAATCGAAATCCCTCTTCCTCCGTTGCAGGTTCAAAGCGCGATTGTGTCGCGATGGCGCAAGGCGCAAGATGCCACAGCGAAGGCCAACGAACGCATCACCCGCATCGAGCGCGAAACCGCCGCCCAATTCCTCGCTGACCTCGGTCTTACTCTTCCCAAACGGGCCGCCCCGCCGAAAGCCCTCGCCGTCCATTGGGAGGATTTCGAACGTTGGAGTGTCAGCTATGGCCAATCCGCGGCCTCCATGATTGACCTTTCACGCGGCAATTATCCTGTAACGGGTCTTAGCTCTATTCTCGAAACGGTCCAATACGGCACCAGCGAAAAGGCCAACGCCGACGGGAAAGGGACGCCGGCTCTTCGGATAAACAACATCAAGGACGGGAGGATTGATACTACAGATTTGAAGCATATCCCGCTAGGAAAGATGTCGCTAAACAGGTTGCGCTTGCACGACGGGGATATTCTCATCATCCGCACAAGCGGAAGCCGTGACTTGGTGGGCACATGCGCGGTCTTTCATGAACAAGGAAACTTCGTTTTCGCCTCCTATCTCATCCGCTTGCGTCCCTCTCTAGAAAGAGCGGATTCGGACTTCGTCGCATCGTACGTCAATTCGCCTGTGGGGCGGCAGCAGGTGGATTCTTTAAGTCGGCTAATCATGCAGAACAACATCAACAGCCAGGAAATTCGCAGCCTGCGCCTTCCCCTTCCGCCGCTTGATGTTCAGCAGGCCATCGTGGAGCGAGTCGAGGTAGGGCGTGCGGAGATCGCTAAAGAACGCGAAACAGTCAATCGTCTTCAACATAAGACGCGAGCTGAGATTGAGGAGATGATCCTGGGCATCCGTCCGGTTAAGGGCTCTTAGGTCACAACTACAGCTTCAACAACAGCTTGCCGGTGGAACGGCGGTTTTCGAGCTTTTCGTGCGCCTTCGCCGCGTCCTTGAACGGGAACACTTCGTCGATGACGAACTCCAGTCACCGTAGATAACGACGATGTGGATCTAAGCTATCCCTCGCTTAAGACCGTCAACGGTTGTCCCGCAATTAGCTATGTCACAGACACCGAACTCAGATTCGCCATTTATTACTGAGCTGGAGCCCCCCGCAGAGATGCACTGCCGCGCTCACTCATAGCGCAGGCTTTCGACGGGATCGAGTGCCGCTAAGCGTCCGGCGGCTAGAGGTCTTCGCGGGTCTTTCCGAAGTTCAGGCCTATGAGGAAGATATCCAGCTCGTCAATGACGTCGTCCTTATTGGTGTCGGCAAGGGGCTCGTAGTGGGGCATTCCTTTTCGAAGGCCATAGAGCGCTATCAACACATCCACGTCCTTTCCATCCACTACGTTGTCGTTATTGGTGTTACCTACAAGCTCGATTGTGGGTGTCTCGTTGTCGCGGAAAGCTTTCACCATGTCAATGCGCCCGTACCCGTAGTCCTCGTCGAAGCCGGGCGTCCCCATATCCACCACCGATTGGCGCATCATATTGCGAATTTCCTGGTTGGACTTGTCCGAGAAGCGGCTTGCCAGCAGCGCGGCGAAACCGGTGACGATGGGCGTCGCGGCGCTGGTGCCCTTGAACTGGATGTCGGAGTCGGTGGTGTAGCCCGACGAGCCCAGAAGCGTGATGATGTGCGTGCCGGGCGCGACGAGTTCAAGCTCCGGCCCGACCTTGCTGTAGTCCGCAACTGTTTCCGGGACGAGCCCGGTTGTGGGATACACCGTGCGGCTGCTGAATATGGTGGTCGCGCCGACTGCGATAACCTCTTCGAAGCCGGCCGGCAGGTCGATGCCGTCGGGATTGCCCGCCGGCTCGTTGCCCGCGGCGGCGATGATGAGCGCGCCGGCGTTCCAGGTGCGCGTGATTGCGTTGGCTTCCGGCGGCCCGCCCGTCGGTCCGCCGAAGCTCATATTGATTATCCTGGCGCCGTTTTGCGCCGCGTAATCGAGGGCTGCGATTTCGGCGTCCACCGTGATGTTGGCATTGGTGCCCACGCGGAGAATCATCAGCCTGACGCCGGTATCGCTCCCTTTCCCGCCGCCCGCAATGCCGGAGATGCCTATGCCATTGTTGGAAGCCGCGCCGATGATGCCTGCGGTAGCGGTGCCGTGGGCGTTGGCGTCAGATTGGGTATCTGCCGGGTCGGGGTCGCCGCCGGTCTGCTGCTCCACGTTGTAGGAGGAGAAGTCGTAGCCGAAAATATCGTCCACCCAGCCGTTACCGTCGTCGTCAATGGCATTTCCCGGGGTTTCGTCGGCGTTCTTCCACAGCCGGCCTTGAATTTCCGGGTGCTCAAACTTGATACCCGTGTCGATCATCGCCACGATGACGTTGCTCGTTCCGGTCGTGTAATCCCACGCCAGCGGTGCGTTGGTCCACAGAAGCCCCCACTGGCACGCCCGCGGGTTCTCCCACGCCTGGGCGAAGGAGGTGTAGGGGTTGAGCAGGTACGTGTCGTCGGGGATAAACGACGGGCACGCCTCCAGCTCCTCCAGCGAAGTCACCGTCTTGATGACGTTGGGGTAGGCGAACTCCACCAGCCCCGAGTCCTCAAGCTGCCGGGCATACTCGAACGGGTCCTCGCCTTCGGGCACCCGGACGATCTCGTAGGTGTCGTAGGAGAGGCGCAGGCTGCGCACGTGGCTCACCGATTTCGCGCCGCGCGCTTCCAGCGCCGAAGCCTGGCGTCCGGCTGCCATCTTCACGATGAGCTGGTTGTCGTGAACCCGCACGGTGCCGGTCAGCGCTGGGGCGCTCAGCAACACGACGAGCAGGACTGTCGTCAGGGTAAAGCGAACGAGCATAGTTTCCCCGCTTGGCATAAGGTTATGAGTATTATACCCGCGCAAGCCTTTCGGTTGAAGGAGCGCAGCGCTGAGCCGCGGGGATCAAGGCTCTTGCGCCGGTTCGCTCTTCTCATCGGCAGCTGCGGGTTTCTTCTCCGGGGGCTTTTTCACAAGCTTGTATACCGCTTCGAGAATGAGCGCCTTGGCGGTGTCGCGGTAGGTGAGCATATACTCGCGGCGGGGGAACATCTCGGTAAATACCGCATTGAGCTCCTTCCATTCGGGGCTGAGGGGAGTGGCGTCGCGGGGAAGGGTGAGGGAGTACAGGTAGACCTTGCCGGTCAGCGGGTGCTGAACCTGGTAGCTGCACTCCATCCCGCCGCCGGTCTCCCTGACCGAGACGATGGACACAACCTGCTCTTTTGGCACGATGGTTTCAGGGCCGACAAGAACCATAAACACCTCTTGCAGGCGATTCTATCACGCCAAACGCTGCGGCGCGACAGATAAAGGGATTTCGCGAAATATGCTGAAATATCAAGCAATTTGCTCCGCTAGAGGGTATACTTATAGTGAGGGTTGACCTCCCCAACAACTCTCTGGGGTCATCGAGAGGTGCCCCATAGGCAAAGTGCTGCTTCACAGTACGAGCCTAACTCACTCTCGGCCCGGGGGTCCCCTCCCCCCATCCTCCCTCCCCGGGCCGAATATGGAGTAATTACCATTATTCGCGGTTGGGGAGCCGCGCGCGCGAACTCCTTTGCTATAATCGCTTACGGCAATGTCCGAATTCCTGGGCACCTACGTCTTTATCAGTGCGCCGGCTATCGCCTGGATGATCTGCCAGATAGCCAAGACGCTGTATTACCTGTACACCGAGCGGCAGCTAAACGTCGCCAAGCTGTTTGACGCCGGCGGGATGCCAAGCGCCCATTCTGCAGGCGTGATAGCCCTCGCGACAGTGATGGGCTACCAGTTTGGTGTGGATTCGCCGCTCTTCGCCGTGGCTGTCCTGTTTGCCGCGGTCGTCGTGTACGATGCGACGAACCTGCGCCGCTCCGCGGGCAATCATGCACAGGTGCTGAACCGTATCATCCCCGAGCTGCTGCGCGGAAAGATGGTGCGCGAGTTCGACTACAAAGTGCTCAAGGAGATGCTGGGCCACAACCAGCTCGAAGTGTTTATCGGCGGCGCCATCGGCTTTTTCGTGGCGTACGCGATGGTGGTGAACCTTACGTGACGCGCCGGCGCCTGCTGGACTTGGTACTTTCCCGTAAACTGGTCGAAGATGAGCGCATTGCGCGCTCGCTGATTATGCAGGGGCGCGTGCTGGTGGACGGCAGGCCTGTGACCGGCCCGGGAACGGCGGTGCCGGATACCGCAGAAGTAGAGCTGGTCGAGCCCGAATGCCCCTATGTATCGCGCGGTGGCTTGAAGCTGAAGAACTGCCTGGACGCTCTGGGCGAGGCCAGCCCGATGGTGAAGGGCGCAATCTGCCTGGATGTCGGTAGCTCCACCGGCGGCTTCACCGAAGTGCTGCTGGAGCAGGGCGCTGCGAAGGTCTACGCGGTGGATGTGGGAACGGGCCTGCTGGACGGTAGGCTGCGAGGCGATGAGCGCATTGTGCTGCTAGAAGGAGTGAACGCGCGCAACTTGAGCGCCGGGCACGTGCCCGATCCGTGCGGCCTATTCACCGTTGATGTCTCGTTCATCTCCGGCGTGGGGCTTTGCAGCGCTATCGCGCCGCTACTAGGGGAGCGCGCCGACGGGCTTTTGCTGCTCAAGCCGCAGTTTGAGCGCGAGCCGGACGCGGAAGACGAGCGCCGCAGGTGGTTCACCGGCGGCGTCGTGCACCATCCTACGCTGCACAAGCGAGTGCTGATGAGGGCATACTCGCAGCTCGAGGCGGATGGCTTTGCGGTGAAGCAGGTCATTCTCGCTCAGCCTGCCGGCGCCAAAGGCAACAAGGAGTTCTTTCTGCACTTGAAGCGGGGATCAACGGGCCTCTCGGCTGGTGAGTTCGAATCTCGCGTTGATAACGTCCTGGAGCCTGCCTAGCAGAAGCACTCCATCGGGTCGGCGCTTCCCGCGTTTCGCGGGACGCCGCGCTCCCGGCGGCCCGGTGCCCGGTTTATTCGTCACCACGCGCCGCGCGTGGCCGGAGTGCTCGCCCGTGTCCGGATGCGCGTACATCGCGAAATTGCGGGAATAGAGCTAGCAGTCCCGGGCAGCACGATTAGCGTGTGATACAGTAATGGCGAATAATGGCACGCGGGGAGGCGTGAAAGATGAAGGCGAAAGGTGTTATCCGTATAGTCGCAGTTGCGATGCTAGCAGGCGTCGCGATTCCACTTCTGCTTGCCGCTTGCGGGCATCGGAGCGGGCAGGTTGCGCAGTTGACGCTCACGCCGCCGGCACAACAGGCGCAGGATATTAGTGGCACCGAAGGAGAACCGAGCGGTGAGGAATCGGAGCCCACCGGTACGGAGGACGAAGGTGGCGGCGAGGATGATGTCCTCGTCATGAAGTACTATCCGGGGTAATTCAGCTATCAGCTGTCAGCTATCAGTCCCGCCGCCGCTAAAGCTATGGCGGGCAAGCGTCAGCAAGAAGGGACGCTGTAGGGCGGTCATTCTTGCCCGCTATAGCGCAAGCGTCGGAGGGTATGACCGCCGTCTTCTCTGATTAAACCTGGAGTGGCGGCACGCCCAGGCGTGTAAATCTCCAGGTTTACCCGCCACGCCACAGGCGCCGGCGGGCCGCCACTCCTTATATGCCTTCAATCGCGCAGCCTGGAGACTGCGCGTCCGTCTCTAAAGTGTCGTTGTTGATTGTAGGGGCATAGCATGCTATGCCCTTTTGCATCCTTATCCACGTTGGCGGGCACGGCGTGCCGTGCCCCTACGAAAGAGAATCCGGTAGTCCAGCCCCGCCCAGGCGGGCAAGCCTTTAGGGCTGGCTCGTCGGATGAAAAGACCAGGGCTGAAGCCCTGGACTACCAGGATGGCTCCACATCTTGATGTGATGCAAAAAACAATCGGGGCGGCGAGATTCGAACTCGCGACCTCTACTTCAGCCCAAGCTGCGTGCGAACCATCCGGCGCATGCTGTCGGGTATTTCGTTGTGCCGGGGCACCGGCGCTTTCCTTCCGGTGCGCGGATTGATGTAGATGTCGTGCTTCCTACCCCGGCGCAGCAGGTAGCATCCCGCGCGCGTAAGCTCCCGTATTAGCTCGCGCCGCTTCACACTTCAATCTCAACCTCTTCGGGCTGCACGTCGAGGTCGGGCGCGGCTTCGGTTTCTCTCATCAGCGCGTAGGCTTCGCGGATGTTTTCTTCGAGCTCTTCGAGCGACTCGCCCTGGCTGAAGATGCCAGGCACTTGTTTAAGCCGCCCGACATACCAGCCTTCATCCTTCCAGTATTCAAGAGTAAATCGCGCCATCAGTTCCGACCCTCCATCAGCCCTTACGTTCTAAAATCAGATCATCCACTTCGCAAAGTCGCCCGCAATCCCGGTGGCTCGCTGCTGCCACGGGCAACGAAATACAATCGGGGCGGCGAGATTCGAACTCGCGACCTCAGCGACCCGAACGCTGCGCTCTAACCGGACTGAGCCACGCCCCGACGATGTTCCGCGCGCGTTTGCGCGGATCGCGCATCGGATTCTATCACAACTCCCGGCGCCGGACGCCCGCACTGCTATAATCAGACCCACCACGCAAAGGGGAGGTAGCGGCTATGCTGCGGATTAGCCTAATTGGGCCGGAAGGAACCGGCAAGAGCCGGCTGTTCACGCTGCTTTCGGGCGAGCAGCCCCGCGAAACGATGCTGACCGAATCCTTCAGTCCGCCGGTCGCGCCAGTGGAGCTGGAGGACGCGCGCCTTGCCGCGCTTGCAGGCATCCTCAGCGGACGCAAGGTCGTTCCGCTCACGGTCGAGCTGTACGACTTCCCCGGGTTCGGCAGCAGCACGCCCACCAAGCTCGTGAACCGCATCCTCCGCGAAATCCGTCAGTCGGACCTGCTGGTCGTTGTACTGCAGGCTAACGCCGAAGCGCAGCAGCTCGCAGCGGACTACAAGAGCTTCCGCGAAGAGCTGGTGCTGCTGGATTACGCCAACGCCGACAGCGCCTTTTCCAACCTTAAGACGAAGCTGCGGGTCGCCAAGCGCCCATCCGACGATCCGCGCTACAAGCTGCTGGCGCGCGTGGTTGAATTGCTGGAGGGTGGGGCGTCGCTGCACGCCGAGCTGTCACCTGAGGAGAAAAACGAGCTTAAAGACCTCGCGCTGCTCACGCTAAAGCCAGAGCTGGTGGTTGTCAACCTCACCGAGGAGCAGTACGCCGACAAGGGCTTTCGCGACAGCGTGTGCGCCCAACTCGGCGATAGCGTTAGCGCGTCTCGCTGTTATCCTCTGCCCATCGCGCTGGTGGCGGAGCTTGCGGAGCTACCGGAAGAAGAACGTGCGGCGTTCCGCGAGCTTTACGGCATTGAAGGCGCGCTGGTGCCGCCGCTGAAGAAGGCGCTGCTTGCGGCGATGGACCGGATTGTGTTCTTCACTTTCAATGTGAAGGAACTGCGCGCCTGGAGCGTGCCGACCGGATCAACGGCGGTTGAGGCTGCGGGGGCGATACACACCGACCTGGCGCGCGGGTTTATCCGCGCGGAAGTCATCGCCGCACAGGATCTGGTGGAGCTTGGGTCTACCGACGCCGCGAAGTCCGCGGGCAAGCTGCGCACCGAGGGCAAGGACTATCCGGTGCAGGACGGCGAAGTAATCCTCGTGCGCTTCAATTTATAGGAGACCCGGGGCGTAGCAGGTTAGCTCTAATCCATATCCGGTGTTAGAATCAGCGGCGGCGGTGCGTCCGCCGGGGGACGTGTGATGGCTACGAAGAAGACGTCGAAGGCGATCAAGGGAAAAACAACGAAATCGGCGAAAGCGAAGAAGCCCGCAAAGCGCACCGGCAAGCTGCCCACCGGCAAGGGGCTCTCGGTGCTGATGCTCGGCACCGGCGCGGTGGCGTATCCCACGACGATGCTTCTGCGCGAGGCGCTGCCGGACATCGAGCTCTTTATGGCCAAGCGCAGCTGGCGCGACGAGAACATCGGGCGGATGACGCGCCTGTGCGAGCAGTACGGCGTCAAACTGGCGGTCCACCGCGAGGTCTACAACCGCTTCGGCGAGGCCGAATTCTACGGTTTCCGCTATCCAGTGGCGACCACCGTGGAGGAAGCCGCGTCCCACGTGAGCTGCATCGTTGACTGCACCGGCCAGGACATCAAGGCGTGGTACGAGGACCTGCTGGCTGCACGTCCGCGCAAGTCGCTGCGCGGGATCGCGGCGGAGGGCGGCATCGGCGAGTTCGGCCCGCAGTTTATGTACGGGCTGACCGATTCGGTGCTGGATCTTACGCTTGAGCGCCGCGTAGAGATACCGTCGTGCAACACGCACGCCATGAGCGCAGTCGTCTGGGCGCTCGCCGACAGCGGCAAGGACATCGACCGCATCCGGCAGGTTGTCGCGTTCATCGACCGGCGCAACCAGGACATCGGCAAGGAAGGCGGCGCGGTGCAGACAATGACCTTCGAGCCGCTAATAGACGATGATTTCGGCACGCACCAGGCGCGCGACGCCTACGACGTCATTATCGCGGCGCTCGGCGGCCGCGTCCCGCAGAACTTCCGCATGGTCTCGCACGCCACGAAGCTGCCCCAGCCGCTGATGCACGCGATACACTTCGGCATCACCGTCGAGGGCGAATGGACGCGCGAAATGGTGCACCAGCGGATGGAGAAATTCCCGCTGCTGGCATTCACCGACTACCGGGCGATGGGGCAGGTCTACGACGAGTTCTGCTCCACCAGCTTCGTCAGCCGGGGCTACGACTACGCGGTGATAATCGACAGCCAGACGCAGGTCGTGCCCTGGATCGGCCAGGGCGTGCTGCTGGAGCCAGGCGAGTGCCGGTACTCCACGGTGCTGATGTCGGTGCTGGTGCCGCAGGAGGGCAATGCGGTGCTCTCCAACCTCGCCTGCGCGATAAAGTACCTTTATCCCGACGACTACAAGGCTATCGTCGAGGACGTCATAGCCGAAAAACACCTGCTGACCGTGATTGTGTGAGTGGAATGCTTGACGTGCAAAGCCTCATCGCGGGTATCGACATCGCTTGCAAAGATCCCTGCGAAGTGCCTTCTCCAGCGGTCTGCGCCATCGTTGTCTGCTCAATCAGCGTAGAGGGATGTGACGTGAAGCGCGAAATCATCGTGCGCGGCGAAGTCAATGAGCCCTACCGGCCCAGCTACCTAGCCAAGCGCGAGCTTCCGCTGATGCTGCAGGCGTGGGAAAGGCTGCTGCGCAAAACGAAGCGTGCACGCGACGTCTCGTTTCTCGTTGACGGTGCGGGAGTCGCCCATCCGCGCGGCGCGGGGCTAGCCTGTGTATTCGGCGAAGCTACAGGCTGCACGACCGTTGGTGTGGCGAAAAACTGGCTTTGCGGGAGCTACACGCTGCCTCCGGAGCCGCAGTTGCCGGAGGGCAGGGCGCGTTTACGCGCGGAAGCGGCAAGGGAGAGCGCGCTCACACGCGAGGATTCCGCGGAAGTGATGGGCGCAGTGCTGCGTCCGGGCAAAAGCGCGCGCAGGTTGCTGTTCATCTCGCCCGGCTGGCCGCCGGACCTTTCGGTGGACGACTCGGTAGCGCTGGTACGCCGCGCCATCACCACCCACATCGCGCCCGAGCCCCTCCGCCTGGCGCACCTGGCTGCGCGTAATGCGCTGCGTTCGCTGTAATCCTCAGAAGATGCGCTACAGGAGTCGCCAGCCGAAGAAGCAGCAGAACACGACGATTACCAGCGCGAGCGCGATGAGCGCAAACATGAGGGCTTCTTTTCTGGCGTGCGGGTCGTCTTTACTCTCGCCGCCGATGAATACCCGTATCGCGTTCGCAAACGCCGCGAGCGCGAAGATCACCACGATGGCGATGACGACGAAGCCAAAAAACGTTCCCACCGTACTCCCCCTGCTCCTCGCGCCTTGTATGGCGCGACTGAGCCACCATCATTGTATCACCTGGGGGCCTCGCCCTTCTTTGTAGGGGCAATTCACGAATTGCCCTGCTAATACCCTTGAATTCGGACCTGAATCTGGTAGGGTCCGCAACATGGCAACGACAAATAATCTGAATGAAATCGACTTGGATGAGGTCGAGTTGACGCCTGAAGAGGCCATACGAATTCTCAAGCGGGATGGCATCTGGGAGCGGATTTCAGACGGTAAACACCAACTTCGCTTGATTGTTGGGGGTGTAGTGGAGACGCAGTGGTTGAAACTGGACAGGCGCAGTAGGCAACTCAAGCACACTAACTCTGAGTATGATTGCAATGGCGGCGGTGGCGCGTTCTTCTCGCTGCGCTCCAAGGACGGGACTTACCGAGAGTTATATGATGAATTCACCGAGGCTTTCGACGCACTGGTGGCTTTGCTGGAGTAGCGCTCAGTAGTTCAGCATCAACTTATCAAGTAAGTACTTAGCTTTCTCACGTCCTACCTCGTTATAGATTGATAGGAGATCGTCGTATGTGTCTTCACCGCCTAATAAATCCCAAAACTCCCGGCCAATAACTACTTGATTTTTCATATCCATATGTCTCACCGCAAAGCTCCATTTGTAATCAGATTTATCCTCACCGTAAGGGTTATAGCCCATCGCGAAATGCGTTCGTAGCTTCGGATATTGCTCATGTCTGATGGCGCATATGTGAAGGAGCCGCGATGTAGCCTCAAGGCACTGCCCCTTGTTAGGCATTGGTGACTTTATCTCGAAATACCACTCCTCCCCAGAATGGGTTTTCACGTATAGGTCGGAGGTCACGGGTCGTATTTCACCTCCATCCTCGGCGGCGGCATCCACTACTTGTCGGACGAACTCAAGATACGGTTTCGTCGAACCGTTCTGCTTATTGGATTCAACGATTGCCTCAATCAGGCCGATGGCTTTAGCAGACACTCGTCCGGATATTTTGTGTCCCCTTATGGCCGTTTGGTGTGTGGCAGCCGCAATAAGCTTCCCTGCCTCTTCAAAAGTGCTTCCGAGCGCTGTTGAAAAAGACCTCTCGAACTCGCTTATGCGTCTGATTCCTTCCGGAAGTAGTGCACGATGAAAAGGCTTGTGAGCCGGTGATGTATCTTTCCTTCCGGTCTGCAATTTAGCTTGCCTATCACGTTGCCTTGAGAGTATCTGTTCCACTGTGTGCTGAAGAAAGCCCTCCACATAACCCTTGATTTTCGCGCGTGTCTTAGTATCAATCACGGCTTCCTCCAGATGAAGATGTCTTCGTAGAATGCACCCGAACGCCTGCCGGTGCGTCGATTCACGTGCCGCTGCATTCTGGCCTCCCATTTATATCCTAGAGGCTTCGGGTCGTAGAGTTCGAACTTGTCATTGATGACGATCACCAGAACGGCATTTCTTTTCAAATGCTTTCGAGTGTGCGCTAGCACTTCGTTTATTCCCTCGATATACTGCTGACGAGCTTTCTGAGATTGTCCGTTAGAAGCTGCTCCGATCTCTTCCTCATCCGAGCGTGACAGGTTAAGCAACTCGTATGCATATTTGTGCTGCTCATGATAGTCGATGAGTCCAAAGTATGGCGGTGAGGTAATCACGCAGTCGATACCCTTAGGTAGGTCAACTCCACGGGAGTCTGTCCAACGCACATCTACATCTGCTTTCGTGCGGATTGCTGCAAATTCCGCCACCCGCCGGTATGTATCCTCTGTATACCGTGCTAGGAACTTATAGGCTTCCTCAACGGGCTTACATGTTCTGCCATGTTTGTAGCAGTAGTAAGGTTCTGTCTGCGGTTTCTTAGGAAAGTCAAGGTCGTAGTGCGTGGTAAGCCTTGCTGACCGTGCAGCTCTTGAGAGTATAACTCGCATCAAGTCCTTATAGTGATAGTTGGCAATGAGTTCCCTGTAATACAAGAGCTCCTTTCGTGACCGATCCGCATACCACTCCTTCAAATACTCACTCTCCGGACCCAGTCTGTCGAACGTGTCAATCCCGAAAAGCGTCCCTTTTCGCAGCTTGGAAGTCTCGAAAAGGATGTCCTGTATCTCGCTCTTTAATTTGCCCAAATCATACTTGGCTGTCTTGACCCGTGAAAGGAGCACATTGAACTGCGACACATCGCATCCTATAGAGTCGATTCCTAGCGTGTTGGCCTCAACTAACGTCGTTCCCGACCCGCAGAAGGGGTCGTAGACAAGAGTGGGCCTGTACTTTCGGAGGAACACTTCAACGAGTTGGGGAATGTACTTCCCCAGATAGGGATGAAGGCGATGCACATGCTTCGTTCTCACCTTCTCTGGCAAATCTCGTTCGCGCCAGTTGAGGTTAAGCTCTTCAAGAGGTGTTTTAGGGGTTATTGTTGCGAAGTCCTTGACAGGAGGCTTCTTGTAGGAGCTGACAACGGTCACATGCTCAACAGTGCGAACAGCCATCGTCTCAATTATAGCCTACGCACGTGAAACTCAGCCAAGATGATTTTCATCTAGGATGGCAAGCCTCTTGCCGTAAAAGCATCAAAGATGAGATGGGAGGAGTAGCCTGCTACAAATCCCCAAGGCATCCCTGCAAGTACACGCCAGATGAACCAGCTGACCTTGTCTCCAGCTTCCTTTGCGGCGACCGACCTTTCCCTGCACGCGCGTTGCCAATCAGAAAGAGTAGTTGCCATGGCTAGAGCCGTTACAGAGGAGAGCAAGGCACTGTGCCCAATACTTCGATGATACGGCCCTGTTGGGGGGTCAATGCGGTCTGGAAGAGACGAGGCCAATATAGCGATGGCAGTACCACCAAGCACTTCGAGCATCATATCGTCAGGTGCCTCATTACGGGCGAGATAGAAAGATACCACCGCTCCAGTTATTAGCCCGCCTGCTATATGAGTATTGCGATTCGGCATAGGTTTCTCCTGGGAGCAAGACTCCGAGGCGGTTAGAACTATACTATACCGGCGTATAGGCTGTCAAGCCCCCCATCTCACACCCGGACCCGCTTCCAGTTCCCCCGGCGGAAGAGCCACCAGAAGGCGGCGAGGTTCAGCGCCTCGGTGGCGAGATCGGCTGAGACCTTAGGTGCGCCGCCCGCTAGCCCGGCAGTTTGAGCGTGGCGGCGATGGGGTAGTGGTCCGAGGGGCTGGAGGTGAGGTTCAGCGGGCGGTGGGAGGCTGGCAGGTCGCGGCTCGTGAACACGTAATCCAGGCACATGCCCGATACGTGGCTCATCTGGGTGGTGCTGCAGGGCGCGAGCATTTCGCTCACGCGCGCGAAATCCTCCGTCTGCGGCGTGGCGTTGAGGTCAACCGCCAGCGCGAGCGGCTTCTCCACCTCTGCCAGAGCCTTCAGCATCCGGCGCGTTTCCCTCGGGCGCGGCAGCCATTCCCAGTGCCACCCCGGCGTGGCCGGCCAGGGGAGCGGACTGAGATGCGCCGTGGCAATGGTCATCTCCACGCTGCCGAGTTTGACGTCCGCCAGGAGCAGTCGGCGCCGGATGTGGAACGCCCTCCCGATGTCGAAATGCTGGATGTTACAGAGACTGGGGCGCGTGAGGATTAGGTGTCCCACCGCCTGTCGCCGGAGCGGGCTGAGATGCGTCGTGCACATCGCATATCCGTCAAGCTCCAGGTCGCTGCGAAGCCGGGCGATTTCCGGTGAATAAACGCCCCGGGAAGGATCCCACCGTGCCTCCTGCAAGCACAGCACGTCCGGGCGAAGTCCGCTGAGAATATGGAGCATTTCGGAGAACCGCAGCCGGAAGCTGCTGTCCAGCCAGCTGTGCACGTTCCAGGTGACGACTTGCGCCCTCATCTCGGCTTCCCCTTAAAGGCGTAATGGCACCCGCTGGGGCCAGCCGCACGGCCCACATTCGCCTCGTGTCGCACTTCCTTCCTCCCGCTGCGTGCCACTATTCTACGCGATGCAGGCCGTCTTGCCTAGTATGGCGGCCCGTCGGGCGTGAAATTGCGGTGAACCGGCAGCTGAGAGCCGGCATGTGCGTCCGTGCCGCCCCGCGCCGGTCGCGCTGAGCCCAGTAATAATGCGGCTTCGCGCTTGACAGGGGCATCGTCTATGCTGTAAACTGGTAGTGCAGACGGGTCCTGCTCGTTAGGCCCGGGAGGAAGGGGGTACGTGATTTGAACGAGTGGTGGGCGTCACTGCCCGGGATTCTGAGGTTCTTCTACATCGTTGCCTTCAGCGCCTCCTTCGTGCTCGTGTTTCAGCTCATCCTCACTATGATCGGGCTGGGGCACGCGGACACGGATATGGACGCCGACGTCAGCGGCGTGGGCGACCACGACTTCGCTGTGGCCGACCATGACTTCGACATGGGCTCGATTGAGAGTGACCACTTCATGGCGCACGATGCCGGACTGCACTTCCTCTCCTGGCGCACCCTGATAGCGTTCTTCGTCGGTTTCGGCTGGGGCGGTGTCACCTTCTACGAGTGGCTGGAGAATCCCTATATCGCCCTCATCGGAGGAACCGCCATCGGGTTCGCCTTCATGCTAATGGTGTTCTGGCTGATGGCGCAGATTTTCAAGCTGCGCGATTACGGCAACATCAGCTACGCTAACGCCATCGGGAAAGTGGCGACGGTATATATCACCATACCGCCAAAGCGTGAAGCTGCGGGTCAGGTGCAGGTGGTTGTGCAGGGGCGTATGCGCGAGGTCTCGGCGGTCAGCGACGAGCCGGAGCGCCTGCCGCCCCGAACCAAAGTCGTTATCACCAAGATGCTGGACGCCACGACTTTTATAGTAAAGAGAACAAGGAGCGAGGGATAACATGCCACTACAAGGTCTCATAGGTCTAATAGCAGCATTTGTACTGCTTCTATTCTTCATCCTGACCTGGCTGCTGTCGCGCTACAAGCGGTGCCCGTCCGACAAGGTGATGGTCATCTACGGCCGCATAGGGCAGGGCCCGGAAGGCCGCCGTTCTGCGCGGTGCCTGCACGGTGGCGCGGCATTCGTCTGGCCGGTGATCCAGGACTACCAATTCCTGGACCTGACGCCGATAACGATTGACATCCCGCTGCGCGAGGCGCTATCCCGGCAGAACATCCGCGTTGATGTACCGTCCACGTTTACGGTCGGTATTTCCACCGAGATAGGCGTAATGGAGAATGCAGCAGAGCGTCTGCTTGGCCTGTCCAACGAAGCCATCAAGCGCATTACCGAGGACATCATCTTCGGTCAGCTGCGTGTCGTCATTGCGACGATGTACATCGAGCAGATTAACGCCGACCGCGACAAGTTCCTGGACAACGTCACCGGCGGCGTCGAGATCGAGCTGAAGAAGATCGGCCTGAAGCTCATCAACGTCAACGTCAAGGACATCACTGACAAGTCCCTCTACATCGAGGCGCTGGGCAAGGAAGCCGCGGCGCAGGCCATAAACGAGGCCAAGAAGAAGGTCGCCGAGCGCCTCCGCGACGGTGAGGTGGGCAAGGCGGAGGCTGAGCGCGAACAGCGCATCAGGGTGGCAGCTGCGGACGCCGACGCCGTTGACGGTGAGAACCAGGCGCGCATCCAGATTGCCAACTCCAACGCCGACCGGCGGGAGAAGGAGGCCGAGGCGAACAAGCGCGGCACGGCTGCCGAGAAAGTGCAGGCCGCCAAAGCGCTGGAGGAAGCCTACGTCGCCGAGCGTATTGCCGAGTTGCAGCGTGCCGAGCGTACGCGAGCAACTCAGAAGGCGGACATCGTCGTTCCCCAGGAGATCGAGAAGCAGCGTATCGAAATCGCCGCCGAGGCGGAAGCCGAGAAGCTGCGCCGGGTGGCGCGCGGACAGGCCGACGCCATCTTCGCCAAGCTGGACGCCCAGGCGCGCGGCAACCGGGAGATCCTGGTGAAGCGTGCGGAAGGTCTGCGTGAGCTGGTCAGCGCCGCCGGAAAAGACGCGCGGCTCGCCGCACTCCTGATGATTACCGAGAAACTGCCGGAGCTGGTCAGCACGCAGGTCGAGGCGGTCAAGGGCCTGGCTATCGACAAGGTCGTGGTCTGGGACTCGATGAGCGGCAACAGCAAGGAAGGCGGCCCGTCCACCACGGCGAACTTCTTCGCCAATCTGATGAAGTCGTTGCCGCCGCTGCAAAACCTGTTCGATATCGCCGGACTGTCGCTGCCCGACTTCCTGGTGAAGGCAAAGGAGGCCAGCGAAGGTGGCAATCCTGAGCCGCCGCAACTACGCATCGCTCCTGAGCCACCGCCATCGCCTGACGAGGGCGCACCCGGTCCTGAAGGCGAGGAGACCTAACAGCCGCTATCTGAGAACGGATAGATAAAGTGAAGCCGTTTCAGGCTCACAAACTGCTTGCACACGCGCTTGCGCTCCTGCTTGCGTCATGCGCACCGTCGGGATTCGCCGACGAGAGCTTTGGCCTGGGCGCGCACATCAGCGACCGGCTCGAAACCGCGCGTGATGCGATGCGCGAGGTGATTAAGTTCGCTGACGCAAGCGTGCACACGTCCGTCGTGCGCGGCGCCTTTTGCTGCAGAGACGACGAGGCGGACATCACAGTTGCGTTGCAGGACTTCGACTTCGACGGGCGCGTTGACGTCATCCGTATTTGCAGCTTAACCTACGAGCGTTCAGCATTCTCGCCCGGAGGCGCTCCCGGAGTCGAGAAGTTCAAGCGCGTGTATGAGGAGCCCGAATACGCCGAACTCGTCGTCGGCTTCCGCGCCAGGTATCCCGGTGTGAAGACCGCAGAGGGCATAACGCTCGGCTCCACCTACGATGAGCTCCGCGACGCCTACGAGCAGGAGCCTCTTTCGCGGCAGCAGGTGGGGATGAAGCGCCGCGTAGCCTACCGGCGCGGCAACTCGAACCTGATATTCGTCCTCATCCGCGACCGCGTCGTCCAGATGGTCCTCGTCGGCACCGCCGACTTCGATAGGATATACAAAAAGCTGTGAGCTGTAATCGTATCCGGGCGTGCGTAGCCGCAAGCTTCCTGCACTCCGAATAGACATACGGGTTGGCGCGAGGGTATACTTACTCCTGGTTATGGTGAAGCGAACAACAGCTAGGCGTAACGTCCACCTTTTCACCGCGAAGTACGTTGAGCTCTCCGAGGGCTACATGGGGCAGCTGCTGGAATGGCCGGAAGTTGTGACCGAAGGAAAAACCCTCGAAGAGTGTCGGGAGATGCTCGAAGACGCCCTGGACGAGATGATTGAAGCGTATCGGGAACAGAAAAAAGACATGCCCTGCGTACCGGTTCCCCTGTAGGGCGGGGTCTCTGCGCCCCGCCGTTTAGACTTCGACCGGATATTGAAGGGCTTGTAGACTGCAAAAGCCTAACTGTCACCTATTGGGCTATAATTGCAGTGGGAGGTCAGCTCCATGGACGAGAAGAAAGAACGCGAATACGATTGCTTTATCAGCTATCACAAAGATACGCATGGTGCGGCAGCGAAGGCGCTTTACGTCGTCCTTAGATTCGCCGGGATCTCTCCCTGGTTCGATCCGATTCACCTGGTCAGCGGTCATATCGAGAGGGAGACTTCAGGGGCAGTTGACTGCTGCCGTGAGTTCCTACTCCTATACAGCAAAAGCTGGGATGACAGGCCAAGATGCCTTCAGGAGTTGGAAGACTTCCAGTCCTGCCACGAGAATAGAGCACCGTTAGTTGTTAAGCTTGGGCCGGACATGCCTTCTGAGAGATTCAAAGCATACCACTACTACGACTTGTCGCAAGCCGAAGAATGGCGCCTCTTGCTTGAAGCTCTCAGGGCCAGTGATGAAGGCACTGATGCTGTGCTGGATGTTCTTATAAAACCATATTCACCGAGCCCTGTTTTGCAGCTTACTCGAACGGAAAAGGAGCTCGCAGAGACTAAGAAGGAGCTTGACGACCTCCGCGAGTATACCGCTTTGGCGCCAGGAGTGCGGAAAAAGCAGAAGCGAGCTCTCGATAAGGCCAGTGAGGAGTTACTAAGGAGAGTTCTGGCGAGTGACGTTCTTCCCCAAATTAAGGACTTGAAAGAAAACCTGCGAAAGCGGATTGAGAGCACCGCACCTGCATATGCTGCTGAGCTTTCGAAGCCGCGGAAGTACTCAATACGCGACTTGCTGACTGCTCATTATAGGGATGCTCATGCCATCACAGTGAGTATTGCGGAGAGCATCCAAGCTGATAACAGCGAGGATGAGCGGTTATGGTTCTGCTGGGGCACTGCGCTTTCCATGCTAGGCCGCGACGAGGAAGCATGTGAGAAGTATGCCGAAGCGGTGAAGCACAAGCCAGACGACCACCAAGCCTACTCCAACTGGGGTGTAGCGCTGGGGAACTTGGGCAAGTACAAAGAGGGGTGCGAAAAATACGCAGAAGCGGTGAAGCACAAGCCCGATTATGCGGTGGCTTACAATAACTGGGCCGTGCCGCTAGGGAAGCTGGGCCGGTATGAGGAAGCGTGTGAGAAGCTTGCACAAGCAGTGAAGCACAAGCACGATTACGCTGAAGCCTACTACAACTGGGGCACTGCGCTTTCCATGCTTGGCAAGCACGAGGAAGCATGTGAGAAGTATGCCGAAGCGGTGAAGCACAAGCCAGACGACCACCAAGCCTACTCCAACTGGGGTGTAGCGCTGGGGAACTTGGGCAAGTACAAAGAGGAGTGCGAAAAGTACGCAGAAGCGGTGAAGCACAAGCCCGAGTATGCTATAGCCTACAACAATTGGGGCATCGCGCTGGGAGTGCTGGGCAAGTATGACGAAGCACTAGAGAAGTGTGCGGAAGCGGTGAAGCTCAAGCCCGACTACTACGAAGCCTATGCAAGTCAAGGGGAACTGCTCTTCTGTGCGAAGCGATTCGAAGAGGCTGAAGCATCGCTGCGGAGAGCTTTAGATGGCGATGAGAAACTGCGTTCGCAGGCGGGGCCCCACATCATTCTAGCAGCTACACTGGCCGCGCAAAAGAAGCGGAAAAAAGCTATTAGCGAGCTTCAGGTTCAAGAAGTGCTATCGGGAGAGAGCTTTAAAGTTGACAAACCAGATACAGTTTTCGCAGCCTTCGAACCCTACAAGGACGATCCTGAATTCGCACCGCTGGTTGAGAATGTGCGGAAGAAGCTAGGGCTTAAGGAAGGTAGTAAGGAGAACTAGGCAGATAACCCCTACTGATTCTTCTCCCAGATGATGCGCAGGCCGAGGAGCGTGAGGTTCGGGTCGACGAGTTCGATGCGCTTGCATGCGCGGCGCATAAGCTCGCCGAAGCCGCCGGTAGCGACGATTTTCGCGGTGAAGCCCTGCCGCTCTTCGATATGTGCAATAAGCCCGTCCACCATCGCGCCGTGCCCCCACAGCACGCCGCTGCGGATGCTCTCCACCGTCGTGCGCCCCACCGGGTCGTCCGGCAGCGCAAGCTCCACCAGCGGCAGCTTCGCCGCGCGCTCCGAAAGCGCCTCCCGCGAAATGTCAATCCCCGGCGCGATAGCACCGCCCAGGTAGTCCGCCGGCGGCTGCAGCACGTCAAACGTTGTCGCCGTGCCGAAATCCACCACGATCAGCGGCGGCTCGTGCTGCGCCAGCGCGCCCACGCTGTTGACGATGCGGTCCGCGCCCACTTCGCGCGGGTTTTCGTAAAGTATGTTCAGGCCGGTCTTGACGCCCGGGCCCACCACCAGCGGCTCGTGGCCCGTAAGGCGCTCGATGACCTTAGTCATTCGTGGCAACAGCGGTGGCACCACGCTGCTCATAACCGCGCCGATGAAGTGCTGGCCGCTGAGCCAGTCCGGGGTGAACAGGCTGCGCAGCAATCCCACGTACTCGTCGCTCGTGGCGTCATGCCGCGTGGTGATGCGGAAGCGATGCTCCAGCTCGCCGTTACGCCACACGCCGATGACGATGTTGCTGTTGCCGATGTCAACGACCAGCAGCATCAGTCGGCCACCTCGCCGGTAATCTTCATCGAGAAATCCAGCGCCGGCGCGGAATGCGTCACGTAGCCCAGCGAAATCACGTCCACGCCCTCGATGGCGTAGTCCATTATGTTTTCCGGTCTGACGCCGCCTGAGACTTCGATGCGCGCCCGCCCGCCTGCCAGCTTCACGCATTCACGCACCTGTTCCGGCGTCATATTGTCCAGCAGCAGGATGTCGGCGCCCGCGTCAATCATCGGCTCAACCTGCGCGGGCTCGGTAATCTCCACCTCAATCAGGTCCACAATCCGCTTCTGCGCTTTTACGCGCCGTACCGCTTCCGGGGTTTCGGGATAGAAGCTCAGGTGGTTGTCCTTTATCAGTATCGCGTCGGACAGCGACATCCGGTGGTTCACGCCGCCGCCGTGCCGCACCGCCTTCTTCTGGGCGAACCGCCATAGCGGAATCGTCTTGCGCGTGTCGGTCACGCGGGTCTTCACACCCGCCTGGCGCAGCTTCTCCTGCAGCTCGTACGTTGCGGTGGCGATGCCCGAAAGCCACATCACGAAGTTCAGCGCCAGCCGCTCGCCCGCCAGCAGCTTGCGCGTATGCGCGGTGAACTCCGCCACGCAGTCTCCCGGCTTTACGTAGTCCCCGTCGTCGCAGTGCAACACAATCTCCACGCTTTCGTCCAGCAGCTCGAATACCCGCATCGCCAGCGACAGGCCTGAAACGATGCCGGGCGCCTTCGCGCACATCGCCGCCCGGCTGCGGTGGTCGTGCGGGATGAGGAGTTCGCTGGTAAGATCGCCGTCGCCGACATCCTCCTTCAGCGCCATCCGGATAAGGTCGTCCCAGATCTTCTCCATACGCTGATTCTAGCAGAGAAACCAGCTGCGGTCGGGTAAAGTCCAGTAGCCTAAGACGATGCTCAGCTTGTATCCTTAGGAGTGGAGTTCGTGTTGTCGCTCTTACTGGCGCGGGCACGCTTGCCCTTGGCAGTGTGCTTGGAGTCTGACAGCGCGCTAAATGCGCCTACTGCGGCAATAAAGACGATAGCGGAAGCTAATGGTGTGAGAGCATAAGTAGCGAAAGCCAAACTGGCACCCACTACTAGTCTCCCCAGTTTCTTGAGCATAAAGGTCTCCTTACTGCAGTGCGTCCGTCCTGGCACTTACTAGAGTATAGCAGGTACTGCTGGAGGGCTGCAATTTGCAGCAGGCGCGAGACTGGCTATAATCATCGACACACGGGAGGAGGGATTATGCGTATCGTCTTCTGGTTCGCAATGCTATGCGTGGCGGTGCTGTTCTGCTGCGCGTCCACCTGCCGCGGTCAGGCAAAGCAGCAGGATGGCTCCCAAGGCCTGGAGTTGCGCAGCACGGCGGCTCCCGCATGGACGGAGGAGAGCATCGAGGGGATGAGCATCGTGTATCTGCACCATTCCTGCGGCAACGGCTTCCTGAAGCAGGGCGGGATGTGGCGCAAGCTCGAAGAGCTGGGGCTTTCGGTGTTCGACATCACCTACGGCGACGGCTGGATCGGCGACAATACCAATGCCGACCACTTCCCGGTCACGTTCGGCGAGCATATGGACGAAGTGCTTGCGTGGGACCTTACCGGCGCCGACCGCCACGAAATTGTCGCGTTCAAGAGCTGCTATCCCGCAAGCAACATCTCGTCTGACAAGATGCTCGCCGACTACAAGGGATACTACAACAAGCTAAAGCCGATGTTCGCGAAGCATCCCGAAGTGCTGTTCGTAGCGTGGACCGCGCCGCCGCTCGTGTCAGCCAAAACCACCGCGCAAAACGCCAGGCGCAAGCGCGCCTTCTGCGACTGGCTGCAAAAAGACTGGGCGCCGAACGAGCGCAACATCGCGGTGTTTGACTGCTTCGGCGTGCTTGCGGACGGCGACGGTTTTTTGCGCGCCGAATACCGCAAAAGCGAAAGCGACTCTCATCCCAATGAGGCAGGCAACAAGGCGGTCGCCCAAGCCTTCACCGATTGGCTCCCGGATATGATTGCCCGCTGGAGCGGGTAGGGGGACGGACCAACAGGAGTACGCCGGGCTCACCAGCCCGGCTATTCCGGCTAACGCTCCTTGATCTTATCCAGCAGTATTAGGGCGGCCGACTGCTGCTCTGAGATGCCTTCCTTCTCCACCCAGTGAACGGTCAGTAGTTCACCATCCATAGCTTGTGCTAACTTCTTCGCGTCCTCCCATGCCAGATGTTCGTATTCAGCAAGCAGTAGCGTGGTTGCTTCGCTGTATTCTCCCAGCTCGTCCAACTCAATCATCTCACGGGTTAGCTCTTCATTACACTCAACGCAGGCTGGCGTCCAAGTCTCAAGCCAGATATAGCCTACTTTGCTGTCGAGAATATGGGAAGCGTGCGTGATATAAGCCTCCCCGAATTCCGCAAGATTCCCAAGCGCGTCAGCAAAAGAAGATAGCAGCTCAATAACGTCTTCTCGGTTAATCTCCATATATGTATTGTAAGGTACATCTCGCTTGTGTACCTAGCTAAATATCCGCTATAATTGGTCCAGATGGATGCTAAGCTAACCACCAGAGAACGGCCGCATAGGCAGCCACATAATCAGTACTTTACGCCTACATGGGTCGTTTCCGCAATCCTCGATGAAGTGCCGAGTGTCATTTTCCAGAGAGCCGTTGACCCGGCTGTTGGCAGCGGGACTTTTCTAAAGGCTGTAAGTGAAAGGTGGCCGCATGTAAGCTTATTCGGGGCTGATATTGACAAAAGATGGGTTGCTCACTGTGCTTCTAGTTTCGGGCGGAGCAACTTCGTTTGCGCTGATACGCTTGACATCGAGTCGCACGATTCTAAAGCAAGGCGAATCCTTGCAGATTTCAAGTACGACCTTGTAGTTGGGAACCCGCCGTTCAGCGCTTGGTATGACCGTATCAACGACCCCAGAGTGCTAAACCAGTACCATTTAGGAGTAGGCCGTTCTTCTCAGCCAATCGAAGTTCTATTCCTTGAGAGGTTTATCAGGCTATGCTCTTCCGGTGGGTACATTGGCATCGTACTGCCTGAGGGCGCGGTCACGAATCTTCGTGACAAGTACGTGCGCAGTCATATGACAGATGTATGTCAAGTCCTTACTGTGCTGAGACTACCTAGAGACACGTTTGATTACACAACAGCGAAAACAGCGGCGGTTGTGCTTCGTAAGCGCCCTTTTTCAGGACATGTTCGGGATAGGATCAGGTTGGTTGAATACGACAGCCCTAATCGCGCTAGAACGACTATTCTGTCATCTGGAGATTTCGTGGAAGGATTACCGGTCACCGCCAAACCTGCTACGTCTCTTGACCGTGAATTTAAATGCGAGTGGATGAATCTCGAAGAGATTACCAGTGACATTACTAGCGGGCGTACTCTGTACGGTGCGGATAGACGCTTCAGCAAGAGCGGAAAGCGCTTTCTTCACGCAACCAATCTCACTGTCCTAGGGGTTGATTACTTAAAAGATCCTCGGTACATCAAGCCGGGTTCGCTGATGGACAGTGAGCGTGCGACGACACGCGTTGGCGACCTTGTCTTTTGCCGGGTGGGCGTGGGCAGCGCTGGTAAGACAGCTCCTATTCTGAGTGATAGAGACATCGGAGTTGCCACCGACTACCTGCACATCATTAGACTAAAGCAATATGATGCTGCGTTCCTTCATCTATTCATGCATACTAGCGCTGGGAGAATCCAGATTGAAGCAATGAAACATGGTGTTGGAACTGTCAGCATCAATAAGACGCAACTGCGGAAGTTGAAGGTGCCTTGTTACAGTTTGCGTAGGCAGAAGAGGCTTGGAGATGAATTCAGGAATCTTAGGCGGTCTTTCCTTGACGGGGGGAAAGCATCTGTGCTTGAATTGGGTGTGCAGCAGTTGATCCGTAAGCTGGAAGACAAGATTAAGAAGGGGTAAACAACCTTATGGCTCGTACTAGTCGTATCGATGCTCGAATCGCTGAATTAAGAGATGGCTTAACGCCTAGACTCCCGGTGGAGGAGGAGTTTGTCGCCCAACTCAGGGAGAGCTTCCGCAGTGAACTCTCTACAGGACTTCGGGAGTTGGCTCCACTTGTTGCCAACCTGAGAAACGGGCGTTTCCGAGTTTTGCTATCCCCTTCAACTCGCTCTGCACTCCAAGCCTTAGTAGTGCTTAATGGTCTATCTAAGACTGATATAGATGTGCAACTCGGAGTGTTTCTGGGGCAGCATTCGTTTCAACTCCCTGGCGACCTAAGGCTACCCCGCACTCCGTCATTGAGTGGGATTTCCCGCTTGGCCAGTAGACTCATAGCTGATGGGAGCAATGGCAATGTTGCGCTATTGGAGAGGTTTTGCGCCGGTATCTTCACATATATTCCGCCAAGCAGTAACCATTGTCGCGCTTTAGCTCGTAATCCCTCCTTCCTAACAGCGTTGGCTGAACCTCTAGTGAGAGGAAAAGCAACCAACAAGCGTGGCAAGTTCGCCGAATATGCGCTCGCCTTAAAGCTACACGAGGCTGGGGCAAACTTCGAGCCAGAAGGGAAGATTAGTAACCCTAGCATACGAGGCTATCCATCTGACGTAAGAATTACTATGCTGCCCACGGCTCGCAAAGTGAATTTCGCCCTTCCTGAAGCTGCGTCACCGCAGGTGCTGATTCAATGTGCATTCTATCTGGGGAAGAGCGGTGGATTCGAAAAGAGATATTTTGAAGAAATCACAGCATCTTTTAGCGACGTTACGAGGTATAACTCCGGTCATCCCAGAGCTACGATCGATCTGTACGTGTTTCTGGATGGCCGTGGATTCTGGCATCCTTCTTGGGATAGCCTGCTGAGAGGGTTGCTAACCGTTATTGGGGACAACTTCTTCAGTTTATCTACATTCGACACGAGACTACTGCCAGACCTTAAGGCTAAGGGACTAGCTCCATAGAAACTGCCTTTACTGGGCTTCTCAAACCTCCCCCCTCTGCTACAATAAGCCCCGTGGGGGTGAGGATTGCGACAATACTCGGGACGCGCCCCGAAGCAATCAAGATGGCGCCCGTCATCCGCGCGCTCGGCGCCTCGCCCGACTTCACCCACACTCTCATCGTCACCGGCCAGCACCGGGAGCTGCTCGACCAGGTGCTGGAGCTTTTCGCGCTTAAGCCCGCGCACGACCTCGACGTAATGCAGGAGGGCCAGCAGCTTGACGAGATCCTCACGCGCACGCTTGCACGCCTTGGCGAGATACTGCGCGCTGAGCGCCCCGACTGCGTTTTGGTGCACGGCGACACGACTTCAACCCTATCCGGCGCGCTGGCGGCATTCTACAACCGCATTCCCGTCGGCCACGTGGAAGCGGGGCTGCGCACATCCGACCGCTTCCAGCCCTTTCCCGAGGAGATGAACCGCCGCCTGGCAGACGAGCTTACCGACTACTACTTCTGCCCCACGCCCGGCGCGGCTGCGAACCTGCGGCGCGAGGGTCTGGCCGACGGCGAGATAATCATCACCGGTAACACAGTCGTGGACGCGGTGAATCTGGTCCTGGAGATGAAGCCGGAGTTTCCTCAGGCCACCAGAGACTTCATCGCCAACTTCCCCGAATACGTCGTCGTCACCACGCACCGGCGCGAGAACTGGGGCGAGCCCCTGCAGCGCATCGGTGGCGGCATTGCGGGCTTCACCCGCGCCAACCCTGCCGTCGGCATCATCATCTGCCTGCACCCGAACCCGGTGCTGCGCGAAGGCTTGGAACCGCTAGTCGGCGAACTGCCGAACGTCTTGCTGACACCCGCCTGCGCCTACACCGCGTTTGTGCACTTGATGCACGGCGCGCGCTTTATCCTCACCGACTCCGGTGGCATCCAGGAGGAAGCCTGCGGCCTGGAGAAGTTCGTGCTGGTGCTGCGTGAGCGTACGGAGCGTCCGGAAGCGGTGGAAGCGGGATTCGCCCGCGTCATCGGCACCGATGCCGACCGCATAATGCATCAGATGGAGGACGCCCTGGCGGGCACGAGGAGCGGTGGCATACCGCCGAGGGATACGCCGAACCCGTTTGGTGACGGCCATGCGGCAGAGCTTATCGTCGAATTTCTACAGAGCAGGCTGGGGCAGGTCAGCTAGGCGCTATTCCGAACCCATCCGTCCCCACTTGTGCGCCGCTTCGCGCAGATTGTCTATCTGGCGCACGTAGGTGTTGGGCTTCACCGAACACCCCGGCGTGAGGATGAGCTTGCGACCGCCCGTCTGCTCGATTGCGTCCTTCACTTGGCTTTCAACATCGCCGAGGTAAGTCTCCTTGAAGGATAAGTGCTCCACGCCTCCCATCAGCGTGAGATCCGTCATCCCGCGCGCCTGTGCAAGCGACGGATTCGTCTCATCGCGATCCGCCCAGTTGATGCAGCTTACTGGATAGTCCAGCACCTGCTGCAGCCGAACGTTGCTGCCATGCACGTGCAGCACGTTGAACGGCGCGCCTTCCGCCGCCCGCAGCACGCGCAGGTCGAAGGGCTTGCCGAAGCGCTCATACTCCTCCGCCGTCAGGTATTTGTCGCTTGCGCCGGCAATGGTCAGGAAGATGCCGCTCGTTCCGGCCTCCAGCATCGCTGCGACCAGCCGCTCCAGGTTCGTCGTAATGGTGTCCAGGCCCGCAAGAAAGTCGTCGGGATGCTCCTCCATGTGGCTGCGCCAGTGCTTGAAGCAGATGTTGCGCGCGGTCGTCCACGGCGAGAAGATGGTGTCGATGTAAAGCGCCGAGTCTGCGAGCTTCCGCGAAAGCTCGCGCAGCGCGACAAGCTCCTGCTTGTATCCGTCGTAACTCCACGGGCTCACCGTATTTAGCCGGTGCCAGTCCTCCGGTTCGCGGATGTCGTAGAGCTCGTCCGGGCGCGGGTAGTCGTAGTCGTTCATCACCTTGATGAAGTCCAGGTCGTATCGCTCAAAAAAGGCGTGCTCCACCTCGGCGTGAAAGACGCCCTCGCGGAAGTGCTGCCCGAAGTGGTACCACAGGCTGAATGGCACGCGGTCAACGGGCTCTCCGGCCAGGGCGGCCCGGACCCGTTCGGCTTTGGTCATTTCGATCATCAGCGCACCTTGGGGTGAGCGAACATTATACACGCGGGTATGGGACGGCTTGGCGTGCGACGGGCTTTCACCTATAATCATACGCACTCGCATCTAGGTCAGGAGGGGCGTATCGTGGACTTCACACTCACCGAAGAGCAACAGATGGTGCGCGAAACCGCGCGTGACTTCGCCGAAGAGCAGCTTCGTCCGACCGCGGGCGAGCGCGACCGTACTCACACGAGCCCGACGGAGCAGATGAAAGCGCTGGGCGAGCTGGGCTTCTACGGCTGCACCATACCCGAAGAGTACGGCGGCAACCCGCTGGGCGCAGTGGCGGAAGCGCTGATTGTGGAGGAGCTATCGCGCGTGGACGCCGCGTTCGGTGTTTTTTTCTCGGTAAACGTCAATGTGGGCTGCCTGCCCATCCTCAAATTCGGAACCGACGCGCAGAAGGACAAGTATCTTCCGCGCATCGCCGATGGCAGCATCTACACGGCATACGCCCTCAGCGAGCCCAATGCGGGGAGCGACGTTGCGGCGATTCAGAGCACGGCTGTGAAAAAAGACGGAAAGTATCTGCTCAACGGTCAAAAGGTGTTCATCACCAACGCCGAGATTGCCTCCGTCTTCGTCGTGATGGCGAAAACCGATCCGGCTGCCGGCGCGCGCGGCATTTCCGCGTTCCTGGTTGAGCGCGACTATCCCGGCCTGAAGATCGGCAAGCGCGAGAGTAAGATGGGCCTCAACTCGTCCGACACCTGCGAGATGATATTCAGCAACTGTGAGGTGCCCGGCGAAAACCTCCTGGGCGGGGAAGGGCAGGGGATGCACATTGCGCTAAACGCGCTTGATGACTCGCGCATCGGCATTGCGGCGCAGGCCACCGGCATCTCCCAGGGGGCGCTGGAAGCCACCGTGCAGTATGCGAGCGAGCGCGAGCAGTTCGGACGCAAGATCGGCGGCTTCGACCTGGTCTACAATTTCATTGCTGAAATGCGGACGCGCGTTGAAGCGTCGCGCCTGCTTACCTGGCACGCGGCGTGGATGCGGGAACAGGGGCAGGAGCACACTGCCGAAGCGGCGATAGCAAAGACCTTCGCCTCCGACTCGTGCCGCTGGGTCACCGACAAAGCCGTCCAGATTCACGGCGGCTACGGCTATATCACCGATTTCGACGCCGAGCGTTTCTTCCGCGAGGCAAAGGTGACCCAGATATACGAGGGCACAAACGAGATACTCCGGATGGTCATTGCGCGCAAGACGCTGCCGCCAGAGACGTTTGCCCGCAAGAAGTAGCCTCGCTCCCGTGAATCCCCGATATTGACTCAGAGCGCTTCCTGGACTACCCTTACTCGCTCATCTGTGGGAAAAACCACGATACGTGTATTGCGCAATATCAAATCCGGAGTTTTTCATAGCCTGTTAGGAGGTATTTAGCGTGTCTGACAATCCTAAAGATATCCTGAAGTCCATCGGCATCGAAACGAGCGGGAATGTTCACCGGAACCTCACAGTGCCCGAGCTCGTGGAGCACGCGCTGGCGCGCGAGGAGGGTTTTCTTGCCAGCAACGGCGGTCTAATCGTGCGGACGGGTTCGCGTGGCACCGGCCGTTCGCCCAAGGCCAAGTTCACCGTTCGTGAGCCGGCCAGCGAGGAAGGCGTCTGGTGGGGGGGACCCAACCAGGAGACGACACCTGAGGCATTCGAGAGCCTTTATCAGAAGATCCTCAACCACTACCGAGACCGCGATCTTTACATCTTTGACGGCTTTGTGCTGGCGGATCCGAAACTCAAGATGCCCATCCGTGTAATCGCGGAGAAGGCGTGGCACGCTCAGTTCTCGCAGACTCAGTTCCGCCGCCCCACGCCGGAAGACCTGGAGCATCATGATCCGAAGTTCATAGTTCTCGCAGCGCCGGAACTCGTGCTCGATCCTGAGAAGGACGGCACCGGCGGCGAAGTTGGCGTTATGTTGAGCTTCTCGCGCAAGATGATTCTGATTGCGGGCAGCGCTTACGCCGGCGAAATCAAGAAAGGGATGTTCACCGTCCTTAATTTCCTGATGCCAGACCGGGGCGTGCTGCCAATGCACTGCTCCGCGAACGTGGGGAGCAAAGGCGATACGGCGCTGTTCTTTGGCTTGTCCGGCACCGGCAAGACGAGTCTTTCCGCCGACCCCAACCGTCGGCTTATCGGTGACGACGAGCACGGCTGGGGCCCGGACGGCATTTTCAACTTTGAGGGCGGCTGCTACGCTAAGTGCATCCGTATCTCACTGGAGACTGAGCCGCAGATCTACAACGCGCTGCGATTCGGCTCGGTGCTGGAAAACGTGATGGTGGACGACCGACGCAATCCCGACTACTTTGACAGCACCATCACCGAGAACACGCGCGGCACCTATCCCCTGGAGTATATAGACAACGTCGAAATATCCGCCTACGGCGACCATCCGAAGAACGTGGTGTTCCTCACCGCCGACGCTTTCGGTCTGCTGCCGCCTTTGGCCCGGCTGAACCCGCAGCAGGCTGCGTACCAGTTCATCAGCGGCTACACGGCGAAGCTCGCGGGAACCGAGCGTGGGATTAACGAGCCGCAGGCGACATTTAGCGCTTGCTTCGGCCTGCCGTTCCTGCCCCGGCATCCCGGCGTATACGCGGATATGCTGATGGAGCGCGCCGCCAAGCACGGAAACAACTTCTGGCTGGTCAACACCGGCTGGAGCGGCGGCTCTTACGGCGTGGGTGAGCGTATGCCGATTCACCTGACACGCAGCCTGCTCAATGCGGCTGTTGAAGGCGACCTCGACAACGTGAAGTACGAAGATGACCCCGCCTTCGGGCTGAGCGTGCCGACGGAATGCCCTGGCGCCGACGCGAACCTGCTTTTCCCGCGCAACACCTGGGAGGACAAGGACGCTTACGACGTAAAAGCGCGGGAACTCAGGGGCCTGTTCGAGGACAACTTTAAAAAGTACGAGGCCAACGTCTCACCCGAAGTCATCGCCGCGGGATTTAAGCGGTAGGGGCGGGCAAGAGTTCTGTATGGTGCTATTCCAGGCTGAAGCCGGCCTGCGTCAGCTCGTAGAAGAACCTGTCAAACCTAGCAATAACCCACGTTTCGCTTGGGAACGGGAGGTTCATTTCCTCAAATAGCAGCTTGTAGCCGGGAGCGAGCTCATGGGCAAGCAGTTTTTTGAGTCTGCGCAGCGATGATATTACCTCGTTGCGTCCGGCGAAGGACAGGCACATAGTAGCTAACGGCTCTTCTCCGTATAGGTTAAGTAAGAAGTACAGGTCGCGCATATCTGAATCCTTCTTCGCGCGATACGGCTTGGTAATAGCCTCGAGTTTCAGAACATATAGTGCAACCGCGCCAGCGGCTCTAATCGTCAGCTCATCTTTCAGTCTCACGGTAATGAAGTCTTCAAATGCGAACTTGATGTGTGGGAGGAAGCCCACGCCACGTCTGCCGTCATCTGCTGACAGCGGGCATAGGGCTTGTAGAACAAGCTCCTTGTGCTCTGAAACGAGCTCACGAGCAAGATCGGGAGACTGGACTGCTATATCAATGTCAGTAGTCGGCCTTGCCTCGACGTACATCAGTGGTTGGCCTTTCCGAGTGTGCAGCCAGTGTAGCAATACGGCAGACGCGCCTACAACGACTACCTTTTCAGTAATAGGCTGCAGGGCATGAGCCAGTGCGGTGATCCTGCGGAAATGCTCCTTAATTTGGGTGTCAATATCCAAGAACTATCTCCCGAAACATCTCAGCCGTTGCCTTTCCCCTATGTGGTGCATGCATCAGGTCATAATAGAGTTGGACTGGATGGACAGTAGCCATCCCGTTTCTCTCCTGTGCGAACTGAAAGACACCCACGTCCCGTGGAGTCAGCAGCCAGAAATTCTCCTTCTCGCCGACGGATTTTGCGCCTAGAGTGTTAAGTGGAAGCCGCCAGGGCTCGTCACAGTACATAGCTACGGCCGGCACTGTCGTAACTTCTGCATATCGATTGGCAGCGCCCCAGAGCGAGAGCGCATAGCGGAGCCCTGTCTCTCTGCAGAGCGCTTCAAGCTTGCGTTCGAGTGTATCCGGTTCCGGTTCGGGAAGGCGGTACAGCTCGCGCTTACGCCAGAACGGCCTCGGCGAGGAGGTCCAGACGTCAAGAAGCTCTCCGCGAGTTTCACCGTCTAGGGTGTAGGTTACATCCATGATTGAGCCGCCGTACTTGCGCTTGACGAAGCCCGCAGTTGTAAGGCTGCGAAGTATCCTACTCACGTAGCTCGGATCCACTCCTATGGCTGACGCCATGTTCCGCACTCCGCCGCTAAAGCCCGCAAGCACAGCCCGTACAATACGGCTGACCTTTGGGGAGTCCAATCGGAGAGAGCCGCCGTCTTGCCGTCGGAATCGAGGAGGGAAGTCCTTTCCTAAGCTTTCGACAACGAAGTTGTCACCTCGCAAATACAGGCTTCCTGCGCTGTCGAAGTAAGATATGTCGTGGTTCCGCAGTTCCTCACGTGTCGCCTGGCTCGTGTATCCCACTATGACAAGCAGCTGAGGAGGCTCTAGCACTGCACCAGTAGCATGGGCGGTTGCGGCCAGTCTGCGGACCCGTTCTTTGACCTGTGGCACATATCCGGGAGACAAGTATGGCAAGACCTCACCGACGAACTCCGTCCTGCGACCATCAACTCTGATAGAGACGACGATATCAGCATGCACACGTTCAGCAAGGTCAACGTCAAGCTTCGTATCAACCTCTGCCTGATCCCAGAACTTCCCCTTTCCAGCATCGAGCGTCATCGCGCCTGCTTTTGCGCGGCGCACTGCCAGCCAGCCTCTGTCAAATTCCTGCAGCGCTCGGAGGAAGCTATCCACAAGTTCACGATCGCACGTCACAAGGGTATTGTTGCATATATGCGTGTGTTGTGTCAATAAGCAACGGTGCATTATATGCAACAGCGGTTAGATAAACCTACTCCCCAAACAGCCGATCCAGTATCTCCTGCAGGTTGCGGGCGTTGCGGACGGCGTGGGTCTCCACGTGGTTGTTGAACAGCAAGAACGCCTTCGGCGCGCCCGTCTCGCCAATGGCCTTCGCCAGCTCCTCAAGCTCGTTGCTCGCATACCGGTAGTGGTAACGCGCCTGTTTCGCTTCCTCGTCCGGTGTATCCGCCTTGGCCCACCAGTGGTCTTCGTTGCGCCCGTGGAACCGCGCATAGGCAAAATCGCCCGTGAGCGGGAAGAAATGGCGCGGCAGGTGCGACGTTTCAGGCGCATCCACCCAGCAAAGCGGCACCCGATACTTGCCCAGTTGCTCCGCGACCTGCTCGCTGAACCACGCGGAGTTGCGAAACTCAAACGCCTTGGGGTAGTCCGTAAAAGCGTCCGCCAGCGATCCCAGATACTTCGCGGTCTCCGCGCCCGGGCGAAATGACGGCGGAAACTGGAAGACCACCGCTGTTAGCTTACCCGCATCGTTTAGCGGCGCGATGTCCGCCAGAAACTTCCGTGAAACTTCCGCGTATTCGCGCGACACTTCGTGCGTCAGCTCCCGGTAGGCCTTGACCGCGAACGAAAAATCCTCGCGTGGCGCAAACGCGCCCTCCAGCACGTGTAGCTCCGCTTCCGGCCGCACCCTCTTGAGCATCCCCTCGATCTGAGCCGGATTGGTATGTCCGTAATACGTGAAGTTGAGCTCCACCAGCGGGAACTGCGAAGAGTAGTAGGTGAGGAAGCTCTTGCGGTCGTGCGCCAGACTCGCGGGATAAAATCTGTCCTCGCCAACCCATTCCGGATAGTCATACCCGCTTGTCCCCACCACAAAGCGCACGCGATGATGATACCAGAGCGGGCGTCAGGGATGATCGTCCTCGGCTTCCCTACAGCTTCTCCACATCCCGGTGGATGACCAGCACGCGGCGGTCGCGCTCTTCAAAGCGCTCTTTGAGCCAGTTCACCAGCGTGACGCTCCGGTGCTTCCCGCCGGTGCAGCCCAGCGCCACCAGCAAATTGAACTTCTGCACCGCCTCAAATCCCGGCAGCGTGCCCTCAATCAGCTCTAAAATGCGCTCGCCCGCCCACACCGCGCGCTCGTCCTTCATCACGAAGTCGTACACCGCCTGGTCACGCCCTGTAAGCTCCTTCAGCTCCTCCACGTAAAACGGGTTGGGCAGGAAGCGCAGGTCGAAGATGAAGTCGGCGTCCGTGGGCACGCCGTACTTGTAGCCGAACGACACGAGCGTGAGGGACGCATAGCTCATCTGGTCGCCGGCGACGAAAAGCTCCCGCAACGCGTCGGTTAGCTGGCGCGACGTCAGGTTTGTTGTGTCGATGACCTCGGTGGCCTGCTCTTTCAGCAGATCCAGCCGCTCGCGCTCGCTGGTGATGGCTGCCTCGTTGGATATCCCGCCCTGGGTGAGCGGATGCTGGCGCCGAAGCTCTTTGTAGCGGCGCACCAGCGTTGCGTTGTCCGAATCCAGGAAAATCACGCGTGGCGACACGCCCATATCCGAAAGTTCGCCCCAGACCCGGTGGAAATCGTCGAACAGCGCGCCGCTGCGGATGTCGCAGACGAACGCCACCTGCGACGGGCTGGTCTCCGACTGGCCCAGCAGCTTCAAAAACGTCTCGATGATCTGCGGCGGGATGTTGTCGACGCACAGGTAGCCCATATCCTCGAAGCAGCGTAGCGCGGTCGACTTGCCGGCTCCGCTCATTCCGGTGATGATGACTACCCGCTGCAGGTGCTCCGCCACTTCCGCGATTATATCACGCGCGGGCCGCACAGGAACTGAAATGAGACACTGTCACCGGTGGTATAATAAGGTGATTCAACCCGTGCCGGAAGTGATAAAGCGATGATTACAAGGAAAATCACCGGAGTGTTTTTAGCGGTTGTGCTGGCCGCGTCCATTGTCCTGGCGCTTGCAGGCGTGGCGTTCGCGCGCGACGACGACTCCTTCGTCTGGGGCACCGTGCGGATGGACAACGGCTTTTACCTGTACACGAAGGTCTATCCGATCAGCATTGTGGGCGACCAGTTCTTCGAGTACTGGGTGGGAGAATCCGAGGGCCGCGCGGTGCTCTTCGACTCGCTGGGGCAGATATGGTATCCCGCGCCGGTGCAGTACGAGCGCATCAAGATAATCTTCCGAGGAGAGGAGCTAGAGGGTTTCGTCCGCGTGTGGGGGAAGGTGATCCCCTTCATCGACGGCAACTACTACTTCGGCATTGACGGGATGACCTACAAGCTCGTGAAGAAGTACAAGCGCACCGGCCCGGCGGGCAAGAAGAAGCGCCGCGTGAAGTACTCCTATTACGTAAACATGGTGACCGGCGAGCGCAGCGACTGGCTCCCGCGCACGGAAGAAGAAATCTACTACTACGAGTCGCTGATACAGGAAAGCGCCAAAGAGGCGTTCCCCAACTGGTACTCCGAAGCCGAGCCGGACGAGCTGCCGCCGAGCACCGAGCCGCTCACGGTTCCGCTGGACGAAGCAGTGGCTGAGGTCCTGGAGCCGGAGGATGGCGAATCCGCCGGGGAGGCCGAACCCGCCGAGCCTGCTGCTGAAACCGAAGAAGCGGAAGACAGCGAATAGCCCCACTGCGATAGCCGGCGCACCGGCGGGGTATTCCGTTTGAGCGGGCAACAGCTAACGTATGCCGCTATACGAATACAAATGCAATGACTGCGGCGAGGTCGTCGAGCTGCTGGTGAGCTTTTCCGGCAGGGATGACCCGGACGAGTCCTGCGAAAAATGCGGCGGCAAGCTCATGCCCATATTCTCTATGACCGCGGGCGGCTCCAAAGCCTGCGAAAGCTGCACCGTCAGTTCCTGCACTCCCAGCACCTGAAGCATCCTCTAAGCCCCGTGCGGGCTGAAAACTGCGCTGTAGGCTTGCCCGCCTATGGCGGGGTGCGGTCTCTGTCGTAGACGCTGCCTTCGGCTCTGAGGCTCAGGCTCGAAGAGAGCGAAGCCGAAGCGTGCCGCACCTCTTGTAGGGCGGGGTCTTGTGCGCCTAGGCGCGTTTACCCCCCGCCGCGAAATCTGCGAAGCTCGCCGCGACCTCGATCCGCCCCAGATGGGGCAGGTCTATTGAGATCTGTAGTGTTGTCAGGAGCATATCGAGATTAATGCTTCGCTTGTCGTTTATCATGTAGTATTCGGGGTTGGACTGCGAGGACCGCTATGGGCACTTGACGGGATCTGCGCTCGGTGTGCCTGCGCCGTTTCTTCCCAAGCCGGCACCCAGGTGGCTCGTTGTATGCCAGGATCTTCTCAAGTGCCTGCCAGTGAATTCCCGTCTCAGCTAGCACCTGCCGCTTGCTGACTCCCTCAACCAACACAATGTGCCTTATGGCGGCCCACCATTCCATATTCGTATACACCCTGTTCTGTTACTGGGTACCGCACTTTTGACTGCCACTACACCGCCGCGCTTTTCAACCGGCGCTTACACGAAGCGTTTGTTGTGCTATAATTTTACTTGAAAGGACGTTACTATTACGCACATATGTCGGCGATGTGAGGGTGAATCTCGGTGATAGCGACAATTTCGGGGTCATAGCTTTTATTACCGCATTTGGTCTAGTAATTGGGGCTATTTGTATCGTATGGTATATACTCGACCAGATCACAATTCGAAATGAAAGCCTAATACAATGGGCTACGGTTATTATTTGCTGTTTAGCCTTTTTCCCGCTAGCGAGATTAATCGATCACCTGCTTGGGATTAATTGGGATAAGTTTTAATAATTTATACATCTGCTGAATAATGTATTTAAACTTAGGTCGTAAGGAGTGACTATGTACGGTTTAGGTAAATGTGGATTTATGGTTTTAGTCGTTAGCAGCCAACTGATTTTGCTCTGCGCGTCATGCAGCGAAGATAATAATTCAGATGATAGTAGTCAGGCATCAACAACGCCCACCGCGGTACGCAACGCTGCTCCGGGAGCAGCGGACCAAGCTAAGGAGCCAGAAGCTGTTGTTTATACGGACCCCAAGGGCAATTTCACCATCATTCCACCCGCCGATTGGGAAATACTGGAATATCCTGATGACCCGCGAGGCAAGGTTGCCTTCCTTATACCAGACGGCCAAGGTGATCTGCGGGTCCTGGTCAAAGCAATTGACTTGGCGGACTATGATGAACTGATGAAAAACATCGAAGATATCGAGCAGCAATTAGGCGTGGAAATGAATATAGAGCCTATTGTGTTCAATAAAATGCCAGCGATCAAGAGGTGCGCTTCGCTTAGCATGCAGGGCCAGACAGTGAAGTTTCTGATGATCGACTTCTTGATAAAAGGCAGATCACATAACATACAGTACATGACTAAACCAAACACGTTCGATAAGCATTACGAGACCGTGTGGGATAGTATGCTGACGTATCAACCGACACTCGAGGATGAACATCCGTCCTCTGAGGAAGTGCGCCAGCAGGGAGCTGCAAAATGGATCCGCTTAGCCCGAATCGCCATCGAAATGGGGAAGCCTCAAGTCGCCTATGAATCCGTCGCCTGTGGGCTGGAAGTGGATCCGGAAAATACGGAGTTGCTACAGTTGAAAGTGGAAATAGAAGAGAACTACAAATCTGATTAAGCACCGCGCATCATGCAGCTATAATGTGGTTGGTGGTAGACATGAGGAATCAAATCGTTACGTTGCTCTTCCTTGTGCTCATCGGTCTTGTCGGTGCCAGTTTCAGTGGCGGAGCCTACGGTGGCCCTCCCCTGTACTCGTTGCCACCGTCAACACTTCCCTCTGACAATTCGCGGGAGCTCTACGAGCCCATAGGCGGATACCCGACGCAGTACTGGGTGTATGTGGAAGAAATCCGAATGCCTGACCCAGTTGTTGAGGACGACCCCTTCGTGATAGAAGTGCGGGTCTCTGCTGAGTTCAGGCCAAAGGTCCTCTAGGGATACCAGTATGCCGATAGGCAGGGCAAGTGGGCTAACGACGACTCCGTAGATGGACTGGGTGATTTCGTACTCGATATGAATGTGACCGACCGAGAGGGACACGTTCACCCAAAATGCCTGACAACCGACTGCGTCGTGCGCAATCCTGTCGGCGAAGGGCCTCCGGAGACTGCGCTTCGCTTCCGCGTACCTAGCCTCTCAGCCGGTTCGTATGAGTTTGTATATTTCAGCACGGATGAAAGAGAGTACGGCGGCATCGGGGGGTCTGCTTCCGAGTGGGGCGTGCAGGGCGATCCTGAGCTCAAGGACCACGTGCTAATGATGTTCGGCACCTTCAAGGTCATTCCTGCGGAGAGCGCGGAGTAGTCACCGCAGCCTACTATCGGGCTAGCATAAAACGCTGTCAGGATGAAGGAGCTGTTCGATAAGCTCCAGACTTGGCCGCACTGATGCGCTGCTTCCCAGCGATGCGGAGAAGTTGTAGAGAAGCGAAGGACGACCATCCCTGACGCCCGCTCTGCTATCATCATCCCGTGGCGGAAGCGGTGGTAATCGGCGGGGGGCTTGCGGGCTGTGAAGCCGCGTACCAACTTGCGCGGCGGGGCGTGGAGGTGACGCTCTACGAGATGCGCCCGCGCGCCGTCACGCCGTTTCACCACACGGCGCATCTTGCCGAGCTCGTCTGCTCCAACTCGTTCAAGTCCGATGACCCGCTGCGCTCCCCCGGAATGCTCAAAGCGGAGCTGAAGCGGCTCGGCTCGCTGCTGATGCAGGTTGCGGATGAAACGCGCGTGCCCGCGGGCGCGGCGCTGGCAGTGGATCGTGACCGCTTTTCCGCTGAAATCGAGCGCCGCCTGGACGAACTGGACGGCCTGCGGATAGCCCGTGAGCCGGTGGAGTCACTGCACGGTTTCTTAGATGAGCCGGACGCGCCGGTGATACTTGCCACGGGCCCCGCCACGCATCCGCCGCTGTTTGCGGAGCTGCAGCAGCTTTTGGGCGGCGACTCGCTTTTCTTCTACGATGCCACGTCGCCCATCGTCGCGGGCGATTCGCTCGATATGTCCCGCCTTTTCTTCGCCAGCCGCTACGGCAAAGGCGCGGGCAACGACTACCTTAACGCGCCGCTTGCCGAAGATGACTACATAGCTTTTAGGCGCGCGCTGCTCAGCGCCGACCTTGCTCCGCTGCACGAGGGCGATGAATTCGTGCCGTTCGAGGGCTGCCTGCCCATCGAGGAGCTTGCGCGGCGCAGCGAAGGCGCAATGCGCTTCGGCCCTCTGCGGCCGGTTGGCTTGAAGCGCGACGGCGAGAAGGTCGAAGGGCTATACGCCGCGGTGCAGCTTCGCCGCGAAGACGCGCTGCAAAAAGCGTGGTCGCTCGTTGGCTTCCAGACGCGGCTCACGCAGCAGTCGCAGAAAGACGTCTTCGCACGCATTCCCGGCTTGGAGAACGCGCGCTTCCTGCGCTTTGGCAGGATGCATCGCAACAACTACATCTGCGCGCCCAGACACCTGCTGCCGACGCTGCAACTGCGCGCATACCCACACGTCTTTTTCGCCGGGCAGCTAACCGGCCTGGAAGGCTACGTCGCGGCGACCGCCACCGGCCTTGTCGCGGGCCTGAACGCGGCGCAGCTTGCGCAGGGCGACTCGCCGCTCGAATTTCCGCGCGAAACGGCAACAGGCGCAATGCTGCGCTATATGGTTGAAGCCGATCCGGATAATTACCATCCCACCGCGTTTATGCTTTCGATGCTGCCACCGGTAGCCGGCGCACGCGGCAAGCGCGCCCGCCATCAGGCCTTTTCGGAGCGGGCGAAGAATAAGCTGGAAGCCTTCATCCGTGAGCGTCTTCCGGCGAAATGAGTGCCGTGACCTGCCCGATGTCGTAGAATAGGGCGGCGATTAGTATGCTTCCGGACGAAAAGCTGAAAGTACTGTTCGTGCGCTTCTCGGCGTACGGCGACATCATTATGTGCCTGCCGGCGCTGGCGCACTACATCTCGCAGCGCCCGCAGGACGAAATCCACCTGCTTATTTCCCCACGCTTCGACGACATCGTCCGCCACCTTCCCGGCATCGCCAAGCTCCACCACTACGCGCCGCAGCGCAACCTGCGCGGTTTCAGCGACTACGCGCGGTGCGCGATGGATCTTGCAGCCGAGCGGTTCGACGTCGTGTTCGACTGGCAGGCCAACCCGCGCTCGCGGCTGCTCGTCAACACGCTGCTGGCGCGCCAGATCTACTCGTTCGACCGGCGCATGCGGCGGCACCAGCTCGACAAGTGCGTCAACACGCTGCTCGCCGCCGGCCTGGAGCCCCTGGGCAACATCGAGCCCCTGCCGCTGAGCAGCCCGGAAGAGGAGGAATGGGCGCAGCAGACGGTGTCCAGCCTGACGCCGGCCGATGCCTACATCGCGCTGGGTATCGGCGGGTTCTGGGAGACGAAGCTGTGGCCGGAGGAGAACTTCGCGCGGCTGATGGACCTGATGAACGTGCGCGGCGCGTTCCACTTCATAATCCTCGGCGGGAACGACAGGCGCGAGCTTGAGCGCGGCCGGCGCATCCACACCGCGCGCCCCGAATACTGCACGAACCTCTGCGGGCACACCACGATTAATCAGGCCGCCGCGCTGGTGCATGCCTGCGATCTCACCATAAGCCACGACACCGGCATAATGCACCTGGCGTGGGCGCAGGGACGCCCCGTCATCGGCATCTTCGGCGCCACCGATCCCGTGCGCACCGGTCCGCAGGGGGAAAGCTCGTTCGCCTTCGCAGCGCACGAGCTTCGCTGCCATCCCTGCTTCCGCGGCCGCTGCCGCCTTCCGCGAATGGAGTGCCTGCTGCGCGTCACGCCCAAAGACGTCGCGGGTCGCGCACACGAGATGCTGGGCCAGCCGCCGGTCGAGAGCGAAGCCGTTCTAAGCGCCTTCGAGCGGTAGCTTCGACTTCCAAGCCTATGGCAGATCAAACCGCGCGATGCGGTTGGCGACGCCTTCGAGGATTAGCAGCGCGCCCGCCGTGCCGTCGTAGTAAAGCTCCTGCGGGCCCGCTAGGAACAGCGTTTCCTGCTCCAGCGACAGCGGCGCGGGTAGCGGCCAGACGCCCACGGCGTAGTCCTCCAAGTCGAGCGCGAAGATTGCGTCCTCGTTGAAGCTCGCAGCCAGCAGCGCGTCTTCCGTCAGCACCATATCGGAGATGAACGTCTTGCCCGTGCCGATGCGAATGGGATTTGTGCGCCCGCGCTCAATCGCCCAGCTTTCGGTGCTTATCTCGTACGCGCGCCCGTTCACCAGGCTACCCACCAGCAGGCGGCTGCGCTCCTCGTCGTAGAGCAGCGTGCCTGCGCCGACCACGCCGAGGCTGACGCTCTCCACAATCCTCATCGTATCCAGACTGTAGACGTCAATGAAGCTCGTTGTGGTTACAAACGGATTGTAGTCCTCGTCAAACGACACGTTCCCCGCCTGGGAGATTGCCAGCAGGTCTTCGCCCACCGGCGCAATCTCCACCGCGTTTTCGCCCGACAGCGTAATCGCAAACTCCATCAGGTGGCTCTCAATGCCTATTACCGCGACCTGCGCCGGATTGTAGAGCGTTTCATCGCCCGCCTGCCCGAACTCGTAGATGTTCGCCAGCGGCACAAACACGTAGTCCTCGTTCGCCCACAGCCTGCCGGGCCCCAGAAACGCCAGCCCGCCCGACTCAAGCTGCACCGACCACTGCTCGGTGCCGTCCGCCGGGTCGAACGCGTAGATGGTGTTGTTGCCGTTGCAGGCGACGAAGCCGAACTCCGCGCCCACGACGATGTACGACGGCGACGACCATTCGGGGAACGTCATTCCCCCGATTCGGGTGAAGTCGGCGGTGTCGTAGATGGACATGTTGTTGTCCATCGAGTTGACGATGTAGCAACAGTCGTTAGCGAAGACCATGTCGTTTGGCGCTGCGCCCGTCAGGACGAAGTCGTGCGTCAGATGCTGCTCGATGCTGAACGGCGTGGCAGTGACGTTTTTCGTGTTGCCGCTCGCGTCCGTGTAGTTCACGCTCACCGTGAGGACGCCTCCCTCGGCGAACGTGTAATAAAAGCTCCCATCGTCGCGCGCGTTAAACGTGTATATCTGACCATCGGCGGCCATCGTTACGCCGCTTGCGGGTTGAGCCGTCACCGGCGGCGCGACAACCCACTGCTCGCCGGTGGGGTAGGTGTAGAACCATACGACGCCGGTCGCGCCATTGCCGTTCCCGTTGGGAGGTTCAGGCGTAGGGCCGCCGCCCCCCCCGCCGCCGCACGATGCGAGCAGCAACGCTGCAACTGCGATCCACATTAATAAGCTCGTTCTCATGTCGTTTCCCCTTTCTAAAACGTTTGTTCCCACGAGACTTCAACGCTGCGCCCGGGCAGCGGCAGGTCCCAGAAGTCCCGCGCGCTTCGGTCAAAGACGTTGCGCACCGTTACTGATAGTTTACCGCAGCGCTCACCGCGCGACCGCCGCGCAAGCGATAGGTTCCACAGCGCCTTGCCCGGCACGCGAATGCTGCCGAAGAGGTCCGCGCTCTGCGCCGACTCGCGAAAGTGCGCAACCTCCGCGCTCCATCCGCCGTCGTCGTACGCGACCGCCCCGTAGAAGCGGTGGCGCGGCGTCTGCGCAAAATCAATACCGGAGCGTGCAAACTCCGCGTCTGTCAGCGCATAGCTTGCGCTCGCTGTAACGTTTTCAGACAGCCGCAGGTGCCCGGTCGTCTCCAGCCCGCGCGCGCGCGTTTCGCCGGTGTTTACCGGACGGATGCACTGCGCCGAAACGGGCAGGAATTTGATGGTGTCGTGCTGCTCGCGCAGGAACGCGGCCACTACAAGCTCGCCGCCGTTTCCCTCCAGCGAAAGCCCCAGGTTCGCATAGTAAGCGTGCTCGGATTCGAGGCTCGGATTTCCGCGCACGAATCCCTGCGACGGATAGTAAAGCTCGGCGAACTCCGGGTAGCGGAAACTGCGCCCCGCGTTCGCGCTGACAGTCAGATGCTTTGAAGGCTGCCATGCAACGCCCAAATCCCAGCTGGCTTCAGCGCCTTCGCCCTCGCATAAGTCCAGCGCAAACGAAGGCGTGAACGCGAAATCCCCGGTGCGCCAGCAGCGTAGCGCGTTGACACGCCCGCTAATGCGTTTTGGATCACCGTAATCCGCTGCGGACATCGCATTGCCTGTAAGCGCAAACGCCGCTTCGCTGCGACCGTCGCGCTCGTCCTTGCCGAGTAACAGCGTTCCGCGCAGCGTTGCGTCTGCCGTGCGCGAACGCACTGGTGCGCCCATCAACGGCGCATCGTCGCGGAATCGCGTGTAGCCCTGCGCAAGCGCAACCGACCATTCGCGCCCCCACTTTCCCGTTGGCCTAGGCTCGAATTCGCTTATTCCCGCGGTGAATATCTCCTCGGTGAGCCGTGCGTGTTCGGTGGGAAACTCGGCGAAGCCTGGCACGCCGCGCCGGAGCGCGTGCAGCGATGCAAAGCTCGTGCGCAGCGAATCCGCCGAGAAGTCCTGGCGTTGCCAGAGCAGATTGACCCGCTGTGCGTCGTTGTTACGCCGCGTGCGGATTAGGCCGTTTACGGTCTCGAAGCCGAAATTGCCACGCGTAGAGAAAACCGACGCTATCAGCGCCTCCTGTCGGTCGGCATCGCTGCGAACGCGTGAAAGCCCGCCGCGGTACGTACCGAAACTGCCGCCTGAGAGTTTTACCGTCGTGCCAGCCTCCGCAGACGTGTCGCCGCGCAGCACGATATTGACGATGCCGCCAAGTGCCCGCGTGCCATATAGCGAGGCCGCGCCCGGAACAATCTCGATGCGCTCCACTGATGACAGATCAATTAGGCTCAGGTCCACCGGCGTTCCGCCCGGCAGCGCCACCGGGACTCCGTTTAGCATAATAAGCGTGTCCGCCGAGCCTGCAGCGCGCAGCGATAGCGTGGCCAGGCTGCCCTCGCCGCCGGTGCGCGCAAGCGTAAGCGGCGCAGCCTGTTCCAGCACGTCGGCGATGCTTCGCGCCGTTGCGCTCCATTCGTCGCGGTTCAGCACAATAACGCTCTGCCCCGGCAGCGCGCGCGCCGAAAGCGTGATGGCCTCCGCCCGAACTTCGATAACGCCGAGGTCGGCCGGTTCGTTTTGCTCGGCGGCTTCAGCTGTAACCTGCTCCGAAGCGGTGTCAGCTTCCTGCGCAAAAGCCGCCATGTTCAGCGCAAGCAGGAACAGCGCAAACCACCAGAGCCTAGCCAATGGTCTGCCCCCTCGTGCGCAGCAGCAGCAGGATGAAGAACGGCGCGCCTATGAGCGAAGTGATGATGGAAAGCGGAATCTCACCGGGCGCCACGACCGTTCGCGCGAGCAGGTCAACGATTCCCATCAGCGCCATTCCTGCAAGCGCCGATAGCACAATCAGCCGCAAGTGGCTTGCGCCCAGCAGCAATCTGATGACGTGCGGCACCACCAGTCCCACGAACGTAACGATGCCCGCGAACGCAACCGATACCGACGCCAGCAGCGTCGCCGCGATTAGCAGCGCGCGCGATGCGGCGGTGACGTTCACGCCGAGGTTGTGCGCGTCCTCCGTGCCCAGCAGCAGAGCGTCCAGCATCCGGTGGCGCAAAACTCCCCACGCAAGCCCCGTGGCCAGCACCACAAGCGCAATCGTCACCTGGGGCCAGCTTGCGCCGGTGAGGCTGCCAAACAGCCAGAACAACGCGCTTTTCAGCGTCCGATCGGGAAACCGCAGCAGCACAAACGCCATCATCGCCGACGCCAGCGTTCCCAGCGCGATGCCCAGAAGCAGTAGCTTCAGCGGCGCGGTGCCGGGCTCGCGCAGCAGTATTAGCAGCAATAGCGTGATCGCCAGTCCGCCGGCAAACGCAGCAAGCGGCAGTGTCAGGTTCGCCAAGAACCACGAAAACGGTAGCGCGCTCAGCGCAATCACTGCGCCCAGCCCGGAACCGGCCGACACGCCCGTGATGTACGGCTCGGCGAGCGCGTTGCGGAATAAACACTGCATGTACGCGCCGGAGACCGCAAGCATCCCGCCGACTGCGAATGCCAGCAGCACTCGTGGCAGCCGGAGCTGCCACACGATGAGCCCGAACTTCTCGCTTGCGGGTTTGAAACCCGCTGAGCCGACGAGGAGCGACAGCACGACGATGAGCGCAAGCGCGGCGATGAGTGCCAGTGCGATCTTCACCGCGCGTCTGCTCTCGCTATTCATCGTTTCCGCTCTCGGTGGTCGCCGCGACGAGCGCGTCCTGCAGGATTGCTAGCGCTTCGGTGATGCGCGGGCCGGGGCGCGAGAGAATGTCCTGGTCGATAAACAGCACCTGGCCGGTTTCCAGCGCGGTAGTTTGAGCGAGGAACGGCTGCGCTCGGAGCGCTTCCAGCATCTTTTCGCGGAATCCCTCTTCTGGTATCTCCGGGATGAGCAGAAATTCCGGGTCCGCCACGATGAACTCCTCCGGCGTCACCACGCTGAAGCCTTCGCTGCCAAACGCGTTGTCGCCTCCCGCCAGGCGTATCAGGTCGTCAATGAACGTGCCGTGCCCTGCGGCGTAATACGGCGGCTGCAGGCTGCACGCGAGCATCATCACTCGCGGATGGCGGGGGAGCCTTGCGCCCAGTTCAAACGCGCCGTCAAGCTCGCTTTTGAACCGCCTGATCCTGGTCTCTTGCTCCTCACTCACCATCAGCAGCCTTCCAAGCTGCATCATCTGCGTGTAGACCTCGCTCAGCGTGCTCGGATTGTCCAGCACAAACACGGGCACGTCGAGCTCCTTGAGCTTGTATATCACCGGCAGCGGATTCCCCCGGTACGCCAGCACGAGATCCGGCTGCAGCGCGACTATGCGCTCAATATCAGGATCAATAAAGCCACCGATGCGCTCGCAGTCCTTAACCTCTGGCGGGTACGTGTCGTAGTTCGTGGCGCCTACTACGCGCTCGAACGCGCCCAGGAAGTGGACCATTTCGGTAAGGTTCGGCGCCAGCGTCACAATCCGCGAATACTCCGCTGGCTCGAACTCAACTCCGAAGTAATCCACCGGCGCGAACGGATCGACTTCGCCGCCAACGACGATTACGGCCGCTGTAGGCGCGGCCAGCGCGGTGATTGCCAGTACAACTACAAGGCTAACCGTTGCGAGTGTTCTCATTTCGGTTCTCCGGTTCTATAGTTACGATAGGCGCGCCGTTGTGCCCGGTAAGCAGCACGAGGCGCGTGTGGTAGACCTCTTCTAAGCGCTCCAGCTTGAGCACATCCGCGGGCGTGCCGTCGGCGACGATGCGCCCCTCGTTTAGCAGCACGAGCCGCTCGGCGTAGCTACCCGCAAGCGACAGATTGTGCAGGCTCGCCAGCACCGTAAGCCCCCGCGTCTCGCGAAGCTTGAGCAGCGCGTCCATCAGCTCCTTCTGGTACGTGAGGTCCAGATGTGCCGTCGGTTCGTCGAGCAGCAGTATCTTCGGCTCCTGCGCCATCGCGCGCGCGAGCAGCACTCGCTGCCTCTCCCCGCCCGATAGCTCGGTAAAGCGCCGAGTTGTGAAATCGCTCAGTGAAAGCTCCGCCAGCGTCCGCTCCACGGTTTCGCGGTCATGCGTCCGGGGCTGTGCCAGTGGCCCCAGGTGCGGCAGCCGTCCCAGCATTACCATTTCCCACACGCTCAGCGGCACCGGCGCCGCCCGCTCCTGCGTGAGCACGCCGATGGTCGCCCCGCGCACCGCCGCCGGCATCGTGCGCGCCTCCGTGCCCATCACGCGCACTGTCCCTGCACTGCGCCGGATGCGGTTGGTGAAGAGGCGTAAAAGGCTGGTCTTGCCCGCGCCGTTGGGGCCGATGAGCGCGGCGAACTCGCCCGTCTCCACGGTGAGATTCAGGTCGTGCAAAACGCGCCGGGAGTTGTATCCCGCGGACACCCCGATTGCAGCCAGCGCTTCCGCCATAGCGTTTCACTTCACGCGGGCTTCGGGAACAGGAGTGCTGGCGCAAAATGCGTCAGGCGAGCGCGGCTCTGCGGGGTGGGGTCGGTTCGCAGTTTGTATGCAGCGTTCGCAACACTTCACTTTAATCCCAGAAGCTCGTGTTGTCGCCCGCCGACAAGTTTCCTGGCTCGGTTTCATCCCGGTTCCGCCCCCTTCTCAGCCCCGCGCCGGGCGGGGCCAATGGGATATCGGCGGTCCGGTCCACCTCACAGTGGCTGGCCCGCGGCGGATTCTCACCGCCTTCCTTGAACCAGCGGACATATCTATTGTGTCACGCGGAATAGCCGAAGTCAATGGCGCGGTTAAACTGCGACCAGGATGTCAGCGGAGCCCGCCTTAAAGGAGCGGGCTGCGCGTCTGAGTCCAACATCCTGCCCGAACTACGATTCTACCTATCGTAGAAATCGATCACCGCACAGTAGATGTTGTCGTTCTTGCTGTATGCTACGTAAATGTAACCGTTAGAAACGTCAAGGTCCAAGTGTGATATACCACCTACACCCAGGTTATCAATAGGATCTTCCAGCTCCACCCAATCGTCGTCCATGTATACTTCCACGTAGATCTCCATGTTCTGGCCGCTCAGCTTCTCGTAAGCGACGCATATGATCCCCGTGGTTTGGTCGTAGTCGAAGTCGCAATACGATCCGACATCCGGTTCCACTTCGTCCTCATTTTGCCAGTCGCTCTGCTTGAAGTTCAGGCCCGAGCTGCCGTCGACCCAAAGGACACCATACTTAGCGCCAAGGTAATCATGTGCAATCATCCTCGTACTGTATGTTGAAGGTGCTGGCGGGGATATTGTCTCGGGGACGCCGGTCCAATCATATTGCTGATAGAAATAATTGTAGTACAGGAGTTCGTATTTCAAGTAGTCCGTTGACTCCAGGGAGTAGCTGTAAACCGTCGAGTTCTTTCTCTGGTACGGATTGCCTTGATATGGCTTCTGATCGTGCGACCTGCCCACATCCCCGCCAGTTTCCCAGCCGACTGACTCGACGATGACATACTGGTTAAGGTCAGAAGTGTCACATATCTCCATTAGTGCAGGGTCCTCTTCGAAACCTTCCACGAACTTGTAGTGAACGAAGTTGCCGCCATTTCCCGTCACAATTGAAACCAGGCGAATTGGCGATGAATGTAATGCAGTGTTGTCATCCACCAACCATGAGTATTGCCAAGAGCCTCCATCTCCATAGTACAGTACTATTCCCCCCGGCAGCGGCAGCCCTGTCCCGAATTCATACCTCTCTATCGTAGCCGCTACTAGCGGTAGCGCGGTTGAGGGCTGGTAAGTCAGGTCGCATTGCTGACCGATATTGGCAATTTCCTCTTCGAGGCTCTCCATCCAGACCATGTCAGGGTCGCTCCATCCGTTTTCCTCGCTCCCCTTCTCAGAGAAGAGAGCACACATAAGCGGCCAGTCCTCTTCGCGGTCCTCTTCGTCCGGCTGACCAACATATGCAACTCCCGGGAATCCCGTGTTGGGATTAATATCGATGGCGATGCTGGGTATGCCCAGGCTATGCCAGTCCGCACCATCAATGATATGGCTTCCGTTGTCAACGACCTCGTTACGCTTCCATACGGGAGCGAAGTAAATCCAAACTTTACCATCTTCGTCTTCGTCGTCCTCCCAACTGTATTCGAATACGTGCTTGGAAGGTTCGTTACAGCTCCCTTCCATATCCGTGTGGTCGTCGTCGTAGCATGTGACTGTGATTTGGTATACGCCGGGATCGTTGTAAGGATGGGTCGCTATTCCGTCAAAACCCTGCTGGCCGTACGACTCCGTGTGATCGACTGACCCATCACCGAACGAGAAGACGAACCTCGTTGGGAACTGGTCGGGCCCATCTGCGTCTGAAGCATCTGAAGCGTCAATGGTTACCGTCACGGGATCATTCGGGTTGCCTGGGTCGGACGTTCCCACCTTGGGACTGATCGATACACTGTGAATGACCGGACTCGCGTGCGTGAGCGACAGCGGGGTTATGTTAATTGTGTCATCATCGTTCTCATCATCATCGGCGACTTTGGTTCTGCACATGATTAGCGTCGTGTGGATGTCATCGGCAATGCAGTCATCCGATCTGTTGAACGTGACATCATACTCCGCTTTATAGACCTTCTCGTAATCGGGTGCGCCGGGATTCTCCACAGTAAACTCCTCGTCCTCATCATCGAACGTGTCGTCCCAGTCAATGTCGCCATCAGGATCGAACGCGATGGTCTCAATGATGTCCCCGTCCCTGTCTTGTGCTCGGGTCATAAACTTGATGGTCGCTGGCAGTGTTGCGCGTTCAGGAACCACCGTGAACTCGATGACAGTCGGCGGTTCAGTCGCAGGGACATACTCTACCTCGACTTCAACCGTGTCAGTGTGCCAATCACCCACTTGGTCAGTTACACACACGGTGGCCGTATAGATTCGCGGCAAAGTATACTGCCATTCGGCTGTATCTGTGGTACCGGAATCGAACCATTGAGCACCGTTCGATACATCCCAGTCCCACTCGTAGTAGAGCGTGTCCTCGTCCTCATCGGTGCTCCCGCTTGCGTCGAAGGTCACGGTCTCGTCGCATTCCGCTTCCGTCGGATCAGCCGTGATTTCAGCCACCGGGGCGTGATTGCCGTCCGGATAATCTTCAGAATCAAGCTCGTGGCCAAAGATGTCGGTTTCGCTGGGGATGTCCTGCTCCCCGCTGCTGAATACCGGCTTCACCCGAATCAGGTCATTACCGCTTGACGTCTCAATGGTGATCGGGGGTGACGTTTCACGATAGATGCTCTTTTTGGTGAAGACGTCGGACCATTCGTCCCGGTAGGTTCCACTCGAGCGCTCAAACTCGTCCCATTCCGCAATGAGCCTCCAGTCACCTCCGGTGCTGTCCTGCCAGTAGACGTTGTATCCTGTGAGTTGATAGCCGAAGTTGATGGCCAAAGGCGTAATATCCGCGATGCTGATTTTGCCATCGTCGTTGGCTAGCCGGTCAACGTGATATGGCCCGTCCATCCAGTCCAGGTCTTCCTCTTTCTTGTTGAAGTACATCGCAATTGGTGTAATGTCGGCGATACTCACGGTGCCGTTCCAGTCGTAGTCGCCGCATAATCGTTCAAGGAATGAGAGCGTCCATTCCCACTTGTTTTCGGTCTGAACGAGCTGGAGGTTCTCTTTGGGGTTGTCCACGTCTACGTAAACGCATACTTTGTGGAACGGGTCGTCTAAGGAAGCCTTCTTGGCTGCGGTAACGTCCTCTTCAATAACGATACCGTAGTGCTTGAATAGCAAGTCCTTCAGTTTTTTCTCCAAGTAGGCGATGCGCTCTGAAAGCGGCATCGCCATTACACGGTAGTCCTCCTCCGTAAACCTCGGATCAACTTGGCCGGAAACTGCACCAGCCAAAGAAAGATCCTTGGCTTGATGAAACGCTGGAACTACACGATCCCTGCCCTTTCCGCAGTCAACCACGAGAAAAGCGACCGTGCATACCAGGGCCATCAAAGCTGAATACACAAGTATTCTCATTTCATTTTCCTCCTTAATTCTAATAGTTCTTCAATATCAGCAAGTCAAAGCCACCGAAGCTACCGTCGATGACTCCTGTAACTTCTGTTTGTGTGCCATCAGGAATAGCGGAGTCTCCGTTGGGGCTCCAAACGGTGCCCTCTACCTCTGCCTCTACACCTTCAATGATGTAACTCCTGTCCTCAAGGTCCTCCCACTGTCCGAGCGGGTAATCATGTACGTTCCCAGCGACATACAGGTTGAAATCAGCGTCATAAGCGCAGCTAACGCCTTGGTTCGAGTGTCCCTCCGGATGCCTGGCCTTACCCGCGACCACATTCAGGTCACTATCCAGTCTGACAAGCAGTAGGTCATATCCATCGCTTCCCACCGCAGTCAGCGTTCCATAAGGGTCAGCACGTATGCTCGTAATCCCACTCCTCTGGTTCGGATTCCAGCCCTTGGCTGCCAACAGACTCCCGTCCCTATCGTATTTCAATATGATTCCGGCTTTAGGGTCCGGATCGCGTTTCCAAATTGTCCCCACAGCATATATGCACCCGTCGGGGCAGATTACTAGGTCGGTCAGTGAGTCATGCTTTTCCGTACCCCAGGTTTTCGCCCAGAGCACCTCGCCTTCCAGAGTCAGCTTCATAAGCAGCGCGTCACCGGTGCCCCAGGGGCCCTTGCTGCCCGATACATATATAGCGCCGTCGCTGAGCGCAATGCCGCGAGCGCTCTCATCATCGCTGAAGCTTCCCCACACCTTCGACCACAGCACATTCCACTCCGCATCGAGCTTCATTAGCAGCACCGACTCATCTCCCCACGCTTCGGTCCAGCTTCCACACAAATAGATGTTGCCTGCGTCGTCTATCACAAATTGACTGGCGCGCTCGTGATCCTCCGTACCCCATGTCATCGCACGCAACACATCTCCATCGTCGCTGTACTCAATCAACAGCACATCGTCGTATCCGTCCCCACCCGAAGCTGCGCACGAGCCACAGCCCAGGAGCCGTCCATCGTCCATTAGCCACAAGTCGGTCAAAGTCTGGTGGCCACCCGTGTCCCAGCAGCGCGCCCAGCGAAACTCGCCGGAACTGCTGAACTTCACCAGTACTCCACCTACTTCGGCGAGGTATACATAACCATTTCCATCAATAACTATGTCAGTCGTAATATCCGTACCGCTAGTTCCCCAGGTATGGGCCCAGATGTCGCGTTCGGAGATGGTGAGGGTGAAAGGGAAGGAGGCTTCGCCGTAGGCGTTGGTGACGGTGAGGGAGGCTGAGTAAACGCCTGCGTCGGCGAGGGTGACGGTCGGTGAGGGATCGGAGGATGTGTTGGGCACCGCGCCGCCGCCGAAGTCCCAGGCGTATTCAAGCATCTCCGCGCCGGTCACGACCGCCGTAAACGTGTATTCCTCGTGCTGGTAGCCCTCGGTGGGGCTGACCTCGTAGATTATCGGCTCATTGCTGGGCCGCAGCACGGCATTACTCGGCTCGCCCGGCTCGCCTTCGCTATCGTAGGGCACCACTCTATGCCACAGCGCGGCTGGGGATTCGATGATTGCGCTGTATTCAAGGCGCCCCTCGCCGGTTCCCGCATCCTGTGCGATTTCGCCGACCGGCTCAAATGGGCCTTCTTGGTCGGGCGCGCCTTCTACCGCGTAATGATGCACGTCCACTGCGTAATTCATCGCAATCGGCGTGATTTCTTCAATGCCGATGCGCCCATTGCTGCTGCCGTCAATCACTGCCTGGATGCAGTTCGCATCGGTCGGCTCATAGGTCTCCCCAAAATGCTCCGCCAGCGGATAGATGTCGGGTAGTCCCACAATCCCATCTTGGTCGTAATCGCCGAGGTTCCTGTAATGCCACGTGAGCGTGTATGTCCCATCGCCCTTGTCGAGGATGGTAAGGTCGTTGACCCGATTTACTTCGCCGGTAGGGGGTGTCGCCACGGACTTGTAGGGGCACAGCATGCTGTGCCCGTCGCCGTCCACGGATGAATCGCTGTAGGGCGGGGATTCATCCCCGCCGTCATCTTTCCGGCTAGAATCGCGGTGGCCATAAATGGCCGCCCTACAGGTAAGAGCCTCGTTCAGCGCATCCTTCAATTCCTCAAACAGCGCTTCGTCCACTCCCTCCGGTTTCTCCATCCCCTCAAGCTCTGTAAGCGTCTGGTCGAGGGAAATCGTCGTATCCGCCTGGTAGTCTAGCCCTTCAGGGCTGGTCTTATTGTCTGGCGAAGAGCCAGGGCTTAAGCCCTGGACTACCGCACTCTTGCCACTCCCCCCACCGCAAGTGCTAAGCACGAGCGCAAGCGCAATGCACGCCGCAACTGCGACGGTCCCCAGCGCGAATTTGCCTGCTCTTATCCCGATCATCTCACCCCGCGCGACCTCGTCTCACGTAAATTATACCCCCGCTTAGCTCCATACGCTTCCGCTTTTGGGTTCAGCCGCCTATCCAGGTTTACCCGCCTATGGAGGGCGGCTGACTGCCGCTACCGCCGACTGGATAGCCGGCGCTACCCATTGTGGGGCACGGCACGCCGTGCCCTTCGCCGTCCACGGGTGAATCGCCGTAGGGCGTCTCCTTAGTGGCACGGGCGTCCCGCCCGTGATTCCACCCTCCACGGGTAGGCCGGGCTAACCAGCCCGGCTCTTTCTGTAGGGCAGGGACCTTTACCCGCCACTCCGCAGGTGCCGGAGGGTGTGCCCCGCCGTCTACCATCTTTGCGCAATCCCCCAGCGGCGCGCCACAGGTGCGCGCCCTACAGAGAATAGCCCCTTGTTTGCGCCGCAAACAGCATCTCAATTCTGATCCGTCGCATTGCAGCAACGAGCTCAGGAGTTTATATCGCCACGCACGTCTTACAACACAACCGGGCGTGAAAAAGCAGGGCGGGCATTGAACACCCGCCCTGAGTGCTTCGAGATTTTCCGGAGCGCCTACTCTAAAACGTGGATGTTCTTCTTCGCACACATGTCCTTGAGTATCTTCGGCCAGACGGTCACGCTGACTTCCCCCAGATGCGCCTTTTTGAGAATCGACATGTAGGTGCGCGACTGTCCGATGCCACCGCCGATAGAAAGCGGAATCTCGTCGTTGAGTATCGCCTTATGGTACGGCAGCTCCAGGAAGTCGAGCTGTCCCGTTAGCTCAAGCTGCTGCTTCAGCGTTTCTTTGGTAACGCGGATGCCCATCGAGGTCAGCTCGTGGCGGCGCTTCGTCACCGGGTTCCACACTAAAATGTCGCCGTTTAAGCCGTGCATGGGCCTGCCGTCCTCGGACACGGTCTCCGTTACCCAGTCGTCATAGTCGGCGGCGCGCATCTCGTGGGGATAGCCGTCGGCCAGCACCCATCCGATGCCGATGATGAACACGGCGGGGTACTTCTGGACAATCTTCGTTTCCCGCTGTTTGCGCGGCAGGTCGGGGAACATCTCTAGTATCTCCTCGGCGTGGAGGAACTTCAGCTCGTCGGGCAGGTCGGGGTACTTGTCGGTTTTGAGCTGCGGGAACAGCTTCTGCACGTGCGTCTCCGCGCCCTTGATGACCTTCCAGATTTTGCGCACAACGTCCTTGAGGAAGTCGAGGTTGCGCTGGTCGGCGGTCATAACCCTTTCCCAGTCCCACTGGTCAACGTAGCTGCTGTGGTCGTGGTCGAGGAAGTAGTCCTTGCGCACCGCCTTCATATCGGTGCAGATGCCCTCGCCGACCTCGCAGCCGTACAGCTTCAGTGCGGGACGCTTCCATTTCGTCGCCGCTTGCACGACCTGTGCGTCCACGGGATGCTTGTCGTAGTCGTTTGAGATGTGGAATCCAACCGGCGTGCGGGAGCCGTCACGGTCCAGCATATCGTTTACGCCGCTTTTGACGTCCACAATCAGCGGAACCTGCACCATCATCAAATTGAGCTCGCTGCACAACCCGTCCTCGATGTACTTCTTCACCGCGAAGAGCGCCTTCTGCGTGTCCTTCGGCGAGAGCAGGGATGTGTAGTCCTCAGGCAGGATTTTCTCCAGCTCGGTGTAATCACCGATGCCGGGGCCTGCGAGGTCAGCCTTCTTGTCAGACATCGTCGTTTCTCCTTTACCAAATGGTTATCATCAGCAGGGGCGACACATATCGCCCGGTGTTCGCGGTGCGGGCGAGGCTTCGCCGAATCGCGGAATCTTTCCGTCGGGATGGACTGCGTGCGACAGGCTCTGCTGAGTTACCGTATATATAACGAAGAGAACTCTACAAGTCAACCTGTTTCCGGAGCAATCTGGCTCAGCCTCCAGCAGGGCAGGAAACGCTCATCAGCGCCGCTCTTGTAGGGGCAATTCACGAATTGCCCTTGCGCGCTTTCCTGTAGGGCGGGGACCTGTGCCCCGCCGCTCTTCCCTGTATACCTCAGGGCGGCGGCCATAAATGCTTGCCCGCCGCCCCATGAGTACGCCGGGCTTGCCCGTCTGTGGAGGGGTCAGAGCTTAGGGGTTAGGATTTAGCTAATCCCTATTCCCTACGCCCTTGCGGGCTTTGCCCGCCTAATAATAGATGGCGAACTTGAGGTCGCCGTTGGTACGGTCGTAGTACGAGATAGCGGGATGGTCGTTCGCAATCGCAAGGGATGTCTACTGGCCCCCCCACTGTCTGCGGTCGTGATGGCAATCAATTGACGGTGATAGTCACCGTATCTGTATCCTGAGCGCCTTTGTTGTCAGTAACTCTCAGCTTCGCGTTGTAGGTTCCCGGGGTTTCGTAGGTGTGCTCGTTGTTCGGGTTCTCACCAGAACCTTCATAGATGCCGTTGCCGTCAAGGTCCCACTCAAACTTCTCAATGC
>JAUWGS010000013.1 GCA_030606285.1 Planctomycetales bacterium | reverse complement strand
GAATTTGCCAGTGCGACGGGCGGTGACGCGGGCTGGAAGGAGCTGGTGTTCCCGCTGCCGACGGGTGATGCGCTGTGGTACCGGGTGGTGCCGGTGGATGCGGAAGGCGCGCGGGGCATCGAGAGTTTGCCGGTACGGTTTTATTCGCCGAGCGCTGCGCCGAGGGTGACGGCGGTATCGCCGCGTATTATTGAGCCGGGCACAGCGGTGCGGTTTACAGCCACCGTGGAGGGCGAGGAGCCGTTTGAGTATCACTGGGGCTTCGGCGACGCGGGGATTCCATCGAGTTCGACGGACGCCGAGCCGCTGGTGGTTTTACTGGAGCTGGGGCGGCACGTGTGCTGGGTGCAGGTAAACAACGCGCACGGACGGCACGTGTACTTCTTCTCGGTGCTGGTGACGCCGGCAGTGTATCCCCCGTTCATCGAGCGGGTATGGCCGACTTCGGTGGAAGCGTACAGCCAGACGCAGTTCTTCGTCCAGGTCTTCGGCACCGGGCCGTTTGAGTGGCAGTGGGATTTTGGCGGCGGCGCGGTGCCGAATACAAGCAATGAGCCCTGGCCAACGGCAATGGTGGGCGATGAAGGCAGCTACGAGTGCACTCTCGTGGTAGCCAATGACGTGGGGCAGGACAGTTATGGATTTGTCCTGGAGGTCACTTCCGTGCCGATTCCGCCGTCTATCGAACGGGTATGGCCAACTACGGCTGTGGCGCATACCCAGGTGCAGTTCTTCGTCCAGGTCTTCGGCACCGGGCCATTCGAGTGGCAGTGGGATTTCGGCGGTGGCGCGATACCGAACCAGTCAAATGAGCCCTGGCCAACGGTGACGGTGGGCGAGGAGGGTAACTACCAGTGCGAGCTTATAGTGACTAACAGCGCAGGTTTTGATAGCAGCGGTTTCACATTGACGATTGAAGATGCCCGCGGTGACTGGTATATGTTTGGACGTGAGCCAACGCATAACCGGAGAAGCCCCTATATCGGGCCTGGTTCTGGGAGCATTCAGTGGGGCTGTCCGACCAGTCCTTCGGCACCTTACGGAGTTCTATCCAGTCCCGCAATAGCTGCTGATGGTACGATCTATGTAGGATGTTCAGACGGTTATCTATATGCGGTCAACCGCGACGGCAGCTTGAAGTGGCGCTACGAAACAGAAGACGCGGTGCTTTCCAGTCCAGCAATAGGTTCAGATGGAACGGTTTATGCGGGAAGCTATGACAATCACCTGTATGCCATTAGTCCAGATGGCAGTCTCAGATGGCGGTATCAAGCGGGGGGCCCGATTCGTTCCAGTCCCGCCATAGGAGCCGATGGAGCTATCTATGTAGGAAGTTATGATGGCTTTCTCCACGCCATCAATCCTGATGGAACTCTAAAGTGGCGCTATGAGATGAGCAATGATGTGCTATCCAGCCCTGCTATTGGCGCTGACGGCACTATTTACGTGGGATGCGACAATCGCTCGCTGTACGCCATTACGCCGGAAGGCGAATTCAAATGGGCGAGATACCTTTGGCATGACATCCAGTCTAGCCCGGCAATCGGAGAAGACGGCACGGTGTACGTTGGCAGTGATGGTAGCAGCTCTGAATATATCTCTAATGGATACGTCTGCGCAGTTAATTCCGACGGGACGCTCAAGTGGCGCTTTGAGATCGGGGGTGATGTGTACTCCAGCCCGGCGATAGGTGTGGATGGAACAATCTATGTTGGATGTGACGATGGCTATCTGTACGCGATGGATGCTCAGGGCGCCCCGAAATGGCACTTTTGGACCGGCGCTGAGATTAAGTCCAGTCCGACGATAGACGCTGAGGGCACCATTTATTTTGGGAGCCGCGACTCTTACCTTTACGCGATCAACCAGGATGGCCACATCAAGTGGCGCTGCTATGCAGGCAGAGTAGACTCCAGTCCGGCAATCGGCGATGACGGTGCTCTGTACGTGGGTAGCTATGACGGTCATCTGTATACAATCGGTGAGGGGCAAATCCCGCCCTACATTGCCTTAGTATCCCCGTCTCGCATGCGGCCCGGCGCGGAAATAGAGTTTACTGCGGCTGTTGTCGGCACGGAGCCGCTCGCGTATAAATGGGACTTCGGCGGTGGTGCTATTCCCAACACATCCTCAGAGCCTTGTCCAGTTGTTGAAGCTGGTGAAATCGGGGTGTACGAAGGTACGCTTACGGTTACTAACGCGCTGGGGGAGCATTCGCTCATCTTCGCTTACTTTGTTTCGCTCTGGGTAATCGAAGTAGTTGACGGAGCCATCCCGGGGGGGCCCCAGGTGTCAATGGCACTTGATCATCAGGGCAATCCGGCGATTAGCTACCATTACAGTCCCCAACTCGAACTGGGGCCCATATCGAGCCCGGAGAACGAACTCAGATTCGCCGCTAAGGCCGACTCTGGCTGGATAATAGAGACGGTGGACATGGGGACGACCACTGGCTACCAAAGCAGCTTAGCATTCAGCCCGGAGGGCTATCCCGCCATCAGTTACCTTGGCGAGAGTTCATCGCCTGAAGGGGGGAATCTGAGGTATGCCGCATTTGAAGGCTCTTCCTGGGATATCTCGGTCATCGTTGAGGGGTGGCCTTCAGGATACTTCAGTTCGCTGGTTTATGATCAAACTGGGAACGCCACCATTAGCTATTCGGGCTCCGGTGAGGAAGACCCGTGGTTTGCTCCTCTGTGCTTTGCGCGCTGGAATGGGGTTGCATGGCAAACCGAACAAATCGGGTCAGATTCGGCTCTCTCTTTTCATACTTCGCTGGCCTATGACACACAAGGGCACCCGTGCATCAGCTGGGCAGATCCAAACGGTATAAAGCTCTATTACACTCAGTGGGACGGCGCATCCTGGGACACAGACATTGTCGACAACGGGGTCCAGTGCCACTTCTATCCCAACTCACTCGTCTTCGCCGCCGACGGTACTCCCATCATCGCGTACTTACTCTACAGCGGTGGTCTTACACTGGCCCGCTGGAACACCGGTTCGTGGGAATACGAGACCGTTGACCCGAGCTACCCGTACGAGGTTAAGGGAATCTGCATGGCGCTTGACAGCGAAGGGAATCCGGTGATTTCCTACATTGAGCCGGCGGCAGACGCCGCGTTCCTCAAGCTCGCATGGTGGAACGGTTCGTCCTGGGATTTCGAGATAGTGGACACTGCGACAGATTGGAGGACATCCCTTGCGTTTGACGCTGATGGCGCCCCGTGCATCGCCTATAGCGACACCGCAATTGGCGAACATAGCTACGATGTGAAGTTCGCGCGGTATGTGCCGTAGCATATAGTGTGGCGTACCGGTTGACTGCTGCAAAAAGCTCTCTATCGTGACAGCCCACAATCCATTCCATCCGCGCTATACTAGAGCGGGGTGGCGAGCGTCTTTGAAGAACTGGCTGCGCGGATGGACTTCCACGCCGTGTTCAGCGAATATCTGCGCCTGAAGAAAAAGGGCAGCCGCTTCTTCGCCGTCTGCCCGTTCCACAAGGAGAAAGACCCGTCGCTATCGGTGGACGTCGAGACGGGCTTGTGGCACTGCTTCGGCTGCAAGGAGGGCGGCAACGTCTTCCAGTTTCTCGCCAAGATCGAGCATCTGGAGATGGCCGAAGTCGTCGAGATGCTCGCCAAGCGCTACGGCGTGGATCTTAGGCAATACCGCCCGGAGAAGGAGCGCCAGCGCATCACCCGCCGCCAGTTCCTGCTGAAAATCGTCCGCGCCGCCGACGGCTTTTACCGCAAGACACTTGTGAGCACTACGCATGGCCAGCAGGCGCTGAAGTACCTCCAGGAGCGCGGGCTTAGCGAGGGCACAATCAAGCGCTTCGGCATCGGTGTGACGCCGCTGGAGCCCGGTGGCCTGACGCATTTCCTGCAGGAGCACAACGCCCGTACGCGCGACCTGATTGACTTGAACCTGACGCTTGAGGGGCGGCGCGGCGAGATGATTGACATGCTGCGCAGCCGCATAATTTTCCCGCTGTTCGACCACCGGGGGGATGTCGTGAGCTTCGCCGGACGCGCGCTGGGCGACGGTGAGCCGAAGTACCTGAACACGACCAACACGCCGCTCTATAACAAGAGCCGGATGCTCTACGGCTTCAACTTCGCGCGCCGGGCCATCACCGATGAGAAAGCGGCGTTCATCGTCGAGGGCTACATGGACGTAATTTCGCTGCACCAGGCGGGTGTGATAAACGTGGTCGCAACGTGCGGGACTTCGCTGACGGGCGAGCACATCAAGACGCTGGCGCGGAATACCGATAACTTCTTCCTGGCGTTCGACGGCGACGCGGCGGGCATCACCGCGGCGCTGCGTTCCAGCGAGGAGTTCATGGCGGCAGGCTATTACCCACGCGTACTACGGTGCGAGGAAGGGCAGGATCCGGACGACGTGGCGCGCGTGGGAGGCAGGGAAGCTATCCTCAAGTTGAAGGAAAAGGTGCCATACTTCGATGGGGAGCCGTGTATGCAAGCGGTGCCGTACCCGCGCCTGATAACCGCCTTGCGCATAAAGAGCGCCGAGCCCGAGCCGATGGAGGTCAAGCGGCTGTTTGAGGAAGTCGCGCCGATTTTCTCGCGCATCCGCGATGCGATGGTGCAGGAGTCGTTCTGCAGGGACATGGCAGGGGTGCTGAGGATGGAGGAACGCCAGGTACGCGATTTGCTGCACGCCGGTGCGCGCGTTCGTCGTAGGAAGGGAGCTGATAAGGCTAGCGAGGCGCGCCTGACGACGCCGCGAGAAGATTTTCTATCGCGGTTCTTTGCAGCGATTCTGGCAGATGAGAAGTTGCGCGCAGATGCTGCAACCGAGCTTTCCGAGGAGGATTTCCCAGAAGGCAAGTTCCGCGAATTGTTCACGCGCGTGGTGAAGAACGCAGAGGATTACACGCTTCCTGACTTCCCCAAAGAGCTCGCGGCGCTGTGCGCGGAGCTGAAGCAGCGCGACGTACCGGAAGGTGAGTACGGCATCGAGGCATACGTGACGAAGATACGAGCGTTTAAGCTGGAGGACTTGAGCGAGGAGATTCGCGCTGCACAAAAGGAGCTAGCGAAAGCGCAGAGTGAGGGCGATGATGAGCTGAGCCGTGAGCTGGGCGAGAAGATGCGTGACCTCCTGGCGCAGCGCGCAAAGCTGGCGGGAGAACTCAAAACAGCTACTACTAAGGATACCGAAGGCAAAGGCAGCCAGGTGTTTTGACATCTGCGCGCGGATGGGATAACTTGAAGCCGGGATGGAAGCGGGCTCGTCAACGGGCAAGGAGCGAATCGTCCTGGACTGGACTGAGTTCGGGCAGGGCGCGCGCGAATTCGCGGACGCAATCGGCGAGCAGTATCAGCCCGACCTCGTCGTCGGCATTGCGCGCGGAGGCGTAATCGTCGGCGCGGTCATCGCCAGCGCGCTTGAAGTAGACTTCTTTCCCATCAAGATCACGCGCCGGATGATGATGGAAGTGGTCAGCGAGGAGCCGGTGCTGGTCATCAAGCCCTACAGTTACGCTGCGGGCAAGCGCGTGCTGCTGGTGGACGACATCAGCCGCACCGGCGCGACGATGAATATCGCGCGGCGCGCGCTGGAGAAGTTTGAGCCGGTGGAGATCAAAACCGCCTGTTACGCCGACCGCAAAGGCGACGGCTACGAGCCGGATTTCTACAAAGTGTCGGTGGAAACCGACCTTGTGTTCCCGTGGGATTACGGGTTGCAGAACGGCGCCTGAGCCGCGCGTCCTGGATTCATATTCAGGTAGAGAGGAGGTTCGATATGAAAAAGCTGATGCTCTTCGCATGCCTGGGAGCGCTTGTGCTGCTTATAGCCGGACAGGTGTTTGCCGAGGAGGTCGCGCAAGATTCGCCGTTCGACCCGGCCAAACTTGGGCGCTTCGTCGTCTTTCCCGGGATTGACCAGCCCGCGCGGGTTGCGGGCCTGTTCGGCGCCGCAGGTACTGACCCTGACCCGAGGTATGCGGACAGGCGGCTTCCCGACAAAATCGTGCATAAGCTCATCCGTGCACGTGACCGCAACGCCTTCTGGCTTCTCTGCGAAGACCGGCGGGATTATTCGTCCATCGCGTACACCTATGTATTTGCCACCAACCGATCCGTGCGCGCGGTTGAAGGGCCGTATGACCGGGGTGTGTACTTCAAGGTGCCCAGCGAGTACGTGCTGTTCCAGAGCGACGTGTCGCAGTGCACGTACTTGAATGAAGATGGTTACTTCAAGATGATCCTGGCACCCACGCCGATGCCGGAGAACCGTTTCTTCGCAAGCTCCCCGATTCCCGACTATATCAAATGGGCGAGCCCCTTTCGTGTATCACGGCCGAACGGCTGGATGCCGCTTAGGCACATACTTGTGCTGGATGAATACCGCCTTAAAGAGAACTTCGTGAACGGATGTGAGCTTTGGTTCGCCGAAGATGACTCCAGGCTGGTGAAGGAGTTCATCACTGAACCGGCGATTACGAAAGATGAAGAGGGCAACGAGCACTACGACTTCGACGATGCACAAATGGTAAAAGAAGTGCAATACGATTACACGGACCGATTGGGTAACACCTGGGATTATCCGGCAGTGGTGACGGTGTTCACAGGAGGCTGGAAGGCTCTCGAGATGGAGTTTCATCTGGCCGACGGCTTCTGGATGCTCCATCGTGGGAAGCTGTACACTAAAGGAGCGGACGACGATCTCAGTATTTTTGGCTTCTTCACCGGCAGTATCGTCGTAAAGCGGTAGCGGAGTAGACGTTCCTGTCCTGCAGCACTACTCCGCCAGCACTTTTAGACCCGGAAGCTCCATTCCTGCCACGAATTCCAGCGACGCGCCGCCGCCGGTGCTGATGTGGCTGATGCTGTCCGCGAAGCCTAGCTTGTTCACCGCCTCGACGCTTTCGCCGCCGCCGACCACTGAATAGGCTTCAGTATTGTCGGCGATAGCCTTTGCCACCGCAATCGTCCCCGCGTCGAACGGCTTATGTTCGAACACGCCCATCGGCCCGTTCCAGAAGATGGTCGCCGCTTCGGATAGCTGTAATGCGAAAGCGTCCCGCGTCATCTCGCCGATGTCCACGCCCATTTCCCCGTCTTCGATCTCTGCGAGACGCCGGTTGGCGATCTTCTCCGGCGATTCTATGTCGTCAGTGACGGTAACGTCTTCGGGCAGCACCAGTTTCGTTGCGCTCTCGTTGTAGTCCGCGATGATGTCGCGGCAGGCGTCGATGTGCCTTTCCTCAACCAGCGACTTGCCGGCGCTCAGGCCCAGAGCCCGTGCGAGCGTGAACACCATTGCGCCGCCGATGAGCACTCTGTCGGCGCGCCCGCACAGGTTTTGCAGCAGCGGCAGCTTGTCCGAGACCTTCTTGCCGCCGAGCACGACGACGAAGGGCCTTGCGGGGTTTTCCGTGATGCGCGAGAGCGCTTCGACTTCCCGCATCATCAGCGTTCCGGCAAATGCGGACAGGTGCTCCACCACGCCGACGGTGCTGGCATGGGCGCGGTGCGCGGTGCCGAACGCATCGTTGACGAAGACTTCGAACGGCTGCGCGAGCTGCCGCGCGAATTCGGGGTCGTTTTTCGTCTCGCCGGGATGAAAGCGCGAGTTTTCGAGCAGCAGAACGGTGTCCGGCGACTGCGCGGCGACCGCTTGCTGAACCGCTGCACCGATGCAGTCCGGCACATGTCTGACGGCGCTTAAGCCGCAGTTTTGAGCTTTCAGCAGGCGTTCCAGAGCTTTCGCCATCGGCTCCATTCTCAGCTCCGGCTTCGGCTCGCCTTTGGGACGTCCCAGATGCGAGATGACGGAGATGAGGGCGCCGAACTCGTGGAGCTTGATGATGTTGGGCAGGCTCGCGGCAATCCGCGTGTCGTCGGCGACTTCGCCGTCTTTTAGTGGCACATTCAGGTCTGCGCGTACAAGGACCCGTTTGCCCCGAACGTCGTCTTGTGTGTATTCCCTTAGCTGCATGCGTCAGCGCCTCCAGGAAAGCGTTTCGGCGACAATTATACCTGTGAACTCCCCTGGGAGCGATGATTGGGTGATGCAACCTTGTGGTAAGATAGCAGCGCCCGACCAGGCGGGTTGTTGCCGCCGCAGTCGGGTGGGGTGTTCAGGATGCCGGTTATCGCAAAACGAGACGTTGACCACGAGGAGAAATCGCGGCTGCACGCGCTGCGCCACAGCGCGTCGCACCTGATGGCGCAGGCTGTTATCGAGCTGTTTCCCGGTACGAAACTGGCCATCGGGCCGCCCATCGAGGACGGTTTTTACTACGATTTCGACACCGAGCACCGCTTCACGCCGGAGGACCTGCCAAAGATTGAGCAGCGGATGCGCGAAATCGCGCAGAAGAACGCACCATTCGAGCGTATCGAGAAGTCGCACGAGGACGCCGAGGCTTTCCTGCGCGAGCACGACGACACATACAAGTTGGAGCTTCTGGAGGGCATTCCGCCCGACGAAAAGGTGACGTTTTACGAAAGCGGTGATTTCATCGACCTCTGCGCCGGCCCGCATATTGATAATGCCGGCGAGATCAAGCATTTCAAGCTGGTGAAAATAGCCGGCGCGTACTGGCGCGGTGACGAGAAGCGCCAGATGCTGCAGCGCATCTACGGAACCGCCTGGGAGAGCGCGGAGGAGCTGGAGACATACATCAGGCGGGTGGATGAGGCCGAGAAGCGCGACCACCGAAAGTTGGGCCCCGAACTGGATCTGTTCCACTTCTACGATGAGGCCGGACCCGGGCTGCCGTTCTACAGCCCGCGCGGCTCGCGCATGCTCCACGAGATCCAGGAGTGGATGTACGACGAGCATCTCAAGCGTGGCTACCAGCCGGTGACCACTCCGCACATCCTGAAGCCCGACCTGTGGAAGGTAAGCGGCCATCTGGAGCATTACTTGGACGATATGTTTTTAGTCAAGGATATGGAAGGAGGCAGCCAGGACGGGCCGCTTCCGGGCATCATGTATGGCATCAAGCCGATGAACTGCCCCGGACATATGCTCATCTACCAGAACAAGACTCGCAGCTACCGCGACCTGCCGCTGAGGCTTTTCGAGTTCGGCACGGTCTACCGCAACGAGCGCAGCGGCGTTCTGCACGGGATGCTGCGCGTGCGCTACATCACCCAGGACGACGCGCATCACTTCTGCACTCCGGAGCAGTACGAGGACGAGGTAAAACTGTGCCTGGATTTCTGCTTCGACACGTGGGACACGTTTGGGTTCGATTACACCGTGGGGCTGAAGACGCGGCCCGACGAGTTCATGGGCAGCCCGGAGATCTGGGACATGGCCGAGGCGGGCCTGAAGAAGGTGCTGGACGAGCGCGGCATACCGTACTACATACAGGAAAAGGACGCCGTGTTCTACGGCCCGAAGGTTGACTTCAACATCCGCGACAGCCTTGGCCGCGAATGGCAGGGCAGCACGATACAGCTCGACTTCAATTTGCCGAAACGCTTCGGCCTGGAGTACATCGGCAGTGACGGGTCCGCCAAGATGCCGGTGATGATCCATCGGGCCATCCTCGGCAGCTTCGAGCGCTTTGTCGGCCTGCTGGTGGAGGATTTTAACGGAGCGTTCCCGCTCTGGTGCGCGCCGGAGCAGGTGCGCATCCTGACCATCACGGATAACCAGATTGAGTTCGCAAACAGCGTGAAGCGCGAGCTGACGGCGGCGGGACTGCGGGTCGAACTGGACGGGCGCAGCGAAAAGCTGGGCTTCAAGATCCGCGAGGCCACAATGCAGAAGGTGCCGTACGCGCTAATTGTCGGGAAGAAGGAAGTGCAGACCGGTACGGTCTCCGTGCGCGGTTACTTCGACGGCGACCTCGGACCGATGCTGCCGGCGGATCTCGTGTCCCGGCTGAAGGACGAAATCGCGGACAAAGTGGCGCGGAGGAAGGAGTAGGAGATGGCCGAAGCTCCGTATGGGACTTTCGCTGCGGTGGTGCTGGCTGCGGGGCGCGGCACACGGTTCAGAAGCAAGCACGTGCGCAGCAAAGTGCTGTTCCCCATCGCCGGCGTCCCGATGCTGGAACACATCCTCCAGACGCTGCATGGCATGACGCCGGAGCAGATTATTATCGTGGTGAACGAGGATGTGCAGGCCGAGATCACCGAGCATTACGGATCGATCTACGAGATGGTAGTGCAGGAGCCTCAACTGGGCACGGGCGATGCGCTTGCGACCGCGATGCCGGCTGTGAGCAGCGATGTGGACAATGTCCTGGTGCTGCCGGGCGACGTTCCGCTGGTTACGGAGAGCGCGCTGCGCGATGTCCTGTCCGCCGCATCCAGCGGGGATGCGGCTTTGCTGACATTCACGCCACCGGAGATTCGGGGATACGGCCGCGTCAAGACCGAAGACGGATTTGTGACCGGTATAGTCGAGGATGTGGACGCCGACGCGGTTGAGCTGAAGATAAAAGAGGTTAATTCCGGCATCTACGCAATCAACCGGCGCTGGGTGGACACGGTGCTCGACCGTGCGCGCGAGGAGTTCGGCACCGACAACCGCAAGGGCGAGTATTACCTCACGGACATCGTCAACTTCCTGCGCACGCGCGCGGTCTACTACGAGCCGGCGCAGGACCTGATGGGCATTAACGACCGAGCCCAGCTAAACGATGCCGAGGACACTATTCAACAGCGGCTGCTGGTGAAGCACGCGCGCAGCGGCGTCACGTTTGTGCGCGGGAACACGTCGTACATTGAGTTCAACGTGCGTATCGGCCAGGACACGACGATTCTCCCGGGCACGGTGCTGCGCGGCGAAACGGTCATCGGCGAGGACTGCGAAATCGGCCCGATGGCATACATTGAGAAGAGCCGCCTGGGTGACGGATGCAAGGTGTTCTGTTCGCGCCTTGTGGAAGTGAAAGCTGAAGAAGGGGTCACAATCGGGCCGTACGCGAACCTGCGCCCGGGCAGCAATGTGGAGGAGACTGCGAAGATTGGGAGTTTCGTGGAGCTGAAGAAATCCACCATCGGCGCGGGCAGCAAGGTATCGCACCTGTCTTACATCGGTGATGCCAAAATTGGCAAGAAAACGAACATCGGCGCCGGTACTATTACCTGCAACTACGATGGCTTCACCAAGCATCGCACGACCATCGGCGACGGGGTCTTCATCGGCAGCAACAACACGCTCGTCGCGCCGATAGAGATAGGCGATGGCGCATATACCGCAGCGGGCAGCACGCTGACTAAGGACGTGCCCGCTGACGCGCTTGGTGTCGGCCGCAGCCGGCAGGAAAACAAAGAAAGCTACGCGGCGAAGCTCCGCGAGAAGAAATCCACCAAGCCGGAATCCGGCGATGAAATTGGGGAAACACAGGGGGAGGGGAAATGAGCGTCGAGCACCTGTACCGTAAAAAGCTGACACTGATTTCGGGCACAGCGCATCGCTCGTTAGCGGAGGATATCGCCAAGCACCTCACGCTTGCGCTTAGCGAGACGATGGTTGCGCGGTTTTCCGACGGCGAGGTGCGGGTGAAGATCGACGAGAGCGTCCGCGGCCACGATGTCTTCGTCATACAGCCGACCTGCCATCCGGTGAACGAGAATCTCGTGGAGCTGCTGGTCATCATTGACGCCGTGCGGCGGGCCAGCGCGCACCGCATCGTGGCGGTCATCCCTTATTACGGTTATGCGCGCCAGGACAAGAAGGACCAGCCGCGCGAGCCCATCAGTGCGCGCCTGGTGGCAAACCTTATTGAGACCGCGGGCGCCGACCGGGTCATCAGCATGGACCTGCACAGCGGCGCAGCGCAGGGCTTCTTCAACATCCCGGTTGACCACCTTTCGGCGCTGAAGATACTGTGCCACGCAATTCGGTCGCACGGGTTCTCGCCCGAGGACAGCGTCATTGTGAGCCCGGATGTGGGAGGCGTGGCGCGCGCGAGTGAAGTCGCCACAAGGCTGGGTTTTCCGCTGGCCATCATCGCCAAGCGGCGCCCGAGACCCAACCAGGCCGAGATTATTGAGGCTATTGGCGACATTGACGGCCGGCACTGCATTCTCTACGACGACATGGTGGATACTGCGGGCAGTGTCACGGTCGGTGCGGAAATACTGCTGGAGCGCGGCGCAAAGAGCATCAGCGTCTACGCTACCCACGGCGTGCTTTCCGGCAAGGCGATAGAGCGCATCAGCAAAAGCCCGCTTGAACGGCTCATCATTACCGATACCATCCCGCTGGAAGAATCGCACCGGCACAAGAAAATAGAAGTGGTCAGCGCCGCGCCAACCTTCGCGGACGCCATCGGGCGCTGCTTCACCGACGAGAGCATCAGCTCGCTGTTTAAGTAGGAGGGAGGCGCCTGGTGGGCGCGGAACACTGACGCACTGGGAGTGCAGCCTGCGGGCAGCAAAGACGCGCCTCCCCCGACACCGGCTACTTGTGGTTATTATTCTTCAGCTTGTAGCTTCGGTCGGTTAGCTTCACCTCGGCGCCGAGGCCGGTCAGCTTCTCTGTGAAATCCTCGTAACCTCTCACGAGATGGTTGTAACCCGCAATCAGCGACTCGCCCTGCGCCATAAGCGCGGCGATGGTGAGCGCGGCGAATCCCCGCAGGTCGTAGCCCTCCACCGGCGCGCCCGTTAGCCTGCTCTTCGTGCCGTCAACAACTACGGCATTTTCCTGCTGCAGCAGCCCCGCGCCCATTCGTACCAGCTCCGGCACGTACGAGAAGCGCTGCTCGAAGATGGTTTCTGTGACCACGGAAAGGCCGCCTGCGCGCGTGAGCACCGTTGTCATCTGCGGCTGCAGGTCAGTGGGGAAGCCGGGGTAGGGCTGGGTGCGCACTTTCGTCGCCTCGAGCTTCTCGGTCGCCTCGACGCTGAGATAGTCGTCACCAACCTCAATCGGCACGCCCATCTCGCGCAGTTTCTCTATGAGAGCTGTGATGTGCTTGGGACGGCAGTGCTTAATCTGCACGGCTCCGCCCGTGCCGACCGCAGCCAGCGCGTAAGTGCCGGCTTCTATCCGGTCGGGAATGATTGCGTAGGGTTTCGATTGGCGCAGGTCCCGCGTGCCGTGCACGACGATGCGGCGGGGGCCTTCCCAGCGGATGTCTGCGCCGAGCGAGACGAGGAAGTCAACCAGGTCGGACACTTCCGGCTCTTCAGCGCAATGGTCAAGGGTCGTCGTTCCCTCGGCCATTGCCGCAGCCATCAGCAAATTCTCGGTAGCGCCAACGCTTGATATGTTGAAGTAGACTTCGGCGCCCTTGAGGGCGTCGGCGCGCGCGTAGACAACGCCCTTCTTGAACTCGATCTCCGCGCCCAGTTCGGCGAAGGCGCGAAGGTGCTCGTCCACCGGCCTGGGGCCAATGTTGCAGCCGCCCGGCAGCGGCACTTCCGCGCGTCCGTATTTCGCCAGCAGCGGGCCGGTGACGAGGAAGCTTGCCCGCATCTTGCGCACCAGTTCGTACGGCGCGTCCTGCCGGGCGATGGATGTGGGGTCAATGGTCAGCTTGTGACCGTCGAACTCGCACCGCGCGCCCAGAGCGGTCAGCACCTCGCAGATCAGGTGCACGTCCTGAAGCAGCGGCACGTTTGTCAGTATCACCGGGCTGTCTGCAAGGATGCTTGCGCAGATGAGAGGAAGCGCTGAGTTCTTCGCGCCGGAGATGCGTACTTCGCCGCCGAGCGGCTTCCCACCTACTACGAGCAGGGCGCGGTTGTCGCTGTTTGGAGTGCTGCCGTTATTCAATCAGTTTCTCCCGTTCTTTGCGCCGGGCGATGCGAAGCCGGTTCTGGGCCTTGCGCAGGGCGACTTCCCCGCGCTCCACTTTCACGCCGCTGATGCGCTTGGAAAGCCTGTCCCGTGCCCTCTCCTCAGCCTCGGAAGCCCGCGCGATGTCAATGTCCTCTCTGAATTCCGCATGGTCGCAGAGTATCAACGTCTCGTTGCGACGCACTTCCATGAAGCCGCCGGCGACCGCGAGCGACAGGATGTGGTCGTCGGGCGTTCGGATCAGCAGCTCGCCGATGTCCAGAACCGCAATCAGCGGCGCGTGGCCCTTCATCACGCCGAGATAGCCGTCCATCGCCGGTGCGACGATGCTGGTCGCTTCCTCACGGAACAGCTCCCCGTCCGGTGAGATAACCACGACGGGGAACGACCGTTTGTCCTGTGTTCCATCAGCCACAAATCACTCCTGCTCCGCCCGGATGCGCTTGGCCTTCTCGACGGCTTCTTCGATGCCGCCGACCATATAGAACGCCTGCTCCGGCAGGTCGTCATGCTTGCCGTCAATGACTTCGCGGAAGCTCTGGATGGTCTCCGCCATCGGCACGTAGCGTCCCGGCTGGCCGGTGAACTGCTCCGCCACGAAGTTGGGCTGGGAGAGGAAACGCTGGATGCGCCGGGCGCGGCGCACGACTACCTTGTCCTCGTCGGAAAGCTCCTCCATCCCCAGAATCGCGATGATGTCCTGGAGGTCCTTGTAGCGCTGCAGGATTCGCTGGACGGTGCGTGCCACGTTGTAGTGCTCCTCGCCGACGACCAGCGGGTCGAGAATGCGGCTCGTGCTGTCCAGCGGGTCTACGGCCGGGTAGATGCCCAGTTCTGTAAGCGCTCGGGAGAGATTCGTGGTGGCGTCAAGGTGCGCGAACGTGGTGGCGGGCGCAGGATCGGTGTAGTCGTCCGCCGGAACGTATATCGCCTGGATCGCGGTCACCGAGCCTTTCACGGTCGAGGTAATCCGCTCCTGTAGTGCGCCCATCTCCGTCGCCAGGGTGGGCTGGTATCCGACCGCGCTGGGCAGTCGTCCCAGCAGAGCTGAGACTTCGCTGCCGGCCTGGGTGAAGCGGAAAATGTTGTCGATGAAGAGCAGCACGTCCAGGCCTTCCTCATCGCGGAAGTACTCTGCCATCGTGAGTGCGGACAGGCCCACTCGCAGGCGCGCCCCCGGCGGCTCGTTCATCTGGCCGAAGACCATGACCGTGTTCTTGATCACGCCGGACTCGATCATCTCAAGATAGAGGTCGTTGCCCTCGCGCGTGCGCTCGCCAACGCCGCCGAAGACCGAAAATCCCGAGTGCTCTTTGGCGATGTTGTGGATTAGCTCCTGGATGAGCACCGTCTTGCCCACGCCTGCGCCGCCGAACAGCCCGACCTTGCCACCCTTGAGATAGGGTTCGAGCAGGTCGACCACCTTCAGGCCGGTTTCTAGCACTTCAGACTTGACCGACTGCTCGGCGAGCGAGGGCGCGGGACGGTGTATCGGATGGCGCTTCGTGGCGTTTACGGGGCCTTTCTCGTCAATCGGCTCGCCCAGCAGGTTGAACAGCCGGCCGAGCGTCTCCCGCCCCACCGGGACCGATATAGGACCGCCGGTATCTACGACGGGAAGGCCGCGCACCAGGCCGTCCGTTGAGTCCATCGCGATGCACTTGACGATGTCGTTACCCAGGTGCTGGGCGACTTCAGATACGATAACGTGCCCGGTCTCGGGCTGCTTGACCTCGATTGCGTTGTAGATCGCCGGCAGATGGCCGCCTTCAAACCGCACCGAGATTGTGGGACCGATGATCTCGATGATCTTTCCCACGTTTTTGCCGTTTCCCTGTTCCATATGCAATCGTCCCCGGGCGTTCCAGCTAACCCTTCAGGGCCTCCGAGCCGCCGACGATATCCAGAAGCTCCAGCGTAATGGCCTGCTGACGCGCCTTATTGTATGCCAGAGTAAGGTTGTCAATCATCTCGCCCGCGTTTTTTGTCGCATTGTCCATCGCCATCATACGCGCCGCGTTCTCGCTCGTGTAGCTCTCGCGCACTGCGTTGAACACGCTGTACCGCACGAAGCGGGGCAGCATTGCACTGAGCACCTGCTGCTTGCCTGGGGTGAAGATGAGGTCTTCCTCTTCCGCCGAAAGCCGGCGTTCTTCCTCCTTCAGGCCGGCGACCAGGCCTTCGTGCTCCACCGGCAGGAGCTTGAGAAGCGTAGGAGTTTGGCGCACCGGATTGACGAAACGCGAATAGAGCAGCCATATCTCAGCGAACCTGTTGCTGAGGAAAGCGCCTTCGATTCTCTCGAAGAGTTCAGTCAGGGCGTAATACTGAATGCTGAAGTCGTAAGCGGGAAGCTCGCCCTCCGGCGTATATCCAAGACGCTTGAAGTGGCGCGCGCCGTACTTGCCGATTGTGAACAGGTGGACGCTGCGCTCGGGAATGTCTCTTATGAAGTGCTCTGCCTTACGCACGAGGTTGGAGTTGAAGCTGCCGCACAGCCCCTTGTCGCTTGTGAGGAGGACGAGCAGGATGTTTGGGGTTTCCTGTTCAGGCAGATCCTCGTGCATCAAGAACGGGTGTTCGTAATCCGGTAGTGCCCGGACGAGGTGGTCGATGATTCTGAGCATCGAATCGACATACGGGTGCGCCGCTTCGGTCGCGCTTTGGCTCTTCCTCAGCTTGGCGGACGAGACCATCTTCATCGCGCGTGTTATCTGCTGAGTGCTTTTTACACTCTTGATGCGACGGCGGATTACTTTTTCACCTTTGGCCACGGTTATTTCTTCTTGGATTTTCTGGTGCGCTTGGCCGGCTTCTTGGGTTTCTTCACGGATGCCGCAGACTCGTTGGCGCGCTCCTCCTCAATTTCGCGTTCGCGCTCACGCACTCGGCTGAAGCCGATCACCGGCACGTCTTCGGTTGGCAAGATTGCCTCCTGGTCAGGGAAGAAAACAATCGTTTTGATTGTGGCCCACATCAGCAGTATGGCTGCGCGGTGCACGACTTCCTTCCGCTCTCCCGGTGGTATGTACTCCCCTTTGTCGCCGTAAACGGGCATTATCTTGTACTCGGGGTGCTCGATCCACAGGCCGAGATTGTCCATACCTAGGATAACAGCCCTAAATCTCGGGGCCTGGAATCCCTGTATGTTGAGGTCAGTGAACGCTTGAGCGTGCATATGCACCATCACCTGGCGTCCGACTAGATCGTCGATACTGACTCGCGAGTAGTCCATTACTTGTCCTCTCCCTCCTTTGTCGCCTTTGCGGTTCCCCCTGCGGCTGCAGCAAGCTCGCGCTCCTCTTCAGGCAGGGCTGCGAAGTGCTTGGAGAACTCCTCGACCGCCTTGTTTAGGCGCGCCTCCAGGTCTTCGTCAATGGTGCCCTTCTTGCGCACTTCGCTCAACAGGTCGGGGTACTTCTCCTTAGCGTAGGCAATCAGCTTCTCCTCAAAAGCTTCCACTTTGTCCACAGGCAGGGCGTCCAGAAAGCCTCTGGTGCCCGTGAAGATGGCGAGGACCTGTTCCTCGACACGTATCGGCTTGTACAAGCCCTGTTTGAGCAGCTCCACCATTCGCTCGCCGCGCGTAAGCTGCGCCTGTGTTGCCTTGTCCAGTTCGCTGCCAAAGGAGGCAAACGCCGCCAGCTCGCGGTACTGCGCCAGGTCGAGGCGGAGCATTCCGGCAACCTTCTTCATCGCCTTGGTCTGCGCGTTGCCGCCCACGCGGGAAACGGAAATACCCACGTTGATTGCGGGCCGGATGCCCTGGTAGAACAGGTCGGGTTCAAGGTATATCTGCCCGTCAGTGATGGAGATAACGTTGGTGGGGATGTACGCGGAGACATCGCCCGCCTGGGTCTCGATTATCGGCAGGGCTGTGATGCTCCCGCCGCCCTTCTCGTCGGAGAGCTTGATTGCCCGCTCCAGCAGTCGGGAGTGCAGGTAAAACACGTCGCCGGGGAATGCTTCGCGACCCGGCGGACGGCGCAGCAGCAGCGAAAGCGTGCGGTACGCCGCCGCGTGCTTGGACAGGTCGTCGTAACAGATCAGCGTGTGCTTGCCCTGGTAGAGGAAGTGTTCCGCCATCGCGCAGCCTGCGTAGGGTGCGATGTATTGCAGCGGCGTAGGATCGCTCGCTGCAGCCACGATAATCGTCGTGTACTCCATCGCGCCGTGCCGCTTCAGCACATCGTAGATGCGAGCGACGGTCGACTCTTTCTGGCCGATGGCGACGTAGATGCAGAAGACCGGCGAGTCGGTCTCGTGCGTCTCTTTCTGGTTGATGATAGTGTCCACCAGAATGGCGGTCTTGCCCGTGCTGCGGTCGCCGATGATAAGTTCGCGCTGTCCGCGGCCGATGGGTATCATCGAGTCGATAGCCTTGATGCCGGTCTGAATGGGCTCTTTCACCGGCTGGCGAAACACGACGCCGTCAGCCTTCCTCTCGATGGGGCGGGTTTCCTTGGTGACCACCGGCCCCTTCTCATCCAGCGGCTCGCCCAGCGGGCTGATGACCCTTCCAACGATGGCTTCGCCCACGGGCACTTCCAGCACGCGGCCGGTGCGCTTAACCGGGTCGCCTTCCTTCACCAGGGCTGTCTCTCCGAGCAACACGACGCCGACGCTTTCTTCCTCCAGGTTGAGCGCCATCCCCATCACGTCGTTGGGGAATTCGAGCATCTCGTTATATATGCAGTTCTCCAGGCCGAAGACGCGTGCGATGCCGTCGCCGACCTGGAGCACAACGCCCCGGTCCTCCATCTTGAGCTCCTGCTCATAGGAGGCGATTTCCTTTTCCAGGATGTCAGTTATCTCTTCAGGACGAATCTGGTCCATAAGCTGTCCCCTTGTCCCTTAGTAATAGCGGTGCTTCACCAGCCGGCGGCGCAGTACTGTCAGCGCTGTGCGCACCGACATGTCCACGACCTTGTCGCGCCCGAGTTCGATAATCGCCCCGCCGATGATTTCGGGGCGGATCTTCTTGATGAGCCTCAGGTCCGGATAGGACGAGTACGCGCTGGCTCGGGCGAGGATCTCCTGATAATCCTCATCTTCCAGCTCCACCGCTGATATCACGGTTATTTCCTCCACGCCGCGCGAGCGGTCGGTCAGCAAGTCGTAGTAGGCCGCCACGGCAGGAAAATGACCTATGCGCTGTTTCCGCAGCATAAGCTTGAGCAAGCTCGCTACCAGTTGGTGAACGCCAAAGCTGCTGACACGCAGGAGTACCTGTTCCTTCTGCTTGCGAGGTATCTGAGGGTGAAGCAGCAGGCGCGTGAATCGCCGGTCGCGGAACAGCACGTCGAGCTGGTGGAGCTGCTCGTCCACTTCTTCCACGACGCCCCGCTGCTCCGCGAGCCTGAACAGCGCGGTTGCGTACCGTTTGGCAATACGCGTTTCCTGCATAGACAACCCTTACATTTCGGACGTGAGCGACTTGATGAGCCGGCGCTGTTCCTCGCGGTCCAGCTGCTTGCGCATCAGCTTCTCCGCGACATCGATGGCGAGATCCGAAGCATAGTTGTTCATCTCGACTTTGAGCTTCTCGCGTTCCATGTGGATGTCGGATTGCGCCTTGGAAAGGATGCGTTCACGCTGGTTCTCGGCGTTGGCGCGGATGTCATCTGCTAGCGCCCGGCCGTCTTTAGCCGCATCCTCCATCACCTGACGGCGTTCCTCTTCGATACGATCGAGCCGCTCGACGAGTTCCCTGTGGAGCTCGTCAACTTCGGACTGCTTGCTTTCCACTTCCGAGTAGGCGAAATCGATGCTCTCGCGCCTTTTGTCAATGATGTCCAGGATGGGCCCCCAGAGGAACTTCTTCAGGATCCAGAACAGGGCCAGGAACGCAAGCAGGTGCCCGAGCAGGTCGGGCAGTTTCAAGACTGCAAATACTCCTTCCACCGCTTTACCTCTGAATCAACAGACCCTACTGGATTTTCCCGGCCAACACGAATGCGATGACCAACGCGTAAATCGTCAGTGCCTCGATGAACGCCGCACCGATGATCATTGCTGTCTGAATCTTGCCCAGAACCTCGGGCTGCCGCCCCATTGCGTGCATCGCGCCGTTCACGGCCATGCCGATGCCGATGCCGCACCCAAGCGCAGCGGCTCCCAGGCCCAGTGGAAGGGCAAGTCCTAATGCCGCCTGATACTCCATAGTTGCCTCCTAAATATTCGTCGTCCGAACAGTCTTATGTTGCGTGCTCCTCGTGCGGGAGCATAAGCGCTATGTATACCGCCGCAAGCGTCGAGAAAATCAGGGCCTGGATGGTGCTGAAGAGCATGGCCAGGAACATAAACGGAAACTGGAGTGGCAGGTTCAGCACGCCGGGAATGAGCACAATCAGGCCCGCGAACACCGCCAGCAGCGTATCCTCGCCCAGTATGTTGCCAAACAGTCGCAAAGACAGCGAAATCGGCTTGATGAGTTCCTCAATGATGTGCAGGGGCACCATCAGGGGGAACAGCCACCACGGCTCTCCCACCAGGTGCTTTATGTAGCCCAGGAAGCCGTTGCGCACAACAGCCGTGTACTGCACGTACAGGAACACGCAGAGTGCCATCGCGAAGTTGATCCCCCAGACGCTGGTGGGGGATTTCATCAAGGGAATCAGCCCGAACAGGTTCAAGCAGAGGATATAGACGAACAGGGTTCCCACGAACGCGATGTATTTCCGTGTCTCCGAGCCCAGTACCTGGGCAAAGAAGTCGTGCAGGCTGACAGTCATTGTTTCCAGGAAGATGTATAGCCGGCTAGTTGGCCTGAGCGCGCGGCGGCGGGTTCCACTTATCGACATGGCGCTGAGGAGCGCAATCACGATCAAGCAGTAGGTGAGATTCTCGATGTTCAGCCACTTGATGTGGAGCAACGGCGGGAGATTCGCATTAATTCCGGCGAGCCACCCGTCGATGGCTTCGCGGTTAAACGCGTGGATGTACATCATGAAGTTGGGCAGCTCGTAATGCTCCTCGTGGGCACCTTCAGTGGGAACTCCGTGTTCGTCATGGGCTTCGGCGGTGGTATCGGGGGCTTCGCTGGCAGCCTGTATCTGCGTCTTACTAGCCTGTTCCGTGTCATGTTGTGGCGCTGCGGCTGCAACGCAGACAAGCGCCAGCAGGACAACCGCCAATAACCAGAACCTAGCGGCTTTATTCATCACGGGTTTCCCTGGAATCAGGCCGTTCAAACAGGGACTGCCATATCGCCTTTAGCAAAATGACCACCAGGAGCGTCGTAATCCCGGCGACGAGCCCCAGTGGCCGTAGCTCCCTTATCTGGAAAAGCCAGTACAGGGCGATGCAAACGACCGCGATTTTAGCACAGATAAGGGTAAAGATGAACAGCATATTGGGCTTCATCACGGTGGTGATTATCCTTAGCAGAGCGGCCAGCGCGAGGAAGCTAATCACCATCCAGACGCTGCCAATGGCGTACGAAAACGCCCACCAGTTGTCCAGATAAGCCCAGATCGCCAGCGTCACCACAGCGCTGAACCACAAGGTGGAAATGATGATGCGCCGCACGGTGAACCTGTCAGTAACGTTCGCCCTCGCTCCCACGGCTGGAATTGTATCAAAGCGGGCCTGAGATTGGGCGTTTTCCCGCACTCTCAGCCAGCCTCTGGTAACAATCCATCACTTCTGGCACAATAGATTGCGGTGGACGGAAGCGAAAGGCTTCGGGCGGGGATAGACGTCGGCGGCACGTTCACGCGCGGCGTCCTGCTGACGCCGGAAAATTATGTCGAGCGTGCGGTCAGAGTCGCTACAACGCACCGTCACGAGTTTGGCGTGGCGGCGGGAGTGCTTGCATGCATCGAGGAGCTGCTGAGCGGGATTGATCCTCACAACCTGCTGGCGATAAACCACTCGACCACGCAGGCCACCAACGCTCTGCTGGAAGGCGACCTGTCGCCGGTGGAAGTGCACCTGTTCCACCGGCCCGGAGAGCGTTTCGCGCTCAAACGGCAGTTCGGGTTCAAACACCTGGAGCTTTCCGCGCACTCGCGCGTGCCAGTGACGGTAGAGCTGCATGAAGAAAACGGCATTCCTGCAGTACCTACAGGCGAAGCACTACCGCGCCTGATCGCCGAGACCCTCGTTCAGTCGGAGGGCGAGACGGAAGCCAAAGTGCACGGCGCATGGGCGGGCGAGCTTGCCGGGCGGAGTCCCGATGCAGTCCCGCTTCTGTTGAAAGCGACCGACATCTCGCGTCTTCTGGGCGTCAAAGCCCGCGTGAAGACCGGCGTGCTCAACTGCGCGATGCTGCCGACAATGCTGGCGACGCTGGAGCATACCCGCAATGCGCTGAAGCAGCGGGGCCTGACACAGCCGCTGATGGTGCTCAAGAGCGATGGCGGAGTCCTGCCGGCGGAGATTGTGTTCGAGCGGCCGCTTTCGTGCATGCTCTCCGGGCCTGCGGCGGGCGCTGCTGCGGCCCTGCATTTCGCGGGCATAACGCTTGGTATATTCTTCGAAGTCGGTGGCACCTCGACGGACATCTCGTTCATCCACGACGGGCGCATCCGCTTTCGGCCGGCGAAGGTGGGCGGCCACCGCTTGCAGACGGAGACGCTGGATTTGCGCACAGTTGCGCTTGGCGGCGGTTCGCTCCTGGGCCTGGGGCCCGGCGGCAATCTCGTTGTCGGGCCGCGCTCGGCGCACCTTGCGGGTCTGGGCTACCTCTCGTTCGCGCCTGACAGCCATCTAGATTTGGGTCGGTTGGAGTATCACGTAGAGGAACGCAGCGGCGTCCGCCATTTCATGTGGGACGCAGGCGCTGCACGCTACGGCTTCACGCTCACCGACCTGGCGAACGCACTGGGGATGATCCCCGAAGACGATCCCGCGTATGCTCCTGCGGCGAAGCTCGGTGCAGTCTTCGGCGAAATCAAGCGTACCCACGGGATGGGCGTGGAAAAACTGCACGAGCTTGTGGGGCAGTGGGTGGAGCGACTGCTCTCCCCGGTGCTAGCCGAGTATTCGCGGGCGTACAAGGTGGAGCGCGGCCTGATAAGGCTAGTTGGCGGCGGCGGGGGCGTCCACAGCGCGCTTCCTTTCATCAGCGAACGCCTGAAGTTGCCGTGCCAGACCGTGGAGCACTACCCGTACATCAGCGCTGTCGGCGCGGCACTCGCAGCGAGCACCGTTCAGGTGCGGCTGACCAGCGAGACAGGCGGTGCCGAGGATGTGCGGAAGGCGCGCGAGCTTGCCGTGGAGGATTTGCTGCGCGCCGGTGTCGAACCTGCGAACGCGCATTACGAGTACAACTATGACGCAACCGTCGGCATCCTCCGGCTTACTGCGACTGCCCGGCGCGCGTTCGAGGAACGGTCGGAGGAACTCGATGGAGATGCACTGTCTCAACGTGCTCAGGAACTCACAGGTGCATCAAGTGCCCGTGAAGTGTTCGCCAGCGCGGGTTTTGCCGTATTTGAAACCGAAAAGCCCGGCCGCTGGGGACGGAGCAGGCGGTATCTCGTCGTGCTCGACCGCCGGGGGAAGGCGCGGCTCATCCGCGCGAACGCGGGCTGCGAGATTGTGGGCGAAACCGCAGCGCTCCTGCCGACTCTCGCAGCGCTGCACCGCGAGAAGCGAGAGTTCAGGGATGCCGGTGAAGTTCCGCCGCAACTGGTTGTGGTGGGCGCAACGCGAATCCACGACCTCTCGACGCTGCCCGACAGCGATAGCTTCGCCGAAGTCCTGGCGGACGAACTTGCGTTTGAGGAAAGGCGGCTTATTGTGGTCAGTTCACCAGCGGCGTAGGGTGCTCAACGCGTTAGGCAGTGCTCATAGCTTAATTGCGCCTTAGTGTCTCGTTCGTGCTGAACAAAACACTACTGCTTCGGGCGCTCCCAGAGCGCTACGACGTTCCCGCTTGGGTCGCGAAACCTCGCCCACCAGCCTACGGCTTCGTGGATTAGCGATTTCTTATGCACCATCACTCCCCCAGCGGCTTCAACGTCCTTGAGCGCGTCTTCGATGGAGTCCACTGAGATGAATACTACGATGCCCGGCTCCTCCGACGGCTCGTTATCAGTCGTGAACCCGCCGCCGACCTTGTCGTCGCTGTCCATAAACATCGGGTAGCTCGGCCATTTGTCGCTGCGGGTTATCTTCCAGCCGAAGGCCTGCTCGTAGAACTTCGCCGAAGCCTTGACGTCAGTTGACGGAATATCAATCCACCGGATCGCTCCGCGCGCCATAATCCACCTCCTAATATCTCTGTCCCGATTGTATCATTGCGTGATGCAGGCGGAAACTGCGCCAGACTAGGCGGGTTCCTCCGCTGCCTCCGCCAGCTCATCCTCGCCGCATGCCTGAGCGATGAAGATGGCGGCGACGGTAAACTCTACTAGTTCCGGGACTATTAGCAGGACAACCCACAGCTGCACATCGCAGTTTGCGGGAGGGACGTGGCCAAGGTTGACCGGTCGCGTCCTCCTGTCCCGCGCCAACATCGCTTCCTTATTTCACTCGCACTGATGAATTGCCGCAGCAACTGCGGTATACTTGTATGAGCAGACAGGAAGCGGGAACACGGGATGATGGTCTGTGAAACACGAAACGCGCTGCTAGCCCTGGCGATTGTCGCTCTGTTGCCGTTCGCCGGATGCGGTGGAGGCGGGGATTACCATCCTTCAAGTGTCGGTGGCGCACAGCCGGACGAGATAGCAGCTCCCTGGCTGGATGATGCGGCGCCATACCTGTTCCCGGTGAAGATGCGGCCCCAGGAGCCGCTCGACGTCAGCGAGAAGGCTGCACTCGCGGTATCGGTTCAACTGCTGCCGGAGTTCCCGCTACTCAAGACCGCCCTGCAGATTGAGAAAGACCTCGGCTACACCGGTGATGAGTATGAGGTGGTTCAGCCCCAGGTTCAGCACACCGTGCCGGGCCTCGTCCTGGACGGCGCTGAGTACGATTCCTCGCTTCCCAGCGAGCGGGTGATGCCTGCGGGAAAAGCGGCCGTGTTCCGGTCGGATGCGGATGAGCCGGCCTACGCCGTGTACCGTTTTACGCTCACTGGATATTCCGGCGATTCCACGATGAAGTTCTCATGGGCGGAGCCGCCCGAGGACTTCAGCAAGCTGTACGCCGCGTTCGCCAACTTCGAGAAGAACACGTGGGAATGGTATGAGGGGCCGGATGATTTCGTGCTGACCATCCCCGACTACGACCGTTATACTCACGCGGAAACCGGCGCCTGCTTCTGCGCTGTGTTGCTGGTTGGAGCCGAGGAAGCGACGCTCGCACGCCTGTCGGTAGGCGAAAGCGAGATGAGAGCCACCGGTGCGGACTACTTAATCAGCCCGGAGCCTATGTTCGGCGTGGAGCTGGAAGTGGACGAAGCCGTGCTACCGGAATCGGTGGACTTGAGTTCTAGCTGCGCACCGGTGAATGACCAGCGATACTGGCCGTCGTGCACCGCTTTCGCGGTCGGCGACGGCGCGTACAACTACGAGCTGAACCGCATTTACTCAGCTTACGGCTGGAACCTGCACAACCCACAAAACCGGGTCAGCCCCAAGCATCTGTATATCGTCTCTGGCGAGCTGCAGGGATGGCCACCGGAGCCGTCGTATTGCCGTTTTACGGGCGATGTGGTCAAAGACCTCAAGGACCACGGAGTGGCAACGGAATTCAACGTCCCGTATAACCTGCACTACAGCAATAACTGGTCAAAGGACGCCCTGGCCGACGCCGAACTCCTAACCATCGAAGACTGGGACTACATCTCATGCCTTACCGAGGAAGGGCTTCAACCGTTGAAGTTCATCCTTGCCAGACAGCGGCGGCCGGTCGTGATGCAGGTGAAGATGGACGAGAATTTCTTCTACTATATGGCCAGCGAAGTATGGAACTACACCGGCCCGGGGAAGGGCAGACACGCGATGTGCGTGGTGGGCTACGACGACGCCCTGCAGGCGTTCAAAGTCCGCAACAGCTGGGGCCGGTCCTGGGGGGACAGCGGGCACGTGTGGATTGGCTACGAGACCTTCCTCAACCCGTACGCGCACGTAGCCTGCTGGACACTGGAAGACGAATACTCTCCGGAGGTGGCGCTGCGGTTTCTGGGCCCGCACATCCTGCTTCCCTCGCCCTCCAACGTCGAGGCGTCCGACGGGGAGGACGAGTACCGAGTCCGCGTTACCTGGACTCACAGCAGCGGCGCGACCAGCTACCTCATCTTCCGCGACGAGCTGGACAACAAGGTTGGAGCGACTGGCAGAGTCGACGAGTGGTTTGACACCACGCTGCACGACTTCTACACCCACACCTACTGGGTGCGGGCCGCCGATAGTTCGCGCACCAGCCTGCTGAGCAACAGCGACACCGGATACGCTGGACGCGGCGGATAAGCTCCGCATGCAGCCGCTGAGCTTGCGCTAGTCTGGATCAGCCGCTGCCTCCGCCAGCTCGTCCTCGCCGCCTTCCCAGGCGTGGACGACGGAGCAGCCCACGGTGTCGCCCCAGACGTTCACCGAGGTGCGGAAGCGGTCGAGTATCGCATCCACGCCTAAGATTATCGCGATGCCTTCCAGCGGGATGCCTACGGCCGAAAGCACGATGGCCATTGTCACCAATCCGGCCTCGGGAACGGCGGCGGCGCCGACCGCTGCAAGCGTCGCAGTCACGAATATGATGACCTGGTCGCCGAGGCTTAGCTGGATGCCATAGGCTTGAGCGATGAAAATGGCGGCAACGGCTTCGTAAAGCGCCGTGCCGTCCATGTTTATCGTCGCGCCTATTTGCAGAACGAAGTTCGAAACCCGTTTCGGCACGCGCGTCCTGCGCCACACGGTCGCCATCGTAAGCGGCAGCGTGGCCGCGCTGGACGCGGTGGAGAAGGCCATTGTCAGCGGCGAAAACATTTTGCTGGCGTAGATGTGAGGCTTCTCGCGGCTGGCGGAATATAAAAATATCGGAAGCGTGATCGCCGCGTGGATGGCAAGCCCCAGAAGCACGGTGCCCATATACAGTGGCAGCGCCTTGATGGCATCCATCCCCTGCGTGGCGATGAGCAGCGTTATCAGCGTGAAGATGCCGATGGGCGCGAGCTGGATGATCCAGAACGTTATCTTCATCATTACTTGGAACGCCTCTTCGAAGAAGTGGCGCAACCCGATGCCTTCCTTGCCCACTGCGAGTATCCCGATGCCAAACAGCAGCGAGAAGAAAATCACCGCGAGCACGTCCATATTCGCCATTGCCTCAACCGGATTGCGCGGCACCATGTTGATGAGGACATCGAGGATTCCCTGTTCCTTGCCCGCTAGCCGTTCGGGTATTTCCTTCGCGGTTATCGTGACGCCCACGCCAGGGCGAATGAGATTGACCAGGATAATTCCCGTGAGCACCGAGAGGCCGGTTGTGGTGAAGTAGTAGACGGCGGTCTTCCATGAGAGCGAGCCAAGCTTGCGGAAGGTCCCGAGGCTGGCGACCGCCGCGACCATGCTGGAGACAATCAGCGGAATGATTATCATCCGCAGCAGCCGCAAAAAGAGCTCGCGGAACGGCCCGTAAATGGCCTGTAAGCCTTCGATCGTCAGCGCTGGCACTTCGCGGTAGAGGAGTCCGAAGCCAATGCCGATAGCGAATGCGACGAGTATCCGAACGGCGAGGTTAAGCCTTCGGCGCGCAAGCAGAATGTCGATGAGGAGAATGACTCCCAGTACTGCGAACAGAAAAACCGCTGTAAATAGCATGCAACCCCCCGTGTGGATGCTACGGCGTGCCGCGCTCTGTCCGGCGGCTCCGCGCTTATGTCAGCTCCGTGTCCACTAGTATACGACATCGGCCCGCGGGATTGCGCGTTTGCCCGCTAAGTGGTGGGGTGGCGTCGAGTCCGCAATCACTAAAAAAGCTGTGCGTGACGGCGACTCGCTTGCGCGGAATTGTGCTAAAGTTATTTGGCCACGAGCGGTTGGCAGAGCGCATACGAAAAACAGATAATCACTCTGCTGGTGGTTTGCGTATGTGGGTGTTCAAGTTGGCGAATGCGGCCCCGGGGGGAACGGAGTGAAGGCTCGCGTGTTAATTGTGGAAGACGATCCTGCCCTGCAGGACCTGCTGACGTATAACCTGAAACAGGAGTTCTTCGACACCACCATCGCTGCGACCGGCAAACAGGCATTCGTGCTTCTGCAGGCCGAGGAGTACGACCTTATCATCCTCGACCTCCTGCTGCCCGAGATAGACGGGACGGAGCTGCTGAAGCTGATGCGCTTCGAGCTGGAGATACCCACGCCGGTAATCATCCTCTCCGCACGGGGACAGCTCAGTGACAAGCTTGTTGGGCTCGACCTGGGGGCAAGCGACTACATCACAAAGCCCTTTGAGCTTTCAGAGCTTATGGCGCGCGTTAAGGCGCATCTGCGGCAGGCCGAGCGGTTACGGATGTCGCTGGTGGACGACGGCCCGAAGCGCCGCAAGATAGTCAACTTCGGCGATATCAGCGTTGACCGCGACACCCGGTCGGTGAACAAGGGCGGCAAGGAGGTTATCCTTCGCCCCAAGGAGTTCGACCTGCTCGTGTACCTGATGGAGCGTCCGGGCATCATCTGCACGCGTCGCCAGATAATGGACGTGGTATGGGGAGAAGATTCCCCGTCCGGCGAGAAGGCGGTGGATGTTACGATGCGCACTCTGCGGCAAAGCGTTGAGGAGAATCCAAGCCGCCCCCGGCACCTGGTCACGGTCCGCCACGCCGGCTACAAGTTCGAGTTCTAGCCGGGGATGGCAAACCGTCAACGGGTGCTAGAGTTAATTCAATGAACGACGTGCTGAGAATATTCTGCGCACAGCCCGTGGAAATCGGAGGTGAACTCACACCGCCTTCGGACAAGTCAATCACCATCCGCGCGCTGATACTTGGAGCGCTGGCTGACGGCAGCACGGTCGTCAGGAATCCGCTGAATGCGCTTGACACGCGCTCGGCGCTGCTAGCGATGCAGCTTCTCGGCGCGGGGGTCTACGAACGGGAGCACGATTGGACTATCATCGGTGGCGAGCTTCACTCGCCGTCGGGCGCGCTCGATCTGGGGAACAGCGGCACGGCGCTTCGTTTGCTCACGGGCGCGCTGGCAGCTCGTTCGGGCGTGGAAGTGGTTCTCACAGGTGACACGTCGCTTCACTCCCGCCCGCTGGGGCGGATTGTAGATCCGTTGCGAGAGATGGGCGCGGACATCGAATATCTGGAGAATGAAGGACGAGCGCCGGTTCGCGTGCGCGGCAAGCGGCTCAAGGGCTTTCGTTACGAGCTGCCGGTTCCGTCGGCTCAGGTAAAGAGCGCGCTGCTGCTTGCAGGGCTGGGTGCAGAGGGCACTGTCGAAATCATCGAGCGCACGGCTTCCCGCGACCATACCGAGAGGATGCTGCCGGCATTCAGTGTGTCGCTGGAGATTGACGAAGGCGACGGGCGGCGCGTTCTCAAGGTGCGGGGTGGGGAGAAACCGAAATGCGCGGAAGTCGTCGTGCCCGGGGACATCTCGGCTGCATTCATCTGGATTGTGCTGGGACTGCTGCTCTCCGGTGAAGGATTATCTATCCGCGATGTCGGCTTGAACCCAACGCGGCTCGGAGCGTTGCGCGTGCTGGATTCGGCGGGGGCGCGCATCGTAGTGCAGCAGGAAGGCGCTCACGGGTTGGAGCCGTTCGGCATTATTGCAGTGCATCCCTCGCGGCTCAGAAGATTCCGTGTCGATTCCGGCGAGATACCCTCGCTTATTGACGAGATCCCGCTGCTCGCGCTGGCCGCAACGCAAGCTGAAGGAGAAAGCGTCATTGAGGGTGCAGCCGAACTGAAAGTCAAGGAATCCGACCGCCTGCGAACCACGGCGGAAACACTCGTAGCCTTTGGCGCCCAGGTTGAGCTGATCGACGATGTAATGAGGGTATCAGGCCCCCAGCGGCTGCATCCGGCTGCGGTGGAGTGCGCCGGCGACCACCGCATCGCCATGCTTGCGCTCGCTTGTGCGATGCTCGCGGGGGGGCAGTCCGAGATCAAGGGATTTAGCAGTGCGGATATCTCATATCCGGGACTCGTCGCGGACGCCGACAGGCTGCTTACAGGTGCGGAGCTGGCCCAAGGTGGATAGGTTGTCACGGGGCTTTAGCAAAGTGTCCTGTTTCAGCTCCGGTATCATTTGGTAAAATACAGCGGCTATGAACCGATTCATCGTGCTTGTTGTTTCTGCCGTTTTCATCGTTGCTGTCCTCATTCCGGCGATTGCCGCGGAGCGCGTCCCGAACTTCAAACTGGAAGGTGTGGACGGGAAGACCTACGAGCTGAAGGTGATCGCTAAAGACTGCAAGGTGATCCTCATCGACTTTTGGGACTCGAGCTGCAAGCCGTGCAGAAAGATGATGCCTCACCTCCAGATTTATTACGAAGTTTACCAACCCGCGGGGCTTGAGGTGGTGGTGATCGCCCGCGACACGACGTTGACGGTGTGCAAGGTCAAGCCGATGGTCGCCGCCGAGTCGTGGACCTTCCCCGTGCTGTACGACACGGACCAGAAGGTTTCTCAGGCTTACCACGTGAAGTACTCGCCGGTGTCGTTCGTGGTGAGCAATAAGGGGGAGATTCTCTTCCAGCACGCCGGCTACAAACCGGGTCAGGAGAAGGATCTGGAGGAAGCTGTCATCAAAGGGCTCGGCCTGACCGAGAAAGAGGTGGAGAAGCTCTACGCCGAACACGACGAGGACTCGGCGGAGGTAGTGGAAGAGGCTGCGTCCGATGAGGATTCGGATGCCGCACCGGAAGAGACGGCTCCCGACGATAGCTCGTAAGCTCTCGGAGCATCCTGCATATCGGAGTTTCGCATGTCCATTCGCGCACTTTCATTGATAGTTGTCCTACTGCTTATGCTTGCGGCCATCACTCAAGCGCCAGCTTCGCCGGTGTGGGCTGATGAAGAAGCACCTATGGCCGCCGGAGCGGATGATACACCGTTTGATACGTCTCCGGACAACGCCGGTGAGGTTGAGGAGGACGAGGACGCTGCGGGCGAGGAAGATCAGGCCCAATCTGAGAGTGAAGATGATGCCACCGAGGAAGCAGTGGAGAAAGACGATTGGGACGACGCCGGAGGCTGGGATAGCGGCGGATTCGACTACTACGGTACCGCCACTTACTGGCACAGCAAGGACAGCACTTCCGGCACGGATAAAAACGAGGGCGAACTGGCCGTCTCATTCAGTTTACAGGACTACACCGGCAGGTTCCGCATCAGCAACTACCACCCGTTCACTGATAGGACGCGCGACGTCAGGCTGGAGAAGTACGAGCTGAATAAACCCGCAGGGCCGTTTGAATTCACGTTCGGCACATTTTCGCAGATGCTGGGCAAAGGACTGGTGCTGAGCGGTATCGAACAGCGCGACCTCGATTACGACAATGAAATTGAGGGAATTCGGGTCTCCTATCCGGGTGAGCGCTTCAGCGCCCTGGCATTCGTCGGCCAGCACAAGAAAGTCACCGATCCCGGTGCCACCAAGGTCTGGGGAACCCACGTTGAAACGAATCCCGCCGACTGGCTCACGGTTGGCGGCAGCGCTTTTGTCTACAAGCAGCCCATAGGCGGCACGACGATCGGGCGCGCCGGCTATCAGGCGATGTCAGCTGAAACCGCGCTGAAGTGGGAGAAATTCAGCGCCTATGTCGAGTATATGAGGCTTGACCGGCCAACCGCGGACGACGGTCGCGGGATATACGGCAACGCGGTTCTGAGCCTGCCAGGTTTCGGACTGACCTACGAGTACAAGGACTACTGGCGCATCAACAGCGATTTCACGACTCCTCCGCCGGCGCGCTATGGCAAGGAGCACGCCAAGGTCGATCTCATCGATGAGAAAGGATATGGCTTCACGATGACGTGGCTGCCGTTCCGCGACGGTTCAGTCATCGAGGCGTCTTATGCCCAAGCAAACGCCCGTAACAAGGGCTGGCCGACCACTGAGTTCATAGCTACGTACCATTCGCCGCCAGGCAAGACATTCAGCTGGCTGTTCCAGCGGTCGTACCACCGGGATGTTCTGCTGCACGAGCGAATCTACCACGGCGAGTGCAACTACCAGTGGAACGATGATTTTTCGACCCAGCTCATGGTGGGTGTGAAGAGCCTTGACGAGGGCTTGGGAACTCACGACGAGCAGGAGGTTTCACTGGACTTCGCGTATGATGGATGGCTGACCATTGTGCTCACCCAGGAGCGGTCGGAGCGGGGAACGGCTGCGAAACCGCAGCGCTGGAATCTCGTGGAGGTGAAGCTGCAGGAGAACGGAGTTCAGAAGCTGGCGCTGGCCTACGGGAAACGGCGCGAGGGCTTTGTGTGTTCCGGCGGCGTGTGCCGCACCGAACCCGAATTCGACGGCTGGAGGATTGAGTATCTACGCTTCTTCTAGCGGGCCGCACGCGCGTACCGGCGACTCCAGAGCCCCGGCCTTAGGAATGAGGCTCGATCGGGTGACGAGGGGGGGGGAACTTCCGGCGTGGTAGAATATCCTAGACGGGGCAACTTGCACGAATGATCATCACAGGACAGTATGTCATTACCCGTCCGGGAGAAGTTGTCCCAGACGGTGCCATCTGCATTGATGGCGAGCACATTGCCGCAGTAGGGAAGCGCGACGACATCATCAGGCAGTTTCCGAGCAAGAGCGTGCTGGAACGGCATGGCTGCCTGGTTACTCCGGCCCTAGTCAACGCTCACTGCCACCTTGAACTCGAGTTCTGCGAGAACAAGGTGCAGTACCGTGGCAACTTCGTGGAGTGGCTGCAGGAAGTGCGCAACCTGAAGCACGATATGATGGTGCTGCCAGGCTATTTCCCGGAACGCAGCGTTAAGGCAGTTCTGTCGTCCGGTACTACCACGCTCTGCGACCATTACACGATGCAGATGGATTTCGAGGCTATCAGGCAGGCAGGACTACGATACTACGGTTTCCGCGAGCTCTTTGAATTCAACAATCACCATCCCAACATGAAGCGCCTGCGTGATGCCACCATCTGCAGCTACGCGGTGCACTCGTCTTACACAACGAGCGCTGAGGTGGCGCAGGCCGCTCTGGCCATCGCGCGTGAGAAGGGTGTCCCTATCTCAATGCACCTGTCGGAGATGCAGCAGGAGATTGAGTTTATCCGGAGCAGCAATAGTGACATCGAGCAACTTCTGCGCCGTGCAGGAGCGTGGGATGACGACTGGCACGGCACGGGAATGACCCCCGTCCAGTACTTCGATAGCCTTGAACTTCTGGCCCCGGATGTCTTCTGCGTTCACCTTAACTACATCACGACTGAGGATATCGAGATTCTTGCTGCGCGGGGCGTCACTCACGTCTATTGCCCGAGAAGTCATGCGTTCTTTATGCATCCTGACCACCCGTTGGCCAAGATGCGCGACGCTGGCATACACAGCTGCCTCGGCACCGACTCTTACGGTAGCAATGTCGATCTCAATATCCTTGAAGAAGCCAAGCTCGCCTGGGTCGAGTTCCCGCAGTTTCCCGCCGAGGAGATACTCGCAATGATGACGGAGAATTCCCTCAGGCCTCTGAAGCTTGAGGGCGAGCTGGGCAAGCTGGAGAAGGGCTACCGCGCGGATGTGGCAGTCTGGGAGGGCTGCGAGGGGGAGAGCTTCGAGGATCTGATGAGATGGCTCGTAAGGCAGAAAACTGCGAACCTGGTGATGTGCAACGGGCGCATCGTCCATGAAGGCTAAAGCATGAGAAGCTTAGCCTAGTAACTGAGTTACTGCGTGCTCGCGATGGGGCGTCTACAGGCTGAATCTGCCGGATGCGTAGTTCAAAACTAGATTCGCGACGCACAGCCCGACTGTCTGCAGGCTGTCCGGACTGCAGTGGTCAACAGTGTCCTCCACCGTGTGCCAGTAAGCGTACTCGAAGTCTATGATGTCATACATCCTAACGCCTTGCTCAATGAAGGCGATGTGGTCATCCAGCACGTTGTACTGCCCGGCGTCCGTGAATCCGCTCAGTTCCAGCATCCCCTGTAATTCAAGCAGCGCGTCATAGATGCCTGAAGCGACGGTCTCGGAGTGCTTCTCCGGCTTGATGTTCAAACTGGTATCGCCGATCATATCCAGCAGGATGCCGAACTCGATTCTCCGCTTGAGTTCATAGCTCATGTGAGAGGCGAAGTACTCCGCTCCGCAGAACATCTGGCTTGCCGTGAGGCCTGTGTCCTCACCGTCGGTGAAGAGGAACAGGATTCCAACGTCATCCGGCAGGCGGCCGTGGAGCACCCGCGCCAGTTCCAGCAGCACGGCCACACCTGATGCGCCGTCGTTCGCCCCTGGTATAGGCGTCGAGTAGTTTTCCGGTTTGTCGCGGTCCGCGAACGGCCGCGTATCGTAGTGCGCCGCAAGCACGATGAGCTTCTGCGCATTCGGATGTATATAGGCGATGACGTTGCGGAACGTGTACTCGCGCCCGTTGACCGTGCGCTTGAAGATCTGCTCGCTGATGCCGGTGCAGTAAGGCGCCAGTTCGTCCGCGATGAGCTCGCGGCACTGAGCGTGCTGGTTGCTGTCCGGCACGCGCGGGCCCAGGGCCACCTGTCGCTTCAGGAGATCAAATGCCCGCGTGCCTGAGAAGTCGAGGGACAGGACTTGCAGGTGGCCGTTCTCGGGTGCTACCTGAGTGTCATTCCCTTGAGCGCTTGACGCGGAGCCGGTACATCCCACGAGCGCGGCCAGTACTAGGCACGCCAGCAACTTGTGTGCCAGTTCTCTCATAAGGTCACGCTCCTTTCACCGGAACAAGCTTGATGAGAACCTCCAGAGCTTCGATAGCGGCGGTGTAGACGTTTGGCTGTTCGTCGGCCAGGTCTGCGTCCTCGCCAAAGTCGATTGCGAGGGTTTCTGCGGCAATCGTGTCGGCGTGCTTGAGCACCGCCGAGCGCACAGGCTCCCCGACGGAGAACTTAACCTCGATGCGCTGTTCATAATCCAGCTGAAGGGTCTTACGCAGATTCTGGACGCGGTTGATAAACTCGCGGGAAAGCCCTTCTTCTCGCAGCTCCGGCGTTATCTCTAGGTCCAGCACAAGCAGCAGGTTCCCGTCGCGCTGGGCAGCGGTGCCCTCCTTCTCAATAATCCGGATATCGAGGTCCTGGGGATCCAGCGTCACCTCTCCCTCAGAAGTATTCAGGACAACGTGTCCGGTCTCGGAAAGCTGCGCAACGAGTTCGGTCGCCGGGCTGGAGGCGAGCAGTTGCTGCACTTCTCTCGTCTGCCTGCCCAGCCTGGGTCCGAGCAAGGCGAAGTTGGGCTTGATCTGTACGTCCACGTAGTCTTTTGCGTCCTCCGCCCAGTCAACGCTCTTGATATTCAGCTCATCCTTGATTATGCCGCAGTATTCTTCGAGGACGGCGGGAAGCTGCCTGTCGTTCGTGACGAGTATGATGCCTCTCAAAGGCTGGCGGACTTTTATCTTGGACAGGTTGCGTGCCGCATGTCCCAGCTTGACGACGCGCAGCGCAGCATCCATTCCCTCCTCCAGATCAGGCTCGGACACCGACGCATCCGGTTCGGGATAATCGCTCAAGTGAACACTTATCGGAGCATCCGGGTAAAACGGCCGCACGAGCTTCTGGTGCAGCTGTTCGGCGAGAAACGGCGTGAACGGCGAAATCAGCCGGGAGAATCCCACGAGTATCTCGTAGAGCGTGTGGTAGCCGTTCCATTTGCTGTCGTTTTTCTCGCCCTGCCAGAATCTGCGCCGGGTCCGGCGAACGTACCAGTTGCTGAGAAGATCGAGGAAGTTCTCGATGCTCCGCGCAGCTTCAGTAACCCGGTATTTGTCCAGGTTTTCAATCACGCTCTGAACGAGCCGGTTGTACTTGATGCGTATCCAGCGGTCGAGCTGCTCGCGTTCGGACCATGGCTTCGCGTCAGACGCGGGATCGAAGTCGTCAATGTTGGCGTAGATGACGAAGAACGAATAGACGTTCCACAGCGGGATGAGGAACTTCTGCAGCGAGTTGACCACGGCCGTCTCGGAGTAGCGGGTTCCCACCCAGGGCGCGGTGGCGCTGAGGAAGTACCAGCGGAAAGCATCAGCCCCCTGCCGGTCTATCACCTTCCAGGGATCGGCCACGTTGCCCGTCGACTTGCTCATCTTGTGGCCTTTTTCGTCTTGGATGAGGCCGAGCACCAGGCAGTTCTTGTACGCGGGACTGTCCTTGACCATAGTCGCGATGGCGTGCAGCGTGTAGAACCAGCCGCGCGTCTGGTCAACCGCCTCGCTGATGAAATCGGCGGGGAACTGGGCGCCGCTATCAATCTTGTCCTTGTGTTCAAACGGGTAGTGGTGCTGCGCAAAAGGCATCGCGCCGCTGTCGAACCAGCAGTCTATTACGTGCGGGACCCGGCGCATCTCTCCACCGCACTCGGCGCACTTCCAGGTCAGGCTATCGACGAACGGGCGGTGCGGGTTGAATTTCTCCTGGTCGTACAGGTCGTCCGCTTCGAATCCTGCGAGTTCCTGGAGTTCGACGTACGAGCCGATGCAGTGCAGTTCACCGCAGCTCGCGCACTGCCAGATGGGCAGCGGCGTTCCCCAGTACCGGTTGCGCGAAAGCGCCCAGTCCACCACGCCCTCAAGCCACTGGCCGAAACGCCCGGTTCCGATGTGCTCGGGCACCCAGTTTATCTGCTCGTTGTTCGCCAGCAGCTCGTCGCGCACCGAGGTAGTGCGGATGAACCACGAGGGGAATGCGTAATACATAAGCGGGCTGTCACAGCGCCAGCAGAACGGGTAAGCGTGGGTGTACGTGGCTGACCGGAAGAGCAGCCCGCGCTCCTTGAGGTCGTTGAGTATCTCGGAGTCAGCGTCCTTCATATTCTTACCGGCCCAGTCCGTCACTTCAGGCACGATATTCCCTCGCTCGTCCACTGCGCAGACAAACGGCAGGTCGTTCTCGATGCCTACCTGATAGTCATCTTCGCCGAAAGCCGGTGCGATATGCACGATGCCGGTTCCGTCCTCCAGCGTGACGAAGCCCCCGGTCACCACGTAGTGCGCGGGCTTCTCAACCGGTATGAACGTGTACAGGGGCTCGTATTTGATGGACTCCAGATCAGCGCCGCGCATGGACGCGACCACAGGCTCTTCATCCAGGCCGGTTGCCTCCAGCAGATCGCGCGCAAGGATGAGATGCTCACCCGCATGGAATACCGCTACGTACTCCGCTTTGGGATTTACCGCGAGAGCTACGTTCGACAGCAGCGTCCAGGGCGTGGTCGTCCAGACCAGGAAGTACGTCTTGCCCTCCGCGAGTTCCGTGCCGAAGCGGCGCATGTCGCTCTTAATGCGGAACTTTATGTAGATGCTGGGATCTTTAGTGTCCTTGTAGTTCTGCGCGACTTCGTGGGATGAAAGGGGCGTTCCGCAGCGGTAGCAGTAAGGGACAATCTTGTGGCCCTCGTATATGAGGCCCTTGTCCCATATCTGCCGCAATAGCCACCAGACCGTCTCCAGATATTCGTTGGTGTATGTGAAGTATGCTTCTTCGTAGTTGAGCCAGAACCCGATGCGATTGCTTATGCGCCGCCATTCCTTCTCGTAACGGCGCACAGAATCCAGGCAGCGGCGGTTGAACTCGGCTATGCCGAACTTCTCGATGTCGTCTTTGCTGGTGAATCCGAGTTCCTTCTCCACCTCAATTTCCACCGGCAGGCCGTGCGTGTCCCAGCCGGCTTTGCGGGCGACGTGATAGCCCCGCATCGTCTTGTAACGGGGGAAGAGGTCCTTGATGACCCGCGTCAGCACATGCCCGGGATGGGGTAGTGCGTTGGCGGTTGGCGGCCCTTCGTAGAAGACGTAGTTGCCGTTGGGCGCGGGGCGTACCAGCGACTTGGCGAACACGTCCTCGCGCTCCCAGAATTCGAGGATGCGCTCCTCCATTTCCGGGAAGCTGTATGTGGTGTCAGCTTTCTCAAACCTCGACATCGTGTAATCCCCTTTTAAGCCGGTCAGCCATCGTTCTTCCTGTAAAAGCAAAAAGCCCCTCTCTAACGAGAAGGGCCGGGTACTCGCAGCGCGTGCAAAGTCACCCTGCCCTTGGCAGGATAATAACCGCGATAACGTGCAGTTCGTTCATTACCCGCATTACCGCCACCATTATACCCTCTCTGCCGAGGGCCGGATTCGAACCGGCAAGGGATTATTCCCGGGGGATTTTAAGTCCCCTGCGTCTGCCAATTCCGCCACCTCGGCCCTGGTAGAGATCAGGTGCTAACTCCGATTTCGAGGACGCTTCTTGCGCTTCCGCTTACTGCCGGCGCGCTTAGCCTCGACGCTCCGTTTCAAGTCCACGAGGTTTTCTTCACTCATGCGCTTGAACACCTTGAGCATCTGGTCGAAATCGTAATTAGTTTTCCTGAGTTCTTCCTCGAGGTTGAAGTTGAGCTCGGGCGGCTCGCCGGCGAACATCTCCGGTGCCGGCATTGCCAGTTCCTCTCGCTCCTCCTCCCGGGGAGGTCTGGTGTAGTCGAGGGTAAAGGCCTGCTTGAGCGAAAGCTCGATGCGGCCGTCTTCCTTGACCGAGAGAATCTTGATTTTCACCTTCTGATTCGGCTTAACCTTCTCGCGAATGTCCTTAACGAACTCGTCGCTGATTTCACTGATGTGAATCAGCCCCTTCTGACCGTTTCCCAACCAAACGAATGCGCCGAAGTCACGTACTTCAGCGATGCGCCCCTGGACCACGTCACCAGTGGTCAAATCCACTGAGGCACACCTCCTTTTGATGCTGTTGCGTCGCGCACAAAGCAGCGCGCGTGACTTAAGAGTTTAACCTAGATATGCACATCAGTCAAGTAAAACTCCGAAAACCGCTTTCCTGACTGCCAGACCGCTCAGAGCTTCCGCCTGATAGCAGGCAGACACTGGCGAATAAAAGGCGCAAGGCAACTTGATGCGATCGCCTGGAGCTTCCCTGGCGACTTACTCCTCGCAATCACCACTCTCATTCTCCTCGATGCTTGAGTTCGCCTCCAATTCCTGGAGTATCTCTTCCGCCCTCTCGACATCGGACTCCCTGACCTGGAGCCTGATGCCTCCCATCGCAATGGGCACATAGGTGCTCATAAACTCATCTGCAAGAATGCAGTCAATCCCCTTCGATACGAGAGTCAATTTCGCAATCTGCGCCTCACCTACGAAGTGGAACCTCGCGATTGTTACAAGCTTCTCGTACATGCGTGCCTATGTTCCAAAACATTTTTTACAAGGTATCTGAGTCATTTTTATCTAGCTTATCAGCTAAATCAAGGTTGTAACTAGCCCCAAAAAAAGCGAATACAGATATGGCTACTCCAACCATTCCTGTTCCAAATCCCGCATATATAAAAGCAACACAACTTGCTGCAAGTCCGAGTATTCCAGCAAACCATAAAGCAGCGGCTTGTCTTCTAAAAGTAGCAATTGCAGCTTGTCGTTGTTTTTCATCCATGTTTCACCTTCTTTAAAAACTCCTTTTTTCTAGGTTTTTTATCATACCATTCGCGATTCTAGCAGATCGCGAATGGTCAGATGGGAGGAGCGGTTGTTGCACTGGCCGTGCGAGCCTCGTTACAGCTTTTTTCCCAGAGTCTTATAGCAACGATTAGCTAAGTTAGCGAGCTTGCCCTCCACTATCGCCCGCCTGAGACGGCGCATAAGGTCGTAGTAGAAGTGCAGGTTGTGATATGTGAGCAGGATGGCTCCGGAAAGCTCGTCTGATACCATCAAGTGGCGCAGAAACGCCCGGCTGTACCGCTTACAGACCCCGCAACGGCAGCTTGGCGAAGGCGGCGAGGTGTCAAGGCTGAACTTCTTGAGCTTCAGGTTCAGCACTCCTTCCCAGGTGTACGCCACACCGCGCCGCGCCATCCGGGTCGGCAGGACGCAGTCAAACATGTCATAGCCCATGCCCACCGCTTGCACGATGTCGTAAGGCGTGCCCACGCCCATCAGATAGCGGGGACGGCTGGTCGGTAGGTTCTGGGCGCAAAACTCAGCAGTGCGGGTGAACTCGGTGCGTGTCTCGCCTACAGAAAGGCCGCCCACGGCGATGCCGGGAAATCCAAGCCCCGCGATGGTCTCGATACTTTTAGCGCGCAAATCGAGTTCGGTCCCGCCCTGCACGATACCGAACAGCCGCGTCCGCGTGCGCCCGCCACCGCGCGATTTCCAGTGCTCGTACGCGCGCTGCGCCCACTGGTGGGTCGTCGCCAGGTCGCGCTCCAGCCGCTTGCGCTCGGCAGGAAGACGGCTGCACACGTCCAGCGCCATCGCCAGGTCGCTCTTGAAGTCAAGCTGCACGTCCACCGCGTCTTCGGGTGTGAGGGAAAACGGCTTGCCGCTTTCGTAATCGCGGAAGCGCACTCCTTCCCAGGTCACCTCGCGTAGCGGCGACAGGCTGAATATCTGGAATCCCCCCGAATCCGTGAGGATGCCGCCGTTCCAGCCGGTGAACTGCTTCAAGCCTCCGATCTCGCTGATGACCTCTATTCCCGGCCGGCACAGCAGGTGGTACGTATTCATCAGCAGCAGCGGATAGCCGATGCGCTCGGCGTCCTCAAAGCGTCCGTCTTTGACGATGCCGCGCGTAGCAATGGGCTGGAAGTACGGCGTCTCAACCGTTATTCCGCTGAAGCTCATTACACCGGCGCGGGCGTCACCGTCGATGGCCTCTACTGTGAAGAAACGGCTCACGGCGCTTCCTCCACGTCCAGCAGCTCCCGCGGCTCGTCCGGAACCGCCCAGCCGAACACCGCCAGCAGCTCCGTGAAGTAGTCGTTGGGCTCCGCCTTCACCGCAAGCTCGCTGCCCGTCACGGGATGCTCCAGATACAGCCCATATGCGTGTAAGAACATCCCCGGACATGCAGCAACCGTATCCTTCAGCGCCATACGCGACTCGTCACCTACCAGCGCTTCGCTCCAGGCGCGCCGCAGGCTTCGGTCTGTGCCACCTTCAAGAAAGCGTTTCAGCTCGTTGTTCGGCCCGCGCCCGTATTCGTCGTCGCCGACAATCGCGTGCCGCTGCTCCTTGAGATGCACCCGTATCTGGTGCGTCCGTCCTGTAATGATGCGCAGCAGAAGCAGCGTGCACAATTTGTTCCGCGCCAGCACCCGATAATACGTCAGCGAGTAGCGCCCCTCGGGTGCGGTTATAAACAGCTCACGGCGCCGGGGATTACGCGCGAGCTTGTACTCCCACCGCCCGCGCTCAGGAAGCTCACCGCCCAGCGTCACCGCAAGGTAGTACTTGGCCACTTCGCGCCGTTCGAACATCGCCTGCAGCCGCGCGTGTGTCGCCGTATCCTTTGCCACCAGTAGCGCGCCGCTTGATCCCTTGTCTAGCCGGTGGACGATGCCGGGCTTGAGGGCTTCGCCGGTATCGGCGAGCCGGAACTGGTGCGCTTTGAGGTAATCCACCATTGTCGGCTCGTCCATTCCCGGCACGGGATGCACGACTGCGCCGGCGGGCTTCGCCACCGCGAGCATATGATCGTCCTCGTAGAGAACGGGCAGCGAAAACGGTATTTCCCCAGGCGCAAATGCGAGTTCTGCGCGGTCGCGTGTCAGCTCCTTCCACACGCCCAGATCAATAACGGCAATCTCGCCGCCGGTGACGCTGTGGTTCTTGCGCGGGATCTCGCCGTTTATCTTTACCCCGCCCGCGGCAATCAGCTTCTGTATCTGCGTCCTCGATGCGCCCTCGAACTCGTCATGGTTCTCCGTCAGAATGCCGGTGAGCGCAGCGTCCAGGCGCATCCCCTTGTGCTCCTCGCCAAGCGTGACTTCCAGGCTCATCGCGCTTTTCCCTTAGGATTAGGTGTGTCGGGCTTCTCAAGCCGCGCCAGCAGATCCGCCAGCTCCGGGCCCTGATCCTGCACTCTTTCCAGGCTCACGCGCCCGAAGCGTCCCTGCCTGAACGCCGCCAGTATCCTGTAGCCTACGTCCGGCTGAAGCGCGTCGGTCATCTTGCCGCCTTTCAAGCGGTGGCCGATGAACCGCACGGCATCCCAGGCGCCAAGCCGCTGCACGCGGTCGTCAACCTTGTAGAATTTCTGTAGCTTCGTCCAGCCATGGCTGCCCAGGTGGGAAAACACGGCGTCTAGCGCGGCTTCGAGGGGGTTTTCGTCCTCGGGGATAAGCCCCAGCGCCAGCAGGTGCGGGCGTCCGGCTCTGAACCGTGAGAATTCGCGCAGCACGCCCGGCGTATCCAGCAGATCCACGCCTTCAGCGATGCGCACCCACTGGTAGCCGCGTGTGATACCGGGTCGGTTGCCGGTGCGCGCGCGGCCACGGCCGGTGAGGCGGTTGATCACCGTGGACTTGCCGGTGTTGGGCACGCCGAGGGATACCACGCGCAGCGTCGTGTCGCGTATGCCCTTTTTGGCGCGCTCGGCGTGCTTGCGCTCCCAAGCGTCCACGAGCAGCTCTCCGAGCCGCTCGTAGCCGCTCTCGTCCTTGGTGCTCAACGGGATCGCGTCAAGGCCGTGCTCAGCAAAAAAGCGTACCCAGCGCTTGGTCTCGCCGGTATCCGCCAGGTCGGCTTTGTTGAGCGCGAAGATGCGCGTTCCTTTCAGCTCCCGCTCGACGTGGAACGTCGCCAGCGGCGCGCGCGCCTCCAGCACGTATATTGCCACGTCCAGATACGCCGCAATCTCGCGCGGAAACACGCTCCGTGTGCTCGCCTGTTGAACCACCATCCTATTATCGCATCTTCGGGCGATAGGGTGGGGGTTGGGAGCGGCGCTAGTGAGCACCGCCTACCCGTAATTAAGCCAATCCTGACGAATCGCTCCCCAGGTGGGTAGGCCGGGCTTCAGCCTGAGTTCAGCCGAACGGCTCACCAGCCCGGCTCTTTGAATTCCAAGGTCAAGCCCTGCTCCGTCCCAATTCGCTATGTCGTGGTATGCTGTTGTCATGGCTGAAGAATCGTTGGATAGACACTTGAGCCGGTTGGAGTTCATAGCCGGTAGGCTAGGTGAACCTAGGTGGGAGCCCGAGAGTTTGGACGTGGAGATCAAGTCTTTCTGCCGGATGGGGAAGAAAGAGGAGGGGTTTTCGGCGACTGCCAAGGCCGCAATGGCCCTCGCCAATTCGGGAGGAGGCTACATCATCTGTGGTTTTCGCAAGAACGATAGCGGCCTAGGTTACAGCGAGCAGACTATCAGCACACAGGACCTGGACACATGGGAACAGACGAGATTGAGCGACGCCCTTGCCCATTTCATGAATCCAGTGCCAAACGTAATGTTGCTCAAACTACCTGGAGACCACCAACGATTCCCGGCTGTCTATGTTCCGTCGATCTGGAGCACGCCAGTCGTTTGCATAAGGCACGTACCTGACGTATGCGACAAGGGGCGCATATACATCAGGAAGCCTGGTCCGAAAACAGAAGAGCCGTTCACCCCCGATGAATGGCGGCCAGTTATCACAAAATGCCTCGCATCTACGGGGGACGAGTTGCTCTCTGCCATAAGAAACATCATCGCCGGAGTACCTATACACGCTGTTGTAGCGGGCGCTGACGACTTACAGGATTTCCTGACGTTGGCAGACAATCTATATGAGGAGCTGAGGCAGAAGAGCTTGGATAAACTTCCTGCTCCGAGTCTTGGGCGTTGGGCGTTCACCGTGGCCCCAGTACCACCGCTCTCCACAGAACTTAGCGTGCGGAATCTCCGCCAAGTTCTTGACAACTCCGTTGTGCGGGAAGCGGCCCTGCCTATTGGCGATACTGCTTACCCGGACGAGAGTGGCCTCACAACGCTGAACCGCGACGGCGCCAAGCTATACAGGGCATTCTATCCTGCCCGCATAGGCCTGTATGTCGATTTCTGGGCAGCCGACACCTTGGGACGCTTCCATGCGTCCCGGTCTTACTTCGAAGACGCTGACACCGCAGTAATGCACCGTCAGAATAGACTACCGGAATGGGGCACCGAGCCTCGCGTTTTCCTTGCTTCGCTACACACTCGCGACCTAGCTGAGTTTGTCATCCATGCACTGCGATACTCCAGAGAACTAGCGGTCTTGGGTAGGACGGTAGACCGCTTGCAGTTTTCCCTACGCTTCGACGACCTTGAGGACAGGAGAATACTCACTCACCAACGCGCTTTCGGCTATTCTGTCCTACATAACCAGAGCATGAGCCATACTTGGACCGGAACCGCTGAGATTTCGGCTGACCTGCCAGAGGTGAATGTGCCCGATGTCCTCCCTCAACTTGTCGGTGAGCTTTGGGACAGCGTATTCAACCTCTATAGGCCACCGCCGGGCTTCTACCAGCTGGCGTACGAGAAGGCCATAGACTGACCCCTAGCCCGCGCCTAATCAGCCTTACGGCGCGGAGAACAACACGTTCCCGCTGGCGTCAAAGAGCTCTAGCCGCGCCGTGCCATCAGGGAGCGTGCCAAGCCACGCTCTTGGCGCCCCGCTCGCATCATGGAGCGATAGCAACGGCGTGCCGTCACCGACTGTGCCAAGCCCCGCTCTTATCTCCCCGCGGGCGTCAGAGAGTGTTAGCACCGGCGAGCCGTCAGCGAGTATGCTAAGCGTCGCTCTTATCTCCCCGCTGGCGTCAGAGAGCGTCAGCCCCGACGAGCCGTCAGGGAGTGTGGCAAGCGTCACTCTTGGCTCCCCGCTGGCGTCCAAGAGCCCCAGCACCGGCGAGCCGTCAGGGTCTGTGGCAAGCATCGCTCTTATCTCCCCGCTCGCATCATAGAGCGCTAGCCCCGTCGAGCCGTCAGAGAGTACGCCAAGCCCCGCTCTTATCTCCCCGCTGGCGTCCACGACCTCAAAGGCTTTTGCCCTTACAACTTCCTGCACCGAAGAGGGCGCGCACGCCGAGAGAACGAGCAGCAGGGCGCATAGGCCCAGCAGCACCAGCAGCGCGCAGGCCAGCAAGCGGTTCCTTGCTTCCAGCCGGTCAAGCCTTGATTGCAAAGCACGAATATCTTGTGACTCCATCTTTTACCCCCCTTAGGTGGTCTTGTCTAAGTGTAGCCCTACTTACCCGCATAGTAAAGGCGGGGCGCGGGCACGGCATGCCGTGCCCCTACAGAAGACAGTGCCAAGCGCTGCGAACCACACCCCCAAATGCTAAACTAATCGCCGGTGCAAATCATCTTCGCCGAGCGGATGGGATTTTGCCGAGGGGTGCGGCGGGCGTTTGACGCCACGATGGCGCTCGCACAGCAGCTGGGGGACAAAGCCGGCGAAACCTATATGCTGGGAGACCTGGTGCACAACGAGCAGGTTGTGGCGCGCATCTCCGAAGCGGGAATACTGCAAGCGAAGAGCCCCGAAGCGCTGAGCGACGCCCGCGTCATCATTCGCACCCACGGCGAGGCGAAGGAGGTAATTGACCTCCTCGTTGCGGCAAACAACCAGATAGTTGACCTCACCTGCGGCGTCGTCAAATCGGTACGCGAGAAAGCGGTGGGCCTTCAGCAGCGCCATCCGGCAGTCATTGTCGTGGGCAAGAAGGATCATCCCGAAGTGCAGGGGCTCGTATCGTATCTAAAAAATCCGCACGTGGTCACGGAGCCTGAAGAAGCGCAAAAGCTGCCGGATTACGCAAGCGTCGGTGTTGTGGAGCAGACGACCATCGAGCGCCACCGCTATGAGCGAGTGCGCGCCGCGCTGGTCGATAAGTACGGCGAAGGCAGCGTGGAAGCGCTCGACACCATCTGTCCGCACACCGATGAGAACCAGTCTGCGAGCCGGGATGTGGCGAAGCGCTGTGATATAATCCTGGTCGTCGGGGATGCGCATTCCAGCAATTCACGCCGCTTGCTGGAGGTGTGCCAGGAGGAGAACCCACGGTCGCACTTCCTCAGTTGCGTCGGCGAGATTGACCCCTCCTGGTTCCCGCCCGAAGGCGGCAAGCGCTGGGAAACGCTGGAAGTCGGCATTACCGCCGGGGCCTCGACCCCCGACTGGACGATAGAAGGGATCGCGGCGAAGGTGCGCGAACTCGCCGGTTTGAAGGAGTAAAAGACCGTTCGTGAAGATAAATCTCAAGATTCTGGGCAACGACCTCGGCGAATACGACCTGACGAGCGTCGAGCCATACTTGAAGGGCCTGCCCCGGCTCATCCGGGCGTTCGCTGTGGGAATGACCCACCCGAAGGTCTCGGGCTGGATGAAGCTTTACGCGCTCGCAGGCATTATCTACTTCTTCTCGCCGCTGGACATCGTGCCCGACTTCATCACCGGTATCGGATTCGTGGACGATGCGATATTCGCCCTGCTGATAATGCAGATGTTCCTGCGCCAGCTCGGGCCTGATCTGCTCTCGCGCATACTCGGGGGCGACCCGAAGGAGCAAGTGTTTTTCAACGTCAAGAAAGGGGTGGAGGCGTTCCGGGAGACTTTCGGCGATGTCTACGAAAAGGTGAGCGAGCGCTATGGGGCTATGGCGGAGAAGTACAAGGATGCCGCAGAGTCCCTGGGATCCCAGCGCGAAGATACGGAGGATGTCACAGGAGACTAAAGCCGCCAGGCCGCTTCGCGTCGTATTCTGGAGCTCAACGGAGTTTGGGCTTCCCACTCTAACGTCTCTTCTTTCCGGCGACCGCTGCGAATTGCCGCTGGTCGTCACCCGTGCGCCTGCGCCAAAGGGTCGCAAAAAGCTGCTGGAGCCCACTCCAATCGCCAAATACGTCCGCGAGGAGCATCCGGCGGTTGAACTCGCGGAACCGGAGAAGCTTGCCTACAATGAGGAGCTGAAGGCGCGCATTCGCGCAATCGAGCCTGACGCATACATACTCGCGAGCTTCGGGATGATCCTGCCGTCAAGCTACCTGAAGCTGACCGAGCACCCGCTGTGCCTGCATCCCAGCCCCTTGCCCCGGCTGCGCGGGCCCTCGCCCATCCGGCAGGCGCTGATGGAGGGATGGGAGAAGACGGCGGTTTGCGTGATGAAAATGGTGCGGGAGGCCGACTGCGGGCCGGTGATGCTGTGCCGGGAGCAGGCGATTGACCCAGAGGATAACTTCGGCACGCTACGCGAAAAGCTCGCGGTTCTTGCTGCTGAATGCGCGAATGATGCGCTGCGCCGGATCAGCGATGGAACGGTGCGCTACGAACCACAGAGCGACGATGACGTAAGCTGCACCGGAATGCTCGAGCCCGCCGATACGCACATCGACTTTTCCTGGGAAGCAGCGCGCCTGGTGAATCTTATCCGCGCGATGGCGCCGGAGCCGGGCGCGGTCTGCCAGGATGCCGATGGTTCGCGCCTGAAGATACTGCGCGCGTCATTGGGCACCCGGAAGGCGTCGGATGCAGCGCCTGGAACCGTTATTAGCGTGAGCAAGCGCAGCTTCGAGATTGTCGCGGGAGACGGCGGCACAGTAGTAGTTCACGAAGTGCAGCCCGAAGGTCGGCGGGCGATGGAAGTTTGCGATTATCTTGCCGGCCACCGGATGGAAGCCGGCGAGAAGCTGGCGAAGATGGAGTAGGGGGCTTAGCGCGAGGAGCATCCTCTCAATGAGAGCGCCGTTGTCGCGCCCGGCTGTAAACCTCCAGGTACTTGTCTACCTGTTCATCGCGCGGGAAGCGTGCGTGCGGCTTTTCGGCGGCGGCCTGCGACATCCGCTCCAGGCGCGAACGGTCGTTGAGCAGCGCCAGCACAGCTTCCGCCATTGCTTTGGTGTCATCCGGCGGCAGCAGAGAACCGTCCACTCCATCGTCAATGACCTCGGGCAATCCGCCGATGGCGCTGGCAACGACCGGCGTGCCGCACGCCATGGCTTCGAGCGCCGCAAGGCCGAAACTCTCGGATTGGCTCGGCATCAGCATAAGGTCAGCGGCTGCAAGATACGGTGGAAGCTCAAGCGTGCTGTCAATGAACGTTACGTCTTTAGAAACTCCCAGACGCTCGGCGCATTCTTCCGTTCTCGCCCGGTCGGGCCCTTCGCCGATCATCATCAGATGCGCCGGAGCTTCGCCGCGCACGGCTGCGAAAATCTCGCACGCTACGGGCGCGCGCTTGACCGTCCGGTAGTTGCTGACGTGAATCAGCAGCGCTTTTCCCTCGGGAGCGTAGCGCTCGCGGATTACCGCCGCCTCCGGCTGGTCGGTATGGAACACCTCGGGCGCAACGAAGTTCGGGATAACGCCTATTTCACCATCGTACGGGAATTCCCGGCGCGTGGCTTCCAGGAGAAACTGCGAGACCGCCGTCACCGCGTCGCTGGCATTCAGCGCGTAAGTGACTATGTCGCGGTACGAAGGATCAAGCCCCACAATGGTGATATCGGTGCCGTGAAGCGTCGTGACCACTGACGTTTGCCCTCCCAGCATTTCGCGCGCTAGATGCGCGGCAATAGTATGCGGGATGGCGTAGTGCGCATGGATGATGGGCACCTCGTAGCGCTTTGCGACCTGCGCGATCTTAGACGCCAGCGCAAGCGTGTACGGCTGGTGGTGGAACATTGCGTAGACCTGGGTCGCGACCTGGTGGAAGCTGACGCGCCCGCAAATATCGGGGTCGCTTGTGTAAAGCGCGAGTCTCACCGGCGGCGAGGCGGAAATGAAGTGCACCTCCCAGCCCCGGCGCGCCATGGCGACGCCCAGCTCGGTCGCAACTATTCCGCTCCCCCCGAAGGTCGGCAACGAAACGACGATTACCGAATCGCGCACGTCAACATTCTAGCTGATGTAACGGGATAGAGGCATCTGGCTGCTCCATAGGCCAGGCAATGGCGTGCCATATATTTGTAGGGCGGGGTCTCCGCGCCCCGCCTGTTCAGGACTGGGTGTCCTGCGACTGACGTATCGCTTCAAGATTCGCGCGCCCAGCCTACTCGTTTGGGCGTCTTCCCTGTAGGGCGGGGACCTGTCGTAGACGCTGAGCGAAGCCGAAGTGTGCCCCGCCGTATTCCTTCTTGTAGGGGCGATTCACGAATCGCCCTCCCCCGAGTACTTTCGTTACGCCTAAGAGACGGGCTGAAGCCTGTCCTACCCATTAAGGACGACACGGCTTCCCCGGCGGAAGGCTGCGCGCATTCCACAGGTGGGACGGCTCTTGATTCGGTTACTCATCGTGTTATACTGGTGTTGCGGGGTGGAGCGGTGGTAGCTCGCCAGGCTCATAACCTGGAGGTCACAGGTTCGAATCCTGTCCCCGCAACCATACCCCACCACATACCCCCCACGCCTCCATGGGGGTTTCGGGAATTAGGGGCAGGCTTGTTCAGACCGTGGTAGTGCCATCGACGAACGTCGGCGAACTCGTGAGAACTACTTCCAGTGGATTGACCTTTCGGCAGACGTCTCATATACTCCGCACAGCTTATACCTATGGAATGGAGGTAAGACGATGATGGGGCTTTTCTGGAGAATCTGGGCGGTCTTTCTAGTGCTTTCAATCCTCTGGCTCGGCGCGTGTATCAAGAGTTCCCCGCCAGCAGAAGGGCAGCCTGATGTCCTTGAGACGGTTAGCGCAAAAGAGTTTCGCCTAGTAGACAATGACGGCAACACACGCGGCGAGTTTGGCGTGGACCCTGACGGCTCACCGGATCTTTGCTTCACTGACGCTCAGGGCGAGATACGCGCAATGCTCACGGTGCTCCCTGACGGCTCACCGGCTCTTGGCCTCCATGACGCTCAGGGGAATGTACGCGTCATACTCGGAGTGTCCCCTGACGGCTCACCGCGTCTTGACCTCTCTGACGCTCAGGGCAAACCATGCGCCGTGCTCGCCGTGCTCGCTGACGGCTCGCCGGGTCTTGGCCTCTCTGACGCTCAGGGCGAGCCACGCGCCGGGCTCGCCGTGCTCGCTGACGGCACGCCGGGTCTTAGCCTCATGGACGCTCAGGGCGAGCCACGCGCCGCGCTCGGCGTGCTCCCTGACGGCACACCGGTTCTTGGCCTCATGGACGCGGAAGGGCGTTCCCTCTTCTCCGCGCCGTAGCAGGTCAGTTTACATACGACGTCTCGACGCTGGTGAGAGTGTGAAAGCGGCATCTCACCGCATGCATACAGTCATTAGAAGGAGGCATCATGACTATCAAATCCTCTCAGTCGGCTGATCCGCAAGGCGGTATTCTCGATGAAGTCCGTGCGAAGAAATTCGTGCTCGTGGATGATAAGGATAATATGCGCGCCGCGCTCGCTATGCTCCCTGACGGCTCAGCGGGTCTTCGCCTTTATGACGACCAGAGCACAACACGCGCCTTTCTCGCCGTGCTCCCTGACGGCTCAGTGGGTCTTCGTCTCTATGACGTTCAGGGCAAGCAACGCGCCGCGCTAGACGTGTCCCCTGACGGCACGGGTCTTAGTCTCTATGACGCTCAGGGCAAGCCGCGCGCCGGGCTCGGCCTGGTTGCTGACGGCACACCGGCTCTTGACCTCTATGACGCTCAGGGCAAACCACGCGCCGTGCTCGCCATGCTCGCTGACGGCACACCGGGTCTTCGCCTTTATGATGCACAGGGGCGCGCCCTCTTCTCCGCGCCGTAGGCCCGCCAGCGAATCGACCGTGAAGGAACACCGCTGTTTGGGGAGTCCGAGCAATGAACTATCCGGTCGGCAATGAATCCTCGAACTTCTTCTCAGCCTCGGCGATATCCGCCTCTCGCCCCGAAGGGCGATTCTCCAGCCAATCCTCAAACTGCCCTTCCTCAAACGTGAGACTATTCACGATCACGTCTCTTATCCCGTTTCTCAGCTCGATACCACGCTTCTTTAGCCGCCCATGCTCTTCTGTCGCCACACCCGTGTACCGTTGCTGGAGAGCCTCACTGAAGAAAGGCCACGCCGTCTTATACAAGCCCTCGAATCTCTCACCCGCTACGTGCCTTACGTGGTCGTCGCACGCGAACTCCTGCCACACCTTGAATACCTCGCGGGGATCGCCAAATCCCATCCACAGCAGATTCACGCCGAGCGACGCACGCCGAGCCAGCTTCCGAGCTTCACCGCGCTCTTGGAGGAAAACTGCCATCAACGATGCCCTTGTCCACTTCTCCGCGCTTTCGAACGTGCGCCGCGAGATCAGATTGCCCTGGAACATGGCGACAACCATCATGAATACAAGAAGAACATTCAACGCGGCCAACAGAAAGACGAGTTGCTCAAGACAAAAGCCAAACATGCCAAGATTCTACAGTCTCCACCGCCCACAGTCTACCGAGATGGCGCGGTAGCGAAACCTGCGCGAAGGAAGGCCGCTGTTTTCGGAGGCCAGGACGTGAACGCCCTAGTCGTTGCAGGGGAAATGGTAGTTAGCGAGAATGTCAGCCTCGACTTGCTGCCTGTTGGCCTCGGTTGACAGTGGCTGAAGATGTACAAACACGTACGACGCCCCCTTCTCACTCCAACAGCTTCTCTTGTGATGATTCTGGAGCCGCGTCGCCAATTCTCCCGTCTCACCCACATACACCGTTTTGTGCTCACTAGTGAGAATAACGTACACACATGCTACATCGTTGAAATTCGCACTAAGGCGATTCAGCGTACCGCCGTACCGCAACCCGGACTTCCCTGTCATCGTATGATCCCTACCGTTTGCCACGAAAATCACGTCCTTTACTCGATAGTCAAGCTCGCACACTGCAAGCTCGCTATATTAATTATACTTAACGTTCTCAGTAGCAAACAAGCCCCGGAGCAAGCCGCGTGAACATCCTCTTCTCCAGATCGACGGCACCTACCCCAAGAGTTCGCCGGGCGCTCAACTAGGCTCGGATTCCGCATCACCCCAGCCGCCGCCGCCGGGAGTGGCGATCTCCAGCTTCTGGCCCGGCTCGACGCGGATGGTGCACTTGGCGGGCAGAGGTTTCACCGTTCCATCAGAACTGATGAGTATGTCAGCACCCGATATGCCCGGCTCGCCGCCCTGAAGCCCGTAGGGAGAATGGCGCCGCCGGTCAGCCAGCAGCGTCACTTCAGCCTTCTCGCTGAAAGCGAACCGGCGTATTATGCCATCACCGCCGCGCTGCTTCCCCACACCGCCTGAGCCCTGCCTGATGGAATAGGCTTCGATGCGAATGGGGTAGGCGTGCTCTAGGGCTTCGACCGGAGTGTTGCGCGTGTTCGTCATATGCGTGTGCAAGCCTGAAGCCCCGTCATGCGCGGGCCCTGCTCCCGCTCCTCCGCCGATGGTTTCGTAGTAAGCATAAGCCGCATCGTGGCGCGGGTCGATGCCGCCAATGCTTAAGTTGTTCATCGTGCCGCTGGAAGCCGCTGGAATCCTGTCCGGCAACGCCTGCGCTAGCGCTCCCAGCAGCACGTCCACAATACGCTGGCTCGTTTCCACGTTGCCGCCCGCAACCGCCGCCGGTGGCAGCGCATCCAGCACGCTTCCGGGCCGGGTGATGACTGTAACCGGGCGCATGATGCCCGCGTTGCTGGGAATGTCCGCTGGCGCAAGACAGCGGAACACGTAGTTCACCGCCGACGACGTTATCGCGCTGACCGCGTTCACCGGCCCGCGCACCTGATCGTCGGACGCTGTGAAGTCAACGACCGCTGAGTCGCCTGATATCGTGAGCTTGCAGCGAATCGCGATGTCCGTCGTGCCGTGCCCGTCGTCGTCCAGCAAGTCTTCGAAGCTGTACGCGCCATCCGGTATCGCCGACACAGTCTTGCGGATTATCTGTTCGGTGTAGTCCGTCAGCTCATTCCCGCGCCGGCTCACCAGTTCCGCGCCGTAACGTCGGCACAGCTCGTGAAGCCGAAGCACTCCCACCTGCAGCGCGGCGAGCTGCGCCTGCAAATCGCCCCGGCGCTCCTCGGGCGTGCGCGAATGCGCGCATACCCAGTTAACAGTGTCTTTGTTGAGCTTCGTTGGCGGGATGCGCAGTCCTTCTTCGTCAATCGAGGTGCTGATGGGCATCGAGCCGGGAGTGCTGCCGCCAATGTCCGCGTGGTGCGCCCGGTTGGCGACGAAGAATCGCGGCGCCGCCTCGCCCGGCAGCACGCACGGCGCTAGCACGGTTATGTCGGGAAGATGCGTTCCGCCCGCAAAAGGGTCGTTGAGGATGAAGCGGTCATTTGGCTGCATTGACGCAGGCGTAAACGCTTCGAGCACCGCCTGCACGGACGCCGGCGCCGAGCCGAGATGCACCGGTATGTGTTCCGCCTGCGCCAGCATCTTTCCGTCGGCGTCGAAGAGCGCGCAGGAGAAATCGCGGCGCTCTTTGATGTTGGGAGAGTACGCCGAGCGCATCAGCCTCGCGCCCATTTCTTCGGCGACCGCAGCGAACAGGTGCTTGAATATCTCCAGCTCGACGGCGTCGCACGGCGGGTGCACTTGCTTCGTCACGGGTAGACCTCCGAATCCTGCGGCTTGCGGAGCAGGAGCTGCCCCAGCGCGTTCACCTCGAAGCACCAGCCGTGCGGAACGAGCGTGGTCGCCGAGTACTCGTCAATGATTACCGGCCCGTCCAGGCTGTCGCCGAAGAGCAGCTCGTCGCGGTGAAGGCGGGCGCACATCGTCTCTTTGCCGTCCGCCCAGATGGATGCCGTTTCCACGAGCTCAACCGGTATCGCGCCGCGCCGTTCGGGCAGGCGCGGAAGCGACAGCGGCTGCTCGGTTCCGCCGGCCTGCAACCGCACGGTCACTATCTCCAGCGGCTTCTCCGGCGCGGTGTATCCGTACAGCCGCTGATGCCGCATCGCGAACGCCTTGGCCGGATCGCCATCATCTAAGGGAATGGTGAGTTCGTAGGACTGCCCGGCGTAGCGCACGTCGAGGCTGCGCGAGTACACGCGCTCGTCTTCCGGGATGCCTTCACTTCGCAACGCGTCATCCGCCTTTGCCTGTAGTTCATCCAGTGTCTGCCGTATCGCGTAATGCCTTAGCAGCGCTCCTTTCCTGGCTTCTTCCGGCGGCACGCGCAGCATCACGCCCTGGGAGAACGTGTGCAGCGGCGCGGCACGCAACATCCCGACGGCGGACAGCAGGCCCGGTTCGCGCGGCACCAGAACCGTCGCTATACCCAGGTGTTCGGCCAGGCGCGCGGCGTGCAGTCCGCCCGCGCCACCGAAAGAAACCAGCGAAAAATCTCTGGGGTCATAACCCCGCTCGACGGAAATGCGCCGGATGGCCCGCGCCATCGTGGCCTCGGCTACGCGGAGAATGCCCAGGGCCGTCTCCTCCAGCGTGAGACCGGTTGCATCGGCTGTGCGCTGCACCGCGGAGCGCGCTGCGTCCGCATCCAGCGTCAGGTCATTGCCCAGCGCATGTTTCGCCGAAAGGTGCCCCAGCACGAGGTGGGCGTCGGTTACCGTGGCGCTGAAAGGCTCGTTCTGGCGGCCGTAGCAGGCCGGGCCGGGGTCGGCCCCCATTGACTGCGGCCCCACGCGCAGCGCTCCGCCTTCGTCGAGCCACGCCACCGACCCGCCGCCCGCGCCGACTGTGTGTATGTCAATCATCGGCAGGCGCAATGGCAGCCCGCCGATTTCGCTTTCGGTGGTGCGCGATATGTCACCGTCGCAGAGCGATACGTCGGTGCTCGTGCCGCCCATATCGAACGTGATGATGCGGTCTGCGCCCGCCGCCTGCGACACCGCCAGCGCTCCAACCACCCCCCCCGCCGGCCCCGAGAGGATGGTGCTGACGGGTGCGCGGTTCACAACGTCCACGGGCAGACTCCCGCCCGCTGACGCCATAATTCGCAGCCGCCCGCCGCCGATTCCGCTGTCCAGCCGCTTCAGGTAGCCCACCATCGGCGGCGCGACAACCGCGTTTATGACGCACGTGGCGGCGCGCTCGTATTCCCTAAATTCCGGCAACAGCTCGTGCGAGACGGTGAGATGCAATTCCGGCAGCGCATCTTTCAAAGCCCGTGCCAGCATCCGCTCGTGCTCGCCGTTGGCGTAGCTGTGCAAAAAGCTTATCGCAACCGAATCCACGCCCAGCTCACGGACGCGCCGGGTGATGCCCTCAATGTCGTCCTGCTGTAGCGGCTTCAGCACGCTGCCGTCGTGCAGCACCCGTTCATCCACGCCCAGCGCGGCTTCACGCGCAATCGGCGGTTCAGGCCTCACGGGCTCCAGCGCGTAAAGCTCAAGCCGGTTCTGCCGCCCGATTAGCAGCGTGTCCTCGAATCCCTTCGTCGTGACGAACGCGGCGCGCGCGCCCTTGCCTTCGAGCAGCGCATTGGTCGCCACGGTCGAGCCGTGCACCACGGTGAAATCATCGCCGCCGGCTTCGCCTATCTTTTGCAGGATAGCGTTTAATCCCTGCAGCACCGCGCGCGCGGGATCGTCGGGCGTCGAGAGCAGCTTGTGGGCAATAAGCGGCATTCCCTCACCGGGGTTGAGCACCAGATCGGTAAACGTCCCGCCCGTGTCCACACCGATGCGTAGCGCGCGCTTATCCATCCCGCGTATTGTCGCACATCGGGATTTCTTACTCTTCTGTAGGGGTTTATGCGCCTCTGGAGCATTTATGCGCCTTCGGCGCACAAGTTCACGAATTGCCCTCCCCGCTTCTGCAGCGCGGAGAATCTGCTGGTATACTTAGGTGAGAGTCCAGGGAACACTGATTTTTCAGGAGTGGAAGAATGGGGCTATTTCGGAAGTCGGGAACACTTCGGGTCGCCCTTGTGGTGCTTGCGGCGCTGGTCGCGCTGACGCTAACCACGTGCGGCAGGAAGAAGCGCCATACGCCCCCAACGCTGCCACAGTTCGGCACGGGCACGGAAACCTTAGCGCCCCAGGCTGGGAAGCCCGGTGAAGCCGATACGGGCGCTCTGATGGAGCGGCTCACGGCGGCGCTTGCGGATGCGCTGAAGGCGCGCGGGGGGAAGGTTGCGGCGGCGGCGCCTTCCGGCGAAGGCAATCTCATCGTGGATCTCAACTGCTATGCCGGCGGCGTCGGCGGCAATCGGCTCGTATGGCATTACCGCAATCTGGGCGATT
>JAUWGS010000016.1 GCA_030606285.1 Planctomycetales bacterium | reverse complement strand
AATCGCCCAGATTGCGGTAATGCCATACGAGCCGATTGCCGCCGACGCCGCCGGCATAGCAGTTGAGATCCACGATGAGATTGCCTTCGCCGGAAGGCGCCGCCGCCGCAACCTTCCCCCCGCGCGCCTTCAGCGCATCCGTAAGCGCCGCGGTCAGCCGTTCCATCAGCGGGTCCGTATTGGCTTCACCGGGCTTCTCAGCTTGCGGCGCTGTGGATTCAGTTTCCGTGCCAAGCCATGGAAGCGTCGGTGGTGTGCTACTTTTCTTCCCGCTGCATGTGGTCAGCGACAGCGCGGCCAGCGCTGCAAGCAGCACAAGGGCGACCCGAAGTGTTCCCGACTTCCGAAATAGCCCCATTCTTCCACTCCTGAAAAATCAGTGTTACCTGGACTCTCACCTAAGTATACCCGCAGATTTCTAATACTGCAGATGCGCGCAAGCGGCCAGCCTCACGGTATAATTGAGTGTATGCACGCGCTCAAAGACACATTTGGCTTTGCGGCAGGGGCGTTGGCCCTCGCGGTGTTCATCTTTTTCCTAACTGCCGGCTCCTGCGCGCCGCCTCCCGATGCCGATACCTCCGAGCCTGAATTCGACCTCAACAATCCCATCGCCGCTCAGCCCAAGGAGCCCGCCGAGCCGGAAATAGGCGCCGACATCATCGGCATGGACCCCGAGACGATATGGAAGGCGCGCTGCAACATGTGCCACGAAAGGGAGCGCGGCCTGGACCACTTCGTCGGCGAGGAATGGGAGCCCATCATCGAGCGTATGATGAAGAAGCCCGGCGCGCTGATGAACGCGGGCATCGCGGGGATGATATACCTATACCTCTACGAGCGCACGACCGGCGAGCTGCATCCCGACCGCGACGACCTGCTCCACCCGCCGGTCAACACCGCCGGCTCCCAGCAATTCATGGGCGGGCAGAATTAGCGGGAAGGTAATCAGCTAACAGGTATCAGACGCTCCGCTCTCAGTCGGTGCTCAGGTCGTCAGCCGGCGCGGTGTCACCGGTTTCAGCTTCCGCTTTGAAGTGGTCCACTGCCAGGCGCGCGGGGTCAAACTCCATGCGGAGTATGCCCTCTTCGTCCATCGTGAAGGCCACATTCTCATCCCCGGCCTTCATCTTGCCTTCCAGCACCAGCTCTGAGATGGGATCCTCCACCATACGGCTGATGGTGCGCTTGATATTGCGGGCGCCGTAAGATGCGCTGAAGCCCTCTTCAACCACTCTGTCTGCTACGGCGTCGGTGAAACTCACGCTGTGGCCTGCCTCTTCCAGGCGCTCGGCAAGAAGGCCCAGTTCGAGCTGTGCGATCTTCGTCGCTTCCTTGCGCCCCAGCGGGTTGAAATGCACAATCTCGTCAAGCCGGTTTAGGAACTCGGGCCTGAACGCCTTGAGCAGGAACTCGTCGGCGCGCTGCCGGTATCCTTCGTGGCGGCGTGTAATCTCCTCGTCGGTCTCGACCGTTTCGTGCTTGAAGCCGATTTCGCCGGTTGAGTCGAAGAACCTGCCGCCGAGGTTCGTGGTGAATATGACGATGGTGTTGTGGAAGTGCACCTTCCGGCCCTGGCCGTCGGTGAGCACACCCTCGTCGAGCAGCTGCAGCAACGTGTGGAAGATGTCGGGATGCGCTTTCTCCATCTCATCGAACAGCACCAGCGAGTACGGGTGCTTCTTCACGAGCTCGGTGAGCTGGCCGCCCTCGTCGTAGCCCACATAGCCCGGCGGAGCGCCGAGCAGTCGGCTGACGGTGAATTTCTCCGAGTATTCCGAAAGGTCTATCTTGACGAACGCGTCGGGGTGCGAAAAAACCTCACGCGCAATCACGCGCGCAAGCTCGGTCTTGCCCACGCCGGTCGGACCCAGGAACACGAAGCTGCCGATGGGCCGGTTGGTCTGGCGCACGCCGCTGAACGAGCGCTTGAGCGCGCGCACGACGATATCGATAGCCTCGTCCTGCCCGATGATGTATTTCTTTAGCTCGTCGTCCAGGAGCAACAAGCGCTCCTGGTCGTCCATTGTGATGTTCTTGGTGGGAATACCGGTCCACATCTCCACGACCTTGGCGATGTGGCTGCCGCTCACTATGTCGCTCTCAATGGGAACATCCGCGCCCATTCCGATGAGCCGCCCCGCGCGTTCGAGCTTCCTGGTGTCGAAATCCTCAGTGAGAGCTGGTGCTTCGCTCTCTTCGCCTGACAGGAGGCTCAAGGTCTCCTCATCGGGCACGTCACCTTTGCGCGCCTGCTCTGCCTTCCTGCGCTGGGTGTCAATCTCCAGATTGACCCACGCCGCCGCCTCGTCCATCACGTCAATGGCCTTGTCCGGCAGCTTGCGGTCGGGGATGAACCGCTCCGAAAGGTAGATGGCCTGCCGCAGCGCGTCGTCGGTTATCGAAACGTGGTGGTGCTTCTCGTATTCCCGGCGCAGGCCGCGCAGGATGCTCCACGTCTCCTCGAAACTAGGCTCTTCCACCATCACCGGCTGGAAGCGGCGTGAAAGCGCACCGTCCTTCTCGAAGTACTTGCGGTACTCCTTGAACGTCGTCGCGCCGATGCACCTCAACTCCCCCCGTGACAGCGCTGGCTTCAGGATGTTGGAGGCGTCAAGGCTGCCTTCGGCGCTGCCGGCGCCCAGGATGGTATGGAGCTCGTCGATGAAGATGATGATGCGGCCCTTGGATTCCTGTATCTCTTTGATAAGCGCTTTCAGGCGCTCTTCGAACTCGCCGCGAAACTTCGTTCCCGCGACAATCGCAGCGAGGTCAATTGCCAGAAGCTGGCGGTCCAGCAGCGCGTGCGGCACCTTCCCCCTCACGATACACTGCGCCAGGCCTTCCACAATCGCGGTCTTACCCACGCCGGGCTCACCAACGAGTATGGGGTTGTTCTTCGTGCGCTTGCACAGAATATGGATGAGGCGCGATATCTCCCGCTCGCGCCCGATGACCGGATCGAGCTTCTCCTCGCGTGCGAGCTTGGTCAGGTCGCGCGAGAACTTCACGGCGATGCTCGCCGGACGCTCCTTGCGCTCGCCTCGCGGGCTGCCCGCGCTGCGCAGGTAGTTCAGGAACGCCTCGCGGATCATATCACCGGTGAGCTTGTTCTCCGCAAATAGCTCCTGTAGAAAGTCCGACGGCTCCTGCGCCAGTGCCACCAGGATGTGCGTCGTGCCGATTTCGCGATGGCGCAGGCGCTTGACTTCCTGGTTGGCCAGATCCAGCAGGTTCAGCGTGCGGCGGGAGAAGCTGGGCTGGTCCTTGTAACTGCCCTGGTGCTCGTAGAGGTAGTTCTCCAGCGAGTACGCGACCTTGGGGCGGTTAACCTGCAGGTGCGCGAGTACCTGAAGCGCGCTGCACTGCTGCAGCGACAGCATGGCGTAAAAGATATGCTCCGGCTCGATGTACTGGTTCTTGAACTCGGAGCAGACTTCGTTGCTCTTAGATATGAGCTTCCTCGCGGAAAACGAAAAGAAATCTAGTATGTTCATAACTTACGCAACCCGTCATTCCCGGACGTGTGCATATATGATACCACCCAAAATCCGGGCCTAACCTACGGCCACTGTGTGATTATACCACTGGCGGGATTGCAGAGCGCTTGCTCCGCCACCGTCCCCCGCGCGAATATCGAAAGAATTGAGGATTAGCGCTTGAAACCGCGTCAGGCTGAGGGTATACTGGGCATAGGCGGCTAGCTAAGCCGCGCATCGAGTCGGCGCAAGGGAGGCAGCCGAAATGAAGGAAGGGGCGTTTCTTCGGGGGATATTCCTCACCGTCGTGCTGTGCGCGCTCGCGCTGGCATTTACCACCTGCGGTGGCCGCAAGAGCGCGGTAAACCCTCCATCCATTGGGAGCGGCGGTCTCCAGGCCGCCGATTCCCTTGATGACGCGCTGGCCGAACTCGACGCGCTTCCCACACCGGATGGCGTCGATCCCGCGTTGTTTGAGGAATTGAAGGATGCGCTGGCGGAGGCGCTAAATGATTCCTGTAGGGCGGGGATTTATCCCCGCCGTTCTACAAGTGGTATGGATGGCGGCGGCCATAAATGGCCGCCCTACAGCGAGGATATCAAGCTCGCGTCCTCGCCATCCACCGGCAACACCAACCGCATAGACGACCTCGCATGCTCTCTCAGCGACGAGGGCGAATACGTCCTGTCGTGGCTTTACCGAAACTGCGGCGATTACGACCAGAACGGCGCTGTCGGCATCGAGGACATCACGCCCATGGCGATGCATTTTGGCGAAGACGCCGCGCCCGAAAACGAATGGATTGATGGCGACTCCGATGGCCGCGTGCACATCTCGGACATCACGCCCATTGCAATGTACTTCGGCGTAAACGTCCATCATTATTCGGTGCAGGGCTCGCATTTCTTCAGCAGCCAATTTACCGAAACAGCGCAGCTTGAGTTTCCCGAAAGCGCGCCTAACGATACGCGGTTTGAGCTTGAGCATTCCTTAGGCGAGGAGCCGGAGTATCTTTACTGGCGCATTGTGCCGGTGGACGACGAAGGAAATCCCGGTGATACGAGCAACACCGCCCAAGTCAGCGCCGCCCCGCCGCCAGCCGTGCGCATCCTCAGCGTCAATCCGCTGGGGGGCGTCACGGGAACCGAGGTCAGTTTCAGCGCGGTCGTCACCGGCGAAGCGCCGTTTGACTACGAATGGAACTTCGGCGGGGGCGCGGAGCCGAATCAGCCGTCAGGCATCAGCGATCAGGTATCAGCCCAGGTGACGCTGGGCGCGGTGGACACATACGACGCGCAGCTTGCGGTGGAGAACGCAGAGGGCAGCGCGCTGAAGCATTTCACGCTCACGGTCACGGCTGAGCCCGGCGAGCCGCCGGAGATTGTCTCGGTAAGCCCCACCGAGGGCGACAGCGGCACGGAAGCCACGTTCACCGCCGAGGTCACCGGCGATGAGACGTTCACGTACTACTGGGACTTCGGCGGCGGCGCATCGCCCAATCAGTCGTCAGGCGTCAGCGGTCAGCCGTCAGCGACCGTCACGCTTTCGCGCGGCGGCACGCTCCCGGAGCCGGTCGTCACCTATCCTGCCCGTCTCACAGTCACCAATCCCTTCGGTATGACCACCCACGACTTCGATCTGAACGTCTCCGCCTGGTGGCATGTTGAAGAGATACCCCCGCTTCCTGACAAAGACAATTGGTATTGGGGCTCGCCCGTTTTTGGGCAAGACGGGTATCTCTATGGCTTGTATTACTACGACTCAACACCGGGCGAAGCTGGAGGGGATGAAAGCCGCTTAGCCAAGCTGGTCGATGGCGAATGGCTTATAGAGAAAATAATGGACGGAGGCGCGCAGTCTTGGTCACTTGCGCTCGATTCACAGGACAACCCAGCGATTAGCTACGGGTTACGAACGGGGGAGTGGAGTTTGACTAGCCAGCTGCACTTCATCCGCAAGGAAGCGGAAGTATGGATTGACCAGTTCATTGATCCCGGTGGAATATCGTTAAGCTCGCAACTCTTCTTCGATTCCCCGGGCAAAGCCATAATTCAGTATTCGTACCACGGAGGAGGGAATATCGCCCGTGAGGCGCCCGGAGGGTGGGAGTTTCTTGATCAACCGGGAGGACAGATGGCGATTGACGAGGAGAATCACGTATTTATTGCATACAGCTATGCGGACATGAGCGAGCTTAGGATAAACCGCGAGACAGATGAGGGCTGGGAAAACGAGCTCCTCGCTGAAGTTCAGGGCGACGGGAACATCGTGCCATATGGCATAGCTCTGGACTCTATGGGTTTGGCGCGGATACTTCACTGGGGGGGAAGCTCTGTGGGATTGCGGATGGCGCGGGAACTGCCAGGCGGGAGCTTTGAGCTGGGGCCTGTGGAGAGCCATCCTGATTGGGTAAGTATGGTGACGTTCTTAGCCCTGCTTTGGGATGACACCGAAGTATTATTCTTCACGCATCGCTACGGTGAAGAGCAACCAGTGGTGGGTTGGCGCACTGATGATGTCTGGTGTTACCAGGACGCTCCTATTACCGGCTGGACAGAGTCGCTGTCGCTGCTTATTCATTCTGCTGGCTATCCTGTGCTGGTTTCCAAAATCCAAATGGCAGCCTACTGGTAGCGCATAATCTAGGCCACAATCCGCTTGCGGCGGACAAGTCCGCTAGCGGCGGAAGTGAGTATATAGAAAAACAAAAGGAGCTAATTATGAAAAACCTAAGCGTGAAACTGGTGTTGTCAGGCGCTATAGTCTGCCTGGCAGTGTTGATGTTAGCGATCGTCGGTTCCTGCGGGAAGAGCAGAACTTCAGCCCCATCAATCAACGTTGAACCTGCATCCAAGTCTGGACACAGCGTTCTCAGCAGACGCAACATCCCGCCAATTGAGGAGCTTCTAGAGGAGCTGGATGCTCTTGATAAGCCACCTGAGGTAGACAGCGCGCTTTGGGCTTCGCTCAAGGCGGACATGCGCGAATGGCTGCTTGAGACATTCGGCGATGGCAAGGGAGTCAGTCGATATCCTGGAGATGATGAGGACCCGCCTGTCTATTTGGGCACAAACGATTACGTCAAAGCCCGTAAGCTCGTATGGAAAGCGGCCGGAGCCTATGGCAAACTGGAATGGCGATATGTGAACGATGGTGACTATAACCAGGACAGCCAGGTATCTATTGCGGATATTACTCCACTTGCCATCTACTACGGACAGCAAGTCGACGATGAGGACGAAGAGTTGAATACCATTCGTGAGCTCATAGATGAAGATGACGAGGATCCCCTAGTCGACGGCGACGGATGGGTGGATGCAGATGACTTGCCAGAAACACCTGATGACCTAGAGACCATCGCGCGCTGCTATGGTGTGGTGGTTGCGGAGTATCAAGTGTTCGGAAGAGATGATGGTGAGTCCTGGACGCCAATTACCACAATTCCCTTCTCAAGTGGAAGTCACGAAGCAGGTTTCCGCGATACGTTCGAGTACGAACTCGCTAGCGAGGACTACCGATACTACAAAGTCCGGGCGCTCGACGGTGATGGCGAACCTTGGTATCACGAGCAGGCTGAGAGTAACGTTGTCGAGTCCGACCCGATAGACCTTGCTCCAAAGATTGAGTGGGTGAAACCTCGTCCGATCGCAGGAATGCCCGGGGATATCGTAGACCGCATCCACGCCAAGGTCTCAGGTGCCACGCCTTTCAATTACTCCTGGGATTTCGCGGGTCATCTCATACCGAACACCTCGAATGAGGCTGAGGTCGAGGATGGAGAGATCACGGGCCCATATGCCGATGATTGGGACGCAAGCTTGACCGTGACTAATGCATATGGAGAGGACACGCGGAATATCCATTTCATTGTTACCGAAGAACCAGTGGCTCCCGAGATTCACCTGATCTGGATGGAGTATATGGGAGTGAAGATTGAAGCAGGCGACCCGGGTTGGGTGGTAACTTTCTACGCTGAAGTTACGGGTTCAACCCCGAGAGATTACTCCTGGAATTTCGGAGGTGGCGCAACGCCGAATACGTCTACCCTAGAGAACCCAACCGTAATACTTGGTGACGCTAGAATTGAAAGCTACAATGGGACATTGGCGGTCAGTAACGATGCTGGAGCGGTCTTAGAGGGTTTTCAGTATTACGTTGGTCGGCACGTAGACATTGGCGATATCACACCGTTAACAGATGGGCTTTCCGGCGAGGAGAAGACCTTCCAGGTGACATTTTCCGGAACACCGCCTATCCACTATGAGTGGAATTTTGGTGGTGGGGCGGAGCCGAATGAATTCAGCGGGTCCGTCGGCGAACCGGGTGAGATTGGCCCGTTTATTGTAGAGGTAGACGTCACACTGCTCAATGGCCTTCCTTACGACCAACACCTGACCGCTGCCTATGACGATATCCCGGGGAATGAAGCGCGGACGTACGGTGGATCCATTGCCGCCTGGAATGATGTTTTCAATGAAGCATTGTCGAAGCCGTTCATCCTAAGAGTGACCGCCCGCTGGCATATTGAGGATATCGATAACGCAACACGTCACGATAGTGGCATTATGGTCAGCTTGGACTTCAACAGTGTTTGGTGCCCTGCCATCTCTTTTCACAAGAACCACCAGCTGTGGTTTGCAGAATATGACGGTGTAACATGGTCTACTGAGCTTGTGGACCAAGACCTTGACACCGGAATCTGGAGCTCCCTCGAGTTTGACAGCCTGGACCGGCCAAACATCAGCTACACCTATACGCTCGATCCCGTTCACCAAGGACCATCAGATCTAAGGTTCTGTTTTAGGGACAGCGGGGGCGTCTGGCAACTGGACGAGGTTGACACTGAAGACGACGTTGGTAGATACAACTCCCTGGAGCTTTTCCCTGGTGATAGGCCTGCGATTAGCTACCTTGACAGAACAAACCATGCTCTCAAGTATGCCGAACGTATATGGGACCCCGAGAATGGCTGGCAATGGTCGATTGAGACAATTGTGGGCGGCGACGCGCCGGGACCTGAACTTACAAGTGTGACAGGCTATACTTCCCTCGACCTGAGAAACGATGAAGATCCAATTATCGCCTACACGTCCAACGTTGTCGTTCCGGATCCGCCTAATGATCCCAAGTGGGTATCTAGAGCGCAAATAATCGAGCGCCTCGCGGGAGAGTGGCAGTGGCCTGAGACTATCGAGGAAGGGGTATTTCCTCCCTGCTGCCTCTTATATACTTCTCTGGGTTTAGATTCTACTGGCTTACCTAAAGTCGCATACCACAGGGATGCTATTGTTCGAGATTTACGATTCGCTCAATTGGTGGGAGAAGAGTGGGATCCTGAGACGGTTGATGATGAAGAAGGTGCAAACGACAAAGTCGGCGAGTATGCAAGTCTTGCGCTCGACGATAGTGATAGACCACTCATAGGTTACTACCTCTACCGCGACCTACCGGAATATGAGCTAAAGGCTGCATACTATCTACCTGGAGTCGTTGACGAATCTGATTGGGTTCTAGAATCCTTGCCAACTGCTCAAGAACCCATTATAGCTGTCAGTCTCGCATTGGATAGTGACGAAAATCCAGCAATGGCATATGTTCACCAGACTGGGGGTGTCACTTACTGGCTCTCGTTCGCGCACTTCTGGTAATCGCCTATCCGCGACCACTGACCGCCTACCGCGGAATCTTCGTGCCGTGCTTCTTTACGTATTCGGCGAACTTGGCCTTCAGTTCCTTGAAGACCGGGCCCGGCGCGCCCGTGCCGATTTTGCGCGAGTCGACCTCGATGACCGGTATCAGCTCCGCCGCGGTGCCGGTAAACCAGCACTCGTCAGCCTCGTACAGCGAGAAGTTGGTGAAAGCCCGTTCCTCCACCGTATAGCCGATCTCCGATGCAATCTCCATCACCGCGTTGCGCGTGATTCCCTCCAGCGCGCCCAGAAAAACCGGCGGCGTAATGATGTGCTTGTTTGTGGCGATGAAGATGTTGTCCGCGCTGCCCTCGGTCACGAAGCCGTCCAGGTTCAGCATTATGGCTTCCAGCACGTCGGAGTTGTTCGCCTCGATGACGGCCATGATGTTGTTGATGTACTGCGTCGCCTTCACCTGCGGGTTAAGGCACTGCGGGTCGTGCTTGCGCGTGGAGCAGATGATTGTGCGGATGCCCTTTTCGTAAAACTCCGGCGGGTAGAGCTGTATCTGGTCGGTGATGATAAACACCGTCGCGCCGTGCGTGCACTTCTTCGGGTTAATGCCTAAGTCACCGATACCGCGCGTGACCACCAGTCGGATGTATCCGCCGCCGTATAAGTTATTCGCCTTGAGCGTCGTAAGCACCGCGTCGCGCAGCTCGGGCAGCTCAATTCCCACCTGGATGTGCAGGAAGTGCGCGCTGCGATAGAGACGCTCCAGGTGCTCGTCCAGCTTGAAGACCTCGTCTCCATATGCGCGGATGCCTTCGAACACGCCGTCTCCGTAAAGCAGCCCGTGGTCGAAAACCGACACGACCGCTTCGCTCTTGGGCTTCAGTTCGCCGTTGAGGTAAATCAGCAGTTCACTCATCTTGGGTCTCCTCAGAGGTGGATTGGCCGCCGGGCGGCTATCGCAGACCACTTCATTCTAGCATACCAAAGCCCCCGAAACCGCCGGAATGGTAGAATTGTCGTGGTGGTTCACTATGCCATACGCCGAATACACCGACTTCTCAGCAGGCAGGCCAAGGGTCTTCCTCGCGGTGCCCTTCAGCGATGACTTCAAGCGCCGCATAACCACATATCAGGACGCGCTGAAGGAGCGGCTCAAGGCGATGCACTGGATACCGCCGGAGAACTTCCACCTGACGATGAAGTTCTTTGGCGAGATGCCGCTGGGCAAGCTAGTCGAGCGCACTATTCCGCGCCTGCGGACGCTTCTGGTGGACGTGCCCACACTGGACATAACCTTCAGTGGGTACGGCTTCTTCGGCACTCCGACCAAGCCGCGCGTGGTCTACCTGCACGGAGAGGCACCCGCGCTGCTGAAGACCGCCGAAGTGATATTGAAGGAGTTCCCCGACGAGCGTCCGCGCCCGTTCAACGCGCACCTCACAATGGGCAAGCCGCTGCGCCAGCAGGTCGCAGTCGACCGCCGCGCTAACGAGATGCTTTTCGGGCGGTGGAAAGCGAAGGGCGCGGAAGCCGTGGGCCTCCCGCCGGTAAAGGCGTCCACGCTCATCACGCGCCTGGTGCTTATGGAGTCGGTCTTCATCGGCCGCGCCGTCCACTACCAGGACCGCGCGGAGTTTAGGTTGGGGTGAGAGGGATTGCAGGCTTCGAGAAGTCGACAAACCTAATAGTAGTAGGTTGACCAGATAGGCTTATCGCGCTAGAATAGACTTATCACTTGTTAAGGAGGAACAAAGTGGGCAAGTCAAAGCATGACCAAATCGCTGAACAGATTGCACGTAAAAAGCACGGCTCGTATAATCCCCAGAAGGGAGCGGACGTTGTCACCCCCAATCAGGTTATTGAAGTAGAAGTTGATCCAGCCACATTGCAGCAGGGAAAAAGACAGCTCCAGGGATACAGGGGTAGAACTCCCTATCTAGGTGTACCTAACGACCTTGTGGAGGACGCTATTAAAGCTACGCAGGGAACTGGTATAGGTGTAATGGATGAAAAGGGGAACATAAAACGGCGCGGCACGAAACGAAAATCAACGTGAGATTGTAAGTAGTATAATCACTTCTAATGCAAAGCAGATCCAGAAGTGAAGCTGACGCGGGCCTGACCAGCAGGTCACTGGAAGTAGCCGCACTTCCCAAGCTAGTAGAGGGTGCATCGCCTGCAACATGGGCAGCCAAACTGTCAGATCAAGCTGCAAAGCTTGTGGACCGGGATCGCAGGAAGTGTGTCGGGCAGTTCTTTACACCGCTCCCAGTGGCGAAATTTATGGCCCTCTTGGTCGATGTACGTCCCAGCGTAAGAATCCTTGATCCTGGATGCGGCACCGCGGTATTGACATGCGCGCTCATAGAAAGGCTAGCTGCATCAAAGGCGTGCAGGAAGATCCAAGTCGTAGGCTATGACATAGACCAGCACATGGTAGAACTCGCAGGGTTGGCGCTAGAGCAAGCACACAGATTCTGCTCTAGCAGGGATGTAGCTCTGGAGTTCGACATACGTGAGGACGATTTCGTTACTGTGGCGAGGGCTGGACTTGCCTTTCATCCAGACCTAGAGGACTCGACCAATGACCTTTTCGATGTAATCATCTGCAATCCTCCGTATATAAAACTGCGCAACAGCGACTCAAGGGCAGCGATTGCGAAGAACGTCGGAGCGGGTGTATCCAACACCTATGCGCTGTTCATGATGCTATCAGCATACTTGCTAAAGCCTAGCGGGCAAATGGTATTTATAACTCCTCGAAGCTTCTGTTCCGGTCACTATTTTGCTCGATTCCGCAGAGAGTTTTTTCGCATAGTGCAGCCAGCCCACATTCACGTTTTCGATTCTCGCACAGAGACGTTTGCATCAGATGATGTCCTCCAGGAAAGCGTGATCCTAAAGACACTGAAGATGCCCAGAAATCCGGCAAAACGCTACCTGGTATCTGTTAGTTCTAGCGTAGGCAAGAGGGACCTGGAAAAATCCCGATTCAGAAAAGTATCTTTGGACAGGATACTTGACGCAACGTCACCAATTCACCCGCTCCGTCTACCCACTAGTCAAAGAGACGATCGGCTTCTAGACTATGTTGATTCATGGCCCCGTAGATTGGGTGGCTCAGGACTGAGAGTGTCAACTGGTCCTGTTGTTCCTTTTCGAGCGAAACATTATCTCAGTTCGCTCAGTGCTTACAGGAGCGGAAAAGCCGTTCCATTACTTTGGTCACATCACATTGGCCCAATGCAGACAACTTGGCCTTCCAAGAAGGCTCAGAAAAAGCCTGAAGCAATTGCCGTTTGCGAAGGAAGCCGTGAATTACTAGTACCACTGAGAACCTGCGTACTGGTACGCAGGTTCAGCCCCAAGGAATGGCCATCGAGGATTGTAGCTTCCGTGCTGTCTCCTAGTGAGTTCTCATCGCTAACCCACATAGGACTGGAGAATCATCTGAACTACATTTATCGTTATGACAGCTCGCTAAGTACAGAGGAGGGGGTTGGACTATCGTTGCTGCTCAACAGCCCCATCTTGGACCGGTATTTCCGAATACTGAACGGCAATACCCAAGTAAGCGCGACAGAATTGAGATCGTTACCGCTGCCGAGCCTTGATAATATCAAGCGTCTTGGGAATCTCTGGCTGAAGAAAAATACCAGATGGGAACACGCTAGTGCTAACGCAATGCTACGCCAAGTTCTAAAAGTCCCTATAGAATTGCTGGAAATGGAGCGAGCACTTGACAATGAGCAAAACTAATAAAATCAAAGCCGCTCAGGAGATATTAAAAGAACTCGGACTCCCTGAAGCGCAGCAGAATGAGATGTCAGCGCTAGTACTACTAGCGCTCGCTGACCTAGGACCAGACGCCGAGTGGACTGATGCTAAAAGAATCAGTAGAACCATAACTAAGGGCATTATGTCGTTCATGTCAAACAAGTATGGGCGCGAGTACAAACCTAACACACGAGAATCCGTGCGCCGTCAGGTCCTGCATCAGTTTGTCCAAGGCGGCATAGCAGAATACAATCCAGATAACCCTAACCTGCCAACAAACAGCCCGAAAGCACATTATGCTCTCAGTGAGCCAGTCGTAAAGGTTCTCCAAGCATATGATTCTGGCAGCTACGCTAAGGCTATTGACTCATTCCTCAGCAGCCAACCTGCGCTCGTCGATGTCTATCGAAAGAAGAGACAAGTTAGAATGGTTCCGCTAACCCTCCCTTACGGTCAGAAACTGGAGCTGTCACCAGGAGCCCACAGCCTGTTACAGGCTCGCGTTGTTGAGGATTTCGCGCCTAGGTTTGCCCCCGGTGGTGAACTCCTGTATATGGGAGATACTGCACAGAAGACTCTGTATGTCGCCCAGCAAGAGCTGAAGAAGTTGTCTGTGCCGATCAGTGAGCATGACAAGCTCCCAGACGTACTCCTGCTTGATAAAGGCAGTTGTCGCCTTTTCGTTGTTGAAGCTGTCACATCACACGGTCCAGTTTCGCCTAAGCGATTGCAGGAACTCGAAGAGATTTTCTCGAAATGCTCGTTCCAGCGCATCTACGTGACTGCGTTTCCCGATATAGTTGAGTTCAAGAAACATATAGCTGACATTGCCTGGGAAACGGAAGTCTGGATCGCCGCGATACCGGATCACATGATTCACTTCAACGGACCGAAGTTCTTAAAGAGCATGTGATTATTCGAAGCGATCCCCATCTCACTCCTCCTCCACCCGCTTCACCACATCTCTTAGCTCCGCAATCTTCTCAATGGTGTAATCGGGCACATCGCTGTGATAGCGGGGCTGCTGGCGGTCCCACGGCGGCGACAGCACGCGCACCGTCACCATCCGCATCCGGTTGCACGGGAAGATGTCGTTATCCAGCCTATCACCCACCATCATCGCGTCCTTCGCCTCCACGCCGATGCGCTTGAGTATCAGCTCGTAAAAGCGCGTGTCCGGCTTGAACAGCCAGACCTCCTCGGAAAGCCCCACGAAATCAAAGTACCCGTCAAGCCCAAAGCCTTTCAGCCACTTGTGCGCCTCGGTAAAGTTATTGGACGCCACCGCCAGCTTGTACTTACCCTTCAGCTCTTCCAATAACTCGCGCACGCCGGGATACAGCGTGCCCAGCGAGCTGAAGTCCTCCACCACGCGCGCCTTGAACCGTCCGATGACTTTGCGCAGCACCTGTTGGTAGGCATCGCGGTCGCCGTTGAGCGCACGCCACAAAATCGCTCGCGTAAGGCTCGGCGCGTAGGCGTCGATGCAGCTACTTATCAGCTCCTCGAATTCCTCGTCGGAAAACTCCACACCGCGCTGCTTTAGCTCCCCGCGCATATCCGCCCACAGCGTAAGTTCGGACGCGTAGTCGTCCCACAGCGTCCCGCCGAGGTCCAGCAGTATCGCCTTTATCATGGCTCAAGCTCCAGTATCAGCCGCGCGAGCTTCTCAAAGTCCGCGACGATGACTTTCTGGTAGCGCGGGCTGCGCAGTATCGCCGCGGGATGGTACGTCGGCATGAACACCTGCCCGTCGCGCTCAATGACCGTGCCGCGCACCTTGCCTATTTGCAGCTTCGGGCCCAGCAGCAGGGTCATCGCAAAGCGCCCCAGCGGCATAACCACGCGCGGCTTTACCACCGCTATCTGGGCGAACAGCCACGGCTTGCAGGCTTCGACCTCCAGCGGCTCGGGGTCGCGGTTGCCCGGCGGCCGGCACTTCAAGATGTTGCCGATGAAGTACTCGCCATCCTCAAGATCGATGTGCTCAATGAGCTTGCGCAGGAGCTTTCCCGCGCGCCCGACGAACGGGCGTCCCTGCTCGTCCTCGTCCGCGCCCGGCGCCTCGCCGATAAACATCACTTTTGCCTGCGCGCCGCCCTCTCCCGGAACGGCGTTGGTACGGCTTTCGCCGAGCTTGCAGAGTCTGCAGGAGCGTATCTGCTCTGAAAGCGCGTCCAGAAGCTCAACGGTCGTCGTCATCGTCTAAGCTTTGCCTGCGGGGATACCAGGGAACAGCCCCAGCTCGTTCATTACGCCGATGAGCTGCTGCTTCACGCTCTCGTCGGCATTCGTCATCGGCAGCCGGAACTGCTCGGAGATCAGTCCCATAAGCGACAGCGCGGTCTTGACCGGGATGGGATTCGTCGTAGTGAAGAGCGCTTTGAATATCCCCAGAAGCTTCAGGTGGATGTCTCGGGCGCGGTTGACGTCGCCGCTCACATAAGCGCGCACCATTTCGGCAAGCTGATTGCCCACGAGATGCGATGCGACGCTGACCACTCCCACGCCACCGACCGAGAGAATCGGCAGCGTCAGGCTGTCGTCCCCGGAGTAGACTGCGAAATCGTCCTGCGAGTTCTTGACGATGCTGCTGACGAAGTCGAGGTTGCCGCTCGCCTCCTTGATGGCCGCGATGTTGGTGACGCCGGAAAGCTCATAGATGGCTTCCAGTGTCATCGAGCCGCCGGTGCGCGACGGTACGTTGTACAGCAGCACCGGCTTGTCGGTGGCGTTGGCGACCATGCGGAAGTGGCGCACCTGCCCTTCCTTATTGGGCTTGTTGTAGTAGGGCATCACGGCCATGACGCCGTCCACGCCTACCTTGGTCGCTGCCTCGGTGAGCGCAACGGACTCCCGGGTTACGTTGGTGCCCGTGTTGGCAATGACCTTCATACCCTCAGGCGCGTTCTCGCGCCAGAACGTAAAGAGCTCGATGCGCTCCTCCTCGCTGAGCGCCGCGCCCTCGCCCGTCGTGCCCGCCACAACGACTGCGTCGCTGCCGTTATCGGCGAGGTGCCCGACCAGATACTTGGCCGACACGTAGTCTATGTTGCCTCGGCTGTCGAAGGGAGTGACTACCGCAGTAACGATGCGTCCGAAGATTGGTTCCTGGTTCATCTCGGTTCCTTACGCAGAAGTCCAACTATTGTAGCAGAGGAATGAAGAAGCTCCTCCGCCGCCCGAGTGGCTGCCTAAAGTATGAAGTCGCTGGACACAGCAGCCTCGTATCCGACACAGGCAATCTCCAGCGCTTTTAGCGCCGCTGCTATGGCGAAGCGCTGCGCGTCCGCCAGCTCATCGCTGGACAACTCGTCCAGAACGTAGTCGCTTACGTCCGCAAGCTCCCCGCCCCCGATACCTATGCGTATGCGGGGGAAGTCATCCATTCCGCCAAGCCTGGTAATAATGTCACTGAGCCCCTTGTGCCCGCCGGCGCTCCCGCGCTCCCGAAGCCTTAGCTTCCCCCAGGGCAGGTTCACGTCGTCCGAAATCACGACGAAGGGCACACCGGGCTTGGCCTGCGTAAGCTTTACCAGCGCGCGCCCGCTCCGGTTCATGAAAGCCTGCGGTTTCACTACCAGCAACCGGCGTTTGCCGGTTCCGCACCTTTCACGGATTCGCTTAAGCTCTTCAGCCGCAGCGACACCGGGCGGTGGCGCGAGTGCCCTCGCTGGATCAATGGTGAGTTCAGCCGCCAGGCTGCTCCAGCGGTAGCGCCAGCGCACGCGAGGGAACATGCCCGCCAGCGCGTCCGCAGCCATGAAACCCACATTGTGCCGCGTGCGCTCGTATTCGGGGCCGGGATTGCCCAGGCCCACGATTATGTAATCAGGCTGCGCTCTTTTACGCCAGAACAGCATCGCCGCGTCACACCCCTCCGCTCACAGGCCAGCGCGCATCCTCCGCCCGCTGGCGCACCGCGAGGACGTCCTCGTCGCTGAGTTCCTTGCCGAACGACCGGACTCCAGCCAGCTTCATTCCGTGCTTGTCCGCAACCTCGTTGATGTGCCGCACCCTCTCCTCTGTAATCTCCCTGCCGAGCGTGAAATGATCGTAATGCCTTTCCAGCGCCAGCAGAATCGTCTCCGCGAGGCAGGCATAGATGACGCCCTCCGGCAATCCCAGATTGGTAGTCAGTTGCGCGCCGGGGAAAAGCTGCACCTCTCCTGACTCGATTACCAAAACGTCCGGCCGCTCCGCTGCAGCCTTCGGACTGATGTCCGGCGGGCGCGCAACGTCGCTCACAACAGCGCCGGGCTTCAGCAGCGGCATTTTCACCACGGATCCCACCGCGCTGGTCGTAGTGACTACAACATCTGCCCGGCCAAGCGCCTCATCGGGAGAGCGGGCTATTCTTAGCTCCACACCGGGGAAGCGTTCACGCAGGTGATTGGACAGCGCCAGCAGGCGTTCGGGACGCGGCGAGACCAGCGTGAGCGCCCGCACTTCGCTTGCCAGCAGATGGCAGATGGTGCTTCCGATGCTGCCTGTAGCCCCGATGACGCACGCCGTTGCCCGGCTCAACTCGATGCCCATCAGGTCGGCTGCCTGAGCCAGGGTCCGGATGGTAACCGCAACAGTGAACGAATTGCCCGTTGTTATGCCGATGCGGCTGCGTCGCGCCACCGTCACACCGGCATCGCCAACAACCGATGTAAACGCGCCCAGGCCGACAATTCCCGCGCCCAGACGCTCGGCGTGCCGGGTGATATGAAGGATGCGGCGGTACGTCCGTTCAGGAGGATACTTCAGCATCATTCTAGGTGTCATGGGGATGGCGTAGATGTATCCCCGGGCACGAGCGCCGGTGGCAGAGACGATATCCTTGACCGTGCCGATAATCGGCGGAGACACCACAACGGGTGCCAGTTCCTCCAGCCACGCAGATGGAATTATGCGGTCAAGTGCCTTGAGAACCGGATGCTGTATCAACTGGTCATAGAACAGCGGGTGCACAACGAACGCGAAGCGCCCTTCTTCGTCACCGTCACCGGGCGCAGCCTCGTATTCCTCTGCCGGAGCGGGCTTGGGACCCGGGAGGTCTGCTGTAGCGGATATGTCAATGAGCGCAGGCTCTACGTCAGGCTCGGCATGGAAGCTCTCGATTTCCGGAGCGAAGTGGTGGCGCAGGAAGAAGTTGAGGAACGCAGCCTCCCAGTCGCCCTCCGTGTCCTTGCCGCGCAACAACTGCTTGAGCATCAGTTCGAGCAGGCCGGTACTCACGCGCCTTTCGCTGATGCGGGGCAGCAACCCGACCACAGTCGCGACATCCCGGCTGCGGAGAAACTCCAGATCGTCATCGTTGGTAAGATTGGTGAACACAATCTTGCCGCTCAACTTACCCGGCGCGTAACGGCGCAGATGCTGCATACTGCCCAGAATCACTTCCGCCCAGTAGAAGTACCAGCGGAAGCGCGGCATCCTACGGGCGAACATCCGGGCCCCGGGGTCGAACCACGACACTGGCGTGCTGACCACGGCTCTCAACAGCGCAGGCGCAGCTTTCCGCAGCGCTGCCATTGAAGTAAGGGGCACGCCCAGCCTGAACCCGTAGAGCAGATCACCAAAGACGATCCTGTCCGTCCGGGAACTCAGAACCTCGGCAGCACCGTAGCGGGGAATAGCGGAAAGCACGAGAGTTCGCTTCTCTCGGAAGTTCACCGCCAGCTGGCGGATTGCCTCATCCACCAAATAGCGCTCCAGCGTGCGCTTCACTAGGCTGCCGTCGCTCAGCTCCCGGCCGCGCAGGCTCGGCGCAAGGAGTCGTGAAAGTCGCCGGTGGCAGTACTCCTTGCCCTCGAAGTAGAAGTGAAGCGTAAGGCCTGAAAGGGCTATGCGCTGTTCCGGCGCGTCGGTAAGGACACGCGCCGCCTTTCGGAGATCGCGCTCCAGGCCGACTTCGCGCACGGAGAACTCGCTGTCGCCCATTTCAAGCGTGTAGCGGCGTTCCCGCTCTTCGCCCCCGAAGTCCAGATGTAGAATGCGGGTCTCAAGCATATCCGCAGCCGCCAGCGCCCTGAGAACAAATACGCTTATCTCGCAGCGCCGTCAACGGCGCTGAGCATTATAGCAAGCGATGCATGGATAAGATGGTGACGCGGGAAAAACTATATGAAGCTGGGTTGCTTCTTCGTGTATAATCTCGATAGGAGGAAACAACATGGAGCTAGTGCCACAAGACCTTATAAGCATCTTAGCAAGCGCGGTTCGTGATGCCAACTGATTTAAGATGACTTTCTATACTCCAGGCGGGCTTAAGATAAGACTACCAGTGGATTATGCCTTCGCACTGATGGCACGTTTGCATCCCAAAGTCAGTGCGTATGCAGTTCTCAGGATGACGGAAGGGCTACTAGCGCCCCCAGTTATGTTCTCTAGCGTCGTGGGGGCTGTATCATTCTTTCGGGCATTCGCCCCATATGAAATCGGTCTTTTCACTCTAGTCGCCTATCTGGCCGGAACAGTAGTTGTGATTTCCGGCGCTATAGTCCCCGGTCTGCCGAGGATAGGAGCCTTGTTTGGCTCTCGGGGATATATTCTTGATGTTGCCATAGCTCTGTATGGTTTCTTCACAGTTGGCTGGCAAGGTGTCATAGCGTTCCTTCTCGGAAAGGCTCTTGGGCGTGTTATCGACCTAGGGATTCAATGGTGGACTATTCACCGTCACCGGATGTTCGCCAAATACGGACTGCCTATCACAATATCCGAGATTCTGTTCTTTCGTGCTTACCTTCTCCACGCCTCCGCTACTGGGAAATCAACTGACCTAGCGGTTTCGGACGAGGAACTGAGAGAAGAGAGCTGGATGGGGTGTTTGGCGCAGCTAGCAAAGAAATGCCCTGAACTTGTGCGTAGGTACGAAAGCGTTTGGTAGCCCATAAGGCGCTCGCTTTCTCCTCTTGATAATTGCCTCTCTTAAACTGTCAGCGTTTCGCGGAGCCTCCGGAAACCCGAGTATGCACCGAAGGTGACTTACCTGGGTTTATCCGTATTCTTGGACCCTCTGAGCGCATCGCCGATAGCGCCGACGACCACACTCACTACTGCTCCCCCGATCACAGCTCCTATTATGTTTGCTATCAGACTCCGGAATCCAAGTACATGCGCGGTACCTATTCCGATAGCTGCTCCAATTATGAGCATCACATTACCCATTGAGCATCCTTCTTAGCTGTTTGGCCAGTTCCAGCGTATAGCGGCGTTCCCGCTCTTCGCCGCCGAAGTCCAGGTATAGTATGTCGGATGGGGTCATTGTAAGGCCGTCGCTCTCTACGGCAGCGTGAATTCCTGGCCGACTTCAACCGCCAGAACTTCGATACCAGTGCCTTCAAGCTCTTTTGCCAGATGCTCCGGTTCACCGGTCAGAACGGGAAACGTGCCGTAGTGCATGGGCACCACGCGTTTCACACCCGTTATCTTTGCGGCAAGAGCCGCGGCTGCCGGATCCATTGTGAAGTGTCCGCCTATCGGCAGCATCGCGACTTCGGGCTTAAAGAGCTTAGCGATGAATTCCATATCGGCCATCACCCACGTGTCACCGCTGTGGTAGAAGCGGAAGCCGTCCTCCAGCTCAATTACGTAGCCCGTCGGGTCACCGCCGTAGACCTGCTCCCCTCCGTCGTCCATCGAGCCGGAGTGCGTGGCTGGAGTCTGCATGAACTTGACTCCGTCTACATCCACCGTGCCGCCAATGTTCATCCCGACGCAGTCCTCGGGGGCAACGCCGTGCTTGCCGAGGATCCCGCACAGGTCAAAGATGGCCACGATCTTGGGACAATGCTCGTTGTAGATTTCAATTGTGTCGCCCACATGGTCGGCATGACCATGGGTGAGGGCGATAATGTCGCATCGCTCCACCTTGTGCAGCTCCGAAGGACACGCAGGATTGGCGCTGAGGTAGGGGTCAATGTAGATGACTTTGTCCTCGCCGGTCTCGATGCGGAACGTGGAATGCCCGCACCATATGAAACGATTATGAGCCATGGTCTTCCTCCTGTTGCGAATCTATTTACGCCCGTAAGCGTTGAACAGCCCGACAACATCAGCATTTGCGCGGCGCGCCAGGGCGGGCTTGGTTGCCTCCGTGAGCACCCGCACGAGGCTCTCAGTTCCGCTCGGCCGGATATAGAAACGGACGTCATCGCCATATCCAGCCTGCAAGCGTCGCAGGCGGCGGGCGAAGCCGCTGTCCTGCTGCCATCTCTTGTGGTCGCGCATTCGCACGTTCTTGAGCACCTGGTCGTACGCGGGGATTTCCCGGGCGAACTCGCCGAGTGAGATGCCGTGGCGGATCAGCAGCTCGCTCACAAATAGAGCCACGAGCACCCCGTCCCCGCCGCACGTCTTATCCCAGCAGATTATATGACCGCTCTGTTCGCCGCCAATCAGAACGTCGTGCTTTCGCATCGCCTGCAGCACATTGCTGTCACCCACAGCGGTGCGATACGTGCGAAAGCCTTTATCCTGCAAGTAACGCTCCACTCCCATATTCGTCACCTGGGTGAATACCAGCCGCCCCGCTCTGCGATAGGGACGATGGTGGAGCGCCAGAAGCGCCATCAGGTGGTCGCCGTCCACCACTCGCCCGTGCGCGTCAACGGCCATCACGCGGTCTGCATCCCCGTCAAACGCGAACCCCCAGTCCGCACCCGACTGCGTCACAGCCCGTTTGAGCCGGCGCAGGTCTGTAGCCCCGCAGCGCACGTTTATCCTCTCGCCGTCCGGCTCGGCGCAAACCGGCACCACCTTAAAGCCCCGGGCACCAAACGCCTGCTCCCCTACGCCGCAGGCTGCACCGTGTGCCAGGTCCAGAGCAACCTTAGCGCCCGACCCGTTTATACGGCCCAGCTTGCATAAGTAATCCACGTACGCTGGCAGCGCGTCAACCCGCAGCACCGTGCCGAAAGGCGGCGTCGTTTCTGCAAAACCGCCGTCAATAAGTTCCTCAATCGCGATTGCGGTCCTTGTATCTATCTTGAGACCATCGCTGCGAAAAACCTTAATGCCGTTATGATCAACGGGATTATGCGAGGCGGTGATCATCACGCCACCGATTGCACTGTAGCGGTTGGCCATCAGGGCGACGAGAGGTGTCGGCGCAATTCCCAGATCCAGTACTGTCACACCGGCGGCAGCAAGGCCACTCGCAACCGCTTGGGCAAGCATGGGTGAGCTGACGCGCGTGTCCTGTGCCAGCAGCATGGATGGATGAGGCAGGCTTCTGTCCAATCGCCTGAAGTACGGCAGCTTGCGGCCACGGTAAGAGTGCCGCAGCACCTTCCCCACCGCGGTTCCCACACGAAGCGCAAACTCAGCCGTCAGCTCGCTGCCCACAACGCCGCGAATTCCGTCTGTTCCGAAGTACTCAGGCATGCGGCTCACTCTTTCTCCAGCACCGTAACCTCGACGCTTTCCTGGAGGATGGCCGCGCGTTTAACTTCACCGGGGAGAAGCACCTCAGGGATGATCCTGTAAACCCCCGGTGAGAGTCCGTGGACAGATACCCGCACTTCAAGCTCCGTCCGCTGCTCGTCCGTGAGTTGCTGGAATTCGGACGACTGCACCACCACTGAAGGGGGCCGCACCATATAGTCGTATATATCCTCGCGCCCAACAAGGGCAACAGTGGCATTCAACGAGCTGCCTTCCGCAGCCTCGGACTTGGCCAGCACCACGTTAACGCTGACTCCTGTAGGCATCCCCGCAGGCGGAGTGAAACCGTAGTCCAGCTTGACGTTCTGGGTGAAGGAACTGCTCCTTCCTTCCAGGTCTATCACTTCAGTGTCAATGTAATTCTTCGGATGCTCCTCGTAGAGGCTGTCTTCAAACAGGATCTGCGAGGGCGTCAGGCGCAGTTCCTTCAAGTAATACCCGATTTGAGGCTGTCCGCTTATGACGGCGTTCACCTTCACCGCCTTCACATTAGCGACAGGATTTATTTCGCCCCGGTACTGCACAAGCGGCGGTGTGATTTTAAGCACGCCGGTGCTAAGCACCTCGTTTTCCCCGGAGTACACCGTCAACGGAAGCGCCCGGGACATGTTGCTCGTTCGCTCCGAGAGTTCCACCTCAGCCACGACGTGCTTGGCCCGCTTCACGAGCTCCTCTGCACCCTCAATCTCCGCCCTCTCAGGACTGACTTCCTCGCTGGAGAGCATATAGCCCTCGGGCAGCTCGCCCCGGTGCCAGACCTCAATGAGCATCGTGGTGCTCGTCTTGCTGGCCAGCCACACGCGCACGTTGGGAACAGTACCATAAACCCTCAGTTCCGGGATGTCCGGCAGCTCTGGTGAAATGGTGTAGGAACCGGGGGAATCGAAGGCTTTCAAATCCATGACTGCTGATAACCGCATCCCCTTCACGGTGTTCAGCTCCTGCAGGTTACCCATGATATTGACTGTGATGGATGAAGGTGGAGGCTGCAGGAACGCTAGATCCTCTGACAGGTTCTGCACTTCAAGCTTCAGCACAAGCGACGATTCTAATTCGTAGTCACCGAACTGGTACGTATACCACGACAGCGCTATCGCCAGCGCGAGGGCTAGCAGCTTATATTGCCAGTTGCTGGTGATGATGCCGGCCATCACATCCTCACGGGAGACAATGCTGTGGAGAAGTTAGGATTGGCGAAGTAGAGCGCTCGTAGCTGCTCCTCGAACTGGCGCGGCGTCATATCCCGTGCCAGCCGGCCGCCGTAGGAGATGGATATCTTGCCTCGCTCCTCGCTCACAATAACAACTATGCAGTCAACCTTCTCGGTTATGCCGATAGCTGCGCGATGCCGCGTGCCGAGGTCCTTGTCCAGGTCGTCGCGCACGGACAGCGGCAGAAAGCATCCTGCGTGAAGCACCCGATCGTCCCGGATGATGACCGCCCCGTCGTGCAACGGGCTGTGCGGCTCAAAGATGGCGCGGAGGCTCGTCTCGCTAACCACGGCATCCAGCCAGGTGCCTATCACCATCAGATCGGCGCGGATGGGTTCACGTTCAATTGCAATAAGCGCGCCGTGATAGCGCTGGGCCAGGTCCCCTACAGCACTCAAGACGGCGTCAAACACCCGCTCTTCGGTAACGCCTCCCGACTTGGACTCCTGAAGCGGGGATAGGAAACTAAGCATCCGGCTCGTCCGGCCGGCCCGTTCCAGGAAATGGCGGATCTCGGGAACGAAAATGATTATGAGCGCAAAAGGTACGACATACAGCAACTTCTCCAGTATCTCGGAGATGACAACGAGCCTCAGGCCGGTTGCGGCGCCATAGATTACTGCCAGGGTTATGAGTCCTGTGATAAGGACTGCCAACTTAGTGCCGCGCACGGAGAGGAGTATGTAGTAGAAGATAACCGCCGCCAGGACGACCTCTATCGCCTGGCGTCCATAAGTTTGAATCAGCGTAGCAAGCGTTTCCCACATAACTCCAGTGCGCTATCTTATCATATGCGTGCGGGCAAACGGGGCCCAAAGCCGTTCCTCGGCACAGAATCGCTGCAAAGCGCAGCACTAATGCAGATAATGCTGAGTGAACGACGGCAGAACGCTGGATTGCGGCTCAGGCCTGCTCCACGCCACCGATAGCGTATACCCTGCCATCGTTGGAACCGACATAAATAGTTCCTCCGGCACCCACAGCGGGCGATGACTCAATCGCGCCCTTGGTTTCGAACTCCCACTTGAGGCGGCCGGTCGAACTCACGGCGTACAGCTTGCCGTCAAGGCTGCCGAAAACCACCGTGCCGTCCGGGCACACCGCCGGCGATGATTCAATCGTTCCGCCTGTGGCGAACGACCACCGCTCCCGGCCCCTGGGCGTCACGGCGTACAGCTTATGGTCGTAGCTACCGAAGTAGATGGTCCCGTCCTCGGCGATGGCAGGCGAGGAGCGTATTGCCCGGCCTGTCTGGAAGGCCCATCTCACCTTCCCTTTTCCAATAGGCAGCCAGCTCTTGGGATTGATGGCGTACAGCCTACCGTCATTACTGCCCACATACACAGTCCCATCCTTGCTCACAGTGGGCGACGAATGGACGCCCTCGCGGGTTCTCACTTCCCATTCCTTGTTCCCATCGGGGCTTATCGCGTAGAGCTTGCGGTCAAGCCCGCCAACATAAACCGTACCGTCCTCGTACAGAGCGGGTGACGACCTTACGCGCCAGCCGGTCTTAAACTCCCACTTCTTGCTGCCATCAGGGTTTATCGCGTAGACCTTGCCCTCGCCGCTGCCAAAGTAGATCAACCCGTCGGGGCCAACGAGGGGAGACGCGTGAATCTCTTCCTTCGTGTAAACCTCCCACTTCCTGCTGCCGTCCGGTTCAAGGGCGTAGAGCGCGCCATCGAAGCACCCGAAGTAGATGCTCCCATCCAGGCCAATCGCTGGCGACGAGCGAATCGGCGCACCGACCTTGAATTCCCACTTCCTTGCGCCATACGGCCTGATGGCGAGAAGGTATCCCCCATCAGTTCCCACATAAATGGTGCCGTCAGACCCCACAGCCGGAGAAGAGCGCACCTTGCCTTGGGCGTTAAAGGTCCACTTCTTAATCGGCTTCTCGGGTCCGAGATGCGAGCCCCGGCGCATCCGGGCGGAGTCACGACCGAACATCGGCCACAGCCCGACGCCCTCGGTTTCGCCCATGTGCCACGTCTGCGCTTCCACAAAATGGTCGGACTTCAGCTCTGCGTCGTATTTGGCCCGAAGCGTCTCGTCCGAGAGAACCCCGTAGGCCTCGTTTATCAGAGACATCCTGTGCGCAGCTTCCGCGTTGCCGGGATTGCGGTCCGGATGCCATTCAATGGCCAGCGCGCGGTATGACCGCTTTATATCGTGGAACGTGGCGTCCGGTCCTTCCTGGAGGATCACGTAGTAGTTCTTCAAACCATGTCCCATTCTCAAGTGCCGCTCCTTAGCGCGTGCGCCATCCGGTCACGGCCCATCCACCTCACACAGCCTTTCACGTAACGCCCGCGCTCAGAGACAAGGAAAGCGCACCTGCTGGAGGTGTCTGCAACTGTTCCTGACATCCCAGCGTGCAGGCCCTTAATGAAAGGCTCGACGAAAGTATACCGCCAGAATGCGCGCCCTGCAACTCGGCACCGCAGGTAAACATAGCACCCAGGGCAGGGGTCCGGCAATCACCACCCACGTTCCGCGAGCTTCTGGTCTTCCGGCAACTTGGCGGAATCAAGCCCCTTCATCGACTCACCGAGGCCGCGCGATATCTCCGCCAGCTTGGCCGGATCACGGTAGTGAAGGACGGAAGCCACAATCGCCCGCGCCCTGCGCTGCGGGTCCGAACTCTTGAAGATGCCGCTGCCCACGAACACCGTTTCCGCACCCAGTTGCATCATCAGCGATGCGTCCGCTGGCGTGGCAATACCGCCGGCGGCGAAGTTCGGCACCGGCAGCTTGCCGTACTTCCACACGTAGCGCACCTGCTCAAGCGGCGCGCTGAGTTCCTTGGCGTGCGCCTGAAGCTCGCTCTCGTCGCAGCGATGCAGCATATGGATCTCGCTCTGCACCTTCCTCATGTGCCGCACCGCCTCAACCACGTCGCCGGTTCCGGGCTCGCCCTTGGTGCGGATCAGCGCTGCGCCCTCGGCGATGCGCCTTAAGGCCTCCGCCAAGCCCCTGCAGCCGCACACGAACGGGACTGCGAAATCATGCTTCCATACGTGATTGGACTGATCAGCCGGTGTAAGCACTTCGCTCTCGTCAACGAAGTCCACGCCCAGAGCTTCCAGTATTTGCGCCTCCGCGAAATGCCCGATGCGGCACTTCGCCATCACCGGTATGGATACCGTATCCTTGATCTTCAGGATAATATCCGGGTCCGCCATCCGGGCGATGCCGCCGTCCCTCCGGATATCCGCAGGAACGCGCTCCAGCGCCATTACGGCGACGGCTCCAGCTTCTTCAGCTATTGCAGCCTGCTCGGGCGTCGTGACATCCATTATCACCCCGCCCTTGAGCATCTCGGCAAGCCCCACCTTCACTCGCCATGTGCCCTTCTTCCGCTTGTCCTTGTTGTCGTTGTTGGCTTGCATTATTGTTCAACCTCCAGCAGAGCATTATATACGATGCAGGCGCGAACTATCTGAAGCCCGGGAACACAAGAAACGAAAGACACTGCGGGAGAACACAGCCGGAAACGGCTGAGAAAACAGGCGTGGTAGAATGGGCGCAATGCTATTTGGGGGACACTACGGACCTCTCTCAATGCTGGTACAACTGTATGTCCTCATGATATTCGTATACGTGCTCTCAACCTGGGTTCCCGAGTGGCGCTATCAGAACTGGCACCGCACACTCGGCACAATCTGTGATCCATTCCTTTCGATGTTCCGCCGCATAGTCCCACCTATGGGAATGATGGACCTCTCCCCGATGATCGCCATTCTGTTCCTGATAGTTATTGTGCACATACTACGCTCCATTGGCCTCTGAGCCAAACGACAGATACCCGCTCAACTCCGTAGCCTCAACCGTTACCTCATCGTCAGAGAAGAATACGACTACTTCTTTCGCTGATACCTCGGAGCCGTCTCCCACGAATCGCGGCGAGCCTTCGGCGGTGAGCTTCTGCTCCTCAAGGTCAATCGTCATCCGTTCGCTGCGCAGCGCGTAGCCGGCAAACGAGAACTCCGCCTCGCCGGTAAGCGTAGCGCGTTGCTCCCGAAGATCTATCACTGTATCCCGCGAGCTGAACGATGTTCTACTGCCTGCGCTGTCAAAATCCCGGATCTCGATGGCGCGGTCTGTATAGAGCATCATCTCGTCGCGCGAGAACACGAAACGCTCCCCGCGAACGGTGCGTCCCGTCTTGTCCAGCGCCCTAAACTCAACCTTGCCGGAAAGCGTCCAGGTCCGCCCGCCATCGTTTGAGGTGAGCGAAGCCATGGACGCTTCGTACTCCTCGCTTCGCAGCTTCGGGCGCCCGCTGAAATGCATCGAACGGATGTTGCCGGCTGAGAACCGTGCGCGGGGAAGCTTAGGCAGTTCCATTTCCTCCGAATCGGACGCGGCTTTGCCCCGCTGCTCAAGCGGCGCAAAACCCGCGCTGCTGACTGTAATGCGCCCGTAGCCGGCGGAGACCCTGTACTCTCCCCCTGAGACCGCGCTCAGGCCCTTGGGGAACGTCAGGACGACCACCCCGTCGCTGCTGCGTCCAATCGTCATCTGCGGCGCGTAGACGCTTAGCGACGCCGCGTGTGCCGGAACCGCAGCGGCGAGCACAGCAAAGATCGCCAGGACAACGACAAAGCGCATCTTTACGATTGTAGCGCAAAAGGGCTTGCACAACCCACAGAAGCGTGGTAGAATTGTTATGTTGTCCTATTCTATTAGGACAATATGTGATATGACCTATGAGTATCACTGATGTGGAGATGTGGAATTGAAACGCGATAACCGGTTGCGGCGGCATAGGGGCGGTGCATTACGCCTGAATCTGGACCTCAAGAGTGAAATACCCATATACGTCCAGCTGAAGGGGCAGCTCAGATACGCCATACAGAGCGGCCAGTTGGAGCCGGGCAGCCAGCTCTCGACGATGCGCGAGCTGGCGGTGGAACTGGGCATTGACGCGAACACCGTAGCGCGGGTGTACCGTGAACTGGAAGACGAAGGGCTCATCGAGCGCCAACAGGGCCGGGGCACTTTCGTAAGGCACGAGATGAAACCGAAGGTTGAGCCATTTGATCGCGCGCAGGCGGAAGCTGTGCTTGCCAGCGCGTCGGAGCTTCTGGAGGGAATGAATCTCACGCGCGCAGAGGTGGCAAACCTCTTGCGCGACTTTGCAGATAGACTGGAAAAGGAGTGATTACCCGTGACATCCTATTACCGCAGGAAAGAACTGGAGATTGACATTGCATCAGCGGCCACCACGACGAAGATGCACCCGTGGCCGGTGCTGCTTTTTCTGTTGACGCTGGTAATTGCGCTAGGACTCGCTTGGTGGCTTGCAGCAGCAGAGCAGCAGACGTGGGCGGTGGTCGTCCTCATCGTGGGCGTGCTCATTGCGATTATGTGGCTCGCCTGTCTAAAGGTGGTTGACCAGTGGGACCGCGTCGTGGTGCTCAGGTTCGGCAAGTTCCTCACGGTCAGACCGCCCGGTATTTTCTTCCTGATGCCGTTTGTGGATACCGTCGGCGCATGGATTGACACCCGCGTTCACACGACCGACCTGCTGGCGGAGCAGACGCTGACCCGCGACACGGTGCCGGTAGACGTGGACGCAGTGATGTTCTGGTTCGTCTTCGACTCGAAGAAGGCTGCGCTCGAAGTGGAGGTGTACGCCGCAGCGGTGTCCTGGGCGGCGCAGACCGCATTGCGAGACCTTATTGGCAAAACACTGCTCGCAGACCTGCTGACCGGCCGTGAGACGATTGACCAGAAGCTACAGGAGCTGATCGACTCGCGCACAACGCCCTGGGGCATCACTGTGAACTCGGTGGAGATCCGCGACATCAAGATCCCGCAGGGGCTGCAGGACGCGATGAGCCGCCAGGCGCAGGCCGAGCGCGAGCGCCAGGCGCGCGTCATCCTCGGCGAATCCGAGCTGCAAATCGCGGACAGCTTCGCCAAGGCCTCTGAAGCCTACATCCACAATCCCACCGCGATGCACCTGCGGGCGATGAACATGCTGTTCGAGGGTTTGAAGGAACGTGGCTCGCTGATTATCGTCCCGTCAAGCGCGGTTGACACAATGAACCTCGGCGGGCTGATGGGCATGTCCGCCCTGGCTATCACACACAAGGAAGGAGACCTGCCGCTGAAGACACCGGATAAGCCTGCTCCCACCGACCAATAGCGCGCACCTGTAAGAGGCGTGGACGGTCGCTACTTGAGGCGGTCGTCCACGTCTGCTATAATCCGGCGTTGCGACGAACCGAGGAAGCGCAATGAAAAAGGGCATACATCCTGAAGCTAAACTGGTGACCGTAACTTGCGCCTGCGGAGAGACGTTCGAGACGCTGTCGGTGCGCGACGAGATAAAGGTTGAGATCTGCAGCAAGTGCCACCCGTTCTTTACCGGCACACGCAAGATCGTGGACACCGCGGGACGCGTCGAGAAGTTTATGAAGCGTGCGGCCAAAGCCAAGAGCCAGGAAGAACTCAAGAAGCGGAAGAAGAAGCATTAGACGGTCTTGGTAATGCTACGGTTTTCTCCCCTTCACTTCCACGCTATCTGGTGCAGTGCGCTTTGCGCCCCTCCAGCAACTGCGGAGTCATCGGGCAAGCCCTATCCTTACGGCGGGCAGGCGGTGATAGAGGGCGTACTGATGAAGGGCAGAAAGCACGCTGCGGTCGCGCTCAGACGCAAGAGCGGCGACATCCAGGTTGTGGACAAGCAGCTAAAGAGCCGCTTCCCTCAGTGGCTCACCCGGGCGCCGTTCCTCCGGGGATTCTTTCTGCTCTGGGACATGCTCGGGCTTGGCATGTGGGCGCTGAACCACTCTCAGGACGCCTACCTGGAGGACGCAGGCGAGAAGGTCGAGCATAAGGGCACGAACTGGACCTTCGTCATAACCGCGATTGTCGGCGTTGTGCTGGCGCTTTCGATATTCAAACTGCTGCCGACATTCCTCGTGGATGTAATCGACACGCGCGTAATTCCGGTTACGGGAGCCGGCTTACGGAATACGCTTGAGGGGATACTCAAGTTCGGCATCTTCGTTGGATACGTCGCCGCAATCAGTCTTATGCCCGACATCAGGCGCGTCTTTATGTACCACGGCGCGGAGCACACGGTCATCAACGCTTATGAGCATGATCCCACAAGGCGCGATGCGGATTTCGTCGCACAGCACTCCCGGCTGCACCCCCGGTGTGGCACCAGCTTCATCGCTATACTCATTGTCATCAGCATAATCATCTATTACTTCGTTGATCGGTGGCTGGTGGAGCTGGGCGTTCCCGCGGCCGGGCAGTGGCCTGTATGGTGGGTGCGCTGGCCGCTGCGCATCCTGCTGATACCATTGCTTGCAGGTATCTCCTACGAGGTCCTCAAGGGCGCATTTGCGCTGCGCAAGACCGTTATCATCCTGCCGCTCATCTACTTCGGGATGCTGTTCCAGATACTCACCACGCGCCGCCCCACCCGCGATCAGATTGAAGTGGCGCAGGCATCGCTCGATGCCGTGCGCAGCCGCGAGGAAAGCACGGCACCCACCTAGCGCAGTTCACACCGGGCACTCGCGGATTCTGAAACTTCCCGGTATAGTAGAAGGTGCACGCATGGACGTGATACGCGAAAAGCTGGCGCAATCCGAGGAGCGCTACGAAGCGCTGCAGGCCGAACTCGCGCGCCCCGATGCAGCAGAGAACCGCGAGGAGTATGCCGCGCGCAGCAAGGAACTCGCCCGGCTGGGCGAAATCGTGGTGCTTTACCACCGCCTGAAAGCGCTCGATGATGACCTTGAGAAGCTGGAAGACGACAAGCGGAGCCTGGACGATGAGGAGCTGCTGCGGTTCGTCAAGGAAGAGACCGAGCGTGTTACGAACGAGCGCAATCAGCTTATTGAAGAGATAAAACTCAAGCTGATACCACCGGACCCGATGGATGGCAGCGATATCATCCTGGAGATCCGTGCAGGTGCCGGCGGAGACGAAGCCGCGCTGTTCGCCGCGGAGCTGATGCGGATGTACAAGCGGTTCGCCGAGCACAAGCGGTGGAAGTTTGATGTGCTGAGCCTCCACGAGCTGGGCCTAGGCGGCCTGAAAGAAGCGGTTGTCAGCATCCGGGGCCGGGATGTTTACTCGCACCTGAAGTACGAGAGCGGAGTCCACCGTGTTCAGCGCGTACCGGTCACCGAGAGCGGCGGGCGCATCCACACGAGCACCATCACCGTTGCGGTATTGCCGGAGGCGGAGGATGTGGATGTGGAGATAGACGAAAAGGACCTGCGCGTGGACACGTTCCGCGCCAGCGGCGCAGGCGGCCAGCACGTCAACAAAACAAGCAGCGCCATCCGTATTACCCACATACCGTCGGGAACCGTTGTGAGTTGCCAGGACGAGCGCAGCCAGCTGCAGAACAAGGAAAAGGCCATGCGCATCCTCCGGGCGCACCTACTGGAAATCGAGCGCGAAAAGCAGTTCCACGAAATAGACGACCGCCGGAGGTTGCAGGTCGGCACCGCCAAGCGCAGCGAAAAGATACGCACCTATAACTTCCCGCAGGACCGCATCACCGACCACCGGATCAAGGAGAACGTGCACAACCTGCCGGCGTTCCTGGATGGCGAAATGAGCGAACTCATCGAAATGCTGCGGGCGACAGAAGCCGCTTCGTACTTTAGCTAAGGCGGTGGGCGATGAAGGCTCGTGCTCTATCACGCGGGGAGGCATTCAAGTTGCTGGCGGAAGAGTTCGCCAGGCTGCCGCATATCTCCTCGCCCCGCGAGCACGCCGCCGTCGTTATGGAAATCGCAGCAGGAGTGAAACGCGAGGATATCGTGCTGGAACCACACGAGAAGCTGGATTCTGACGCTGCGTCTAGGCTGGAACTAGTCCTGGAGCAGGCGCGCCGGGGCAAGCCGCTTGCATACGCGCTGGGCGAGTGGTACTTCGCTGGCCGAAGGTTCTTCGTAAGCGAATCCGTGCTCATCCCGCGGCCCGATACGGAAACACTGTGCAGCGTAGCGCTTCAGTTCTGCCGCAGCAGGCCGGGCGCGCTGCGCATTCTGGAAGTCGGCGTGGGATGCGGCGCAATTAGCATTACGCTGGAGCGTGAGCTATCTGGGCGTCAGGTCAGCCTTGTCGCGACCGACATCTCGCAGGAGGCGCTCGCCGTGGCAACCGCCAATGCTGCAAGGCACGGTGCTCAGCTTGAGCTACACGAAGGCTCACTGCTGGAGCCGCTGCCACCGGACTCACGCTTTGACCTTATCTTTAGCAACCCGCCCTATGTGGCTGAGAAAGACGAGGTGGACGAGAGCGTCCGGCGCTATGAGCCTGCACGCGCCTATCGCGTACCCGCAGGGCAGCCCGGAACGTACTTCCACCGCTGCCTGGCTAAAAACGCCGGCGCATACATAAACCCCAGCGGGATGCTGGCACTTGAAGTGGGCTACAATCAAGCCGATGAGGTCAAGGAGCTTCTGGGCGGAAGCGGATTTGAAGGCGTCAGCATCACACCGGATCTTGCGGGCGTGCAGCGGGTTGTGAGTGCAATATGGGCGGGATAAACGTGCTCAAACTGGACGAGACGACCCGATCTGAAATCGTCGCGCAGACCGCAGAACTCCTGCTGGCGGGCGGCATTGTCATCTTCCCCACCGACACCGTGTACGGGCTAATGATTCACGGGACGGATGTTGAGCAGCTTGCGCGCCTGAACGCGCTCAAAGGGCGCCCTTCCGACAGGCCCATTGCCGCTCTTGTCGCGACGGATGCGCCACTGGTGCAACACATGCGGGAGCTCATGATCTCACTGCCGGGCGCCAAGAAGCTGATACCCGGCGCACTCACCATCGTAGCCGACCGGGCAACCTGGGGGAATGCGCTGCCTGAACCACTCACGCACCTGCCCTACAGCCGCATCGGCGTGCGCATCCCCGACCACGCGGTGCTGCAGGAAGTCCTCGCTCGCTGCGGCGGATGGCTGATGGCCACGAGCGCGAATCTTGAAGGGCATCCAACGCCGCCTTCGCTCAAGGAAGTCATCGCACAGCTTAGCGGAGCATCGAGCGTAGGGCTGGCTGTTGATAGCGGAAAATGTGGCACCGAGCCTTCCGCCGTCGTGGAAGTCATCGGCGGCCAGACGCGCATCACACGTCCACACCCGATCCTGGACACCTGAGAGCTGCAGCCACCACCATCACCTGAATAAAAGAAAGGGCTCCCTTACGGGAGCCCCTTCTTGAGTACTTGAATCAGCTGCAAATACTACGGGGTGATCACGAGATTGTCGGGGTATGTAACGCCCATACCAGCGGCTGGGTTATACAGAGTTACGTTGTACGGGTTAATGGGAATCTCCTGCGTGAATTCGCCGAACCAGAAATCATCAGCAGAGACATCAAGAGCGAAGTACACCAAGCCTCCCTGGTCAACATCAAAAATGTGCGGACGTAGCAGGATGTCGGGAAGCGACGCGCCGCCATCGACTGTCAGGATCAGGTGCGTGCCGCGCTGCACATCGGGAAGCGTCGGTTTATCGTCGTGGCGCAGCCAGAGATTGTAGAACGTGAAGATAACCACGTCTTTGTCGCCCTTGGAAGCGGTTTTGTCGCCGAAGTCAGGAATTGTCTCTAAGCCGCTACCCCACGGGCGTACACCGAAATCGCAACTGTCATCAATGAACACGTCTGGCCGCGTAATCGGAAATTCAGCTACCTCGCGGGTCACTCCACCAAGGTATTTCCCATCCTGGGCGAATAGCCCGAAGGAGACGTCGCCGGTGCCAACCACAACACCAATAAGACCAGCCAACAGATACGGTTGACGATAGAAGAGTGGCACCTCAGCGTCCGCCTCGCCTATCGTCTTTGGTGTCACATTACCCATGAGGTAGTACACCCTTGGGGCGTCCGGTATCGATGGCGGCCCTTGTTCCCCGTAGACTACTTCGAACTCATCACCTTCCTCTAGGTCGCCCTTCACTATGTCTGCAAAGGCATCGATGTCATCCGGCTCGAACTGCGGCGGCTCCTCCATGGTCGCGTGCCCCTTCGGATTCCGGCGGATTTTCGGATCATCGGGGACGAAGTAGAGGTAGGGCGCACGGATATCACCAACTGAGAACTCCACCTCGGGCCAGGTGTTCATGTCGAATAACTTGGCTTCTAAAATGTGAAGCGTTTCACCCGGCTTCTTCAGTGAACTACGACGCTCGAACCCATCATTATCCTCCGAAACCCGCCACACGTAATCAGCGCCCTGGGTCAAGAAGAGACCCGCAACCTTCGCTTGGATTATCGTGGTAAAGGTAATTGGTTCTGGAACACGGGATATCGTGTACTTTCCTTCTTCCGCCGGCGGATCCGGGGTCTCATCTTCTAATTCAAACGTGTAGGCCACAGTGCCATCCGCAGCATTGTACAGCGCCACATGCAACGGCAGCTCGAGTTCAGTCTCGTCCTCACCCCAATCCATATGAATGACGTGAACCTCGGTCGTGTTAATAGGCTGCTCCAGTGGCGCGAACATCTCGATCTCCGGCGCGTTCACGTCCTCAAGCAAATCAAGGTCAATCGTAACCGTGAATGTAGCGGCACCCTGCGTGTAGGTGTTGTCCGCCATGGTTGCCGTAAGCAGGAGCGAGCCGGGGTCGGCGGCAGGATCGTTCGGGCCGAGCGTGCCGGAATAGCCTTGATCAGGCTGCTCGGCATCCTCTGCCCAGGCCTCGGGATCCGCCGGTACTTCGCTGCTTACTGCTTCAAAGCCCATGAAGCCGTGCAGGGCAATCATAATCGTGTCGAAGTCTTCCACCGTCAGGCCATCTGGCAGGTTATCGGGATACAGACCGAAGACGTAAGGGTTGCCCTCGTACAGGAATGCAACGTCGGACAGAATCATCACAATGGGCTCGTTTGCGGGAGCTTCGCCGAAGGTATCCCCACCTCCAGCAGGAGCAACGTAGAACTCAGTGTTCTCGTATCCGCTCCCCGCCTCGGTGTTGTTTGTGTTCGTAACCTGGACAAGAATATCGGTCACGAAGAACGTGGGCGGAATTATGACTTCAAGCTCAATCCAGATCGGCGGGTCGCTTGGAAGACCCCTATTCGGTCCCGTTTCCCCATCGTATGGGACAACCCTTGCCCAGACGCCGTCCACATCAGGCAGTTGACCAACGGCGAACTGGAATTCCCAGACCCAGAAGCCGTTGGCGTTCTTGTCAGCGAGGTGGCTATCGGTATCGTAGGCAACATCTCCGCCCAACGCATAGTCCTCCACAGGCGCTCCGGCACCGTCGTCCAGTGCCCACTCCACGATGTAGCCCGCAGTATCCTGCCCGTATGTCACCGCCAGCGGAGTGATGTCCGCGATGGCCACGGTGCCGTCACGATCGTAGTCGCCAGTCTTAGCCAGCGGGTCATACTTGTCACCAGCAGGATCACCCCACTGCATGCCGTAGTAAACGGCAATCGGAGTGATGTCTTCGATGCCAACGGAGCCGTTAACACTGCCATCGGCAATGAAGTTGTCACTCGACCATGTAACGGTCGGTGGATCTGTAACCGGGTCGACTTCAAGGAAGTCGTTGATGGCGTAACTTGAAGGCGTGCTGACGATTTTGCCTCCGCCGGAAGCCAGTTGGCGACCAAGCTCCTCCTTGAGTTGGTCAAACAAGACTGGATCCACGCCTTCAGGAGGCTCCAGAGCTTCCAGCTCCGCCAGGACATCATCAACGCTCTGGTTGGAGCCGGCAGGCATGCTCTTGAGGTTTGTGCCGGTGGGCGCGCTCTTACCCCCACCGCAACCGAGGAGAGCTACTGTCAAGAGCAGCACTGCGAGAGCCCCCATTGAAAGGGATAATACTTTTCTCATAATGACACTCTCCTTAAAGTGGCAAATTCACAGTGCCAAGCTAACAAGGAGATCCTCCCCCCTGTCGGCTTTTTCGCGGGGCCCCACCCCGTACTTGCCGAGCGGGGCCCCGCTTCTTCGTTTCACGTAATACAACTAGCTAACGGTGATAGTCGCGCTGACTTCATCATCGTAGAATTGCTGCGTACCGTCAGGCGCGGTGTAGTAGGTTGAAGCGGACGTGAACGTGAGTTCCCAACTGCCCGGTGTATCCGCCGTCATCTGGAAGTTAAACAGCGGACCACCAGCGCCAATATCGCTGCCTGTCGGGGTAGCGGTCTGGGCGGAGCAGTTCACGACGACAGCTCCCGGCTCAATTGACAGGAACAGCATTTCACCAGCAGCCAATATCGGATCCGGGAAGGTCGTCCAGTAGGCGCCATCCTTGCCCCAGGTACCCCCGCCAACCGCACCGAGATTCCACGATGTCGTCGGATCAGCTGGATCTGGATCATACACCGGTGAAATACCATCGCCGTACGGGATATGGGTGCTGTTGAACCACCCCGCTGGGGACGTTAGATCGTACACGTACACCGTAACGGTGAAGGTGTCACCAACGCTGACAGCGGTTGCTGACGGAACGACGATGATGCTGTTTGACATCTCCGGCGTGATACCGGCGATGGTACCGCCAGCCGAGCCAGGCGTTGTGTCGGTACCGTCGTCGAGCGTGATGTCAACCGTGACAGCCGCTTCATCAAAACTGCCGTTCGTGAGCGTAACCACGAATGGGCCGTAATCACCAAATGTAGCGTTGATGACGTCGGCACTCATGCCCACGCTGCCCGGAGCTGTAAGCACGAGCGTGATGGTCACATCGTCTTCATCCGCATCAGTGATGGTGAACGTCACGGTCGCAGTGTTGTCAGCCGTGGCGAACACGATGTCGCCGACGAACCCAGGAGGCGTGTTCAAGGTTCTCTCGACAGTGTAGTCCGCAGTGAACGTGTCGGTGCGACCGTCGGCGTCAGTGACGATCAAGGTAACGGTGTAAGTCGCAGGGTCGTCAGTAGACGGATTGACCAGCGTGACCATGGGTGATTCCAGGGTTGAGGTATTAGGGTCCGCCCCGCCCCCGAAATTCCACGACCATGCCACAACATCCGTCCCAGTTGTGGTCGCCGAGAAGGTGAACGATTCACCCGCATTTAAACCGGAAGGAACAGCAATACTGGCAATGCTGGGTCCCAGCACGACCACCACCGGTCCGGGCCGCCTGCTACCGCACGCGGTCACCAGAATGCTCAGCACCACGATAACGGTGATAAAAGCATAGAATTTTCTCACTAGCTTCCTCCTTCAACTATGGATTTGGAAGATTACATGGTTGGTTCAGGCATTATAGTTCATAATGACCTTGTTGGCAATAAGGATGGGGTTTATATCCCCCTGATATGTCCAGGCAGTTAAAACGCTCCGGGCATCCCCTCCTTCCTGGTAGGTTCCAACAAATGGATTATAACACTCACCAGATACAGAATCAATTCCCGCTGTCAATACCCGTTCCAGCCGCCAATCGCAGCAAGTTCAGGTGCTCCCGCAAGTGCCAAGGATACAGCCACGCGCGGTGCACGTCAACGCTTCCGCGGAAGTGCAGAAACTCCGCCGAATAAGGCGCGGATGTCCTGTACTCATAAAGGAAGTCAGGCGCGACGCTCACTCTGAAACGCCGAGGCGCACTCTCGCAGAAACCCGCGATGGGAATGCTGAAGCGCACCCCTGCTTCGTTCTCAGTGTACTCCGTGTTGAAGTAGAAGAACTCCACGCCGTATCCGCCGAAGCGCCGGCCGGCCGCGAGCATGAATCCCTCGTCGCCACTGAGGAAGCGTCCCGTGTGACCGGTCAGCGAAAGGTCCAGCGACGGCACGCGCACCGAGCCCGATGCCAGTATCATGTCCTCCCAGTCGTCCGTGCGCTTGTTGCGCACCCAGCCGCCAGTGACACCAAGATCGAGTCGGCTGTCGTCCCAGTACTTGCGCAGCTCAATCTGGCCGCCCCACCTGTGCTCACCGAAATATCCGGCCTCAGCCAGCCCGAAAAAGCTCGGCTCCCAGGCTCTGCTGTAGGTGAGCAACTCCCGGATGATAAACGGGTTGTCGCGGTTGTCCAGGTTGTTCGAGATGGGGATCTCTTCCTTGCCATATATGGTGAGCCGTGGCGCCACCGACGTGTAGTGCTTCACGCCCACACCGCTGCGCTGCTTGACCGGCGCGTAGGCTGCCCCGAGTTCCAGCGAGTTTGCCGGATAGAAAAAGACGTCCGTGCTTCCGCTCTTCGGAGCGTGCATGGTGCTTGTGGCGCTGTACTCGTAGCCGGGAGACCGGTAGTCGTGGATGGCTACGCGCTGGCAGAATTCGGCTCCGTCCATCTCACCGTTCACATACGCTAGAAGGTCATCGCGTGCAAACTCGGTCGTCACAACGAAATCGTGTTCGCGCCGGGTGACGACGCGGAGTCGCTCCACCTCGTCGGGCGCGTGCACGGCGGACCACAGACAGACGAAAGCCCACGCGTCCTCCTCGTGGCGGAAACGACGGTTCTCGTATTTGACCGCAAGTTCGCCTTCCCGAGACTTGCACATCACGTCCACCAGGCCTTGCCGGGCCAGCCGGTTGGCCAGCTCGTCCAGCTCGGCAGCCTCCGTGCCCGTAACCAGCGGCATCCGCTCTGCACGCTGCGCCGGGGGCTTACCTTTGGGATTCCGGTTCGAGGGCAACACCTTGCCATAGCTCACGCCCCAGGAGAAATCCTCGTTCACCGATCCGAGAGTGAGATGCCAGTCCGGGTGGGGATTCAGCCGGACGCCGAAGTTGTGGTCGTAGGTGTCGTACTCGTACATCAGGTCAAGTTCCGGAATCGGCGAGATCTCGACTCCCCCGAAAACGCCGTCCAGCCGCTTGTCGCCCACTCCCAGCGTGAGCCTGACCGGCCCGATTGTCTTGCTGACGACGCCGTAGGTTCCCCGCTCGATGACCGCCCTGCCGCCGACATCGTACATGCCCGCCGCTACAGAGACCGGCGCGCATTCCTCCGAGAGCAGCTGCAGCTTGGCGTTCACGGAGCGGTCTTTGCGGGTCCCGAAGCCCGGCACTGATGGGTCGAGTATCTCCGGGAAGTCGATATAGCGGGCAACCACTTCCAGGCGCGGCAGAAAACCAACGCCGACGAAATAGTTGCGCTGCTCCCGCCCCGGATAGCGCACTTTGTTCTCATTGCGCCCAAATCCGATGTAGAACTCGCCGTCCTTGGCGACCTCCGCAGTCGGCACGTTGAGGATACCCGTGACCCCTTCGAGGCCGGGTTCGGCCGCTGCGGTTAGCCAGCCGCCCATAAGCCCCGCAGCAACAGCCAACCCGATAACGAGAAAACGAACGAAGAACCCCACTCCTCCCGGCATAATGCGCATGGCTACATATTATGTAAAAAGCAGGAGAAACGCAAGCTAGGCCTGTAACAGCCTGCTAAGGGAATAGGCCCGGTGCGTTTGAGAAGTGTTAGAATAGGCTATCAGCAGGGAATATGGGTTTCTTTGAGCGAATTTTTGACACAAACAAGCGCGAGCTGGCCCGCATCTCAAGTGTTGTTGCCCAGATCAACGAGTTCGAGCCCCGGGCCAAGGAGCTGACCGACGACCGGATGCGTGAGCGCATCGCCCAGCTCCGGGCTGAGATTGCACCCGTTGCTCCGGAGAAGCAGGCTGCGCTTCTGGAACAATACCTGCCCGAGGTCTTCGCGATTACTCGCGAGACTGGCGTGCGCAGACTCGGCGAGAGGGCTTTCGACGTTCAGCTTATGGCTGGCATCGTCCTGCATGAGGGGCGCATCGCCGAACAAAGAACCGGTGAAGGCAAAACCCTTGCTTCCACTCTGCCCGCAGTCCTTAATACGCTCACCGGGCGAGGCTTGCACGTGGTAACAGTCAATGACTACCTCTCAAAGCGCGATGCTGAATGGATGGGAGCGATCTATACCAGTCTCGGTCTGACCGTAGCCTCGCTCCAGCACGGGACGCCCAACGACATACGCCGGGACCTGTATCGGCGCGATATACTCTACGGCACAAACTCCGAGTTCGGGTTCGATTACCTGCGCGACAACATGGTCATCTACGAGGCGGACATGGTTCAGCGTCCACTTTACTACGCCATCGTGGATGAGGTGGACAGCATCCTGGTGGACGAGGCGCGCACCCCGCTGATTATCAGCGGCAGCAGCAGCGAAGACACCTCGATGTATTACCGCGCGGACGAGTTAGTATCCCGGCTCAAGCCCAAGGATGTAACCGGCGTGAAGGAAACGGCCGACATCTTCGAGCAGCGCAAGCAGGTGGACGATTCCTATAAGACCTGGGACTACGAGTACGACCGCAAGGCGCACACCGTTTCGCTGACCACGCATGGCATTATGAAGGTGGAGGGCCGGCTGCAGGACGTGCTCAAGGGATTCTCGCTGTACGACTTCGAGAGCACCGAGACGTCCCACTTCATCCAGCAGGCGCTCCGCGCCCGTTCGCTCTTCGAGAAAGAAGTTGAGTACATTGTTAAGGAAGGGCAGGTAGTCATCGTTGACGAGTTTACCGGCCGCCTGATGTACGGACGCCGCTACTCCGACGGGCTGCACCAGGCCATAGAGGCGAGGGAAAACCTGCGGGTCAAGAGCGAATCCCAGACCCTGGCGAGCATCACCCTCCAGAACTACTTCCGGATGTACGAGAAGCTTTCTGGAATGACCGGCACCGCCAAGACGGAAGAGGAGGAATTTAAGAAGATATACGGCTTTGACGTGGTCGTCATTCCCACTAATATGCCTATGGTCCGCGAGGACAATCCCGATGCGGTGTACAAGACGGAAAAAGCCAAGTACAGCGCCATCGTAAATGAGATTATTGACGCCCATAAGCGCGGCCAGCCGGCTCTCGTGGGAACGATATCCATCGAACGAAGCGAGCGCCTTTCGCGCCTGCTCGCGGCGAAAGGAATACCCCACCAGGTGCTCAACGCCAAGCACCACGAGAAGGAAGCGATGATAATCGCCCAGGCCGGACGCTACGAGGGCATAACCATTGCCACGAACATGGCTGGCCGGGGCACGGACATCGTTCTTGGCGGAAATCCCGTCTATCTGGCCAAGGAGGAGATGCGCCGCCGGGGGCTGAACTGGGAGGATGACCAGGAAACCTATGAGGAATTCCTGCGCGATGCGAAAAAGAAGTGGGAAGCGGAGCATCAGAAGGTGGTTGACGCAGGCGGCCTGTACATCATCGGAAGCGAGCGGCACGAGGCTCGCCGGATAGACAACCAGCTCCGTGGCCGCTCCGGCCGCCAGGGCGACCCGGGAGCGTCACGGTTCTTTCTCTCGCTCGAAGACGACCTTATGAAGATGTACGGCGGCGATCGCATCTCCTGGATTATGGATAAGGTCGGCCTCTCCGAGGAGGAGCGCATCGAACACGCGTGGCTGACCAAAGCGATAGAGAGCGCCCAGCGCAAGGTCGAAGCCCGGAACTTCGAGATTCGCAAGAGTGTCCTGCAATACGACGACGTGATGAACAAGCAGCGCGAGGTCATCTACTCCGAGCGCAGGCGCCTTCTCCTGGGCCAGAACATGCGCGAACAGATGCTCGAGTTCATTGACGAGCAGGTTGACGGGCTGGTCGACCAGTTCGTTTACGAAACGACGCGGAAGCAGCACGAAATCGACACCGAGGGCATACTCCAGGAGCTGGGCACGAAACTCCCCCTGATGCAGGTGGACCCGGAGAGGATCCACAAAAAGGAAGTGGACGAAATCAGGGACTACCTGCGCGAAACCGTGGTGGCATTCTATGAGGAAAAGGAGAGCGAGGCCGGCGCGGAAGTGATGCGTGAAATCGAGCGGGTGGTCACGCTGCGCACAATCGACGAGAACTGGATCGACCACCTGAACATCCTCGACCATCTGCGCGAAGGCATCGGCTTAAGGGGATACGGCCAGGTGGACCCGATAGTGGTCTACGCCCAGGAGGCTTTTGAGCTATTTGAGGCGCTGAAAGACCGTATCGGCAGCGAAGTGATACAGAAGATATTCCGCATCGCCGTGCAGAAGGAGCACGAGGTTGAGCGTAAAAGCGCGTACAACATCCACGGGATGAGCCGGGGAGCTGAAGGAGGAGTCGGACGTCCCGGACAGCAGCAGAAAGGCACGATGAAACGCGGCCAGCCTAAAGTCGGCCGCAACGACCCGTGCCCGTGCGGAAGCGGAAAGAAGTACAAGCACTGCTGCGGAAAAGCGAAGGCCGGCTAGCGCTTGCCGGTATCCCGCCTCAGGACTGCCGCGTCCGAGAATCCTGCGTCACGAAGGCGCTTCTTCACCGCGTCAGCAAGCTCGAACTCTTCTAAAGGCGGCTCCACCTGCACCGGATAGGATTTCTTGTCCCCATAGCTGCGCACGAGAACTGTTGCCTGGAAGCCCAGTTCAAGCAGCCTATCGCGCTGGCGGTTCGCCTCGCTCTCGTTGTCGTACACGCCGACCAGCACGGTGAAGGTATACTGCGGCTCCGATGGCTTGGTCTCAGGCTCGGTCGTTCTCGCTGGGGCCGGTTCCTCTTCAGGCTGCCGGGCCTGCGGCTCATCCTCCTCAGAGGGAGGCTCCTCCTCGGTGGACTCGGACGGCTCTTCGACCGGCGCAACTTCTTCCGTCATCTGCGGCAGGGGCAGCTCTTCCGGCGGCGGCTCACCCGTGCCCAGCCCCTCGGGGATCAGCGATACTTCGGGAACGGACGGCGCCCACTCGGTAATGTCCTCCAGCGCTATGATGGGAGTATCCTCAACCGGCTGCGGCTCCACGACCGGGGCGGTGCCGACCGGCGCCTCTTCTGTCCGCGGCGCGACAATTTCATCCCGCCGCTGTGCGAGTTCATCCAAGCCTTCCCTGGGGCGTATGAAATATGCAATAGCGAGCGCCAGCAAGGCGGTGATTATCACAACAGCCACCACGATGCTAGCCCCGACGACAATGCGCTCGCGGCGGCGCTTGGCGCGGTAGTATTGCGGATAGACATCCCGTCTGCGAAGGCTCACAGCAGGATTATAACATCGTGGCGGATATGTTGTATAATGGTGCCACTAGCGCGGGGGAGTGGTATCCCCCACCTCATCTGGAAGGTACATGGTTGGGTGGAGGCTTCTGTTAGCCACCGTTTTTGTCGCATGGACACTGTTGCCGACAGTGCACAGTGCACACGCAGGTTCAGCAGCTAAGACCGCGCTGCCAGGCGCGGTCATTAGCAGCGGGATTGAATCGCGCGGCAGTTCGCGCGACCCTTCGGTCAACGCGACCATTTTCTACCAGACGATTAAGTTCGAACCCCGGTTCCCGGTGTTTAGCCTCGCCGGCCTGTCGGTGAAAACCAGTCTGCTTTACAGCGCCCGCCTGGACGGGAGCGACTACCCAGGCGGCGGCGGGAAGGCGCGCAGCGAATACGCTTTCACCGTCGCCGGCCAGGACCTCTATAAGCGGATCCAGTTCGGCGCGAGCTTCACCGAGAAACTCCCCCTGGCTCCCGGCGGTACCGGCGGCTCGATACTCCGGGCCGACCCAACCAGCGAGCAGAAAGCGTCCATGCGCTTCAACGCCCCGGCGGGACCCACAGTGACCGCGAACATCGCCCGCAGCACAAGCGGCTCGGTCTACGCGGGCAAGTTAGCGACCGGCAGCGAATACGTCACCGGGAACGTGGTAATGCAGTATGGGCTTCCGCACGGAATGCTCAAATTCACGCGCAACACAAGCGAGTCGCAAAACGTCCTGGCAGGCACCAGACGGTCGACTGAGTCGACCCAGCTCAACTTCGACCACGCCGCGCCGCTCCCGCTGGGAACGCTCAAGACAACCTATTCCTTTAAAGAGACGCGCAACAACCTCCTTACGCTGCCGGGCGAAATCAACACGATGCACGAGGAAAACGTCAAGGTGGGCCTGGAGAGCGGCAAGGCGCTGGGAGGTGCGGTGGACTACAGCGCGTCGGCCGAGCAGCGGCGCACCACCCTGCCCGACGGGCGCTTCAGCGACCGGCAGACCCAGAAGTGCAGTGTCGGCGTTAAGCTTCCACTGCCCGGAAGCGGCACCGGCCGCGCCGGTGTTTCCATCACCGAGAGCCAGGACGAGAACCCGCCGCGCAGCACTGCGACCAGCACTGTCAAATACTCGCTCAGCCTCCGGCCCACGCCGGAGCTGGGGCTGAATGTTGATTCATCAACCACCGGCACCAGCGACCTCGCGACGCAGTCCAGGCGAAACGAGACGGGCGCGCTGTCGGGCAGGCTCAGCTACAATCCGCACGACCGCTTCGGCCTTACCGCGGCGGTGTCCGAGACCACGAGCCGGGATTACACCGGCAGCGGCTCGGAAAGAAGCCGGACTACCATAAGCGCCACGGCTCAGATGAAGGCCAAAAAATTCGGGCTCAACTTCCAGCTCGGCGATACCACCAGCCAGGACGTAAGCAACCGGCTGTTCGGTGATCGCGAAGATGACTCGTACTTCGCGAGTGCGAACCTCAACTATCTGCCCACGCCGAAGATGACCGTAAACGCTACATTCCGCTCCAGTATCTTCCACAATAGCCCGGAAAACCGGGATATCACCCAGACCTTGAACCTGGTAATGAGCTATTCGCTTTCCAGTAATGTCTCGTGGAACTTCATCTACCGGGGCGACGACCGGTGGACCCGCGCCGAGCCGGACAGCGGCAGCTTCGGCGACACGATACAGACCAACTTCACATTCCGCTTCTGACAGGGGACGCAATGAAGGTTTACATCGCAAACGACCATCGCGGCACGAAATACGCTGTGGCGCTCGCTGCGCTCCTGGCAGGACAGGGGCACATCGTCGAGCACCTGGGAACGACGGAAGAGAGCGCGTGTGACTATCCCGACATGGCCCAGATGCTCGGCGAGCGTGTAGCTTTAGAAACGGGCGGACGGGGCGCCGACGAATCCGGCGTCTTCGGGATCGGCATCTGCGGCAGCGGCGTCGGCATCTGCATGGCGCTCAACAAGATCAAGGGGATTCGCGCCGCGCCCGTCTTCAACGACCACATCGCCGAGTTCGTGAAGCGGCACAACAACGCCAACGTGCTGTGCTTCAGCGCCGACACGCAGGCGCTGGACAACATCAAGCGCTACGTGCGGGTATTCCTCAACGCCAGGTTCGAGGGCGGACGCCACGAAAGGCGCGTGAAGAAGATTATGGCGCTGGAAAGGCTCTAGAAGACCCCGTCCGCAAGCTCCACTACCAGCGCGTGCTCCACGTTCATTCCCCCTGATGTGAGAGCAATACGCCCTGGCGTCACGACAATCAGTTGCGGATGGCGCGCGGCAAGCTCCTTAGCTCTCCTGTGCAGCTTTTCCCAGATCCCCGCTGGAAGCTCGTCGCGGGAAATGCCCCATGTCGTCCGCAGCGCGAGCATCAGCCGCTCAAACGCGCGCTCGGTTTCGGTCAGCTTGGCGCGTTCCGCGACCGGAAGCTCGCCGCTGAGAAGCGCCGCACGATAATCTGCGAATTCGCGATGGTTGCGCGTCCGCACTCCGCCAACGCAGCTCGTCGCGTTCACGCCAAGCCCCAGGTACTCCCCGCCCCGCCAGTAAGCGAGGTTGTGCAGCGACCACTTACCGTCCCGCGCGAAGTTGGAGATTTCGTAGCGCAGCAAACCGGCGTTGCCAAGAAGCTCCTCCGCCGCGCCCATCTCGTCAGCGAAGCGGTCGTCATCCGGCGCAAGTTCCGGCTCGTCCGCAACACGCATCGCCAGCGGCGTTCCCGGCTCCACCTTCAACGAGTAAAGCGAGAAGTGCGCCGGCTCAAACTCCATCAGCTCGCGGATGTCGTCGAGCACCTGCGAAGGCAACTGCCAGGGAACGTTAAGCAGCAGGTCAAACGACAGATCGAACGCCGCAAGTTCATCCCGGTGCAGATCCAGCGCGCCGAGCACTTCAGCGCGGTTGTACGAGCGGCCCAGTTCCTTTAATGATGCATCGCTTAGCGACTGGATGCCTAGCGACAGCCTGGTCACGCCCATCTCGCGCCAGCCTTCGAGCCTGCCCTTCTCCAGCGTGTCAGGATTGGCTTCGAGCGTGAACTCCTCAATCTGTGAAACATCAAAGGCTTCTCGCAGGGCGGCAACCACGCGGCGAAGCTCGTCAAGCGGCATCAGTGACGGCGTGCCTCCGCCAATATAGACCGTGCTGCAGCGCAGCGAGCCGTGCTCATTCGCCGCCAGCCCTGCTTCCTTAATAAGCGCATCGGCATAGGACGTGAAACTCATTCCGTTTGGCAGCGCGTCCAGCGCGTGGCTCGCGAAATCGCAGTAAGCGCATCGGCTCAGGCAGAATGGGATGTGGAGGTACAATCCAGAAGTAGCGGGTAGCGAGTAGCGAGTAGCGGAGTCTTCATGAGGATTCGACTTCCTGGCAATCACTGTTTTGCCTGTACTGACCGTGCAAGACCACGCAACAGCTTGCCCGCTTCGTCCTGCAACTCAATCAGTGCATCTGCATTGTCCGGTGGCATGTAGCCAAGGTCCCTGGCAAGCAGGATAAACGTCTCTACTTCGGCGAGAGATCCCCTGGCTATTGAGAGAAAGTGAATGTACTCATTCCGGCTCGACCTGTCGTAGCCCTCGGCGATATTGGCGGCAACCGAGACCGCCGCTCGCCTTATCTGGGAGGTTAGTCCGTACAGCTCCTCGCGTGGCCATGTTGCCGTGCCTCTGTAAACCTGCAAAGTAAGCTCGTAGGCCCTTTGCCAAGCCAACAAGTCCCGGTAACCGCGTTTCTTATTCATAGTCCTTTTCACCCGGCTTTTATTAATGCCCCGTTATAATAGCGCTCTCTCATTTGCGCGCTCTTTCCCCTCGCTACTCGCTACACGCTACTCGCTACTGCTCACTGGCTACTGGCCCCTGGCTACTTCTACTTACTACCTGTACTATTCGGAGACATATGCAACATCTGAGAGTGATTGAAAGTATTGTATCCGATAGGGAGTGGGAGCGTAGAAGCGGATGGCGGAATGGGGACGATTGAGGTTGTAGTAAGCGCCGAAATGCCGGATCTCCTC
>JAUWGS010000007.1 GCA_030606285.1 Planctomycetales bacterium | reverse complement strand
GCAACTTATATCTCCGATTATCACCAGTAACTACCATCCGCCATCCATATACCTTATGCCTTCACATCCCGACTCCCTTTCGTATCAAAGGCATGTCGAGTTCTTTAGTAGTGCATGGGTAGTTTGAACACAGCCGGACACAAGAGAATCGTCCCTGCTGGATCGGTCCCCGTTTCGTCCTCACCTCCTTCGTTCGGCTTCGGTAGTTCAAACCTACTGCCACCGTCCATCGGAGACTGCCAACTGAAGCACTGCCGCCATCCCGCTCGCCAGCTCAATTATCGGCGCTATCGATTATGACATTTCGGCGAGAATCCCGCTGGCGGCTAAATCGCCGCTCCAGCCACAATCTCCCTGCTAATAGTTTACCATATATCTGTTCAGGACTGCTAGTCCTCTCTTCTAATGAACTTATCCAGTCTAATACCACTCTCTCAGATACTGGCAGCATCCCGTCGGGGTCGTAATCTGCACATTTGGCGGCCCAGCCTGCACGGCAAGCGCTTTCCACGCCATTCCGCGAGGAAGAGATTCCCTCCTGACCATATTACAATGAGCGCGACTGCGCCTCCCAGTTTTCCCCCGCGTGATTACACCAGGTACGCATGCGCCAGAGGCCACCTCCCAACTGAGTAAAGAATCCTCCAGATGGCTGGAGGCTGCCGCCCTTCTCAGTTGGGGCTCACTGCAAATCCGGTGCTGCTCAGAGCCGGAACGGCGATTGGGATGCGATATAATGATTGCCCCGCAGTGGCGGTTCGTGAGGTGAACTGATGAAGTCGGAGCTGGTCGAGTCCGCCGACAACAAAGCTACAGTACGTGTGACGTTCGAACCTAAAGAGGTCAACCGCTTCTACACGACCGTACTCAATGAGTACCGGCAGAGCCTGAAAGTGCCGGGCTTCCGGAAGGGCAAGGTTCCGCGAAGCATCATTCTCTCGCGTGTTGGCGAGGACGAGGTGAGAGACAGCGTTCGGGAACGCATCGAGGCAACTGCTTTTCACGACAGTATCGAGGAGCTGAAACTCGAAGTTCGCTCGCAGAATCCTCAGTTCATCGACGATCCGCTCCCGGTCGAGGGCCAGCCCTGCGAACTGACGTTCGAAGTCCCACTACTGCCACAGGTCACGCTGCCCGACTACGAGAACTTCCGCATCCCGCTCAAGCGCGTTGAAGCCAACGAAAAGCTGCTTAAGCAGTACAGGGAGCGTCTGCTGGAGCGCTTTGTCGAGTACGAGGACAAGAACGGAGCTGCCGAGCTTGGGGACGCTATCGTTTACGATCTCAAGAGCACATTTGACGATGGCGAGAAAGAGGCGCCCCTGCAACACAAGGACGTACTCTACATTCTGGGTAGAGATGACAACCTGCCGGGATACGACGAGCACTTTGTCGGTGGCGCCGCCGGCACAGATCTTACATTTGAATATGTTATGCCCAACGACTTTCCCAACAGGGCTGTTGCAGGCAAGACCCTCATTCTCGAAGCCAAAGTCAAAGCGGTCAGGACTGTAAAGCGTCCTGAAGTCACCGAGAGCTTCGTCCGGGAAAACTACAAAATGGATTCGCTCGACGAGTTCGACCGATACCTGCGCGAGACCCTGGACTACGAGCTCTCCGAGGAGGAGAAGCAGTATAAAGAAAGCGTCGCTATAGACCATCTGCTCGGCCGGATGGCGGTGAACATCTCCGAAGATATGGTCAAGGATGAGACGGATTACCTTGTGTCGGTGCGTGAACGCAGATTGCGCGCTGCAGGCCACTCGCTCACCGAGATGCTCAAAGAACGCAACCAGTCGCTCGATGACTACCGGCAGAGCCTGCGCGAAGAGGCTTCACGGCGGCTGAAAGAATTCCTGGCAGTCAGGGCAATAGCACGGGCGAAAGACATGAGCGTCACCGACGAAGAGATGTCGCGCTACACGGCAATGTTCATGCGGCAGTACAAGGTCACCAGCAAGGATATGAAGAAGCTGCTCAAGAACCGGGAGTTCGTCAACGACGCTATGATGGAGATAATGCGCGCCAAGGCCATCAAGCATGTCGCAGAAAGCGCGCATTTCTACTATGAGGATGAGGAACCCGAGGCTGCGGCTGAGCCGGACGAAGGAAGTGAAACTGGTGAAGAGCCGCCAATCGCGCCGGAAGCGCCAGAGGACTCCGGCGATACCACCGACGCACAGGAGAACAACCAAGATGAAGAAACCTAAGTCATACGGCCATTTCATTCCCTACGTTATCGAACAGTCAAGCTACGGGGAACGCGCATACGACATCTACTCCCGTCTGCTCAAAGACCGCATCGTCTTCCTCGGCACCGAGATTGACGACCAGCTCGCCAATTCAGTCATGGCGCAGCTTCTGTTCCTGGAGAAGGAGGACCCCAGTAAGGACATCGACCTCTACATCAACTGTCCGGGCGGCACCGTCATTGACGGTCTGGCCATCTACGACACCATCCAGCTCATCAAGCCCGACGTGAGCACGATATGCATTGGTTTCGCGGCGAGCATGGCGGCGGTGCTGCTTGCTGGCGGCACCAAGGGGAAACGGTTCGCGTTGCCCAATGCGCGCATCATGATCCACCAGCCTGCCGGCGGCTTCCGTGGCTCCGCAGCCGACGTGGAAATCCAGGCGCGCGAGGTTCTGGGCGCGCGCGAGAAGCTCCACGAACTCATCGCGAAACACACGGGCAAGAAGCCGTCGCAGGTCACCAAGGACGCCGACCGTGACAAGTTCTTCAGCCCCGAAGAGGCCAAGGACTACGGCCTCATTGACGAAATCATCACCAGCGCCAAGGACAAGCCGGAGAAGGACTAGAGAGTTATACCCGCGACGGTTCTAATCCCATGCGCTGGGGAATAATGCGCCTGCAATGCGTATGCTTCTCGACTCACACCTCACTCAAGGCAGGGCTTTCAACGCCCTGACCCTTTATCAGGCTTCCCCGGGCTCGCGCAATTCGCGCGCGCCGAACGTCAATCGCAATCCTGCGCGTCTGGCTCGGCCTCCCCTAGAACGCCGAGTTCCCCGGCAAGTGTGCGCTTTTCTTCGCTCCTCAGATAGTCGGGATACAGGGAGACCGCTTCGCCAATGTACTCCTTCGCCGCCGCTCTATCGTCTGCGTGCAGGTAGGCTTCCCCTAGATCCCAGCAGCGCTGCGGACTGTCGGGGCACAGCGCATATGCACGCCTCTGATACGCGAGCATCTTCTGCGGGTCAGCATCGCCCAAATATTCGAGATCGCAGAGAAGACCCAGCGGCAAATCCCACTCTCGGTTAAGCTCGACCGCTCGTCCAGCGAAGAAGCGCGCCTGCTCCAGTTCCCCCTTAAGCTTCGCAATCGTGCCAAGGTCGTAGCAAATTTTCTCGTTATCCGGCAAATTTGCGTAAGCCAGCAGCGCAAGCTCTCGCGCCTTGTCCAGGTTTGGCTCCTTAAATATGTAGTACTCAACCGCCATATGATAGGCCCAAATGTTCACCGGATCGTTTCGCAATAGCTGCTCGAAGACCACTACCTTGTCCTTCGGAGGGAGTATTCTGAGCCGATGAAAGAACTTCAGTTCATAAAGCTCCAGACCGGCCTGAAGACCCTTCAGGTCCTCGCCTCTCGGCTTATGGGAGATGAAGCCAAGGCGCTGGCGTATAACTACAAACTCTCTTCGCACAAAACGAAGGTGCTGAGTGGCCGTGCGGCTGAGCATAAGCCGGGTGACTCGCCCCATACGGCTGTAGCCCTCTATGCGCTTGGCGAAATTAATCGTGTAACCCTCAATGCGCGTGGTGCCATCGCCGCGCTCGCGAAGAACGCAGAGTCCGCTGTGAATGCCAATGCCGAGGTCAAACGGCAACTGGCGCGAGGTTACGCGATGGAAGTTGACGGGCGAGGAAAGCCAGGCGTTTTTGAGCATAATGCCCGCACGCAAAGCGGAGAATAAAGCTTCGTTGTCGCATTCCGCATTCTCAGCTTCCAGTTCCCTGCGCTTGGGGTCGTCCTCCGGCAGCGAGAGGATAGTCCGATTGCGCTCAACCTGGTTTCGGTCGTAGAGGAATAGCGCAAGCTCGTCACCTTTTACATACCGCTCAGCCACCAGCTCGCTGCCGATTTCATCTGCGGCCGAGTTGAGATAGTACTGATACTCGGTGACAAGATCGTCATAAGCCCAGAAATCGAGCACCGAACTTATCCTCACCGAATCCAGCAGGTCGGCGAAGAGGATAGTAACGTTTACCAGTTGCGCAGCATCCTGGGACATGTCACATCTCTAGTTTAGCATAACGAGCGGATTCCATCGCGTCATACGACCACAGGCATGCGAGTTATACGGCCTGACTCGGCTCAGTAATAGACGGCATACATGAGATCCCAGTGGTAATCGTCACAGTAGCTGATGGCCGGGCTGCCATTTACCTCTGCGAGCCAGGTGCAGCCGCCGATGTAACCGCTGTCGTCTATGACTTCGGGAAGCCCCCAATTGGCGCCCTGTGCGTCAAGAGAGCGCACGAACATGAGAAAGTCGTTGGTGTCATCGAGGTAGCTCACAGCCGGATTGCCGTCCACTATCGCCAGATATGCCCATTGGCCGACATCGCCCCCGCTGCCGGAATCAAGAGTCTGCGGCAGATCCCAGGATGCGCCGTCAACGGCTGAAGCCCGGATGAATCCCAGTGCTCCTTCGGAGGGAGCTTCACTCTTGATATTCTCGTAGTAGCTGATCGCAGGGAAGCCGTCAACGACAGCCTGTGTAGTCCAATTGCCTATTGCAGAGCCGGAAATGACACCCATCGGCGTTCCCCAGGTGCTGCCATCGGAATCTTCCGCCCGCACGTAGCACAGGCCACCCATGTAGTAGCTGATTGCCGGACGGCCGTCTACCACTGCAAGCGAGCTATCCGAACCCGACAGCCATACGCTGTCGACAACAATTGGAGTGCCCCAGGTCGAACCATAAGCGTCGTCGGCACGCACATACATAAGATGGCTGTCGCCCTGGTAGCTGATGGCTGGATTGCCGTTCACTATGGCGAGTGATGCTCTCAGGGTCAAATCGCTGCACTCATCTATTGTCACCGGGCTTCCCCAGGCGTCGCCGGCTGCATCGGTGGCATGCACGTATCTCAGCGTGCCATTGAATGATCCCGTGAGATAGCAGACGGCGGGATGGCCGTTGATGATAGCCAGCGAGATTGAGTCGCCGCCGCTGAAGGCGTCTGCCGTTACAGGAGTCCCCCAGGCGCTTCCCCAGGAGTCTGTTGCTCTCACATACTTCAACGCGCCTTCGGTAGTATCGCTGTAGCCAATCGCGGGGTGTCCGTCCACGACGGCCAGTGAGCTGGCGTATCCCACATTACCGTCGCTCGCGACAGTGTAAGTGCGCCACCTCGGCTCACCGGAAAGCACCCGCAGCGTGAAGGTAAACACGTCATCACCATACGCGTTAGTTACTAGTAACGAGGCGTCGTAGCTTCCCGGATCCCCCAACGTCACTTCGGGCATTTCGTCGCTACTGAAGTTGGGCGCAGCGCCGCCGCCGAACTCCCACGAGTAGTCCAGGGGCTCGGTGCCGAACAGCGATGCCCTGAACTCAACCGTGGCACCCTCCTTCCCCCTGGACGGTGTCACGTGGATGATCATAGGCGGGCTCTGATGCCCCGCAAGCGCGTATGCATAGCCGCCGACTCCGGCAGTGTTCAAAGCACGGACGCCGTAGAGATACGTCTGCACGGGCACGGCGGTGTCATCGTCGTAAGTGGTTATCGGTGCATCCACATCAGCCAGCGCAACCAGAGGAGTATCGGCGTCCGCATCCTTGCGGTACACGTGATACATGGACACGCTGGGGTCCGGGTTCGTATCCCAACTTAGCGTGACGCCTGTCTCGTCCGCATCCGCTACCAGGCCGGTCACCACACCCGGAACGGTGCCAATGCCGTTGTCGGCGTCAGTTACGAGTCGGTTGATCCTCACGCCGCCGGGATCCTCGTCCTGCGCCACCATGCGCTCCGTCGGCTCAAACGGCAGGTCCGCTACCAGACCCCTGTCGGGCAGGCGGCTCGCGCCCTTGCCTCCGTTCGTTGTGAGCACCACAACGTAGAAGTTGTCATTGGGCGACTTGAAACGGTTCTGCAGCGTATCGGTACTCAGGAGAATCACCCGGTCATTGGTGCCAAACGGTCCGTACCAGCGCCAGGAGCCAAGCGAGTAGTCTGCGAAGCCCAGAAAGTAAACCAACGGGACGTCATCGTCCTGTCCGCCGCCGTACGAGCAGACCTCGGTGTCAATCAGCGCCTGAAGCGGTACATCGTCGTCCTGCCCTCCTCCGAACTCGCCGTCGCCAATCTGCTGGGCAAACAACGCGTACGTGTAATCACCCGGCTCGTAGGCACGAAGGTTCAGGCTCGTATCCTCAACTTCGATGCTGTATTCGCGGTCGCTTGTGCTGTCCGAATTCTCCGGAGAGTAGTCGGAGCCGAGGCTCACAATCTGAGATCCGTTCCTCACGCCCTTCGGCGCGCCAGTCATCAGCTCGTCCAGCTCCAGTACAGGCGGAGGTGCACCGTCCGCGCGCTCCTTATTAGACGCAAGCTCCTCTGATACCGGCGCAGATGACGCAAACTCCGGAAGCCGTCCCGCTCGATTCCCGCAGGCGGAGTGAAGCAGCGCCAATGCCAGGAATACCACCGCAACGACCACATATGCAGCTCGCCACTTTCCATCAGACATAGGTCTCTCCCCGTCGCAATGCTATGGTAATGGTGCCCGGAAGGATTATAGCAGGAGCTGCGCCGCTGCGGTCGCAATCGCCTGTTCGTGAAAACGCGCTTCCCGCGTATCCCACATGAAACCGGCTTAGTGCGCGCTGCTTAGAGATCCCGCTTGAAGGTGAAGGCGGTCGCAGCCTCGCGCTTGGCAGCCAGGCCTTCCTCTTCCTCGTACTGGTCACCCGGGACGCAGGACGGGAACGGGAACTTGCAGAACACCGGCTGCACGAACTTCGCGTGCTTCAGCAGGAAGGTCCCGCGAGGGATCGTCGTCAGGCGGTTGCGCACATCGGTGTCAAGCCAGGCGTACTGGTCGGTCATCAGCTCAGCGGGTCCCGTGCGTCCGTAGATGAGGGTCGACGAGTTGTCCACGACCTGCCGGTCCACCTGACTCATGAACTGCTCTACACCGAACAGCGACACGCCCAGCGAGCGCCCTCGGGCGCAGATCTCAATCACCGATTGCTTGATCGGGGCCTGAACGGTTGGATCTCGGGGAGCGAACTTATTGAGCTCGTCTATGAAGAATATTGCGGTATCGAAATCCTTCTTGACGTTTTTATCCAGGAGCATTCGGTAGACGCGCTTCAGAATCTTATTGAAGACCATCGCCTGTCCACGGTCATTCAGCGACTGGATATCGATGACGAAGATCGAGCCATTGTGGAGATCGTGCAGTGGTATGTCCACTTCATCCACACCGCCGGTGCAGACCAAGCCGTCGTACAAGCCCGGCAGAGCATCAAGGTTCTTGGCGGCCTTGTAGTAGACCTGCTTGTCATGACCGTGCCAGTGCGATATCGCCGCGTTGGCCAGAACTCGGCGCTCTTCTGCCAGATAACTCAGGAGTTCGTCGTACGAGCGGATTGGCTGGCGCTCAATCTGGTCCCGGACGTCCACCCAGACCGCTTCGACACCTTCATCCCAGGTGTCCTTGTCAAACAGCTCCGGGATGTCCTCGACAATCTCAATTAGCTCCCAGATAAAGTGCTCAACCTTGCCGTCCCGGCGGAAGCTCTTGGTGTGACCCTCGTATCTGCGGTCGTAAGGCGCGAAGATACGCACATTCTCGAACGGCACCAGCTCAACACCCAGCTTCGAGTACATCTGCCGACACTTATTCGTGTAGGGGTCGTCTTCCTCGTACTGCGGGTTGGGTTTGTCAAGGTAGAGCATGTCCTTGCCCTTGACGTTGAAGAACACCGCGCACACTCGGCGTCGCTCGCTGCGCACCATCGTGTCGAGTATCGATTTGAGAAGGAACTCAACCAGCGAAGTCTTGGTCGCTAGGCCTGATATCCCGCTCATGTTCAAGTGCGACCCTTCAGGGCCGACAAGGAACTCATCGTCGAGTAAGATGGGAATCAGCGTGCCGTCGCCGTTCTCCATAACGGCAATGGGCACACCGCGCCCGGCGCCAGCGAAGTCCAGCATCCCCAAACCCCACGCGACGCCCGTCTCGGACGCGTAGTAGGTTTCCGCCCGGCCGATAGGACGCACTCGCTCCGTCGTGGACTTGATGACAACGCACTTTGCGACCATCATCTCGGCGATGTCCGAAGGCGGTACAACCTCGGGATTGCCGAAATCATGGCTGATGTAGTCGGACAGGAAGTTGTCTATGTCCATCACGGTGCGCAGCTCCACAACGGTTCCGAACGTCACATGGCCGTCGGCTGTGCAGGCAGCGACGATGTTTCCCAGCTCCAACGTATCCACGCCGTCGGCAATCCAGAAGTGGAATTCGGCAGATGTGTTCGGGCTATCCTTCGTCGAGGTGGCTTTGCCGATAGGCCCATACTCGAAGTTCACGTAATCCGGAAACTTGCAGACATCTTTCATCTTTTACCTCACCCCAAATCTCCAGGATTTAGGAAAGCACATCGGTTCGTTATTCACTCATGAAATATGACTGGATGGTTTCACTGGACGGCACCAGGCTGCTCAAGTACTGGGCGCACAACTTATGCGGGAAGATCAGCTTGTCCCACTGTGGGGCAGGGAACGTGACGGGGAACCTCTCGCGCACCATCAGGCACGAGAAGTCGTCAGCACGGCGCCGCGCTTCCTCGTCGTTTTGCGCCAGGATCTCCAGCCGGACGAGGCCGTATTCCGGTTCCGCCTTCGCGACCTGCCTCATCCTCAGAAACCACGAGTACTTAATATTCTCGGGTTTCTCAGGATCGATAATCTTGAACAACTGCCCGCGCTGGAACTCGTCCAGCATCAGGTGGTTGGAGAGCTGGTCTCGATTCTGGAAAGGCACATAGACCATGCGCAGAAAGCCAACCATATTCTCTCTGAGTTCAGCGTTGTCGGTGTGCAGCAGAGAGTCGTCAATGATGTTCAGCATGTTGGCATCCACCCCTTCTTCTTCCCTCCACATGGCAAGAAGGGCGTGGCGCGTCTCCCATTTCAAATCCCGTGTGCAGTTTACCGCCGCGATGCGTAGCTGCGTATAGTTGAGTTCCTCCCCGCCGGTGTCATGCAGCGTGACGGGCAGGTCACCGGAAAACTCCTCCTTCAGCTTCTCGGCCTCCGGAAGGAACTTCAAAGGCGCGAGGATGTACTCGTGTTTGACTGCGCTCTTCCAGGCGTGGAACACCCGGTCCTTTCGGTGGAGGATAATCGACGAGACAATCACGTAGTGCAGTGGCAATTCGTGGCCTTCAAGCTCGATATGCCCGACGAGTTGCGTGCGCTGCATACTGCCTGTGAAGAAATCGGCGCTCTCGGGAGGCTCCTGGGTGACCTCCAGGAAGCTCTTTTCGGGGTTCTGCTCCTCGACAAGCTCCACGGCGAACTGCTGGAAGCCCTCGCGCATGCGGTAGTTCACCTCTTCGAGAGAGGGAATCGGCGAGGTGCGTGCATTCGCCCGCTTCAGGAAGTCGTAGACGACCTGCAGGTTCCTGCGCCTTTCGACTGTTGTCGCCCGTTTCACCTTAGAGAGGATTATACGCTATTTGCGCTTGGGGGGCAGATAGAAATCCACATGCACAAAGCTGCCGGTGACAGGATCGCGCTGCACCTCTTGCAGCAGGGCTTGGAACTTCCTCCGCCCTACTTTCAGCTCATAGTCCGTGTCACGGCCGCCCTTCAAGAGCGCCTTCTGCGATTCCTTCAGGTCAAGCATGAGGTGCAGCGGCTCTTTCAGAGCAGGGCCGTAAGCGACCGCCGGCAGCTTGCCTGCCGCACGGAGCTTTTTCATCTTCTCTTTGCCGAATTCCTTTCGGATCTCAGCCTTTAGAGGGACTACCATTTTAAACTCTCGTCCTCCTGTGAGATGAAATCATTGTAGCACACAAAAAAGAGCTCTGGGCTACGAGTTGAGTTCCTTGAGCATGCGCACGGTGAGTTGAATGGAGCCCGCCAGACCGAGGAGAACTGCAACGGGAGTAATCCAGGAGGTAGAGAACCTGCCATCCAGCCACGCACCCAGAAAATAGCCTACAAGCGGCCCCGTCAACAGCGCGAAGGGGATGCTCATGCCAAGACCCGCTGCCCGCATGCCCCGGCGCGCGTCCCGATCGGAATCCTCTCCGCTCTTCCGTTTGCGGAAGTCAAACAAGCTGCGATGTGGCCGCTTCGGTAACACGTTTTCATTTTAGCCCAACTTCGCCTAGAATGCTGCAAGAAGATGGGTGTCGAACCTCTCAGAATCGTTTCCGTCTCGCTGGGAAGCAGTAAGCGCGATAAGACCGCCCGCAGCGAGCTGCTCGGCGTGCCCCTGCTGCTCGACCGCAAGGGCGTTGACGGCAAGCTCTACCGCGCGGTGGAGCTCATCAGCCGACTCGCCCCCGAAGTGCAGGCAATCGGGCTCGGAGGCATAGACCTCTACCTTTTCGCCGGCAACCGGCGCTTTGTGGTTCGGGACGCGCTAAAGCTCGCGCGCGCAGCGGGCACGACGCCAATAGCGGACGGTAGCCTGCTCAAGCGCATCCTCGAACCCCAGCAGATGGAATACCTGCTGAGCGAGCGTCCGGACATCTCATTGGAGGGCAAGAAGGTGCTGATGGTGAGCGCAGTGGACCGCACCGGAATGGCGCAGGTGCTGGATGAAGCAGCCGGAGAAATCGTCTTCGGCGACCTTATCTTCGGCCTGGGCATACCCATACCGCTTAGAAGCTACCGTGCCGTTGTCAGCCTTGCGCGCATTCTGCTACCGCTCATCACCAAGCTGCCGTTCCAGGTGCTCTACCCCACCGGCGAGAAGCAGGAAAAGGTGCGCCCAAAGCATCGTCGCTGGCTGGAGTGGGCCGACGTCATCGCAGGCGATTACCACTACATCCGCCGCAATCTGCCGGATGACCTCGCTGGCAAGGTCGTCATCACAAACACAACGACCGAGGATGATCGCGAGCTGTTGCGCGAGCGCGGCCTGAACCATCTCATCACAACTACACCGGTCGTGGACGGGCGGAGCTTCGGGATGAACGTCCTGGAGGGCAGCATCCAGGCGCTCATCCGCCATTTTGGCGACTACCCCAATGAGCACAACCTCCGCATCTACCTTAACAAGCTGCAGCTTCTGCCGACAGTCTCCTTGTTGCAGGAAGAGAGCGCCTGAAATGGCGGAATCCGCTCTTAGAGCGTGGCAGGCCGCCCGTTCTCGTGGTATCATTAATATGCTGGCTTTTGGGTCAGCCCCAACCAGCGGACAAGCGTGGTTCGTGAGTGAACCCCGCTCGTTCTCAACATAATGGGGGCGGGATGTCCCCCGAGGGCTTCCGGTATCCGGGAGCCCTTTTTTCGCGAAGCAGGCTTCCTGTATAACACAATCCCACGAGTTCAGCGGCAGCGCATAGAATACTGGAACTCAGCCAAGCGCGGAATAAGCGAAGGCAATCGCGGTCGGGCGGATTTACCCGCCTGTGGCGGGCTCGAACGCGCCAGCGACGCGTAGCGTCCGGCGCGCAAGCCTCACAGATGATGCTTGCATGTCTACGAGTTCTGCTAGAATAATAATATGCAGGCTATAAGAAAGATTCATTACACGCTTATACTTGCCATCATCATGGTATGTTTGGCTACACTCTCAGCTTATGCTATGGGAGAAGAAGCCAGAGCGGATGACGACCCTCCTCTATTCAATCTGCCATTTGAGGCTGGTGTCGTCATGAAGAGTGGCGACGTCAAGCCGATGGCTCGGTGTCAGTTCATACTGCTGAACCAGGACAGGTCTAGCTTGTGGAAAGAAGTAGTTGAGGACATCAATGAGCAAATCGAGGAGACGAGAACACTCTCAAGGCAACATGAGGTTGGTTTCACTGCGACAATGGAGCGGCCCACGATTGCGAACTACTTGCAGTCATCAAGTGCCCCCGATTCTATCAAGCGGTGGTGTTCAGCGACTGGCTTTGTCCCACAGAAAAGGACACTAGAGTACGACCCGCCGGGTGTTGAGCTAGTGCCCCAAGTCTGGTCACTGGTTGCCGACACCGACAGACACTGGTACTATGTGGAGTGGATAGAGCCCCGTAGGGGAGCCCAACATGAAAGCCTGCTCGGCGTCGCGATCAGTGAAAAAGTCACACATCTATTCCCAGTCGAGGAACTGAAAAGAAACGAAGAGCTTTTCGACGCGTTCAAATCTGTTATGCTCTCACACCTCTGGGTTCTGGCGAAACCACCAGAGATGCCCGATCCCAAACTTAAGGAAAAGAATCCCAGCAAGTATGACGCGAAGATGAGCAAGTTCTGGGACAGTCTACAGGAGTGGGAAACGAGATTGGACGAGAAAGGTATGTATGATACTGAACTTATCATGGGGGTTCTCGAAAAGGTGGCGGACTCGTACTTCCCTCGGTCATTTGCATACGTACTCGTGGACTACGAAATGGGCTTCGTGCAGCCCCTATGGAAGGAGGCGCTTGCCGAAGCGACTGTTGCCACTTCTGTCACTGACCTCCAAGGGAATGGTGTCTTCCTCAACGTCCCAACTGGTAGATACTGGGTCTCGAGTATCGGCTACCTGCCAATCGGCGAATCTCTCATACTGTGGAATTACGAAGTCCGCGTATCGAAAGACGGCACGATTACACACGCCCTGCCCGGCCCGGTGATACTCTCCAACGACAACTCCTACGAGGGCAGATAGAGATCATGCAGACACGAGCAAGACCAACTGAAAAACGCGCCCTAGGTAACACTCCGTGCCCGTGCTACTCTAACGCTAGCGCGGAGGGCACCTCAAGCCTGGTCGGACTATTCCTGATTCAGGAACGCCAGCACCTCGTTGACTAGGTCGTCTTCGCCCAATAACTCCTTTTCCTTGAGAATGCGCGGGGATATGTTGTTCTGCTTCGGCCCGATGCTGCTGCCTACTGGGTACTTGGAGATGACCTCTGTGTCCGCAACAACATAAAGCCCCTTCTCTTGGTCGCACAGCAACCAGAGCATATGGTCTTCTAAGTACTTGGGGCGCCTTTGAACTATCTCAGGCTGGAATCCCTTACCCCCAGGACTGCCAATGCCAGTGCGCATATTCGCCTTGCACAACTTTACCTCAATAAAGAAAATCGCCGGGCTAGAGCCTTCGCGACATACTACTATGTCTGCGACCTTCTTACTTCTTAGTAGCATGAAACGCGCATCCCCTGCAAGCGCTCTGTTGAGTAGCTCGCGGATGTGCTTCTCCAATTCGCTTTCGTTCTCGAACATAATTTCAGTCCAGAATGAATACTACGCTTGGACATTCCATCAGGACACCGTTGCCCAGCCGAAGGCGAATGCGGAAGGGGGGACTCGAACGCGCCAGCGACGCGTAGCGTCGGGCGCGCAAGCCCCCATCGGGGGCGCAGCTTTACCCGCCATCGGCGCTCTTATCGCCGACGGCGGGCCCCATGCTCTTCTCCAGACGGTCAAGCCAAGCACGGCCGTGACCGCCTTTCAAGAACCTCTCTCGCCGTCTTGCCTCTGCGTAGTCTTCGAACTGTTCTGAATGCAACAGCTCGAACTTGCCAAGAAGTTGGCCAGCCTTGGTGTTGAGCCGTCGGTGTTCCGCAAGCCTTCGGTTAAGGTTGTTGGTGACACCGACATATCGCTTGCTGCCTACCAGGCTCTTCAGTACGTATAAGACGATCATAATGACAGGCTAAGAATTTCCGAAATGCGGAAGGGGGGACTCGAACCCCCATGCCCGAAAACGGGCACAAGGCCCTCAACCTTGCGTGTCTGCCAATTCCACCACTTCCGCAGGCACGTGCAGCGTTTCAAGTTTACCATGCCGCTTGCCGATGCTCAACTGGAGTTTGAACGCGGTGTTCGAGTCAGCCGCCCGGCGAGCGCATGTCCCAGCAGGCACACCAGAAACACCGCCGTCTGTGTGAGGATAATCGTCGCCCCGCTGGGCGCGTCGAGATAATACGAAGCGAACAGCCCGACCACCGCCGTTCCCGCGCCCAATAGCAGCGAGATAATCGTCATCTGGAGAAAGCGGCGCGAGACGAGCCGCGCGGACGCTGCCGGAATCACGAGGAATGCGCTGACCAGCACAATGCCCACGACCTTTGCTGCAACGACGATGGTCACTGCGATGAGCACCGAAAGTATGTAGTCATCCAGCCGGACCGGCAGCCGGTCGGCCAGAGCCGCTTCCCGATCAATGGTGGCGTACGCCCATCGGCCCCACAGCGGCAGCGTGGCTGCTGCAATGACACCCACAGCCAGAACGGCCCACAGGTCGGTCCAGGTAACGCTGAGGACAGACCCGAACAGGTAGGTGAATGCGTCTATGGTGTACGTAGGAATGCGGGAGATGAATATGATGCCCAGCGCCATGGCCGTGGCGAAGAACACGCCGATTACCGCGTCCAGCGAAAGCGTTGTACGGTCGCGAACCCATGTAATCAGCAGCGCGATAATGACGGTGAACGGCACGGCGATCCACAGCGGCTCGCCTCCCAGAAGCAGTGCCAGTGCGACGCCGCCGAATGCTGCATGCGCCAGCCCGCTGCCAATAAACGACATCCCGCGTTGCACCACGAAAACGCCGTAATATCCGGCAATGAGTGCTGTGACCACACCGGCCGCCAGCGCCCGCTGCATGAACCCCAGTGATAGCACCTCAAGCATCCCGCGCCTCCGGGCAAGGCCTGTGAATGTGGCCCACGTGGCCGAACGCCGCGCGCATGGACTCGTCAGTCAGCGCAACCTCAGGCGCTCCGAAGCTTACGACTCTGCGGTTGAGCAGCAGCACTTGGCTCGCGTGGTGTCGCGCCGCAAGCCAGTCGTGGGTGACCATCAGCACTACCGCCTCGGTGCGCTTCTGGTACGCCTCGATATAGCAGTACATGTCGTCTTCGCCGACGATGTCGATGCCGGTTGCCGGCTCGTCGAGCAGCAACAAGCGCGGCTCCCTCACGAGCGCCCGCGCCAAATAAACCCGCTCCAGCTCGCCGCCGGACAGCCAGCCGAGCAACTTGTGACACAGATGCCCGGCGCCCACTATTGCCAGCACTCTGCTGGCCATCTCGTGTTCACGCTTGGTTATCCGCCCGGGCCAGCTCCGGCGCTTGCCACTGACTACAAAGTCACAGGTAGTGGCGGGAAACGACCTATCCAGCGTCTTCACCTGCGGCACGTAGCCAATCCATTCCGGCGGGACTTCGCTGGCGGGCCGTCCGAACAACCGCACTTCCCCGCCGGCTCCGGGGATGAGGCCGAGTATCGCCTTTATCAGGACGGTCTTTCCGGCTCCGTTGGGGCCGAGGATGGCAACAGTATCGCCCGGTCGCGCGGAGAAGCTCACGTCCGTTATCGCCCGGTAATCGCCAAGCTGGACCTCAAGCCTGTTTACCTCTATTGCTTCAGACACAGTTACACTTCCACGGCAAATCAGTCACTAAACGCCTTCACCAAAATCTTCGCGTTGTAGCGTATCAGCTCCGCGTAAGTTTCCCGCCCCGGCGCACCTCCCAGCGGGTCGAGCACGTAAATTGGCAGGCCCGTTTCCTCGGCGAGCACGCGAACTGGGCCTTTCGGCAGTTGCGGCTCGGTGAAGATGGCTTTGACATCGCGCTCTCTTGCCACCTCAATGAGCCGGGCCAGGGACTTCGGCGTCGGCTCCTTGCCCGGCGACGGCTCCACTGCCCCGGCCAGCTCAAGCCCGTAATCACTCATGAAATAAAGAAACGAGGGATGAACCAGCAGCAGGTGCTCACTCGCGTAGGGCTTCAGCATCGCAGAGACTTCATCGTTCAGCGCTGTAAGTTCAGCCGCAAAGCGCTCGGCATTCGCTTCGTACGCAACTGCGCCTTCGGGGTCCAACTCCGAAAGCCGGGCAGCGAGCTCTGGCAGCATCGCCCTCACGGTGAGCGGCGAAGTCCAGAAGTGGCCGTCCGCTGCATCCTCACCGTGGCCGCCATGCTCGTGGGCAGTCATCGTACGGCGCAGCTTCTCCGGCACAAGCTCGAACGCCTCGACTGCATTTGTCTGCTGGAAGGAAAGCGCCCAGGCGTCGAGGTTTTTCTGCGCATAGAAGAATCCCATCGCACCCTCAACCGCTTTGACGTCCGAGGGGCGGGGGTCATAGGTGTGCGGCGAAGCCCCGGGCTGTAGCAGGCTAATGACCTCGCCCCGCTCACCCACGACTTCCCGCAGTATCGCCGCCAGCGGTGGTATCGTCGCAACATAGCTTGGACGCTCCACAGTGGCACCAGTATCTTTCAGGCAGCCTGCCAGCGCCAGTACGGCAATCGCCGCGGCTGCTCCCGCTCCAGTTAGAACACTCCAGAACTTCAGCTTGCCCAGCATAACGCTTTTTACCACGCGCCCAAATGGGCTATATGATAACTATTATCGTTTAGCCGCCTGGCACTCAGGGCAGATACCCCGCACTTCCATGTAATGGTCCTGGACTTCAAAGCCCGTCTGCAGGCTCAGAAGCTCCTTCAGCAACGCCCAGCCGCAGGTATCGAATTCCTTGACCAGCCCGCACCTGTCGCACACGATGCTGTGGTGTTGGCCCGGGTTGCAGCAGCAGTACACCCTATCGCTTCGGTTGCCGTTCCCGATCCGGCGCAGAAGCCCCAGCCGCTCCAGCGTGGCGATGTTACGGTAGACCGTAGCCTGGCCGATGCCGTAGCGCTTCATCGCGCTGAGCGCCCGGGAGATGGTGAATCCGCGCTTCTGCCCGGACGCCCAATCCCAGAGCCGCTTGCGCTGCTCCGTCAACCGAACGCCCGCGGATTTCAGCACTGCCTGGAATTCCACCTGCGCACCAGCGCACCCACCTTCTTCCGCGTGCTCCATTACATGATAGAACCTACCATGTGGGAGCTGTGCTGTCAATGGGGCTACTCGCCGCCGCGAAGAGAGATTATGGCTGCAAGCTCCTTTCCGGGGCAAGCAAACTCATTGCCAGGATACTAGAGCTTCAGCTCCGCAATCCGCGGACGGAAGGCTTTATCCAAGCGGATAATCGCGTCTATCATCCAATCCTGGATCGAATTCCACTTGTCCTCGTTGTCCAAACCCGCATCGCGGTAATACTTGCGAATGGACGAGTACTTAGTCTTGTTCTCGCGCCGCTCCCATTCGAGCGAATCGCCGAACTCCCGTTCAATCGTATCCTTCTCGCCGTGGAGTTCGTCGAAAGCTCGCCTATTCCCTTCACCTGTCTCAGACTTGCTGTCAATGTATATGTACAGCTCGACGTAGGCAAATCGTTTATTTATCGTCAAGTAGTAGTAATAGCCATCTCGTCCTGTTGCGGCTTCCTCCCAATTCGATTTGGAGGGGCTGACGTTCCTGAAAAGGTCGGTTCTCTCTTTGCTCTTTTCGATGAAGCCCTTCCAGAACTCGCTACGCATCTTCTCCGATCTGCTCTGGGCTTGGATAACCTGCCCAAAGGCCTTTCCTGTGGGTGTTGGACGAACGTAGATTGTGAACAAGGGCGCTGGCTCAGAGTCTCCAATGCGGAATGCCTCGACTTGCACTAGGAAAAACAGCACATCATCAGGCGTCTTTTCATTCAGCCACTGGAAAACTCGCATATGCTCGGGGCGAACCTCCGGCGTCACCCAGATAGCGGTTTTAGCGTCGAGGTTCACGAGGTACGTCAGCACCTTGCCGAGGTGGTCGTGATCGGTGCGGTAGAGCTGATTTTCGATGATGACCATCTCACCGTTTGGCCCCTCTGCCAGCAGGTCGAGGCTGAAGCTGCCAACCTGCTTTTCTCGCTCCACCACCGTCAGTGCAATCCCCAACCGTTCCGAAAGCACGTCAATGTTATTCTCAAGCCACGGCGTGAAGTTCAGCGCCTCATTCTTGAATAGCTCTTCCAGCTTCACCGGTTTAAGTTTTCCGATGTTCATTATGTGCTCCCATTAAGTGCGTCGTGATTGTCGTTCTCCCCTTTTGCAGGCTGAGCAGAGGCATCCTGAAGCTGCGCCAGTACCCATTCCCAACTTATCGGCTTTCCTGAGAATACTCTCCCAGTGGAAGAACGGAAGTGTGGCACGAGTTTCATGACGCCTGGCTTCTTAAACATCCTTTGCACCTCATCGACCAGTACGCGCTGATCGCAGAGCTGTCCTTCCTTAAGTTCTGCAGGGAATGCACCGGCTTGAGGAAAGATCTCCCCCCATCTATAATCCGTCTTTAGTCGGCCTGCCATTCGGAAGCCCGCATTGGTGAGAGTCACCGGCCGCCGACCAGTGTTAACAGCCTCAAGTCTGAAGTAGCTATTTTCATCCGCACGAGAGCCGTCCTCAAAGAATGTTTCCCAAGGGCCAGATATATTGACTTTCACCATCGGTCGGTCTCTCACCCAGTCGGCTATTCTGAGGATGCCCAGCACAATCCCTAGAACAGAGCCAATGACCGTGAAGACCCAGTTCAACTGATACGACCAGTCTAACAGCCATACAGCTGCAAGCGCCGAAGGCTGTGGTGCAAGGACAATAAGGCTCATCGCTTTCGCCGTCCCGCAAGCCGGAATTTGGAGTTCTCTAGAAGCTTTTCCCAGTCCTTATATGCCCAAACGGCCTGAAGCTCCTTGAGCCACTCCTTTGTCTCCTCATAGCGCTCCGACGCGAGCCAGGTTCTTTGGCGATGCCAGCTCCAACCCGGTCTTCCTGTTTTCTTGTTAACGCAAACCGCGTTGATCATCGGTTTGTCGGGCCAGAGCGTATCTCTCACGTAACCAAGACCATGTCGCATAGCTCGATGATGAACACCGGCTTTACGGGCAAGCTCGCCATACGTCGTGACGGTCTTCATCCTAGCAGTTTTTACAAGGTGAGGTAAAATCCTCACAGCGGTTTCTTCAGTTTTCATGATATCCCCCTATTTAATCGGCCAGTCTCCATGGGCCTCGATGACTTCGTCAATTTCGCGCATCAGGCGGATAGGCTCTTTGATGGTTCCAAGGCCACTCATCCCAGATTACAGCACACCTTCCCCGCAAATCCCACGGAGAGGGGGGGATTCCTTTCGGCCCTGCTCAAGGTAAACTTCTCATCCCACCCAGATTTCGTTAACCTCAGTGCAAACATAAATTCACAATTCACCAGTTATCAGAGCTTTCTTCTTTGCGTGACTCCATCCTTTAATTTGCTTCTCCCTTTGAGCCGCTTCATATCTGTTACCAAATTTCTCCGAGTAAACCAGCTGTACGTCAGAAAACTTTCTTGTAGATAGAGATTGCTTATTTCTATGAGACTGCAATCTCTTCTCAAGATTATTCGTAATCCCAGTATAGAAAGTTTTCTGGTCGCAAAGAAGAATATATAGATACCAGTTTTTCATATTCCCAAGAATAGACTTGCACTGAGCCTGCCGAAGTGCGGAGAGGGGGGGATTCGAACCCCCGATGCGGGGGAAACCCGCATAACAGTTTTCGAGACTGCCGCCTTCAACCACTCGGCCACCTCTCCGCTGCTATTATACCTAAACACCACGGAGCAGGCGTCAGTCGCAACTCACTTGCTGGAAGGCTGCAATCCCCTGGCTCTCAGCACTTCGAGCGCTGCATCGCGCACGCGGGCGAACACATCTTCGATGCTCTCCGAAGCGTCAATGACCGCGAACCGCTCCGGCTCCGCCTGCGCGCAGGAGATAAACGCGTCACGCACTTTGCGGTGGAATTCCACGCCCTTGCCTTCAAAGCGGTCGGACGCCGTGCCGTCTTTCCCGCCGGCATAGGAGCAGCGCGACAGCCCGGTGTGCGGCTCAACATCCAGCAGCAACACGAGATCCAGCGCGCAGTCGCCCACAATGCCCGCAGTCACAGCCTGCATGTAGTCCATTGAAAGCGCCCCGCCGCCGCCCTGGTAGGCGTAACTTGAATGGTAGTAGCGGTCCACAACGACAATGTGGGACGCTTCCAGCGCGGGTCGAATTACGGTGCGCACTAGTTGCGCGCGCGCGGTTGAGAACAGCAAAAACTCCTCAAGCGGGCTGAGCTCGTCATTCCTGCCGAGCAGCACTTCGCGTATGCGTTCGCCAAGCGGCGTGCCACCCGGCTCGCGAGTCAGCGTAACCGCATAACCGAGTCCCTTCAGGTGATCGGTAAGGCGACGGGCCTGTGTGGTCTTGCCACTGCCCTCCCCGCCTTCAAAGCTGAGAAGTACACCGGGATGCGCCATCGGACGACCTAGTCTTCCTCTTCCTCAAAGAACAGGCCGTCCTCGTCCATCCGCTTGGCCTCCTCGTCGATTACGTCGCGAATGGCGTAGTTCCAGAGCTTCTTTTCGGTGCGGATGCGCGACGGATAAACCCTGGGCTTCCTTGGGATATGCGAGTAGTACGCGAAGACTGTGCCTTCGCCGGTTTCCACAACCCTCATCTTGAGCTGCACGATGACTTCGGGGCTGGGGGTCGCGCGGTTCGGCCAGATGCCGCCGGTCACCTTGTAGCCCAGAAACGTCCCGTCGATGATGGCCTGCACCTCATACTTCTCACCCAGGCGCTGTGCGTGCTTTAGTAGCACCGGCCCTTCGGGATACCCGCTATCTTCGGGTGTGATGTACACAAACTCCACGTCGCTGAACTTCGCGGCCAGGCGGTCGCAGAGAATCCGCGAAAACTCCTTGCCGGCATTCCTGCGTTTGGTGATATTGTCGAATTCGTATACACCGATGCGCGCGAAGTGTGGCGCGGGCTTGGCTTCTTCTTCGCTGTCTTCATCCTGAGCGCCTACGCCTACAGCCAGCAGGCAAATGCCCAGCAGAACCAGCATTAGAAGTAAGGCGATTTCAGCAAATCGTTGCTTCATTGCACGAAACCTCCTGAACGCGTTCTATTCTAGCATTATCCCGGCCTGAGAGATAAAGAGGGGACCGCAAAAACGGTCCCCGTATGCGGCGGCTACAGGAGCAAGGCCGCCGCTCGCCTAGGTTAGGAGGGTTAGCGAGCAAACTCACTCAAAGCATAACGCGAATTAGCGACTTCGGCAAGGTATCCACCGGTGCGAGTTCGCCGCGTTCCCGGCTTTCCTACTTGAATAAGGCCAGGGCGCTGATGGTGAGGCTGGTAATGATGCTGGCGATATCTCGCTTCATAAGAACGTCGCGCTCCGGTACGTAGATCACGTCTCCGGGCATGATGGGAGGCACCTCGGTCTGCCGTCCCGCAGCATAGTCGCGTGCGTTCACCGTAAACGACGCCGCGACTTCGTACGCACCGCCCGGTCTCCATTTACCGCGCACAACCATAATCCCGCCCATATCCGCATTCTGCGTGTTTCCCCCGGCCAGCGCGATGTACTCCATGACACCGGAACCGGGATTGTAGCCATATCGCCCGGCGCTGTTTACGGCTCCCAGCACAGTCACGTGGGAGTCTCGCGGGAAGATCTTGATGCGGTCGCCGTTGGTGAGCGGGATCAGGCGCGGTTCTTCCTTGGAGAAGTAGTACTTGTCCAGCTCCACTATCTGGAAGAGGAGCTGGCCGTTCTCATCCATCCTCTCGATGACCGTGTGCGCCAGGTCTCTTTCCGGCATCACTTCTCCCGCCCGGAAGAGAACTTTGAGCAGTCCTTCGCCCGGCAGAACCTCGTAATCCCCCGGACGGGTGCTGCCGTAGACGTTTACGGTTTTCTCCGGACGCGGGAAGTAAACGATATCGCCGTCACGCAGAAGGAAGTTCTTGCTCTTCAGCTGTCCCAACGCCACGAAGTCGGTCGGATCAATAAGGGTGACCTGCGCGTTTCCGGACTCCATGATCTCCAGAATCGCACTCTCGCCACCAGCAAACCGGACAATCTCCTCTTCATCGAGAACAGCTGGCTCTTCAGCACCGCTCTCCTTTGCCCCCAGAAGGAAGCTGCTCTCCCGCGCACCGCCCTCCTCTTCGCGTCCAAGAAAGAACGAAGCAAGACGGTAGTGCTGGATGCGCCTGTGCTCCCCCCAACTAGCCAACTGCAACTGCTGGAGAAAATCAACTATCGTCGTGCCGCCCCGCAAGGCATACACGCCAACATGTGTTGTTGCACCGAACACGAACACTTTGACTGAGGAGAGCCGGTACACGTCAACCGTGACTGTAACGCTCCTGTAATAGGGTGAAAGTTCCTCTTCGAGCCGCATGGAAGCTCCCTCAATCGTCAGCCCCAGAACCGCAATCCTGCCAACTGGCGGGACTACAATCATCCCGTTCCCATCGATCGTCGCGCGAACGGTACGCTGAGTCGGCGTATAAAGCTTTATGGTCAGCATATCACCCACTGAGAGGGGATACGCGGGCAAGAAGTCCTCAATGCCGGGGATCTCAGATAAAGGAGTCGTCTCACCGCCCTGTTCCGCTCCGACACCGCCCTCGTCGGATCCTGTATATCCGTTCTGCGCGACGACCAAGGCGAAACCCACAAGCAGTGCAATCAGCACTCTCTTAATCACTTATCCGTACCCCCTTGTCGAGGGTCATCGCAGTATACGCGTCCTCAGTCTCCAGGTCGCCAGTAACAAGCGCAAAGGACGCATCTCCCATCCCTGCAAGTATGGCAGCGTTAGCCCGGAGCTCTCGCGTGGTCGTTTGCGCGGCAGCGGCAAAGACGATGCGCAGCGCAGCGCCGTTCGCTGCCGCAATTTGCAGCGGGTGGGCTACGAGGTCGCCGAGAAGCAGGACCGCCCTTTCATCCGGCGGGGTTGCGTCTTCACCGGTGAGCACTCTGTCCTGCGACGGAGTCACGAGACGAGCTTCGGCGCCTGCCGCTTTCAGTCGGTCTACCAGCTCACCGGCAAGCTTCGCGCCTATGCCGTCAGTGAGATCCACGCAGGCGGCGCTGCCGCCCGCCGGCACCACTCGTAGCACTTCGGCTGCCAGTCCATCTATGGCGGCTCCTCGGGCCTTCCGGTCACGAGGGATCAATGCGATATGTCCACCCGCCCCCAGCGCGAGAGCGTGCCGCAATCCGCGAACGCGCCCGCTTCGGTACACGCGCAACGATACGTATGCCAGGGCAAAGAAAAATCCGAAAATGAGAGCCAGCACTCCGTTAACCTTAATAGAGGGACGGGCTGGGAAATCTGGAGGTATCGCTTCGTCCAGCGGGCGCACACTCGTGGTCTGCGACTCCACCAGAACCGCTGTTTCCTCACGCTTGTTGACCAGGAAGTAGTAAAAGCTCTCGTTGACCTGCCGATCGCGCGCGAGCACCATCAGATCCTGTTCTTTCTGCGGTATCGCGGCCATCTGTCCCTCGTATTCCGCAAGCAGCTTGCTCGCAGATGCGCGCCTGGTCTCCAGCGTTTTCTTCCGGTTGCGCAGATTATCCAGAATCGAGGACTTAACCTTCTCGATGAGCGCCGTGTTCTTCACTACTTCGGGGTGCACTTCGGTCATTTCCTCCAGAAGTCCCACGCGCTCGGAAGCCAGATTAGCAAGCTGCTGCACGAGATCTGTCTGCACTAGGTCTCGTCCAAGAGAGCTACTGTATATGATGAAGTCCTCTGTCTGCCCCTTTTCCAGCCGCACGAGCAGGGCATTGCAGTCATCCAAGTCCATCGCGACCTGCTCCTGTTCCAGCTTGCGGGCGGCAAAATTCTGGATAAGGGCTTTGCTCTCTTCGGTGAGCACAACCGTCGACTCTCGCTGCTTGTATTCCGTAAGCTCCTTCTCGGATGCAAGCAGCGCGTTCCTCACCCTATCAATCTCATCATCAAGATAATCCAGGCGGTACTCGCCCAGTGTCCGGCTGTACTCTAAGTTGCTCTCGTAGTACGCCTTGACCAGGGAATTGACATACACCGAACCCCGATACGGGTCCGGCCAGAAAAGCACCACCGCGAGAACGCCAGATCCTGCCCCGAGTTCGTAGACACTGGAGCGGTTGGCAATGATTCGTAGCGTCTCGCTCTTCGACCGGACAACGAGATTGAACTTGCGGCCCGGCGGAGCATGAACCTTTTCTAGAGTGAACGCGAGTCCTTCGACATCGAAACGGCCGCCAACGGGCACGGTCTGGTCCCCGCTGCCGGGCACAGAGATCTGCAGACCTCCGCTCCCATTCACACGCGCTACAAGCTTCTTACCTGCCCAGGCGGCCCCGATTTCCGCCTGGTTCAGCAGGAGATACTCCGGGGAAACATCCGGGACCAGCGGCAGCTTGTCGCGGAAAAATCGCAGAAGCCGCCCGTGCACCGTATCCCACGCACGGTTGTGCGTCTCAATCTGCATAGCGCATGCAGCAATAGCCTCTTCACGCAGCATGCGAGTCCGCAGAAGCTGCATCTCTGTTTCGGTGGCCGGCGACGGCAGCTGAAAGCCGCTGATACTGCCAATCATCGCGAAGATGGAGGAAGCCTGCCCGCCTCTCACCTGTATCGTGGCCGCCAGTCGCCAGTGACGCGGTAGGGCTGCAGTGATCAGCACAACGATAATCGCCGCCACAACGGCGAATCCAATGAGGAATCCCAGATTCCGGCGTAGGATTATGCCGAACTCGCGCAGGTTTTCGTCCAGGAGGGAGAAGCGATCACTACCCATTGTACCCCCGAAAGGCACGGATACATTACACGCTGCACAAAGGATAGTCAAGAACTCCCAATGCCCGGCTGCGGCCTCAATCACTCTGAACCAGGCGGTATTTTCTGATCGGTTTAAGCGGCTTCCATACCTGGACAGACAACGACCTGACAGGCGTCAGCTACCAATGGGAATTCGGCGACGGTGAAGCTAGCGATGAACAGTACCCCGTGCACACTTACATGACGGCGGGTTCGTTCATCGTCACGCTGACGGCGACACTCGGCGGTGATACCTTCACGGCAGTCTCCACACCTAGCGATGCCGGCTCCGTGGTGAGTGCTCTTTCAGACCTGGTCAGGCGCCTATCCGCGCGAATGCGCCATTACGCTACTCCTGAACCCGGGAACGGCTCAGAAGCAAATCGCAACTTTCGGGCCGTACACCCTAGACACAGGGAACTTAGACTGGTATGCTGTTGATGTACACGTAGGAGCGACTGGTGTCGCTACCTGCACTGCTTCGGGCAGTCCACCGGACAGCGTGGAGTAGTACTGGTGTGCCTCTAAGGAAAGCGGGGCTGCGAGGACCGCCTCATCTCCGGCCTCGCTTTCTTGCATTAACTACCAGAATTTCGGTGTAACATAGACTGTGGCATCCGTCTGATGCATCCGACCATAAAGGCAGATCGATGAAGCAAAACGAAACAGACGCCTTTACGCGGTGGTTGTACACCGACGTTGTGAAAGACCACTTCACCAACCCGCGCAACGTCCTGTTCGGGGATGAAACCGAAGTTGCCGAAAGCGCCAACGGCATCGGAGTCGTGGGAAGCCCGGTATGCGGGGACATGATGAAAGTGTTCGTCCGCGTTGACCCGGAAACCGACCGCATAGTGGACTTCCGCTGGAAGACGTTCGGTTGCGCCAGCGCCATCGCTTCTACTTCAATGCTCTCGGAGATAGTCATGGAGGCCGACGGGATAACGGTTGAGGATGCGTTCAAAATCCGGCCACAGGATATTCTCAGCCGACTGGGCGGACTGCCGGAGAAAAAGATCCACTGCTCGGTCCTCGGCGATAAGGCGCTTCGTGCCGCTCTCCGAGATTATCTGAGCAAGACGGGCCAGGAGGAACGCATCCCGCCTGAACGGGGCCGCACCGTCTGCCATTGCCTTGAAGTAACAGAAGACGATATCGAAGACGCTGTTGTAGAGCACAACGTGCGCACTTTCGAGGAGCTCCAGGCTCGCACGAAGATCTCAACAGGCTGCGGCGAATGCAAACCTGACGCCGAGCAGGTGCTAAGACGGATGCTCAGGGAATACAAACTCCAGGCAGACTAGCTCGGCGGGCGGCACGTGCTTGAGTATCGCCGGCGCGGACGCGGCGGCTACTCCTGGGACTCCTGCCCGCCCTTATCGCGGGAGGCAAGCAACTGCATCAGCCGGGGGAAATCATCCTGGAAATCCATCATCAGATAGAACCAGCGCAGCGTGGGGTCAGTCTCACTCGAATCCTTGTGCAGGTCGTTGATAATCTTATCCACCAGCTCATCAGGCCCGATCTGGCTGATCTCGGATAGGAACTGGTCTGTCAGGTACAGCGGCACTTCGGAGCACATCGCGCGCACGAAGAACTGCTCCGGCACCTGCGGGAGAAACTCAAAGTCCTCCTGCACGTCGAAGCTGAACCGTACGTTACTGCGATTGATGCGTCTTTGCCTCAAAACAACTTCCCGGTAGATTCTACCATAGCCAATGCGGTTATAATGTCAGACTTGGTGAGGGGGTTTTTGTTCCCGAACGAGGAGCGACCATGGAAAGCGTAAACGAGCAGCTAAAACGCTGGAAATCTGCAACTCTCGGTCCTTTTCTGGACCGTGCGCCGGAACGCGCTGAGGAGTTCGTCTCAACCGGCGATTATGAATTCGAGCGCGTCGCAGTCCCTGGCGACCGCAGCCTGTCCGGGGAAGGTGCGAAGGAATACGCCGGGCATCTCGGCCTGCCCGGCGAGTATCCTTTTACGCGCGGGATCACGCCGACAATGTACCGGGGACGGCTCTGGACAATGCGCCAGTATGCCGGCTTCCGCACCGCGGAGGAGACCAATCAGCGCTACCACTACCTGCTCGAATCCGGCCAGACCGGCCTTTCTGTCGCCTTCGACCTTCCAACACAGATGGGATACGACAGCAGCCACCCGCTTGCAGAAGGAGAAGTCGGCAGAGTGGGAGTTCCCGTAGATACTATTGAGGATATGCGGACGCTCTTCCTCGGCATCCCGCTGGGGGAAGTCACTACTTCAATGACCATCAACGCGCCGGCGGCGATGCTCCTGGCTTTTTATCTTGTCGTGGCGGAGGAGCAGGGAGTCGACTGGCAACGTATCGGGGGCACAATCCAGAACGACATTCTTAAGGAGTACATCGCGCGGGGAACTTACATCTTCCCACCTGAGCCGAGCCTGGCGCTGACCGTGGACACCTTCCGGTTCTGCAGCGAGAACCTGCCGCGATGGAATATGATTAGCGTCTCCGGCTACCATATCCGCGAGGCCGGCTGCACCGCGGTGCAGGAGGTCGCATTCACTCTCGCCAACGCAATCGAATACTGCACACAGGCGGTGCGCTCGGGACTGGATATTGACCGCTTTGCGTCCCGGCTCTCGTTCTTCTTCAACGCTCACAGCAACCTGCTGGAAGAAGTCGCCAAGTTCCGCGCAGCACGCCGGCTATGGGCCAGAATAGTGAAGGAACGCTTCCGCGCCCAAAACCCGCGGAGCATGCTTCTGCGTTTCCATACGCAGACCGCGGGAAGCATGCTCACGGCGCAGCAGCCACTGAACAACGTTGTGCGTGTTGCAATGCAGGCCCTCGCAGCGGTTCTCGGCGGCACGCAGTCACTCCACACCAACAGCTATGACGAAGCTCTGAACCTGCCAACCGAGGAAAGCGTTACTATCGCGCTGAGAACGCAACAGATTCTCGCTGAGGAGTCAGGCGTGGCTGACACCGTTGACCCTCTGGGCGGCAGCTACTACATAGAGCAGCTAACCGATAGGATTGAAGCCGAGGCCAAAGAGTACATCGCGCGGATTGACGAGATGGGTGGAATGCAGCGGGCGATCGAGAAAGGATATCCGCAGAGCGAGATCCACCAGAAAGCCTACGAATGGCAGAAGCAAGTGGAGCGGGGCGAACGCCGAATTGTGGGGCTGAACAAGTACGCCAGCGAAGAGCACCGCGTGCCGCCGATCGCACACGATGAGGCGGTCGTGACCGCGCAGCGCGAGAGATTGGAAGGATTCCTCGCACGCCGCAGCGGTATGGGAGGTAACTTCACCGAGCAGTCAAGGCAGCGCGCGTTCGACGCACTGACACGCGCATGCGAGAAGGGAAAGCTGATCTGTGAACGCATCCTCGACTGCGTCCGCGCAGGCGCAACCGAAGGCGAGATGGTTTCTGCAGCGGAGAAGGTCTGGGGGCGTTACCGCAGCGGCTAGCACTTGCGGTGCAGTTCATCGGGCGTGGTGGGGACTCAGAAGGTGAACGTGAAGACCCCGCTGGGACATACTTCCTTGCATTTCTCGCAAAGAATGCAGTTGTCCTCTATGATATCAACCGGCTGCTCACTCCCCGGTCGGAGTTCGATGGCATCCGCTGGACACACCTGAAAGCACTTCTTGGATTCAGTACACTTGCTGTAGTCCACCTTGTAGAAGCTCTTCACCTCGCTGATACGCACATTCAGAGAAGACAGGTAAGCAAGGCCTTCCCGTATCCTGTCCTCTTCGCCGGAAAGCTCGAGCAGCAGCCTGCCTTCCTCGCCCGGCATGACCTTCGCGCGAAGAATGTTCAGACGCAGCTTGTAGTTGCTCACCAGCAGATAGGTGACAGGCTTGCGTATAGCGTCGGGGCTGAAAGAAAGGACTGCACGCTCCATCTTCATACCTGATCCTCCTTACTTGGGTAACAGCCAAACGTACGCGTAGATCACAGCGGAAAACAGGGAGCCGACAATTGCGCCGGACAAAACCGCCGCCAGGCCTCTAAACACACATAGCATGTGTTCTCAGTATAACACGGGTCGCCGACTTATGAGACGCAGAATGGGCGGGGCTATCCCGCCCATTCTGTAAAGGCAATTGGATTACCGTTTGTTCTGTGCTGTGACGCCTAGCCAGCGCCGCCGTAGCCGCTGGAGTGAACACTGACAGCAGCGCAGAACTGACCGAGTACCGTCGAGTGGATCACAACAACCTTGCCGCCGCTCGGGCCGTCGTCGGCTGTGCCCATACCGGCATAGCTCCAGAAACCACGCTCGGGAGCCTGACTGACCACTGGGTAGACGTAGTGATAGACCGCTACGCTGGTACCATTCGCCAGGTTCTGCCAGATGGGAATAAAGAGCACACAGTACTCGTCAAAGACCAGACCCTCCGGACCGTAGGCAGCCGCGCCGATCTTGCCAGGATTATCCATGTAGTAACCCCGGAAGTCGTCGTTGTTCGCGGCCTCGGCAGTAATGCCGCGCATCCATACGTTGAAGAAATCAGCCCAGCCGTCCTCGTTTGTGTCGAAGAAGGCTGGCCCTGCCACGACATAGCTGCCGCCCGGAATGGCCACACCGCCACCGGAGATGTCGTCGAAAGCTCCGATGTCGTTGGCCGAGTCAAAGTAGGCCCAGCGGTCAGTCACGTCGTTGTAGCCGAGTGCAAAGTCACCGGTGTCAGCATAACCAACAGTTCCGAGGTAGTAGTCACCAGGCGTGAAGATGTCGATCACACGCCGACTGCCGCTACCCGAACAGCTAGCAAGGGCCAGCACGGCGATTATCAGTACGGCGACTGACAGCACACCAAAATACTTTCTCATAATGACCTACTCCTTCTAATGATTTAGTGGTGAGGATTACAGATGGCCAATTGTATCCGGCTCCCCACCGGTTCGTCAAGCCTGGCGCGTGCATCCCCCGCCTTGCCAAGCTTAGTGAGTCTACCAAAGAGGGTATCTACTGTCAAGCCACCTCATGCGCAACCCCTAGTCCGAACGGTTCCACAGCTTCGCTCAAAAGCTGCACATGCTCAGCCAGGCCAGCAGGGAGCGTGGCACCAATCCCAGCACTATTATCGTAATTACCGAGATCAGAGCCACGGTAAGATAAGGCCAGGCCACCGCAGAAACGGGGGCAGCCGCCTTCACGGCGCCCTCTGCTCCTTCCTCCTCAGGCTGCTCCCGAGGAAGGAAGTACATCGCCTGCACAACACGCAGGTAGTAGTAGACGGAGACCATTGTGTTGATAATCGCGATTATCAAGAGCGCGATGTAGCCCGCTTTGTAGGCTGCATAGAAAAGCAGTACCTTTCCGATGAACCCGGCGGTTATCGGGAAGCCGATCAGGGACAGCATGAAGAACGTCAGAGCAAGAGCCGCGAGCGGCTGCCGCTCCGCCATACCGCGCAGGTCGCTTATATAGACATCGTCTGTGCGTCTGGTTGCCCAGGCCGCCACCAGCGCCAGGCTCCCGACCACGGCTGCGCTGTAGGCTATCAGGTAGAAGAGTACGGCTGATACCGCCTCGGCGTTTGCCGCGATCAGCCCGAGCACCAGGTAGCCGGCGTGCGTGATGGATGAGTATGCGAGTAGCCGCTTAAGACTCATCTGGTGCAGCGCCAGCAGGTTCCCCAGGCACATCGTAATGATTGCCAGCACATACATGCCCAGCCGCCAGAACTCCGCCAGCGGCATCAGCCCTTCCATCAGCACGCGAAGGAACACGGCGAAGACCGCCACCTTCACTCCCGCCGCCATGAAGCCCGTGACCGGAGATGGACTGCCCTCGTAGACATCGGGCACCCAGGCATGGAAGGGCGCTAACGCCGTCTTAAACGCAAATCCCACCAGGAGAAGACCCAGTCCGAGCAGCAATAGAGCCCGGTTCTCGGCTGATGGCAACGACTCCGCAATCCCGCCGAGCCACAAAGTGCCGGTGGTGCCCCAGATGAACGCCGCGCCATAGATCATAAAGGCGCTGGCGAAAGCGCCCAGCAGAAAGTACTTGAATCCCGCCTCGCGGCTGAACGCCAGGCTTCGGTTGTATCCCGCCAGCACGTATAGCGGCAGCGACAGAAGCTCAATGCAGATGATGATGCTTACCAGCTCGCGCGCTGCGGGAAGCAGCATCATCCCGCTTGCCGAGAGGAACAACAGCGCATAGTACTCGCCGCCGCGAAGGCCCATTCTGGCCATATGCGCCGGAGAGACGATGAGCGTCAGAAGCAGCACCGCCAGCACCGTCAGTGCGACTATTGCGGCAAATCCGTCGAACCGCAGAGCGCCACCAAGCACCTGTGAAGGTAAGCGCGGGAAATACACAAGCTGGGCGATGCCTGCGACAACCACCGCGACGCCCCCGAACGCGGCCAGCCGCCAGTTCGCCCGTCCGGCCCAGAGCACGTCAAGCAGCACGAGAAGAAGCGCCGCCAGCACGATAACTCCAACAGGAAGCAAGCTCAGGACGTTTCCCACAGCGAAGCTGACGCCCATTAGCCGTCACCTCCGGGTGTGTCCTCAGACAGCACCTGCGCGAGAGCTGTTGCAGCCTTCTCACCGGAACGGGCGTATTCAACGCTGCCCGATGCGATGCGCATCACTGCTCTAACCGACCTGTCCACGGCAGGCTTGATCACGCTCAGATAGGGCTTGGGATACAGGCCAATCCACAGCATCAGCAGCACAAGCGGCACGAGGTATACGAGTTCCCGCACGTTCAGGTCCAGCAGCTTCTGGTTCTCCGGCTTGGTGCATTCGCCGTGGAACACCCGCCTGAACATCGTAAGCAGGTAGACCGCGGCCAGAACCACTCCGAAGGTCGCCAATCCGCCCAGAGCCCAGTCGGCCCTGAACGCGCCCAGCAGTATCAGGAATTCGCCGACAAAGCCGTTCAGGGCAGGCAGGCCGACACTGGCCAGCATTGTAATCAGGAATACGTTGTAGTATTGCGGCATTACGGATGCCAGTCCGCCGAACTGCGCTATCTCACGCGTGTGCCGCCGTTCATATATGACGCCGACCAAAAGGAACAGCGCACCGGTCGTGATCCCGTGACTGACCATCTGGATGGTCGCCCCGACCTGTCCGATGCTGGTGTTGGCAAAGGAAAATATCCCCAGCATCACGAAGCCCATATGGGCTACCGAAGAGAGCGCGATCAGGCGCTTGAGGTCCGTCTGGGCCGCGCAGACTAGCGCGCCGTAAATGATGCTGATTACCGCAAGACCCATTATCCACGGCGCAGCCCACACCGAAGCGTCCGGGAACAGCGTCAAGCAAAAGCGGATGAAGCCGTAGCCTCCCATCTTCAGCAGCACTGCGGCAAGCAGCACTGAGCCTGCTGTGGGCGCCTCAGTATGGGCGTCAGCGAGCCACGTGTGGAACGGGAAAAGCGGGACTTTGATGGCAAATGCAAGGAAGAATGCCAGGAATAGCCAGGTCTGAAGCTCCGGCGGCGCGATGTGGCTTCGCAGGTAGATGAAGTCAAACGTGCCCGGCCCGAAGCTTCCCGAGTATACGTACAGCCCGATGATGGCCAGCAGCATGAAGAAGCTGCCGACCACCGTGTACAGCACGAACTTCGTCGCAGCGTAGATCCTTCGTCCGCTGCCCCATATGCCGATGAGCAGGTACATCGGGATGAGCACCGATTCCCAGAAGAGGAAGAAGAGGACGAGATCGAGCGCGACGAACGTGCCAGTGAGCGCGAAGCCCATCAGCAGCAGGAGAATGTAATACTCCTTCTCCCGCTTCCTGATGGCGCTAAAAGACGAGAGGATAGATATGGGCAGCAGGAATGTGGACAGAAGCACCAGCCACAACGAGATCCCGTCCACGCCGATGTGGTAGCTCACGCCGATTTGGGGAAGCCATGTGTACTGCTCGATGTGGGAGAACTTCTCGAATCCACCGCTGCCAGCCAGCAGGAACAGCGAAATGAGGAAGGTGGCGATTGACACCCAGAACGCAAACCACTTGATGCGATGGGACTTGGCGGGGTTCATCAGAGTGATGAGGATTGCGCCCACCAGAGGCAGGAATATGATGATGCTCAGGAGGGGCGCGTTCGCCATCATTTGTATGATTGCATCCATCATTTAGCCGCCAGCCCCAGCCAGAGGAGTATCACCAGCAGGATTGCGCCTGCGCTTATGTACCAGGCATAGTTGCGGATGAACCCGGTCTGTATCGGGCGCAGCACCTGGCCCACCGCCCCGATGACGAAGGCGATGGAATTCACCACACCGTCGATGACCCCCAGGTCCACGACGCGGGACAACTGCTCACACAGCACCCGTCCGGGCTGGACGAACGTGTTGTCGTAGAACTCGTCGACATAGTATTTATTGAGCAAGACGCGGTACGGCGCCGCGAACGCCTTCTTCAGCTTCTCCGTGGTTCCATATCGGACCTGATACAGGTAGAACGCCAGGCCCAATCCCAGCAGCGCGACGACCACTGAAATCGACGTTGTGAGGACTTCCTTGAACAGCTCCTGGGCTCCGTGGGCCGCTTCAGCAACATGCACCCCACCCGCCACAGCGCTGGCCACGAACGGCTGGAACATGTTTGGAATGTGAATGATGCCGGCGAACAGCGCGGGAAGCCCGATGAAGCCCGCAACGACGCTGCCGATAGCCAGCACCCAGTTCGGAGCAATCATCGAGGCGGGAGCTTCGTGCGGATGTATCTCAGCCACGTCGAACCTCGGCTTGGTCAGGAATACCAGGTATATCTGGCGGAACATGTAGAACGCGGTGAACAGCGCCGTCACAACGCCGACTATCCACAGCACCATTCCCGCATTCGGCCAGATGTCCGGCCGCGCGGTGAACGCCGCGAAGAGTATCTGATCCTTGCTGAAAAAGCCGGCCAGCAGCGGAATCCCCGATATCGACATCGCGCCAATGAGGAAGTGCCAGTACGTGTGCGGCATGTATTTCGCCAGGCCGCCCATCTTCCGCATGTCCATTTCCCCGCGCATCCCGTGGATGACCGAGCCGCTGGCGAGGAACAGCAGCGCCTTGAAGAACGCATGCGTGAACAGGTGGAAAATCGCAATCCAGTATGCGCCCACGCCCGCCGCCAGGAACATATACCCAAGCTGCGAAATCGTCGAGTACGCCAGCACGCGCTTGATGTCGTTTTGCACCAGCGCGATGCTTGCGGCGAATATCGCGGTGAACGCGCCCACGCAGGCAACGACCAGCATCGCCACTTCGGTCATGCTGTAAAGGAAACTCATCCGCGAAACCATGTAGACACCGGCCGTGACCATTGTCGCAGCGTGGATCAGCGCGCTAACCGGCGTCGGGCCTTCCATCGCGTCGGGAAGCCACACATAAAGCGGGAACTGCGCGCTTTTTCCTATTGCGCCGCCGAAGAGGAATAGCGCGATGAGCGTAAGCGGGAAGTGCCCCGCAAGCGCGACCGTCTCCACCGACTGCCGAAGCTCGGTGAAGCTAAACGTGCCGTACAGCCAGAAGATCAAGAACATCCCGATGAGGAATGCGAAGTCCCCGATGCGGTTGACTATGAACGCCTTGATGCCTGCAACCGGCGGGGCAGCCTTCTTGTACCAGAAGCCGATGAGCAAGTAGGAGCACAGACCGACGCCTTCCCAGCCGACGAACATCAAGACCAGGTTGTCGGCCAGAACCAGCGTCAGCATCATCGCTACGAACAGGTTGAGGTAGGTGAAGTAGCGCGGGTACCCGTCGTCGTCCGCCATGTAGCCCATCGAGTAGACGTGAATGAGGAACGAGACGAAGGACACTGTCAAGGCCATCACCAGCGACAGCCCGTCCACCAGGAACCCGTAGCTTATCTCCAGCGGCGGCAGCGACAGCCACGGCAGGAGCGTGACCGTGTGCGTCCCGCCCTCCGCAGCCAGGTAGCCAAGGAAGGCGACCAGGGATACGACGAACGAGCCGAGGATGACCAGGCTGGCAATGGTTCCGACCGCCTTGCGCGGCATCCGGCGCCCGAAGAACCCGTTGACGAGCACTCCGAGCAGCGGAAGCGCGATTGCCAGATAGATGTAATCCATTCCCCGGTTATCCTCTCAGCACGTTCACCGCATCCACATCCACATCACGCCGGTAGCGGTAGATGGAGACGATAATCGCGAGTCCTATCGCCACCTCGGCGGCCGCCACAGCCATGAAGATAAGCGCGATAACCTGACCGTCCAGCTTATCCAAGTGGCGCGAGAAGGCGATGAACGCCAGATTCGCCGCGTTCAGCATGAGCTCGATCCCCATGAACATGATGATCGGGTTGCGTCGCGCAAGCACCGCCAGCACGCCCATCGTAAACAGCACCGCTGATAGCACCAGGCTGTAGGCTACGATGGGCTCCATCAGTCCTTTTCCTCCATGTCGCCCCGCCCTTCCTTGCGGGCCAGCACGACCGCGCCCAGCATCGCTGCCAGCAGCAGCAGCGACGTGAGCTCAAACGGCAGCAGGTATCTTGAGAACAGCGCGCTTCCCAGCGCCTGCGGGCTGGTCAGTTCCTCGACCTTCATCGCCGCCGACTGCACGTGCTCCTCAGCGGTGAACACGCCTCCCATATAAAGTCCGAGCACGAGTATGCAGATGAGCACAATCACCAGGATGCCTGAGAAGAATGTCTGCCACGGCAGCGAATACACATACAGGTGTTTCTGCCCGGGCTGGACGAAGAAGAATATGATGAACAGGAACAGCACCATTATCGCGCCGGCGTAGACCAGGACCTGCAGCGCGGCCAGCACGGGCGCGGACAGCAGAAGGAATATCACCGCCAGCGCAAAGAAGTTCGCGATGAGGAACAGGGCCGAGTGAACGGGATTGCGCGACATAACCATTCCGGCGGCGCCAACGAGCGCCAGCGCTGCTGCCGCGATAAACACAATCAGCTCAATCACATTCACCAGTAAAACTCCCTGCCCAGAAGATCCTCTTTGTGATAGATGAACTTGTTCACCCCGCCCTGCGGCCCGCCGCGCTCGTCGTCCGCAAGCTCATAGTCATGTTTCATCACTATGGCCTCTGTGGGACAGGCTTCGGTGCACATTCCGCAGAAGATGCACCGGAGTATATCCATATCGTACACGACGGCGTACCTTTCGCCGGGGCTGTGGGGATCCGCCGGGTCATTCTCACCCGCCACAACGGTAATGACGTCCGCCGGGCAGGCCGACGCGCACAGCGCGCACCCGATACACTTCTCAAGCCCCTTGTGCTCCCCGGATTCGTAACGCTCCAGCCGGTGCAGGCCGCGAAAGCGCTCCTTCATCTTCAGCTTCTTCTCGGGATACGATATCGTCACCACCCTGCCGGCAAACCGGTTGGCCAGGAACTGCACGATGGTGATGTACAGCCCCTGGGCCACCGCTAGCAGATTGAACTTCTGTACGAAACTGGGTTTCATTACTGGATAAACGCCCTGATTCCAGCCGTGATTATGATATTCAGCAACGCCAGCGGGAGGAGCACCATCCACCCGAAGCGCATCAACTGATCGTAACGGAAACGCGGAAGCGTCGCCCTAATCCAGATGAAGAAGAAGATAACCGCGCAAGTCTTCAGGATGAACCAGAACAGGTTCGACAAGCCGATGAGCCCCGCGCCGAAGATCGCCGGCCCGTGCCATCCGCCGAGGAATAGCACCGTCGCCAGCATCCCGACGTTAATCACAGCGACGTACTCGCCCAGGTAGAACATCGCGAATTTCATCGCCGAGTACTCCGTGTGGTAACCCGCCACCAGCTCGTTTTCGCACTCCGGCATGTCAAATGGCGCGCGGTTTGCCTCGGCAACACCCGCTATGAGGAACACGATGAAGCCGAGTATCTGCGGGATGAAATACCAGATATGCTCCTGCCCCAGCACGATTTCGCGCAATGAGAACGTTCCCGCCATCAGGACAACGCCTATCACAGCGAAGCCCAGCGCCAGTTCGTAGCTGATCATCTGAGCGCACGCCCGCAGCCCGCTAACAAGCGGATACTTGCTGCCGCTGCTCCAGCCAGCGAAGATGATGCCGTAGGTGCCCAGCGACGATATCGCCAGCACAAGCAGGATTGCGACATTCACGTCAGCGATGTAGAAGTGCTCCGTGATGGGAATGACCGAAATGATGGCGAACGCGGCGATGAGCGAAATCGCAGGCGCAAGGAAGTACACAAACTTGTCGGCTTTCGCGGGGATAAGCTCCTGCTTGAATAGCAGCTTGACGCCGTCGGCAATGGGCTGGATGAGGCCCAGCGGGCCAACACGGTTGGGCCCGATGCGCCACTGGAACCACGCAACAAAGCGGCGCTCGACGAGCGTGAGATACGCCATCGCCAGCAGCAGGACGACGAAGACTATGAGAATCTTCGCAACCATCCAGACTACTTCAATGACGCTCATTGCGCGGGCCTCACTCTGACGTAAGTTATGTTTTCGTCAACCGAAACCAGACGGTTCGTCGGTGCTTCGGGCAGGTAGTTACCGACCACGACGCTTCCCGGCTGCACCCACTCGCACCGTCTGACAACAAGCCTGATATCGCCGTTCACCGATTCCACAGCAACTTCCTGGCCTTCGGTTACACCGGAAGCACTCATATCCTCAGGATGCATCTGCGCCAGCGGTTCGGGAGCCACCGCGTCCATTCTCTGCGACAGGCGCATTCGCGGCGAATTACGCAGGAGGTAGAGCTTCTGAACCAGCACCAGGGGGTAGTCTTCGGACTGCTCGTAGCGCAGAAAGTCCAGCTCCACCTTCGCGACTTCCTCGGCTACTTTCCGGATGCCATCCTCGTCGAGCTGGAAATCCAGCAGCGAGCCGGTTTCGGGAATCGTATCGAAGCTCAGATGGGATATCGCCGGTATCAGCCGCGCAATCTCATCGAAGATCCTGGCGGGAGCGGTGGAATGCGAGCCCTTGCCCATCTTTATCAGCAGGCGGTTCCACACCTCAAGATTGGTGGGCAGGCTGGTCACGATATCCGACGCGCGGAGTCTCTGCAAGCGCCAGCCGAGGTTGACGTACGTGCCCTCGCGGCACGGCCACGGCGCTACCGGAAGCAGCAGGTCGGCGCGTTTAGTCGTCTCATTGGACAGCACGTCCTGCACGATGAGGAAATCCACCGTTTCTAGCGCCCGTTCCACCAGCGAGCGATCCACAAACGTCATCAGCGGGTTGATGCCAGTCAAGTAAAGCAGCTTAATCTCGCCCGCAGCGGCCTTTTCGAGAAGCCCGCGCATCGTCGCATGAGACCTTTCAGGCCGCTCTGCCTGTCCACGCACTAAGAACTCCAGATTATTGAGGACGAGCGCGCCCGTGGCATTTGCGCTGCGAAGGGCGGGATTGAGCGAGAAGTGCCCACGCTCGACACCGCTGGCCTTGCGCCACTGAATCACGGCGTGCTTTATCTTCAACAGCGCCAACAGGCACTTGTCCGCGTCACGATGCCGCAGGAGGTCCTGCCCGTAAATGATCGCCACCGTGCGCGCTTTCTGCAGGTTCTCAACCAGCCCACCCCATCGGTCGCCGGTGTTGCCGGATTCGATAGCTTGGATGATCTCGCCCGCTGCGGCAAGGAAGTTGCCCGCGTCGTAGCAGTAGTGCTCCTGGGGACTCCAGTATCCCGGCGGTTCATACGCGCAAAGGCCGATGAGCTTCCGGTTTGAGCCTTTGAGCGCCTGCTTGATTCGCAGAGCCAGAACCGGCGCTTCCTCCACCAGGTCGCAGCCTACGGAGACAATGAGATCAGACTGGAGTATCTCGCTAATCGAAGCGCTGTCGAAGAACAGCGAATGAAGTATCACCAGTGGATTACTGCTGACATCAATCAAGCCTTCGCCGATGAAGAAGTTCTCCGTGCCCAGGTGCGTGTGAGCGATTAGGCGAAAGGCAACGTAATCCTCATTGGTGAGACCACTACCGGCGATGAGCCCGAGCGCATTAGCGCCGTGCATCTCAACAACCTTGGCGATCTTCTCAGCCGCCGTGTTCTCAGCCTCTTCCCACGAGACCTCACGGCGTTCATCGCCCTTTCCCACCATCGGTTGCTTGAAGGGCAGGTTGTTGACGTATCCGTAGGCAAATCTCCCGCGGTCGCAGATGTGGCCGTCTTCAACCTGCGGGTGAACCGCCGGTACGATTCGCAGAAGCTCGTTGCGGCGCGTGTGCAGCTCCACGTTGCATCCCATAGCACACTGGTTGCACACTGTTCTTGTCTTGCCCAACTCCCATGAACGCCCGCGGAACCGGAAAAGCTCGCTTGTGATAGCCCCAACAGGGCAAAGCTCTATCGTGTTGCCCGAGAAGTAATCCGGTGGGCCTTCGACTCCATAAGTAGCGATGTGCGACCACGCGCCCCGCTCGTCAACCTTCAGCAGGTGGCTTCCGGTAACTTCCTCGCAGTAACGTACGCAGCGCTTGCAGAGAATGCACCGCTTGTAGTTCATGTGCAGGAAGGGCGTCAGCATTGAATCGGGGCGCACCAGCTTGTCTTCAACGTAGCGGCTCTTCGTCAGGCCGTGGGCCTCTGTAAGGTCCTGAAGGTCGCACTCACCGCCCTTGTCGCAGACGGGGCATTCAAGCGGATGGTTGAGCAGGTGGAATTCGAGCATCGCTTCCCGCGCGGCGCGTACCTCGTCACTGTCGGTCGTGACGACCATCCCCTCCCGCACCATGGTCGTGCAGGCGGTCTCCAGATCCGGCATCTTCTCGATGCGCACCAGGCACATCCGGCACGCGCCAAGCGGCTCCAACCACCGGTGAGAGCAGAACTGCGGGATCTCGATACCCGCAGCTTTCGCTGCATCCGTCAGCCTCGTGCCTTCGGGCACGGAAACCTGCTTCCCGTCTATGGTGAGCGTAACCAGTTTCTTATCCTGCGTGTCCATTAGTACCGTCAGTGTTTCACCGGAACAAACCTGCGCCGATAGACCTTATGTTCGCGTATGTATTCCTCGTATTCGTCTCGGTAGAGATTGATCGTCGAACGCACGACGCCGACCGCTGCATCCCCGAACGGGCAGAAACTCTTGAATTCAAGGTTGTTGCAGATCGAAAGCAACAACTCCAGGTCATCCATCCGCCCGCCGCCGTTCAGGATGCGCTCGTAAATCTGCAGCATCCACCGGGTGCCTTCGCGGCAGGGCGTGCACTTGCCGCAGGATTCCCAGGCGTAGAACCGTGTGATGACTTCAGCCATCCGCACCACGTCGGTCTCGTTGTCGAACGCTATCAGCGCGCCCGAACCCAGCATCGAGCCGGCTTCGGCGATGCTCTCGTAGTCGTAGAGCACATCGGCCTTCTCCGCCGGTAGGACCGGCGTGCTGCTCCCGCCGGGGAAGTAGCCCTTGAGCTGCCGGCCCTTCCAGACTCCTCCCGCCAGGTCGTTGATGATCCCAGAGGCGGGAACGCCGAACTCCACCTCATAGATGCCCGGGCGCTCCACATGACCGGATACGCACACCATCTTCACGCCCTTACTTTTCTCGGTGCCCATACCCGCGTGCCACTGGGCGCCCTGCGTGATAACGGCGGGAACCGTCGCCAGCGTCTCCACATTGTTTATGACCGTGGGCTTGCGCCAGGCCCCTTCCGATGCCGGGAACGGCGGCTTGATCTTCGGGTGACCCCGCCCGCCTTCCATCGACGTCAGGAGAGCCGTTTCCTCACCGCACTCGTACGAGCCCGCGCCGGTATGCACCGTCAGATGCGTGCTGAATCCGCTGCCCAGGATGTTTTCGCCAAGATATCCCTTCGCGTAAGCCTCCTTCGCTGCCTGCTCAATCTTGCGCTTGCCCTCGTAAAACTCCCCCCGGCAGTACACGTAGATGTGGCTTAAGCCCACTGCGTAGGCGCAGATGATGCAGCCTTCGATCATCTCGTGCGGGTTGTTTTCGATTATCCAGCGGTCCTTGAACGTGCCAGGCTCGCCCTCATCGGCGTTGCATGCCAGGTACTTCGGGCCCGGATGGTCTTGGGGGACGAAGCTCCATTTCAGGCCTGCGGGGAAGCCCGCGCCACCCTTGCCCCGGAGACCACTCGCCTTGACCTCGTCAATCACCTCTTGCGGCTTCATCTCGCCGAGCGCTTTGCGCAGTGCGCTGTAGCCGCCGTTGGCCTCGTAAACGTCCAGACGGTGCGCGTCCGCAACGCCGTCCAGCCGCATTACGACTTTCGTTAGCTCGGTCACCTCAATCGGCCTCCGCCAATATCCGGTCAATCTGCTCGGGCGTGACGTTTTCGTATAGTTTTTCGTCAACCATCATCACAGGCGCTGAGCCGCAGGCCGCCAGGCACTCCACCGTGATAAGCGTAAACTTGCCGTCTTCGGTCGTCTCCCCCACCTTGCAGCCCAGCCGCTCCTCCAATTGCGCGATAACCTCGTCGCATCCGCGCAGGTAGCACGAGACGTTGTGGCACACTTGGACGATGTGCCTCCCTACCGGATGCTTGGCGATGAGAGTGTAGAAGCTGGCAACTGACATCACTTCCGACTCGGGCACGTCCAGCAACGCTGCAACCGCCTGCATCAGCCCGGGACTAGCATAGTCGTGATACTTCTGGGCCTGCATGAGCGTGGGAACCAGGAGGCTGCGCCGCGTTGGATAGCGGGACAGGCGCTCCTCTACCCACTTGCGCAGTTCCGGGTGAAGCTGAACCGACACCGTCACCGGTCCACCTCCCCGAGCACGATGTCAATGCTCCCGATGGTGGCGATGACGTCCGCGATGAGATGGCCCTTGATCATCTCGGGAAAAGCGCTCAGGTTGGAAAAGGACGGGCCGCGTATCTTGACGCGCTGCGGATGCGCCGTTCCGTCACTCACAACGAAATAGCCGAGTTCGCCCTTGCTGGCTTCAATGAAGCCGTACGCTTCGCCAGAGGGAACCCATATGCCGTCCGTCCAGTACTTGAAATGGTGGATGAGTTCCTCGATAGATGCGTTTATGCCGTCGCGCGGCACCGGCGCCAGCTTGTAGTCTTCGGCGACATAAGTGCCCGGCTCGGTCTCGGCGATTTTCTTCAGCGCTTGAAGCACTATCCGGCGGGACTGGCGCAGCTCTTCCATCCTCACGAGATACCGCGCGTACACGTCGCCCGTCTGCTCCACGGGAATGTCGAACTCAAATTCCTCAAAGCTGCTGTACGGGTTGTCCCTCCTCAAGTCCCAGTCGATTCCCACCGCCCGTGCCAGCGGGCCGGACAGCCCGTAGCTCAGCGATGTGTCGCGGTCCATCACTCCAATGCCCATCGTGCGCTGCCGCCAGATGGGGTTCTTCGTCAGCAGGCCGTGATATATCGAAAGCTGCGAATCAAAGGTCTTCTCCCAAGCCTCCACCATCCCCGGGAAGCTCTCGGGCATGTCGTCCTGCACGCCTCCGATGCGGATGTAGCTCGTCATCATCCGCTGGCCGCCGATGGCCTCGTACATCTCCAGTATCTTTTCGCGCTCGGCGAAGCAATACAGGAATACCGTAAGAGCGCCGATGTCCATCGCGTGGGTGCCCAGCCACACGAGGTGCGAGATGATCCTCGTCAACTCGCTCATCAACACGCGTATGTACTGCGCGCGCTTGGGAACCTCCACGCCAAGGAGCTTCTCCACAGCCAGGCAATACGCCAGCTCGTTGTTCATCGGCGACAGGTAGTCCATCCGCGCGTAGTGCGTAATGTTCTGCGTCCAGTTGTGGTGCTCGGAGAGTTTCTCGATGCCCGTGTGCAGATAGCCTATGTGCGGCACGCATCCCACGATGTTCTCGCCGTCAAGCTCCACCGCTAGGCGCATCACTCCGTGCGTCGCCGGATGCTGCGGGCCGAGATTCAGCACGATGGTCTTTGCAGGATCCTCCCCGGCGGCTTCGTGGCCGGCCATTCCCTCTTCGGCCACGTTTTGCAGCACGTTGGTGCCCGGCGCCCAAACGGGTTCGAACTGGTGGTCGTATTCCTTACGCAGCGGGTGGCCGTGCCAGTTGTCGGTCAGCAGTATGCGCCGCAGGTCGGGATGGCCGTCGTAGGGGATTCCAAAAAGGTCGTACGTCTCCCGCTCGTGCCAGTCCGCGCCCTTGTGAATGTCCGCCAGTGACGGCAAAGCCTCCCCGTCACTCACCGGCACCCGCAGCCTGAACCAGTGGTGGTGCTTGATCGAATAGAGCTGGTAGATACCGTCGAAGCGCGGGACGCGAGGAATCATGTCCTGGGCGCTGGCGAAAGACAGGTAATCGCAGTAAGTATCGGGCGACGCCTTCAGCACCTTCACCGCTTCGCGCAGATTCGCCGGCGGGACGACAGCTACCGGTTCGCCTGCCGCGTCCACATAAGCACGCTCGGCAAGCCCGCCGAGAGCCGATTGCAGCCGCTCATCAACGGCGGTGCTCACCGGCGGCCATCCTTGAGGCCCTGCGCAACGTAGGTGCCGGTCTTTATCTTCTTTTGCAGCTTGATGATGGCGTCAAGCAGCGCCTCCGGCCGTGGCGGGCATCCCGGCACGTAGATGTCCACCGGCAGGATGTGGTCCGCGCCGTGGACAATCGCATATGTGGAGAAGACGCCGCCGCACGAAGCGCACGCGCCCATTGCGATGACCCATTTGGGGTACGGCATCTGCTCGTACAGCTCGCGCGCAATCGGCGCCATCTTCCACGAAAGGCGTCCGGAGACAATCATCAAGTCCGCCTGCCGGGGGCTCGCGCGGAAGATCTCCGACCCGAAACGCGAGAGGTCAAACCGGCTTGCGGTCAGGCTCATCATCTCTATGGCGCAGCACGCAAGGCCGAAGGTCAACGGCCAGATCGAGTTGGATTGGAACCAGCCGATTACCTTGTTTATGGATGTGAGCAGTATGCTCCCGTCGTCCGGGTTGCTGAGGAGTTCAGCCGCCGTGGGACTGTCCGGTTTGGTCAGTCGCTCTCGGACCATCCGAACACTCCCTTTGCGACGATATACACGTAGCCCACGAGCAGTATCACGATGAATACGAGCATTTCAAGGAACCAGAGCCATCCAAGCTGCGAATCCTTGAACGCCTGGAGGCTCACCGCCCAGGGGTAGAAGAAGACCGCTTCGAGGTCGAAGATGACGAACATTATGGCCACGAGGTAGTACTTCACGGGGTATCTTCCCGGTGCCAGGCCTTCGCTGCGCAGGCCGCACTCGAAGGGCTCGTCCCATCTGCGCAGGCGGGGCGCGTTTCGCGGGACGAGAATGTGTGACAGCACAATCAGCGCCACCGCGAACGCCACCAAAACCGCCAAGTAGATGGCAATCGGCAGGTAGTCAATTAACACGTCAGCTCCTGGCTCAGGGACATGTCCATCCCCCCGGTGTCTCCGCCCCCAACCGGGCGGTCAAAGGACCATAGTGAACGCCGTCACTAACGGCAAGCCCAATTCTAGCAAAACCCACCGTCAAATACTACACCTGCTGAAGGAGTTCTCAAGGACGCTGGCGATACCAGACGAGGCTCTTCCTTGACACACGGGCCACCTGAACTTAGACTCAACGCGAATGATTACGCGGCTAACGCGTTGGGGGGTATCGCTGGCGTTTGGCCTCGGCTGCATTCTGGCTGTCTCAGCCGTGGCCACAACCCATTCGTCCGCCGAGCCCCAGAAGGCTCCGGCGCAGTACAAGTCGTCCGGCCACTTCTCCGGCGGAAGCGAGCTTCCGGGCTGCGTGCTCACGGGGATCCGCTTCGGCAAGCACTCCGGCTTTCTACGCATTGTGCTTGACTTCAGCGTGGTGACCGGCGGCACCCGCACCGGCGCGCCCAAGCACCCACCCTATCGCGTCGAGTACCGGACATTCCCCTACCGCTTCTGCATAACGTTTGAGGGAGTTGAGTACGCCGAAGACGCCCGCGTGGACACGCTTTACGCGGTCCCGCTGTCCATTGTCACCAACGCCGAAAACGACATCCAGCTTATGGAGATGTTCATCACCGGCCCCGCGCTGTTCAAGGTCATCGAGGTGGACGATCCGGCAAAGCTGGCTCTGGACGTGAAGTATCTCCCATCTGAGACGATCCCCATTGTCTACGCAGTGCAGCTTCAGGACGTGGGGGATGTGCAGACCGCATTCGCGCTGGTAGCACGCGAAGACCTGCCCGAGGGATTTGACCCCGATGTAATCGTCATCGGCAACGCTGTATTCGTTGAAGACACCTACCTGACGCTGGAGGAAGCCGTAGCCGTCGTGTCCCGCCTAGACGACGCAGGCTACCCTGCGATGGTCACCGAGCGTCTGGGCAACGAACTGCCGCGATACTGAAACCGGCTATGGAGCATCCACAGCCAAGCATTGCGTCTAACCCGCAGCCTTCCCATCGAGTAGCCTGTCGCACATGGCCGCTGGGAGACCGGCATGTCTAGGGGCAGGCCGAAGTCCGGACGGCGCCCCTTGAAACGGCGCAAGTCCGAATTCTGGGGCATCGTCGGCGTCGCCTCCGGCACCGTGTTCTTCATCCTCTGCATCGTCTTCATCGTCGGCGCTTACTACATGGTCGGCATCCTAACGGAGATAGCACAGAAGGACTACACGCCCGCTAACGAGCGTATCTCGGATTATGAGCATTTCTTCGACAAGGCAAGACAGCACCGGTTGAAGGTCGCCAAGAGCACTCCTTACATTAAGGAGGGAGTGAAGTACTTCCTCTGGACCATCAGTATCCCCGGCCGAGCCGACAAGCTGGTCTATCGCTGGAAGCACGACCTCGAGACGAACCGCGTCGAGCCGCTGACGAGCCCGGCGACCTACGTTGACATCGAGATGGGCTACCTGCGATCAGGGAGCGCCGGGCTGTATCCGTACGACCCTCACGACAACATCGCGCTGCAGATAGCCAAGGGCACGTATACTCCGCCGGGCCTTGTGGAGGGAACCGAAGAGGCCGCCGGACCTGAACCATCAGAAGAAGCCGAGACGCCCGAAGAAGAAGAGGTCGCGGAAGATGCGCTGGAGGAAGAAGCCGCCGAAGACGTAGCGGAGGCTGAAGGTGAAGCTGAGGAGCCGCCGGTTGAAGGCGAGTCGGTTGACATCGGCGGTGAACCGCAAGAGCCTGAGAACGGAGAAGAAGCGGAAGAACCTGAGCCATCCGGCGAGCCGGAAGAAGATGACGGCGCTGAAGAAGAACCGCCGGAAGAGACTCCCGAAGAGGCTCCTCCCGATGAAACGCCTCCAGACGAGACGCCACCTGACGGCGGTGATGACGCGGTGCCGGTCTGGTAGTCTGCTAGAATCACCGCTTTCATGTTCGTGCCAATAATCGAAGCGGTGGTCGCGTTCGTTAAAAGCGGCATCTCAGCGGCGGGCTACTGGGGCATCGCATGGATGATGGCGGTGGAAAGCGCCTGCATCCCCCTGCCTTCCGAGATAATAATGCCGTTTTCCGGCTTCCTGGTGCATGAGGGCCGGTTCAACCTGCATATGGTGGCTTTCGCTGGTGCGCTGGGCAACCTTGCCGGAAGCATCGGCGCTTACGCGCTGGGATACTACGGCGGCAGGCCGTTCCTTGCGCGCTACGGGCGCTACATCCTCATCCGCGAGCACGAGCTAGCCGTCGCCGACCGCTTCTTCGAGCGCTACGGGCAAAGCACGGTGTTCTTCACCCGCATGCTGCCCATCGTCCGCACTTATATCTCGCTCCCCGCGGGAATCGCGCGGATGCGGTTCGCTCCGTTTTGCCTGCTCACCTTTCTTGGCTCGCTTCCCTGGTGCTATCTCCTGACGTACGCGGGCGTGAAACTCGGCGAGAATTGGGAGAGCATCCGCGACTACACTCACCTGCTCGACTGGATTGTGGGCGCGGCGATCCTTCTGCTGATTATCTTCTGGCTTACGCGGCGATTTGGGAAACGCGCCGCTGTGAGTTAGAATTTAGGTGTCTTCCGGAACCGGCGAATTCCGCTGATACGCGGTGAGGAGATCCAATGGATAAGTCACAAGAGGCTGAAGAAACTAAAGCCCTGACACCGGAGCAACCGGCGCAGGGAGAGACAGAATGCCCCTACTGCGGCGCAAGCATCGGCGCAGGTGAAAAATACTGCGCGGAATGCGGCTACGAGGTCGGCAGCCTGGAGGCGGATGCCGAAACCGGCGCGCCGAAAGCCGCGGGCGATGCCGTGATTGAAATCACGGTGGCTGACGAGACCTTCGGGCTTTCCGAGGGCGAGCACGTTCTCGGCCGCAGCGAAGGCGACATCGTCGTGAGCAACCCCTACCTCTCGCGCAGCCATATGAAGCTCGCAGTGCGCGAACGCAAGCTCTTCGTAACCGACTTAGGCTCCACCAACGGCACGTTCGTGGACGGTGAGCGGTTGGAGCCAAACACAGAGCACGAAGTCAGCGCGGACACTGAGCTGAAAGCCGGTGAACTGCTTATCGAACTGCGCTGGCTCGAAGCGCCGGAAGTTTCGGAAGAGGAGGAGCCTGCCGTAGTCGAACCGTCCGAGGAGAAAGCCGAAGCTCCGCCCCTCGAACCGACATCCATAGACGTTACCGAAGTGGACAGCCCGTGGGCCCTCAAGGTGGGCGACGAGCAGCACCGGCTCAACTTTGGCGAGGTGCGCATCGGCCGCAAGACCGACCGCAACGACCTCGCTTTCCCCCAGGACGGGTATATGAGCGCCACTCACCTGGTACTGGACGTGGACCTGGACTACCTTGAGCTCAAAGACCTCGGCTCGACCAACGGCACGTTCGTAAACGGCGAAAAGGTTGCGGCGAATGAATGGATGGAGCTTGCCGTCAGCGACGAGATAAAGGCCGGCCAGACCAAGTTCATCGTCGAGGTCATCGCCCCGATGGAGCGCGTAGACCCCCCCGCCGAAGAACCCGAACCCGCACCCGATGAAGAAGAACCCACGCCGGAAGAACCGGAGGAGGCAGTCAATGATGCCGACGAGCCTGAACCTGAAAGCGATTAGGCTACGGCGGCGGATCGTATGTCGCAGATGAGTAGAAAGTTCTGGATAATACTGATTGCGATTATTGCCGTGGCATTACTCGTCATCGGGGCACTGGCTGCCGTACGCGCCTGCAAGAAGGACTTCCGTCTTACCCGCGTTAAGCTCGATGCAGACTCACCAAGACCGACTAAACATCTCATTGCGATATGTCCAGAGCGGGATAGCGTTGTTATTTATTCCACGTATTGCAGCGTTGCAGATTATGGCCCTAGTGACGCTTTCAGTCTCCTAGCGTACGACTACTCCGGGAGGCTCATAGCATCAGCTAAACCGCTGCTGAGTGAAGTTCCTTGCCCAGCTATAGCGGACAGTGCACTTCACTATACAAGTGGTCTTGGCTTCTGCTACTATGCCCAACCCTTAGATGACGAGAGAATTGGCAAAGCCTATTTAGTTCTCCTATCGCCAAAGGGTGAAGCCATTATAGCCCGCGAGATACCGCACCTTGAAGGGCAGCGCGCGATATTTGATAACGCCACGCAAAGCCTGCTGCTAATGCGATCCTCTCTTACGGAAATCCGTGGATACAGCCTTAAGAACGGCTCTTTCATTGAGAAGGATCAGACGCTACCTATAGGTGAGAGACTACACGGAACAAGCATGCTATCGATAGTATTTGGGGAGCGCTACATAGCCTACCTTAAAGACGAAAGCTTGGTGTTGGTAGATCCAATTACTTGGGAGATAGCAGTAGACGAGTCTGCTCGTAAGAAACTGAGATCGTCAATTGGCGACGGGCTCGTCGGACGTGGGTTTGGTTGGCTGTTTGGGGTTAGGGATAGATTCAGTGTTGGCTTTCGCGATGTGTACTATTTCCCTATACTCAGGGCCAAGAAGTGGGGGGACTGGCTCGGGATTAGCTCAAACGGCCACGTGTGGTGGTACAGAGATTTCGACCGAGATGCCCCTAGTATCTACTACTGGCTTTACAGGTTAGCAGGACTGCCAACGCCTACCGACCTTGAGCACACGGTGCCCACAGCTGCATCTTCGGGGCCCATTGTCCTCTATGACGGTATCGCAAATGAGCTATTACTCATTGAACCGAAATGACCAGGCAGATGTAGTTTGAGGATCTAGCGAATCCTAGTAACGCGCAGTTTGCAGACTCGTATAACTAAACTTACTCCCAGCTTGCGCTCACCCGCTCATCGCCTACAATAGCCGCATGCCCGCCGAGGGGAAAAAGCCGGGCAAATCCGAAAAGCCGTCGCGGTGGCCGATGGCGGTGAAGCTCATCGCATTCGTCATCATCGTCGCCATGCCGTTTCTCATCTACCGCATCGGCTCAAGCAGCAGGCAGGTCGTGCCGGAGGTCAAGCGCAAGCCTTATCCCGCAACCGTGCAGGCGCAGTTCGTGCGTGCAGTTGACGGCGACACGCTCGCGGTCAGAATTGACGGCGAAGAAGAGCGCGTGCAGCTTCTGGGCGTGGACGCGGGCGAGCTTTACCGCAAGGTCACGAAAACCGAGCGCGACCGCCTCACGACCGAATGGGAAGCCACCGACGATCCCGCAGCCCAGGAATCGCAGCAGCGCCTGGAAGAACTGCTTTTCGGCGGGACACTGACGTTGGAATTCGAGGGCCAGCAGGTGGACCGCTACGGAAGGCTTCTCGCGTACGTCTGGCTGGAGGACGGCGATGGCAGCGAGCCGCTTTTCGTCAACGAATGGATGCTGCGCGAAGGGCTTGCCGAACCCTACTGGCTGGGTGACCGCAAAAAATACGCCGAGCGTCTGCACGCCGCTTATGGCGCTAAAGAAAGCGACGCGAGCGCCGATTCTGGCTAAAAGACCCCTCGACCACCTTCAATAACGCAGAGATTCCTCTATAATGCGAGTGGACGCTGCACACGCGGCGCGCCGCAGGATTAAGCTGTGATTATCGCCATCGCGGGGACAAACGGCGCGGGCAAGGACGAAGCCGCCCGCTACTTCGAGGAGAAGGGATTCGCGCATTATTCGCTCAGCGACGTACTGCGCGACATCGCCCGCTCGCGCAACCAGGACCCCACGCGCGAAGTGCTGCAGGAGCTGGGCAATATGCTGCGCACCGAGCACGGCGAAGCGTATCTCACCAACCGCGTGCTCAAGGAAGCGCAGGGCGCGCTCAACATCGTCATCTCCAGCGTGCGCAATCTGGGCGAGCTCGAGCCCGTGAGAACCACCGACGGCTTCAAGCTTTTGTTCATCGACGCGCCGGTCGAAGTGCGCTTTGCGCGCGTGAAGAGCCGGGGACGCGTCGGCGAGGGCCTGACGCTTGACGAGTTCATCGAGCTTGAGCGGCGGGAGTTCAATGGCGGCGAAGGGAAGCAGAACCTAGACGAGCTGCGCGACGCCGCAGACGCGGTGATCACAAACGACGGGAGCATCGAGGATCTGCACGAAAATGTAAGCGCCGCTGTGGGCGACACGGGCAGGCGCCGCCGCCTGAGCTGGGACGAGTACTTCATGCAGATTGCGCGGCAGGTCGGAAGCCGCTCAACCTGCGACCGCAAGCGCTGCGGCGCGGTGCTGGTGCGCGACCGGGTTATCCTCAGCACGGGATACAACGGCTCCATCTCCGGCACGCCGCACTGCGACGATGTGGGCCATATGATTGAAAACGGCCACTGCGTGCGCACCATCCACGCGGAGATGAACGCCATCGCGCAGGCGGCGAAAAACGGCGTGAACATCAACGGTTCGACGCTCTACGTAACCGCAAGCCCCTGCTGGGAGTGCTTCAAGGTGCTGGCGAACGCGGGCATCCGCCGCATCTGCTTCGGCGAGTTCTACCGCAACGAGCGGGTGCTGGAAGCGGCAAAGCAGATCGGCGTAGAAATGTCCGACCTCTCAGCCGCCCTCAACGAGCCGTCTTCAGAGTAGCGCTGTAGGGCGGTCATTTATGACCGCCGCCTTCCGCTCCATGTGAGTACGCCGGGCTCACCAGCCCGGCTCTTAATTGGGGGATCCCCCTGTAGGGCGGGGTCTCCGCGCCCCGCCTTCCTCTTATCTGACGACTGACGACTGATGACTGAGGACTGCGAAGCCCGCCGCGACCTCGACCCGGCCCAGATGTGGCCGGTCCACCGAGAGCTGTAGTGTGGTTAGGAGCATACTCTCTTCAGTCCATCGAGACTGTCCTTCCCGGATAGGGATTGGTCATGTCCTCAAACTTCATCTGCGACACTCGCCCGTGGTGTTGCACCCGCAGTTGGCCAGTGCAACACCCATATCCTCTATGGCCAGTCGAAATAGATGTGAGCGAGAACGAGCTTCCCAGCAACGTCGAAGAAGTAGGTCAGTCTTGTTAAACCCACATATCCTTTCGCCTTTTTTGTGTAATCATACGTCAGCACAGTCCTAAAAGCGCCTCGAGGCGACTCCCGGGCCTTAACCTCATCGGGCTCTCCTAGCACCGTTTGCACCTCGGACGGCGAGGTTATTCCGAGAGTGAAACTGCCGAAGTTTACAGAGTCAACTCCTTCGTTCGCACGCGCCTTGTTTACGTACTCTCCGTCCAGTATTCCTATAGCCGGAGAAAGCAATACGCTGGTCTCCGATTCAGGCGGGCTTGTTCGCGCCAAAACTTTAAACGAAATCCGACCATCCGACCATCTTGCGAATCTCAAAGTTGTCATTCCGTGCTTGGGATCACGAAATGGCTTATCGTCGCCGTGGGTGGACTTCAATAGCAGTGTGTATCCAGAGATAGTTACACTCTCAGCAGATAGCGCACTAGTTGGAAGTTCTGGCAGAGACACGTCTTCTCCCCAAAGCTCCGAAATGTCAGCAACGACCCTTGATACTTCATTGGCGAAGGCCGAATCCTCCTGCTGCGAATCGCGCTCGGATTCAGCACCCATGGCAGTCAGGACTCCGATAAGCGCCAGAATCGCGATCACCATGCCCGAAACGCTAATGCTTCCTGATGCTTTTGTCATTAGAGTAACTCCTCTACAGCAGTGTTTACCGCATTTCTGCGTCCTTCGTCAGCTCGCGCACCACCTGCGCGATGTGCGCCGCAATATCCGGCTTCACCGCCGCAGCGACCATCGCTCTCTTACCGCTTACCGTGCTTCTCCCTACTCCGCCGGAGTGACCACGAGGTCCTTGTCCGGGTTCACGCCTTCGCTCACCGTGAATGTCCCGGTCTCGGTCTCCACGTAATCGCCGCATATCTGCGCCAGGCGCAACACATAAACCATCCCCGCGCCGATGTCGGATTCGGCGAACTGGAGCTCGTAGCGCCCGTCGACGCGCGTGTACGTGAGGTTGTGGTTGTTGGGATTGTCCGGATCGGCCTCGCCGTTTAGAAAGTCGTGGGCTAGTGTCTCGCCGCCGTCAACCAGATACAGCATTACGTCAACGCCCTCAACCGGATCGCCGGAAACCGCGTCGGTGATGATGCCGGTGACGATGCCTGCCGCGTCGCCGGGCAGATCGCCGCCGTCAGCGAGCAGCCCGTCAAACAGCCCGATGGAGCCGACGTAATAGGCAATGCCGATTGTCGGCAGCGTCGCGGTCGCAAGCGTGCCCTCGGAAGTCACCGTAGCGATGGCGCTCGCGAAGCGGACCCACTGCCCCTCCAGGTCGTCGTAGCGGTAGACCCAGTACTCCATGCCGTCCGTAAGGTCCGTCACGCGGATGTTGAACGTGACAGTGATGTCGCGCTGGAACTGGTTGTCTTCGGTCGCGGGATTGTTGATGGTGAGATATGAGACCAGCCCCGGCGTGCCCGCGGGATAGGTGTCGGCTTCGCGCTCCGGCCCCACAATCGTGTCGGAAAACACGATGATTGTCGGGACGTTAAAGCAGCCGGCCGGGAAGTGGACGCGCGCGCCGCTCTCAAGAGTGATTGTGGAGTCGCCGTCGGGCTCCACCGTCACCTGCTGGGTATGCTCCGCGCCGCCCGGCAGAGGCGCTCCGTCGCCGCCTCCCCCGCCGCAGGCGTTTGCGACGAGCGCAATAACTAGCACTATGGCAAACGGGATATATCTTGTAATCATCGGTAATTGCCCCCTTCTTTCGCGGAAATCAGTCTACCAACTCGCTTACGCAAAGTCAATTTGCCCGAGCTGATGGGCCTGAAGGAGAAGGCTACGCAGTAGGAGGCTGTGGAAATCCGTATGGTCGTCGCTTCGGCGGCGGGTTGTACCAACGGTGGTAGAATCGCGACGTGACGGACGATATTTCGCCCCAGCCTGACGACGATGCCGGGAGTGCGTTTGCGCGCCTTGCGGGAATTATGCGGCGGTTGCTTGCGCCCGACGGTTGCCCCTGGGATAAGGAGCAGACGCTGGCGTCGCTGCGGCAGTATGTCACAGAAGAGTCGGCGGAAGTCGTCGCCGCAATTGACCGGCTAGTCGTTGTGGAAGCGCGCATCCGCGAGCATCGTGGCCTGCCGCCCGCCGAGCCGTCACCGCCGGAGGATTTCAGCACCGGGCACAGTGAAAAAGGCCGCACCCACGCGCATCATCCCGCGCATGAGAGGTTCGACCAGGCCACATCCGCCTCCGGCGCGCCACTGGGTGAAGGCGAATTGCCGGAGGAACTGGCAGCGCAATGGGAAAGCGCGCAGCGTGAATTGGTGACAGAACTTGGTGATTTGCTATTGCAGCCGGTCTTCCAGGGCGTACTGGGCGAGGAGCTGGGCTACTTCAGCTTAGAGGATGTCATTGACGGCATCTGCGATAAGCTTATACGCCGGCACCCCCATGTTTTCGGCACGGTGGATGCGCCGTCGGCCGAAGATGTGCTGGACAACTGGGAAGCCATCAAGCGAGAGGAGAAGGCTGGCGGCAATGGCTAGGCTGGCTCTTCCTTTTCGCTTCCCTCGGTTTCCTCGAATAGCGGCACAGCAGGCCCGGGCCGGAACCTGTCCGGCGTGTAAGGCACTTTGAAGTAATCGTACGCCTTCTGCGTCACGCACCGCCCGCGCGAAGTCTTCTCGAGGAATCCCGCCTTCATCAGGTACGGCTCGTAGACGTCCTCGATGGTGTCGCGCTCCTCGTTGAGCACGGCGGCGATGGTGGAGATGCCCACAGGCCCTCCGTTGAAATTCTTGAGGATGAGCATCAGGATTCGGCGGTCCATCTCATCTAAGCCCTCGTCGGAGATGCCTAAGCGCTCCAGGGATTCTTCAGCCAGCTTCGACGTGACCTCCGTATCACCGGCGACGATTGCGAAATCCCACACGCGTTTGAATAGCCGCAGCGCCACGCGCGGCGTCCCGCGCGACTTGCGGGCGATGGATAGCAGGCACTCGTCGTTTATTTTGATGTTGTGCTCCAGCGCCTTGCGCCCGATGATACGTGCAAGCTCCTCCGGCGCGTAGAAGCTTAAGTGAAACAGCGCGCCAAAGCGGTCGCGCAGCGGTGCGGTGAGCAGCCCGCTGCGGGTCGTCGCGCCGATTAGCGTAAACGGGCTCAGGTTGAGCGGTATCGTCTTGGCACCCGGCCCCTTCCCGATAATTACGTCAACCTTGTATTGCTCCATCGCGGAATACAGCGTTTCCTCCACCGCGCGGTTGAGCCGGTGGATCTCGTCAATGAAGAACACCTGCCGCTCCTGCAGGCTCGTCAGGATGGCGAGCAGGTCGCCGGGGCGCTCCAGCAGCGGGCCGGTGGTGGATGTAAGGCTCACGCCCAGTTCGCGGGCGATGATGTTCGCCAGCGTCGTCTTGCCGAGTCCGGGCGGGCCGGCAAAAAGGACGTGCTCAAGGGCCGCGCCCCGTTTCTGCGCGGCACTTAGCATCACGCGGATATTCGCTACCGGGCCTTTCTGCCCTACAAACGCGTCAAGTGAAGCAGGACGCTTTGCGGTGAATGCGGAGAATTCGCGCTGCTGGGGGGAGGCGAAACGCTCCTCATTAGTGCTTTCAGGACCGGTGCCGGGGCGCGGCATGCGCCTAGTTTAGCACAGCATGCCGCTTACCTGGGCGCCTGCTTTCTTCGTCCTCTTCTTCCTCGCGATGGTAGAGCTCCACCGTGCTGCGGTCCTTGATGGTAATCCCGTTAAGGTGGTCTATTTCGTGCTGTACCGTCCTGGCGGGCAAGCCCTCCAGCTCAATCTTGTAGATCTTCAAATCCAGGTCCTGGAACTTGACTGTTACCTGCTCGTACCGGGGTATCAGGCCTGCCAGCCCCGGGAACGACAGGCAGCCCTCTTCGCCCAGCTCTTCCCCGTGCCCTTTGGTGATTGTGGGATTGAGGTAGTAGTGGACTTCATCGGCTTCAAGGTCTCTGACTACGATTACCCGCAAAAGCTCGTCCACCTGGTTGGCGGCGAGCCCGATGCCCTCGCCTTCGATCATCGTCTCCGCCATATCGTGGACCAGTTTGCGAACGCGCTCGATGTCCCCGCGCCCGACCTTCCGCGCGGTCTTCGTGAGAACCTCCGCCGGATACGTGACTATTTCGATAAGAGACATGCCCACAGATTATACCGCCACACGGCCGTCTCTATTGCTTAGACCGGATTCCGGGCCTCCCTGTAGGGCGGGGACTCCGTCTTCGACCCTGCCTTTGGCTCTGAGGCTCAGGCTCGAAGGGAGGCTCAGACCCGAAGGGCGCCCCGCCTTCTAGAATCTGAGTATATTGTCGATGGCACGGGCGCTTGCCCGCCATAGCCTTGGCATCGGTGGGTCCCGCCCGTGATTTCGCACAAGCCATCCCGCGAAACGCGGGATGCCACCAACTAAGGCCACCGGACGCTCTGCGCGTGGCCGGAGGGTATGGCCGCCGCGTTCGGTGACTATGCGTGCCATTGACATACCAGTCAGCGGGGGGTAAAATAACAACGCGAGATGTGCAATCGGAGGTATGAATCTATGGTGTATGAAAGAGCGAATGCGCTCATCGCAGCGGTCGCGATTCTGACGCTGCTGGCAGTCTTGGTCTTATCAATAAGCGCCCTTGCAATCTGCGATGGTTGCGACGGGCAAGTTTTTGACTACATCAGCCAGGGCGAGCATAACCTTTATGAGTGCGATGACGCCTGCTTGGGTGAGACCTAGCACGAAGAAGTTCATTACAAGAACCATCACTACGGCCCAGGCTCCGAACCAGGCTGTAAAATCTGGGTAGATGTTGCTTACGATGTGTACGATTGTCGCTCGTGCCCTCCTCTAACGATGTGGCGCGATAATATCATACGTATGCAAATTGAGAACTGCTGTGTGTGTATCAGTCCTGACCCTTAATCGGTGAAGTTGAGTAGGCACGATAAGGTAAATGGACATATCAATGGGAGAGGGAATTATCACTGCCGTCAATTAGGCGGCAAGGAGGAATTACATTATGATTCAGTCAAGGCTTATCGGTTTGGCATCAGCGCTGGCAATGGTAGCAGCAATACTTGTGGTACTGGCTGCCGGATGTAGCAATCCGGCGACGGAGAAGACGAAGGCAATCAATACCCCGTCTTCTGCGCAACGGGAGGCGAGCATCGATGCTTGGCAAAGCTTTTCCGCCAGTTCTCTCGGCATCGATTTCTCGCAGTTCGAGATTCAATCGCATGACCCGGAGTACTTCGCCCACCTCAGAGGAGAGGGCCCGGATTTCAGGGACCGTGGCAATATGACCTTTCACTCACCCATAGTTCCGTATGATGAACTTACAGATGCCGAGAAGATGGCTTTGTATGGGCTGCTCACCGACCTCGATGCCGAGGAGATGGCTTTGTATGGACTGGTCACCAGTATCAACAATAAACGACTCTTCAGCTGTAATCGGGCGAATTTTACGCAATCGATACTAAATTTCTACTTGGAGCGCGGCAGGACACCGGAGGGCCCCTGGGAGTTATCATCCTTCGATCAGGATATTCTTCGTGAACCGGGAAGCGAACTCTCATTGATGCGTAAGCTGTGGTGGGCAAGTCCGATATCGGGCAAGCCGTTCGACTTCACCAAGACCGAGTTTTCACCCGGAAACGCATACATGCAAGTCGTAACTGATGCTGACATCCTCGCTTACTTTGACCGTAACGATAGCTCGCTACTTCCAGATCCGGGTGAGCGTCACCTGGTATACATTCGGCTCTACGGTGTCAACGGCATAATTGCCGAGGGGATTCAGGTTTGGAATCTTATGACTTAGAAGAGCAAAAGCGATAGCTCAACCAACAGATAAAGTATGGATAGGCTACGAGACCTTGTGCGTTTCTACGAGACGCTGGCCAAGCTTAAGGAGCGCGTCGGTGGATGCCGCAAGCTCGCAGCTTGTGACGGGAAAATGAGCTGGCCCCGGCGGGGCGTCTATTTCTTCTTCGAGAAAAGCGAACTAAGAAGCGATTCCGGCTCAGGTCTCAGAGTTGTTCGCGTGGGAACGCATGCGCTGAAAGAAGGCTCACGCACGACATTGCGGAAGCGGCTGAGAAATCACAAAGGTATAAAGAGTGGCGGGGGTAACCATCGCGGCTCGATTTTCCGCCTGCTGGTGGGTGCAGCATTGATGCGGCGGGACGGCACGCCGCGCGTGCCAAGCTGGGGACAGAGGAGTTCCGCGCCAAAGGAGGTTCGGGAGCGCGAGCTGGCGTTGGAGAAAAAAGTCTCCGCATACATCGGCGCAATGCCCTTCCTCTGGCTGGAAGTCGACGATGAACCGTCGCCAAGGAGCCTTCGGGGGTGCATCGAGCGAAACTCGATAGCTCTGTTGAGCAACTGGGGGAAACCGGAGTCGGGAGCAATCGACCGGCCATCTAAGGCCTGGCTGGGCAGGTGCAGCGACCGAGAAAAGGTCTGCCAGTCCGGGCTGTGGAACTCCAATCACGTGGACGCGGGATGCGATAACGCGTTTCTCTCGGAGCTGGCAAAGCTCGTGTCTCAGATGTAGCGAGAGGACACCCAGGGATTCCTCTTTACCCGCACAGCGCGCCGTTGAGCTTGCCCGCAAGCGTGGTATTATGGGCATAGTCCATTGCCAGGAGTCCCGTTTTATGCCGCGAAGGAAATCCAAGTCCGCATCGATGGCTAAGGCCAAATTGTCGCCCGAAGTTGCCGCCCTCGCCGGCGAGGTTGTCGAGCTCCGGCGGCACATACATCAGCATCCCGAGGTCGCGTTTGAGGAATACGAGACCGCGAAGTTCGTCGAGAAGTACTTAAAGCGGCTCAAGATACCTACGAAGCGGCTGGCCGAGACCGGCGTCGTTGGCCTTATCGACTCGGGAAAGCCCGGCCCGACGATAATGCTGCGGGCCGATATGGACGCGCTGCCCGTTACCGAAGAAAACACGCACTCATATGTGAGCCTGAAGCCGGGGACGATGCACGCCTGCGGGCACGACTCGCACGTCGCGATGCTGCTTTGCACCGCGAAGGTGCTGAAAAAGACCGGGCTTCCCGGCGGGAAGGTGAAGCTTTGCTTCCAGCCCGGCGAGGAGGGCGCTGACGGCGGCGGCGCGATGGTCAAGGCAGGCGTGCTGAACAGTCCAAAGGTGGATTTCGCGTTCGCAACGCACGTGTGGTTGCCGATGGAAGCCGGAAAGATGGCGGCCCTGGACGGTCCGTGCATGGCGGCGGTGGACGAGTTCACGATTGACGTCATTGGAGTTGGGGGGCACGCCGCGTATCCGCACAAGAGCGCTGACCCGGTGGTTGCCGCGGCGTCCATCGTGATGAATCTCCAGACCGTGGTCTCCCGCAACGTCAATCCCCTCCTGCCCGCGGTGCTCACAGTGGCGTCGATCAATGCGGGAACCGCCTTTAACATCATCCCGCCCAGAGCGACGATGAAGGGCACCGTCCGCACGTTCCACAAGGATGTGCGCAACCTGGTGGAGCGCCAGCTCAAAACGGTGTCCCGCGGCACCGCGCGGGCGCTCGGCTGCAAGGTCGAGATAGACTTCCGCCGGATGCTTGGGGCTACGGTTAACGACAAGACCAAGGCGGAATTCGTGCGCGGCATTGCCAAACAGATAGTAGGCGCGCGCAAGGTGGTGGACGCGGAGCCGTCCATGGGCGGCGAGGATTTCTCGCGCTACGCGGAGCAGGTGCCATCAGTATTCGTCTACGTCGGCGCCAAGAATCCGGCTAAAGGGATTGTGTATCCGCACCACCACCCGAAGTTCGATATGGACGAAGACGTGCTTCCGAGCGGCGTAGAGCTGTACGTCAGAGTCACGATGGAATACTTGAGCCGGGGCAAGCGCTGAACTAAGAGGTGATGACGAGCTTCGTACATCTGCATAACCACTCGCAGTACTCGCTGCTCGACGGCATCTCGACGTTTCCCCGGATCATCGAGCGCCTGAAAAGCATCGGGCAGAACTCGTTCGCGCTGACCGACCATGGGAACCTCTACGGTGCGGTGGATTTCTACGTGCAGATGAAGGCTGCGGAGCTGCATCCCATCATCGGCTGCGAGGTCTATGTGGCGCCCAGGCAATGCACCGACCGCGACAGCGACCTCGACAGGTACAACCGGCATCTCGTGCTTCTGTGCATGAATCATGAGGGATACCGGAACCTGGTGAAGCTGGTAACGCTCGGCTTCACTGTGGGCTACTACTACCGCCCGCGGGTAGATTTTGAGATTCTCAGCGAATACAAATCGGGTTTGATTGCGCTTTCGGCGTGCCTGTCCGGCGTGGTGAACGGCGCGCTGCTGCGCGAGGGCGAGGAATCCGCAAGGGCGGAGATCCAGCGTTACGCCGACCTTTTCGGCACTGAGCGCTTCTACCTGGAGCTGCAAAACCACAGCCTGGAGGAGGAGGCCACATCGCGCGCGTTCCTGCTGGATCAGGCGAAGCAGTTCGGGTTGCAGGTCGTGGCCACCAACGACAGCCACTACGTCGAGGCGGAAGACGCAACGGCTCACGACATCGCGCTATGTCTTCAAACCCGCAGCAAGGTGGACGATAAGGACCGGATGCGCTTCTCGGGCCCGCACTACTACATTAAATCTTACGAGGAAATGGCGAAGGCGTTTCCAGAGCATCCGCAGGCCCTTTCCGCGACAACTAAGATCGCGCGCCAGTGCGACGTGGACATCACAGACAGCCGCGTGCACTTCCCCACATTCGAGCTGCCGGAGGAGCATGGCGAGATCTCGCTGGATGACTTCTTGCGGCAACTGGCATATGCAGGAGCACGTGAGCGCTTCGGGCAGGAATTGCCTCAGGCTGTAACCGAGCGCCTGGAAGAGGAGCTCTCGGTCATCATCACAGCGGGCTTCGCAGCTCTGTTCATCATTGTGTGGGATCTCATGCGCCATGCACGCGAGCAGAGCGTTCCGGTGGGCCCGGGGCGCGGCTCGGCCGCTGGCGTCCTTGTTTCATACTGCCTGTACATAACGAAACTGGATCCGCTGGCGCACGGCCTGTATTTCGAACGGTTCCTGAACAAGGAGCGGGTAGAGTTTCCTGATTTCGACCTCGACTTCTGCTACGAGCGCCGCGAAGAGATTATCGACTATGTCAAAGAGCGCTACGGAGACGGCAACGTGGCGCAGATAATTACGTTTTCCTCGCTGAAAGCGCGGGCGGTTGTTAAGGCGGTTGGGCGCGTTAAGGGTTACGAGTATGCGTATGTTGACCGCATTACCAAGCTGATCACAGGCCTTAACATCACTATCCGCAAGGCGATTGAGGCCAATCCGGAGCTTGCCGATCTGCTCAGGCGCGACCGCGCGGCGCATGACCTGGTGAAGGAAGCGGAGAAGCTCGAGGGCCTTGTGAGCCACGTGTCGGTTCACGCAGCGGGAGTAGTGCTGGCTGACCGCCCGCTGGCGGAGTACGTTCCTCTGAGGGCAGTCAAGGACTCAGATATGCTGGTGACGCAGTATGAGATGGGCGCACTGACGAAAGTGGGATTGCTCAAGTTCGACTTCCTGGGTCTCAAGACCCTTACAACCATCGATAAGTCGGTCCGTTACGTGCGCGAGGTGGACGGAGTCGAAGTGAATGTCGACGAGATCCCCTTCGATGACCAGGCTGTCTACGAGAACATATATTCTGCGGGGAACTGCTTCGGCGTCTTCCAGTTTGAGGCGCCGCACATCGTGCGCGTGATGCGGGAGACGCATCCTTCAACACTGGAGGATCTCACGGCGCTCAACGCACTGAACCGTCCCGGGCCGCTGCAGGGCGGAATGGTCTCCATATACACCGCCAACCGCAGGGAACCCGATCTGGTGCGACTGCCTTTGCCCGAACTCGAGCCGGTGCTGGCGCCTACGAACGGCGTCCTGCTCTACCAGGAACAGGTCATGCAGATCGCCCAGCGGCTCGCGGGCTACACGCTTGGCGAAGCGGACGTTCTGCGCAAAGCGATGGGCAAGAAGATTCTCGAGCTGATGGGCCGGGACAAGGAGCGCTTCATCAGCGGAGCGGTGGAACGGGGAGTCGCCAAAGGCAAGGCCGTGGAGATATGGGACATGATGGCGAAGTTCGCAGGCTACGGCTTCAACAAGGCACATTCGGCCTGCTACGCCTACCTTTCCTACCAGACAGCCTACCTGAAGTATTACTACCCGCACCACTTCCTTGCGGCGCTGATGAACACCTACATTCACGACTCCGCCAAGCTGGCCGCCGCGCTGCAGGAATGCCAGAAGCTCGGCATTGAGGTCGTGCCGCCAAGCGTGAATCTTTCGGCTTTCGATTTCGTGTCGGATGCAAAAAAGCGCATTGTGTTCGGCCTGGGCGGTATCAAGCACGTCGGGCGCTCGGCGGTGGACGAGATAGTCCGGGTTCGCGATGCCGGCAGCCGGTTCGAATCAGTTGAGGAGTTCCTTGAACGCGTTGACGGCCAGAAGGTAAATAAGACCGCCCTTGAGTTTATGATCCGTGCGGGCGCTTTTGACGAGTTCGGCATGGATCGGGGTGAGCTTCTGCGCAATCTTGAAAACTACCTGTCCCGGAGGACTCATCATAACCAGATTGCGATGTTCGAATCTTCGTCACCGACAGCCGCGAGGGCTGACCAAGCGACCCCGCCTGAGGCGATTGCCCGCATGGAGAAAGAGAGCATCGGCGTCTATCTGACGCACAATCCATATGAGAGGGCTGCGGTGCTGCGCGACGAGCGGGTGATGCAGATTTCAGACCTGCACCGGAAGCTGGAGGAGCGGGGGCTGTATCTATCTGACGCCAGAGTGCGCCTGGGCGGCGTGCTCGACGACATACGTGTGCTCGTTTCTCGCCGGAAGCAGATATACGCGCTTGCGCGCCTTTGCAGCGTCGAGCACTCGGTCAACGTTGTCGTCGGACCGGCGGCATACGAGCGTTGCGCGGATCTGCTGCAGGAAGGCAACGAGGTCGTCATCCAGGGAACGGTCAACATTGATGATGCCACCGATGAGGCATTTGAGGCGCTGATTGATGCGCTGAAGCTGTATGCGGGTGAGATTGTGCTCTACCGCGGAGAGGGCGGAGAAGCGGGTGAGGTGCGAACACCATCGGGCGAAGGCGGCAGACTGCTTCTGAAGTTCAACCGTGCACCCAGTGAAGAGGAGCTAAGTGATCTCAGAGAGCGGCTGGAACGAGCGAAAGGAGATTGTCCCGCATTCTTGATTGTGCCACGTGCGGGTGGCGCGCCGAGGAAGATAAGCCTGGGGCAGGAGTTCATGCTCGATCCGCAACAGAGCGCAGCGGCTTTTGCTGGACTGCCCCTGACAGTAGAGCATGTATTGCCGGCCCGCAGGCGCATTTGACGCGAAGCGTTGCCGAGCTCTTCCGCAGGTGTTCTTACCGCCGTTTTAGCGGCGAAGCGCACGCACACGCAGAGCCACCGGTGGCTTCTGTAGGGCGCGGGAACACCTGTGCGGTCGCTCACTTCGGCGGCTCGGCTGATACCTCGATCTCACCGATGCAGATGGCGCGGTAGTAGTAGTCTATGTCCGAGGCCAGCCCTTCCGGGAACCCACGGAAGCGTTTGGAGTGGCTGAAGCCCGAGTAGTTGAGGACTCCGTCAGCAAGACCCACCGGGATGTACTGCACGCCCCGGGACGGTATGGCTCTGCCGATTTGCACTCGATGCTGTGACAGCACTTTGTGCCCATTCCCCACGGACCTGACCGGCGTCAGCAGGCCCAGCCCGTCCGCGTTCTCGACCAGATACCGGGGCAGCCTGCCAAAGTCGATGTAAGTGCTGGTCATGAGAACGCCGGTTTTTATATCGTAGTTCGGGATCGGCCCGAAAGTGACGTTTGCGCTCTGTGCGGGGAGGGACAGGATGAAGGGCTCCGCCAGCGGACCGGTGAAGAAGGCGAGCGAATCGATGCTCATCCCTGAACTCAGGCGGCGGTTTCCCTGTTCCAGCCTGGTGGTCAGCAACTCAACACTGTCATCCCGGCCTATCAGGTCACTGCGGGATACAACAATGGCTGAGAGAGTGGCGCCCGAGCGCTGTTCCGTCATGCCCTGATAGAAGCCGGCGGTGAAGCGTTCGCCAATCTCATCATCAAAACAGACCGTTGCCAGGTGGCTGGAGACGGTGACCCCCGCGAGCGTAGCACCCGCCACGAAGCCAAGCTCTTCGGTGCGGAACTCAAGTACGTTTATCAGCGACGAAGCGCCGGCTTTCACTGGCGTTAGCGCGAGCAGATAGCTTGCGTCGCGGATCTCAATGTGTTCTGCCAGGTCGCAGAACAGGGGCATGTATATCTGGTGGTAGCTGAAGACTACCATCGGATAGGAGTCCAGCTCCTTCTTCATGACCGCATGCCACTCGTTCATCGGATGCTCGTACAGGCGCAGCTCTCGGTATTCCCAGCCTGCGGCGGCAAACACGTCCTGCGCTGCGGCGCTGAATTCCGAGGTGAAGTACTCCCGTTCAGGATAGAGCGGATCCGGCGGTGGAATCACAAACAGTAAGTGGGCCAGTGGCCTCTCCGCCTGCCGGGCGGGCATGGGCTTTCGCCCGGGGGCTGCGAGCTTTTCGGAAGTCTCCTGGCGCGGGCAGGCACAAAGGAGCGGCACGCAGGCTGCGAGTGTTATCCAGAGAAGCAAACTGGCTCGTATGTTCTGACCCACAAGAAGATTATAACCCCACATTTGGGATACTAGCAGCATCGCAGTCTGATATAATCGAATAGTAATGAACACTGCACCTCGTACCCCCTGGGGAGGAGTAGTCCAGGTACCAAGGATGGCCTGGGCTTTTATCCTTCTACTTGCGGTCGCTAGTGTCGTCATCTTCGTCGTCTTATTCCGGTATTACACGCCGATAGGGAGCCCGTCGGGCATCTTCACCTTTATCGCTGCGGGACTGACGTTCGCTGTGCTTCTTCTGGCTGGCGTTGTCGTTCTACACACGCATTACCGGCGGACGAAGGAGCATCTGGGAGTGCTCCTTGACGATGCGGAAGAGCACGCGCGAATCGAGCATGAAACCGGCGATATCATCCTCAGCCTGAACAAAGTTGTCTCTGCGCAGTCCGATGAAGAACACCGGCTAAACAAGGAATTGCGCGGGTTGTTCCTCGAAACCGTGCGCGGCCTGATCGCCACGCTGGAGGCGCGTGACGAGTACACTCAGAACCACTCTCTGCGCGTGGCCGGCTGGTCGACCTTGCTGGCGCGTTACGCTGGCGTTAGCGAGATGGATATCGAGACGCTGGAACGGGCCTCTCTGCTCCACGACATCGGGAAGCTAGGGCTGCCCGACGAGATCTTGCTCAAGCCAGGACAACTCACAGCCGATGAGTTCGCAGTGGTGATGGAGCATCCGGAGCGCGGCGAGGCGATTGTGAAGAATATCAAACTCCTCAGTCCTACTCGCGGAATCATCCGTCACCACCACGAGCGGATAGACGGTGGGGGCTATCCCGACGGATTGTCCGACCTTCCGCAGCTGGTGAAGATAATCTGCATTGCCGACTGCTTTGACGCAATGACCAGCAATCGGCCGTACAGGCCATCCATGCCGTACAACGTCGCCAAGGAGAAAATGCTGGAGGTGGCCGACTCGCAACTTGACGGCCAGCTTGTGAGGGATTTCTTCGAGTTGCTGGAGACCACGGCAGAGGGCTACCGGTCGATCTACCATGTCGCTGGCATACCTGAACCCGGCTACAGAGAGGAAAACGAACAGCGGCTTGAAATCCGTAGTGAGAGAGATGAAGACTCTTACTGATCGCATAGAAGCGGTTTCCGTGCTGCTAACTGAGCCCACTGTAAGCCTAATGGGCTTCACCCGGCCAATCGAAGGCGGGTCTGTGGAAGAGCACATCGAGCGTGCCGCACGGGAGTGCTATCAGTCGCAGGCGCAGATGTCCCCGGAGAGCGGCAAGCGTTTCATTCGCGGCATAATCTTGCGCGGGCACGAAAGCGTGCTGGAGCATGCAAGCGCCACTTTCCGCGTGCTCGGGGGAAGCCGGGCATACACCCACGAGCAGGTCAGACACCGCCTGCTTTCGTTCTCCCAGCAGAGTCAGCGCTACGTCAGCGAGAAGGACTTCCGGGCGGTGCTTCCGCCCTCTATCGCTGGCAACCCGGAAGCGCGCAAGGTGTTTGTGGAACTGATGGAGGAAACGCGAAAGGCATACCAGCGGCTAAAGGAGCTCGGCCTGGAAAACGAGGACGCCCGTTTCGTGCTGCCCAACGCGGTTGAGAGCGGCATCGTCATTTCCGGCAATTTCCGCGAATGGCGCCACGTCTGCCGCACCCGCTGCAACGCCGCCGCACAATGGGAGATCCGCCGCATATGCGGCCTGATGCTGAAGCTGATCCGCGAACTCGCACCAGCTGTGTTCGGCGATCTAGTCCTGGACGAAAAAACGTGGGTCGTCACGCATATCTCGGAAACGATTGATTGCGCGGAGGCACAGAAGATTGTCGAGCGCGAGCTGGCGAAACTCAGGGACAAGGGCCAGCCGCCCAGCCGCATCCTGCGCCTGCTGGCCGACGACGGCCTGTACGCGGCGATGTTTCACGTCAAGCGCTGCCTCTGTAAGGGCTGCACAGCCACATTCGCCGCATGCGGGGATCTGAAATAGTAGGAGAGTGTAATGGAAAAACAGGATTTTTTGGAGCAGTTATCCGCAGAAATCGCGTCTATTAGAGAAGACCATCCTGGGTACTCTAATGATGGACAGGCTTTTACTCATTGGGTGCTTCGGACGATTCTGTTACTCGCTGATAGTGAGGCAAAAACCGCGAATACAGATGGGCCTGGCGATGGAGGTCTTGACGGATTTCACGTAAGCGATGAAGAAGGTGTCGTTTACTTAGTACAATGTAAATACACTGATGCGTACGGCCTTGATGAATTAAGGTCGTTTGCATCGCTTCCCAAGAGAATGGAATCGCCGGATAGAATAGTCGATGAGAGCAAAGCTATCTACAGGGAAAGCGACAGGTTGAAAAAGTGCTTAGAGAACATGTACAGCGTCTCACTTTTGTTCGTCCATATTGGCACCGCAAGTCCTGAACATAGCGACCAGCTGCGAGACGCCCTTCGGGCCCAGTACCCACAGGCCGAAGAGGAGAGGTTTACATCAGAGATTGTTGGATGGAAGCAGCTGCGAAACAAATATCTCGCAATCGGACCGTTTGCGTCTCCGCCTCCAGAGTCGAAAGACTTAGTTTATATGGAGTCCGGTGTGTTGCTACATGAGAGTGAAAGCCTTAGAGTTGCGTCTGTAATGGTGGGCGGTAGGGAGCTTGCCGATTTCGGCAATTCTCCAGAGATGTTTGCTGCTAACTTCCGCTACTTCCTTGACCTGAGGAATCCCGTTAATAGCAGGATTTCTCAGACTATACAGCAGGCAACGGAAAGACACGCAGTTCTGGCATACAACAACGGCGTGACAATCGTGTGCGACAGTTTCGACATTAGAGATAACGAGAGAACGATTCACCTTAGACGGCCGCAAATCGTTAATGGTTGTCAAACCGTATCAGTTCTGAATCGCCATGATGTCCATAGATACGCCTCTGACGTCGCATTTCTTGTTCGAATCGTTGCGACTGACGAAGAAGAGCTTAAAACGAAAATAGCCACGTTCACAAATAGCCAAACTAGAGTGGATTCGCGGTCCCTTAGGGCAAATGATCCCGTACAGCGGTCCCTCCAGCTGCAGTTCAAGAATTGGTCACCATCCTATTTCTTTGATGTGAAGGATGGCGAATGGTCGGTTTTGAGCGAAAATGATAAGAATCCTTTTAAAATGCCTCGAGAAGGCGGCGCAAGGCGTTCAAAGTACCGTAGGTTCACCAACCAAGAGGCTGCCAGGTCCTATCTCGCATTTAATGGTTATCCTACTGAAGCAAAATCAGAGACTAAGAGCATATGGGACATAACTGACGCTGGTAGGTACAGGGACGTATTTCCCAATAACAGGAAAGCATGCGAACTGCTATTGCCAACATTACTTGCCTTAAAATTCCGTGCCCTTACTGAGAATAAGCAGCGTGAACTTAGGAACAATACTCCTGCTGATAGCTCTACTTTGTCAGATAATAAGTTGCGCGCTGATGTTCTGGATCATGCAGACCTTGTTCTCATTGCAGCGGCGGGGCACGTTTTCTCCACAGCCGGTTTCGACGTCAGTTCTAATGAGAGAGTCAGCGAATTCCTAAGTAAAGTGGATGAGCACGCCACGGAGATATTCAGTAAGTGTGAGGTGGCCGTATGGTACGAGGTAAAAAGAGATTCTCTGGATGCGCAGGAGCATGGCGAGTTATTCAGCATCCGTAATGCGCTCTTAAAGAAGACTACCTTTCAGAAGGTGAAAGACAAAATAAACGAGAAGGTTGAAGACATCGGTCTCGATACGTATCTGGAGGGATGCGGCTTGCTGTAGCAGCTGATCTCAGGCGGGCGGATATGCCTGTGCGAGAGCTGCGCAGCCGCGTTTGCCGCATGCGGGGATCTGAAATAGCAGCGAAGCTAAAGAAAATGCTCGTGCACCTGATAGTCATTGTCCTGATCACGCTCGCCGTGCTCATCCTGCTCGTGCACCTCTTCGAAGGAAGCTTCATCTACTTCCCGACGAAGTACCCGACGGGCAGATGGGACGCGAGCTTCTACGGTCTTGACGTTCAGGACGTTTACCTTTCAACCAGAGATGGTGTTCGCATCCACGGCTGGTTCATTCCGGCGGAAGGCGCGGCGCATACCATGCTTTTGTTCCACGGCAACGGTGGGAACCTGACTGACCGGATAGAGAAGCTCGCGCTCCTGCACTCGCTAAACGTGAACGTTCTCGCAATCGACTACCGGGGCTACGGGCGCAGCAAGGGACGGCCCGGCGAAGCCGGTCTGTACGCTGATGCCGACGCCGCCTACGACTACCTGTGCAGCGAGAGAGGTGTTGAGCCCGAAAGCATCGTGCTCTACGGGGAATCCCTGGGCGGGGCCGTTGCCGTTGACCTGGCGTCCCGCAAACCGGTGGGAGCGGTCGTTCTCGAGTCCGCGTTCACCTCCGCGAAGGACATGGCGCGCAGATCCATGCCGTTCCTTCCTCCGGAGCTCTATCTCAGGACAAAGCTCAATTCAATGGGCAAGATTGAAGGAATTAACGCGCCCTTGCTCATAATCCACGGGACGCGCGATACCACGGTTCCCATCGAGCATGCGCGAAGGCTTTATAAGGCTGCGGTGCAGCCCAAAGCGCTGGTGGAGATCCCGGGCGCGGGGCATAACGATATGTTCGTGGTTGCGGAACAGCTCTATATGCACAGCCTGAAGGAGTTCCTCCGGCAGCTCCGAGAGCCCGCAGGGGAATGAGCCTGCGCTAGAGGATGTATTCCGCGAGGTCCTTTTCCGCCAGGATGTCGCCGACGCGCCCCTCGACGTACTTGCGGTCTACCTTGACCGACACCGGCTTGGCGAAAGGCGCCTCAAACGAAACATCCTCCAGCACCTTTTCCATCATCGTGTAAAGCCGGCGCGCGCCGATGTCTTCCAACAGCCGGTTGGCTTTCTGTGCAAGCCGCGCCAGCGCCTTAACCCCGCCGGACGTGAACTTCAGCACAACCCGGTCTGTTGCCAGTAGCTCCTGGTACTGGCGCGTGAGCGCGTTCTTGGGCTCGGTGAGTATGCGCTCAAACTCGCCCGCCGAAAGCGAATCGAACTCCACGCGCAGCGGAAAGCGCCCCTGGAACTCCGGGATAAGGTCGCTCGGCTTGGCGGTGCTGAACGCTCCCGCGGCCATAAACAGGATGTGATTGGTCTTAATCGGCCCGTACTTGGTGATGACAGTTGTGCCCTCCACCAGCGGGAGCAGGTCGCGCTGCACGCCTCCCCGTGAAACGTCCGGCCCCGCGCCCTTTTCGCCCAGCGTGATCTTGTCGATTTCATCTATGAACACGATGCCGGTCTGCTCGACCCGCTCAATCGCCTTGCGCACGATTTTTTCATGGTCAAGCTCGCTTTCCACTTCCTCTTCGAGGAATATGCGCCGGGCCTCCGCGACCAACACTTCCTTCTCCTTGCGGGATTTGGGTCCCATATCACCCAGCATCTCCTGGAGGTTCATTCCCAGCTCTTCCAGGCCCTGCGAGCTGAACACCTGCATAAATTTCGGCTGGCTCTCGGAGACCTGGATGCGGATTTTTTCGTCGTCCATCGCGCCGCTCAGGATGCGCTCGTGGAGCTTTGCGCGGACGCGCTCCATCTGCTCCGAGCGCTGGCGGGCCGCATCGATGCTCTCAATATCAGCCGTGGGGTGTGCTCGTTTCGGCTTCGGCTGCAGTATATCCACGATGCGCCACGCCGCCGCGTCCGCGAGCTTTTCGGACAGCTCGGCCATGAGCTCGTTTTTCAGCGTGCGCACGGCGATCTCGGCAAGGTCGCGCACGATGCTGTCCACGTCGCGCCCCACGTACCCAACCTCGGTGAACTTCGTGGCCTCGACCTTGACGAACGGCGCACGGATCTGGCTGGCCATGCGGCGGGCGACTTCGGTTTTCCCGACGCCGGTGGGACCGATCATCAGGATATTCTTGGGGATAATCTCATCGCGCATCTGCCCTTCGACACGGGAACGGCGGTAGCGGTTGCGGATGGCGATTGCCACTGTGCGCTTCGCGCGATCCTGGCCGATTATGTACTTGTCGAGCTCGGCGACGATTTCCGCGGGCGTCAGCTCGATTTCGCCGCCCGCGCCTTCTTGCGTACCGGTAATCCTCATCACCGATAGTCTATCACAGGATTAGCCCGCTATCTTCTGTAGGGCGGGGTCTCATATGCCGCCGTACAGCATTTCGAACTGGGATTTGACTGTGCGTGAGTACACGACTGTCTTCTGCTATCTTCATTATGAAGAGCCTAGAATAAGCCCTGAAATCGCTAAATCTGAAGTTTTACATAAGCTTATGCAGACTCACGCGGCTTCTCGGCTTCTCGTGTAATCGGTAATGAATTCCTCGATCTCCTTGAGTCCCGAATACTCGAAATAGCCCCATATGAGATAAGGGGTGGGTTTGCCGAGAAGAGGACCTCTGTAGTTGCACTCAATGCCGGAATCGCGCAATAGCTCAATGGATTTAAGGTCCTCTTGAGTGCCGTTGTAGAACAGTATCGGAACAGAAACTTCCCCGGAGCGAAATAAGTACTTCCCCATACCATTCTCCTTCCCTGAGATTATAGTAGCATACTACAAACTTCTGTCTAGTGCAAATCGAGCCATTTCTGGATATCTCCTTTCTCCTCCTCAAGGCATTTATAAAATACGAATCTGGTCTGCATTTCCCGTAGGAACGTATCGTGAATTTCTTCCCAGCGCTTATCCCAGTCAACAGCTTCCATCTGGTAGTAGTCGCCATCGAGAGCACTTTTCCTGCTTTTCCGACGTAAAACTAATCGGCTTTTCAGTTCTCCTAATTGCGCCTTCGCTCTAGAAATTAGGTCAAGCAAATCCTGTTCGTTCTGTTGATGTATTCTATTTGTGCAATAAAGCATCTCGTCATTTATGAAACGCGATAAGATTGCACGTGCTTCTTTAATCTTTTTGCTGACTTTACCTTCAGTATTGCTATCAGTTGATATACCCAAAACACGCCTAACGGTGAAATCTAGCTTTCGAATTGCGAATTCCGCATAATCCTCGGAGTGTTCGTACACAGACAGCAGCCTTGTACTCTCTCCCTGATCGCGAAGGTCTTTGTTATACATAATTTCTTCACTCACTCCGTCTGACACATCGTATCCTAGGAACCGTGGCCTATAGACGACAAGCCCCTGACTCGCCTGCTCAACTAGAGTATGGTCCCTAGAGTCGATCTGTTGATCAATCTTATCCTTAAGGGAGTCCACACGAGCCTTCATTTCACTCAGCGCTTTTTTCCCCGGCCTTCCCAGAGGATAGAGTGGATGAAAATCGGGATTTGGCGCTATGGAAGCAGGGCATATACGCTCCTGCTTCGAGAAAGGGAGGTCCCAATGGTCATCCAAATCAGGAAAGCCGCCCGCTCCTGTTGTGAACCTGAGTTCATCAATGGTATCAGGGATGAAAAGCACTAGGTCATCGTTCTTATTAACCTCCTCTTCTATGAAGATATTCAACTCTGCAATGTACTTCCTGGCACGCTCCGCACTCTCACTAGGAGCGGTCCGGACTTTAGTGATGGGGTGAGATACATATTTCACTTTCATGTGATCAGAAGGAAGTGAAAATAACCTCTGACCAGTCTTTAGTGGGTGCTTTACAGCTAGAACGTAGAATTCGCCTTTTAGCCAATATGCTACAAGGCGCGAGAAGGCTATTTCCAACGCGCGCCACATTAAAACATCTGTTAAGTTCTGCTGGGAAGCTCTTGCTACATTTAGCAAGAGAGTATGGTCCTTGGACTTGCCCTCGTCTTCTATCAAAAGCCGGTGGTACATCTCGTCAGGCTCGCATAGCCTGGCGTAGATGTCGAAGCAATCGTCAATTAGAGTGACTACACGCAAAACTCGGCCACTTAGCAACTGGAGTTCATCAAGCCCGGTAGGATACAGGAACTCACGTTTTCTTTGATTGTAGTGGCATCCATGGAAAGTGATGATGCAGGTCGTGTCAACATGACTGCTCAGTTCCGACATCATCTCCTTGAACGCAGCTTGCCACCACTTATGCATTTCCATAGGCGGCATGCACAAGAACATCTTGAATGCTTCCTTTGGTATTGGATGAAGATTGCTTAGGACGCTGTCCAAGTGCTTCTTGAACCTGATGTGAGTGAAGCCGTCTAGGCCTTCAACTATATGTTCTACGCATTTATCAACCTTGATTCCCGATTGGCCGGTGATCAATATGACATTCTTCGTCTCAACCATATAACCGACACCTCCCGCGGTTAATAGCAGCGCAGGTTATTATACATCAAAGTAGTCGTCCTTAGCCATCTAAGCTGTAACCACTAGTCAACGATATCCACCTCCCCATCTACCCCCACCCCCAGCTCGACCAGCGGGAGCGGGTCTTCGGTGTTTGCGCCCTCCTGGGTCCACATGCGGTTGTTTCCCGCAAAATCGTATTCCACCGGATACGTGTCGGCACCGCCGGTGTCGATGAACACGCCGATGACGCGCATATAGTCGCGCAGCCCCCCGCGACGCCCGTTCTGGCCCCGACCGAAAGTGGTCCCGCCGGTTACAGCGTACGTGTCGTCGCCTGCGAAATCCCAGAAGACGCCGATGCCGCTTGCGTTCCCGCCGCCAAGCGAAAGGTTCGGCGCGTTATACGTGTCATTGCCCGCGCGCTCCAGCAAAAATCCCAGCGAGAAGTCGTGGCCTGCGCCGATAGCCATGTTCATATCCGCAAAGTAGCGGTCGTCGCCCGCCGCATCGTCAAGCACACCGATGGCGAAATGCGCGCCGGACGCCTGGACGTACCAGTGGCCCACATACTCGTCGTTACCCCCGGCATCCGAGAGGATGCCCGTGCCGTACCAGTATCCCGCGCCCTGGCCGAAAATCCCGCAGGAGTAGTGGTCGTGGCCTTCCGCGTCGAACAGCATCCCCACGCCGCCGGCCCACGAATGGCCGGTTGTGTAATCCCGGCGCGCGCCGAAGCCGAATCCCTGCGACAGTGAGGAGTTGTGTTCCTTGCTCTGGGCCGACGGGAACTTGATATCGGTGTCGTTGGCGATGTAGCGGTCGTTGCCAGCCATATCCACCAGCAACCCAACGCCAAGCGTGAAGCCGTATCCCTGCGACGAGCGGTAGCACTCGTAGATGTCGTTGCCCGCCAGATCCGCGAGAATGCCGGTGCCGAACGTGCCGCTGGCCTGTCCCTCTGTCACCACCGAATAAGCGTCGTTGCCGCTCTCGTCCAGCAGCAGTCCTACGCCGAAGAGACCGCTGCCCTGTGAGCAATGTCGGGCGGTGTAGAAATCATCACCCGCGCAGTCAATGAGCATTCCATAGCCAAATACGCCGGCGCCGAACGAGGGAATGTCTTCAACGCCGCATTCGTACGTGTCGTTTCCCGCAAGGTCAATCAGCACACTGCTGGGATTAGATGAGTTCACGTTGGCAGCCCCGCCGAGATAATTATCGTCACCACCGGTGTCAATGATGAGCAGGTAGGGCATCGCGCCGCCGTAGTTGTCGGCCTCCGGCCCGCTCAGGACAATCATCCCCAGCGGAGTGTCGAACGTGAGGCCGAAGTCGCCCTCCTCCACAGCATACTCCTTCAGGTCGTCGCACATGCGGTTCACGACATGCCCCAGCACCATCGCGCCGGTGTGCAGGTATCCCCAGTCGAGGTTGGCTAGCAAAAACTCCGTCAGCTCGACATAGTCGGTCGAATAGGCAATCTGCTCCGGACCGGTCGGTTCATCCTCGTCCAGCAAATATCTCATGTATCCCGCAACCGGATCCTCCAGGCTGGACGTTTGCAGCTTCGCTTTAACGGGTGTCATCGCCGCGTCGTGATAGGCCAAGATGTCCGGCAGGGCGTACAGGTACAGCGCCGCAGCCCGCGCTACCGGCTTAGGCAACTCGGCGGACTTGCTGACCAGATATTCCTCTTCGCTGGGACTCAGGGGAAGCTTCCGCTCGGCATAGAGTCTTTTTAGGGCGGCGATGAAGTGGTTCTCCACCGCCTCGTTTGCCAGCAGCCTTGTGTAATCCTCCAGCGGATTGCCGATGAGCCCCACGCGTACGGAGAGATTCAGCCGGGACTGGGCCTGCTGGCACATGCTGGCGATGTTACCGCTGCTAGCCGCGGTGAACACTCCCTCGCGGATGGTCGGGACGTATTCGGGTATCTTCCACGGATTGGCGATGAGGGCGTCGAAGAAGGGCAGCCGGTGTAGGTCTCCGCCGAAGAATGCGCGGTCGTCCAGGTCAAACGTCACGTCCCCGGGCGCAAGGCCTTTTTGCGCGAGCGCTTCGCGTATCACCGGCGCGCACGGCCCCGTCAGGTCTTCGAAGCGGCCCGCATTCGCGCTCCCGGCGAGGAATATAAGCGTAAGCGCGGCGAGAAGTGACAGTCTGGTTCCCCATCTATGTATCTGACCCCGCATAGTGGGCTGATTGTAGCACCAGGCGCACCTATCGTTTGGCGAACCTTCGCGCTTCCACATACAGCGCGCGGGCTTTCTTCGGAGACGAAACCGCGGAGATAACCGCGCAGCCTGTCGCTCCGGCCTTCAGAACTTTCGCGAGATTGCCGGCTGTAATCCCGCCTATGGCGACGATGGGTAACTTAACCGCCCGTACAACCTTGTGTAACCCGGCAATTCCCACAATTCGCATGCGTTGTTTGCTTTCCGTGTGGTAGATTGCGCCGACGCCGATGTAGTCCGCGCCCGCTGCGACAGCCTTCGCAGCCGTCCCGGGCCCGCCTGCGCTCAATCCCACGAGCAGATCCCCGCGCACGTCGGACAGCGCCGATAGCGGCAGGTCCTGAACGCCTAGATGCACTCCGAAAGCGCCGGCGGCTCGTGCCAGATCCACCCGGTCGTTGATAATGAGCATCAGCTCGGGGAATGCGCGCTGCAGCTCGCGTGCCAGCATAAGCCGCGCCTTCGCTGCTACGCTTTTCATTCTTAGCTGGGCTACTCGCCCGCCGGCTTTGTAGTACGCTCCCGCGAGTTCAACCGGCGTTTGCGTGACCGTGTTCAGGTCGTCAATGACGAGGTATACAGGGAATCGCTCAAGCGCTTCCGCGAATCGCCTGCGCTTCGAAATTGCGACAAGTTTCGCGGCAACTTCCGCTTCGCGTGCGTAGATGGCAAAGCGCAGTTTCTTGTAGCGACGGGAAAGCGCGGCTCCGGCAATGAGTTTTACCAGCTCCTCGATAGTGCGCGCTGCCTCCTGAGCCCGCTTAAGGTTTGCGGTGACAATTTCCGCTACATCGGTACGCGCAAGCTCGGCAGCCGGTGTTTCATCCTTTCCCACGTCTTTTTGCAGCCTGCGTGCGCGGGAAAGCTCACTGCCCAGAACGCGCCGGGTTTCCTGCTCGGCTCTGCCCGCGTCCAGCCTGAGCTTTTTGAGTTTGCCGAACTCGCTTCCTGCGCCGGGCGTATAGCGCAGCAGGTCTTCCGCCACGCGAAGTCCTTCACGAAGCCGGTTGAGGTTGGCTTCGATCACCTGCAGCGCGAGTGTGCGTTCCACGAGCCGATTCTATCATTCCTTATGCTTCTCGTATGCCCTGAACTCGCGCACCCATATCTTGCGCGAGCGCACCGCCTGATGCTGCAGCATCTTGCGCCCGCTAATAGTTTCGCAGCCTTCGATCTGCGCCAGGAACAAAAGCCTCGTCTGGGCGGGGTTGTATACGAGGTCGATGGCCGCCTCGAAGAGATGGAAGAAACGCGGATGGTCGGCGATGGCTTCCTCTGCGTGGGGGAACAAGCCCGTCGGCGTGGCGTTCACCAGGAGGTCGAAGTGCTTCGGGCCCTTGTCGTAGCCGTCAGAGTTGGCATTCGCATTTGCCTCGGCGGGCGCGGGCGCTGTGCTTTCCGCCGCGCTGTTTTGCGCGCTTTCCATCTTCGCATAACCGCCCGGATCGCCAAACACGTCCTCTTCCTCCGCCCATTTGAAGAAGTCATGGAACTGAGAAAGGCTGACGAACCTCGCCTTTTTTCCGATTGAAGATATGAGTTTTCGCGCCGCGTCCACGTTTCGGTTGCTCCGATAGACGATTACGAAACGGGCGCACCCCATCTCGCCCAGTGCGAGCAGAACCGCCAGGGCTGCGCCGCCCGTCCCGAAGATAAGCGCCCGGCGCACGGTCTCCCTGCCCGATGCGCGAATAGCGTCAGCGAAACCTGCTGCATCGGTGTTGTAGCCCACAAGACGCCCCTTCGCCCGACGAACGATAGTGTTCACCGCACCCAGTGTCTCCGCGTCGCCCTTCAGCTCGTCCAGGAACGGGACAACGCTCTGCTTATAGGGGGCGGTGACATTGGCCCCAAGGAAGTCGGCTTCCGCAAGCATCTCCTTGAACACTTGCGTGAACCGCCCCGGGGGCATCTCGCGCGCTGCATACGATAGGGGGAGCTTCATTTTCTCGAAGTAGGAACTGTGAAGCTGAGGTGAGAGTGTATGTCTCAGTGGGTAGCCGATGAGATACAGCTTGTTCCGCACGCCTGCAATTATGGCAGGCTACGGCGGCGCGGGCAAGAGCTTCGCTGCTATAATCGCACAAGTTGGGTAGTGAGAAGAAACCTGAGATCGTTGTCAACGGGCGCCGCTACCTGCGGATTCCCGTCAAGACGCACGTTCTCACAGAGCAGGACGATCCCGTTGAAGTTGTCCGCCAGTACGCCCTTCCCCTGTCGCAGCCTGGTGATGTGCTGTTCATCGCCGAAACCGCACTGGCGATTATGCAGGGGCGGGCGCGCCCGATCTCAGGCATCCGAGTCTCGCCCCTGGCGCGCCTGCTCAGCCGCTTCGTCACCAGGAGCAAGTACGGCGTGGGATTGCGCAGCCCGTACGCCATGCAGGTGGCAATTGAGGGCGTGGGCGTTTACCGTATCATTCTCGGCACGCTCGCCGCCGCGTGGGGCAAGCTCGTCCTGCACCGCACCGGCGACTTCTACAACGTCGCGGGCCTGTCCACCAAGATGATTGACGCGGAGCACACCATGGCGATAGAGCGGTACTACGACTGCGTGATACCCGGCCCCGTGCGGATACCTGAGATCTGCGGCGAGATAACAGATGCCACCGGGCTCGTCGCCTGCGTGGTTGATGTGAACGATATTTTCTATCCCTGGGTGATTGGCGGGAGCCTTAGCAAGGAGCGATTCCCCGAAGTCGCTGCGGCGCTCACGGACAATCCGCTGGGGCAGGGCGGCGAATGCACCCCGATGGGCCTCCTGCGCTGCCTCGAGTAGAACTGCACGGCATCTTCTGTAGGGCGGGGACCTGTGCCCCGCCGTCTTCGTCCCCCCCTCATGAATAGGCCGGGCGCGCCGTCGCCACAGCGCTATGGCGCGTCGGCGACTTGCCCGCCTATGGAGGGCTAACCAGCCCGGCTCTTTTCTGTAGGGCGGCAACTTGTATGCCGCCGTCTTAAACTGACTAGGGGGAGCGGCGCAGTACAAGTCCGCGCCCTACAGATCTAATCCCTAATCCCTCACCCCTAACCCCTGGCCCCTGGCTACTCTCCCCATCCCCGATGTTGCATATGTCCCCGAATAGTACCGTCTGCTAGAATAACCCCGCCTTAAGAGGGCTGTGCCCTGCGTGTCTTCGCAATGAGACCCGCAGGGCCCCTTTGCTATAAGTCTCAAACAACAGCGTTTGCTGTAAAGTTCAACTATCCTCCGGACTCCACAGCAAGGCTCACCACCTGGCCCCAGGCCATCCGGTGCGCATTCGACACGACGACGAACCATCCATCGCTTGACGCGGGCAGCGGTAAGCTCGCGGAACTCGCGTCTTCCAACGCATACGCCGCCACGAAAGGCTCGCCCGCCGCGAAAAGCTCGTAGTTCGCGCAGTCAACAATGTAGGCGTCAACCGCGCCGCCCGGCTCCCGCTGCGTGAAGTTACAGCCGAAGTAGCTGGAGTATCCGTGCAGGATGCGCGCGTCCGCCGCAAGCGCTAGGCTCGGCGCGTTGTCATCCGCCGGGGCGATTGACGGATCAATAGTCGCAAGCGGCTCTGACAGCGCGAAACCCAGTGAGACGTCGTAGTGAACCGTCTCATCGGCTTCAATGTCGTCCGCCGCCGCGACCAGAACCGGTTCCGCTTTCATCTGCCGCCTGCGCTCCAACACGGGGTCGCTTCTCGGCTCGGTGTCCTTCTTGGCCCGGTCGGAAGTGTCCGGCACCAGCTCCGGCCAGTCCTCAAGCGGCGTGAATACCTGCACGAACGTGTCCCGCCCAACGCCGAGCTCGATGCGCGCGATTCCGTCATGGTCCGTCCACCCCAGGCCCGCGTGTATCTTCGGCGGCGGATCCTCGTGCACCCAGTCCATCATTGCGGTGACCGTCGCGCCGTCCACCGGATTGCCGTTTGCGTCAGTCACCCGCACCTCGGTGATGAATGTCGAATCGAAGTAGTCCTTGATAGCGTTTGTGACGTACCCGTCGGAGCGGCAGCCCATGGGCCCGATATGGTTTTTTTCGGTGTATACGCCGTCGTCGAAGCGCGTGCCCCGATCGGAACGGAAGACCGTGTAGACGCGCCACTTGCCCATCAGGTAGACGCTGTTCCACACGTGATCAACGGGATGCGCCACCACGTCGCGCACCGGTATAAGCGCCGTCCTGCACGCCGCAGTCAGTATGTCGCCAACCTCGCCGCAGTTGCCGTAGTGCAGATATAGGCTGCGCTGCGGGTAATGCGTGCGAAGCGTTTGCACATACTCAGCCGCGTCGCCGTCGAAGCGCTCGTCCCCATCCGGTCCCCGATAGTAGTACGGAACCTCGGCGCAGCGGTCGATCAGGTTCTGAGTGGTGTAGTAGCCCAGCAGTTCCATAACGCACGCGCCATCGGAAAGCGCGCTGTTTCCGTCGATTGTGAGCGGACGGTTATCCCATACATACCGCGTTCCGGTGAGCAGGTCCATCAGGCGCGGGTATCCCGCAAGGATAAGCGGGCCGTCTTCCCGCGTGGTGCAGCCAAACTCCCACGGCATGCGGAGCCCGTTCCAGTCGTCTTCAGGATGCGCCGGATCGATTGCGCCGTGGAACTCGACGCTTCGGTTATAAGACAGCTCCTTGTCGCTCATCCATTCACGCCACAGCTCTTCGCTCTCCGCCAGCCGCTCGTAGAACTCCCGGGGCTGCCCCGACGGGATAATCACCTTGATGAATCCGCTGTCAGCCGCGAGCATCTCCGCGATGCCGTCGGAGCCAAACACGCTGAACTCAAAGCCCATGCGCTTGAGTTCGTGCTCGATCGTCGGCTCCCCAAATGGGTCGCGATCCTTAAGTATGGCGATACGGACGCCGTCGTATCCCTCCGGCACAATATTGGGATTGAGCAGCGCCAGCGAACTGCCGGAGCGCAGCAGGTTCTTGCGCAAGCGGGTTTCGCTAAAGCCCTTATCGAGCTCCAGCGGTATCGTCGTGGCGGTGACCTGTCCGTCGAGCTGGCCGCCGGGCCAGGAAAAGGTGCACAATGCAGGCGAGCCGTCGCCGCCCACAATCAATGCAATGGGATCGATAGTGAAGTCCGCGAGAACGAGCTTGGCAGCTTCCGCGCTTGCGGGGAGTCGTTCGATGAGATTCGGATGCTCCAGCAAAAAGTGCGTCGCGGCGCAGCGTTTGGTGTCTGCCGCATCGTGCATCAGGTAGTCGCGCCAGAACACTCCGCCCCATTCGGGCGGTGTAATCTCGCCGGTCATGGGGTTGACGTAGGCCACCCGCTCCCGCCCGAGCTTGGGGTAGACCACGTACCAGTAATAAATCTCGTTCGGCAGGTCGTAGTACTCCTCCGCGCCCTCCGCGCCCCGCAGCCGGTAGCGCACGGTGGTCGTCCAGTCGCCCTTGGCATACTCCCCCCGGTCAACCAGCTCGGCGTAATCGAGCCGCGCGTCCGCTTCGTAAATCAGCCGCGCGTTTTCGGCGATGATTATCGGGTTAAACTGCTCCCGCGTGAGCTCCCGGTCCGGCAGGTGCGCCACGCAGAATGCGATTTCGTCTTTATAGCGCGGGTCTTTGGCGCCGGTGATGGTTTCTGCCAGTTTATCCTGCAACTCCGGCTCTAGCCCGTCGAGCTTCGCCGCCAGGCTCGGCTGGAGCCACTTCGGCGTATGCGTCAGCGCCTGCTCCGCCCTCACCGTTAGGTTGAGTTCAGGCGTATGCGTCGGTGTAAATTCGCGCCCGTCCCACCGGAAAGCAACGAATTCTCCCGGTGGAATCTCCGCGTCGAAGAGCGTCCCCTGCGCGGCAGGCTTCGCGTTCGGTGGATCGAAAATCCCCGCCCGCGCCGCTCCCGCCCATCCGAACGTGCCAAAAAGCGCCAGCGCAATCGCAAGCGCAACAGTAACGCTTCTTGAAGCGAAATTCCCGCGCGGATGTTGAACCGCCATCATCTTCCCCCGATCACGATTAGTTTCATCGTGCGCAACAGCGACCGGGATTTGCCTTGCATAGCCATCGCTTGGTCATTGTCTCACCTGCGCGCCCGAATCGCAAAGACTTCTGAAGAGATTCCAGCTTCTCAGTAAAGCACGCAGAAAACCGAACCTGAGTAAATTCGACTGCCCTTGACAAACAGCTTGATTCGTGGTATTAGCAAAATCAGCCGATGCCTACAAGCTGTAGGGTGCACATTGGCACTGTAATCTAGAGGAGAAAATCATGAACGAGAATAATCGATATCTGCCCAGGACAATAGCGTTCAGCGGGCTTCTTGCGTGCTTTATCCTACTGTCATCATGCATAGGTGGAATTGGGGGTAATACGGACTGCTATTATTTCTGCCAGCAAGAAGGTGAGGACGTAGTAGAGTATCACTGGGACGACCACGATAATGACCCAGACACTCCATGCATAAAGGAGTATATCCGCACGTTTTACTGGGACGAGAGGTTGCATCTATGGATGACCCAAGATGAAATTTGGGGGATAAGGTATGTCTCGGGTAATCAATGGAAGGTCTATAAGTGGATAGGTGGCTTTCCGGTGGACCAGTATGATCTCTACGAGTTAATCGATGACGTATACCAATCCGATGAATTAGAGGTGGCGGAGATATGGACCGAGATAGGCGATCAGCTCGAAACGCTAGCAGATTTCCTCGCCAGCGACAATGATTACGTGTTTGACGAGGACATGGCCGAGGCGATGGCCGAAGGATTGTCCTTTGAAGCAGCTGAGCAAGTCTATTCGGAGGCGGATCTCCTAATGGACTTCTGGCATCCTTCCTACGATGATATCGATGCCGTAAGCACGATAAGTATGCCATGCGAGACGTTTAAAGCGAACGTTATGGATTATTGCGAGGAGATCGGATGGGGAGAGACCGGCTCGTATTTCGAAGACTATGTAGTTTTATTTGTAACAGCATCTGGGCAACTGGATATCTCGATTTACGACGGCGAAGAAGAACTGTTCGATGTGACTATCACTAAGTCGGGGGGAGAGATAACTTCTGTCTCGGGTACATGCGAGGGAGAAGATCTCACTGAGGACCAAGAAGAACACCCTATTCTCGTATACCAAGCAGTACTTGACGACCGTGAGGCGAAGGCCAACCCGTACCCGTAGTAAACCGGTAGAAGATGGTGACCAATCGTTGCGTTTCTGCTCACGATGATTGAGCTGAAACACGTAAAGAGAGGTTTCAATATAGGCTCCCGCAGGCTGGAGGTCTTGCGGGAGATAACGCTAACAGTTCCCACGGGAAGCTGCATAGCAATCCGCGGGTCGAACGGTTCGGGCAAGACTACTCTCCTGCAGATCCTCGTCGGCCAACTAAAACCGGACTCTGGTACCTACACAGTCGATGGTCTTAAAGTCTCGTCTCTCAACCTGGGGGACCTCTCCGCATGGCGCCACGAGAGGTGCAGTATCGCCCTTGCCAACACGACTGATTTAATTTCCTTTGCCACTGGTTACGCCAATATAAATATCGGAAAACACAGCGGTAACGAGATTAGAGAACGGCTGGATATGGTTCAAGACGCGTTGCCTGACGACAAATCACTGCGCTTTCTGCACAAGAGAGTCGCTGCCATGTCAGAGGGGCAGAAGCGTATGGTCCAGTACATTCGCGCCATCGTTCATCAGCCGACAGTTCTATGTGTCGATGAGCCGTTCAGCCACATCGAGCATCCTCTGGCGACCGCACTACTGAACATGGTCACCCATCAATCGCAGACACCCTACGTTATTCTGGCGTCCACCAACCTGGACGAGCTAAGGCCGTTTGCGCATACATTTTATGAACTTCGAGACGGGGTACTGGTAGGAAAGTGATGGACATTGTCGGAACGATTGGCAGACACTTCGAAAGACTCATCCTTCTGCTCGTGATTACCGCGGTCGTAACGGGTTTGTTCCTTGAAGCGAGTTTCATGGCGGAGACGGGGTCCCGTTTCGACGAGCGCGGTGAACTAACCCAGTGTTGGATTTCTACCTTTCACATGGCACCTACGCTTGACATGGAGCGTATTGTTGATGAGAGGATCAGGCCCATCTGCAGAGAAGGTGTGGTTCTGCTATCTGGTTTTGCAGTCCGACCATCTAATGAGCCAACCACTGTATGGCTCGAGACTCGGAGGAGGTTCTGGGCCGTTAGCAGTGAACAGAGTTGTGATGTGCGGCTCTGGCCAGTTACCTGGAGCTATATTAATGCTGCCGGCAGCACGAATGGCATACACGGGAGATTGCCGGAGAAACCCGGTGAAGCGGTGCTGACGTACGAGGAAGCGGCGCGATTGTTCTCTGGTGACCCTTATACTAAGATTGGACAGCGCTTTCGGATTGCGATGAAAGCGTCAGATGAGCTGCTGAATCTCTTTCCCGAAGGCACCTTTGATGAGCTGGAGGACGCGCCGGATTGGTACGATTTCATTGTAGTAGGGATTACCGACGCGGACTACGAGAGCCGTTTGGCGTCGCGGAACCGTTCGCCGGATCGGGCCACCATCCACCCTCGCACTATTGGTGCGTCTGTGTTGTTACTTTCAAGCGACCTCTACGAACCAGCGATCCTTGGCGGTTTTGCCCTATGGCCCGATGGAATGCAAGAAGCTATGTCACGCCTGCCTGTTGCCGCGTCAGCATTCATGCGTACGGACGAGGAGCTATGGCCCGTTATAGTGGAGATGACAAGGCGGCGATTGGAGAGGGGCGAGCTCAAACGCGGGTTGGCGAGCATGGGTGAATACACCTGGGGACAGGCAGAGCTAGCGAGAAACGAGTGGTACATACAGTTCCGGTCCGTCAGCGATATGCATCGTGCCTGGTCAGAACTCGGTGAAGTAGTCAAGGAGCACGAACTGCGACTCATCGGCACAGCGCCTTACACGATGGAGATTGCGCCCCTGATTGTATTCTTGGCGAATGTTGACCGCTACGCCATGGTTCCACTCCTGCTGCTGCTTCTCCTGCTGGGAGTTCTCCTCGGCAACCACCTGGCTGCTCGGGAGTCTCGCTGGCTGGCGGTGATGCTCGCATACGGAGGGCCGCGCGGGAAGGTGCTGCGAAGAGCGCTCCTGTATTCCGTCGTAACCGGACTGGTAACCTTGGCGATAACGGTGCCGCTGCTTCAATGGCTATTAGGATTAGAGTTGCAGCATGCTTCGTCTCTACTGGCTAGATTCGATGTCCACCTTTCGTCGGACGTGTTGCCGGATGCGCGCTATGTAAGTCTTGAAGTCTTGAAGTCTTCGGGGCTTTTCGTTTTGGGGCTGCTCGGCGGAGCCACCATCTTCATACTGCGAGCCTACAATACCGAGGTTGGCCTGCTGCTCAAGCGTCAGGGGTAGCGACTAGGCGAAACTCATTTGAAATAGAACGTGTACGCCCTGCTCCACCTGAGAATAGGTCATAAGACTCGTTACGTCAGGTGATGCCTGCTTGCTGCAAGTTAGGCTGTTTCCAGCTTCTCCCGTAGCAGCTCAATGGCTTCGGGGAGCTTGCTCGCGTCGCGGCCGCCGGCTTCGGCGAACGCGTCCGCCCCCCCGCCGCCGCCGCCCAGGATCTTCGCCATATCGCGGATGACTGCGCCCGCTTTGACCCCGCTTTCGGGAAGCTCCGGCGAAAACCTAAGCGTCAGCGAAACCGACTTTTCGTCCTTACGCACGATAAGCACCGCAAACGGCTGCTTGCCCGCCTTCGCAAGCTCCCGCGCCGCGCGGTCAATTACGTTTTTCACGTCGTCCTTGCCCGCGCCTTCAAGCTCGACCGCCACCAGCGACACCTTTCCCGCCAATTCCGGCTCGGCGACCTTCGGCGCCACCGAGTCGTACAGCGCGCCGCGCTTGAGCACCGCCAGCTCCTGGTGCGTTTCCTTCAGCTCGTGGCGCGTTTTCTCGATGGCCTCTTCGACCTCGTTTAGCGGCACGTGGAACCCGCGCATCAAGTCATCGCCGACCTTGCGGTAGTCCGCGAGGAAGCCCTGCGCTTCCATCCCCACCGCGGCTTCGAGCCGCCGGATGCCGGACTGCACCGATTCTTCCTTCACGATGACGAAGCTTCCGGCCTGCGAGCTGTGCGTAAGGTGCGTGCCGCCGCAAAGCTCGCGGCTCACCTGTGCGCCCTCTTCGCCCATATTCACCACGCGCACCGTCTCACCGTATTTTTCGTCGAATACCGCGGTCACGCCCTCGCGCTTGGCGTCCACCAGCGGCATCTGCTGCGTCCACACGGCGTGATCCGCCAGTAGTATTTCGTTGGTGATGCGCTCCACTTCGCGCATCTGCTCGTCGGTCATCCCTTCGTAGTGGCTGAAGTCGAAGCGGATGCGGTCGGGATATATCTGCGAGCCCGCCTGGTTCACATGTTCGCCGAGTACCTGCTTGAGCGCCGCCAGCATCGCGTGCGCGGTTGTGTGCGCGCGGGCGATGGCAGCCCGCCGGATCTCGTCCACCAGCAGCCCGACCGTCGCGCCCTCCGCGAGCTTGTCCGGACCGCCCTCTTCAAAAAATCCCAGGTGCTCGCCCATCGCCTTGCTGTCAACGATGCGGAAGCGCACGTCTTTGCCGACCGCGTATCCCATATCGCCCGGCTGCCCGCCGGTTTCGGCGTAAAACGGCGTTTTGTCAGTGTAGAGCGCGAATAGCTCCTTGCCCTTCGCCTCCTGCGCGCCCGCGGCATCCTTTGCCTTCGCGTCAATCTTGCCCGCGAACGGCTTCACGCCGCGCACCTTCGCCTTAGCCGTCAGCGTATCGTATCCTACAAATTCAACATCACCATTTGCCATCGCGCTTTCCTCCACCTGGAATTCGGACGTGAACTCCTTGCGCTCGCGCGCCCGGTTGCGCTGCTGCTCCATCTCCGCGTTGAACTCGTCCTCGTCCACTTCGAATCCGCGCAGCCGCGCCAGCTCCTGCGTTACCTCAAACGGGAATCCGTATGTATCGTGCAGCGTGAACGCGAATTTGCCGGAAAGCGCGCCGCCCTTTTGCAGCTTCGCAAACTCGCCGTCGAGGTCTTCGCATCCCCGCGCGAGCACGCCCAGGAATCCCTCTTCCTCGCGCGCCAGCCACGTCAGGATATTGTCCTTGCGGGATACCAGCTCCGGATACACGTCGCCCATCTTTTCGATGATGAGCTTCGCCGGTTCGGTAAGATACGTCTTGCGCACGCCCAGCAGGTAAGTCGTCTTCACCACGCGCCGGATGACCCGCCGCAGCACGTAGCCGCGGTCGAGGTTGCTCGGCGTGATGTTGTCCGCCAGCATAAACGCCGCCGTGCGCATATGGTCGGCGCAGAGCCAGAACGGCTCGTAGGAGAGCTTGTCCGGCGCCACCCGCTCATCGCCCGACGCGCTAGTGCTGAGCGCAGCCGAAGTGCCCGCAACCAGCTCTTTGAAATAGTCGCCGAGATAATCAAACAGGTCGCACTCGAACACGCTCGTTTTGCCCTGCAGCACGGCCGCCAGCCGCTCCAGGCCCATTCCCGTGTCGATATTTTTCTTGGGCAGCGGCGTCATCTTTCCCGCCGCGCCGCGATTAAATTCCATGAACACGAGGTTCCACACTTCGAGCATTCGGCCGGCATTTTCCATCCGCTCGAAGTCCTCGCGGCTCTTGCATGGATTTTCCTCCGCGCGCTCCATATCGAAGAAGATTTCCGTGTCGTAGCCGCACGGCCCCACGTCGCCCGCCGCCCACAAGTTGTGCTCGTCGGAAAGCCCGAAGATGCGGTCGCGCGTCACGCCCGTCAGCTTCTCCCACAATCCCGGCGCGTCGGCGTCGTTTTCGTGCGTGGAGACATACAGGTATTTCGGGTCGAGCCCCGCCCACTTCTTGCTCGTCAAAAACTCCCACGCCAGCTCGATGGCCTCGGCCTTGAAGTAGTCGCCGAAGCTGAAGTTGCCCAGCATCTCGAAAAACGTGTTGTGCCGGTTGGTGAAACCCACGCGGTCGAGGTCGACCGTGCGCACGCACTTCTGGCACGACGCCACGCGCGGCGCGGGCGGCTGCTCCTTGCCCTCGAAGTAGCGCTTCATCGGCGCCATGCCGGCGTTGATGAGCAGCATTGACGGGTCGGCGAGCGGCACCAGCGACGAGCTGGGCACCACGTGGTGCTCCTTGCCCGCAAAAAAGTCCAGGAATCCCTGGCGGATTTCCGACGATTCGCGCATGGAGGAATAGGATACTCGCTCACACTAACTCATGCAACCGGAAGCCGACACCGGGCGCGCAAGCTGAAACACGGGATTTTTGGAGGCTGACGGCGTAAAACATCTTGAATAAAAACGTGGTAGACATATATAATGGGGCTGTAAGGCACAGCTAGGACCTTGTCCAGTAAGGCCTTTGCAGCTACCGGGAGGAAAACGATGACACGGCTTGTTAGAAATGGATTCATTTATGCTACTTGCGGACTTGCTCGCCTCAGCGTCAGGAACCGCTATCTGTTATGGGTGGTGAGCAAGCTCGCACGCGGCTATCTCTCGCGGGCCTTCGCCGCCACAACGCTTTTCCACCCCGCTCATCCGAAACGGGTGATGGAGGATAAGGCTCTGCTCACAGAGGCGATGCTGAATGTGGCGGAGAAAGGACTTGCGCGCGGGCTTATCTCCCGCGAGTATGCCGACAGGTTTGCCATGGCGTTTTCGGGCATGTTCACCCGGGGGCACGACCGGCGCGCGGCGTTCAGGTCCCGATACGACACCGATCCTCCGGGCTTTCTGGTTCTCGCGCCGACTCATCACTGCAACCTGCGGTGCGTGGGATGCTACGCGGTGAGTTCGCCCGGTGTCAACGCACAGCTCGACTTCGACACGTGCTCGCGCATTGTACGGGAGCAGCGCGAGCTCTGGGGCTCCCACTTCATCGTGATCACCGGCGGCGAGCCGTTTATCTACCGCGACGGCGGCAAGGGGCTGATCGAGCTTTGCGCCGAGAACCCGACCACTTTCTTCCTCGTGTACACCAACGGTACGCTGATAGACGACGAAGTGGCGGAAAAGCTGGCGCACCTGGGGAACGTTACACCCGCCATCTCTGTGGAAGGCTACGAGAAGGAGACGGACGCGCGGCGGGGCAAGGGCGTGCACAAGCGCATCCTGCGTGCGATGGCCAGCCTGCGAAAGGCGCAGGTGCCGTTTGGCATCAGCGTCACCGCCACGAGCAAAAATGTTGACACACTGCTCACCGACGAGTTCTGGGACTACTATCTGGAGGACCAGGGCGCGCTGTACGCCTGGATGTTTCAGTATATGCCCATCGGCCGCGCCTACACCCTTGATCTGATGCTCTCGCCGCAGGAGCGCATGGAGCTCTTCCACGCCACCTGGAAGCAGATACGCGAAAAGAAGCGTTTCATGGCCGACTTCTGGAACTGCGGCACGGCGGTGTGCGGCTGCATCAGCGCGGGCGGCAACAGCGGCTATGTCTATGTCGACTGGAACGGCGTGGTGACGCCCTGCGCGTTCAATCCTTACGGCATGGACAACATAAACGAGGTCTACGCCAGCGGTGGCACTCTCGACACAGTGTTGTTCTCCCCCTACATGCTGGGCATCCGCAAGTGGCAGCAAGATTACCTTTCCGGCACCGACCGCGCCGACGGCGAGATGGGCAACGTCATCGCCTGCTGCCCCTACCGCGACCATCACGGGATGGTCTGCGACCTGATAAGGGAGACCGGCGCGCAGCCGGAAAACGAGCCCGCAGCGGAGGCGCTGGCGGACGAGGCATACCACCGGGGCATGATCGAGTACGGCGAAAGCTTCGGCCGGCTCTCGGAAAAAACCTGGCGCAACGATTATTTGGAGCGCCAACCGCCCGCCAGCGGCTAACCCCCGCACGCGCAATTCGCGTCGCGCGCGCTCCTCGTGGATGCTACAATCTGCGCGGTGGATCTTACCGAGCGCATCTACTTCTGGTCGCTTAGCCTCGCCGCGCTCGCCTACGTCTTCTACCTCGCCTGGCAAGACGAGTTTGGCGGCGCGAGCATCACCTGGTCGCTCGCATTGCTGCTCATCATCGGCGTCGCCGCGTTTTCGTGGTGGCGCCCGAAAGACGACCTCGCCCGCCGCGCGCGCCCCATCTTCTTCGTCGCCGCCGGCGCATTCGTCATCTACGTGCTCATCCCCTGGCTCTTCCACTGGCTTATGCGCCTCTTCCCCAAAAGCTCGCTCATCTGGCGCGTGCCCGGCATGGACTACTTCGCCGAAGTACTCTGGTACGCCGTCCCGCTCGCGGCAGCCATCATCCTCTTCCGCATCGTCGCGCCGAAAGACTTCCGCGAACGCTTCTTCCTGCGGTTCAACTGGCAGTGGGAGGACACGTTCATCCTGCTCGGCCTCGCCGCCGCCACCGCGCTGGTGATGTGGCTGTACTTAAGCTTCTTCACGCCCAGCGAAGGCTGGAGCGCGCTTGAGACCGGCCGCGCGCCGCTGGCATTTATTCTGTTCGGCATATTCTCGTCGGCGGCGAACGCGCTGGCGGAGGAGTTCTGGTATCGCGGCTACTTCCTGGGCCTGCTGACGCGGGTGCTGAAGCCCTGGCAGGGCATTGCGCTGACCGCAGTGCTGTTCGGCATAATCCACATCCACGGCATCCCGTCGGGCATGGTGGGCGTATTCATGGCGGCGGCCTACGGCGCGGTGCTGGCAATCTGGACCTGGAAGCGCGGCTCCCTCTGGCAAGCCGTCAGCCTGCATTTCTTGACCGACATGGTGATTTTCTTCGGGGTTAATTAGGACCGTTGTCGTGCATGGTGCTGCCTGTGCTAGAATCACGCTTGCGTAGGTGACGATGATGGACGAGGACAAGTCTCTCAGGGAATACTTGCTGAAGGAAGCCGACATAGTGCAAGGCACGATAAGGCGGATGGCTTCTAACTCCTTCCTGATTAAAGGCTGGGTGATAACACTGGTTGTAGGTTCCGTCGCGCTAGGACTCGCGGGCTGGAACGTTACTATTCTCGTTGCTGCAGTTATTATGTTCTGGTACTTGGACGCATACTACCTGCGGCAGGAGCGTATGTTCAGAGAGCTCTATAACTGGGTGATCACGAACAGACATAAAACGAGTGACTTCCTCCTTGACATGAATACGAGTAGATTTAAAAACAAAGTCGAGCCTACCTGTAAGGTGTTCTTTTCCGTAACGCTAAGTATATTCTACGGAACATTGCTGGTGGTAGCTGTTGCGTTAGCAATAGCTAAAGGTTGTAATCAAACTGGAGGTGTTTAATATGGCTAGAAGGGTGTTTTTCAGCTTCCATTATGAAAGGGACATCTGGCGAGCGAATGTTGTCCGCAACAGTTGGGTTACTCATGAGGACCATGAAGCTGCCGGATTCTGGGACGCTTCAATATGGGAGGAGGCAAAAAGAAAAGGCGATGAAGCCATAAAGAGACTGATCAATAGCGGGTTGAAAGGAACAACGGTCACAGCAGTACTCGTAGGAGCACAGACCAATGATAGGAAGTATGTAAGATACGAGATCGAAAAGAGCGTGGAGCGCGAGAACGGTCTTCTAGCTGTTCACATACACGGAATAAAGAACATGGATGGAGAAACTGACTCAAAGGGAAAGAATCCATTCGACTATATGTATGTTATGAAGGACGGCAAAAAGGTCTACTTGTCGGAACTCTATAGGACTTATGACTGGCTTGAAAACAGCGGGTACTTCAACTTCGGCGATTGGGTTGAGAAAGCTGCAGCGGATGCAGGCAAGTAGTCTCTGAAACAAGGCAAGACCATTTACTCAATCGGCCATTTGGGGATGGCCCGGTCGATTTCAGCCATCAAGCGAATGGTTTCTCGTAGACGGACAACGATTCTCTTGTAGTGTGTGCGGTCTGTAAGTGTCAGCTTACGTTCGCGTCGGTACGTGAGACACCGATATTGTCTTGACAAGAGGGAACTCCGTGTGATACTATTTCTATGTTTAGTAGGTGCCGCGTGCCCCGTTTAAAAACGAGCAAGGTAATCGTGTTACTTATTCCTAGGGAATTCGGACGGTTTAAGGCATACTTAGAAGCGCAAAGACTCCCGAAAAGCACCCAGATCGCGCGTTTAATACATGAACATCTCGATCCGAACAAGTTCACTCTTAAGTTATCGCTGGCTTACGGCTATAGGTACTATCGTATGCCAGAGGGAGCGCTAAATGAATAGGTATACTTCTGTGGAAATCTGCGCGGGCGGTGGGGGACAGGCTCTAGGATTAGAGAGGGCGGGATTCGAACATGTAGCTCTCTTGGAAATCGATAAATATCCATGCGAGACGCTGAAACTTAACAGACCCAATTGGAACGTTATTGAGGGAGACATCCGTAACTTCTCAGGCGTGCGATTCGCCGAAGTCGATCTTCTCTCGGGAGGAATTCCGTGTCCGCCTTTTTCGGTTGCTGGTAAACAGCTTGGGGCTAATGACGAGAGAGACCTATTTCCAGAAGCACTACGACTCGTTTCTGAGATCAGACCACGCATAGTTATGATTGAGAACGTTCAAGGCCTTGCTAGCAAGAGATTTACCAACTACAGGATTTGTATTCTCCGAAAGCTTTGTGAGCTTGGTTACCATGCGGATTGGAGACTTATCAACGCCTCGGATTACGGTGTTCCCCAGCATCGAACGCGTTTCATCTTGGTTGCATTGCGGCGCGAATATACAGACAGGTTCTTCTGGCCAGAGCGAATATCTGGCAAGACTAATGTAGGTGAGACGGTTAAGGACATAATGGCGTCTCGTGGATGGTCAGGTGCGGAAAGATGGGTTTCTAGTGCGAATAGGATTGCGCCAACGATAGTAGGCGGTTCAAAGAAACACGGGGGTCCGGACCTAGGCCCAACAAGGGCTAGACGCGAGTGGCTGGAGCTTAGAGTCGACGGATTGGGGATTGCAGATAATCCTCCGGATCCGAGTTTCCCGGCGGATGGCAATCCGCGCTTGACCGTTCGCATGGTAGCCCGTTTGCAGGGATTCCCAGATGAGTGGCAGTTCTCAGGTGGCAAGACGGCGGCGTACCGGCAAGTGGGCAACGCTTTCCCGCCTCCAGTAGCAGCTGCACTTGGCAGTGCAATTTATATGTCATTGTCAGGTCAAACGAAGCTCGATCCGATTAGTCTTGGCCTTACCGGGTTTCCTCTTCTCGATCTTATGGAGCAATCAGGGGGCGTCGCACAAGAGGCAGATGTTGCTGAAGCTGATTGAAAAAAGCTGCTTAGCTCCTAGCATTGCTTTCGTACTCCCTAATTATCGCAACTATAGAATCGCTAAGCGATGTTCCTTGTTTAGACGAGAGCTCGCTAATGAACTCAATAAGATTAGCTGGAAGCTGCAGCACAATCCGTCGGCCAAGACGTTCCGGAAAAGCCCATGGACAAGTCTCGCAGTCAAGATCGCAATCCGCGCAAGCTCTTCTTTTGCCTACATTGCACTCAACACAAAGGGGTTGCCAATTCGACACGTCATTAGAGCCGCTCCGGCTCAATGGAACCTTGTGATCAGCTTGAAGGCCACGGAGTCCTGGTTTGAAGGCTTGATCACAGATAGCGCACTTATAGTCGTGCTCCTTAAACAATGCTTGCTTTTTGGATTCTGGCAGGTATGCTCGCGGCATGACAATCGTGATTTCCGTCGATCGAAGACGGTACGCGTGTTCACCACCGTAAGTTCCTGTTTCTATGTCGCAACCGAATTCGTCGCGGAGTTCACGCACTCTGCGATCGAAGTACTTTTGCCCTGTAAGCTCCAGCAGTTCGGAACTGAGCACCCATCCGCGGGGAAAAGAATCACCTTCCGACCAAAGACGCTTAAGTATCCTTATCTTAACATCGCTAGGTTCGCCATTAAGTCCGTTGATGTACTCAGCGATGTTCACTTATTTAAATGCCTCCGTAATAGTGATGACCGGACTGAACACAGGAAGTATAGCAGGAGATACGCAGGGAGTATATCTCGTGTCTGTAAACAGCTTCGACGATCGTATTTGCAGGAACTGCGACTCCCGCGGATTCATATAAATCGCTACTACCGCAAGAAAGCTAGCGTTAGCTTGCCGCCTAACGGACTTTATATCATATATCCCCAAAGAGGATTTGCTTATGCCTATTAGCCGAAGCGAGAACATGCGTAGGATCAGGTCTAAAGACACAGAACCAGAGATGAAAGTACGTTCAGCCTTGCATGAGCGTGGTTACAGGTTCCGCCTTCATAGTAACCGCTTACCGGGTAAACCTGACATTGTGCTCGCCAAGTACAGGACTGTTGTTCAAGTGAGAGGGTGCTTCTGGCACAGTCACACATGTGCGGATGGCCACATACCTAAGTCGCGAAAGGGCTATTGGAAACCGAAACTAGAAGCGACTAAAAGGCGCGATGCAGCTAACGATCGGCAATTACGGCGCCTTGGGTGGCGCGTAATAGTGGTGTGGGAGTGCCAATGCGAATCTACGGCATTACTTAAGCGACAGATAGATCGTATTTGCAGGGCTTTGGCTACCAGAAATAACGTAGCATAAGCGCTACCCCCCGCTTTCCACATCAAGACCATCGGTGAATTGTTGTTCCTCCTCGGCGAGCTCGTCGTCGAGCTTCGGGTGGCCTTTGGCCGATGCGAGGAGGAAGGCGATGGTGACGATGTGGAGCAGCATGCCGCCGCCGAAAAACGCCAGCGCGCCCCACGGGTAGCCCTCGTAGGCCGCCTTGAACTCCCCGAACCAGCCCTGGTAGAAAATCAGCGTCAGCACCACCGGTATCCAGTACTTGATGAGGACGGTGTACTGCTCGTTTGCGCGCTTGGTGATGCTCCAGCCCGCGAGCGCGAACGCTGCAAGCCCGATTATCACCGGCACCGCGAGGTGCGAGATGTAGAGCATCACCGCCGCGTCGGGATCGAGCGCCAGCGCGCCGGGCAGCTTTTTGAGACTCGTTGAGCCCAGGAACCACGCGATGACCAGCAGTATCAGCGGCACGACATAGGTTATGACGGTGCCGAACAGCGCCTGGAGCTTCATGCCCGGCTGGCGGTTGTGGTGCGCAATGAGCTTGTCAACGCCCCAGATCCAGCCGACGATTATGCACTCGCACGTGCCGATGAATAACAGCACGTATTTGCTGATGTAGTTATCCACGATGTCGAGGATGAAAAGCCCGCTGTGCGTGACGTACATCAGCCCGATGACGAATGCGAAAAGGCACAGCCCGGTCGTGATGCGGCTGCGCGCCCAGCGGAACTTGTCCCAGAAAGTCGTGGTCACCGCCTGCACGATGGAAAGCGAGCTGGTGAATCCCGCGACGAACAGCGTCAGGAAGAACATCGCGGTGAAGACCACGGGCACCCATGGCGCGCCGGGCAGCTGCGCCAGCGCTTCGGGGAACACGACGAAGGCGAAGCCGATGCCGCTCGTCACCACCTCGTCCATGGACTTGCCGCTGGTGTGCGCGAGGTAGCCCAGCGTGCCGAAGCTGCCGAATCCCAGCAGTATTTCGAAAAATCCCGAGTTGGCGAGCGCGACGGTGAGGCCGGCGGAAACGAGATTCGTTTTGCGCGGCAGGTACGACGCAAAGCAAATCATGATGCCAAACGCCGCGCTGATGGAGAAGAACACCTGGCTGAACGCGTCCACCCACAGCGACGGCTGCCCCAGCTTCTCCCACACCGGCGTGAGGTACGCCGCGATGCCCTGGCCCGCGCCCGGCAGCGTCACGCCTCGGATGATGATGATGACGACGAGCGCCGCGAGGATCGGCATCAGCAGCTTCGCGTAAAGCTCCATGCCCCGCTGCAGCCCGCGGGTGATGACCACCCAGTTGAGGAACCACACGACGAACAGGGCCACCGCGATGATGGGCACCACAGTCTGCATGCTCCACACCGAATCAGAGAGATGCAGAAAATCCTTGAAGAAGAAATCGTTGGTGCTTGCGACACCGGGCAGGCTGCGCGAATAAAACAAATAGTTGAGCACCCACGCGAGTATCACGCAGTAGTACGTCACGATGAAGATCATCTGCACCAGCGGTATCCAGCCGATGACCTCCAGGCGCTTGCCGATCTTGCGGAACGCTAGTGGCGCGGTGCGTCTAAAGCGGTGCCCCAGCCCGTATTCAAGAATGAGAATGGGCAGCGCCGCGGTCAGTATCGCGAAGATGTAGACTAAAATAAAGGTCCCGCCGCCCCACTTGTACGCGAGGTAGTTGAACCGCCAGATGTTTCCTAAGCCGACCGCCGAGCCGATGCATGCGAGCAAGAACCCAAACCGGCTTCCCCATTGCGCGCGGATGACTGCCATGTGATCCCTCCCTTCGTAGTGCCCGCGCAGGCGGGCGATAAAGGGGTATGGTATCACAGGCTCGCGCTTGAATGAACCGGTTGACGCAGCGCCGCCCCCGCGCTTATACTTAGCGCGGATACGAACCGAACCCCGCCGGTGCGACGTGCTTGCGCCGGCATTTTTTTATGCGCGCACGTTTGCGCGTGCCACGCCTTTTGCGCGGCTCAGATTCACGTGGGGGCTGCCGGAGAGTAGCGGGTAGCGTGCCCGCCGTTGCTGAAGCTATGGCGGGTAAATGTCGGCTTTTGGTTGTTGGATTGTAGGGGCATGGCATGCCATGCCCTTGCATCACCACCCGCATCGGAGGGCACGGCGTGCCGTGCCCGCCCAGGCGGGTAAACCCCTACGGAAGACGGTGCGGCATCCCGCGTTTCGCGCGACACCCTACAGGATTCAGACGCGACATCCTTGTTGGGTACGCCGGGCTCCTGCCGAAGCGGTTGCTGGTTGTTAGTTGTTGGTTTTTGGACGTCCTGACGTAGGGGCAATTCCCTTCGGGTTTGAGCCTCAGGGTCGAAGACACGAATTGCCCGGTCTCCTTCGCCGGAGGGCACGGCGTGCCGTGCCCCTACGGAAGAGGGTGCGGCACGAGACCGCACCCTACAGGAAGATTCGGGCGCGATATCCACATTGGGTAGGCCGGGCTCACTAGCCCGGCTCTTAGCGTCCTTTGCGCAACCTTCGTTTTCAGAGCGGCGCTGGTGAGCACCGCCTACCCGGTTTGGGGCCTCGTCCAGACGTTTCTGCGTCTCGATGCACAATTTCTGGATGCGGGCGATCAGGCGTTTATAGGGTTCGGGGATTTGAATCTCCTCGTCGGACGCAAAAACCGTCGAGAGCGCGTCCTCGAGGATGGGAGTAGAACCGGTAGGAGGTAGGATGTAGGAAGTAGGACGGGAAGAGCCTGTAGGGCGGTCATTTATGGCCGCCGGTCTTCGATGTGTTGAAGAGGCGGCGGGGATAAATCCCCGCCCTACAGAAGAGGATTCCATCCGGGGCCAGTCCGTGTTCGCGTCAACCGAAGCGGGTTTGCCCGACTGGACGTCGGACATCATCGCTGTGAGCGTCTTCGCGCACGAAATCGCGTCCTTGGCGGAGCATTTTGCCACCGCATCGGGATCGGCTGCGCGTTTCAAATAGAGCTGGAGTAGGTCTGCGAGTTGGGCGTGGAGTTCTCCCGCATCGAATATGAGTTCCCCACTGAGTACGCCGGGCTCACTAGCCCGGCTCTTGTTGGGGGGAATCACGGGCGAGTCGCCCGTGCCACCAGTATTGGGACCAGGCGGCGCAAATCGCGCCCCGCCACAGGCGGGCAAGCCTACAGGGGAATCGCGCGTTTCTGCGACATCAGCCATATCTTTCGCGTATTTCTACGCTCATTAACTATTATAGCAGGTTCTGGCAAAAAGCGGACACTGATTTGGGTTAAATTCTGGGATTGAGATGGAAGAGGAGTATAAACAACTGGGACAAAGTACGCAGCAGAGTATGGAAGTTGCTGACTACGGTTTACTAGCAAATGGGGAGTTATAGATTGCCTAGGGCACTAGTCCCCGAATGCGTAAAGATAGCCATCTAGGTTTCCTACGTAAAGGGAGCCATCAGCACCTATCGCCGGACTGGACGACACGCTGCCGTCAGTTTTATATTCCCATTTCAGCGTTCCTATCGGGCTGATGGCAACGAAGTTGTACCCGCAACCGACATAAACGGTGCCATCGGCACCTATCGCTGGGCTGGACAACACATACCCCGTGCAGCAGTATCTCCACTTCAGTGATCCTTCGGTTTCGTTATCCTCGATGGCGTAGACGAAGTGGTCCCCGCTTCCCACATATATAGTGCCATCTACAGCAATAGCTGGACTTGAGAGTACCCAATCTCCCGTCAGATAGCGCCATCTGAGCGTCCCATCGGGATTGATGGCATAGAGATAGTTATCCAAGCATCCGACATAAATGGTGCCATCAGCGCCAATCGCCGGACTGGAGGTCACGGTGGCGTTTTCGCTAGTCTCGAATTGCCACTTGAGGATTCCTTCAGTTCCGCTATCGTCGAAGGCATATACGCAATTGTCATAGCCTCCACCGACGTAGACCGTGCCATCGGCACCTACCGCTGGACATGAAAGGTGCATAGCCGCGTCTGTCTCATATCGCCATTTGAGCGTACCTTCAATTTCGTTATCTATGATGGCGTATAAGTATCGGTAGTACCCCCCCACGTAAATGGTTCCATCGGCACCTATTGCTGGACTGGAGGTCACCGAGTTGCTCATCTCGTATCTCCACTTGAGGGTTCCGTCGGGACTAATGGCATACAGGTAGTGGTCGTAACTGCCTACATAGACCGTGCCATCCTCGCCTATTGCCGGACTGGAGCCCACCAAGCCTCCAGTCTCATACTTCCACATGAGAGTTCCTTGCGGTGTAATCGCGTAAACATAACCATCCCAGCTTCCCACGTATATGGTTCCGCTGAGACCGATGGCCGGACTGGATTCTATCCGGCGTTCTGTCTGATATCTCCACTTGAGATTTGGGAATTGTGCACCCACGTATGGGCTTCTCCTGTTGTGCGTAGGTTCCCTTCCGAACATCCACCAATCCCCTCGACCGCCAAGAGAAGGCAACTGTACTGCAATGCCTTCGACGCCAGGAGTTCCTTCACAGTCAAATGATAGTACGCGAGCATAGCCACTTGAGTCAGTTGGCAACTCCACATCGAATACTCTCCTCGCCTCGCCTGAAGCGGCACTTAATGGGGCACTTAGTATTTCCGTGAACGGGCCTTCTCCCGCATCCGAGGTCTGGATGGAATACCCCGCGCAGTTCGCCCCATAGTTCATCGCCAGCGGTGTGATATCGGCGATGTCTACGATGCCGTTGCCGGAGCCGTCGATGACGGCCTGGAGCGAGTTGTCATCGTCGTCCGGGACTTCTTCGCCGTAGTGCTCGGCGAGAGAAAGGATGTCCAAGATGTCCACCGTGCCGTTCTGATCGTAGTCGCCGAGGTTGCGGTAGTGCCAGGAAAGCGTGAAGGTGCTGTCGCCGTTGTCGGTGATGGCGAGATCGGTGACGCGGTTGGGCTCGCCGATGGGGGGCGTGGATACATTCCGGTCGGACTCGCGACCTCCAGGTCGCGAGACTCCTAAAGGTGTGGCGAACTGGAGTTCACCACTCCGGGTTTCTTGGAGCGCTTCCCCCAACGCATCCTTCAGTTGTTGGAACAACTCCTCATCCACGCCGGTGGGAGTTTCGAGCGCAGCGAGTTCATCAAGGGTGTCAGCGGGATAATCGGCGGCTTGGAAGCCGCCGCTCCTGACGATTGGCGGATTCGACGTGCGTTTGCCGCCGCAGGTGGCAAGCGTAACCGCAAGGCAGACCGCCGCGAATGCGAGCACTAGCCGGATGACCTGACTGGAACGCATGGTTTCCCTCCGTACTTCCCTGTCAGTAAGACTTTACCCGCTAGCGGTTTTCGGGAAACAAACTGGTCTGGTTCTAAAAGCCGGGCTGGTTAGCCGTTCGGCTGAACTCAGGCTGAAGCCCGGCCTACCCATGGGGGGCGCGGGCAAGCAGCAGAGCAGAGCGGCGCCGGTCAGCACCGCCTACTCTTGGGAGGAGGGCACGGCGTGCCGTGTACGCCACAGGCGCATAAACCCCTACAGAAGAAGGTGCGGCACCCTTCGGGTCTGAGCCTCAGGGTCGAAGGCGAGACCGCACCCCGCCACAGGCGGGGCGCGGAGACCCCGCCCTACAGGGAATATTCAGTCAACTTCGGCTTTGGTGTCGTAGAATTCGGTGTCGCAGGAAGGGCAGAAGCGCACGGTCTTGCCGTTGTTCGCAATCTCCTCGACCAGCGTCTGACCGCAAAACGGGCAGTAGCGCTGCGAAGTCGCGCGCTCGAGCAGACCGTCCAGGCGCTCCTTTTTCGCCCGCAGGAATTCTTCCAGCTTCCTGCGCCGCTTGTAATACTTCCAGGCTTTCTCGGCGATGCGCCGGCCGATTCTCAGGTGCTCGGTGCAGAAGTACACCACGGTCTCCACCGGCAGCGATACTCCAGCCTCCGGGATCTTCCCGCAGATGGCGCAGCGGTGGTCGGGGATTTCGAGCGGAACGCGCACGCGCGGCACCACCGGCTCCTTGCGCACTATCACGGCAGGCGCGTGCTGCGGCTGCGCCCGTTTGCGCCTTAGCTCGGCGATTGCGCGTCGCACCCGCTCCTGGTGGTTCTCGTCAGCCACGGCAGATAATGGTAACAGGAATTTTCGCGCCGCGCCATTTCGCGTTGCATGTATAATCGGTTAATGCTCTGGCTGGGCGTTTTGCTCATCGCCGTCATCGTGGGGATGGGGCTTTTCCTGTTCATCGTGCGGCCGCCAACCGCGCTCGTGCTGCCCGTCGCTGCGATACTGCTTGCGCTCGTAGCGTTCGCGCCGCAGATCTTCAGCGGACAGTTCGCCGAACCGCTAAACGCGATATTCGGAACGGTCATCGGCGCGGGATTCACCCGCCTTTCGGCGCTAATCGTCGCCGTCGTGCTCGGAGCGGTGCTGGCGGCGCAAGTGGAGGACGCGGGCATCGCGAAGTTTTTGGTGCGCTACGCGGCGGAGTTTTCCGGCGATTCGCCGTTCATGCTCACGCTTCTGCTAACGCTCGTAATCGCGCTGCTGTTCACCAACCTGGGCGGACTTGGCGCGGTGATTATGGTCGCGACGACGGCGCTGCCGCTGATGCTGGCGATGGGCTTAGAGCCGCTCACGGCGGGCGCGGTGTTTTTATTGGCGCTTTCGCTGGGCGGATGCTTAAACCCGGTGAACTGGCAGCTATATATTTCCGTGCTGGGGCTGCCGCAGGAGCGCATCATCCCGTATGCGCTCACGCTGTTCGTGATATTTTTAGCGGTAACCGCGGCGTTCGTTTTCGTGCGCGTGCACCGCGAACAGGGCGTGCGCAAATCCGAAATGGCGGCGACCGTCGCCGTGGCGGTCGTCTTCATTGTGGCAAGCGCGGTGATACTGCGCTATTCCGCAGCGTTCGCCGTGGTGAAGCTCGCGCTGTTTTGGCTGCTTGCGGCGGTCACGGCTGCGCTGACGATTGCGGTACTGGCGCGGCTATTCACCGGCGCGGCGTTTTTGCCGGGGCGGGTGCACGCGCTGTCCATCGCGGCGCTCATTTACCCGTTGCTACTTTTGCTCACGGCCAATCTTGGGAAGTCTCTGGGCTACTTCGGCGAGTTTAGCTTAGGCATCGTTCCAGCGCTGTTCTTGGGCGTTTTATACGCGCACGCTGCGAGCTGGACGCCCGCCGTCGCTAAAGACTCCGTCGCGCCGAAGGGCGCTTTGGCGTCCCGAAGGAGGGCTATGGCGGGCAGGCCCGCTGCAGGCGGCGAAGCCAACCGCGTGATGCGCGCCTGCTATGGCGGATTCAAGATGGCCATCCCGGCGATACTGCTGCTTTTCGGCATCGGGATGTTGCTGCAGGCGACGATGCTGCCTGAAGTTACGGAAGCGGTGCGGCCGCTGATAACCGGGCTAATTCCGCGCACGCCGGTGCTGTATATTGCGGCGTTTACCGTGTTTGCGCCACTGGCGCTTTATCGCGGGCCGCTCAATTTGTACGGAATGGGTAGCGGCATTGTGGGATTGTTGATGGAGGCGGGGAAGCTCGCGGCGCCGCTGCTGATGGTGGCGTTTTTCTCCGTGGGGATGATGCAGGGCGTGTGCGATCCCACGAATACGCACAACGCATGGCTGGCGGGATTCCTCCGCGTGCGGGTGCTGGATCTGACGCGCGCGACAATAGCCTGGGTCTGGCTGGTGGCGTTTTTAGGATTGCTCGCCGGCGCGATTATGTTCGGCGGCGGATTTTGAATCTACGTTGCCAAATCAACCATGCCGTTAGCGAGTAACCTTAGTTCATTGGACTCCATAAGCTGTCCTATGACAAATTGCACACGCTCAGATGTAGAACTATGCACAGCATGGAAGCCCAGAAGCCGTGCAGCCTGCGTAGCCAACTCAGTGCGCTCCGTCGCGAATTGAGCCTTTAGTATTGTACGAACAGCTTCAACGATTTCCTCGTCGCAAATGTACTCGATCTTTGCAGCCGGGTCACCAGTGCGGCACCTTAGTGGAGCTAGGGCTTGTCCCGCAAGCCAAATGAAAGCACCTTTCACTTCGATAAACTTTACGCGCTCAGCGTGCTCGATACCCCAGCGAACGGCGTCTCTTATGCGGCTACCAGCGCGTCTTAGCCCCCACGCGGCGCGAATGCGATTGACAGCTTCGTCAATATGCACTGGCCCTTCAATCTCGGCGATCCTTTTAATAGCTATGGCCATGAATCTCGGAGGGTATTGATGCAATTCGCCGTATATCTCAATGCCTAAATCCCCGCATTTCTTGTATTCAGGAATACGTGCTACCAGCGGAAAGGCGGTTCCCTGTTGGTCAGAATTAGGCTGCCGCTCAACACAATCAGTCGGATAATCTATGAGTTGGGTAGCATCGCCATTTACTGGCTTACCGAATTCGTGACTGTCATACTTTGCAGATTCGACGGCTGCGAGCAGTCTTTCCTGAGCTTCGACGCGGTTTCGATACCAGTCAGTAGACCATATCCGATGAATCCGCCACCCCAGATTCTCAAGCACTCTCTGCCGTAACCGGTCGCGGTCACGGGCAACTGGGGAAGAGTGGTACTGCGCCCCATCGCATTCAATTCCAAGCAAGTATCTCCCAGGTGCTTCGGGGTCGACAATGGCAAGGTCAATGTGGTACCCAGCACAGCCTACCTGCTTTCGAACCTCATATCCATGGTCGCGCAAGAACTCGTAGACCGAGTCCTCAAAGGGCGAATCTGTGTCACGACGAGTCTCTACAATGCTGCGCAGCTTCCGGCTCTCTGCGTACTCAAGAAACGTCTTGAGAGCCCGCAGACCGACGGGACTGCTTTCGTCAAGGGCTAAGTTCTGGGCACGGAAGTTGCTGAACACAACACACCTTTCGCGCGCGCGAGTAATCAGCACATTTAGACGGCGTTCGCCGCCGTCCCTGTTCACCGGACCGAAATGCCTGGTGAGCTTGTGATTAATGTCAAATCCATATCCAATGCTGATGAAGATCACATCGCGCTCATCGCCTTGGATCGTCTCAAGGTTCTTCACGAAGAAATGCTCCTCGCGGGTGCTGACGAAAAACTCCTCCATTTCTGGATGCAGCCTTAGCTGCATTTCCAGCTCTTCGAGAATCGCCTGTTGCTGCTTGATGCTGAATGCGCCGACCCCCAAACTTTTGTCCGGGAACTGGCGATAATGATCGAAGGCGGCGTTGATCACCGCTCGCGCCTCCTCTCGATTGGTAGCAGACCGTCCACGGTCATAGACCGTATCTGGCAAGTGTACGAATTCAAGCCCTAAATTAGGTGACGTATCAACAGATGAAGGATAAATTAATAAGCTGTTCTCGTAGAACTCCTGGTTGGAGACAGCTATTAACGACTCATGACGGCTGCGGTAGTGCCAGCGGAGGGTCTTGCTTGGGAAACTCCGTCTGCATTGGTGTAGTATGCTCTCGACTTTTGTGACGCTAGTGGTACCCTCGTCTTCATCCTCTTCCGGGTACTCGTCTCCCATACTAATCTTGTCAAAGAAGCTCGTAGGAGGCAGTTGATGGGTGTCGCCCATCACAACCAGCTGGTTGCCTCTTAGTAGAGCTCCTATTGCATCCTCTGGGCGCACTTGGCTTGCCTCATCGAAAATGATGACGTCGAAACTGCTCACGCCAGGAGCAAGGAATTGCGCTATTGAAAGCGGGCTCATCATGAAACAAGGCTTGATCTTCTGAATGAGGTGACCAATGCTCTTCATGAGTTTTCGAATCGGCATATGTCCGCGCTTGCGATTGATCTGACCAAGCAGGATTCCAGCCTCTGAGTGGCGCGAAGCCCCACCCGCAATCTGTGGGCGCGCTTCCCAAAGCCTGCGGGCCAGACGCTGCTGGTTGAGGCTGATTATGTGCTCGTCCAACTCAATGAAGTTCGATATCTTCCTTTCGTGGAGTTCTGCAATGAAGTCCGCCAGGGCAGGACGTTGTTCGAAAGCGAGTGTAAGCAAGGCATCCGCCAAGTTGCCCTCAAGTGTGGGCACTAAGTCCACTGCAGCAACAAGGTCTTGCTCAACCAGCGAAACGAGAGGTTCGGCAACGGTAGCAGTGAGTTCTCGCTTCAGCCTCACCCAATCGGACCAGCGCGGCAGTTGGTCTGTCGCATCCACCCACGTCTCCAGCACTTCCAGCCACTCCGCGAAAGGTGCCTCATCAGGCGGCGTTCCGAACGCTAGGTCATAGTCAAGCGACAATCGTTGGACTAGTCTGTCTCTCACTTCAACAACCGCGGTCAACTGCTGCTCGATTCGCTTCACGACCTCAATAACTCGGTGTCTGTCAACACCTGCTTCCGCCAGCTCAACCGCTCGCGCGGTTAAGTAGCCCTCGATTACTTGCCGGCGAAACTCAGTAATCCAGTGGGCAAACTTTCGCAACAAGGGAACATCGCTGTCTTCGCCCTTCCAATGGTGACCGAAAAGCCCTCGTCCTTTTTCCTCGTCGATTGCTAACCGTCTGCGCAGTTCTAGAAATTGGGCTAAGCGATCCAGATCAGCAAGAACTTGTTGTGTGTTTCTTCTGGCACGTACCTGGTATAGCGCGGCTGCTTCCGTGCGCGCGCGCCAATAGCGGAGCAAGAAGAACCTAAACCACCGTCTACCTGCTTCAGCTAGCCTCCCTTTCAACGCGGCGATGTCGCGTGAAAACGCCTCGGGGAGAAAGAGTAATTCCAGCGTTCTTAGCTGCTTCTGGAGAGATGCAACGTCATCCAAGAGTTGTTGTGCGGTTACACTAGGCTGGTTCCATTCATCATTCAAAAGTACGCTACGGTCCGCAGGGCGAGCAGCTGCCATCACACGCGCTGCCGCAATAGCGAGTCGTGTACTACTCAAATACTGGGGCTTGCCAACGGCACTAACTTCGTCCAACTCTTCTAGTAGGCGCTGCAATCCCATCAGCTCGTCGCGGTGCTTCTTGATTAACTCGCGGATTTCGCGAACATCGTTGGGCAGAATCCGTTCCCGTTCGCATGCCCGCCATGGCTGCTTAGTAACAGGCGCGACATGAGGCAAGACAACCGACAGGTCCTGCAGTTTCCTGATACCTTCTTGATACTCTTCCTCGGTCCACTTCCCAGGTTCAGAGAGCGTGAGTCTAGTGAAATCCACGCCGCGGACGCTAAAGTGCTTCGTGACTTTCTCACGCAACTCATAAAGGTCATATGGTGAGAGCCCAAGTTGATTCAAAGGTTCCTTAAGCGCAAGAACGTAGCCGTTGAGGTCTGCTGTAAGATGTTCGTGTTCCCTAAACTCATTTCTCAGCGGAATATCGGTAGGGGGAGGTGCTTTGATCGTCCGCTCCAACTGGCTAAGAAACATGCGCTTGTTAACATAGCGGCTATGCAGTTGCAGGCAGGCATCAGCAAGGCCACGGCCACAGTTATCAAGACGCTCCTTAACTACCTCCAGCGCGGCCATCTTCTGACTGACGAAGAGCACGGTCTTGCCGGTCACTAGCAGCTCCGCAATCATATTTACTATAGTCTGCGATTTCCCTGTGCCCGGTGGCCCTTCAACGACTAGGTTGTGCCCAGCTTTCGCCATCTCAATGACTGCCACTTGTGACGAGTCAGCATCTTTAACGTGGTATAGCTTCCGGGCGCTAAGCTGAGCGACTTTTCGCTCATCGTCGGCGAAATCACCAGGCTCTGGGATTTCTTCCTTAGGTGCAATAACGGCCTGGGTGAGCGCATGTTCCGATGGCCTTTGCTCCTTAGGCCAGCTCTGTGCATCGAGATCGCGGTACATCACGAACTTGGTGAAGTTGAAGAATCCTAGGTAGATATCGCTTGTTACTCGCCAGTCTTTCAGCGGCACAATCGCCTTTTGCACATCATCGGCATAAGCGTCAATCCCAGACTTGTCATCCGGCATATCGAAGTCTGGCAACTCCACTCCTTGATCGAGAAGTTTAGCTTGAAGCGAGATGTTTGTGTATATGTCTTCGCCTGTCCAGCTGACTTTGTACGCCTTGCCTACTGCGCGGCGCTCTAGTTGCGCCGGCAACAGTATAAGTGGTGCCCTTCGGACTTGACTAGCTTCTGGACTCTCTTTCCACTCGAGAAACCCCAATGCCAAGAACAGTACTGTGTATCCCTGTTCCTCCAGCACCGTTTCCGCCTTCTGCCGGATATAGAACAGCCTACGCTGAAGGTCCGTAGGGCCCAAATCGGTCTGCAGATAACGGTCTGTGTGGGTTGCATTCAGTTCGGTTTCATCAAGGCCCCAGAGATCGGCGTATTGGTCGATTTCCTCGTCCCAGTTAGTTTCAATTGCAGGTCGACTCGTGTTGGACAAAGGCTCACTTTCTTCCCGTCTGGGACGGAACTCCATCTTGCTCTCGTCAATTACTACTCTTCCATAGACCTCTCTTGGCACCTCATCTACAACTAGGATGGTGCTCCGCTTTGTGGGGCGGAAGTTCAGAAGGCGGTTCCGCATCGTTAGGTCCAGGAGCCGCTCTCTAGCCTGCTCGATCTCCTGTTCGATGATGCGGTTAGTTGCGCTTTTCGTATTCTCGTTTACCAGTGACCCTTCCCCTAGCTCTCGTAATTGTAGCCCAAAACGCTTAATTTGTCGTTCACGGCTATTGTTCGGCTCTTCATAGTTAATGGTGGGCAGGTGAATTGAGCAAGAGGATTCTCCTGATGAAGTTGTCGAGATTAGTATAGCCGCAAGCCTGGCGACGGAGCAAGGCGATCTTACGGTTGAGGGCTTCGGCAGGGCCGGTGG
>JAUWGS010000033.1 GCA_030606285.1 Planctomycetales bacterium | reverse complement strand
GTCTACCGCGCAACATCTCAGTACGGCAATTACGGCTACATCGGGCAGGTGAGTTCATCGCCATACAACGATTATGTGGGAGACACGAGCACCTACTGGTACAAGGCGAAGGCACATAATGATGGTGGTGACAGCGGCTACTCGAATGCCGATAGCGGATACAAAGGAACTGTTCCGCCGGACCCGCCCACGAACTTACAGGCTTCGGATGGCACCTACACGGACAGGATACGCATCACCTGGACGGCGAGCAGTGGTACCGACTACTACAAGGTCTACCGCGCAACATCTCAGTATGGAACCTACGGCTACATCGGGCAGGTGAGTTCGTCGCCCTACAACGATTATGTGGGAGACACGAGCACCTACTGGTACAAGGCGAAGGCGCATAATGACGGTGGAGACAGCGGCTACTCCAATGCCGATAGCGGGTATAAAGGAACTGTTCCGCCGAACCCGCCCACGAACTTACAGGCTTCGGATGGCACCTACACGGATAAGATACGCATCACCTGGACGGCGAGCAGTGGTACCGACTACTACAAGGTCTACCGCGCAACCTCTCAGTACGGCAGTTACGGCTACATCGGGCAGGTGAGTTCATCGCCCTACAACGATTATGTGGGAGACACGAACACTTACTGGTACAAGGCGAAGGCGCATAATGACGGTGGTGACAGCGGCTACTCCAATGCTGACAGTGGATACAAAAACGGTGGGGGAGGAGGTAACGGCTTCAGATTCCCGGTAGGCGATGATGATACATCTGACTACTACGACGCTCAACGTTTCCAGAACTACTATTCCGGATACGGATACCACTTGGGGAACGACTGGAATGGCGACGGCGGTGGAAATTCCGACTACGGCGACCCTGTGTACGCTGTGGCCGATGGTCAAGTAATCGCTTCCAGCAACCTTGGCGGAGGTTGGGGGAATGTCATTATCATCAAGCATTCCCTGCTGTCAGGGACTTTCTACGTCTCAAGCATGTATTCACACTTGAAGGATCGATATGTTAGCACTGGAGAGACCGTAGATAAGGGCGAGACTATTGGCACGATTGGAAACAATAACGGGATGTACTATGCTCATCTCCATTTCGAGATGAGATGGGGAAGCAGCACCCAAGCTGGCCCCGGCTACTATCACATCTGGCCTCCTGGCAAACTTGGGCCCCAGTACCAGATGGACGGTACTGATTTCATAGCGAACAACAGCGATGTTTCGGGCGGTGTGGCCATTTTCCACGAACGGGTCAATCTGTATTCAAACGATAGCGACGATACTAACGATCCTTGGTGGTACGGTGATTTCGATGGCACAGATTACGATGGCAATGATAACGCGGAGTACTCGCGGAGATTCTGGCAGATGTTTGACTACGGCGGTCCTTCACATTGGTGGCGCGACAACACTGGCTCCGGTGATCCCGCTGGGTGCATCAACCATGGTGACCCGTACTACGGGGATAACGAGTTAGACACCGCTGAGAGCATGAGTATTTGGGTTCCAAGCGGTATCAGTTCGATTGCGCTGAAGTTCACCGAACGGTACGAAACAGAGACCGGATATGACTACTGTCACGTTGATGTCTCCTATGATGACGGTGGTTACTGGACAAACGACCTTGCTCAGTACAGCGGAGACAACTCGGCAGACGACTACTGGACCAGTAGGACCGTGAACTTGAGTCCGGGATCGGCGGCTGGCAAGTACATCAAGATAAGATTCCGATTCACATCGAATGGCAGTAACAGTGGCTATTATGGCTGGCAGGTTGACAATATCAGGATAATCGTCAATTGAGAGCATAGAACAAGAGGCTGGGCTCACTAGCCCAGCAATTAGGAGCGGGGTTGGTGAGCTCTCCATAGGCGGGCAAGCGCCCGCGCCACCAGCAATAGACCCATATTCCAGATGGCTACAGGGGACTACAGCTGATTGAACAGCTCCATGGCGCTGGGGGTGCCGGATTCCTGGAGGGCGCGCTTGGCGGCCTGCGCAATCTCAGGCGTGAACTCGGGCGGCGGGCATTCGTGCGTGAGATTGCGCTTTAGCAGCATCCCCGACACGAGCTTCAGCCGGTGGCGGATGTCGAAGTACTGGTGGACTTTGCTTTCGGCATTGGCGCCGTTCATTTCGGTTAGCACGTACGCGCCTTCGTCGCGCATCTCGGCAAGCTGGCTGTGCAGGAACTGAATGGCGTGGACTTCCGCGGGCTCCAGGCTCATAAGCTGCGGGTGCTCGACGAGCCTGTGGGACGCAACGACTTCGGGGACTCTCAGGTTGGCGAACGCGCGGGAAAATCCCGCCGAGTATTCCGAGTACGCTGCCTGCAGGGCTGTGTTGAAATCGCGGTCTGCATCCTCGCGCACCTTGCGCTGCCGGTCAGACCACGAGTTGTAGCCGTGCCAGCCGAGAGCGATGAGTGAAAGCACAAAGCCTGCAATACCAAGCCAGAGCATGAGGTGAATTCTAGCCTTCAATGAACGGGCCTGTCTATAGCGGGGAGAAGAGCCAGCCCGCCTTCGCTGAAGACTCCGTCGCGCTGAAGGGCGCTATGGCGTCCCGAAAGCGGGCTATGGCGGGTAAATAGCGGGTAGCGAGGGGGGAACAGCGCTCTCCTCGCCGAGTAGGCTGGGCTAACTAGCCCAGCTATTAAGAGCGGCGCTGGTGAGCACCGCGTACTCATTGGGGGCTGTGTGGAATCACGGGCGGGACCAACCTACGCCGAGGCTCCGGCGGGCAAGCGCCCGCGCCACCGAGGCGGGGCACAGGTCCCCGCCCTACAGCAGACTAGGGGTGCCACTCCCACTTGGCGAGTTGGTCGCGCCAGTCTTCAGGATGCTCATCGGCGAGCTTCTCTACGTCAGCAGGCCTGAGATAGGCGCTCTGGACGCGCATCTGGAGCAGGGGAATTCCCCTGTCCGAAGGGCTGCACTTCAGCTCGCAATGTTCATGAAGCGTCGTGTTGGCTTCAATCCATTGCGGGTCCTGAAGGTGCTCTTCACGTGTCTGCCCGCCTACGGAGATAAGCGTAACTGTAAGCACGACTCCGCGCAGATTGTATGGCGTGTCGTTGAACAGCCGGTAGTCGAGCCGCACGGAAGCTGAGCCAATGCCCGCAGACGAAGGGATGTCGCTCTCGCCGTCAATTGTGTACTTCACCAATTTCGCAACGTTGGTAGCTGTAATCTCTTTGATGAGCGCTTCGAGTGCGGCGCGGTCAGCTTCGGATTCGGCCGGTGGTTCTTCCGCGTCGTCGTTTAGCGATGCTTCCGGTGATGGAGCCTCAGCCTCATCGGTGGGCGGGGTGTTCTGGTCGAGCAGTTGGCTTTTGAGGTTACGTGCGACATAGCCCAGGCCCGTAAGCAAAGCGGCAGCCAGGATTACGATGACCAAAAACCCAACCAATAGCCTCATCTTTCCGACACCTGAGTGTGATTGCGTGCCATGCTGAGTATAGCATCAAGCTCAGGATATGGTGTAACCGGTGCAGGAGTTTTTGGCGTCAAGTGGTATGCCTGTCTCGGGGGCGCCCGGGGTAAGGTAGAATTAGGGTGATGTTTCGCATACGGATACTTGTGGTGCTTGCACTGGTCGCATGCTCCGTCGCGCTGAGCGGTTGCAGCAGGGGCTCAATAGGCGGGATACTTATCGGCTATACGCTGGATGAGCTTTACGGGACCGAGACCTCGACTATCAGCGTGGATAACGTGGTGGGCACGCTGTACTTGCAGGAAGAAGAGCGCTTCCAGCTGCGCATTCTGCACCGGCAGTTGCGCGACCACGCCCAATGGCGTGGCTACGGGCGCTACTACTACGAGGAGTACGTGACCGAAGAGTGCGACTACAGCAGCAGCGACCCGGGAGTGGCCTACGTGCTGGGGGACGGGCTGGTCGTAGCTGCGAATCCGGGAAGGACGGTCATCTCTGTGAAGTTTGACCTGTTGCTGCAGAAAGCCGACCAGGCACATCTGACCGTGGTTGTGGAGTAGGCTGTCTAGTAGCGTACGACGCGGGTGCGCAGCAGCGTTATTATCGCCAGCAGCAAACAGGCCACGCCGATGTAGAGCTGCGCGAGGGCTGCGGATCGCTGATCCATGTCCGCGAGGAAGGGGAACAAGGACTTCAGGAATGGCTCGTACTGCGCTATCGGTACTGAGATCTCGCTCATGCCCAGCATTACAAGTGCGATGCCGCCAAGCAGCAAGATGACGCCGATGGCGTCTGTAATCCCCTCGGTCAACTGATTAGCGCGCGCCCATCTCTCGATGGGTGTCAGTTCCTTCTTTTCCGGCTCGTCCATAGTGCAACCGCATAGATTATATACCCTTTTGCGGCAAAGGAGCTAGGCTGCTACAATGTGGTCTGTCTGATACGGAGAGTGATAGATGGTTCGCGAACTCCACATTGACGAAGTCACAAACGCTGTGGCGAAACTCGCGGAAGAGGCTGCATTCGAGCTTCCCGACGACTTTCTGAGCGCGCTGAAACGCATGCAGGAGCAGGAAACATCGGAGCTGGGCAAGCACGTTATCGGCCAACTGCTCAAAAACGCTGAGCTTGCGCGCACTGACCGCGTTCCGATGTGCCAGGACACGGGCATGGCCATATTGTTCATCGATATCGGGCAGGACGTGCATCTGACGGGGGGAGACTTGCGCACGGCGATTGACGAAGGCGTGCGGCGAGCGTACAAGGAACATTATCTGCGCAAGAGCATCTATGAGAATCCATACAAACGGGACAAGAATACGGGTGACAACACGCCGGCGATAATCCACTACGACATTGTTCCCGGCAACAAGGTGAAAGTACTGTTTGCGGCCAAGGGCGGCGGCAGCGAGAATATGAGCACCGTGAAGATGATGCGCCCCGCCGACGGCATCGAAGGCGTTAAGAAGTTTGTCATTGACTGGGTGACTCAAGCGGGGGGCAATCCCTGCCCGCCGATTGTGGTCGGAGTTTGCATCGGCGGTAACTTTGAGCTTTCAGCGCTGATGGCGAAGAAAGCTGTTATGCGCCCGGTGGACGACCGCCATCCTGACTCGGAGATAGCGGCGCTGGAGGATGAATTGCTGGAGCTGGTCAATAAGACCGGCGTGGGACCGGGCGGCTTCGGCGGCACCCAGACGGCGGCGGCGGTGAAGGTTGACGTCCGCCCATGCCACATCGCAACGTTCCCGGTGGCAATTGCCATCCAGTGCAACGCCTCGCGGCACAAGGAAATTGTTTTATAGCGCTGATGAGCGGCAAATAGTAATCCGCGCGGATTGCAGGTAGACTTATACTGAATGGAAGAGCGCGACGAGAAAGCTGCGCCATCCGGCGATGACGCTCCGGAGCCCGAAGGCGAACCGTGCCCCGTCTGCGGGAATGTGAACCCGCCGAGCGCTGATGTGTGCAGCGAATGCGGGCAGAGGTTGCTGCCCACGAAGATCCACTACCATTCGCGGGAAGAAGCGTTCGGGGTGGAACGACCCCCGATGCCGTCTCCGCACGATCCCATTGGAGAAACGCGGGTCAAGCCCACGGATGATGCCCCACCTTCGGAGCCCGAGACGCCATCGGCGCAAACCGGCCCTTCTGTGGAAGGGCAGACGCAGAGGCTGGAGGACAGCGAGTTCAAGTACTTCTTCGCGCCGCCGCAGGGGACACTGCTGCTGCAGCCCGCAGGCCTGATGCGCCGGGCGGGGGCGCTGATAGTCGATTGGCTGATTGCCGTGATGATATCGGTTATCGTGCTGTATGGCGCAGGCGCGGGGGAGCAGCTGGTCGAGCTGGCGTCGGTGTTCTCAATGGAGAAGTTCGGCGCGCTCGAACTGGAGAATCTGAGCGCGCAGCTCTACAGCGTCTACACTGCCACCGCGCTGCTAAACGTAGTCGTGCCGGTAGGGATGTACACCGTCTTTACCTACTTCGGCGGCAGCACGCCGGGGATGTGGCTCTTTGGCATCCAGGTCGCGCGCATTGACGGCGCGGATCTTTCGCTCTGGATTGCGTTTTTGCGGGCGGCGGTGCTGTGGCTGTTCATCCTTTTCGCCTGGGTGGTCTACCTGCCGCTTGCGGCGCTCTACACCTATCTCGACCCCAGGGGCCGCACCATCCACGACGTGCTCTGCGGCACCAACGTCTACGTGCGCAGTCCGGGCGGGTAGGGTCCCTGAGCGGACGGCTAGTCCTCTCTCGCTACTCTCATCTTGTGTACCTGTCTCGTATGCGCACGGGTGGATTGCTGCGGTATAATAGTAATAGCCTCAGGGGGAGGCATGGCCAGTCCCTGGTTACAGGGAGGGAGTATCATGAGAACCGGAGCATTCGTTCGAGGAATCGCGCTCGCGCTAACCATTGCCGCATTCGCGCTCGTGTTGAGCACGTGCGGCGGTGGCAAGAAACACACGGTAGTCCAGGGCCTACGTGCGCATGAGGCGTCATTTAGCCCTGGCTCTTCGCAGGAAAGCAAGACCAGCCCTGTCGCCGACGCGCCAAAGCCGCTATGGCGACGGCACGAAGGGCTGGACTACCATCCAGAAGTCTCGTTTGACGACGCTATAGCCGAACTCGA
>JAUWGS010000015.1 GCA_030606285.1 Planctomycetales bacterium | reverse complement strand
GCCCTCTTCTTCGCCGCCATGGTGGCCTGCAGAACCGACCCCCACGTGCGGGCCTTCGCCGAAAACCTGGTTCAGCGGGGCAAGAAGAAAATACAGGCCATCGTCGCCGTCATGCGCAAACTCCTTCACGCCATCTGGGGTATGTTCAAGAACTCATCCAACTTCAATGGCGTTGTTCTCTTCCCTCATCTCACCCTAGAATCCTTGACACACCAATAGAGTATCTACAGAAGATGGCGGGGCACCCTCCTTCGACCCGTAGCGCGGGACTACTCGCTATCTGAAGCCGTCTAAAAGCTTCTACACGCAATTGACATACTCGGTATGCCCATCTATCATTTCACTAGCCCGCAGAGGTGGACACGGCAATTGCCGTCCGGGATTGGGGTGACGTGCTTTGCGGGTTTCAAGTTAGGCGTGACCCGTGGCCCGCAGGCCACCGCCCTTTTGCACCTGGGCATGGAGAAGGTCTTGGATCCGGTCTACACTTACATGGACTACAACTGGGTGGCGCTTTTCATCGTGGGAGCGTTTGTCCTGGTAGTCATATGCCTGGCACTGGCGGCTGTTTTGCGGCCGCACAGGCCGGATTTCGCCAAGCTGACTACTTACGAGTGCGGCGAACAGACCATAGGCTCCTCGTGGATCCGGTTTAACACCCGCTACTATGTCATCGCGCTGATGTTCCTCGTCTTCGACGTGGATGTTGTGTTCATCTTTCCCTGGGCGGTGGCTTTCAGGATGCTCACCTTCGGCGATACGAGCCTGTACTTCCAGCCCATCGGCCCGGCGGCGCTGTGGGAGATGATTGCGTTTCTGGGGATTTTACTGGTTGCGTGGCTTTACGCCTATAAGCGGGGTGCGCTCGAGTGGGTCTGATAGACGGCCACAACTTGGACGCGCCCGCCGGATCGATGCCGGGACTGGCGCTTACAAGCATCGATTGGGTCATCAACGTGGCCCGGCGCAACAGCCTGTGGCCACTGACAATGGGTCTGGCGTGCTGCGCCATCGAGATGATCTGCGCCAGCGCGGCGCGCTACGACATCTCGCGGTTCGGAATGGAAGTGTTCCGCCCGAGCCCGCGCCAGGCGGACGTGATGATTGTCGCGGGCACAGTCACCTACAAGATGGCTGCGCGGGTAAAGCGCATCTACGAGCAGATGCCCGAACCCAAGTACGTCATCTCGATGGGTAGCTGCTCGAATTCCGGGGGGATTCACGCCGATAGCTATAGCGTCCTGCGCGGCATCGACAAAATACTGCCGGTGGACGTGTACGTACCGGGGTGCCCGCCGCGACCGGAAGCGCTGCTGCACGGGCTGATGACGCTGCAAAAAAAGATCGACCGCCAGACACTAAGGCGGAACAAGCCAAACTACATCTTTGAAAACCGCAGGGAAGGCGAGATTACTCCCCTGCCTCCCGAGGCGGCGGTGGAGATCGAGGCTGCGCGTTTGATGGGGATTGACCTGAGCTGATGAACCACGTACTCGACCAGAAGGACTTCAGCGGACTCTTCAGCGAGAACCTGAAGTTCGACTACGAGTACGACCCGGCAAGCCAGATCCTGCGGCTGGATGCCGAGCATCTGCCGGAGCTTTTCGCACTGCTGGCTATGGACGAGCGCCTGGCGATGGACTACCTGCGGGACCTGACGGCGAAGGAGCAGCCGGAAGGCGAGTTCCACGTCGTCTACAACTGGGTTTCCATTGAGCACCATCACACGCTGATGGTGGTGGCGAAAGTGCCGGAGAGCATGGAGGTGCTCAGCGCAACACAGTACTGGGAAAGCGCGAACTGGATGGAGCGCGAGGTCTGGGATATGTTTGGCATACGCTTCGCCGGCCATCCGGACCTGCGGCGCATATATCTCGAAGAAACGGTCAGCTTCTTCCCGCTACGCAAGAGCTTCAGGACTCTGCCGGTGGAGAACGTGCGCGACCTCGGCGGGAGTGAGCGCGAGCTAGCCAAGGCTCGGGCAAAGGCGGCTAAGGCGGAAAAGGAGCCGGCGGGAGACAAGTGATGGCGCGCAGGTATACCCAGCCGGACGTGATGAAACGGCGGTCAGACGACCTGGACACGCAGGAACTGACGCTGAACGTGGGTCCGCAGCATCCGTCAACACACGGCGTGCTGCGCCTGGTGGCGGTGACAGACGGAGAAATCATCAAGAGCCTGGAACCGCACATCGGATTCCTGCACCGGGGAATGGAGAAGAACAGCGAAGGCCGCGAATACCGCCAGCTTATCCCGCTATGGGATCGCAACGACTATCTGGCGTCCATGCACATGGACTATATGGTGACGAGCGCGGTGGAGGCGCTAATGGACGTGGAGGTGCCGCGCCGCGCAGAATACATACGCGTGATTATGCTGGAACTCCAGCGCATCGCCAGCCACCTCTTCTGGTTCGCTAGCTTCGCCCTGGATTCGGGGGCGGTCACGCCGCTCTTCTATGGGCTGAAAGAGCGCGAAAAGATAATAGATCTGTTTGAGATGGCGAGCGGTGCGCGCCTGCTCTACAACTACATACGCCCGGGGGGCGTGCGGGCGGACATCACTCCCGAATTTATGGAGAAGCTCTCCAAGTTCATCCGCGAGTTCCCCCGATACCTAGATGAGTGCGAGCAGCTCTACACCGGAAACGCCATCTTCATCAACCGGGCGCGGGACGTGGGAGTTCTAACGCGTGAAGCTGCCATCAACCTGGGCGTGAGTGGGCCGGTGCTGCGCGGAAGCGGCGTTGCCTGGGACCTGCGCAAAGACGAGCCGTACAGCGTCTATCCCGAACTCAAATTCGATATACCGGTGGGTGAGCGCGGAGACGTGCTTGACCGCTACGAAGTGCGCTTCTATGAGATGCGGATGGCGACCGAGATAGTCCGGCAAGCGATGGAAGGCTTGCCGGAAGGCGACTTCGTGGCGAAGGTGGCGGTCAGCCCGAAGACGAAGGCGGGCGAGGTCTACGTGCGGCAGGAGGCGGCGCGGGGCGAATTCGGGTGCTATCTCGTCAGCGACGGCGGCAGGAAGCCCTGGAGATTCCACGTGCGTCCCGGAAGCTACCTGAATCTTGGCGCGCTGGATGCGATGTGCCGGGGGTACCTGTTCGCCGACCTCATCATCATCCTGGGCAGCATTGACATCGTGCTGGGGGACGTGGACAAGTGATTATCGACAGCGCGACAATCTGGGAGGCCTGCCGCAGCCTGCTGATGGGCTGGGGGCTCGGATACCCGGCCGCGCAGGTCATCATGCTGCTTGTCGCCTTCCTGGTCGTCGCGCTCTTCGCCATCGTACTGGTTCTCGCGCTGGTGCTCATCGAGCGCAGGCTCATCGGCTGGATACAGTTGCGTCCCGGCCCCAATCGCGTCGGAGGGCGCACCGGCTGGCTGCAGACGGTGGCTGACGCGCTGAAGCTGCTTTACAAGGAAGATATCGTTCCGCTGAATGCGGACCGTCCGACATATTTCGCCGCGCCGTATGCGGTATTCATGCCGGTGCTGCTGATGCTCGTTGTGCTGCCGTTCGGCGTGGCTATCATCAACGGAACCTACAGGTTCTACGTTGTCTCTGACCTCAACATCGCGCTGCTGTTCATCCTGGCTATGGGCTCGGTGGAGCTCATCGGCGTGATTATGGCGGGCTGGGGGTCGGGCAACAAGTACTCGCTGATCGGCGCAATGCGCGCGGTGGCCCAGCTTATCAGCTACGAAGTGCCGCTCGTGCTGGCGCTCGTAAGCGTCGCCCTTTTTGCGGGCAGCCTGTCGCTCGTGGACATCGTGCAAAGGCAGAGCAGCACGTGGGCCATCTTCCCGCTGTTCCCGGCGTTTGTTATATTCTTCATCACTGCGGTTGCGGAAACTAACCGCTGCCCGTTCGACCTGCTGGAAGCTGAAAGCGAAGTCGTGGCCGGCTTCCACACCGAGTATTCCGGCATGCGCTTCGCGCTGTTCTTCCTCGCGGAATACCTTGCGATGTGGGTGATGTCGGCGTTAATCGTTTTGTGCTTCTTCGGCGGCTGGAAAGGCCCGATGTTCCTCGGCGAAGGCGGATTGTGGTTCACGAGCATGTTCTGGTTCATGGCCAAGTCGTTCTTCTTCGTCTGGTGCTTCATCTGGTTCCGCGGGACTTTCCCCCGCATACGTGTTGACCAGCTGATGGTGTTCTCCTGGAAGGTGCTGCTGCCGGTGGCGGTGGTTCAAGTGATGATTGTCGGGTGGGGCATCACGTACCGAAACCCGTGGTTTTCGGCGAACCTCATCCCAAAGGCAACCGCTGTGGAAGCATACGGCGGACTGATCGGCGGTTTCGATTATATGACGACGCCCGAAGCGCTGACGCACCTGACCACGCCCGAGCTGGTGGCTTTCGGCTGGAGCGTGCTGGGAGCGATTGTGGTGATACTGCTGCTCGGCGCGATGTTCTACCGCACAATCCGGGGCTTCCGGCCCAGCCGCGATTTCCAGCGGGAGATTGAATTGAAGATTATGCGACTGGAGGACGCGAAGGGTAGTGAGTGAAATCCACCAGAATGGCCCTAAGCGCGTAGACGACGGTTCGCAGGAACACCTGCTGGTGCGATTCTGGTTCACCGAGCAGGAGTCGGCGGGGTTCAAGCTTTTCTCGCTGTTCGCAGTTGCCTGGTTCGCTTTAGCCTTCGTGCTCGCAAAAGACTTCGGCGCGTTTGAAAACGCGGCACAGCTAACGCGCGAGGGTAAGCTCTGGCTGATTATCGTCACCGGCGTGCCGGTAATTCTGGCCGTATACGTGACGCTGCGCTTTTACTGGTGGGTGAGCGCGTATCTGGCCCGCGTGGCCGGATGGGCCGAGGCGGGCAAGATGGTACCCGCTCCCGCGCGGTGGTTCTGGTTCCTCGTGCCAACCATCGGCACGTACCTGTATATTGACCCGCTGGACAACTTCGGACGCCTTATCGCCCAGGTTGACCTGGTAACGCGGCTGGAGCAGTACGGCATCCCCGCGTTCAATCCCATGCTGGTTCTCTTCCGGCTGTGCATTCTCTTTTTCCTAGTGCTCCTGCTGTGGAACTATATCAGGCAGGGGATCATCATCGCGTGGGACTGGCTGAAGGAGACGTGGGAATTTGCGGTGTCAATACCGCAGGGGCTGGCGGTGACGCTCGTGTGCTTCCTGCGGCCGAACGTGTGCGTGGAGTATCCGGAGCACCGGGACGAGCTGCCGGAGAACTTTCGCGGCCGGCATGCCCTCATGGCGGACGAGCGTGGGGTGCACAAGTGCACCGCTTGCCGCGCGTGCGAACGTGTCTGCCCCGACCGGCTCATCCTCATATCGGCTGTGCGCAATCCTGAAACGAAGAAAAACGAGCTGACGGGCTTTCTGCTGGACAACTCGCGGTGCTGCTTCTGCGGGCTGTGCGAGGACGCCTGTCCGACCGGCGCCATCAAGCACACCCCGGAGTACGAGTACTCCTGCTACGAGAGAAATGAGATGGTGCTGGACATCTTCGCCGAGTACTTCGAGCGAACCGCTGAATTGCGGGCGAAGTTTGGGGGTGCGCGTGTCAGCTGACACCATCATCATCATCTACTGGTGGCTGTTCACCATCGCCGTGGTGCTCGGAGCTGTGGGGACGGTCTCGCTGCGCAGCCTTTACCACGCTGCGCTTTCGCTTGTCGTATGCCTGGCCGGTGTTGCCGGTTACTACGTCTTGCTGAACGCCGAGTTTCTGGCCGCCGCGCAAATAATAATCTACATCGGTGCCATTATGGTCCTCGTCATTTCCGCCATCCTGGTGTCGGAGAACATCATGGGGCGGCAGATCGTGATGGTCAACCGCCTGGTGTGGCCGGCTCTTGTGGCTTCCGGCGCATTGTTCTGCATCATGGTCTACGCAAACATGCGGACGGTCTACGCGTTCAACCCGGAAGGCCAGTGGCTGGAGAGCAACGTGAGGCAGATCGGCTGGAGCCTTATGGCCACGTACACGCTGCCGTTTGAAGTCGCCAGCCTGCTGCTGTTTATGGCGTTGATGGGAGCAATCATCATCTCGCGGAGGGAGAAGCCCGGTGACTGAGCACGTCGGAATAGCTCTGCTGCTGCAAGATGGCTCGTTCCTGACGTTCAGCCAGATGATGTCGCTGATCGGGGCGTTCGTGTCGACGTTCTTCACCGAGTTCGGGCCCCGCCAGTTCTTCACAGTTGGTGCGCTGATTTTCTGCATCGGCTGGTACGGCGTACTCGTGCGCCGCAACGCGATTGCGGTGCTGATGTCAACGGAGCTTATGCTCAACGGCGTTAACATCCTGTTCGTAGCCTTCAACCGGTGGTGGGGGCTGAAGATCACCCGCGCGGCGTTCACCAGCGCGGAGCAGGTTCTCTCGCCGGTGGGCCAGATATTCGCCATATTCATCATCATCATTGCGGCGGCGGAAGCCGCGGTGGGGCTGGCGATAATCATCGCCATCTACCGCCAGATCCGCTCAGCGAACATCGAAGATGTAAGCGGGATGAAGTGGTGACGGAATGACGGGCTGGATGCACAACTGGGTGTGGCTGATTCCGGCGCTGCCGCTCGTTTCGTTCGTCGTAATAGTCTTCTTCGGCTACTGGATAAAGAACCGCGCGTCGCACCTGCTGGCAACGTGGATGATGATGTTCACCATCGCCGGCGCGGCGCTAGTGCTATTGGAGAAGTTCACCGGCGCAGTGACGGGACCGTTCGTCCAGGCATTCCCCTGGGTAGCGGTGGGCGACCTGGAAATCCCGTTTACGACGTTTCTGGACAATCCTGCGGCAATTACACTGCTGATGGTTTCGATAACAGCAGGCCTAATCCACCTTTTCTCCCAGGGCTACATGAAGGGGGACGTGCGCTACAGCCTCTTCTTCGCACTGATCTCACTGTTCAGCTTCTCGATGTTTGGCGTCGTGCTCACCGACCATTTCATTTCGTTCCTCATCTTCTGGGAGATCATGGGCTTTTGCAGCTACGCCCTCATCGGCTTCTACATCGAGAAGCGAAGCGCGCAGCTGGCAATGAAAAAGGCGTTCATTGTCACGCGCATCGGCGACGTTGGCATGCTCCTGGGGATATTCCTGATGTACTACGTCGGCGCGCCGCTTCGGTTCTCCGAGATGGCGGCGTACTTCGGGAACGGTGAGCCGCACCTCAGCCAGACGGTGGTCACAGCAATCGGGTTGCTGCTGTTTTGCGGCGCCATCGGCAAGAGCGCGCAGTTCCCGCTGCACGTGTGGCTACCCGACGCTATGGAAGGCCCAACGCCGGTCAGCGCGTTGATTCACGCCGCCACGATGGTCTCCGCCGGCGTGTATCTCGTGGTGCGGGTATTCCCCATTGTCCAGGCCAGCGTGGTAACGCTGACTGTCGTCGCTGCCGTCGGCGCATTCACCGCGTTGATAACGGCGCTGGTCGGGCTGGTGATGAACGATATCAAGAAGGTGCTGGCGTACTCGACGATGAGCCAGCTCGGGTATATGTTCCTGGCGCTCGGCGTGGCGGGGTACAGCGCCGGTGTGTTCCATCTCATCAATCACGCGTTCTTCAAAGCCTGTTTGTTCCTCGGCAGCGGGTCGGTGATACTGGGCTGTCACCATCAGCAGGACATGCGGCGGATGGGCGGATTGGCGAAGCTGATGCCGATTACGTTCATCACGTTCCTCGTCGCATCGCTTTCGCTGATGGGCATCCCGCCGTTCTCCGGTTTCTGGAGCAAAGACGAGATCCTGGGAAGCGCTTATGCGTGGGCGACCCAGCACGGCGGGGCTTACTGGCTGCTGTTTTTGGCCGGTGAACTGGTGGCGTTCCTCACCGCGGCATATATGACGCGGCTGCTAATCCTCACGTTTTCCGGCAAGTACCGGGGCAACGACAAGCCGTCGGAGGATTTCGAAGAGGATGAGGCGAAGCTGCTAGCTGAGCAGGAGAACTGGGAGGTAAAGAAATACGACCGGAGTCTGGGCGGCTTGAAGACGCTGTATCACGAGGACGGGGAGCACGAAGACCATAGCGCGCATCCTCACAAGCCGCAGGAATCGCCCTGGGTCGTCACGGCGTCGCTCGTGGTGCTTGCGCTATTCGGCGGCTTCTTCGGGCTGGTCGGCGCTGCGCCGGTGGGCATCACGTGGTGGCAGGGCTTCATCACGTTCGGGCACGCGCATCACGCAGAGGTAAACTGGCTGGTGATGGGCATCTCGACGGCGATGGCGCTGGGCGGAGTCCTGACGGCTTACCTTATCTGGGGCGTGAAATTTACGGTGTTCACGCAGCTTTATCATATGCGGTGGGTGCGGGGGCTTCAGACTGTGCTGGTGAACCGCTACTACATTGACCACTTCTACGACGGAGTCATCATTCGCGGTTTCACAGTGCTGTCAAAGGCGCTCTGGATTTTCGACATTTGGGTTGTGGACCTTATCGTGAACGCGGTTGGCGCGGGCACGAAGATGTTTTCCTACGCGTACGCGTGGTTTGACCTGTGGGTGGTGGACGGCCTGGTGAACCTTTCAGGATATATGTGGCTGGGCGCGAAGCGGTGCATCCGCCCGCTGCAGAGCGGTTACCTGCAGCACTACATGCTCGTGCTGATTGTTGCGGCAGTGCTGTTCTGGGTCGTGAGGTACATTTTCTAGTGTCTATCGGGAGTGAACATGTCTGAAGCAAGGCGAAACCTGCTCCGTGGGATACTCAAGCAGGGCGTGACGGTCGCTATCGTTCTCGCCGTGCTGTTCGTTCTCGCAGCGGTCGGGCGATCCAGCGAGAACGCTCTTATAGGCGCGTTCACCAACTTCTTCCGCAATCCGGTAAGCCTGAGCATCTTCATCCCGTTCTTCGGCGCAGTGGCGCTGATGTTCATCAACCACCGCAAGCACGGTGTGCTGCGCGGCTGGGCGATGACGTTCACGATGGTGCCGCTAATAGTCACGACCGGCCTCTGGCTGGGGTGGTGGAACGCGCTTTCGCAGGTTGTCAGCCCGGGGAGTTTTCTGGGCGAGACGATGCGGGTGTGGCTGCGCTTCGTGCCTTCCTTCGAGGGCTTCAACTACTTCTTCGCGCGCGACTGGATTGACATACTGAAGGTGCAGTACATTGTGGGCCTGGACGGGCTCTCGTTCCCGCTGTTTTTGATGACGGCGTTCATCAGCGTGCTGGCGTGCATTGCGAGCTTCGGCATCAAGGAGCGGGTGAAGGAATACTTCATACTCTACCTGCTGTTGGTAGGCGGGATGCTCGGAGTGTTCGCGGCGCTGGACTACTTTTTGTTCTACGTGTTCTGGGAAGTAAGCCTGGTGCCTATGTACTTCCTCATTGGCATCTGGGGCGGCGCGCGCAGGATGTACGCGGCAATCAAGTTCTTCCTGTTCACGCTGTTTGGCAGCGTGTTCATGCTCATCTCCATCATCATGATGTTCCTGTTCTCCGGCGTGCAGAGCTTCTCTATGATCGAGCTGGCGGATTCACCGGGTCTGGCCTCGGCGATGGTGGGATACCGGCTGCTGATGTTCGGTGGATTCTTCCTGGCGTTCTCCATTAAAGTCCCGCTATTTCCGTTCCACACGTGGCTGCCGGACGCGCACGTCGAAGCGCCCACGCCGATTTCGGTCATCCTGGCCGGCATCCTGCTGAAGATGGGCGCTTACGGATACATGCGCGTGCTGTATCCCACATTCCCCGACCTGGGCTACTGGCTGGGCGCGTTCATCGGGCTGCTGGCGGTGATTTCAATCATCTACGGCGCGATGGTGGCGATGGTGCAGCCGGACTTGAAGAAGCTCGTCGCGTACAGCTCGGTTTCGCACATGGGCTTCATCATTTTAGGCATTGTGAGCATGAGTCCGGATGGGTTTAACGGCGCCATTATGCAGATGGTGGCGCACGGCCTGGGCACGGGCGCGCTGTTCCTGCTCGTCGGCGTCATCTACGACCGCACGCACACGAGGTTCATCAAGGACCTCGGCGGACTGATGATAACGATGCCGCGCTTTGCGTTCGTGATGTATGTCGCCGCGCTCAGTTCGCTTGGACTGCCGAGCCTCGTCGGATTCTGGGGCGAGTTCCTCATCATAAAGGGCGCATTCGCCAACAATGCGGTCTGGCAGCAGGTGATTGCGTGGGGCGTGCCGGGCGACACGCTCATGCGCATCTATGCGATTATCGCGGCGATCGGCATCGTGCTTACAGCAGCCTACATCCTGTGGATGGTCGAGCGGGTGATGCTGGGGCGGGAGAATCCGCGCTGGAAGGGCCTGCCGGACATGATTGCGCGCGAATACTGGGCGCTGGTGCCCATCGCGGTCTTCATCGTGTTCTTGGGGCTTTACCCGCGCCCGCTGATGCAGATGTTCGAGTTCTTCAGCTGCGCGTTGGCACAGAGAGTTCTGGTTGTGTTCTAGCGTGAGCTGACAGAAAGCAGGGCGCAGCACGATTAGCGTGTGATATAGTAATGGCGAATAATGGCACGCGGGGAGGCGTGAAAGATGAAGGCGAAAGGTGTTATCCGTATAGTCGCAGTTGCGATGCTGGCAGGCGTCGCGATTCCACTTCTGTTTGCCGCTTGTGGGCACAGACGCGGGCAGGTGGTTCAGCTGACGCCAATGCTGTCGGAGCAACAAGTGCAGGACAGCTCCGAGCAGACAGGTGACACTGGCAGCGGTGTGCTGCCGGGGGTGCTGGCGCTTGACGCGCTTGCGGCGGGGGCGTGCAGGAGCGTGAGCAACGGCACGCAGGTGATGAGCTTCGGCGCGGATTATTCGCCGGAGCTTTCCGGCACGACGAGCGACCGCGAGTACAGCATCGAGTCATCGGGCACGAGCTTGAAGCTGCGCGCCTATGCGCCGGGCGACTACGCCTTCGCGCTGTACGGCCAGGAGATCGACGGAAGTCCCAAGCCTTTGCAGACGCTGATTGACAGCGAGGTCTGCGAGTTTGGCGGGGGGCAGGACGACGACATACCGCTGGTGTATTACCTGGGTTTTGCAGACTACTCGGTTGGCTCGTGGCGCTGGTTTGGACCTTTTGGGGACGTTGATGTGGTCGTTGAGGTGAACAGCGCAGCGCTAAAGAGCCGGTTCAAGTCACCCAACGACAACTTCTACATCTGCGTTATGACAACAAATCCCGGACGGGCGGCGAGTTCGCTGCCAGTGGACGGACTGGTAGCGCCTGTGCCGTTCGAGCCTATGATGCGAGCGGTTTCAGAAGATGAGCTGGATCCCGGCGGAGTGACGATTGAAGCTGTGATAACGGACACCGAAGAGGGTCTGGACACCGAGCCGGCGGTGGTGACCGGGCTTGCCGCAGTCACTGATGCCGGAGGAGTGACACTGACCTGGGACGTGAACCTCGATCCTGATGTATTCATGTACCAGGTTTTCCGTGATGATAGAGACGACGAGGACGCGAAGGTTCTGATAAAGGGCATCGCCGCGCCGGACGTGGAATACCGGGACGAGACCGGCGCGCCGGGGAAGCAATACGAGTATTCGGTGCGGGCGCTGAAGCTGGGCGACCTGGAGGGTGGTGGATTTGCCGCCGTCAGCGCCGCCCGCAGTCTGTATGTCCTCGTAGTTTGCGCAAGCGATGGAGCTTACAGTGACTTTGTGCGCGTAGTGTGGGGCGAAGCAAAGCATGGGCTCGAGGTGGAGGGTGCTGTGGGATATCAGCTCTTCCGCACTGATAGCGCGGAAGACGAGCCGCAGCCGACGGATATGCCCCTGGCCGTATTTGGGGTGGATGAGTTTGGCTACGACGATTACGATTGCGTTCTCGAACAGATCTACTACTACTGGGCGCGAGCGCTGGGTGAGGATATTGACGGGCCAATGGGCGGACCGGATAGCGGGTTCTGCATCGAGCTGGAGCCAGTGCAGGTGACGGCGACGGACGGGGACTGGCCGTACAAAGTGGAACTGGTGTGGGGCGAGTTAGATGAGCCGTTACTCATGCAATACAACATCTACCGCGATACCGACGAAGAAGAAGCGGGCGCAGAGTTATTAGACTGGGTTTACCCGCCGGAGCACGAGTTCACCGATTATGGCGCGCCCTGGAACGAGCCGCGCTTCTACTTCGTGAAGCCGGTGGTGGGCGATGAGCAGCCGCGCGGCGTGGGCGACTGGGGGCACCGGGGGTTGGCAGTTCCCGCGAATGTGATGGCGACGCAGGGCACGGACGCGATGAAGGTAACTGTGAGCTGGGATGCGGGGAATTACGCCTCACGCTACAAGCTGTTCCGAGCGATCAATCCGGACGATCCCGATCCGACGGAGGTTGGCGAAGTGGAAGCGATGCTGACTACGCTGAACGACGCGCCGGACGGCTGGAGCGGAACGGAGGGAGTGCACTATTATTACTTCGTTGCCGCGCTGCACGGTGGGCCGGATACGGAGCGAAGCGACTTGAGCGCTCCCGCCGAGGGCTGGCGGGGCATCGCTGCGCCTGCGACCGTTACTGCAACAAACGGTACGCTGGGCGACCGCGTGGCTATCTCGTGGTCGGCGGTATCGCAGGCGACGGTCTATCAGGTGTACCGCGACGAATCGCCGATAGGCGTGCCAATTGAAGCGCCGACGACTACATACGACGACTACGACACGGCGTTCAACGCCTATCACGACTATTCGGTGAGCGCGGGGATTGCGCTGGGCTATGGGCCTGAGAGCGCAAGCGACGAAGGCTGGCGCGGCCTGCTCGCGCCGGTAAACGTGCAGGCCTCGGATGGCGAATACGTGGACAAGATTGCCGTCACGTGGGGAATGGTGAACACGGCGACGGGCTACCGGATATATCGCAGCGAGACAGACGACGACCCGAGCCCGCCGCTGCTCGATAGCGTCACCGGCGGGACGACCACGAGCTACGACGACACGAGCGCGGTGCCAAACGTGCAGTACTGGTATTCGGTGAGCGCGTGGATAACCATTCAGCTAAACGAGGGCCCGCGCAGCGCCGATGATGTGGGGACGATTGGCAACAAGTCGCCGGTAGCGTCCTTGAGTGCCGATCCCACCGAAGGCGACGCACCGCTAACGGTGAATTTCGACGCATCCGATTCTTACGATGAGGATGGCGAAATCGTCAAGTACGAATGGGACTGGACCAACGACGGCACGTACGACCACGACTCCGGCACCGACCCGACCGTAGAACACGAATACACCAGCGCGGGGGAATATACGTGTAAGCTGCGGGTGACCGACGACGACGGGGCGATGGATACGGATATCCTCGTTGTCAAAGCAATTGGAACGGTCTGGGTCCACACGTGGGGCGGGAGTGATAAAGAGCTAGTTGGAAGACCTATAGTGAGTTCCACTGGTGAGGTATTCGTAGCGGGACACGCCTCGAGCTATGGTGCGGGAAATCGTGACGTACTAGTAATCAAGTACCATCCAGATGGTAGCTTAGCGTGGGTAAAGACGTGGGGCGGATCTGCGGAAGACTATGCGACGCAAGGAATCGTTGATGCGAATGGTGATTTTATCGTTGTGGGACTCACCGAAAGTTTCGGTGCGGGCGGTGATGACGACGTATTGCTGAAGTATAGTGCGGCGGGAGATTTGCTGTGGCAGAAGACCTGGGGAGGGGCTGGAGACGAAGCACTAAGCTTCGTTGATCTGGATGCGTCTGGGAACATATACGTTTCGGGGCGTACGAATACTTTCGGCGCTGGTGGTTGGGATGCCGTAATACGTAAGTATTCTCCTTCAGGTAACCTCCTATGGGCTAGGACATGGGGTGGATCAGCAACCGAGTACAGCACCCATATCCTGGCAGTTGAGCAGAACATATACCTATTGGGGTATACTTCCAGTTATGGTGCGGGGGGGTACGACACATTCCTCATTAAATTCGATGCTGAGGGCAACAGACAGTGGGTGAAAACCTGGGGTGGGTCAAGTAGTGATTGTGCTGAGAGTGTTTACATCGATGCAAATGGAGATTTGATCGTCATTGGTTCGACCTATTCTTATGGTTCGGGGAGTGACGACGTATTCATCTTGAAGTTCGATTCCAGTGGAAACCTTCAGTTCCAGAAGACTTGGGGGAGTACTCAAAGGGATCAAGGCTGGGATATTACCGTCGATGATTCCAACAACATCTTCGTCTCTGGGGGTACAATGGGCTTCAGTTCTGATTGGGATGCCATCCTACTTATGCTGGACTCATCAGGAAACGTCAACAGGCAAGCTATATGGCATACGAGTGGAAGCGTTACGGCTTTCGGCATATTCAGAGATGCTAACGGAACAGTTTATATAGGTGGTAAAGCCCCCAATGCCTATGGTTCGTGGCAGAATGTCAGTGGGGGGACTCCGTCTCCGTCAGGGTCAGTGGGTTCGCCGGAGGGTACACAAACGACTCCGAGCGGCACTGAGACGACTCCTGATGGCAGCGAGTCCTCCCCGGAAGGTGTACAGGACACCGGTGGCGGCGGGGATGATGTCCTCATCATGAAGTACTATCCGGGGTAGCGGGCGAAGCCCGCAGGGATTAGAGAATAGGGGATAGGGAATAGAGGATAGGGATTAGGGGATAGAGATTAGCTAACCCCTAGCCCCCAACTTCTAACCCCTGCTTGCCAACTACCAATCCCTAATTCCTGACCTCTCCATTGGCGGGTACGCTTTCCGGCCGGTAATTCTCAAAACCGGACGTGCGGCACGCACTGCGGGTATAATGATGCTGGGGCGAAAAAGATGAAATACCGGGTTCTAATCGAGCAGGATGAAGACGGCGTGTTCGTTGTGGAGTGTCCGGCGCTGCCCGGATGCGTTTCGCAAGGGGATACACGCGAAGAAGCGCTGGCGAATATACAGGATGCGATAAAAGGTTACCTGGAAAGCCTGGCCAAGCACGGTGAGCCCATCCCGCCGCCGATAGAAGAAGAAATCGTCGAAATCGCGGTGTGAGAACCGGATGCCGCGACTACCTGTCCTGTCGGGAAGAAAAATCTGCCAGGCTCTAGAGAAGCTCGGCTACAAGGTCGACCATCAAACCGGAAGCCACATCATCCTGCGTAATGTGAAACCACCTTACAGAAGGCTATCGGTGCCAGACCACAAAGAAGTCGCCAGAGGGACGCTGCGCTCGATAATCCGGCAGGCCGGGCTGACGGTTGAGGAATTCCTTTCTCTTACTCGGTGACTTCCCTGTAGGGGACGATCTCATAACCAGCCGGGTCAATGTTATAATGGCCCTATGGGCAAACAAACCAGCACTATGACCGTGAAGGTCCCAGGCATAGTGTTCTGGAGCGAGATTGCGTATGTTGCCGGCTCCCCCATTCTTGATATCTACTCCCAGGGGGACACAGAGAAAGAAGCCATTGAGATGGCTAAAGAAGCAATCTCGCTAACCCTTGAATTTCTAGCCGAGGAAAAGATTCTTGACAAGCATCTTAGGTCTTGCGGGCTCAGGCCGAGGAAGAGCAGGAATGGCACGGTTCGCTGGACTGCTCCTGCAAGCGACATCGTTATTCCGAAGGAGTTCTTAGAGGATGGCCCCATTACGTTCAAAGTGGTAACTCTGAGCGTCTCTTGTGAAGTTTCAGTCGAGCAAGCGGTAGTGGCATAGAAAGTGGGGAAGAAGCTCCCAGTCATCACTTTTCGTGAAGCAAGTTCCGCATTGAAGCGACTGGGTTTTTGCCAGCGACATGCCAGGGGAAGCCACGTTACCTTCTTCTTGCCGACGAGTTCACAAGACTTCTTCACCCTTCCAAGTCATAAAGGAGACCTCGACATTAGAATTGTGCGCAGACTCATCGGTCGCCTTAAAGAAATGGGCGTGTCTGAGGAGGAGTTTCTGAGCGCGCTTCGGAAGTAAGCTCGGAGCGTTGCCGTTGCCGCAAACGACCTCAGATACGCCTACTTCACGACTGAGCCGTTAAGCGCCAAAGGCGCGGTTGTTGGACTACATAACCGGACGCGCGACCTTCAGGTCGCGCGATTCAAGGTGTGGTGACCTGGAGGTCCCCACTCCGGCCAGTGTAAGAGCCGGGCTGGTGAGCCGTTCGGCTGAACTCAGGCTGAAGCCCGGCGTACTCGGGGGAGGGGCTTAGGGCAATTCATAAACCTGTGCGCCAAAGGCGCATAAATCCCTACAGAAGATGCTTTTTAACCCGGCCTTAAATGGATGCTGGCCCCGTATCAACAGGGAGTTCCTCTACTTTGGCTTCCTCCGATGGCTCCGAAGAGCCTCCGGGTTCCGCTAAAGGGGGTGGGCTGGTTCGCATCTCCCCCACGTCTGGGTCGTATACGGGCCTTGGGTCTGCCGGGGCTCGCCCTCCACTCGCGCCGAGTCCAGTCGTCTTGAGTTCCGGTACTCGCCATGCCTTACCGAAGCAGGGCTTGGTTATTTCCGGTCCTCTCCTAAAGTCCGCTTTCGGGTTCTGGGGAAACCGAAGCTTCTCCATCCGCCGGAAGCTCGCCTCCAGGGAAGTCCGCCTGTCCCACCTTTCAAGGATCTCGCCCTCCACGGGGCCAGTCCGGTATACCACGGTCAGGATAGTCGGTGGGCAATGGGGTGTCAAGGGGTTTTGGTGTTAAATAGGCTGAGCAACTTATCCGCATAGTTATCCACAACGAAGCAGCCGCAATTTGCAGTCGTTGGCATGCGCGTACTTGCGGGAACCGCATCAATAATGGGCTGAGGCGCGACGAGCGGCGAGTGGGCTATGCGACCTTGTGCAGCTACGGCAGGAATTGCAGCCGCACTACCGAACGCTCGAAGATACGATTCGTGGCGGCGATGTCGTCATGTATCTGCGATTGCAGTTTGTCGGCTGACCTGAACCGGCGGTTGTCGCGCAGGCGTTCAAGGAAGATGAACTCGGTCGTGCGTCCTTGCAGCGAGATATCCTGCCCGATGATGTGGCCCTCCACAATCATTGCGCCTTGTCCAGCGCCCGTCTGGGTTGCGGCGGATTTTTCGCGCTGGCCGCGCGGAAGGAAGCCCGGACGGCGGCCTGCGGGGATTACTACAAGCGCGGCGGGGTAGTGCCTGCGGCTTTTGTGGAAGCTGCCGGCATAGACGCCTTCTCTTGGCAGGAGCTTCTCATTTGGCAGGTGCAGATTCGCGGTGGGGATACCTAGCAGCCGTTTACCGATGCCGCGCCCCGGCTGGACGCGTCCGCGCACGAAGTACGGATAGACCAGCATCTCGTTGGCTGCGGCGACATTGCCTTCCTGGATAAGCTGGCGGATGCGGCGCGAGGAGATGGGCTCACCGGCGTCGGTTACCGGCCCGATGCGGAAGAATTCGAAGCCGTGCTGTTTGGCGAGCTCTTTGAAACGCCTGTCGGAGCTCACGCGGTCGGAGCCCAGTGTCGTGTCGTGCCCCGCGACGAATGCGAGAAGTCTGAAGACACTCCGGAGTCTGGCGAAGAACTGGTAAGCGTGCATCTTCATGAACTCAGAGTCGAAGTCGAAGCAGGCGACGTGCTCGAAGCCCAGCTTGCGCAGCAGGAACACTTTCTCGCCGGGCAGTGTGATGAACTTCACGTCCCGTTCCGGCTGGCGCACCTGGAGCGGGTGGTTGCTGAAAGTGAATATAAGCGGGACGCCCGCCATATCGACAGCGAGCTCGCGGGTCAGGTTGAAGAGCTGGATGTGCCCGCGATGGATGCCGTCGAAGATACCCATGGTCATCGCCACTCTCTTGCCGCGCAGAGCGGCGAGCTGCTTCCAGTTGCGATAGACCGCGGTCCGCCACATCATAGCCGGTTCACTATAGCAGAACCCTAATGCACGTGCCAAAGCGACAAGGGCGCGGCTCGCGAAGCGCCCTTGCGGCTAGTTGCCGCTTTCAAACTCCTGCAAGATAGGCTCAACTCCGCGAGGCCCCTCGCGCTGAACCTTGTAGTCGCTCACCTGTTCGCGCTCCATCAAGAGTGTGGTAGTGACGATGAGTTGGCGCTTGAAGTCTTCCGGCAGATCAAGCACACCTGCATCCAGAAGTGATAGCGTAATGCCGGCTGCTCTACGCACCTGGTTTGAGAGAACCATCGGGTCACCGGCTACCGGTTCGTAGTAGTCGATGGATAGAGTTCCACCCTTGTTGGTGACCAGCTGTTCGAGCACGATTTCTAGCGTGTCTCCGCGTTTATGCGCGTAGGCTTCCGTGTAGGACGTATAATCCCCAGCCTGATCGCGTATAACATAATGAACCGTGTGGCTGTCGCGCAGCACGAGCTTGAAAGAAGCCCAGGCGCCAGCCGGGACGTAGGTGACACTCGAAACACATCGTTCGAACTTGATGCTGCCCCGGTTGGTCATCTCGCCCGGGGCTTCGCGTGCTGGGAACTTAAGGTTCTGGGTGACTGCCAACCGGTCGGTTCGCGCGAAAATTGCGAGTTCATTGGCAGCGATCGGCGGCAGTTGCACCTCGCGGATGACCGCCCTGGAGCGCGGCGGGGAGGCCGCTTCCTCGCCTGTGCGTGGAGTCTGGGGGGCGAGGTGGAGCGCAAGCTGTTGCGCATCCTGCACGTATCCGCGAAGCTCTTCGGGCACGAAATCCAGCTTCACCCCGCCATCGGGAGCGAGATCGTCCTCGCCGTGTTCCCGTGGACGCACGCGCCGTGGACTGAACGCCAGCCACAGGCTGTTCCAGGATGCCTCACTCTCGTCGGCGACTACCTTCACGCCGAGGAGCCCGGATTCACCGGCGAAGATGTGTACCTCCCGGCCCCGGTACGACAGGACGTAGCGTGTATCCTTCCCCACCTTAGCCTTGCTGACGAACACGGGAACCGAGTCTTCCCTGGTTGTTGCGAGTGTAGAATCACTGGACGCGGTAATTGCGCTGCCTGCATCCTCGCCGCCGTCAGTGTACGTGCAGCCGACGCAGAGCGTGAGGGCTGCAGCAAGTATTGCGAGCATCGTTGCCATCGTTAGCCGTCTCATAGGGGGAAATACTACCACAAGTTCCAGGATCGCGTGTTAGACTAAAGCCGTGAGCGTGGAGCGGAAGAACCGGGTCGCGGTTGCCATGAGCGGCGGTGTGGACAGCAGCATCGCGGCGCTTCTTCTCGTGCGCGAAGGCTATGAGGTTTTCGGCTTCACTGCGAAGCTGCTAGACGATGAGACTGATGGAGCGTGCTGCTCAGCCGATGCGGTGGTGAGAGCGCGGCGCGCGTGCGACATCATCGGCGCGCAGCACATCACGGTGAATCTTGAAGAGGCGTTCCGCGATAAGGTTATCGGGCGTTTCGTCAGCGAATACCGCGCTGGCAGGACTCCCAATCCCTGCATCGACTGCAACCGTTTCGTGAAGTTCGACGAGTTTTTACGGGTCGCTGACTGGCTGGACTGCCAGTTCCTCGCCACCGGCCACTACGCGCGTATCGGCATCAGACCGCGCGAAACATTCGGGCCGGTGGACAAGCGTGTGGGCGATTCGCCGACCGACTGGCGCGGGAGGACGAAAGACCTGCTGCAGCTCATGCGTGGTGTGGATGAAGACAAGGATCAGTCGTACTTCCTCGCCGTGATCACGCGGGAGCAGCTGGCAAGGATGATGTTCCCCTGCGGGGATCTGACCAAGGTGCAGGTGCGTAAGCTGGCGCGGGAAGCGGAATTGCCCACATACGAGGCGCCGGAGAGCCAGGACGCGTGCTTTCTGACGCCTGAGCGCGATGTCGACTACTGGCTGCGGCGCGTGGCGGGTGAGGAACCGCAGGCGGGCGTGATACGTGACGTGAGCGGCGATGCGCTGGGGGAGCACGACGGCATCGAGCATTTTACGCGGGGACAGCGCAAGGGACTCAGGCTGGGCGGCGGGCCGGCGAAGTACGTTGTGGACATTGACGCGGAGAAGCAGGAAGTGGTTGTCGGCGAGTCGGGGAGCGTGCCGATTACCCGCATTGAGCTTTCGCAGGTCAATGTGCTCGCGCGCGGCTACACGGATAACGGGCGGCGCGTGATGGTCAAGACGCGCTACCGGCAGAGGGAAGTTCCCGCGACGCTGGATACGATAGAGAAGGACGGCCTGTTTGTCCGATACGAAACTCCGCAGGAACATATCTCGCCGGGGCAGTGGTGCGTATTCTACGACGGCGACGTGGTTATCGGATGCGGGATGATAGAGAGAGTTGGCACAGAACGCTGAAAGCCCTTTCACACAAGCGCGAGTGAGTGGTAAAATGGGAGCTGCGCGCAGAAGCGCGAATGAATGAGGAGGGAGTTATGGCCGACAAGGCATTTAATCGATTTCGCAACGAATTTTTCGATTACTTCACGGCGGAGTTCCCCACGTGGGCCACGTGGATGGGGATCCACAAGTACGACGGTAAGCTGACCAGGTACGACGAAGCCACGGTGAAGGCGCGCAACCGCCGCGTCAAGGCGATGCTAAAAAAGGTCGGCAAGTTCGACTTGCGCAAGCTTACCGGCGACGACCGGGTGGACGCAGACTATGTTACCGGGCACCTCAAGTTCTGGGAGATGTTTGAGCGGCGCTTCCCCGCACACATGCGCGAGCCGTCGATGTACGTCGGCGACATCCTTTTCGGGCTTTACGTGCTCATCGAGCGCGACTTCGCACCCAAGGACAAGCGCGCGCGGTCGCTGCTAAAGCGGATGCGCCAGGTGCCGACGCGGCTCAGGGAAGCGATGGCGAATCTCGATAGTCCGCCGAAGGAGTTCACCGAAAGCGCGATACTGGAGGCGCAGGGCGCACTGGGATTCCTGAAGACCACCGCGCGCAAGTTCATCAGCGCGATTCGCGGCAAGGACTTCGCGAAGCTGCGCGAAGACCTGCACGGCGCCACCGACCGGGCCGAGAAGGCGTTTGAGCGGTTCATCAAATTCCTGCGCGAAGATCTTCTGCCGCGTAGCAAGGGCAAGTTCGCTGTTGGCAAGCAGATGTTTAATTCGGCGCTGAAGCACCAGCACCACGTGGACGTTGACGCCGAAGTGCTGCTGAAGCTGGGGCGGAAGCATTTCCGCGAGATTAAGCGGGAGCTTGCCGTGGTTGCGCGCAAGATCAGCCGCACGAAGTCGTGGGAGCGGATAGTTGACGAGCTGAAGCAGGATCACCCGACCAACGCTAAGCTCGTGGACTTCTATGCCAAGGAGATGAAGCGCGCGCGGGATTTCGTGCGCGCAAACAAGCTCGTCACTTTCCCCAGGCGCGAAAAGCTGCGCGTAATCGAGACGCCGGACTTCGCGGCGCCGATTATTCCGTACGCGGCGTACCTGCCTGTCGCGCCGTTCGAGGATAAGAAGGAAGGCATCTTCTGGGTGACGAAGGTCGCCAAGGGCACGTCGCGCGCGAAGGCCAGAGAACAGCTCGAAGGCCATCCGAAGGCGGGCATCGCGGTGACGGCACTGCATGAGGGTTATCCGGGCCACCACCTGCAGCTTTCCGTCGCGTCGTACCATCCCGACAAGATGCGCCACATGATGCACACCAGCGTGTTCGCCGAGGGCTGGGCGCTTTACTGCGAGGAGATGATGTGGGAGCAGGGGTTCTACCACGACCTTCGCAGCCGGCTGTTGCAGCTTAAGGACGCGCTGTGGCGCGCCTGCCGGGTGATTGTGGACGTGAGCCTGCACACGGGAAAGATGACGTTTGGCCAGGCGGTGAAATATCTGGTGAAGGAAGCGAAGCTGGAGGAGGTCAACGCCATCACCGAGGTTCGCCGCTACTGCCAGACACCGACGCAGCCGATGAGCTATCTCTTGGGCAAGAAGCTGATGCTGGAGCTACTGGCCGACTACAAAGCGCGCGCGGGCGACAAGTTCAAGCTGCGTAAGTTCCACAATGAGCTTTTAGCGCACGGCACGATACCCGTGAAGTATGTCCGCGAGCTGATGGGATTGTAGGGGCACCCCTATGGGTAGGCTGGGCTCACTAGCCCAGCAGACGGCGACGAGTCACCTGTTCAGAAGAATGCGGCGCTGGTGAGCCATCCAGAGACGGGTAAACACCGCGTACTCGGAAGGGACGAGCAGGCGGATGAACGTAAGCCGTCGTGCGCGGTATAATCTGTATGATGAGTGTGAAGCGCATAGCCTGGGGAGTGGTGGTGGGCGTTGTCGTGATGGTCATCGCCTATACAGCCGGGACATGGTCGTACTGGTGCAAGACGACGGAGTGTGTGCGAGCGGGGATAGACGAAAGACTGCACCCTAAATACTGGCGGCTGGGCGATGTTCATTTGCGGCGAGAGGGGACGGGAAGGCCGCGCCTGGAAGTGTACCGTGCGTCTATGGGCGACATCGATATGTCGTTGGTTACCGCGAAGGGCGAAGACGGCGAAGTGTACCGGACGGGCCATGTCATCAAGGATCACGATACCTACATGGGCGTGCTACCGGCTGAAGAGGTGCTACGAGAGGAATTGCCTGAGCTGCTGACCGAAGCAGCCGATGCGGCGCAGCTTGTCGCGCAGGAGATGCGCCAGCACAAGCCCTGGCCCTGGTCGCTGCGAAGCATCGGCCGGCGCGTGCGCGATGTTGCCGAGCGGAGAATGCGGGTGGAGGCGTCTACGGAGCCTGGTAGAGGGCTTTATTGCAGTGAGATCCTGTATGGCTCCGAGAAGGCTTTTAGTATCAACACATTCGGGGAATGGGCCCGACTGACTGTCTGGGATGGCCGGGCTGTCGCCAGGGTCAAGGACTCGGTGCTTGACTTTGGGAGTGCCGGTAATATCGCCTACGCCGACGAAACCGCGGACGTTGCGTTACTGCAAACCAGAGTGATTAACGCGATAGATTCAGCCGTTGAAGCCCTGCAAGCCGCGCCGAGTAAGCCTGCTGATGCGATCAAGAAGCTGGGAGAAGCGAGGACACTATTTGAAAGCCAGGATTATGCGCGCAAGCCAGAGCTGGATAGAGCTGGACGAGACCAGCTCATGAGCCCCTGGGATGCGAGCATCGTGCATACGAGCTCTAAAGGTGCGTCCAACGATGAGCCCGAAGAAGCCCTTGTTCGTTCGGCAACGGTAGCAGGAGTGGAGATTTCCAAGGACGGTTGCGCGTCTCTGAAACTAGCGAAAGATGATGTAAGCGTCACGTGGAGGTTTATGGGTGGCAGAAGCAAACTAACCGTTGAGAGAGGAGGTTATGAAGCTCTGACGATGATCGTTACAGAGGATACCGAGTATCCTTCGGTAACGGCGCGCTTTGAAGGCGAGGAGCAGGAAGTGCTGGACGAAGTGCGAGCGATGGCGCGGGATATGCTATCAGTTCCGCTTGAGGAATGGCCTGCGATTGTGTGGCGGGAAGAGCTGCTGTCAACCCTAAGGGGCGTTGACGAGGGTAGGTATTGCGCCAGAGGTGGACTTAACGGGTATCACGTAGGCGCGCGCGTCATGGCTGAAGGGAATGAGCTTGAGTTTTCGGTTTCTCAGACGACCTTTATACGGTTTGACTGCACAGGAAGTCTCGACGTGTTGCTCGATGCAGGTGGTATTAAGGCATTCGACCAACGTAGCGGGAGCTTGCTGGTAGCGGATGGAGATAGCGTGCGGTTGACCCAACGGCGGACTGACGAGACGGCAGGGAAGGCTTTCGACGCGGCAACGTTCGCAGCGCTGGCAGGGATGCTGCGCGAGTACAAAAGCGAAGTGCCGGAAGAACTGCGGCAATCGCTGGATGTCCTCGTCGCGTTTGCGACCGACCCGCAGATTCCGCAGCCCATACTCGTGGATACACTCGAAGCACCCGACTGGTCTGCTGAGCACAGGCAGGAGAGGACTAAGGCCCTTTCACCCAGCCGATAGCTTGAGACTACCCGCCGGGCGCGGCGTCTTCTCTACGGCACGAAGTCCGCTGACTTGCCTCGGGGGATGGAAAGCGATTGCCAGTCGGCGCGACGGCCTATTCTGCAAGCTGCTAGTAGCCCAACCGAGTTTACTGGTGGCGTTTCTGGTATCACATCCATGCGGGGGGCTAGGCGGTCGCGTCCGGCACGTATGCGCTTTCGTGGCACATCTTTGCGTTTGCTCGCAGTAGCGCAGCCTTCACCAATAGGAACGCCAGCGAGCACCAGTTTATGTCTAGGTTTCCTTCAGTATCACTGAGATAGGGAAATGGTCACTGAAGCCGTCTTTATCGTAGCTTTTCTTGCTCGAAGGTCTGCCGAAGCGCCGCGGCACCTTGTATCTGCCCTTGGTCATTTCCGGAATAGCCTGGATGCTTACTGAGTCTGTGACAACTCTAATATGCGCTCCACGCTTCAGCATTCCCTTTGATACGAGAAACTGGTCGAGCATATTGGGGAAGTTTGCGAAGTAGTACGTTCCACGGCCCTGGCCCGTCAACGGCCACATCAGATTGTAGAGCATCGGCGTGCGCGCGTTCCTGACCTTTGCCGCGCTTCTTGTGCTGAGAGCGTAATCGGTCATCGATCTGTCGTAGGGCTGGTCGTTGAAGTCACCCATCACGAGCACGGCCACGTCCTCGCCCTTAATCTCAAGGATACGCTTCATCCAGTAGCTTAGGGTCTCCGCAGCGATAATTCTGTACGGCTCCGACTCGTACCTTCCGCCGGACCTTGATGGCCAGTGATTCCCCACTAGCACCAGATCCCTGCCGGAAGCCTTCAGCTTGAAATTCACCTGGAATATGTCCCGGGTCGCCGTCCGCTTCAGGACCTCGTAGTGGAACTGCTCCTTCTCATTGGTTGTGAACTTCCTGCTGTCGTAGATGAACGCAACATCGATTCCGCGCTTGTCACTCGTGTCGTGGTGAGCGACTCTGTAGTTCCTGGCGGACAGCGCCAGGCTTTCCACCAGTTTCTCAACAACGCGCTCGTTCTCGATCTCGCAGATGCCAAGGATATCGGGACCGTTACCACTGTTCATTTGCAGGATGATTCTTCTCAACTGGCGTATCTTCTTGGCCACGACTTGCCTCGTCCATCCTTTCAGCTCCTTACGCAGGTGCTTTTGCAGCCATAGCGCTCTTTGTGGGGACATGTTTGCGTCGAAAAGATTCTCAAGGTTCCACCAACCTATGTAATATTCACTCATGTTTCCCTCCTTGTTTTGACCGGCTGCTTCCATTCTCGCATATCTGACTGGCTGTGTCAAGTTGCGCGACGGCCTATTCTGCAAGCTGCTAGCAGCCCAACCGAGTTTACTGGTGGCGTTTCTGGTATCATTAATGTGCGGGGGGCCAGGCGGTCGCGCTCGCTGAAGCTAAGTGCCAAGGCGGGTGAGGAAAGTCCGGGCACCGCGGAGCAGGACGCCGGGTAACTCCCGGAATCCCGCGAAACGGGATATGGAACGCGCCACAGAAAAGAACCGCCAGACCCTCGGTCGGCGCGTCGGCGTCAGGCCGGCCTCGGCCGAAATTTCGGTTGAGTCCTCTGGCAAGGGTGAAACCGTGCGGTAAGAGCGCACGTCCGGGGCTGTGAAGTTCCCGGGTGGGCAACCCCGTCCGGTGCAAGGCAGGTGACGATGCTCTGCCGAAAGGCGGGGCATACCGGTAGCTCGCCGGTGTCACTTCAGCCCGCTGGACTCCGGTGGAGACACCGGGGCTAGAGAAATGGCCGCCCAATCCGCCGCCGCAAGGCAATGGCGGATGGACAAAACCCGGCTTATCGCCCCCCGCACGTTACCATAGTGTTTGGCGTGTTTTACGGCTCCCTCTTGCGATTGCCTCCAGGGGCCGTGTAGGCTACTTCAGACACGCTCCATGACAGCGCTTTCCGGTATCATATAGACATAGGGGAGTTGATCGTCATCTCGAGTTTCGGGCAAGTAAATGGGTTGACAGTAGAACGTTAGATGTGCAACATCAACCGATGGTCCCGGAACTTAGTTGTTGACTTATCGATTGGCAGTGGGGTACGAATTGGGCGGTTGGAGGTTAAATTCCTGATTAGCGCTATTGTGACCTTGGCAAAGCTGTAATTATGTGTTAATATTACATTTAGTGTATGTGCTTAGCTGACCGATATTGAGGAATCACATTTATTATTGTGTGTTAAGGGGGAGAAGTATGAACAGGTTTCTCTACCTGTGTCTTGTCATTCTAGGTGCGCTTTTGCTGGCAAGCATTGCGCCGACAAGAGTCTGGGCAGACTGTCCCGGGTGCGACGTATTCGACGGTTTTGACAGTTCGCCCGATTGGTGTATAGCGACCTGCCCAGTACCAGACCCATTCGGCGGTTATTGCCTGTACGGCGCGATCGCGTATACTCCGCGTTGGGTCTGGGACCCCGACAAGGAGCCCATCGGACCGCCGGAGCCCACACTCTATGTGCAGTTGGAGTGTCTTTCGCCGCCGTTTTATGATGGATGCACTTTTTTTCCGTGTCCAGAAGAGCCAAGGAATAAGCAAATGTTGGGTTTCTTCCTAAAGCCCAATTGTCAGCCCTGCTGAAGCCTCTTGGGAATAGAAGTACCATTAATAAACAGTGAAATGGGAGGTTGACTGTGAGAAGCATGCGAACCGTAATCGGACCTCGATTGGCGAGGGTCAGTGCGATTGTAATGATGCTTGCCGTCTTGGCACTATTAGCTGTCCCGGGTTGCCGCGATCAGGTTGCGGTTAAAGGCAAACCGGTAAGCGCTGATATGGGAGGTGGCGGTGGAAACGGGTTCAGTGGCGAGCAGTTCAGGGCGTATTTTAGCTCGCTGAGAGAGAACATCGATCCCTGCTATCCTGAGAATCCGATATACTTGCGCGTTCCCGCTAATGCTAGCGGCGAGCCCCAGTACGCGCTACCTCTTCTGCTTCCTGACAGTGTGGAGAAAGACATCTTTCCTAATGTGGAAAGAGAGAATCCCGATGAACTGACAATATATGAGCGTCTCTTCGCCTTTGGCTGGGTGCACAAGAATGCAGAGGAATGGTGGGGCCTGACGCACGATGAGCAGTATAAGTGGCTGATGGAGAGGGAAAACGTAGAGCGCAGAGGCTTCTGGGTGTCCAAGGTTGACCCGGTTCTTGAGATTGCCAGGAGATGGACGCTGCACTTCCTTAAGACCGGCGAGAAGCTGACCGATACGGCTGTGCTGTTAGAGAACTTCCGGTGGGGCGAAACGCTGGCAGAATCAGGTGCGGTTATGAAACAGGAACTCCTGGACTACGTAACAAGCCCGATTACGGGGAAGCTGGTAGAAATCGGCTGTCCAGAGTTCTCTCGTGGAAATATGGTCATTGATGCATTCCCGATGTCCAGATTCAGTGCCGAAGACCTCGGCATTATCTACGATCTCCACGTCGGGCAGGACGCGGGTAGCGTGGAGGATATTGTGCTGGTTGCGTACAGAGTGTACGGCGAAACGGGTGTCATCAGAACCGGGGTTCTTGTATGCTCCCTCAAAGACCAGAATATCCTCTCTGTTAGCTAGCTCGCACGTAGTGACGCCTATAGCAGTGCGCTATGGGCAGGGAAAGTTTGGCGGGTTTACCTCAGTAAGCTGACGCCGGGTCTTAAAGCTCCAAGTAGATGTAAAGCTGGCGGATGGACAGAACCCGGCTTATCGCCCCCCGCGATGATCCACCGGGGAGCGCAGATTAAGCTCAGTCGTTATCGGCGGTGCGCTACATCGGTTTGTCGAGCAATTGCAGCTTCTGCGCGGCGGTTTCGTATTCTGCCTCGCCGGACTTGCCGAGATCCATAATCGCTTTCAGCTCGGCTCTCGCACGACGGTAGTCCTTCTGCCGCGCGTAGATATCGGCAAGTGCAAAGTGCGGCGCGGCGAGGGTTTCGTCGAGTTCCACCGCTTTGTTGAGCTGGTTTACGGCGCGCGCAGGCATCTTGTAGAAGTAATACGCTATGCCTAGCATGCAGTAGGCGCGTGCCGAGTCGGCAGCCAGCTCAACAGCCTGCTGTGCGGCCCGAAGCGCCTCGCCGACTTTTGCGGTGTCTCCCCACTCGGCGTCGGCCAGCACCACTCCCGCAGCCAGCCACGCCTTGAATGCGCTGGGATCCTTCCTGAGCCGGTTGCGCAGGTCCTTGGCGATATCGTTCCACTCGCGGTCTTTCATATCCGCCGGGCGCATGATGTAGCCCTGCGGCGTCAGCACGCGCTGCGACAATTCAGCGGTCTCGGCGTCTTCCACGCCCGGCAACCCGAGAGCAGTAAGCTCTATCGGCTCACTCCGATGCTTCTTCACCAGCGCCAGGGACGGAGCGAGGTGGCTTGTGCGCACATCCTTGAACGCGCCTTCACCGAGAGCGCGCAGGATGTCGTCGTCCTGGCCGCCACCTGTGATGTCGTCATCCTGGCCTCCGGCCGTGATGTCGTCGTCCTGACCACCGCCTGTGATGTCATCGTCCTGCCCGCCGGCCATCGCCCTTACGTGCGGGGGCCGGACGCCGTCGCCGGCGAAGCCAAGCGCTTTATCGAGAGCGGCTTGCGCTTCTGCTTCCTGGCCGGCTGCGGACAGCACGAAGCCGAGCATGTCGTAAGCCCAGCTTGAGTTTGGAGCGAGCCGGACGGCTTCCCTGGCAGCCGTTAGCGCATCAGCAGAACCCGCCGAAATGGCGTTGTTGACACCCGCCAGCAGCCAGTATGCGAACGGCGACGGGCTGTCCTTCACCTTTGCGCTGAGCGTATCCCGGTAGCTCATCCATTCGTCATCGGATTTCTCGTCACCGGGGATAAATGCGCCCCGAGCGTCTAAGAGCTCGCGCGCAAGCTCGTCAAGCTCAGGATCGTCAGTTCCCCCAAGGTCCATATCGCTTACCTGCACGGGCTTCTCGGTCTCGACCCCACCAATGCCGCGCGCCGGTCCCTTCTCAATAGCCGGCCCTTCATCCTCGGCGGATGGAACACAGGCCGCAGAGATGAGTAATAAGATGAATGAGACAATCAATCCCCATAAAACTACGCGGTTTCTCACGAAGCTTTCACCTCCCGGTGCAGGGCAGCCCTATTTGCGTACCGCCCTGCTAAGATAATTATACCTGTTTGCTGTAGTAACTGCTGAGCTGCTGCTGGGTTCAGGCTACTTATGGCGCTTCTCAACAGGCTCGGGCTAGTTCCTTGGCTGTCATGGCGAATCTTGGAGCTGGTTGCGCTGGTTAGAGGACGGCTGAAACAGCCTGAAGGCTCGTTCTATGCCTTCAGGATACCCGAGCAGCATCACGACATCCCCGGAGAGTAGCACGGTCTCCGCCGACGGGTTAAGGAAAACGTCCTTTTCTCGCCGGATAGCGACGAGAGTGACACCGTACTCCTTGCGCATGTGCATTCCTTCCAGGGATTGCCCGACCGCGGGTGAGTCCCCCGACACGGCGATCGTGCTCACCTCTAAACCAGGGATGTCACACCTCAAGCGGTCCAGATCGATGACTTCGGCGGGGACCTCTCGCAGCAGTTTGTAGCCGTCCACCCGCGCTTCCCGTATTAAGCGCTTAACTTCGTCCAGCGGCACCAGGTATTTCGCTAGCACCCGGGAGAAGAGCTCAATCGAGGTCTCGAAATCTTCAGGCACAACCTCACTCGCGCCAAGCGCATACAGGGGATTCATCTCCTGGAGGAATCTCGTACGCACAATGATGCTCAGCTTCTGGTTGAGTCGTCGCGCAGTGGAAGTAATCCTTCGCGTTGCAGCGGGATCGGAGATGACAATCACGAGCACTCTGGCGTCCCCGATTCCGGCGTGCTGTAGAACCGATTCGTGCGTTGCGTCGCCATAGAAGATGCGCTCCCCGCGCTTCTTCTCCGTCCATACGGTGGCCGCGTTCATTTCCACAATGAAGTACTGAACTCCGGAAGCTTTAGCGGCTCGCGCAACGTTCACTCCTCCAATTCCGTAGCCGACGATAATAAGGTGGTCTGTGAGTGCTTCGGTTCCCAAGTCTGCCGGCGCGGCAATGCCCGGTGCAAACCCGTACTTCAGTTTGTGGGGTAACGGCAACGCCAGAACCAGGTCTGCCACTTTGGGGGAGACAGCGATGACAAATGGCGTGGCGGCCATTGTAACTATCACCACCGCGAGGAAGGTCTGGTAACCCTCCGGTGGCAGCAGACCGTAGACGATGCCGACCCCGGCGAGTAGAAAGGAGAACTCGCCGATCTGGCTAAGGGACAGCCCGGTTAGGACCGAGGTTCGCGCGGGGTAGCCCAGCATGCCGGCCGCCATTGTAGCCAGGAATGCTTTCACAACGAGAACTCCGGCGGAAAGCAGCACAATCAGGAACACGTGCTCCACCAGGAAGCTCACGTTGAGCAACATGCCGACGGAGATGAAGAAGAAGCTGGTGAAGATAGCTCGGAACGGCACAATGTTAGCGAAAGCCTCGTGGCTGTACTCGGATTCCGAGATAATCAGTCCCGCGAGGAATGCGCCGAGTGCGAGAGTCAATCCCCATGCGGATGTGAGCCATGCAACCACAAAACAGATGGCCAGGATGGAGATAAGAAAGAGTTCGCGGTTGCGCGTTGCTGCTATTCGGTAGAGCAGGGCGGGGACTATCCACTTCGCTGCCACCACTGTGAATACGATGATAGCGATCCCCTTCGGGATGAGCCACATCACTGACGCATCGCCTTTGTCCACGCCCGCCAGCACGGGTGTAAGAAGCATAAACGGCACGATTATTATGTCCTGGAAGATGAGGATCCCCAGAGCGGAGCGCCCGTGCGGGGTCTCAATCTCGCCGCGCTCTTGAAGTGTCTTCAGTACAATCGCGGTGCTGCTTAGCGCCACGAGGAAACCCGCAAAGAAAGCCTGCCCGACGGAATGTGTGACGTAAAACGCGATAGCGAAGACGACCCCCACTGTCAGCAGGACCTGAAGTGTCCCGCCAAGGAGGACGGTCTTCCCTATCTGGAGCACGCTTTTGAGTGAGAATTCGATACCGATGGTGAAGAGGAGCAGGACTATGCCTATTTCCGCGAGCATCTCAACCTCGCGGACTGCTTCGATAAGCCCCAGGCCGTACGGGCCCGCAACGATGCCCGTAACCAGGAACCCGATTATTGGAGGAATACGGAGCCAGTGGCAGAGCAGAATGATGAGGACGGATAGTGCGCAAATGAGAACAATGTCTCCGATCAACGTTGCGAGCATGCTTTCACCGATGTTACAGTGAACAGAACGGCAGAATCATAACACGTTTAGGGGGCTTGGTGCCCCGCCCTGGTGAAGGTGCCATCCCCGCAACCTTAGGCTATTCAATCCCATGCTACTACCTTCATTGCCTTCTGACTGCTGCCGGTGCTAAATCCCTAAATGAATCCGCAGGACGGGCTATGACTCGCCGAGGATGCCCTATAATGGGGTCGTGGCGTTTCAGGCCCTGTATCGCAAATACAGACCCAAGAACTTCGCTGAAGTCATCGGTCAGCGGCATGTCACGCAGATTCTGCGCAACAGCTTGAAGCACGGCCGGGTAGGCCACGCGTACCTGTTTTCCGGCCCGCGCGGAACCGGCAAGACGAGCATTGCGCGGATCTTCGCCAAGGCGCTCAACTGCCCGAAGATAAATGAGGGCGATCCCTGCGGCGACTGCGATGTCTGCACCGATATCGCTAACGGCGCCGCGCCTGACGTTATCGAGATTGACGCCGCCAGCAACCGGGGGATTGACGACATCCGCGACCTGCGGGAGCGGGTGCAGTACGCACCTGCGCGCTTCAAGCATAAAACTTACATCATCGACGAAGCGCACATGATTACCGGCCCCGCGTTCAATGCGCTGCTGAAGACGCTGGAAGAGCCGCCGAAGCACGTTGTCTTTGTCCTCTGCACCACCGAGCCGCACAAGCTTCCGCTGACGATTCTCTCGCGTGTGATGAAGTTCGAATTTCATCTCATACCGTACAAGGCGCTGGCAAAGCACCTGCTGATGATTGCGAAGGCAGAAAAGTACGGGCTTGCCGAAGACGCGGCGCTGCTGCTGGCGGAGCTCGCTGGCGGATGCGTGCGCGACTCCATCAGCCACCTCGATCAGGCAATGATCTACCGCGAGAAGTCGCTTTCGCGCGATGACGTCGAGGAGCTTTTTTACCTCACCAGCATGGAGCACATCGTTGACCTGTGCGTTGCGATTGTCCGGCGCGACTCTGAGAAGATGAACGAGGTCGCAAAGGACCTCGTCGCCTCGGGTAAGGATCCGGAGTGGTTGCTGGTGGAGATTGCGGAGATGATGGAGCGTTTCCTGCTGAACCGCGCGCGGCTGCAAAAAGCCATGGAGGAGCGCGGCTTCGCGTATGAACCGCCTTCGGATCAGGTGCTCATCGGCGCGATCGGCGAGTGCTGGGAGGCCGGAAACCGCTTGAAGCGCGAGGGCAATCCCGCATTGCTATTCCGCATAACGCTGTACCGGATCGCGGGTGGGTTTGCGCCCGCCACGCCTGTCGGCGCAGCCTCCAATGTGGGAAGCCGCAATTCGCTGCGGGAAGGCATGCCCAGCCTGCAGCCGGTGGGCAGGAGCGCGCCGCGCACGGACGCCCAGCCCAGGAAAGAGGTGACCAAGCGGGAACCATCGGTGAACAAGACGAAAGAGCCCAAGCCCCCTCAGCCGAAGGAAGAATCTCTTGAGCCGGCAACACCGCCGCCCGCGGGGGCAACACCTGATGATGAGCCGGTTCCGCTTTCGGATGAGGACGAACTAAGGCCCGTGCCGGCGGAGGGCGAGCAGCAGCCGGAGGATCCCGGCACAGCGGAGATGTTCGGAGACAAGCTGCGCGCTGCGCTGGCAAAGAACGAGCATAGAGGCGCATCGGGTTCCGCGGTTCCGGCAACATCGGTTCAGGGCGATGTGACAGCGGGCACAGCGTCTGACGATACCGGGCTTGCCGCCGACCCACGGTGGACAAGCGTAATGGCCGATCTGCGGAAGGAGAGTGTGGCGACTTTCTGTCTGGTTTTTGAAGGCCCTGCGGCCACGCTTGCGGGTGACACGCTCACCGTTAGCTACCCCCACCGCCTGCGTTATTTTGCACAGTTGCTGCAGGACCCAAAGCACCTGCGCCTGCTCTCGGCGATGGTGAAACGCCACTTCGGTGAGCAGGTGGAAGCGCGCGTGGCTGTTGAAGGCGCCCATGAAGACGCATCGGAGGCTGCGGAGAGAGCCGCGCTGGATATTTTTCCCGGCAGTGCTCCTGCTGAACTAGGGGAATAGGAGTGGATTTGTGAGTAAACCTTTTGACTACAGCTGGATCGTCTTCGCCATCATCATTGTGGTGGTCATCGTTGCCTATAAGCCGGTGATGAACGCCATCAACCAAGCTCGCGAGCCTAAAGAGGGCAGCGACTACCTGGTTGGCGAGGAGATTTTCTACGACGCCAGCGCATGGGGGCCGGAGAACCGAAGCTGCGCTATGTGCCACACAAAGGACTACACGCTCTCACCCAATTACACCAAGGTTGAGATGGAAGACTTCACCTACGTGGAGCTAAAGGGCATCAAAAAGAGGTTCGGGGTTGGCGTCATCGGGAATCCGGACAAGCTGCTAAGCCAGGTGAACCGCTGTCTGAGTTCTCCCAAACGCATTAACGGCGGCACTATTGCATTCGCCAACCTCAAATGGCAGCCGCTGTTCGCGTACCTGGTCCGGCAGTAGCCGGAAACCGCAAAGCTGCACCAAAGCGCCTAACCTGTCGCGGCTGGTCGGGGGTAGGGGATGGCGGCGAAGCCGCACCTGATGCGGCTTCGTGATAGAATAGCAAAGGAGGCCGGTGATGATGCGGGTTGTGGGATTGATGCTTGGTCTTGCGCTGTTGCTGTTGCTCACGGCGAATTGCGTGAATGAGAAGAGCGCTCAAAACGCAGCGTCAGCGCAGAAACAGGCTGCGGATACAGCGGCTCGTGCTTCAGGCACAAGTGTATTAGAGCAGGCGTTCAAGGTGCTTGGTAGTATGGGGGACGACTCCGGCTGGGAGTTTTGGGTATCTGACGGTGAAAACGTCTTAGCTTTCTCCCATGGCTGGCCGGATGAGGTTGGCGTATGGGAGTTACGGCTCTTCAAGGGAACTGAAGCTCCGCATTATTTGGAAGTAGATATAGGACCATCGACCTGGTTCAGGGCTGCGCCCCTTGAAGATATCCTACCGCTGGAGCCGGATGCACTCATTACTGAGCTTGCTGGCCCCGCAAGAACGGCGATAAGTGTTGCTAAGTCATCATTGGATGACGAAGATTCTTTGCAGGAGGAACTGGAGGAAGAGGAGATGCGTGTCCTACAGGCCGTTGCCGAAGGACGAATAGAAGCAGCGTACTACCTGCAAATGACATTTACCGTTGCCGCAAGAGAGCTATACTGCGGTGGCGATACCTATGCGGCGTTCAAGAGCGGTAATAGTCTCAGTCACTATGGAACCGCTAATCTCCTTCTGATCCCCGCAGGCTTCATTGTCTCTTGGGGGCCGGAATTAGGCGGTGAGGTCGCCTTCTACTACGACGGGAAATTCCTCAGCGCAATCCCGCATGCCGAACTCGACAATCCGGTTCCGCTAGAAGAAGCGCAGCGGGTTTGCGCCCGGAATATCGCCAAACTCGCGGCTATCGCAGACGCAGCCAAGCTACTTGACGATAGGCAGGTTGCGGAGTTTAGGACCGTCGCGGACGTGCTATCGACACATGTTCCCGAAGTGCATGGAACAAGATTATGGATGTACCTGAATGAACTGTACGAGCAATTGGTAATGGGTGAGGGTCTTTCGCCACCACGCCATTGGACTGGACATGATCCCGGCCCCGTATCCTGTGATATCAAGATGCAGATCTACGATGTGAAACTTGATTTCATTGACTACGAGGACTGGGACTGGGGGTGCATGCTAGAGGGAAAGGACTGGAGGATTATATTTGAGCCTAGGCCGAGCGGTCTTATTGCGGGGTACATAGATGACAGATGGGAAGGACCTGTAGTGTTGCCCGTTGTAGTCACGGATGTGGTTATGGACCGAGCTACTACCCCGGATGTTGAGGATGCAGTTTCGGCGCTGAGCACAATGGCCCAAACAGTTCTGGCGTCCAGCGAAGCCAAAGAGAAGATGAATGGTGAGTGTCTTGACGCACTAGCGAAGGTGGCAGAGCGAAGGCTGAGTGTTGTGTCACCATCGCACGTGGGGACTTCGCTCATGGAACTGGTCATTGGCGGCAGAGACGAGATGATGTACTTGCTTGTTATCCCGAGAGTGCAGGACGGTGACATGTACTTCCGCGCTACGAGCCGGGTTGCCACGCTTGACTTCATCCCTAAATTGAGTCTCTTTCGCCGGCATCAGGACATCGGATATCAGGTAAGGTTGGAGAGAGGGAGGCTATTCCTAATCAGTTCGGAGGAGTCGACAAGCTCCAGGATTGGCGCTGAGGTGAAGGATGCAATATCTTCGATAAGCAGGATGAGAGACAGCGGACTGTTGCATGTACCTGATTTCGCGTGTGGCATCGTGGATGAACTCGTGCAGTCGGTATCAACTGCGCAGGAGTATGACTCTGTAACCGTGAAACCTTTAGGCGAGATCGCGGAACTAACGGTTGGCAGGGGGTAGCCCTAATCCTCAATTCTTTCGATATTGGCGCGAAGGATGGCTGCGCCGGGGCCGGAGCGGAACTCGATGGCTTTCACGATGCCCAGCCAGACAACTCCCAGGCTGAACAGCAGCAAAATGACGCCGAAGAGCACCAGCGTTAGCGTGGGGTAGGTGAAGTGCTCGAGAAGCAAAATGATAATGACATTCACTAGTGCATTCCCCCCCTCAGATCTCCAGGCTACCGGCCACACGCGGATTGCGAGCAACCAGCATTCCGATTATAGCACCGGGATGTCGAGCTTGACGTGCCAATTAAGGCTGGCGGCGGGTGCGCGGGGACTTCAGCATCTGTTTCAGGTACTTGCCGGTGTAGCTTGTGGGATGCTTCGCCACCTGTTCTGGCGTGCCTTCGGCGACAATCCTTCCACCGGCGTCGCCGCCCTCCGGGCCCAGGTCTATCACCCAGTCGGCGCACTTAATCACGTCCATGTTGTGCTCAATGACGACGACCGTGTTACCGCCGTCCACGAGGCGGTTGAGCACGCCGAGCAGCTTGCGGATGTCTTCGAAGTGCAAGCCTGTCGTGGGCTCGTCGAGCAGGTAAAGCGTCTTGCCCGTGCTGCGCTTGGTGAGTTCCTTGGCGAGCTTCACGCGCTGGCTTTCGCCGCCGGAAAGGGTGGGGGCGGGCTGGCCCAGCGTGATGTAGTCCAGGCCCACGTCAATGAGCGTTTGCATGATGCGCACTATCGGCGGGATGGCGCTGAAGTGCTCTGCGGCTTCGGCTACGGTCATCTGCAGGATGTCGTAGATGTTTTTACCCTTGTAGGCGACGGTGAGGGTCTCGCGGTTGAAGCGCTTGCCGCCGCATTCTTCGCACGTCACGTGCGCGTCGGGCAGGAAATGGAGCTCGACGCGCTTGATGCCGTCGCCCTGGCAGGCCTCGCAGCGGCCGCCGCGCACGTTGAAGCTGAAGCGCCCTGGCTTGTACCCGCGCACGCGGCTCTCGGGCAGCTCGGAAAAGAGCTTGCGGATGGGGTCCCACACGCCGGTGTAAGTCGCGGGATTGGAGCGCGGAGTGCGGCCGATGGGCTTCTGGCTGATGCGGATGACGCGGTCAACATTTTCCGCGACGCCTTCGATGCGGTCGAACGGGCCGGTGCGGTGCAGGCCGCGGTTGATGTAGTTGTATAGCGCCTTGTAGAGCGTGTCGTTAATCAGCGAACTCTTGCCGCTGCCGGAGACGCCGGTAATGGCGATGAACCGCCCCAGCGGGAAGTTCACCGTGATGCGCTTGAGGTTGTGCGCCCGCGCGCCGGTGACTTTGACGGCGTGACCGTTGCCGCAGCGCCGCGAGTTCGGGATGTCAATCTTCAATTCGCCGCTCAGGTACTTGCCGGTGAGGGTTTCGCCGTCGCTCGCAAGCTGCTTCGCGGTTCCCTCGGCTACGATCCACCCACCATGCACGCCCGCGCCGGGCCCGAAGTCGAATACGCGGTCGGCTGCTTCCATAGTCGCGCGGTCGTGCTCCACTACGATAACCGTGTTGCCGAGGTCGCGTAGGTAGGTGAGTGTTTTCAGCAGCCGGCCGATGTCGCGGGAGTGCAGGCCGATGCTTGGCTCGTCCAGCACGTAGAGCACGCCGGTCAGTCCGCTGCCAATCTGCGACGCCAGGCGGATGCGCTGGCTCTCGCCGCCTGAGAGATGCGGCGCGCTGCGCGAAAGTGTGAGGTAGCCCAGCCCGACGTCCACCATAAACTGCAGGCGCGAGCGGACTTCTTTGATGAGTTCGCGGGCGATTTCTGCGCTTGCGCCTGTGAGCTTTATTTCTTCGAAGAACTGAAGCGAGTCCGTTACCGGCATATCAGTAATAGCGTCAATCGTCTTTCCGGCAACCCACACTGCCAGCGGCTGAGGCTTCAGGCGCTTACCCTCGCACGCTTTGCACGGGCTGTTGGCAAAGAAATAGGAGTAGTAACGGCGCGCGCCTTCGCTCTGTGTCTCGTGGTAGAGGCGCTTGATGGTATTCACGACGCCTTCGATTTCGCGCATCCGCCCGCGACGTTTGTACCTGGATCCGTTGAGCACCGCCTTGCGCACCTTCTCCGGCAGCTCGCGCCAGGGCGTTGTGATGTCCGCGTTCATCGAGCGCAGCAATTCGTCCACGCCGTGGTAGTGCCAGCTTCCGGGGCCGGCGCTGAGGCCGAAGAATCTTATCGCGCCTTCGCTGATGGGAAGGGTCGGGTCAGGGATGAGGGTTTCCAGGTCCACTTCCTGGCTGATGCCCAGGCCGTCGCAGGATTCGCACATCCCCTGCGGGTTGTTGAACGAGAACATCTGTGGCGTGAGTTCCTCGTAGGAGATGGCGCATTCGGTGCACGCGAGCTTCAGGCTGAACACGCGCTCCTCGCCCGAGTCGGCATCCAGCGTGAGCACGACGCCCTCGCTTTCGGCAAGCGCGGTCTCCACGGATTCGGCGATGCGAGTGCGTTCCTCGGGATCGATGCGCAACCGGTCGACGACGATTTCGATGTTGTGTTTGCGCTTCTTGTCCAGGCGGATTTCCTCGTCCAGCGAGACGATACGGCCGTTGACGCGCATGCGGACGAATCCCGACGCGCGGGCGGCGGTGAAGACGTCCTTGTACTCGCCCTTGCGCCCGCTTATCACCGGTGCGAGCAGGTAGATGCGGCTGTCGCGCGGGAAGCTAAGAATCGCGTCCACGATGTTGTCCACCGTCTGCTTGCCAACGACCTTACCGCACTTGACGCAGTGCTGCACCCCGACGCGCGCGAACAGCACGCGCAGGTAGTCGTAGACTTCGGTGACGGTGCCAACGGTGGAGCGCGGATTGTGGCTGGCGGTGCGCTGCTCGATGGCGATGGTGGGGGAGAGGCCGATAATTTGTTCGACCTCGGGCTTGTCGAAGTTCATCAGGAACTGGCGCGCGTAGCTGGAAAGCGATTCAAGGTAGCGGCGCTGGCCCTCGGCGTAGAGCGTGTCGAACGCGAGCGAGCTCTTGCCGCTGCCGGACACGCCGGTGAAGACCAGGAGCTTATCGCGGGGCAACTTGACGTCGAGATCTTTAAGGTTGTGCACCCGCGCGCCGCGAATATGGATAAACTTGTCCGCCACAATACTCTAGTCTATCACACCACTATACCGCCGTGAAGTATGGGGGGTGAAAATGTGTATCCTAGCAGGAGCGGCGGTTTCCAAACCGCCGAAATGGGCAGCTTGGAAGCTGCCCCTCCCAATATGGGTGGCAGTGTGATGGGAAAGCCGGGCGGAGACTTGGCTCAGTGAAATAGTGCTTACTTCAATCAGTCGCCGGGTTCTGGCCGGTTTCTTCGGTGAGCCAGTGCAGGTAGGATTTGTGGCCGGAGAGGATGGGGGTCACGATGATCTCGGGCACTTCGTACGGGTGGTTTTCCTTGATGAACTCCACCAGGCTGTCAGCGAGGTCGGCGCGGGTCTTGGCGAGTATGCGGTACTCCTCGGCGGTCTTGATGTCGCCCTTCCAGCGGTAGACGCTGGCAACCGGCATCATATGCACGCAGGCCGCAAGGCGCATCTCAACGAGTGCGCGGCCCAGCCGCCCGGCATCCTCGGTCGAGCCAATCGTCGTACTGACAATTACGAAGTCCGAACCCATTGTATCCTCCCCGCAGCCCCGCTTCAGCGGACCGTACACATAATACACTATCGGGGATTGCCCGGAGCGCTGTCGCCGGGGCACTGCGGTTTCTGCTAGAATTACCCCATATTCTGAAACCCGGGAGGGGGTAGTTATGAGACGTTTCTTACCGGTAATCGCGTTTCTGGCGTTAGTGACCGCTCTGGCCGTGCTCCCATCGCAGAAAGCGAGGTCGGCTGATTTTCCGTGCACGTTGCTCTACAGCTCGCTGCTGGATTCGGTGAACATGCATTACGAAAACGGCGGGTTCTACATGACGAAGATGATGGCGGCGTTCCTGCCCGGCGAGTCGGACTATGGTAAGTTCGACGACCGGCATCTAATCACCGAGGTTTGCAGCGCTGACGGCACGGTCTGCCAGACGCTGGAATGGAATGTGACCAAGAAGAGCGGCGTCTGGTGGAAGATGAGGGATAACGAGGGAGACCCGTCCATGTTCATTCCCGACGCGGGGGATTACGTCCTCAGGTTCAAAGCTGAGGGAGTGCTGTTCTACGAGTTCCCGTTCAGCGTCTCTAAAATCGAGGGTGGCGACGTATACAATCCCGAGACATGGTGGTTTTTAGACGGCCCGTGGGAGGAGTACGGCTACTTGAGCTGCCTGAGTGACGATGTAAGCCAGCGGGTCAAGTTCGCGACCTACTTCCGCAGCCCGAAGGCGGAGCCCGAAAGCGACGTGCGCCCGACACCGAAGATCAAGTTCTATCGCGACGGCAAGCTAGTCGCGATGTTCAACGAGGACCCGCGCACGAAGCTCAACCGGGATAAGATCTGGCGGTCAAAGAGCTTCGACCTGTCCAAGCTTCGCGCATCCGGCGGAGGCTGGTTCTGCGGCACCGACATGTTCGGAAGCGACGGCAAGTACAGCCTGCAGCTTTTCCTCGACGACCAGCTCTATGGGCGCTACGACTTCCAGGTGGCTGGCGGGAAGTTCGTGCCGCAGGGAAGGCAGGTCCGCGAAGGCGGCGACTACTATCCGTTGAGGTACATTGAAGGCGGCAGCGGCGAGTGGTGGGTTAAGAAGACCGGTTAGCGGCGGATAGGCCGAAACGATCCGGCGGCTTCGGGTAGGCTTAGCGCAAAGCGCTTACCGCGCCGTCGCACGGGCGTTTGTGAATGCAGAATCTACGGGCTCAGAAGGAATGGGCTGGAGCCCTGGGCGCAAGCCTACCAGCGTTCGCGGGAGGATCCACCCCCGCCTCCGCCCCCGCGCTCGGTCCTCGGACGGGCCTCGTTTACTTTAAGCGAACGCCCATCCAGATCCTTGCCGTCCAGCGCGGTAATCGCAGCCCGTCCCTCATCGTCGTTTGACATCTCGACGAAGGCGAAGCCGCGTGAACGCCCGGTATCCCGGTCAGTAATAAGCTTGACCGATGTCACTTCACCGTGCTGTTCAAACAGCGCACGAATTGATTCCTCTGTAGAGGAAAATTCCAGGTTACCAACATAAATGTTCATTCGAATACCTCTTAGCTGCTTGTCTCCGGCCCTGAGTTTGGCAAAGTCCCAACCGAAACATCCCACGGCCGAAGAAATCGGACAGTTGCAGCGGCAGCTGTCCCGCGGGAATCAAGTCGTAGACTTCAATGTAGTTCGGTGCAAGAAGGCAATCCCCCGGCCCCGGACTTACTCACAACATATATCAGTCACCGCGGAGTTGATTCTATCGCGCTGTTGCCGCTCTGTCCAGCCAGGCACTGCATGGTGAAACGCCGTGGGTGGGCAGGATGAAGCCCCAGCTCCGGTCTTCATGCCGGAGCCGCAGCAGCAGGAATGCCCAGAAACTTGCACTCAGGCGCGCTCGGTTCTCGGACGCGCTTCGTTTACCTTAAGCGTGCGCCCTTCGAACTCGGTATCGTTTACAGCCTCGATTGCAGCTCGCGCCTCTTCGTCGTTCGGCATTTCGACAAAGCCAAATCCACGAGAACGCCCGGTCTCCCGGTTCTCGATAACCTCCGCCGATGACACTTCGCCGTGCTGCTCAAATAGCGCGCGCAAAGAGTCATCTGTGGTGGAATAGCTCAAATTACCCACATAGATGTTCATCGGTAAACCTTTAGCTTCTTGATTTCCGGCTTCAGTGCCTGCGATAGCAGAACCGGGATACCCCTTGCCAGAGCAAAGTATGATAGCAGCAATTCCAATGGAATCAAGTCTGACTGGTGGCAAAGCACTTGCGCAGCCTGAAAGCTCCGCGGGAGGGACTTGAACCCCCAACCTACTGGTTAACAGCCAGCCGCTCTGCCAGTTGAGCTACCGCGGAATGCGCTCTGGATTATACCAGAATGGATAATGACCTGAAACGGGCGAAAGCGCGCCACACCGGGCGTGGCAAAGGAGTTGCGCGGCATCTGGCGGCGTGTTGCGCGGATTGGCTTGGACGTCCGGAAGCTGCGTGCGATTGCGAACAGCCGTGCTAGAGGGTATTATCAATGTAGTGAATACTATTAGGGGGACTGCGATGGTGAAGCGACTCGTTCTGACCGTGATACTTGGCTGCGCGTTTCTCGCTTTCGTTATACCACTTGCACGTGCAGGCGAAAGCGACCGCGATTGCGGGAATAAGCGCGAAAAGAGGGTCCGCTGGCACAGGGCGGACAGGCATCAGCATCTGAGGATGCGAGGAGATATGCGGGAGCAGGACCGTGAATCCTACCGGAGAATGGTTATGATGGCGCTGCAGGGTGACTTCGACGCCAAGCTGCGCCTTCGCTGCTGCCAGCAGATGCGGCTCAGATGGCTGTCGGACAGGTTCGACGATGGCGTGGTTGAGCTGATGCACCGGTACTTCAGCGACCGCAGGATGGATGTGGTTGAGCTGAACCATCGGCTTACCGCGCTTAATCACCGTGTTGGCAATTGCGCAAGGCACCAGTTGACGCCGTTCCAGGACAAGGTTTTTCCGGACTGCCCCTGGATTTACTACTCCAGCGAATGCTGGAACGACGGCTACCATCCCTGGGCGGCATACATCCTGGAGCAGCTGGAAGAGGATAAAGAGCCTTACATCTGGTTTCCTCAGTAGCTTCACACCTGCTGGTTAGAAAAAGGACGGTGAGACCATGACGGTCAGGAAGGTCTTAATCGGCGCGGCGACTGCGCTTGTCGGGCTAATCATCGCGTTTGTGCTATCGGCATGCGGCAAAGGCGGCGCGCCTGCGGCTATTCCAGCGTGGAACGCGTCGACAGACGGATACTCGCTCGCGATGCTGGACAGCTTCAGAAATGCAATGCCTGATGACGGGCGAATAGCGCTGTCTGCTGAGGTGTCCGGCGGCAGGATTAGAGTCGCAGCGGTTCTGCGCGAAGACGGATTACCACTAGGAGCGGACCTGTATACGGAGCTTTCGTATCCGGCGGACGTGCATCCGGTGAGTTTCGCCGTAGGTGACGCATTTGGCGACGAGGAACGCTCGATAAGCCTTGCGGTGCTGGATCGGTGTCCGCTACCGGTTGGTGTAAGCCTTATCGGCGCGCACCGTGATGAGACAATTCCCGCAGGAGAGCTTTTCACGGTTGAGTTCGCGCCGGGCGCATTGTCGTCGCCGCATGCTGTGAGCAGAGCTCCTGAAGGCGGCTACAATGTGCTGCATGATCGAGACATCGCAATCGTCGTGGACGACCTGAACGTTGATTTTGAATGGAAGGAGAGGAATTGCGGCGACTACGATCGAGATGGAGTGGTGGGCATCGCCGACATTACACCCATCGCGATGCATTACGGCAAAGTGACCGATGAAGATCCGGACGTGGTGGACCTTGTTGACGGCAGCGAGAACGGCGTAGTTGACATTGCCGATATCACTCCAATCGCGATGAACTACGCCGACGTCATTGAGGGCTATCGCATCTGGCGCAGCGATCTTATGGGCGGGCAGTATCTGCCGGAGCCGGGAAATCCGCTTTCCGACGTTAGCGCCTCGCGCCCCGATGAGGAGACGGCGCCGCCGGGACGATTGGTGTACACCTATAGCGACACTGCGCCCGACGACACGGTTTATTACGTATTCTATCCGTACGGAGACGGAGAAGTCGGCGTTGCGTCCGATGATATCCGGCCGTTTACCAGAGATACGATACCTCCAATGTGGGTCTCGGACGTGGGCATCATCTCAGCCGAGTTAGATGATCCCACAAGTATCAGCTTCACCTTCGGCCAGGCGGTGGACGCGGACTCGCCACCGGTGAAGTATGCGCTCTACTGGCAGGAAGGGCCGGGGCCGGTGAATTTCGGCAGCGCTCATGCAAGAGTCTATGAAGTCAGCGGTGAAGAGCCCATTCCGTACACGAGGATACTGAGCGACGGCATCGTGGAAGAGCAGATGTATTCGCTGAGCGTGCGGGCATTTGACGATCTGGGCAATGAGACTGCCAATGTGAACTACTTGAACGTGGGTGGCGGCAGCCCGGATGATACAACGCCGCCCGCGTGGACGTCTGAAGAAGGCATCACAGGCGCTGTTGCTGGAGACGGACAAGTGACCGTCACTTGGGGTGAGGCCACGGACGCTGAATCCGAGCCGGTAATGTATCTGCTGTTCGTTGCAGAAGCCGCCGAAGGCGTTGATTGGGAGACGCCTTACAACACATATCCGTCAGGCACGCTCTCCACAGTGGTAGGGAGCCTGAGCAACGACGTCGAATACGAGTTCGGTGTGCGCGCGCGCGATAGCTCGGTCAACCAGAACACGACGACGAATACCGATACTCTGAATGCGACACCGACGGGCGACGCCGAGAGCCCATATTCATTTGGGAATCCACCCTCGGGAGTGCTTACCGATTGGAGCTGCACCGACAGCGCAATCGCCTGTGATGTTGAAGCCCAGCCGGTAATTGTCAGCGCTGACAGCAAGACCGCTCCCGGCCTGAATCTGCACTACTATGATGACACTGGGAGTGCGTGGCAAGACCACGAGATAGAACCGACTCACGAATTCTATCACCCGCAGATTGTGCTGTCGGGCGAGCAGATATACGTTGCAGCATTCGACGGTGCCACCGGCGAGCTGAAACTGTATGTGGGTAACACGGCAGGCGACAGTTGGCTGCCCGAGGTCGTCGTGTCGGGCTATGCGGAAGCGTTTTCCGTAGACCTGGACATCCACGAGACGACAGGCAAGATTGGAATCGTTGCCTCCCTAAACCTGGTCGGAGAGAGCGGGGCGAACGATGAACTGAGGTACTTTACGCGCCTTCTATCCGGCGGCGCATGGGAGAACGAGCTGATTGATAGCTCCAAGCAGGATTGCTTCGGCACGTTCATGTACCATCCCATTACTGGGGCTCCGCTAGTCGGTTTGGGCAGAGGCGAACTAAACTTTCTGAGCCTAGTCAGCAATGCGCTTTTATGCTGGGCGGAACGTATTGGTGAAGACGAATGGACAGTTACACAGCTCCCTGGGGAAAGGAGAATGGAAGCAATCGATATCTCAGTCGATCCTACAACTGGTATTGTTTTCCTTGCTCTAGCCCAGAAAGTCACTTTAACGGTTGATACGGAGAATTACGATGGATACGAGGCAGTAGTAGGAGCATACGGTGGAGATGTCTGGACGTTTGACCTAGCCGAGACGGCTACCTGGTATCCCGAAGGTGGCGAAGTGATCCACCTCGAGTTCGAGGGTGCGGATCCACAGATTTCGTTCAGGGCGGATGGCAAAGGCAAGTTTACCTGGGTTCACATTGATATGATCGGCAGTGACATGTGGGACACGCTGATCCACACGAACCTTGAAGCTTCCACTTACGATACCGGTATGCACACCTGGTCTACCGGTCTAGACGTGACTAGCTTCGGCACTGGGGCAAGCGCAGACTCTATGGTCTATGTCATTGGCGGCATCCAGGCAAGCTACGCAAAAATAGAGACTCTGACCTATTGGACCTTGCCCACCTCGCGCAACGACTATTCGGAAGGCGATCTGGCGTACTACAGAGAGTAGGGCGGGGCCGAGCCCACCGGCGATGCTGGAGTTGAGCTAAGGACTTCAACCACCAGCCCGCGCGTTTAGCGTACCCGCGCTGTGGTGTATAATGCTATAGATAATCCATAACACACGTATAGGATACATCTATGGTGCGTACGATACTAATAACATCTAGCTATTTCGGTCGCGGTGACGATGACCTGGGCGCGAAGCTCATGGGGAGCTTCCTGCGCAAGCTCTGCGTAGTGAATAACAGGCCCGAGCGCATCGTGTTCTACAACAGCGGCGTGAAGCTCATTGTCCAGGGCTCGGAAGTGCTGGATGCGATCAGCACGCTCGCCGACCAGGGAGTCGAGCTAATCGCGTGTGGCACGTGCCTTACGCACTTCGGGTTGCTGGATAAGATAGCAGTCGGGCGCAAAAGCGATATGCAAGAAATCGCCAGTGTCATCACGGGCGACGACGATGTGGTCAAAGTGTGAGCCGTGAGCGTGAGCAGTTGGCGCGCACCTGATTGAATCTATCACTGCTGAAAGGCTTAACGAGCAAAGCTGAAGTCTGGTTCTACTGTGGTATTTGGCGCGTTTTACTTAACTTCGGCGCTTATAGGGGTTATAATATATGTGGAAAGTGGGTTGGGCCCGGACCTGGCGCTTGTGTGAGGAGAATCGCCGGGACTGCAATACTCCCGGCTCGTGGAATAAACGTGCGTATTTGCGCATCTAACAAAGTGGTGAGAGGGGTAATCGGGACAGTTTGCCTGATTGGGGCTGTCGTGCTTGCGGCGGCGGTCGTTCACGCCCAGATTTTTGCTCCCATAGATCCCCTTTCAATGTTCGACGAGCAGCCCGCGTACGTTCTCGTTGAAGGCGAGCTGGGCGAATTCAGCGCAGTCGTGGAGTGCGACTATGCGACCGTCCCGGCTGACAGCGAAACCGAAGCGGCGATCACCGTGCGCCTGACGGATGCCGAGGGTGCGCCCGTATCGGGCCGCAGGCTGGCGCTTCTGCTCTTCGAGGGCGATGGCAGTGTGATACCCGACGAGCCCGTTACGGACGCCGAGGGCGTTGCGCTGTTTACCTACCGGGCGGGACGCCTGGCAATCACCAACCACTTTGAACTGCTGGATCTCAACTCGGGCGAAAGGCTGGAGTTTACGCTGCCCACGAGCCTTACCGCCGAAGTCACCGTCGAGCTAGTAGAGCCGTCGGTATATGCAAGCCGCGTGGCAAGCGCGATGGCGCGTCCGGACGTGTTCGACCTTGCGCTTACCGCGTTCCCCGAAGCGCTGCCGGCGGATGAAGTGTCGTCGTCGCGGCTCACGGCGTATCTCACGTACAAGGACGGGCGACCGGCGGCGGGCTTCCCGGTGAAATTCATGATTGCATCCGGCAGCGGCAGCATCGCGCAGGAGCAGGAGCTGACCGACCGCGACGGCTATATCACCGCGTTCTACCGCGTCAGCAACCGCGTTGGCATGGTCGTCATCGAGGCGGTTGAGCTGACGACGGGCGAGCGCGCGTCGGTGGAAATCACCGTAGTCGAAGCCGGCCCCGCGAAGCTGAAGCTGTGGCTGGAGGACGATGCAGGCGGCTTCTTTGAGGAGCGCGCAGTGCTTCCCGCCGACGGGGTTTCAAGCTTCGTCGTCGTAGCGCAGGTGCTGTCGCTGGTGGACACGCCGATTGCGGGCGCCAAGGTGCGCTTCAAGCTGGCGGACCAGCTGGGCTTCCTCGAAGTCCTGGAGGCGGAAACCGACGGCAACGGGTGCATCCACGCGATTTACACCGCGGGCACGTTCGCGGGAACCGAGCGCATCATTGCGTACCTAGTCTCCGAGTAGCTTCGGCGCAGATGCGCGCGTCAGCAAGTGCAGGGCAGGGAGTGTATCTCTCGTTGTGTATTCCCAGTTACCGGTTGCGATGAACTTCGCAGCCAGCGCTTCGTCGCGTATTATCAACAGATTGTAGCGAATTGCGGATTGCGCCAGGAGCTCTTCCGGCGGGATGACTCCTGAGACTTCACCGGAGTAATTAACCTGGTAGGAGTGCTCCTGCCAAGAGCGGGTGGAGCCACGAAAAGGAGAGTATGCGTAGTCCAGCCATGAGTAATAGGCACGGTCGGTGAGAAGCGAGCGTGGATTCCGATAGCGAAAAGTGACACTGCTGTCTTCGGTCCAGACAAATGCTGAGTAGATGTTCCGTTCCCGCATCACCTGCTCAACTGCGTCAGCTTCGCGGAGCTGCTGCCGCCAGTTCGCGACTTCGTGTCGCATCCGGGGGTAGGACGTGGCGAGCGCCAGCAAGGTGAATAGCCCAGCGGCGCCGTAGGCGAGAATGCGCCTGAGCCTTGCACTGTCTTCTGCGATATCGCGGAGGACTTGCAGCGCCAGGTACAGGCCTGCGAGTTCCACGAGCAGGCTAGCGCGCGCGGTGTAGTAAGCCGGGCTTAGCGCCAGCGGGTAGAGCAGCAGGAATGCGGCAAACAGGTAGCGGTCGCGCCGCCGCCATACCGACCATCCGCCTAGCATAAACAGCGCAAGCCCCATTAGCACCAGCGGACGCCTGAGGTAATGGTAGTAGTTGTCCGCGACGTGCGCAGCGATTTCGCCCGCGGAGTAGTGGTAACGCAGGCTAAGGTTGTTAGAGATCTGAATTACCGTGGCGTACTGATCCCAGATGTAGCCGTTGACGTCACCGCCGCGCGGCTGTCCGTCAAGCACGCCTGCTTCGGCGAGGCGGTGGTAGCGGAGCTCCAGCCCGCACCAGACCTGCTCTGTGGCAGCGTTCATTCCCGTCCGTCCAAACATGAGAAGGAAAAGGAGAAACATGAAGGTGAATGCCCAGCCGTAGATGCGCACCTTCCTGTTACCGGGAAATAGCGCCATAACGAGGCTCATTGCCAGCACGAGCATCTGGCCGTGGTAACGCAGGAGGTAGAGGACGTAAAGGCATAGCTGCAATATCAGTATGCGCGCTGGAAGCACATTTGGCTTCGCAAGCGGCATTGTGAGATGTGAGAGCGTGACCAGGCCGAGTAGCGCGACGCCGGTGTAGAGCATGTCCACCGAAGGCGAGAGCGCGGTGACGAAGAGGTGCGGCGCGGTGAACGCGAGTAGCAGCCCCAGGATGGCCAGCGGGAAGGAGACCTCTGACCGGCGGATAGTTGCGGTCATCAGCGCGGTGACTGCAAGCCCGAGTCCTATGGCGCTCAGGATGCGTCCGGCGGCGATGCCACCACCCAGCCATCCCACAAGGGCGCTGTATAAGCCAGGGAAGAACCGAGCAGGTGAAAAGCCCTGGGTGAACGCCAGGAAGTCGGGATTCCACAGGATAAGACCGGGGCTGTAGAGCCTCCAGAGATAGGTTGCTGTCACCGCCGCTGCAAGCACAGCCAGCAGGATGATGGCTAATACGCCGCCACCTTTTCTCGCAGACTCGGGCAACTCTCACCGCCCCAGGTGAATGATGATTATGCCGGTTACGATGAGCGCGGCGCCGATAATCTTCGTCCAGGTGATAGGCTCGGCGAAGAGGAAGTAACTGCCGGTGAAGATGATGATGTACGCCAGCGCGCCCACCGGGTAGGCGACCGTGAGCGGCACTTCGCGCAGCGCGACAATCCACCCAAGCGCGCTGATGGCGAATAATGCGAATGCGCCGAGTATCCATGGTGTGGAGAAGACCGTGACCACCCAGCGCCAGATACCGAGCTGTGATGGCGCCCCAAGCAGGCGGGCCGCGTAGCGCAACATCAACTGGCCCGTTGCCCCCAGAACGATTGACGCAAGCAGAATGGTTATCAGCCGGCTTGTCATGCGCAGTGATTCCCCGAACGCGCTGTCGTCATCGGCGCGAAAGCTCCCGTGCGGTCATAACAGTATAGCGCCAAATGGTGTTCATCACGCGCATCTTGCTGCGCCCGCGCTTCTGGTCGTAGCGAAGTGTGAGCGGGATTTCGCCGATGCGAGCGCCGCTTCTAGCGAGATGGATGAGCAGCTCCGCCTGGCACACGAAGCCGCGCTCGCGGATGAGCGAGTCGCCGTAGCGCTCGTGCGCGCGGATGAGAGCGTGACGCGAGTACAGGCGGAAGCCGCAGGTATAGTCGCGCACGCCGCGCAGGTGGAATAGCACTCCCAGTCCCCACGAGCAGATGCGCGAGTAGGCTCTGCGTGAGGGTGATAGACCGACTTCCGCGCCGCCAGGAGCATAGCGAGAGGCGATTACCACGTCCAGGTTGCGCTCACGGGCTGCGTGGAGCATTTCAGGCACAAGCTCCGGTGGATGCGTACCGTCGCAGTCCATCGCTGCCAGCCAGTCGTCCTGCGCAGCGTGCTTGAGGAAGCGCGAGATGCCCGTGCGCATCGCCGCGCCCAGGCCGAGGTTGTTCTCATGCTGAAGGAGGATGACGCAGAAGCCATCCTGCACATTCGATCTGTCAGCCGCGTCCTGCGCGATTTGCGCGGTGGAATCACGGCTTCCATCGTCAACCACGAGAACTGTCAGCTCGTTGACCGGGTTGTTTGCAGATGGCTCTATTTCACGAAGTTGAGGAAGCATCTCTCGAAAGCGCGTCAGCAGGCCGGGCAGAGCCTGTTCCTCATTAAAACACGGCAGCAGCACCCACATGCGCGCCATGCGGTGAGTTTAGCACAGGGAGGGAAAGGAGGTTCCGATAAGACGGGCTGCTTTGCCGCAGGCCGTCAAGACAAGTGCCACAAAGCATAATAGCAGTGCTCTCCGAAGCATTTCAAACCTCCTTCTGTGTTTCAAAGACTCAAGGGAGAATCCTATCTACCTTGAGCAAGACTGATTCTTCTCCGATCGACGTTCGATCCTGCTCGTATGCGTAATATAGGCTACCATCACCTCCTACAACAAGATTCCTAATCCCTCTCGGCACAAGCGGATCTTCAGAATACACTAGGTCGAGCCAACCTTCGTTTACAACAGATGCAACATAAAGCCACCTTCCATTTTCCGGGCCACTCAGATAAATCCATCCCATGCCAATAACATGTTCGGCGGACGAAACCACAAAGCATCTCCCGCTCAGCCAGAAAGGAAGTGTGAGTTCTTTGCTGAATACGCCCTGGGCGTTCACGCGGTAAACACATTTTGCTGACGAAGAAGAGTAGTACCCAGCAGCCACGTACACCGCTAAGCCCTGCTGCACCAGCGTGCCCTGACAGAGTTCGTATGGGTCGATGTCATCGTCACTTATTATTACCTGCCAGGAGCCGCCGTGCCTACCGAGCAAAACCGAACCCGTATTATCGTACGGGAAAATTAGCGGCTCTCCGTTCTCGTCATAAGCCAGCGAATTGCCTTTAACAAATAAGCCTTCTTCCCCAGAGTACACAAGTTCTTCGCACCATTCGCCATTTTCATATTCTATGCAATACGTATAAGTAGCGGGATCAGGGATTGCACCAGGATTGGTATAAGCAAAGCCGACGATGCCGTCTCTCTTTAGAGCAATAGAAATCCCGCAAAAATGACGTCCGTTCTCATGGGTTTCCGTTGTGAGCTGCGAGCCGTCCCAGATGATGTAATAGAGAATGGGAGAGCTAAAGATATTAGACGCATAGACAGCCAAGTGATATACACCTTTCACATCCCTTATCACCGAGAACTCGCTTATCGACCTACCGCCAGTCGGCTCAAAGAGAAGCTCATCAACCCATTCGTCCTCTTGCTGCCTGAAGGTGTGCAATGACACCCCAAGAGCCGAGGTGCCAGCTTTGTCGAACAACACATAGAAGCCAACGATTCCTCCGGGCTCCATGAATATCTGGGAATGACGGTATTCAAACTCCTCATTGTTGGAAACGACGGTGGAAGAGACAATCTCGTGGGTCTTCCCGGAGCACACCACGGTATTCCCGTCCTCATTAGGGATGATGGCACTATCTGATGCTCTGACCAGGAAGTAGTAGCGAACATCGTGAGCGATATCGGTGATTTCTGTGTACAGGCTCGACATATCGTAGTCTTCAACAATCACCTTCTCTGCGGTTTCCGTGTCGAGGGGGAATTCTGTCGAGTAATAAACCGTATACTGGACGGGATTGGACTCGAAGATGTGACCGTCCTCTTCATGGTAATCGGTTGCTCTCGGCCACGTCACGTAGAACCGGTCGTCGTCGACCACCACCGCCATACAACCCTCCCCGTAGTTCCACTCCGGCGGGTAGATATCGCGAGGGCCGGGATACTCGGTGCGGGTCACCGTGTTCAGCTCCAGGTTCTGTGCCGGTGAGCTGTCGTAGGCGCGCACGGCGAAGGTGTAAGGCTCAAGCGTCGTGAGACCGTAGATTGCGTACGGCGACACTACATCATCTACTACGGTGGCGCTTCCCCAGTCAAGCTCGGTGCCGGCGGAATAGTAGATGCGGTAATGCACCGGCGGCGTCTTGGCGTCGTAAGCCGCGCCCCAGCTGACCTCCACGCCCTCATTGAGCGCCAGCGTTGAAGTTACGCCGACAGCGTCAATCCAGTATGGAGGTACGGTATCTTCCTCAGAGGGAGTGGAGACAGTGTCCACGTTCCCCGGTGGGCCTTCCTCGTCGTCGCCGAAGGCGTGCGCGCGGAAGCCAAAGACCTCGCCCGGTGGCGGCGCTTCGGTCTCGAGAGTGAATATGTAGCGTCCGGCAACACCAGCACTCAGGCCGGATTGGGCTTCTTCTACATCCGCCCATTCGGCAAGCGCGAACGTCAGCTCGCTTGCGCCGTCTAGCAGGTTCAGCAGCGGGACTACACTGAAGGTCAGCAGCGAATCGACGACTTCGGCGCGGTAGATGTTGTATCCGGCAAGCTCGGAGTTGTAGTTC
>JAUWGS010000028.1 GCA_030606285.1 Planctomycetales bacterium | reverse complement strand
GCATCGGTTAATCACTGGGTGCAGCCCCGCCATGGCGGGGCTGACCTTCGTTCGCACCGGCTGGAAAGCCGGCGCTATCCATCGGAGGGCACGGCATGCCGTGCCCCTACAGAATCTTCGCGCTACTCGCTACCCGCTACTCGCTACTCGACCGCCTCCTGCCTTGAGGAGGCTGTCGCCATCGTCTGCAACTCCGATGAAGAATCCCTCATCCCCGAACCCTATAAACGCCTCATCGCCCGCATCCAGAAACTCTGCACCGAAACCCAGAAGCGCCTGGACAAAGCGCAATCCGACGATCCATTTTTTCTTGCTGATAACCGAAAGCTGACGACTGATAGCTGTATGCCCGGCGTACCCCAAATGGGTCCCCCTGTAGGGCGGCCACCCGTGGGCCGCCGTCTTGATGCCGGCATGGAGGAGCGGCGGGGCACAGGTCCCCGCCCTACAGCAACGCTTCCGTCCACCGATCAAAATGAAGCGCAAGCTTCCACCTTGAAGGGTGGGTGTAGTGGGGGCTTGGAGGACGGCTCGGCTTGTCAAAAAGGCGGCGCCCCGGGCACTCAATGTCCCGCCGCATCCTCCCCTCCTGCTTACTGCGCCCTACCTATTACCACCGTGCCCCGTAGGAATTCGCCAGAAGAAACCCGCTGTGACAATATAAGCCGCAGCACAACAAATAGCGCCAGTGTGCCTGAAAAACCGGCGGCCATAAATGACCGCCCTACAGATGATTCTCCCGTCACATCACTAACCCCTAATCCCTCTCCCCTAACCCCTGGCCCCTCTCCTCCGTCCAACAGCCAACACTTGCCCGCCGGAGCTTCAGCGAAGGCGGGACCAACAACTAACAACCGTGGCGCTGCGCCGCGAAAGCGCCGCCGCAATCTGTACACCCTCGGTACCTCTCTCCGATCCAACAACTACCGGCTGGAAAGCCGGTGCTACCCACCAGAGAATTCTCCCCTGGCTACTGGCTACGGGCTACTGGCTACTTCTCGCAGCGGCTTCACCTGAACCTAGGCCACGCGCAGCGCGTGGCTACTACCCCTCCGGCGCGAGGCTAAGCGGGCCAATTGCGGATTCGACGGCGTCGAGGAGCTCGCGGCTGCGGACGAGTTCGCCCACCCGCTCGATATCGGGATATAGCGCGCGATCGTTCTCCATAAACGGCACGCGCTCGCGGATAGTCTCGTAGGCTACCGCAACGCCTTTGCCCGGCTTTTGCGGCTTGCGGAAGTCAAGCGCCTGCGCGCCGCAGAGCAGCTGGATGGCGATGACCGTGCTCACGTTCTTGACGATTTCCTTGCACTTGCGCACGGATACCGGACCCATATTCACGTGGTCTTCCTGGTCGGCGGAGACACTGATGGAATCGACCACAGCCGGATGGCACAGCACCTTGTTTTCCCCGATTAGCGCGGCCTGCGTGTACTGCGCGACCATCAGTCCGCTGTTCACGCCGCGACCCTCTATCAAAAAGTCCGGCAGTCCCGACAGCACCGGGTTGAGCATCCGGTTCGTGTGGCGCTCCGAAAGACCGGCGAGTTCGGCAACCGCAATCGCCAGAAAGTCCATCGCCATCGCCGTCGACTGCGCGTGGAAGTTCCCCGCCGCGAGATACAGCTCCTCGTCGGGAAAAAACAGCGGATTGTCGGACGCAGCGTTCATCTCGGTGAGAATCTGCTCGCGCACGTAGTGGTAGGCGTCGATGGTCGGCCCGATGACCTGCGGCGTGCAGCGCATGCTGTAGCCGTCCTGCACCTTGCCGCTGGGGTCGGCCATAATCTCGCTGTCAGCGAACAGCCGGCGCAGGTTTTGCGCGACGGCAATCTGACCCGCAAACGGTCGCGATTCGTGAATCCGCGGATGATACGCTTTGGGCACCGCTTTGAGCACGTCCAGCGTCATCGCCATTGCGATGAGCGCGGTCTTGATGAGGCGCTCTGTGTCATATAAAATCAGCGCGGATTCGCCGGTCATCATCTGCGCGCCATTGATGAGGCCCAGGCCTTCTTTGAAGCTCGGCACGATAGGCTCCAGGCCCACGCGGCGCAGCGCTTCGCCGCCCGGCATTCGCTCGCCTTCGTAAAACGCTTCGCCTTCGCCCAGCGCGACCATCGCGAGCTGCGCCAGCGGGCTCAGATCGCCGCTGGTGCCCACCGAACCCTTCTCGTAGACCACCGGCACGATGCCGCGATTCAGTATTTCGATGTAGGTTTGCAGCGTCTCCAGACGCACGCCGGAGAATCCCTTCGCCAGCGTGTTCGCGCGGCACAGCATCGCTGCCCGCACAACTTCCGGCGGCTGGACATCACCGGTACTCGCGGCATGGCTGTAGATGATGCGCCGCTGCAATTCCTCGCCCTGCTCCTGCGAAACGCGGATGCGCGCGAACTCGCCGATGCCGGTCGTCACGCCGTAAATCGCCGCGCCGGAGTCGACCATGCGCTGGACGAACTCGCGGCAGCGCTGAACCTTGCCTTTGGCGTCGTCGGTAAGCGCGATGGTGTCGCCGTGCGCAACCGCGTGCACCTGTTCGATGGTCAGATTCTCGCCGTCAATGTGTACCGCCATACAGCGCTCCTGAATTTGCTGCGACCCGGCCGGGCCGCGCGGGCAAAATGGCATTATACGCTTATCGCGCTAAGATGAGTAGCGCATTCAGTCGCCAGCTATCAGTCCCGCCACAGGCGGGTAAACGTCAGTCCCTCCGTCGCAAAAGCTATGGCGGGCAAGTGTCAGCAAGAAAGTAATCCGCGAAGAAGCTGGATGAGGGCGGGAGCTTGACTGGTGGCGAAAGCGCGCTAGAATGGGCGTGCACGCGGGAATAGCTCAATGGTAGAGCATCAGCTTCCCAAGCTGAGGGTTGCGGGTTCGATCCCCGTTTCCCGCTGTTATCCCATCCCTCGACAGCCTCAGGACGGGCCAGCGGCCAGCATTCAGCTACCAGTCGCCAGCGGGACGGTCAGCGGGCAGACGTGGCCCTTCGGCTAGCTCTCTTCGAGCCTGAGCCTCAGAGCCGAAGGCAGGACAGCCACGCGTGGCGCGTGGCTGGAACAGGAATTCAGGGATTGGCAGGGATTGGGAAGGAGAGTAGCCAGAAGCCAGGGGCCAGTAGCCGGGAGAAGAAGCGCGACTCATTCACTGTTAAATCTGCTATGATGTGCTAAGCGCGAAAGGCGATGGCGACTCAACAGAAACTCGACCTTAACGGGGAGTATTTCAATAAAGGCCTGTTTGCCGACAATTATCTCGACAACAGGCTGCCCGACCACCCAGTATGGCAGAGCCTTGACGAGGACCTCCTGAAAGAAATCTTATCCGCGTTGACCATACTCCATGCTAGACACGCTGAGAAGTTCACAGACAGAACTTCAGAAGCTGTTACGGAAGAGGATTTTATCAAGCCTGTCCTGGAGATTTTATGGAACGAGGGAGAGGAACGTACCTGGCAAGTGCAGCCAGTGATCTCCATTCCAGGCATGTCGAAAACGCCTGATTACGCGATGTTCGCATCCGCTGCTGACCGGAATGCCGCTGATAAGCTCGCTGGCACGCTAGCTTATTGGAGTAGTGCTATCGCACTAGGTGACGCTAAGCGATGGCAACAACCACTGGATAAAAAACGCGGCGACGAAACTCCGTCGGCTCAGATAACAAACTACCTCTACCGCTCCAAAGTCCGATGGGGCATCCTCACAAATGGAGCGAAATGGAGACTATACGAGAAGGATAAATCTAGCGCGGGCGAAATCTATTTTGAAGTAGACCTCGATGAAATCATCCGTGAGAACGACTCTGAAGGTTTCAAGTGGTTCTACCTCTTCTTCCGTCGTGAGGCGTTTCTGCGTGATAAGGACGGGATTAGCTTCCTTGACCAAGTTCTCAAAGAAAGCCAAGCGTACACGACAGCAGTAGGCAAGAGCCTTAAGGAGAGTGTCTATGATGCACTGAGCATTCTAATGACCGGTTTCCTAAGGGAGCCGAGAAACGAATTAGATGGGAATGATATTGAGCAATTGGCATTAATACACAAGAACGCACTAATCGTGCTTTACCGCTTGCTGTTCCTTCTTTATGCGGAGGACCGCAATCTACTACCTATAAGCGACGATATCTATGGCTCGTACAGCCTTAGAGGAATGCACGCTGAAGTTAACCGGCAGCTACGCTCTCGAAAGCCAAGATACTCTCCAAAGGGAAGGACAATCTGGCCGAAGCTGCTTTTTCTCTTTGAAATACTTGACAAGGGACTCGAGGACGCTAAAGTCCCCGCATATAACGGGGGGCTATTCAGTCCTGATGAGTACCCACATATAGCGTACAGGTTGGCAAGCTTGACCGCGCAATGGCAGATCGGAGACGCCTATATAGCTGAGGCAATTGATAGGCTAGCGTATGAACGTAAGGAGTGGGACAAGCCCGGCATGAGCGATATCGACTATGCCACGCTGGAAGTGCGTGACCTTGGCAGCATTTACGAAGGGCTCCTAGAGCTAAGGCCACATATTGCCACCGAAGAAATGGTGGAAGTTTGCGAGGGCAAGAAACACAAGTTCAAGGAAGTTAGTAAGCTGAAGTCCTCGAACAAGAAACCAAAGGGGCAAACACCGCGGCGAGTGCGGCCAGGTGAAGTCTATCTTGTTACGGAGCGCGGCGAGCGCAAGGCAACCGGGAGTTACTACACGCCCGGTTACATCGTGAAATACATTGTGGAACAGACGCTGGACCCTCTAGCGAGTGAAGCTGCGCAAGAAACGGCCAAGCTCAAGGCCCAGGTCGAAACGGAGCTACAACGACTACACAAGCTGCTTGGTGAGAAGGGCAGTAATCCCGCCGAACGCGAGTCACTGGAATCTGAAATCCACCTGGTGCAACGACAACTGCTTGAACCCTATCGGAACCTAAAGATACTCGATCCCGCAATGGGTAGCGGGCATTTCTTGGTCGCCGCGGCGGACTTCCTGAGCCTCGCCATGGCTACCGACCCGTCACTGGACCCGATAGACATCGGCGACGAGAACCCGCAGGCATATTACAGACGGTTCATCGTGGAGAACTGCCTATACGGAGTGGACTTGAACCCGTTGGCGGTAGAGCTGGCCAAACTGTCATTGTGGCTGCACACAGTCAGCCGCGACAAGGCGCTATCATTCCTCGACCACCATCTGCGAACCGGTAACAGTCTAATCGGTGCCCGTATTGAGGCCGACCTGAGCCGCGTCCCGCCTTCGGCAGATTCTAAGGAGCGGAAGAAGCAAGCGAACGAGGCCAGCAACCAGCAGATGGCACTGGGATTTACAGATGCGCTTACGGGCACGCATTTACATTACTTCCTCGACACCTTCCGCAAGATTATGGAGGCCCCAAGTGACACCGCGGATGACGAGCGCTACAAGGATACGCAGTACCGGAAGATGGATGGCACGCGCGACACATTCCGTGAAGTAGCCAATGTTTGGCTCGCGTCGTACTTCGGTGTACCCATCAGCGAAGTCGAATACCAGCAGGCGGTAAACGCACTAAAGAGCGGTGAAGATGAGCGCGTAGAACTCCGTAGCGAGGAATGGTTCGATGCTGCACAGGAGATCGCACGAGAGAAGCGCTTCTTCCACTGGGAATTGGAGTTCCCAGAAGCGTTCTTTGAGATGCGAGACGGCTGCGCGGATTTCAAGCCCAAAGGCGAGCGTGGGTTTGACGCAGTTATCGGTAATCCGCCATACGTGCGGCAGGAAGGACTCGGGTTGGACAAACCCGTGTTTGAACATCTGTGGAATGATGTCTACCACGGTTCCGCAGACCTGTACGTTTACTTCTACGGTCTGGGCCTGAATATGCTTAGCAGAAAGGGCACATTCGGCATGATCACGAAGAATAAGTTTATGCGGGCCGATTACGGTGGGCCGTTGCGTAAGTATCTGACCGCTCACGCTGATATCCAGGAAATAACGGACTTCGGTGAGCTTCCGGTGTTTGAGGATTCTGCCGCTTTCCCATGTATTGTTATCCTGCGCCAAGGAACACTGCAAAGCACACGTTTTACGCAAGTGAAAGCCCTTGACTTCAAGAGCCTGCAGGAGCGTGTTGACGAGACCTCCGAGCAGTTATCACCGCAGGCTTTTGAAGGTATGAACTGGTCGCTACGGAGCGACGCGGAGGTAAAACTACTCCGCAAACTGGAATCCCAAGGCATTCCTTTGAAGCAGTATCTTGCACACAGGAGTACGAGAACCTACTACGGTATTAAGACCGGGTTCAACCGGGCATTCATCATTGATTCCGCAACGCGTGACCAGCTGATTGCAGAGGATACGAAGAGCGATGAAATTATCAAGCCTCTTGTCATCGGCGACGATATTCGATGCTACGAGATTAACTTCCATAAACGGTATCTCATTTGGACTTACATAGGTGTTCCTATCAAGAATTATCCTGCCATTTTCAATCATCTTAAGCAGCACAAGCAGCAACTCGAAAAGCGGTGGGACAAGGGAGACCACTGGTGGGAACTCAGAGCCTGTGACTACTATGAGGAGATAGAGAAGCCAAAGATCTTATATCCCGATATTGCATCTGAAGCTCGTTTCGCATTTGATGATCAATCGCTATTTTGCGCTAATACGGCATACTTCATTCCTCTCGATGACTACTACCTGCTATCGTTGCTAAACTCTAAATGCTGCTTTGGCTATATGAAGAGGACAGCTGCTGTGCTAGGGGACGAGGACAAGCGTGGTCGATTGCGGCTGATTGCCCAGTACATGGAGAATCTGCCCGTCCCAGACCCCCAGTCTGTATTACCTGCAGAAAAATCGAAACAGCTTATCGGGCTTTTGAGAAAATCCTATGCCTTGTATCTCAAGTTAGGAGACTTTAGCCCAATAATTAAGTTGGTACAGCATTCCACCCCACACAGTCCCGTTAATATGGATGCGGCCCGAAAAACATTGGCTTATCTCGCAAAGCAGATGACACAGATGCATAAGAAGAAGCAGAAGCTTGTTAGCAATTTCCTGGGCTGGCTTAGTGGATCGCTTCTCGACGGGGTCGAGCTTGATGAGTTGGCCGGTAAAACGCAGCTCAGAGCCTATTTTATTTGTGATGCGGAAGAACTTACGCGTGTTCTCAGGAAAGGTAAGAACCAGAAAGTGCTATCGTCGCACGGCGTAAACCCAAATACCACTGCCTTCTTCAGCATGCTTAAGGAGGAGCATGAGAAGAACTTGTCGAAGGTTAATCCGTTGTTTAAACGCATCACCGCAACAGACCATCTGATTGATCAGATAGTCTACAAGCTCTATGGATTGACCGACGACGAGATTGCCATCGTTGAAGGAAGCGTCGCTAAAACCCGCCGCCAAACATAATCGTCCCCATGGCCAGATTCAGACAATCGCCGCAGTAGATGTCCCGCGAAACGCGGGATTGGACTTCGTCTTCGCTCATAGGCAGATTGTAGCAGAAGAGGGGTAGGACGTAGGAAGTCCGCCGTCGCTGAAGCTATGGCGGATAAATAGCGTGTAGCGAGGGGAAGACTGTAGGGCGGCCATTTATGGCCGCCGTCCTAATACATCTGAAGAAGAGCGGCGGGGATGAATCCCCGCCCTACAGGAAGAACGGGCAATTCGTGAATTGCCCCTACAAGAGCCGGGCTGGGGGGCGCGGCGTGCCCGGTGGGGGGACTAGCGCTTGGTGGCGGGGCGGTTTTCCCACCTGCGCTGCCACGCCTGGTGGTCGTTCACCTGGCTGATGCCCTCCGCGATAATCTTACCGGGATTCTCGCCGTAGATTCGGAAGTAGAAGAACTTTGCGAAATCATAGGCGCCCGTGGGAACCGTCGGCTCGTCAGCAGTAGGGCGAATGACTTGGTAGGGAGTCTGCTGGACTGCTTTGAGGCTGTCCAGCTCGTCGCTCATCTGATAAGAGATAATGGTTTCTATAAGGCGTGTACGTTCAGTATCGTCTTTTATCTCCTCGATGTATCCGTGTCCTGCCGTCCACTCTTCATGCCACGGCTCAAAAAGCCCTCGCGCAACCGGGCTGGCGAAGCGGGGAAGCCAGTCCTTTGCCAGTCTCATGCGCAGTTCGTCCTCGTCTCCGTTCACGCTCTTGTGTATCGCCAGCAGATTGCGGCCGTCCTGTATCAGCCAGAGATGTGTAAGCTCGCCGTGGTCGGAGACGCGTGCCACGTCGGCGGCGTTCATCCGCGCAATCAGTTGCTGATAGGCCGGCTCATCCAGGTAGCCCGTGCCCAGCCAGTCTGCATACAACAGCAGCTGCTCGGTGCGCGAAAGCTCGCCGAATGGCTTTATCTCGTCGGTAAGCGGCTGTCCCAGCACACTGCCCAGCCTGGTAGCTATTGCAGGATAACTGCCCAGTTGTAGAGAAACGATGCGGTGGGGCGGGGGTGTTATTCGGCGCGGCATCGCTCGAGCCACCTCGTAGATGGTTCGGTATTCCGCAAGCTGTTCGTCGCTGATACTCACGTCGGCCAGAAGGGCCTCAATTCGGACCAGGTTCCTGCTGTCGTGCACAGTCTCCAGCGGGATCCGCAGAGCGCTGTCATAAGCGGCCGGTGTCCAGTCTTCCCGCTCCACCGACAGGCTGTCAGTCCCGGCGCGCGCCAGCCAGAGGGCAGCGAGGACAATGAGCAAAATGAAGACGAAGGAGGCCAGCCCGCCGAGAGCGGGGGTCTTTGTCGGTTTGCGCTGCTTCGCCATCGAGTTGCCCGTAATCCCTGTACGCCTTTACAGACGCGCGCGGCCTGCACAAGGTTTCATCGACCGCGCTTTTGTGGCGCGCCGGGCAAGAGAAACGTGCCTATGGAAGCCGCCAGGGCAATCTTGATTGCGTCGCCAAGGAGGAAGGGGAGCACACCCAGGCTAAGGGCCAGGCTCAGGCTTAGGTGCGAGCCAAGCATTAGCCAGCCTGCGCCGAATGCATAGACAACCAGCATCCCGAGGCACATCACAGTGAGTTGGGGTAGAGGCCGGTGCAGTTGCGGATTGTCGCTGAGACGCCCTATCATCCACGCTGCTACGACGAAACCGACCAGGTAGCCTATCGTTGGACTCATGATATATGCCGGGCCGGAAGCCCCGCCGGCGAACCAGGGAACTCCGACCAGGCCGAGTGCCAGGTATACACCCATGCTCCAGGCGCCGAACCTGGCACCGAGCAGCGTGCCTGCAAGCAGGACGCCCAGCGTCTGCCCTGTAATCGGTACAGGCGTGAAGGGTAGATAGATGCGGATCTGAGCCAGTAGCCCGGTTAGAGCCGCGAAAGCACAGGCGAGTAGAAGCCCCCGGACCCAGTTGTCGGCCCGGGACCACGCGAAGTAGCTCTGACGGATAGCTGCCAGTTGATAGTGAGTTGTGATGCGCGAATGCATCTTGGCCTCCTTGGGTTTCTTCCGATTTATCAGTATACACGAGTGCTGCATACGGCGCGAAACACGTTCGGCACCTGAATGTGGGTGTGGTTCGCACGCCAGGTGGCGGGGCAGCGGCACGAGAGCAAGGCTACGTGGCCTCCCCGCTTTCATTATGGCTGTTCACGATTCCTGCCGGACCTCCTTCACTTTCCGCTTCAGCCCCGGTCTGCTCCGGGTACTTCAACCGCGAGTGATGCAGGTTTACGAGAACGCTGGTGAAGGCTTCCTCCACCGCATGAAGGTCGCCAATAGTCAGACACGAATCGTCCAGGTGGCCGTTGCGCTCTTTCTCCCGGATATTCTCCCGCACGGTGGCTCTGACTTCCTCTTCGGTGAATGTGTCCATCGCACGAACTCTCGCTTCGCAGGAATCCGCCAGCATCACCACCGCGGTCTCCTTGCTGCGAGGATCGGGGCCTGCGTAACGAAAGTGGTTCGTGTTCAGTGTAGTGCCTTCAGCCTCGGAACGCTTGCGCGCCTCTTCGAGGAAGTACTTCATCAGAGTTGTGCCGTGATGCTCGGGGATGAATGCCAGCACGCCGGGTGGCAGACCGGCTTTGCGGCCCATCTCCATGCCATCCTGTATGTGCTGGACAATGATATTGAAGCTGCTTTCAGGCGGCAGGTGTTTGTGCGGGTTGTTCTCCGGGTTACCGATGTTCTCAGCGTAAAACCCGGGGCGCTTGAGCTTCCCGATATCGTGATACATCGAGCCGACCTTTGCCAGCAGGCCGTTGGCGCCGATTGAATTGCACGCTTCTTCGCTCATTGAACCCATAACCATTGAGTGCATGTAGGTGCCGGGAGCCTCGTCCAAGAGGCGTTTCAGAAAAGGCATCTCGGGGTTGATCAAAGCCTGCAGCTTGGCGGGCGTGAGCTGGCTGGAAAACGTTTCCAGGAGTGGAGTCGCGCCGAGCGCGACGGTGGCGGCGGCGATGCCCGCGAGAAGCGCGTAGGACAATGCCCACCAGGAAAAAGTCTCGACTGAGAAGAGAAACACGGCCAGTGCCAGCACAAGGTTGAGCAGACCCAGATTCAGCCCGAACGATGCGAGATTGCGCGTGGACGACCGCTGGTTGAGGAACACCACGGGGTAGGTAGTGGAGATGAGCATATAGACTGCGAGGTTGCTGTTGTAGTTGAGCGCAAGTGAGGCGACGACGGCAAGCCCCAGTCCAACGTAAGACGCCAGAATGGCGTCGTACATCGTGACGATGAGTATCACGGCTGCGGCCGTGGCAAGCGGCACCGCGTAGTGGATGTACTTGAACGGAAGGCGGCCGATGATAAGCGAGACTGTGAGTGCGAGAACGAGGATTGTGGTGAGCTGACCCCAGATGGACGGATTGCTGTAGATCTTCCGCTTGTAGAACCACAGGTGCACGTACCAGACGAGCATCAGCACAAGCTGCAACAAGGCCAGGCCGTAGAACTTGTACATCCTCTGCTTGACCATTCCCTCTTCGACAGCGGCCAGCTTGTCCAGTGTAACCTGAGAGACGATGTTGCCGGCGCCGAGAATGATCTCGCCCTTGGAGATCTTGTGGGTCACAAGCCGGTTAATGTGCGCCTGCACGTCAGGCACAGCGGGCGCTTCGGTGATGTTCTCTTCGAGGAAGAACATGTGTAACCTTTCGCGCAGAGTGAGGGATACCTTCTCCTCGGCGTGTATCCGCAGGCGGCTGACCTCCTCGGCGGACATGGGCGTTTGCATATAGTCGCCGAGCAGTTCGCCGGCGTAGCTTTCGACGTCCGCCAGGTCTTCGTCGGAGTATGTGAGCAGAAGCGCTATCACGTCACCGGGAACGGGGTAGTCCGCCGCAAGCTCCTCCACCTGCTGAGTTGGCTCGCTTCCTTCGAGCCGGATCGTCCGCAAGTCGTTGAAGAAATCGCTCAGATTCAGCAGCGTGTTCTCTTTGACCCGCGTATCGATTATGCTGGTGGTACCTTCCGTCCGCAGCGCGGCCAGCTCAGTGGTATCAAGGTACTCAGCGGCCATTGGAGCGAGGATGTCGTAGGGGACGACCTGACCCGGCGTGAAACGCACCGGCCACACAACTATATGTGCATAGAGAACGGCCAGTACGCCAAGGAAGAATGCCAGACCCCACAGGACGCGCCATAACGCTCCCCCTTGCGCGATGGCGGTTTTCGTATGCTTGCTCTTGGTGTCCTTGGGCACGGTGGGTTATTGCTCCTCGTTCCCGCCCTGTTGCATCCGGTGGCTCTCGTATCGGATGTAGGCGTTGATGATGCGCTGCACTATGGGATTGCGCACCACGTCACTTTCCTTCAGCTCCACGATGCGCACTCCCGGAATCATTTCCTCCAGTATTCCCAGAGCACACACGAAGCCGGAATTCTCCCGCCGCTCCAGGTCTATTTGAGTAATGTCGCCGGTTACCACAGCGCGGCTGCCGCGGCCCATCCGCGTGAGGAACATTTTCATCTGCGGGTAGGTTGTGTTCTGCGCTTCGTCGAGTATGATGAAGCTGTTATTGAGGCTGCGTCCGCGCATGAACGCGAGCGGTGCCACCTCCACCACGCCGCGCTCGATGAGCTTCCGGGCGCGGTCGAAGCCCAGTATGTCGTTGAGAGCGTCGAAGAGCGGCACCAGGTACGGGTTGACCTTCTCCACCAGCGTCCCCGGCAGGAAGCCCAGCGATTCGCCAGCCTCGACAGCCGGCCGGGTCAGCACAATGCGGCTCACCAGCCCGCGCTTGAAGTGCGAGATGGCGGCTGCGACCGAAAGAAACGTCTTGCCCGTGCCGGCGGGGCCGTAGCAGAGCGTCACCTCGCTTTGTGCAATCGAGCGCAGATACTCCTCCTGTCCCTCGGTGCGGGGAGCGACATGCGGCAAAAGAGGCAGAAGCTCACTGCCCGCAGAAGCGCTTTCTTCGTCGCCGGCTGTGATTTCCTTAAGCCGGTCACGCACGTCGTCCTCGGTCAGCGCGCCCTCTTTCCGGATAACGCGCAGGAGGTCGTGTATCACGTCGTTAGCGCGACTGACGTCCGCCGGCGGGCCGACTATGTGGAGATCCATCCCCTTGGTGTAGAGCTTCACGCCGAGCTGGTCCCGCAGCGTGCGGAAATGGCAGTCGACGTCGCCCAGGAGTTCCTGAAGCTCATCGCGCCCCCGGACGCTGATGGTCTGGCTGGCCAGCGCGTCTGTGGCGGTATCGTTTTCGTTTTCTTTCATACCAGTTGCGGCTTTCCGCTTTGGAAGCAAGATTCTACCAGATTGCGGTGTTTGGAGCCCTGCTTCGGTGAAGTTCATAGTTAGTGTCAGGTAGCGAGTAGCGTGGAAGAAGTGGCAAGTAGGAAGTAGGAGGTAGGAGGGGAAGAGTAGGGGCACGGCATGCCGTGCCCGCCGTAGGGCGGGGTCTCAGCGCCCCGCCGGGCCAAGCGCTACCAGTACCGGACGCGCAGCCCTCCGTAGGCGGGTAAATGCTCCAGGCTGCGCGATTAAGGTGTGGTGACCTGGAGGTCACCACTCCGGCCATCACGGGCGAGACGCCCGTGCCACCAGTCTTTTTTCAGAGCCGGGCTGGTGAGCCCGGCGTACTCATTGGGGGTGGTCGGAGTGCATATGGTAGTCCAGCCCTTTAGGGCTGGTCTTAGTTTCCGGTGAAGAGCCAGGGCTAAAGCCCTGGACTACCGGGAGATTACAGGGGCACGGCGTGCCGTGCCTGCCCAGGTGGGTAAACCTCTACAGGAGAAAATCCCGGAAGGCGTCCCGCGTTTCGCGGGGCGTGATGTAGGGAATCACGGGCGGGACGCCCGCGCCACCGACCTTTTTTCAGAGCCGGGCTGGTGAGCCCGGCGTACTCATTGGGGGCAGATGCTGGTCGTAGGGGCAAGGCATGCCTTGCCCTTGCGCGTTACGCAATATTGGAGGGCACGGCGTGCCGTGCCCGCTGAAGGACGGGGACCTGTGCCTCGCCGGGCCAAGCGCTACCAGTACCGGACGCGCGACCTCCAGGCCGCGCGGTTAAGGTGTGGTGACCTGGAGGTCACCACTCCGGCCATCACGGGCGAGACCCTCCGGCACCTTCGGTGTGGCGGACAAGCGCCCGTGCCACCAGTCTTTTTTCAGAGCCGGGCTGGTGAGTCGCCGACGCGCCATAGCGCTATGGCGACGGCGCGCCCGGCGTACTCATTGGGGGGGAAGGGCAATTCGTGAATTGCCCCTACAAGAGCGGCGGGGCACAGGTCCCCGCCCTTGTATATTAGGGGAGCTGGGGGAGGCCGTCCCGCCCTAAGGCCTTTGAGCCTGCGCTGTAGATAGGCCCCCCGCCCGGGTTTGCCATCCCGAAGAGTATCCAAGGCTTCGAGCCTGCATATACAAGGTCGGG
>JAUWGS010000026.1 GCA_030606285.1 Planctomycetales bacterium | reverse complement strand
CACGCGATTGCGTCTTTGGCGGAGCATTTTGCCACCGCGTCGGGCTCGGATGCGCGTTGCAGATAGAGCTGGAGCAATTCGGCCAATTGCGAATGCAATTTGCCCGCGTCGAATATTAGTTCCTCACGGGGTAGGCCGGGCGCGCCGTCGCCATAGCCGCTTTGGCGCGTCGGCGACTCACTAGCCCGGCTCTTGGGTGTATCTGTACAGTCCCCGCTGTAAGAGCGGCGCTGGTTAGCCCTCCGGCCACGCGCGGCGCGTGGTGGCGGGCAAGCACCGCCTACCCGGTTGGGTCCCATTTCTGCGTCATCAGCCATATCTAAAGCGTATTTCTACGCTCACTTACTATTATAGCACTTTCTGACAAAAAGCGGACACTGATTCGGGGGGTTTTTTGGAAATACTGCGTTTTAGGCGCAGCAAGTCAGCGAAATAACATAAACATTCTTGTGTAAGCTAGTTCGTACTAGTCAGGTCGCTACACTGCAGCACGTTGTCAAAGGCTTCATCAAGAATGGCTGTTGAGACTGAGAAACACTGCTTCCTAATTACTTGCAATTTCTCCATAGCTTTTCGGACATGCCTGAGTCTAAACCGCCTTCTTCTTAGGTTCGGCATAACGTATCGAGCTTGGATAGACTCTGAATAAAGGAACTTGTGTGCACCAAACAAATCCCTGTCATTCAGCACGCTTCTAATATACCAGCCACGTCCTACTCCTTTGCTCCTAGTCTCACGCGGATCCTTATCTCCGTGATTGCGGGAGTGCAAAGGCGGTTTGCGGCTCGCAAGAAGAGCCTCAATCACGTGAACTGCCGCATAGAATATCGCTACTACTTCCCAATCGAACTTCCGCGGACGAACTCGCTCCGCAGCGCTTGCAAGGAACTGTAGATTGCTGGCTGCAAGGGCTATGTGTTCGTCTTTATCGGTAGCTTGCATAAGTTCTATAACACACGCTCATATGATTCCTGAAGCTTGGCTTCGTTCGATGGCCATCGAGCTTCTTCTTTGGTGTAGACGACAAAATCAATGTCGGTGTCCGGGAGATCAGTACTGACATCCCACATGAGGTCTGCTACGTTCTCCCGAATCCGTTCTGCGCTGCGTGCAGACGGAGCTATCAAAAGGAGTAGCCAGTGCTCAACATCACCGAGGTCATGTATGTAACCAGCGATCACGTTTGGCACCTTGCGGAGCTTGTCCTGAAGGACGCGGATTATCGTTTCCGCATCTTTGACCTCTGTTTCCTGTACTGGACTAGCCGTTTTCAAGGTTGCACCAGTCTGGAATCCTGCAATAAATCGACCAAGCTCATATGCGAATCCCGATACGCAATGGGCAGTGGTAATCCACTCTACCCCTGCAAGCATACTCGGCAGATTCGCGCCATATCCAAACCGCTTTGCGGCTTCTTCCGTAGTTACATTACGTTTCTGAAAATAAGCCGTGCGTTTAGCGGCAGTCTCAGAGTCCGCAAGCGTTAATAGCGCATTAGTCCAGGGGTCTCTCTGGGACTGAAATAGGACAGCTAATTTTTTTAGAGTCTCTTTATTCTTCATTCTCTAGCTCCTTCCACGATGAAACGAGTATCTCGTAGGAGCTCTCCAATAGCTCAGGGAGCGAAGCATTAAGCTTGCCATTCCCGACAATCTCCCGGAGTGCGCAGGACGTTTGATATGTAACGAACATGCTCTCAACTTTCGCCGGATCACTGAAATAGACCGCGATTTGCGTTAGTTTCCGTTTAGCGTTTGGCACTGTAAAAACGCCCGACTGTAGTGCCAGGGCTTTCTCTATGTGACCGCAAGTCCTTTCAAAGATTGCGGCTGTGGAAAGCGGACCTTTGCTCCGACCCTCAAAAGCCAATGAAAGTAGGACATCAGCTTCAAGGTTGGTTACCAGACCTAACGTAGTCCGCAAGTACCCATTCAATGCCGATACAGAGCGAGCTATCGTAATGTGCTCTTGTCCCCTAACTTCTTTTACTGAGTCGAAGCCGTCGGCACCAATCAGGACATCCGTAAGCCTCTTGTCCTGTTGGTATTCGTTTGCGAGCAAGCCGAATGCGCCAGTGTGCTTCTTTCCACGTAATTCCACCGTGACCTTCGTTAGAACTGCACCTCCATTGCGCGGAAATTCAAGCTTTTTATCGCTTTGATTGTATGAATCCAGGAGCTCACCGAACGGCTTCCCAAGCCTGAATAGTGCTCTAAGCGAAAAGACCTTGTTTGAGAACATCCTGCGAAGGACAGGATACTTGTTTTTTATCGCCATCTTAACGCCGTCACCAGAGATCACGCCTAATCGCTTTTCAACACTGGATGTTTGCCCTTAATCGCCCGATTTCGAGGTGCAGAATTATAACATAATCTCGGGCTATCCCTCCGCAAGCTCTATCACCGCTTTTCTTTTTCTCTTAGGAGCAACATGGCGAATCCATAAACAACAATGGCACAGAGGATCAAGGCAAGGCCGATGTTGTACGGTGCCGGTACTAGGAAGAACGCTATGAACGCGCAAGGTATGGCTAATAACTGCATAACCAGCACGAACAGGCGGGTTATTCTCTCTTCGTCTTCCAGTTTCACGGTTCTTACCTGGCGATTCAATGCGGGCAATTTGCCCAAGACGGGCACAGCATGCTGTGCCCCTACAAGAGGTGCGGCACGAGACCGCACCCTACAGGGATCAATACGCACCCTTCCGGCTCAGCAGAGCGCCCGGGGTGCGGATGAGGATGGCGAAGTCGAGCGCGGGGCTCCAGTTGGTGATGTAGTAGACGTCTAAGTCTATGCGCTCGCGGTAGGAGACGTCGCTTCGGCCGCTTACCTGCCACAGGCCCGTCAGGCCCGGCGGGAAGCTAAGGAAGATGCGCCCCCACTGGCCGTATTTTTCCAGCTCGTCGGGCACGATGGGGCGCGGGCCCACCAGGCTCATCTCGCCGCGCAGGACGTTTATGAGCTGCGGCAGCTCGTCTATGCTCGTCTTGCGCAAAAACGTGCCCGCGGGCGTGACGCGCGGGTCGCGCTTTAGCTTCATATGGCGCTTGAATTCGGCCTCCTGCTCCGGCGTGAGCTTGGCGTACCGGCGCATCGTGCGGAACTTCAGCACGTAAAACGGCGTGCCGTCGAGCCCCAATCTCTCATGGCGGAAGAATACCGGGCCGGGCGACGATAGCCAGACGAGCAATGCGCCGAGGCCGAATAGCGGCGAGAGGATGACTAGCGCGAATGCGCTGACGATTACGTCGGCGACCCGCTTTACGCGCTGGATGGCGGCGAAATCGGACAGGCTCTTGGGCGTTATTTGCGGAAAGCCGAACTCGGGTGAATACCGCACGCCGCCGAAGAGCAGTCCTTCGCCCGCGGGGATGTGGCGCACGCGCACTTCGCCCTCGTAGCCGAGCACGAACAGCGCTTCCCAGAGCTCCGGCGAGGGCGTGAGCAGGCAAAAGACGTCGGTTACGCTCTTTTCGCGCACGAACTGCAGGAACTTGCCCGGCGCACGCTGGCTGGTGAAGAGCTTTATCGCCACGTCGTCAGCGGACATATGGATGAAGCGCGTGCGCGCGCCGAAGCGCCGGCGGATGCGCGACATCAAAACGTCAGCGACGGGGCCTGCGCCGAGTATCAGCACCGTCGCAATGCCGCGCCGCATCCCTAGGATGCGCGCGAAGTAGCGGCCGAGCAGAATGAGAATAAGCGCGGCGATGAAGATGAAGAGGAATGTGAAGCGGGAGGTCGGCAGGTCGCGGATGAGATACGAAAGCGTGATGGAGGCGATGGATGCGAGGCCCACAGCGGAGGGGATGCGGGAAAACTCGGCGCGAATCCCTTCGCGCAGGCGTGCGAAGTAAAGCCCGTGGTAGCCGAAGATGAGCCACCAGAACGGAAGCGACACCGCGTAGAACGCGAGGTAGCCCGTCCAGGGAACTACGCCCAGCGGCGCGGGAATGCCGCTGCGGAAGCGCAGGAAATACGCGATGCCGAACGCAAGCAGCAAACAGATGGCGTCCAGCACGAGGTGCGGGATGGAAAAGGGCTGCGGCTCGATTCGGCGGTTAGGCGACTGCTCTTCGTGGGCGTCCATTGCGTCTCCTTAGAGGAATTGATCCACCGCGTCCTTCATCCGCTCGCAGAACACGGGCGTGGAGAATCGCAGAGCGCTTTCGCGGATGGCGGCGTGGTCCCAGTCGGTTGCCCGGCAGTTGTCCAGCGCGCGCTCCAGCGACTCGGGCGTGTGGTCGATGAAATGCACGCCGGAGATATTTGGCAGGACGGTTTCAGTCGCGCCGCCGCGCCCGTAGGCGACGACCGGCGTGCCGCACGCCTGCGCCTCGCACGGGATGAGCCCGAAGTCCTCCTCGCCGGGGAAGATGAGCGCGGACGCGTTCTGGTAGAGCACGCGCAGCTCGTCGTCGCTTACGGTGCCCAGAAACTCGATGCGCGGGTTGCGCGCCTTGTCGAGCAGGCGCTTGCGCAGCGGGCCGTCGCCGACCACCAGCAGCGGCTCGTCGCGGAAGTTGAACGTGTCTATGACCAGCTCCATCCCCTTGTAGGGCACGAAGCGCCCCACGAGCAGGAAGTACTCGTCGGAGCGGTCGTCGGCGGGCGTGAAGAAGTCGGTGTCCACCGGCGGGTAGATTACCGCCGATTTGCGGTTGTAGATGTTCTCGATGCGGCGCTGTACGGTCTCAGAAATGGCGATGAACTTGTCCACGCGCTGCGCCGACTGCCAGTCCCACATGCGCATGTAATGGGCGGTGATGCGGAAAATGAATTCGCGAAAGCGCGACAGGCGCGTGTGCTTGAGGTAGGTCTGGTAAAGCTCCCAGACGTAGCGCATCGGCGTGTAGCAGTAGCAAAGGTGCGTCTGCCGCGAGTTGGTCAGCACGCCCTTCGCCGCGGCGTGGGAAAGCGAGATGACGAGGTCGTAATCGCTCAGGTCGAACTGCTCGACGCCGTAGGGGTAAAACGGCAGCAGCGACTGGTGACGCCGCGTCGCGCCGGGAAAGCGGTTCAGCACCGACGGGATGATGTGCGCGTCGGCGAGCTCCTCCGGCGTGCCCTCAGGATCGTGGAACAGCGTGAAGATGGGCGCGGTGGGGAACATCCGGTGCATCTCGATGAGCACGCGCTCCGCTCCGCCAAACGTTATCAGCCATTCGTGGACCAGTGCGATGCGCGATGGTGCTTTATCCATTGGGTTGTCCGCCGATAAATTTTATTGCTGTCGGGACGTGCGAAAGCGGCAGCCCCGCAAACAGCGTGAGGTTTCCCGCGCTGTTGCAGCCGGGCGGCGCGTTCTCGCCGGTGAGCAGATTGAGCAAGCCCACCGGCCGCAGGTCGGTGCGGTACACCGCCAGGTTTGTTGTCCGGTTCAGCATCTTCATTGCGCTAGTCCAGTAGATGAAGTATGTTGCGCGATCGGGCGGATGGTAGAAGTGATGCACGTAGACCGGATCTCTCGCCGCAGGGAAGTTGTTGCTCATCTGGAAGAGATAGTAGGGGGTGAAGGGGTAGGCGCCGCGCAGGATGGGCAACAGGTGCCGCACCACGCCCGCAGCAGGCTTCGCCGTGCCGTCGCAGGCGTACAGGCCCATACACCGCAAAGGGTTCATGTAGTTCTGGTCGGTGTCGGTGAAAGAATGAAGGAACACGCGCGATGCGCCGCCGTTCAGCAGGTAGAGGATGCCGCGCCCCACCATTGACGCCTGGTCGAGCTGCGAAACGCCCAGCGGCGCGTAGGCGTTGGAGACGCCCAGCGACGTGACGAAGAACGGTTTTCCGAAGCGGCGCAGGTCGGAGAACGCGACGACGGCGTCGTAGAGCGAGTGCGGGACCAGCTCGTACGCTGGCGCGGCGAACTCCATATGCGCCTGGTCGGGATAGAGGTTGAACGCGATAACGTCCACCCGGTCGAACACGTAGGCGTCAACGAGGTCGGCGATGAACTCGCGGTCTACGCCCAGGACACCGCCGCAGACAATCTCGAATCCGCCTTCGGTCTCCTCGCGGTATTCCCGCACGCGCTTCAGAAGCTCGTGGTACGTGTAGGCCGAGACGCCCAGATGCCGGTTGATATTGTCCAGCACCTGGTAGTAGCGCACCATATCGCCAACTTCCGCATCCACGGCGGTGAAGAAGTCCATATAGGCGTCAATGTCGAGGCCAACTGAATCGAGCGTCAGCAGAACGTCGCAGTCCATATTGCGGATGCGCCGGACTATGTCTGTGAGCACGAACAAGTTGGGGGATGCGGGATCCGCGAAGTCGGCTTGCTTGACGGTCAGCCGGTAGCACGAAAAGCCGAAGCTGTCGGCTTCGCGCAGTAGATCGGGTGACAGAAGCTCGCGCTGGAGGTTCAGGCCGAGCGGCTGGTAGTCCGGCCCCTGCACGAGGTCGGAATTCGTCGGCTGGATGGCAAACGGCGCGTCGGGGTCGAACCTGTCCTCCATCGGCGGGAAGTAGTCGGGCAGCTTGATAGACCCGCCCGGCTCGTCGGCCAGCGCGCGCGCGGCGGATTGGGCGAGCATGAGGATGCAGGCCAGCAGCAGAAATTCTAGCCGTCGCATGACCATAAACACCTGCCGGAAGAGCCGCGCCCGGCTGTCAGACGGGTTGATTATAGCAACCAGCGTGGATTGGTGTAGGGTGAGGTCGCGCCGTCGCCATAGCGCTATGGCGCATCGGCGACTTGTGCCCCACCTCGATTTTTCTGAATGACGGGTGTTTCGCGGGATGTTGGACGACTTCCAGAAGGTGCGGCACGAGACCGCACCCTACAGCGCCGGCCCCCACCGAGTACGCGGTGCTCACCAGCGCCGCTCTTAGGAGCCGGGCTGGTTACCCTCCATAGGCGGGTAAAGCCCGGCCTACGCGATTGGGGGGAGGGTACGGCGGGGCGCGGAGACCCCGCCCTACAGGCCACGATTGACATCCAGACGAGCATTCGTTACCTTGTTACCAGTCCTACTTCAAGGGGGATGAAAGACGATGAGTGGATATTTCTGGAGAATCTGGGCAGTGCTTCTCGTGCTCTCAATCGTCTGGCTGGGGGCGTGCATCAAGACATCCCCGCCCGCAGGGGCGCAGAGCGGTGTCGCGGAGACGATTAGCGCAAAAGAGTTTCGCCTTGTGGACGACGAGGGCAAGATGCGCGCATGGCTCACTGTGCTCCCTGACGGCACATCAGGTTTCGCTCTCTATGACGCTCAGGGCGAGATACGCGCTTTGCTCGGCTTGTCCCCTGACGGCATACCGGGTATTGACCTCCTTGATGCTCAGGGCACCAAACGCGCCACGTTCCACGTGCTCGCTGATGGTACACCGTTGCTTGCCCTCTATGACACTCAGGGTATACCACGCGCTTTGCTCCACTTGCTCGCTGACGGCTCACCGGCTCTTGGTCTCCACGACGCTCAAGGCACCACACGCACCTTGCTCGGCGTGCTCCCTGATGGTACGCCAAATCTTGGTTTCGTTGACGCTCAGGGCAACACACGTACCTTGCTCGGCGCCCAGAGTCTTGCTTTCTTTGACGCTCGGGGCGAGGTGCTTTTCTCTGCGCCGTAAGCAGCTAGTTTACACACGCCGCCTTGACGCTGGTGGCTGTGTGCTAATCAAAGTGATATAAAATAGGTATGGAGCAGAAACGACCGCGGAAGGTATTTGTATTTGGAGCAGGAGCATCGCACAAGTGCAGACCTTACAGAGTAAACGGATTTGCCGCGCAACAGAAGGTCACACAGGTTCCGCTTCTAGGTGACATCCTAAAGCAAGCCAAGTCCAAGCACTACGTTCATTTCTCCGACGTTGAGGACGCATTAACTTATTTCGAGATCGCTAAGGACAGGGCAAAGAGCGAAGAGGAAAGGGGCTTTGCTAGGCATCGCATAAGCGAACTCAAGGATCTCCTAGTACAAGCGCTTAAGGTATCCTGCTACGGTGTCCGCAGTGAAAGCTATCAGCGCTTCTGTGACAACATCCTCACAAAAGACGATTCGGTCATCACTTTCAACTGGGACGACTTGCTGGACAAGGCTCTTCGCAGAACTGAGGAAAGGCTCGTTAGCTCTTCGGGACAAGAGTATCAATCGCATTTGGGCCGCGCAATAAGACTCACCCACATCGACGCCTTTGGAGCCGGCATTTCGCTCAAGGGGGTTCGACACGTAAGGAGCTATAGCACGGCAGGAGAGGGGCTATATCTTAAACTGCACGGGTCGGTCAACTGGTTCTATTGTGATTATGAGCTTTGCCCAGAACGCCGTTCAGCTTGGCTCGATTATGAGTACGATACAGAGCGGTACTGGTTCAAGCCCCCGGACTGTCCGATGTGTGGGCGGCGAATGAGCACTATGATAGTTCCGCCTTCTTTTCGCAAGAGCTACAAGTTCCCTGCCCTAGATTATGCATGGCAATTGGCAGCGGACAGAATGAAAGAAGCTAATGAAGTAGTGTTCATTGGCTATTCTTTTCCAGAATCGGACTTCTACAGCCATTGGCTTTTTAAGCCCCCATTTTTAAAGCGTTCCCAAGCCAACGTGCAGCCGACGCTGACCGTAGTGAATCCGGACCCAACAGTGGCTGTGCGAATCAAACGCCTAGTTGGTGCAGCTTTCTGCGACACATATAGGTCGTTCTCACAATACCTTAAGGCCCAGCTTCCTTCGAGTGAGCAGCCAGAATCTGAGGTTACGACAGCCGCGCATTTCGAAAAGGAAATCGAGTCGAGGTTTCGGCACGCAGAACAATATAAGCGCTCATACATCGATTTGAATGCTGGCGACATCCATCGAAGTATTGGGGGCTATCCTAATCGCCGTAAGCACAGAATGCCGCTATGCTGCACCGTAATGCGAAGACTGGTGCAGCCGGGAGACAGAGTCCTCTGGGCCCCGCCGAAAGGTAAAGGCGCCAGCTTGACTATCCGCTATAGATTCCCGCGTAAATCAAGGACTTCCTAAGCTCACCGACCCTCTTTCTCCCCCGCCACAATATAATCATTACGCATGCGCGCGATTCTGATTGCGGGGAGGGCTTAAGAGCCGGGCTAGTGACCCTCCATAGGCGGGTAAAGCGCGGCGTACTCTTGGGGGAGGGCGATTCGTGAATCGCCCCTACAAGAATCAGGCGGGGCGCCCCCCTTCGTCCCGCTCGGCGGGACTTCGGAGGGCAGGCGGAGCCAGCCATCTCGGCTGGTAAAACCCCACCCTACAGGAAACGAAGAGCGGCGCTGGTCAGCACCGCGTACTCTTCTGGGGGCGAAGACGGCGGGGCACACTTCGGCTTCGCTCAGCGTCGATGACAGAGACCCCGCCCTACAGGAAACGAAGAGCGGCGCTGGTGAGCACCGCCTACCCGTTGGGAGCGAGTGCCCGGTAATCAGACAAGCTGATTATAGACTGCTGTATGCCGGGCGGCAATCTGCGACATTGACAGCTCGTCGCGCAAACACTCCTGCCTGGCGAGCTGCTCCGCCGACGCCAAGGAGAAATCCTCCTTTAGCGCGGATATGAGCACGCTGAGCTTTTGTATGTCGTCGTCTTCAGCGACGGTGAGCGGCAGGTTGGGGGCGTACTCCACCGCCACGCGCGGATGGACTCCTAAAGCCGCAATAGGCGTGTGGAAGGAAAGCGCGTTGATGAGGGAACTGCGGTGCGTGTCAAAGGAAAAGGGGAAGATGACCAGCAGCGAGCTTTCGGCAAGCCGCCACAGCTCCGGCAGGGGATGGGGGGGGGCAAACTTCACTCCGCCCAGGTCATGCCTGATACCGTAACGGAGCCGGAGGCGCAGTTCGGCGCTCTTGGGAGTCACGAAGCGCAATGTGAGGTCGGGATTGTCGCGGCGCAGGCGCTCGAACACTCTGAGCAGGCGCGAGTAGTCCTTCGTCTTGCTCGGCAGCCCGAAGTGGAGGAGTTGCGGTTCGCGGGGCGCGTTTTCGGACGGCGCTGCGCCCGCCATGCTGAAGAAGTTGCCGTTGGGGATGTAGTGGATTTTCGCGGCATACTTGCGCTGCAACGCTCCGAAGTTGTGCGCCGACGGGACGATAACCGCGTCCGCCTTGCGCGCAAGCAGAGACGCCGCCTGGCGGCGCAGGTAGTGTGACGCGGTGAATTCGTGGAGCGTGACCACGAACCGCGCCCGCCCGAGCCGCCGGCGGAATGCGGCCAGGAGCACGGGCATTGTCGAGAAGCGGTATTCCGCCGCCGGATATTGCAGGTGCACGATGTCGGGTTTCAGGTCGCGCGCCAGCGCGATCAGCTCTCCCCATTTCTCGCTGCCAAAGCCGGAGATTGGGCGCAGCGTGAGCTTGGGCCGGTCTTCCAGCGCGGGCTCGTAATCGGCCAGGGGGGTGGTTCCGCGCCGGTATACCAGGTCAACGTTTACCGGTTTGGGAGCGTCGTCGCTTTCGGTGGGGCGCGCGAGCCCTCCGGTCACGCCGAGCGCGTGATGGCGGGCAAGCTCTGCCGCGAGAAACAGCGCATGGTCGGCAACGCCGCAGGTCCCGTTCCCCGCCCGTCCGGCTATAAGCATCACCCGCATGTATGATGATTATATCGTGGAGTGGGGGATTCAGTCGTCAGCTATCAGTTGTCAGCCGTCAGCAAGAGCGGCGGGGCACAGGTCCCCGCCCTACAGGGAAGACGCCCAAACGAGTAGGCCGGGCTGACTAGCCCGGCTCTTAAGAGCGGCGCTGGTGAGTGGGGAGGGCAATTCGTGAATTGCCCCTACAAGAAGCAGGCCGGACGCGCGGCACGCCTAGGCGCGTAAATCTCTAGGCCGCGCTACTGAAGGTGTGGCGACCTGGAGATCACCACTCCCGTTTAATAAACCCCTACAGAATAGGCAGCAAAATCACGCCGTAGGCGTAACTACGGCGCGGAGAATAGAAACTCACCGCTCGCGTCGAGGAGGTCTAGCCCGGGTGAGCCGTCAGTGCTCAGGCCAAGCCCCGCTCGCACTTTCCCGCTGGCGTCGGCGAGCACTAGAGCCAGTGAGCCGTCAGCCTTCAGGCCAAGCCCCACTCGCACTTTCCCGCTGGCGTCAGCGAGCGACAACATCGGCGAACCGTCGGGATTCAGGATGAGCATCGCTCGCTGATTCCCACTGGCGTCGTCGAGCCCTAGCCCTGCCGAGCCGTTAGGAGCCAAGGTAAGCGCCGCTCGTGTCTTCCCGCTGGCGTCCACGACCTCAAAGGCTTTTGCCTTGACGACCTCCGCGAAGCCGTTCTGCGCCTCTGCGGGCGGGGATGTCTTGATGCACGCCCCGAGCCAGACGATTGAAAGCACTAGAAGAACTGCCCAGATTCTCCAGAAATATCCACTCATCATTTTTCCTCCCCTTTGAGATAAGACAGATAACAAGATAGCAGAGGTTTGCTTAGAAGTCATCTCTGTGGAATCACGGGCGGGACGCCCGCGCCACCGGCAGGACCCGCCTACGCCGAGGCTCCGGCGGGCAAGCGCTCGTGCCACCACATCAAAGCCTTATCTCGCCCAACTTCGTGGGGCGGCGCATTGGTGCTAGAATCGCCGCCCATGTGCGGCATATTCGGGATCGTGCTGAAGGAGCCAAGCGGCAAGCTCGGTGATATGATGGTGCGCGCCGCCGAACGCCTGTCCTACCGGGGCTACGACTCGGTGGGAATGGCGGTGGCGAACGGCGACGGCGCAATCGATCTGCGCAAGGACGTAGGCAACATCGCCAAGACAACTAAGCAGTTCGGCTACGACAAGATGTCCGGCGACCGGGGCATCCTGCAGCTTCGCTGGGCGACTTTCGGCGTGCCCAATACAATAAACGCGCAGCCGCTATTCAGCACCGACAGGGCGATGGTGGGCGCCCACAACGGCAATATCACCAACGACCCGTTCATCCGCGAAGCGCTGGAAGGCGAGGGCTACCAGTTCGAAACCGAAAACGACGGCGAAAGGCTGGTGTGCCTTACGCACAAGCACCTTACGAACGGCAAAAGCCCGGAGGAAGCGTATACCGCCGTCATCGCCGAGACCGAGGGCGATTTCGCGTCGGTGTTCATGCGGCGCGACAGCCGCGAGATATACGCCGTGAAAATGGGATCCAGCCTGTACCTGGGGCTGGCCGACGACTTCATCTGCGTAAGCTCGGACCTGCCGAGCATTTTGGAGTTTACGCGCAAATACGTCCGGCTGGAAGACGGCGATCTCGTCGTGTTCGACGACAAGGAATACCGCGTCTTTAGGCTGCCGGAGCAGGAGTACGTCGAGCGCCCGGTGACGGTCTCGGACATTGATATCGAGAACGCCAACAAGGAGCCGTTCTCCCACTTCTTTATGAAGGAAATCCAAGAACAGGCAGAGGGAACGCGCAGCCTGCTTTCGCTTTACAACAGCACCGGCGTGTGGAAAAACTTCGTGGAAGCGCTGGATAAAGCGAACCGCGTCTTTATCTCCGGCGCGGGCACCAGCTACCATGCGCTGCTGCTGGGGACATATTACTACAACAAGATTGCGCGGCTGCCGATCTTCCCGACCTGGGCGTCGCAGATGCTGCCGCTCTACTCCAACACCGTCGGCGAAGGCGACCTGCTCGTGCTCGTGTCGCAGTCCGGCGAGACCAAGGATTTGATGAACGTCTACAACTGGGCGAAGGAGCAGCAGGTTGCGAAGACGTTCAGTGTGGTGAACAACATCGGCTCCACGCTCGCGCTGCACTGCGACGGGATGATTCCCATCTACAGCTATTTAGAAATCAGCGTTCCCGCGACCAAGACTTACACCAACCAGGTGATGTGCTTCCTCTACACGGCGATGAAACTCGCCGAGCGCCGGGGCATCGCCCACGACGGCATAACCTGGGACGACCTGCACCGGGTGCCGGAGCTGGTGCGCGAGACAATTCAGCTGGCCGAAGAGCCGGTGAAGAAGCTGGCGCCGGTGCTGCTCAAGCACCCGTCAATGCACATCCTGGGCCAGGATATGACGCACCCGGTGGCGATGGAAGGCGCGCTGAAGATGAAGGAAGTCGTCTACAACCACCCGGAGGGGATGTACTCCAGCGAGTTCAAGCACGGCCCGCTGGCGGTGGTGGATAAGGACTATCCGGTGCTGTTCGTCTCGCTGCCGGAAAACGAAGACCTGGTGCTGTCACACATGAACGAAGTTATCTGCCGCGAGGGCATTGTGGTGCACGTCGGCCAGCCAAGCCGGGGCTACGATAAGATCTGCCATTACAAGCTGCCGATTCCGGCGGTGGGGAACCCGTACCTCAACAGCATTCTTTCGGTAATCCCGCTGCAGATGATAGCCTACGAGATGGCGATTATGCGGGGCAACAATCCCGACCAGCCGCGCAACCTGAGCAAGACCCTCACCGTGGACTAAGGGGAGCAGCATCCGGCTTGCAGGTGAGATGAACCCTTAAAAGGAGAGGGGCCCCAATTTTCGCGGGGCCCCACAAGTCCAGAAAGGAAGTCAGGAACATTATTACAGACTGCCGTTTTAGCAAAATGTTCCCGGTTTCTCGCATAAATCCGCAAAATCCGTTTTGGGCGCTTTTTCGCCGCGAACCCACTCGGTATGCAGCACAGCAGCGGCACGGCGCCGCTAAAACTTGTTTGCGCCTGCAAAACGCACTACAATTGAGCCCACCTCAGTAGAATCAGGGATGTGCAATTGGGCTGGTGGGACGAATTCATCGGTAACTTCCGCGACGAGATCGGCATAGATCTCGGCACCGCCAACACGCTCGTTTACGTGCGCGGGCGCGGAATCGTGCTGCGCGAACCCTCGGTCGTCGCCATCGACCTCCCCACCGGCCAGCCGCTCGCAGTGGGTGAAGAGGCCAAGTCCATGATCGGCAAGACGCCCGGCCGCATCGTGGCAATGCGCCCGCTCAAGGACGGCGTCATCGCTGACTGGGAATACACCGAGGTGATGCTGCGCTACCTCATCAACAAGGCGACGCAGCCCCACAAGTTCATCCGCCTGAACCATAAGCTCGTAGTCGGCATCCCCAGCGGCATTACCGCGGTGGAGAAGCGCGCGGTGGTGGACGCGGCGCACCGTACGGGCGCGCAGTGGGTCTATCTGGTGGACGAGCCAATGGCCTCCGCCATCGGCTGCAATATGAACATCGAAGAGGCGATGGGCAATATGATCGTTGACATCGGCGGCGGCACCACCGAGGTCGCCGTCATCAGCCTGAACGACATCGTCGTCAGCAAGTCCATCCGCGTCGCGGGCGACGAGCTGGACCAGGCTATAGTCGATTACGCGCGGCGGCGCTACAATTTGCTAATCGGCGAGCGCACATCCGAGCGCATCAAGATAGAAGTCGGCAGCGCGCACGAAAGCAGCGAGAACCTGACGACCGAGATGCGCGGCGTGGACCAGGTGACGGGGCTGCCCAAGACCGTGGAGATAACGACCGAAGAAGTCCGCGAGTCGATGTGGGAAAAGATTGACATGATCCTGAAGACGGTGCGCTACACGCTGGAGGAGACGCCGCCGGAGCTTGCCGCCGACATCATCGACCGGGGCATCGTGCTCTGCGGCGGCGGCGCGCTGCTAAGGGACCTCGACTTGCTCATCTACAAGGACACCGGCATCGTCACGCGCGTGGCGGACGACCCGCTGTCGGCGGTGGTGCTGGGCACGCAAAAGATACTCGAAGAATTCACCCGCTTCCGCAACCTGCTCACCTCGCGCGGGAAGTGAAGCGCCAAAGGCGCAGTCGTCAGTCCCGCCTACGCCAAGGCTACGGCGGGTAAACGTCAGCTATCAGTCCCGTCTTCGTCACGCGAAGCGCGTGAATTCGGCGGGCAAGTGTTTGTTTTTGGTTGTTGGACGGTCGGAAACTGTAGGGTGCGGTCTCGTGCCGCACCTTCTTGTGTAGGGATTTATGCGCCTGCGGCGCACACGGCATGCCGTGCCCTACACCGGGTAGGCCGGGCTCACCAGCCCGGCTCTTAGAACCAGATCAGCGATAGGGAGCGGCGCTGGTGAGCACCGCGTACTCGAAGGGGGCAGAAGACGGCGGCGTATCCTTCGTTTCGCGGGAGCTCCTATGTCGAATCACGGGCGGGACCAACCTACGCATAGGCTCCGGCGGGCAAGCGCCCGTGCCACCGATAATAAGTCCTTATTTCAGCTTACCTGCGGTGTCCACCAGGGCTTGCACCAGGGCTTCGACGCTTTCGGCGAGTTTCTCGTCAGTAAACTTCCCCTCGTCGTCGAATTGCTTCTCGGCGAAGCGCACGAGCACCCACGGCCACGGCAGCACCAGGCATGCCAGCCGCGCGAGTATCCAGCGAAGCTCGCGCTGGGCGTGAACCGTGCCGTCTACGCCGACCGTCGCGCCCATAATCGCCGCGACTTTACCCGCAAGCACGTTATTTGGTGGCCGGCTCAGCCAGTCAATGGCGTTTTTCGTGGGCCCGGAGACCGAATGGTTGTATTCCGGCGTGGACATGAGCAGCGCGTCGGCTTCTTGCACGAGGTCGCGGAACTTGCCGGCAATCGGCGGCGGGCCGCCCGTTTCCAGGTCCTCGTTCATCATCGGCAGCTCGCTTAGGTCGTATTCCTCGACCTCGTGGCCCATGCCGCGCAGCAGCTCGGCTGCGTGATGCAGCAGCTTCTTGTTCCACGATTCCTTTCGCAGACTTCCGGCGAATGCGAGTACCTTCATCGTTCCCCCTTACGAGCCGGTTTCAATCATACCTCATTCAGCCGCGAGGCTCTACCTCAAAGCTCGCCAGCTCGTCGACCCGCGCGTCCTCGTCGTATTCTGGCTTCGGCGTTCCCAGCACGCGGTATTGCTTCCCCACCTGCTCCGAGACCGCCTCCTGGATACTCTCCACCAGCCGCGCCCGCGCTCTCGCCCGCACGTCCTTTATGTAGTGCTCCTGCACGCGCCTAAGCGGCGCCTTGCCCTTGCGGAATCCCGGAACTTCCGCGTCCTTCCCAAGCTCACGCACCACCTGCGCCACGTGCGCCGCGATATCCGGCTTCCCCACGCTCGCCGCGACCTCGATCCGCCCTAAATGGGGCCGGTCTATTGCGAGCTGTAGTGTGGTCAGGAGCATTATGTTTTCATTCCAGAACCACCGGCTGTCCCGGATTCGTCACGTCTATGTTGCCCAGATATAGATTGACCTCACGATTCACTATTGCACACGTTCTCTGAACATATGTAGAGAGATATTGACCAGAATACCCTCGTTAAAGTCGAATTGGAGACTGGCTGAGCCCCTCCGGTACTTAAGCACTTCGCGTGAGTCTGTTCTGACGATTCGCGTGGGCTTGCCATATTCCCTGATTACATCGTTCCTCTCGGCTCCTGCACGAATCCCTCGTTTCGTAGCTGGTGCTTCTGACGGGTCTATGGCTGTGCGCGCAAGGGCAGTGACGGAATAGTAGATCATATAAGATGTTCGATGGGCAAAGAAGCCATAGTTGTCCCCGTAGCGAGCGCACTTGTAACGTAGTTGTTCCTCTCCATTCATAGTGTCGAGTCGAAGGTCATACAGATCATTTCCGGAAACAGACAGGGAAGCCATTGACTCGATATCAGCAAGAGTGAGAATTGAACCCATGTTCTCCGCCAGGATATCCGATTCCTGCAGCTCAGGCCGAGTCGTGCAGCCGACCGCCAGAACGGACAGCAATAACATCACAAAGAGCCTAGACATCACGGATTATCGCTCCTCTGCAATCCTCCACCCACTTATTCCCATCCCAGATGTTGGTCACTCCTGAGAACTTATACTTCCTGCTCTGTGAGTCACCACAGACTATCGCGAATGAAGCACTCTGCTGCTGGATGGAGCAGGACGCCAATCCGGATATACAGATGGTCGCGCGCGCGCCGACTGTTTCATAGAAGAGAAATTCTCCTTTCTTCCTATGCGATGGGTCGCTAGGATCGCACTTTACATACACGAAGTTCTTATAGGTTGCTATCATTTCGTACTCACAATAGCCGTAGTCATCGTAGCCAATGCAATAGCACTTACCACGCCAGGGGGGGCTATAGTGGTAACCACTAGTTATCTTGCAGCAGTATTCCTCTGGTTCATCAGGTTCATCTGGTTTTTCGGGGGGTCTATTCATGCAATACGTATACCATTCAGGCGTCTTGATAATACAGCATCCAGTCGTAGGTGAGCAGGGGAAACACTCCGGACATGCTAAGGGTATGCAATCACAGCAGAGCACCCACGGGTCCGATATCTCC
>JAUWGS010000020.1 GCA_030606285.1 Planctomycetales bacterium | reverse complement strand
CTCAAAATCTCTCAGTTCAAAGTGTTCTGGTATACTTCCCATCGGGGACCTCCTTTGTTGTTTTCACAACTTCATCTTAGGAGATCCCCTCCTCTTTTTCACCTCTACACTCAGGACTCCACCCTGAAGAGTGAAGAGCCTATTGTTCGTCGATGCGCAACTTGTAGCAGCGCTTCCTTCCCCCCATCTCACAAGTGCTAGAATGAATCCCAGCACGCAGTGCGGGAGGATAATTGGCGACGACGGCATTTACCAGTGAATCGGTGACCGAGGGGCATCCGGACAAGGTCTGTGGTTCCTGACTGCACTTCACATGAGCCGGGATATGGTGTATTCTGAGTAGTACCGCGGACGATGTCTGCGGGGAAGATCGATTCTAGGGGGCTTTACTATGAGAGCAATAGCGAGCGCGCCTTCGCTTCGTGTCCTTACCGCGCTCCTCTTCTCCATCTGCGGCGGGTGAAATGCGGCGACAATAGCACCGTCGCCCCTCACAGCTTCCCTTCCGCCAAACGGCGGGAATAGCGAGGAATCACCTCCGGACAGTCGTAATGTAGCAGGTGTCAGAGCAGGTAGACCGGTCTCGGTGCCCGGAGCACCTCCCACTGCTGGAGGAGTGCGGATGTACGTCCATCCGTTCGACGATGGCTCCTACGTCCCAGACGGCACCATCGTCAAGTACGAGTGGGACTTCGCCTACGGGGTTTCGCGCGATCATACGCTCGCAAGTGGCGTTACGGAATACACCTGCCAATCGGCATATGCCTGCACCGCTGTGCTCGGCCCACGGGGTAGTGTAGCCAACCGGAAGATAGCTGCCAGCCTTATTCCGAATGGCAACGAACGAAACGAATCGCTTTTCCCGAGAAGAGCGCATTCATCGAAAGAACGCGGAGAAAACAATGAAAGATATGAGTAAGATCAAGATTGCCATTGTCGGCGTTGGAAACTGCGCCAGTTCTTTGATACAGGGTATTCATTACTACCGGGAAAAGACCCCGCAAAGTGCCATCGGCCTGATGCACTGGGAAATCGGCGGGTACAAGCCCGGCGACATCGAGGTTGTCGCGGCCTTCGATACCGACAAGCGTAAAGTCGGCGTCGATGTGCATGAGGCTATATTTGCCGCCCCCAACTGCACGACGGTTTTCTGTTCCGACCTTCCCAAATCCGGCGTCCACGTACGGATGGGCAGGATTCTGGACGGATTTTCGGACCATATGAAGGATTATGATGAAACGCGCACCTTTGTCCTGGCTGATGAACCGGAGCCCACCGAGGATGAGACTATTACAGCACTCAAAGAATCCGGTGCGGAAATTCTCCTGAATTACCTGCCGGTTGGCTCCGAGGAAGCGACCCGGTTTTATGCCGGCTGCGCACTGAAGGCCGGGCTGGCATTCGTCAACAACATCCCGGTGTTTATTGCCAGCAATCCTGACGGGAAGTGGGCAAAGCTCTTTGAGAAGGCCGGTATTCCCCTTATGGGCGACGACATCAAGTCCCAGTTGGGGGCGACCATTATCCATCGTACGCTAACCGATCTGTTTGCCAAGCGCGGTGTAAAACTGGAACGCACCTACCAGCTCAATACGGGCGGCAACACGGATTTCCTCAATATGCTAAACCGCAGCCGTCTGATGTCCAAGAAGGAGTCCAAGACCGAGGCTGTGCAGTCCGTAGCCGCCCACCGTATACCAGATGACGACATTCACGTCGGTCCCAGCGATTATGTGCCCTGGCAAAACGACAACAAGGTCTGCTTCATCCGTATGGAAGGCAAGTTGTTCGGTGATGTGCCCATGAACCTTGAAATGCGTTTGTCGGTAGAGGATTCACCCAATTCGGGTGGTGTGGTGATCGACTGCATCCGATGCGCCAAACTGGCGTTGGACCGGGGACAGGGCGGCATACTGGAAGCGCCAGCGGCCTATTTCTATAAACATCCACCTCGCCAGTTCACGGACGATGAAGCCTTCCAGATGACAGAACAGTTTATCAACGGTAGCTAAGGCGATGGCGATGAAGTGCCTGATCCTCGCAGCGGGCAAGGGAAGCCGACTACAGCAGAGGGGTGACAGCAAGCCTCTCATCCCCATCCTGGGCGTTCCCCTGCTTGAACGCGTCATTCGCACCGCAATGGAAGCCGGCGCGGAGGAATTCTATATCGTTACCGGCTACCAGGGCGAGCGGGTACGCGGTTTCCTGAAGCGGCTAGCAGAGCGCCTTGCGATTCGGATCACTCCACTTGTTAATGACGATTGGGAGAAAGGAAACGGTCTTTCGGTACTCAAGGCGCGGGAGGTTCTGCACGAATCCTTTTTGCTGCTCATGGCGGATCACCTCTTCGATCCGCACCTGGCCCGCGCATTGACAGTTTATGCCCTGGATGATGGGGAGATCGCGCTCGGGGTTGACGACGACACCCGCAATCCCCTCGTCGACCTGGAGGATGTCACCCGCGTCAGGGTGGAAGACGGGAAGGTCCGCGATATCGGCAAAGGACTGGCCGACTTCAACGGCTTCGACACCGGTATTTTCCTGTGCTCCCCCGCCATATTTGGGGCCCTGGAGCAATGCAGAGATAAAGACGGTGACACTACGCTGTCCGGGGCTGTGCGAGTCCTGGCCAACGAGGGACGTGCCAAGGCGATCCTTACAAGCGATTTCTGGATCGATGTGGACGATCCTATAGCCTTCAGAAAGGCGGAGAAGGCTCTGCTGAATCGGCTCCGCGACAAGTCTAACGACGGGCCGGTATCACGCTACCTAAACCGCCCCGTCTCCTTGCTGTTTTCCCGCCATTTGGTGAAACTCAACATTACGCCCAATCAGATTTCTCTATTCTCGTTTCTGTGTTCCCTGCTGGCCGCCGGACTGTTTGCGCTGGGCGGGTATCCCGCCCTGCTCGCTGGCGGTGTTCTGGCACAGTTCGCATCCATCATTGACGGTTGCGACGGCGAAGTGGCCAGGCTCAAGTACCAAAGCAGCGACTTCGGCGGCTGGTTCGATGCAGTGCTGGACCGCTATGCCGACGCCTTTCTGCTGTTCGGTTTGACCTGGCACCTGCTGGCGGCGGAGGTGAGCGGCTTAGTAATCTTCATCGGTTTCATGGCCATAATCGGCTCGTTTATGCTGAGTTACACCGCGGACAAGTACGACAACCTGATGCGCGAGCGGATCAATGCCGGGGGCAGGGCCGGATTACGCATGGGGCGGGATGTGAGGGTGTTTCTCATCTTCCTGGGTGCGGCAGCCAATCTGGTACTGCCGATGCTGGTCGTAATTGCCGTGGCGATGAATCTGGAGGTCCTGCGCCGCATCAAGGTTGCACGCGATGGATAGCATCGATCGTGCCAAACAGAGAATCCGGCTGGTCATTTCGGGATCACGGGTGCCGGAGGATTCGCGTCACGCCGACAACACCCTGGAGTGGCTGCTGCGCCTGGCACCGGATGCGGACGATGCCCTGCAACTGGCGGCGCTGGCCCACGACATTGACCGAGCCATCAATGAGGTCAAAGTAAAACGTGCAGACTTCGACGATTACGACGCCTTCAAGGCCGCCCACGCCCACAACGGGGCGGAAATACTGCGCCCGATTCTAACCGCCTGTGGCGTGGAACGGCACATCGTGGACGAGGCTTGCCGCCTGGTGGAGGTTCATGAGGTCGGCGGCGATCTCCGCTCTGACCTGATCAAGGACGCGGACGGCATCTCCTACTTCGATGTCAACTTGCCGCTCTATTACCGGCGGGAGGGTTGGGAGGAAGCGAAGCGGCGATCTCGCTGGGGCTATAGGCGGCTTTCCCCACGGGCGCAGGAGATTGTCCGGCACATTGCTTACGAGGAGGAGGCGCTGGTGCGCCTGCTGCGAGAGGTGGTGGTAGAATAGGGTTCCAGCACACACGCGGGGAGTCAAATTGGCGACGACGGTATTTACCAGTGAATCGGTGACCGAGGGGCATCCGGACAAGGTCTGCGACTCCATCGCGGACGCCATCCTCGACGACATTTTGGCTAAGGACACGCGCGCGCACGTCGCAGTCGAGGTGATGTGCACCACGGGGCTGGTGATGATCATCGGCGAGGTTACGTGCGACTGCTACTCGGACATGAACGGCATTGCGCGGCGCACGCTGCAGGAGATCGGCTACCATTCGCCGGCGTTCGGCTTCGACGGCGCGACGTGTGGCGTGCTGGTGTCCATCGACGAGCAGTCAAGCGACATCGCGGGCGGCGTCGGGGTGTCGGAGGAGGAGCGCACGGGCACAGCCGTTGACGAGTTCGACCGCCAGGGCGCGGGCGACCAAGGGATGATGTTCGGGTTCGCCTGCCGCGAAAGCGAGGCGCTCGCCGAGGGCACGTTCATGCCGCTGCCCATATTCTTCGCGCACCGGCTGGCCAAACAGCTCGCCGAGGTGCGCAAGAACGGCGCCATCGACTACATCGGGCCGGACGGCAAGACGCAGGTGACGCTGCGCTACGAAAACGGCGCGCCGGTGGCGGTGGAACAGCTCATCCTGGCCGCGGAGCACATGCCGGATATTGACCCGGAGAAGATTGAGCGCGAGCTAATAGACGCGGTGGTCGCGCCCATCGTGCCCGAAAAATGGTTCCCCGAAGGCAAGGTGGCGCCCGAGCGCGTGCTGGTGAATCCCAGCGGGAAGTTCGTCAAGGGCGGACCGCTCGCCGATTCGGGGCTTACGGGCCGCAAGATAATCGTTGACACTTACGGCGGGTATTCGCGCCACGGCGGGGGGTCGTTTTCGGGCAAGGACCCGAGCAAGGTTGACCGCAGCGGAAGCTATTACGCGCGGTATGCGGCGAAGAACCTCGTTGCGGCGGGCGTGGCGGAAAAATTAGAAATCCAGGTGGCATACGCCATTGGCTGCGCGCATCCGGTGAGCATAAACGCCTGCGCGTTCGGCACGGAAACCGTTCCGGTGGAGCGCATTGAAGAGCTATTGCGGTCGCGCGACGTGTTTGACTTTAGGCCCGCGGCGATAATCAAAAACCTAGACCTTATCGCGCCCATCTACCGGCAGGTTTCGGCCTACGGGCACTTCGGGCGCTGGGACCTGGAGCTTCCGTGGGAGCGGCTGGACAAGGTTGACGCCATCAAGCAGGCGCTGAAGTAGCGCGGATTTTCGCGCGGGCGAGAACGCAGGCTGTCCGGCTTACTTGGGCATTAGCTGCAGGGACGCGTCGCAGCCGCCGTCGGAGGTGACGACAGTCACCATAAAGGTATTTGTCGCGGACTCGAAGGCGAGCGTGATGCCCTCGGGTGTCTCCATCTCAGCCTGCTTCTTGTAGCCCGCAGCCTCGGCCTTCCCGACGTAGAAGTCGGCGACGTCCCGGGACGTGGCGGACGAATGGAGCGCGACATGGTAGGCCTTGCCCTCCGGAGTCTCCGAGCTCATCGAACTGAGGACGGTGCTGTTGGGGTACTTGGGCAGCTTTGCGGGCCAGCCCTCGGGCATGCTCTGGCCGCCCTTGCCGGTCTTGACGATGGTCTCTTCGCCGGTTTCGGCGTCGGTGATCTTCATCGTGTCGCCGCTTATATCGGCTGAGACCTTGCCGTCGGACTGGGCTTCAATCGCCCGCTCGGCCATGCCTTCGGCGGCCTTCTGCGCTGCCTGCTGGCAGCCGGCGGCCAGCACGAGCAGCGTAAGCAGCAAAATTCCTATGCCAAATCGCATACGATAACCTCCAGTAGATATCAGGGCAGGGATTATACCATTGGGGAAGCGCTACAAGCGCATCTACGAGCAGCAGAGCTATCTCATAGGTCGTCCGCCCACGTGACCTTGACCACCTTGCCGTCCTTGAGCTCATAGAGGACGATGATACCGTCCGGTATGCCATCGGGGTTGATAGCGCGGAGCTAGTTGTCCTCACTTCCCACCCAAGTTGTATCGAGTACATCTACCGCCTCACGCAGCGCCAGGCGGGAACACCATGGTCAAGCTGTCACGCTGCGAGACCGCGTTCGTCGGGAACACAAAGTTGCTCCAGCATCTGAGCGCTCAATCCTTCGTGGCGATGAAGTCGAACGTTATGCTGGCAGCTACTGTGCCTCCTGGTCCGGAGGCTGTGTACCTCCAGATGCCCGATGCTGTCCAAAGGGTGCGAGACGTGTTGACGGAGCCCGAATAGATGACTTCCACGTTCACCGTGACAGTTGCTCCTCCCTCAGTAACAGTTCCACTGCCGCGCTGAACCAGCTGGTATTGCGTGTCGGATAACCTGCTCAGCCGGTTCTCGCTAAGGTGTATGCCAAATGGCAAGTCACCCACAACTTCTCTGCCGTTGCGAATTTCAAGGAGCATGGTTTCTTCGATGTCCTCTCTGAATTCGGCGCGGTTAGCAGCGTTCCACACGCCCTGCGGGTCCACAAACTGGACGTTCGACGCGTTGACGTACCAGTCACCGTCAAGACCGGTACTGTAATGTTGCGGATAGTCATCCCCGTCCCCGTCAAGTGGTGTCGGAGTGAGTCCTCCGCCTCCCCCGCCACAAGCGAAAGCGATGAGCGAGAAGAGGAGAAGAAATACCGTAACGGTAGTCCCGCGAAAGAGTCCCCTAACCTCCATATCATGTACCTCCCTTTTGCCCGGGGAACTTCCAAGTTCCCCCAGCAAGATGCTGCAAGTGTATCACTGGTTCACAAAAGCATCAAGTGAATAGATAGACCTTCCGAATTTTGGGTGTTATGCCGCTTGCGCGATCCAAAAGAAACAGCCAGCCCACGGAAAAGCAGTTCGTCCACCTCCTGAGCACCAACGCGGCGCGGGCGGCTATAATAGCCGGACGCGATGGAGCAAACCGAGGACACAGCCGGTGCGGGCGGGGATTACCTCCCGCTGCCGGAAAAGAAGCTGACGCCGCTGTTTTCGCAGTACCTCGCAATTAAGCGGGAGCACCCGGACGCGGTGCTGCTCTACCGGCTGGGCGACTTCTACGAGATGTTCGGGCCGGACGCGGAGCGCGCGGCGAAGATTATCGGCGTCGTGCTGACATCGCGCCAGGCGGGCAAGGGCGTGCGTGTGCCCATGTGCGGCATTCCGCACCACGCAATGATGCGCTACGTGAAAAAGCTCGTGGACGCGGGCGAGAAAGTCGCGGTGTGCGACCAGATGGAGGAGCCGGGGCCGGGCAAAAGATTAGTGCACCGCGCAGTTACCCGCATTATCACCGCCGGGACGCTGGTTGAAGACGAGTTTTTGAGCGACGACAGCGGCGTTTTCCTGCTAACGCTCGCCGAGCACCGGGGAAAGCTGGGATTCTGCCTGCTGGAATCGTCAGGCGGGCGCGTGGCGTTCACCGAACTTGACGGCAAGCGCGCAATGGCGCGCGCCGTCGCGGAAATAGAGCGCATCTGCCCCCAGGAAATTCTGCTGGACGAGGCGCTGGCGCGGCGCGGCGAAATCGCCGACTTCAAGAAGCTGCATCCGATGGCCGTGGTGCACAGCTTTGCCAAAGAAGTATCAGCGCAGGACGCGGAGTTTTTTGCCAAGAAGTTTTTCGGAACCGAGCATCTGGAGAGCTTCGGGCTTGCGAAGACACCGGCGGTGCAGATAGCGCTGTTTTACCTCGTGCAGTATCTCAAAGATGTTTTCAAAGTCGAGGAGCCGAAGCTTTTCGTGCAGCCGTTTGCGCTCGATGAAAAATTGCAGCTCGACGGGCACGCGGTGCGGCATTTAGAGCTTGAACGGTTGCAGGAGGGCGCGGGACCGCGTGAAGTCGCTGGCGGGCTGCTGGGCATACTGGGCCCGGCGCACACGCCAATGGGCCGGAGGCTGCTCAAGGAGCGGCTTACAGCGCCGTTTGCGACTCCTTCGGTTATCAATTCGCATCTGGACGCGGTTTCCGAGCTTGCCGCAGACGAGGCCGCTTCGCGCGCGCTTGCCGAGCCGCTTGACGCAATCGACGACATCGAGCGCATTGCCAACCGGGCGAATCTCGACCGCACAAATCCGCCGGACCTGGTGAAGCTGCGCGAAAGCCTGGCGCTTATACCGCAGATAAAGGACGCGCTGCGGACGCGAACCGATGCGCTGCTAACGCGGTTCAGCGAGAAGCTTCCCGACTGCGCGCAGGTCTGCAAACACTTAAGCGCGCTGGCGGACGAGCCGCGCCAGCTCGGTGGAGGCGTGGTGTTTAAGGCCGGTTTCAATGCGGAGCTTGACCGGCTGCGCGATCTCGTTACCAGCGGCGAAAGCTGGTTCGCGGGTTTTGAAGAGCAGCAGCGGAAGCTTACCGGCATCCGGTCGCTTAAAGTCAAGCACACAGACGCGTTCGGCTACTTCATCGAGGTCACGAAGGCGAACCTGCACCTGGTGCGCGACGAGTTCGGCTACCACCGGCGGCAGACGCTGGTAAACGCCGAGCGCTTCGTCACCGAGGAGTTGCAGACAAAGGAGCGCGAGCTGAATTCGGCGCAGGCGGACGCCGAAGCGCTGGAGCGAAAGCTGTTTGAGGAGCTTGTGGCATTTGTGCGCAGCCGCGCTGACGAGCTGCACACGGCGGCGACGGTAATCGCCGAAATCGACTACGTGCTTGCGCTGGCGGAGACCGCGCGGCGCGAAGAATGGGCGCGACCGTCGGTGGATTCGTCGCAGATGCTGGAGATCAAAGGCGGAGTGCATCCGCTGGTGCAGCGGATGGTGGGCCGCCAGCGGTTCGTCGCCAACGACGCGTTTCTGGACAACGGCGCGGTGCAGATAAACCTCATCACCGGCCCCAATATGGGCGGCAAGTCCACGTATATGCGGATGGTTGCGCTCGTGGTGATACTCGCGCAGATGGGGAGTTTCGTCCCGGCGCAGAGCGCGCGCATCGGAGTCGTCGACCGCATCTTCACCCGCATCGGGACTACCGACGCGCTGGTGCTCGGCAAGTCCACGTTTATGGTGGAGATGGTGGAGACGGCGGAGATTCTAAATTCGGCGACGGACCGGTCGCTGGTGATACTCGACGAAATCGGGCGCGGCACCAGCACCTACGACGGCATAAGCATCGCGCGGGCGGTCGTGGAATTTCTGCACGAGGGCAAGCGGGCGCATCCGAAGACGCTGTTCGCCACGCATTACTTCGAGCTTACTGAGCTGGCGGAGCTTTTGGTGCGCGTGCGCAACTTAAAAGTCGAGGTGCGTTCGGCGGGCGAAGAGCTGGTGTTTTTGTACAAGGTCGTGCCGGGATTCGTTGACGAATCCTACGGCGTGGAAGTCGCGCGGATGGCCGGACTGCCGCCCGAAGTCATCGAACGGGCGCGCGTGGTGCTGGCGCAGCTTGAGGATTTGAAACAAGAATCGCTGCAGAAGAGTCGTCGTATAATGCAGCTTGGCCTGTTCGGCAAGGACCGATGAAAGCGGATATCCAGCGCGCAACGGAACTGGTGGCATCACAGCTGCCCGCCGAGCTTTACCTGCACACGGTGAGGACGCGCGATACCGCGCTTGAGCTTGCCAAGCGGTACGGCTGCGAGGGGCGCGAGCTTCAGCGCATCGAACTGGCGTCGCTGCTGCACGATAACTGCAAGCACTGGCAGGCGCAGCGGCTGCTCGACGAAGCCAAGGCGCTGGGCTACGAGCCGACGGAAATTGAACAGCGCGTTCCCGCACTGCTGCATGCCAGAGTCGGCGCGCACCGGCTGCGGCGGGACTTTAGCGTCACCGACGGAATCGTGTATTCAGCGGTGTACTACCATACGGTTGGCGGCCGGGGAATGTGCCGCGAGGCACGGATAGTGTTTTGCGCCGACAAGCTGGAGCCCGGGCGAGAATACGAAGGCGTGGAAGAGCTGCGCGCGCGCGCCACCGACGGCCTGAACGAGCTTTGCCTTGTGGTCATCGCCTTAGGATTGAATTACCTGACGGGGAAAGGAGCTCTCATCGACACGGCGACGCTTGACTTCTACAATGAACTCATTCTGGAGCGATCCGTTGGATAGGCTCTCGGAAAAAATGCTCGCAAAGGCGCGGAACAAGCGCAAGCCTGCCGATGCGCACCGGGGCCCGCGCAAGCCCGGGTCGCAGCCATCGCGCTGGCAGATGGACCAGGCGGTGAAGAAGCGCGTTGCAGCCCACCGCCGCCGCCAGACTTCAATGCTGCTTGCCATCTTCCTGCCGGCGGGAATCGTCGTTTTGGCGCTGCTCATCTGGCTGTTCTGGCCCGTGCATACGGCAACCGGCGTGCCGACCAGCCGCGCGAAGATTATCGCCAACACAATCACCCCCGGCCGATCGCTGCCGCCGTACTTCCACGGCGCGGATAGCATCCACGTGCTGTTCGTGGGGCTTGACCGCGACCCGCCGCACCGCAGTGACACCGTGATGGTGGCGAACCTGGATTTGCGGTCACTGCAGACGCGCGTGCTATCTGTTCCCCGCGATATGCGGGTGCGCCTGCCTGAAGGCAGTTACGACAAGCTGGCGCACGCCTACGTCTACGGCGAGCAGCGCGATGGAGCGGGAGTTGAGTGGGTGGAGTCGAGCCTGGACGACCTGCTCGGCGTGGAGATTCCCTACTACATACTCATCAACTTCGACGGCTTCGTCAAGCTCGTGGATGCGCTGGGCGGCGTGAACATTGACGTGGAAAAGCCGCTGAAGTACGTTGACCACGCGCAGGACTTGGTAATCGACATCCCCGCAGGACTGCAGCACATGGACGGGGAGATGCTGCTCAAGTACGTGCGCTTCCGCCACGACGCGATGGGGGACATCGGCCGGATGCAGCGCCAGCAGAAGGCGATGCGAGCTGTTCTCAGCACGCTGAAGAAGCGGGGCGCATATCGCAGGCTGCCGTCCGTGCTCGCTGCGTTGAGCGAGACCTTTGAGACCAACTTCACGCTTGACCAGTTGACCGCACTCGCGCGCCGCGTGCCGGACGTTGAAGACGAGTTCATCCAGACCGCGACCGTTTATTCGGAAGAGGAGCGTTTCAACGGCGTTTCCTACCAAGTAGCGACGCGCGAATGGTTGCAGGAGAGCCTTGAATTCCTGGAAAACCTCATACCGCGAATTGAAACAGAGAGCGCTCCCGGGGAGTCAAACAGCGAGGAGCTGGAAGAGGACGGAGAGGCCTGATGCGAAAACGAGACGAGTGCGGCCGCATCGGGTAACATATTACTGGAGAGTTCGCGCACACTGAACACTGAAATGGACGAGAGCCGGGAGAACCTGGAACCTAAGACGCTTTCCAGGCGGAAGACGCGCCGCAAGGCGTTTGAACTGCTGTTCGAGCTGGAGCAGCATCCCGGCGTGACCATCGAAGACCTCCTGAAACGCACGTTCGAGGAAAACCTCTTCGACGAAAGCGACGGCGATGAAGGCGTGGTCGTGGGCGAGTTCAACGACTCCAACCGCGAGTTTATTTCGACGGTCTGCCGGCAAGCGTGCGAGAACCAGGACGTGCTGGACGACATACTGCAGCGCTACCCGCACGGATGGCGCTTCGACCGGATCGGTGCTCCGGAGCGCACCATTTTGAGAATGGCGCTGGCGGAGCTGATGTACATGGACACGCCGTTCAAAATCGTCATCAACGAGGCGCTGGACCTCTCCAAGCTCTACGGCGAAGCTGAAAGCAACAAGTTCGTGAACGGTATACTCGGCGGTATCGTCCGCGACCTCGACGATTTGAAACAAAAGCATGCGGTTTAGAACGAAAGCCCTTGTGTTGCTTACGCTGCTTACGCTAGCGCCGCTAATGGCCTCCTGCCTGCTGGGCCGCCCGCAGCCGGCCCCCACACCAGAGTGGACAACGGCGTTCTCCCCCGCACTGGGAATACGCGTAACCTACGACCCCGAAGTCTTCACCTCCATCGTCTCCGAGGGCTCGTCCGAGTTTCCGCTCTACCTGCGAAGCGTTAGCTACGACCTCGGCATCAAGCGCATCGGCAATGCGGGGATTCTCCTGACGAAGGAGCCGCAGGCGGACTTCTTCCAGTTTTTCGCCCAACAGGTGCGCTTCCAGCTCATCGAGTCGGGCCTGACGCCCCTTGGGCCAGAGGTGGACGAGGAATTTTCGGCGCAGGGCAAGCCGGGGCTATGCCAGATACTGCATTTCCGCAATCCCGAGGACGAAAGCCTCATCCCGTCCTACGTCCCGCAGGAGCCGAACGCGGAGTATTACCTGTATTACCACCATTTCTACAGCAAGCCGGACTATTTCTTCTTCGCCGCCATCTCGCGGCAGGCGCTTACGCCGGAGCAGCGCGCCTGGCTTGTGGCGCTTATTGACGCCGTGGAGTTTGACGCACAGCCGCTTGTGGAGGAAGAGGACTAGGCTACTGCTGCCCGCTGGTGGCATCCCGGCGCGAGCGCCTATAATGGGCGTATGGGATACGAGACCAGACCTTTTATCGGCGGCGAGTTCGTGGACGCAAAAGGCACCTTCCCCGTGACCAACCCTTATAACGGCGAGACCATCGCCGAAGTTGGGCGCGCGGACATTGCTATGCTCGACGATGCGTTAAGTGCCGCGGAAGCCGCGGGAGATGCGCTGGCAATCCTGGCGCCATACCAGCGGGCGGATTTGCTGCTGCGGATTTCTGAATTAATTGCTGAGCGCGCCGAAGAGCTTGCGGAAACTATCACGCTGGAGGCGGGGAAACCGATTGCGCTTTCGCGCGGCGAGGCGCAGCGCGCGGTGGGCACGTTTCGCATCGCAGCCGAAGAGGCGCGGCGCTACGCGGGCGAGCTGCACCTGCAGGAAGCCTACGGCGCGTCGGGCGGAAAATACGCGCTTATCGGGCGCTTTCCGCTCACGCCGGTGCTGGCAATCACGCCATTCAACTTCCCGTTGAACCTCGTTGCGCACAAAATCGCGCCCGCGCTGGCGGTGGGATCGACGGTGATCCACAAACCCGCGCGGTATTCCCCGCTGACGGCGCTGATGCTGGCTCAAATCTACGCCGACGCGGGAGTTCCGGCGGGGGCGTATAACGTCGTGCCCACAGCGCCGTCGGAGCTTGAAGGGCTGATTGCGTCGGAGCGCGTCCGCAAAATCTCGTTTACCGGCAGCGCTGAAGTCGGCTGGGGACTGAAGGCCAAGTGCGGGCGCAAGCGCATTACGCTGGAGCTAGGCGGCAACGCGGCGGTGGTGGTGGACGAAGTGGACGATATTCCCTCAATCGCGGCGCACATCGCGCGCGGGGCGTTCGCGTACTCGGGGCAGGTCTGCATCAGCATCCAGCGCATCTTCGTGCGCGACGCGCTGTACGACGAATTCACGCGAGCGCTCGTTGAATACACGAAAGCTAAGATTCGCTCCGGCGACCCGTTCGACGAAGAAGTGCTCAACGGCCCGATGATTTCGCAGGGCGACGTGGAGCGCGTGGGCGCGTGGGTTGCCGAAGCCAAAGACGCGGGCGCGAAGGTGCTCTGCGGCGGCGGCGGTGCTGAGGGTGCAGTGTTCGCCCCGACGATTCTCGCCGAGGCGCCGCGCGACTCGAAGGTCTGCGCGGAAGAGGCTTTCGCACCACTTGCGGTCGTTGAGCCTTACTGCGACTTCGCAGAGGCTGTAGCGAAGGTCAACGATTCGCGGTTTGGCTTACAAGCGGGGTATTTCACGCACGATCTCAATAAGGCGCAGTACGCGTTTGAGCACACGGAAGTCGGCGCGGTGCTGATAAACGAAACGCCGATTGCGCGGCTGGACCATTTGCCCTACGGCGGCGTGAAGGATTCGGGATTTGGCCGCGAAGGCCCTCGTTATGCGATGGACGAACTCACCGAGCCAAGGGTGCTGGTAATAAAGCCCAACCGGTAGGCCTACGAAGCGCGGTAAAGCCGCAGGGCACTATAGCGTGAGCGGTCTACTCCTTCCAGTACGCGAGCGAGAGCTCGTCAGTGTTCTCCCAGTCCTCAGGATGGTCCGGACCATCCCGATTGTGGATGATAGCCGGACGTCCGTCGGGGAGCTCAAGGAGCTGCGGATCATTCCCACTTGGACGCATTGGGTCTACCAGGCCGACTTCGCGCCAATCGCCGAAGCCGTCGGTACTGTCAGTTGTGTAATACCACAAGCGCTCAGCGCAGAAGGGATCTGGCCAGTACATCGACTGACACGCAATCGCGGGCGAACCGTTGACCACCGCCAGAGACATCTCCAAGTTAACCTTTCCCTCGTAGGGGTCCTGGAACAGGACGGTCCAGTGGCTCCATATCCCCGAGCCGTCAGGCGCGTCGGGCTGGTATAGCCTTAGCTCATGGCTATAATTCCCCACCCAGACCGTCGCAACTACAGGCAGTCCCTCGATCTCGCACAGAGAGTGCGAGCGCTCCCAAGTGTCAGGATAGGAGGGAAACTCAACGATGTCATTGCGCGTCCATGCGCCCAGACCATCATCCTGCTCCGAATAAGCGTATCCCAGGCGGCGCGCGCCGTCCTCGCGGTAGAGGTACACAACGGCCGGCTTGCCACCGAAGACGCCCAGGCTCGCCATCCCAATAGAATCCTCGGACTGTGCAACCTCCACCTCCTGCCATACACCACTGGCATCAGGTTCCGTATTGATCGCGTAGTACAGATACCGCACTAACGGGTCGCCTGACCTACGCCCATAAAGGAGCGCCGGCCTGCCTTGAACTTCGGCGATGTCCTTAATCATCCCTCCCGCTGGAACCGCGTAGTAGTTCCACTCAGCCGACAAGCCAGCCTCGGGATTCTCACAGACCGCAACCGTCAAGACTTTCGAGTCTTCTCCCTGACGCCCAATCTCGTAGGCAATCATCGGCTTCCCGCCGACTTCGCATAGCTCAATATCGTGTGGCGCGCTGGACCAATCATCGTTTCTATCAACAATCCACTCGCCTGCACCGGCGCTATGTGAAAACGAAAGCTCGTCGGTTGCCAGCGAGAATTTAACAATGTCCCGGCTAAGGTCCGCACCTTGAATCCAGTATGCAACACCCATCCGGCCACCAATCATAGCTGCGGAGATATCCTTTATATGAGATCCGTATATTTCGTCAACGGACTTAAGCTTCCAGTCCTGCTCGCTGCTGGCCAGCACAGAAGCCTCGAACTTGAAGACGTGCGTGCCGTAATCATTGGACAGGACAAGCGTTACCATACACCCATCTCCCAGCGACACTACAGGTCTCATACTGTAGGCAGGACACGCGTCCTCGCTGAAGTCCCAGAAGTAATGGAGAGGCTCCGCACCAGTGACCTCTGGATAGAGCCGGATACGGACTCCTCCCCAGAACTCATCTGGCCGAACGCTCAGCACCTTCGGGAAGTCTGCGGGCATGCCGGCTTTGAGGATGAAGTCATAGGTTTCTTCACCACTGCCATTGGCGACCGTCACGCTACACTTGTAATCGCCCGGCTCCGTAGCCAATACCTCCGGCGAGTGCATCTCCGAGGTGTCGCCTTCAATAAGCCCCGGTAGCTGCCACGAGTACTCAAACGGCGCCAGGCCCGTCACTATCGCGGTAATTACTGTGGACGCCCCTACCTTCACCGCGTGCGGCACCACGCCCAGTATCTCCGGCGGTATTCCCGGATTCACCCACAGCGTAAACTCGTAATAGTCGCTGCCGTAGACGTTCGTCACCGTAACCGACGCCGCGTGCCCGCCCGTTGACGTCATCCGCACCGTAGGCGAGGCTTCGGTACTGCTGCCCGGAACAGCTCCGTCGCTAAAACACCAGTCGTACTCAAACGGCTCCGCGCCTGCGACCGTGGCCCGGAACGTCACCTCCAGGTCAGCAGTGCCGCTGTGCGGGTTCACACCCAGCACCTGCGGCTCCACAATCTCTCCGTGGTACATCACGTTGGACGCTGCGCCCTCCGCGCCCTCGCCGTCTACAGGCACGACGCGGAAGAACGGGCTATCCTCCAGCCCAATCGTCTCCTCAAACGTAATGCACCCGACCTCCGGCGGCTCAGGCAGCGCAATGTCGGCGACCGTCTCGTACTCGCCCTCCTCGCTTAGCGCCTGCTTTATGCGGTATCCCGCAACCTCCACTCCGAAGTACATCGCAACGGGCGTTATGTCAGAGACGGTCACGAAACCGTCACCGTTCCCGTCGGCTACCTCCGCCTCCGGAACCTGTGCCACATCCACGTCGTAATAGACCGCAATCGGCGTGATGTCGGGGATGCCGACCGTGCCGCTCTGGTCGTAGTCGCCGCAGTTGCGGTACGACCACGTAAGCGTTATCGTCTCCTCGGTGGAGGATGCGATAGCAAGGTCATCTATTGCGTTCTCGTCTCCCGTAGGCGGCGTGGAGGCGAGCTTACCGCCGCCGCATCTCTCAAGCTCCTGCTCGAAGAAACCTTTTAGGATGGCATAAAGCCCGCTGTCAACGCCCTGCGGCGGATGCAACGCCTGAAGGCTGTCCTGCACTTCCTCCGCCGCGACCGCAGGCGCGGCTTTGGGCTCCGCCACCTGAACGCTGCCGGAGAAAACGCTCCGCCGCCCGCATGCTGCGAGCGCGACGAGCAAAATCATTAGCACCATGAGCGCGACTGAGCGCGCATTCAGCGCTCGACTGATATAAATGCCCATTCTGTTTCCCCTCCGTTACCGAGAACTGAAACCGGCTATTCACTTCTATTATGCCCGCAAACCGCGTATCGCGCAATGCCCGGCGTGCGGATTTCTCTGACCTCCTGCGCTGCCTGCACCAAGGATGTTGGTCCTCAAACCGCGCCGGTAGGGGGCTTGGCCTCTTTTTCGACGGATATGAGTTCGGCGACTTCGTCTGCGGTGAGCAGCGGCTTCATCTCGTGGTAGAAGTAGTGGTAGTGCCAGCCTTCCTCGACCGCGCGCTTGAGCATCTTCAGCTTGCTCTCCATCGTGTCCATCGGGTGCGTGTCCAGCGCGGCGGACCAGACGGGATTGATGTGCGCTACCAGCGGCATCAGGTCGCCCCAGAACACCAGGTGTTGCCCCTGGCTCTGGATCAGAAAGGAGATGTGGTCCGGCGTGTGGCCGGGCGTGCGCAGCACAGTGAAGCCGGGAATGATGCTATCCGCCGTCTTGCGGATGGGGTGCACGCGCCCGGTCGCGGCGATAGGCTCTATGAGGTCGGCGCGGTATGAGCCTTGAGTCCGGGCATTGGGATTGCGCGCCTGCTCGTATTCCTCGACAGAAGCATAGTGGTACGCATTGGGGAAGACCAGCCGGGGCACCCCCTCATCGTCGAGCTTCGTGGCGCTGCCGCAATGGTCGAAATGCAGGTGGGTGAAGATTACGTCGGTTATGTCTTCGGGCGCGTATCCCGCGTTAGCCAGGCTCTCCAGAAGCTGCCCCTGCTCGCGCTCGATGCTGTAAATCTTCCTGAATTTTTCGCCGTACGTGTCGCCGATGCCCGGATCTATGAGCACGCGCTGCTCGCCCGTGTCCACCAGAAGCGGCCTCAGATACAGCGGCACGCGGTTTTGGTCGTCCGGCTCGAAGCGCTTACTCCATAGCACGCGCGGAACGATTCCGAAGATCAGGCCTCCATCAACGTGAAACACGCCGTCTGAAAGCACATGAAGCTTGAAGCCCCCCAGCTCTACCATGATTACCTCCAGCACTGATTGTAGTTTAAAAGAGGCGCAAGCGGAAGTCTTGGCGCGGAATCGTCATCTGAACCGCCAAGAATTGGTTCACCGAGTTGCGGAAGGAGAGCCGGCACGCACAGCGCGAATCGCGGTCACGCTGCTGCCTAGTAATGGTATAATCGGATTAGCTTGTGCGCTCGATGCGGGCGCAAGGAGAGGGGGACTCATGTCTCGTGGGAAGATACTTGCTGTTTGGGCTGTCATCACCGCACTGACGGTTATACTCGCGCTGATTCTCGGCGCGTGTGGAAAGCAACGCGGGCAGGTTGCGCAGTTGACGCTCACGCCAGCCGCGCAGCAAGAACAGGACCGTTCTGAGCAGACCGGCGATGCTTCGGACGGCGGAGTGCTGCCGGGCGTGATGGCGCTTGATGGATGTATTGATGCATCGCGCGGAGTGTCGGAGGACGAGACCGTCACCAGCCAGGGCCTGGATGCTTACATAAACGATCAGACGGGCACCAACGGCACATCGGGGCTGAACGTGGAGACCGAGGGTACAGCGCTGACGCTGCGGGCTTACGCAACGGGCGAATACGCGTACGCTGTCTATGGCCAGGATATAGGCGCGGACCCCAAGCCACTGAAGACGCTGATTGATTGTGACCCCTGCGCCTTCGGCGGTGGGCAGGACGACGACATCCCGCTTTCGTACTATGTGGGCATTGCCGATTACAGCATCGGCTCCTGGCGCTGGTTCGGGCCCTTTGGCGAAGTTGACGTGATGATTACGGTGAACTCCGAGACACTCAAGAGCCGCTTCAAGTCGCCGGGTGACAACTTCTATCTGTGCGTGCTGGCAAGTAACGGAAGCAAGGCTGCAAGCGCGCTGCCGGATGAGGGACTTATTGCGGACTTCCCCTTTGAGGCATCAGTGCGAGCCGTATCGGATGAGGACGACGACCCCGGCGGCCTGACGATAGAGGAAATCTGCACCTGGGTGGAGGAGAATCTGCTCACCGATCCAGCGATTGTCACGGGCCTTGAAGCGACAACTGATACCGAAGGGGTGAACCTGACCTGGGACACGAACCTTGACCCGGACGTGTATATCTATCAGGTGTTCCGTGACGATCTGGACGATGACGAGCCCCCGGTGCTTCTCGCCGGGATCAATGCGCCCGAAGTGACTTACTCGGATGCAACCGGCATCCCGGGCAAGGAGTATCAATACGCCGTCCGGGCAAGGAACAATGCGGGTTTCGGGGGAAGGACACTTGTTAACGCAGCGCGTGAGCTTGCAGCCCCCAGCGTGAGCGCGAGCGACGACATCCTCGACTACATCGAGATTGAATGGACTACGGTTGAGAGCGCCGTGGGATACAGGCTATATCGCAGCGAGACCGACGTTGAGGGCGATGCGGAATTTCTTGCCGAAGTGGGAGCGGAAACGCTGTCGTACCTGGATGCTGAGCCCCCCATCGCCGCTGTACGCTGGTACTGGGTACAGGCGCTGGGAGAAGACAAGGATGGGCCATTGGGTGGACCCGACAACGGTGTCCGGGGCGAAATACCCAACATACTATCCGTCAGTCCAACGGACGGATTAGCGGGAACTGAGGTCAGCTTCAGCGCCGAGGTTTCGGGGGCGCCGCCATTCACCTACGCCTGGGATTTCGGCGGGGGCGCGACGCCCAACACGAGCACGGAAGAATCGCCGACTGTGACGCTCGGTAGTCTCGGCAGCTACTTCGCCAGCCTAACAGTCGCGAACGCCTATAGCGAAGACACATATGACTTTACGCTGAATATATTTGGAGCACCGCTAGTATCCTCAGTATCGCCAACATCCGGCCTGCCGGGATCGGTAGCGCAGTTCACAGCTAACGTGACGGGCAGTGAGCCCTTCACCTACGCTTGGGACTTCGGTGGCGGCGCCACGCCGAACACCAGCACTGCGGAGTCGCCAACGGTGTCGCTCGGCGCTGAAGGTAATTACGCAGCCTCCGTCACGGTGACGAACGACTACGGCGAAGACACGTTCGAATTCATGCTAACCGTGTTGGAGCTTGTTGAGATGGCAACCTGGCCTGAGGTGGAGTTCTCAGTTGGCGATAGTCGTCAGCCTTACCTATACTTCGCGCCGGAGAATCCGAAAATCCGCCGGAATCCGTGCGGGCACCCGACGGCTGAGGAACCGCCACAGTTTGAGCCGGATGATACAGTCGCTTTCGACGACATAATCCGGGCAGACGGTGAGGAGTTTATGATCGTCTACGGTACTATCGGACCACCACTAATACCTGACAGCCCTATGGTGTACTATCTCTGGGGCACTACACCCCCCGGAACGATAGGTGAGGCGGATGGTGAGATGCCGATAACTTACCGTCAACCGCATCTGTTAGCTGGTCTTATTGCTGTTGTGGTTGGCACCGGCGATATCTCCTTCGGGCTATTCACTCAGCATGGGACATACCTTGGCGGGGTGACGCGCACGCTAGTTGGGATTCCAATTATGCGGAACGACGTGGTCATTGACGGAACCTGCGATTTCGGTGTGCGCCCGTGGGGTGCCGACGGTTCTGAAACAATTCCCGACTTCTCCGACAAGATAGCTGACCAGGGCGACAATGACGTGGTTGTCTTCACGTTCTACAATCTCTGGCTGCGCCACAACGACAATCCGACGCTTCCCAATACGCAGCGCGGCACGCACCTGATCCTGACAGTCGATGGTGGTGGAGCGCTTCCCGACATCCTGCTACGTCCGCACATTTTTGACGCTGAGGCCCAGGGAGGCTTGGTGTACTTCGCTCTTGATATCTCTGCTGATGATTTCTGGTTCTCGGGTTTCACGCAGGAGATTAGCCCTGACACGTACAACGTAACTCTGTATAATCCAGGCGCTGGTTCCGGCGTTACATACCCCGACAATCTCATCGTTGTCCCGTAAGTCCACCGTTCTCTCGTATTGTGTCGAACTGTTCGATTCGCTGGAATCCTCCCCTCAAGCGGGCAATCAGGGCGGCGAGTGACGGTTGTTGGTCCCTCCTTCGTCCCTCCACGGGCGGGCAAGCCTTCGGGCGCTTTAGGCGTGGCGGGCAAGAATAGCCGCCCTACAGACGCTTCCCCCGCTACTCTCTTATTCCCCTTGACAACACTTGGTGATTTGGCTATATTGCCAAATGAATTGAACCATTACGATGGTAATCAAACCAGGTGGTGCTAAACCAATGACGCCTCGAATAAGTAAACTCGAACGCGCGCGGCTCGAAGCCCGCGCTAAAGTCTTCAAGGCGCTGGCGCATCCTTCCCGCCTGCTGGTCGTGCAGGAACTCTCACGCGGCGAGCGGTGCGTGTGCGAGCTAACGAAGCTTGTGGGCGCCGACATGTCCACCGTGTCCAAGCACCTCGCCGTCCTCCACGCAGCCGGCGTAGTGGATAGCGAAAAGCGCGGCTCGCAGGTCTACTACCGGCTCAGGATGCCCTGCGTGCTCGGCTTCTTCAAATGCGTGGAAGGCGCAATGCAGGCGGCGGCGAAGGAGCAAATGGAAGTGGCTTCGCCGCGTCCTCGGCGCGCAGGACGCAAGCGATGAGCACAAACTGGAGACTCGAATGGAAATCGCTGGTGGTCATCGCCGCGGCTTTTCTGGCGTGCTTTTACATCCCCGTCGAGCTGTTGCCGTTTGAAAACGCGCTGACGGAGGCGCTGCACCTCGTCCGCGAATACGCGCGGCGTGTACTTACCTGCCCGATTCCAGCGTACTAGGCATTCAAATAAATGAGAGTACGAACATGACCATGAAGAGACTCTCACTGCTCGACCGGCTGCTAACATTATGGATATTCCTCGCGATGGCTTTTGGCGTCGGGCTGGGATACTTCGTTGAAGGCGTCGAGTCCTTCATCAACCAGTTCCAGGTCGGCACGACGAACATCCCCATCGCCATCGGCCTGATCCTTATGATGTACCCGCCGCTGGCAAAGGTGCGCTACGAGGAACTAAAGGACGTCTTCCGCAATGTGCGCGTTCTCAGCCTGTCGCTCGTGCTGAACTGGATTATCGGGCCGGTGCTGATGTTCGCCCTGGCGATTGCCTTCCTGCAAGACAAGCCGGAGTACATGATCGGCCTGATTATGATTGGCCTGGCGCGCTGCATTGCGATGGTCATCGTGTGGAACGAGCTCGCCAAGGGCGACTCGGAGTACTGCGCGGGCCTGGTAGCTCTCAACAGCATTTTTCAGGTGCTGTTTTTCAGCGTTTACGCCTGGTTCTTCATCACTATGCTGCCGCCGCTGTTCGGGCTGAAGGGAAGCGTGGTTGACGTGAGCATTGGCCAGATAGCGCAGAGCGTTTTCATCTACCTGGGCATTCCCTTCATCGCGGGCTTCCTCACGCGCTTCACGCTCATTCGCATCAAAGGCAAGAACTGGTACCACACGCGCTTCATCCCGAAAATCAGCCCGGTAACGCTCATTGCGCTGCTGTTCACCATCGTCGTAATGTTCAGCCTGAAGGGCAATTTGATAGTCAGCATCCCCTTCGACGTCGTGCGCATCGCCATCCCGCTGCTCATCTACTTCGTGCTGATGTTCCTCGTCAGCTTCTTTATCAGCCGCAAGGTGGGCGCGGACTATCCGAAGACCGCAAGCCTGTCGTTCACCGCCGCGAGCAACAACTTCGAGCTCGCCATCGCGGTAGCCATTGCGGTGTTCGGCATCAACTCCGGTGTGGCATTCGCCGCAGTCATCGGCCCGTTGATTGAAGTGCCCGTGCTCATCAGCTTGGTGAACGTCTCGCTGAAGTTTAAGGAGAGGTTCTTCCCGCAAGAAGCCTGAGACCTTAGCCACTCGCCACGCGTGGTTGCCAATCCGCCCCCAATCAGCGAGAATCATCAGCGAGATTATGGCGGGAGGCAAGAGAAAGCGCGGGCCTACTAGGGATTACGCCGAGCGCAAGCTGCGGCGGCTTCTGCACCGGTCGCACGCTCAGTTTGTGTACGCTCTAGCCAACATGCTGCAGGGAACGAAGTGCCCCTCCGTTCGCGCCGCGGACAAGCTCGTGCGCTCACGCCTGTTCCCGCTGCTGGACGATGAGCTGCGCGCTGCGGTCAGCCTGTTGCATAAGGAGTTCCACCTGTGGCAGGGCGACATGCCCGGCGGCTGGGTGTACGCGCCGCTGACGGCGGCCAAGTCGTATCTGCGGATCGGACGCGCGCTGGAGGTGATACGGCTTGAGCTAACGCGCCTGGGCGTACAGTGCAAAACCGGCCTGCCGGAATTCCCGTTTGTGTTCAAAGACCGCGTGCGCTGGGCGTCGTATTCCGCCAGCCCCGAAACCCGCGCCGAACTGGCCGATTTTTTAGCCGAACCTGCGAGCCCCGACCGCGATTAGCCTGTAGGCCAAGGATTCATCCCCGCCGCTCTTTTGTAGACCCCTATCTCGGTGGCGCGGGCGCTTGCCCGCCATCACGCGCCGCGCGTAACCGGAGGGTCTCGCCCGTGATTCCCTCGGATTATTCTTCTGTAGGGCGGCCACCAGTGGGCCGCCGTCTTCTCCGCTTAGGGTGCGGATGCCTATCTAGGTTTACCGCCTATGGAGGGTGTCCGACCTTCATTTTCGCCGGCTGGATAGCCGGCGCCACCCAGAATAGGGCACGGCATGCCATGCCCCTACAACCGGCATTGTCCCCCCCGAGTACGCCGGGCTTGCCCGCCATACCGCAGGTGCCAGAGGGCTCACCAGCCCGGCTCCTCGTCTTTTGCGGGAACCTGTTCGCTTGTGTTCGTTTATCCCTGCCATCAACCTTGGCTTTCCTAGGTGCATCCTAGGTCTCTCCTAGGCGTAGCGTAGTGCTGGCCCTTCTTGCTGCTGTTCGTTTGCAGTCGCCTAGGCTAAAGCGAACTGCTGCGAACGGTGGTATAATATAAGTGTCCTTTGCCCATGGCAAGGGACCCACAAAGGCTTGGGCCGCTGTGCCGCGAACAGCGGTCTTTTCCTCACCATCTCGGATTAGATTTCATATTCGCAAGCGCTCTCGGTCCCGGGATATACGCGGTCACAAAGCCAGCGATGTTGGCGTTGTTATTCCTTAGTTCGATGACCACAGCATATGGAGTGGACGCTTCAAGGCTGATTCTTCTGATTTTCCGTGATGTCATCACTCTCCGGTAAAGCTCCATGGAATCAGACGCCAAGACATATCTGATCCAGTCCATTCTCTCCGCACGACCGAAGCTAAAGGTGTCTTTGACACCTGAACCACGAATGGATTCAGTGTAGAAAGCATGATAGAAATTCTCACGCGAGAACTTCACGACAATTCCATCGAATGTGACAATGCTGCTTGCTCTCGGCCGATACACGCGGTTGAAGTGGTTAAGATAGGATCCTTCGTTAGGCAGATTGAGAAGCGGAGGCAGAGTCACTACCAACGACTCCTCGGACGCCAGCGAAATACATTGAACTTCATGTAATAGCGGCTCGTTGGACGATCCAACGGGCGCTTAAGATGTTCTTCTATCAGTGCCAGAACTTCGCACTTAGCGGGACTCTCAGTATCGTTGTTAAAGCGTGCCCCGACTGCACCTAATAGCAGATCTGCGAGTTGTAGGAAACCCACTTCCGAAGAGGGGAGTGCCTGTACAAACTCTACGTGCGCAGCTAGGTTCGAGAACTTAAGGCAATTGTGAAGCGTTTGAAGCCGATCCCGCTTGCGGCTGGTTTTCAAGTCAACGAAGACCCGATAGGAATTCCCATCTTCCAGCCAGTGTTTGATGAGTTGATAGTAGAACTTGTAGAACATCAGCTCCGCGTCTCTCTCGTGAAACTTCACTGTATCGAGTTCATCGTTTCGTAACACGATAGTGCGGAACTTCAGCGCATCTTCATTGAAGAAAAGGTTGACTAAATCAAGATAGAATGGAAGTCGTCGAGAGCTAACCTTGGTCCACTTGAACTCGCCAAAGACCTCGTGCTGCCTTCGGAGATCCTTGATCTTATCCTTCAGTCGCTGTCTCTCGCTGGCTTGCAGCCAGATTCCGCCTATTAAAGCGAAGCCTCGCCGCGACTTGTCTTTATCGTAGAAAAGCTCCTGACGGCTCTCGTCGCAATAAATCTCGTAGTCGGCCAAGTCTATTCCCTCCTCTTCACCGTTTCGGGAGCTCCATGTCTTTGAGGGCCTCTAGATTACTCCGAGTTCGTTCTTGGTGATGCCCTCGAAGTTGGTTCCCCCATTATACCAGTGCCTTCCAACTCAGCCCCCCACCCCTCACACCACCAGCATAGCGTCGCCCAGCGAATAGAAGCGGTAGCGGCGGGCAGTCGCCTCGTCGTAGGCCCGGCGCACAAGCTCGCGGCCACCGAACGCGTAAACAAGCGCTAAAAGCGTCGTGCGCGGCAAATGGAAGTTGGTGAGCAGAGCGTCCACAAACTCAAACTCGTATCCGGGCAGCACGTAAAGGTCGGTATCGCCCGCTGCGGCAAAACGCTCGGCCAATGCCGTATCCGGCACGCTTTCCAACTTATCCGCTGAACTCACACTCAATTCTTCACACGCAGCGCGCCAGCCCGCAAAGACCCGCTCCAGCACGCGGATGCTCGTCGTGCCCACGGCGACAACCGGCCGCGCGTCAAGCTTCGCCGCGAGAATGCGCTTCAGCTCCGCCGCAGGGATAAAGTACGGCTCCGGCGCGAGATGATGCTTTGCCGCGTCGTCTCCGCGTATCGGTAGGAATGTCGCCGTGCCGACGTGCAGCGTGATCCGCGCGTGGTCAATCCCGCGCCGCTTAAGCTCGTCGAACGTGCGCTGCGTGAAGTGCAGGCCTGCGGTCGGCGCAGCGGATGAGCCCGTCTCGGCAGCAAAACTCGTCTGATACCGCTCCTCGTCGCTAAGCTTTTCTTTGAGATACGGCGGCAGCGGCAGCGCACCCGCCTCCAGTATCTCGCGTAGGCGCGGTACGTCCGGCGTCTCGTTATTGTATAGAATGCGCACGCGTCCCGGCTCGTCACGCCCCGTCGGACGCAGCACTTCAAACTCGACGCCGCCGCGAAACGCCAGCCGCTCGCCCTGCTGGATATGCCCCCGCGCCTCCGTCAGGCATTCGGCGGTGCCGTCGTCGTGGACGCGAGTGAGTAAAACTTCCACCCGCCCGCCGGTGCCTGCGCGCGTGCAGAAGTAGCGGCTGCGCATCACCCGCGAGTCGTTTAGCACCAGGAAACTGCGTGCCGGGAGCAACTCCGGAAGCTCACGGAACTTGCAGTGCGCAACGCTATTCGCCGCGCGGTTCACCATGAGCAGGCGCGAAGCGTCGCGCTCCGCAAGCGGCTGCTGCGCAATAAGCTCCTCGGGCAGCGCGTAGTCGAGGAGCGAAACCGGGTAGTCCCGGGGAATGCCTGGCACGCCGCGTAGTTTAGCAGATAAACGGCGCTCAACTGCTACAATGGATTCCGGACGCGCAATGTTTTCCGAAGTGCTCAAATCCGCTGCCAAGCCTGCGAAATACTTCGCAAAACTTGAGCCGGACGAGCTCGGCGTGAAAATCCGGTGCGGCCTCTGCCCCCGCGAATGCATCATCCGCGAGGGGGAAACGGGCTACTGCGGCGTGCGCGGCGTGCTCGACGGCGAGCTCGTGACTTTCATCTGGGGGCACCCCAGCTCCATCGCGGTTGACCCGGTGGAAAAAAAGCCGCTCTACCATTTCCATCCCGGCTCGCTGGTGCTTTCGCTGGGCACCATCGGGTGCAACTTCCGCTGCAAGCACTGCCAGAACTGGACTATATCCATGGCCGATGCGGACTCGGCGGGCTTAGGCCTGCTGGAAGGCGAGCCGATTGAGCCCCCCGCGCTGGTTGAGATCTGCCGCCGGCAAGGGGCCACCGGTGTGTCGTTCACCTACAACGAACCAACCATCTGGATGGAGTATGTGCTGGATACCTTCCGCTACTTCCGCGAGCATACCGACTACTACACCTGCCTGGTGACGAACGCGTTTATCAATCCCGAACCGCTCAAAGACGTACTTGAAGTCACCGACGCCTACCGCGCCGACCTGAAGACCATCAAGCCGGAGAATTTGGTACAGATGGCGCTGTACAACCACCCGGAGAAAGTGCTGGAGACCATCGCGCGTGTCGCCAAGAGCGGCGTGCACCTGGAGGTCGTCACCAACATCGTTACCAACTGGAACGACAGCGAAGAAGAGCTAAGTGCGATGGTGGAGTGGATGGCGGACAACGTGCCGCACGATACGCCGTGGCACTTCACGCGCTACTTCCCGCACAACGAGTACCGCGAGGAGGCCACGCCCGTCGCCACGCTTCGGTTCGCGGAGCGCATTGCGCGCGAGCGCGGATTCAAATTCGTGTACCTGGGCAACCTGCCCGGCGCGGACGGGGACACTACCTGTCCCGACTGCGGGCAGACACTGATTTCGCGCGCAGGCTATTCCGCACGCACACTGGTAAACGAGGCTCGCTGCCCCGCCTGCGGGAAAGCGCTTCGCTCGCTGGTTCTTCCAGAGCGTAAAGGCTAAGGCCGGCTAGAAGTAGTACATCAGCATCTCTTCGGGATGGTCACCGACCTCACACTCTATCTCCCGGTAACGGTCGCGGCGGATGATGCTGAATACGAGAATATCGCCCTTCTCAGACTCGTAGACGATCTTCTCCAGCTGGCCGATGGACTTGAGCAGTTCGCCGTTTATCTTGACAACGAAGTCCTGGTAACGCAGGCCAGCTTCATAAGCCGGACTGCCCTCCCAGACATTGTAGATGAGCATTCCAACATCCCAGTATTCGTCGGGCAGGTTCATATACATCCGCAGGTCATCGGAAAGCTCGCGCAGTCCGAACATCCCGAATGAGCCGGAGTAGGGCATGACGCCCAGCCAGGGCCGGAACGCGGGCTCTTCAGTCTCAATCAGCTGATCGATAACCTTCTTTACGAGCGGTGCGGGCATGAAGAACGTTACATTCTGCATCCCCAGTGCGCCTCCGCCGCCGAACACGGCCTGAATACCGACGATTTCGCCGTTCGCATTAAACAGCGGGCTGCCCTCGTTGCCGGTATTGACAACGACATCGCTCTGGATCATATCCGGAACCAGCTGGCCTGATTCCAGGCGCACGGTGCGGATCGCGGAGATGATGCCGTAGGATACCGTGTGGCCGTAGCCGCCGGCAGTACCAACGACGACGACCGACTCGCCCTGGCGCACCGGCTTGCCCAGCGCAAACTTGGCTGGCTTGAGGTCCGCCGGCGGTTCCTTGAGCTTAATCAGCCCCAGGCCGTAGCCTTCGTCCTGCACCACAATCTCCGCACCAAACTTCCGGCCGTCTGCGAGTGTGACATCCAGTACCTCTACGTCCTCCAGCGACGCTGCATCGGTCAGGATGTAGCCATCCTTGGTGACTATAAGGCCGGTGTCGTAGCTCTGCACGATGCGCTGCTGACGCGAGGTCAGCGAGACGGCCGTTAGACTCAGGCTGACCGCTTCAATGGTGACAACGCACTCCTTTGCCATTTTAGCGACTTCGACGGCTACGAAGTCCGCTCTTGCCGCTGTTGTGACCACAGCGAAGAAGAGAATCAACGCCATCCCCACATTGGTCCATCTTACGCTCATATTTGTCTCCTCAATGTATACCCCAGCCCTCGCTACAACCCCCTGGAACCGGTGTCGCGCCCGGGCAGACCGAACTCACACCGAGAAATTCGCTATATAATCGGGTTTGGGTACGGTGAACAGTCGAACCGTGAACTCGTAGTGGCCGCGTCGGACGCCGAGGAAATACTCAACTCCGATTTCCCCCAGCAGAACCTCCAGCCTGAGTTCTTCAGATGTCGGCGGTACCTCTCCATTCAAAGTCACTATTTCATCGCCATCATGCAAGCCCGCCGTCTCTGCAGGCGAATCAGGCTCCACTGAGTAAATCCACAGACCTTCCGGGCGAAACCGCTCCTTGAATTCGATGTAGGCTTCCGGGTTCGTAATGTTGGGCGGGAATATGCAGTGTATCCCGATCCACGGGATGTCCTGGCGCTTGTGCTCCAGCACCTCCACCACGAAGCTCTTAGCGGAGTTTATCGGCACGGAGAAGTTGGACTGCTGCATGAGCATGTAGGAACCGCCCCAGGTGTTGATGCCGATAACCTCCCCGTGACGGTTGAACAGTGGCCCGCCGGAGTTGCCCGGATTGATCGGCGCCTGCGTTCGGAAAACGTAGGGAAGATACATCGCATAGGCCAGACCGTAGCTCCTGCGGCCGTAGTAGTTCTGAATGACTTGGAAATCAATGTCCGAATAACGTCCGGAGACCACACGCATTGTCGCCGTCGAGCGCAGACCGTAAGCCTCCAGCGGGTCGCTTCGGTCGATATTGAAGCCTTCCATGGAGCCCGGAGCGCCCATTGCCAGAGCCAGGTCTCCCGGCTTGACACGGTCGGAATCGCCAAGCGGTACCGGGAAGAGATGATCCGGGTCAGGGCTATCCAGTTTTAGCAGCGCGATGTCGTAGTGGGGAGCTGCGGCAACCAGAGTAGCTCTCGCAGAGTAGCCGTCCCAGAAGATGATCTGAGCGACTGATGCCTTTCCTGCAACGTGGGTGTTAGTGATGATGTGCCCCTGCTTGTCGATTACGAAGCCTGATCCCAGCCCGCCAAACTCAGCGGCGGCGATACCTTCCACCAGGATAGGCTGCACAACCACCACGCCGCGCTTTACCTTCTCGATGAGCTCTGGCACATTGACCGGCGTCTCGCGCAAAATGCGCAACCCTTCCTCATCACTTAGCATCCCTTCTTGCGCACCGGCAACCGCGCCAGCTAGGCAGATGCATCCCATCACCACTGTCAAAGCAAGCAGGTTTCTCATTACATATGCCTCCAACGTTCAGCCAGCCGCAGACTCTGGTCGTTGAGATGCGGCTATTCTTCCTCCTCTTCCTCTGGGTACTCCAGTATCTGCACTACAGTTTCATAGATATCTTGGTCAACCGTGCCCGGGGCTTCTGTGACACCGGAGGTGTAGCGCCAGTAGGTGACTCTGACGACTTGCCCGATGTCAACACGCCGCATAAACGCTTTGTAGTCGAAGTAGTACGCAAACACGATGCCTTCCATCGCTATGACAACGTCACCCGGCAGAAGGCCGGCGAGATCTGCCGGGCTTCCGGGCTCAACATACGTGATGAAAACGCCGTTCTCGACGCGCTCAGGAACCTTGTTAAGGAGCCTGATCTGATCGGTCAGCCACAGCGTTTCCACGCCGAACCACGGCCGCTTCGCCTCACCTGAGATGATGCGGTCCGCTACTCTTACCAGATCATTGATTGGAACGGCAAGGTTGATGTTGGACTGGTAGAAGTCGGTGACTGTCCCGTAGACAATGCCAACCACCTCACCTCTTATGTTCGCAAGCGGGCCGCCCATCATCGGGAGCTCGTATGCCGCGTCGAACTGGATGTACTGCTCCGTGGGCTCTTCCACGCTGGGCATTTCCTTGCGGATCGCGGAGATGACCCCAACCGTGCTGACGTAGTCCACTCCCTCGGTATCGTAGCCCAGAATCGTGATTGGCTCACCCAGCTTCAAGTCCTCCGAGCTGGCAAGAAGCGCCGGGACGGGTTCATAGTGATACCCCCAGTCCACTTCCAGCACGGCGGTCTTGAATACGTCGTCATCGTCCACCAGTTCGGCCGGGAAGGCCCTGCCGTCGCTTGTGATCACCCGGATGTACTCAGCGTGCGTCAGGAGGAAAGGAGTAGTGATGACGTACTTGGGGTCCTTGTAGATGAAGCCGCTTCCGTAAAGGCCGTAGAGCGGCCTCGCGCCCCGGAAGTAACTCCAGATGGCATACTCGGTATCGTTACGCGGGCGATCGAAGCGAGTTTCGATGAAAACCACAGATGGCTTGAGTATCTGCGCCGCGACGTCGGACGCATAGTTCAGCTCCCAACCTGACACACCGCCGTTCTGTGCGCTCGCGGCGGCTGAAGTCAGCAGGACCGCCGTAATGACCGCGAGCGAGAAGAGCCGCGCCGCCATTTTGTATGGCCACATAGGTTTCACCTCAAATTGACTAGTATGATTGACCCCAATAAGCTATGTACCGGGCGGGCCTGCCAGAATAGATGCACGCTACCTTACCAGATGTAACCCCTTTTTTCAACACGCGAACGGTTGCAGACGTGGCTTCCTTGACCGCTGCTTCCGTCTCATCAGTGCCGTCCCAGGCCGCTACGGCAAAGCCCTTCCCTGTAACGGTCTCTTTGAATTCGTCAAAGCTCTCCACCTTGAACAGGCGGGACGAAAGCTCCTGCGACGCGCGCTCGCGCAATCGCTGCTGGACACCCGCCAGCAATCCCGTCAACGCCTCGAGCTCAAAAGTGCCGGCTCCCGGGTCAAAGGCAAGAGTACGCTTGGCGCGGTCGTCACGCGTAACCGCCATCACCTGGGACTTCGCCAGATCTTTCGGCCCTATTTCTAGACGCACGGGAACCCCTTTGAGTTCCCACTTGCTGAATTTGAAGCCCGGCGTTGTGGTTTCGTCCAGATCCGCGTGAACCCGAAGCGGCTCATCAAAGACCGAGTGCGACTTCAGGAGCAGGCCCAGCTTCTGCGCGGCTTCCAGTACCTGGGCCTTCGTCTCATCATAGAGAATCGGGACTATGACGACCTGCACCGGCGCCACCCTGGGCGGCAGAATAAGGCCGTTGTCATCGCCGTGCTGCATGATCAATCCGCCCACTATGCGGTGCGAGACGCCCCAGCTGGTCGTCCATACGAGCTTCTCGGTATTGTCGTCGTCGAGGAACTTGATTTCGAACGCTTTAGCGAATTTCTGCCCCAGGAAGTGGCTCGTGCCGCACTGCAACGCCTTGCCGTCGGGCATCATTCCTTCGATAGCGTAGGTCTCCACTGCGCCGGCGAACTTCTCGGAATCGCTCTTTTTGCCGGCCAGCATGGCCATGGACAGGTCATCCACTGCGAAATCGCGGTAGATGTCGAGTATCAACCTTGTCTCCTCGCGCGCTTCGTTCTCCGTGCGATGGGCGGTGTGCCCTTCCTGCCACAGAAACTCCAGCGTGCGCAGGAACGGACGTGTAGCCTTCTCCCACCGAACCACGTTGGCCCACTGGTTCTGCAGGATCGGCAGATCACGGTACGAGCCGATCCATTTCGCCCACATCGTGCCGATGATAACCTCGGATGTGGGCCGTATCGCGAGCGGCTCCGCCAGCTTCTCGCCGCCGCCGATGGTCACCCAGGCGACCTCCGGGGAGAAGCCCTCGATGTGCTCCGCCTCCTTCATCAGCAGGCTGCGCGGAATGAGCAGCGGGTAGTAGACGTCCTGATGACCGGCGTCTATGATCCGCTGGCCCAGCAGCTTCTTCACGCGTTCCCAGATAGCGTAGCCGTACTCGCGGTAGACCATGCACCCGCGCACGGGCGCGTAATCCGCAAGCTCGCCTTTGAGAATCACGTCGGTATACCAGTCCGACAGGTTCTCGCTGCGTTTTGCGATGTGTTTTAGTTCGATATCCATAGCGCTCTCGGTGCGAAAAAAAAGATTATATCAGAACCGCCCCGCTCACAGGTTTTGAGTTCATAGATAGTAACTTCTGTAGGGGCACGGCACGCTGTGCCTCCTACCGAATAGGCTGGGCGCGCCGTCGCCATAGCGCTATGGCGTGTCGGCGACTAACTAGCCCAGCGATTAGGAGCGGCGCTGGCGGGCTACCGCGCAGCCGGCTTTCCGATGGTATACTCTATAACCGTCAAGGGGAGGACGATGAGTGCAAGAAAACTGCGAGTTAGCCTGCGCTGGATTCTATGCGCAGGGGCGATGCTGTTTCTTGTGAGCGCCATTGGCTGTGGTAGGCACAAAGCCGCGCAGCAGATGCCGTTTGTCGGGAGCGGCGGTCAGCCACAACACCGGGTAGCGCCGGCTTTCCAGGTTTACCCGCCGGGGCGGGCGGTGATTTCCCTCGAAGACGCGCTCGCCAAACTCGACGCGCTGGAAACTCCCGACGGCGTCGACGCCGCGCTGTTCGCGCAGTTGAAGGATGCGCTCCGGGAGGCGCTGGTCAGCTATCCTCCGGGTAGGCGGGGCTCACTAGCCCCGCAAGGTGAAGAGCCGGGCTGGTTAGCCCGGCCTACCCATGAGGGTAAATTCGCGTCCACCCCGCCAACCGGCGAAGCCAACAAGGTCGCAGATCTAGCCTTCGGTGATGACGGCGAGGGCAATCTGGTGCTTACCTGGCACTACTGGAACCTCGGCGACTACGACCAGAACGGAGTAGTCGGCATCTCAGACATCACGCCGATTGCGATGCACTACG
>JAUWGS010000025.1 GCA_030606285.1 Planctomycetales bacterium | reverse complement strand
CTCAAAATCTCTCAGTTCAAAGTGTTCTGGTATACTTCCCATCGGGGACCTCCTTTGTTGTTTTCACAACTTCATCTTAGGAGATCCCCTCCTCTTTTTCACCTCTACACTCAGGACTCCACCCTGAAGAGTGAAGAGCCTGTTATTCGTTGCAGGATTTCTTTGAGAACGAGGGTTGGGAGTTCTAGCCCTCACAATCCGCCTGATTCTGTATAGCAATTGTCAGCATCGAGAAAAACGTCAGGGCATACAATGAGGGCTATTTGCTCGCCCCTCAATAAGCCCCCTTCCTGCTCAGCAGCGCGCCCGGGGTGCGGATGAGGATGGAGAAATCGAGGGCGGGGCTCCGGTGCGCCGTCAAAGGAACGAGGAGCCGGGCTGGTGCATTCAGCTATCAGCTGTCGGCTACCAGTTGTCGGCAAGAGCGGCGCTGGTCAGTACCGCGTACTCATGGGGGGTGCTGTAGGGCGGCCACCCGTGGGCCGCCATCTTCATTTTTGGAAACAGAGCGGCGGGGCACAGGTCCCCGCCCTACAGGGGGAAATGCAGACTCGTGAATCCCACGGTATACTTTAGGGTAAGGTTCCGGGAAGGAGTCAGGATGTCTTCCAGGACAATTGCGGCAGTTGGCACCATTACAGCGGCGGCGTTCGCGCCAAAGCCTGTATTGTGGAGGTCGGGTCCCAGCCCTGCCAATGCTTCAGACTTGCTCCCACCGGAACTGAATCAACCCCTATCCTGCACGGGGGAGGCGGTTCGTCCGCTAGCCAGCTAAAGCGGGAATGAGGTTATTGTAACGCCTCTGCACCGCCGCGAAATCCGCTTTCTCCGCGCAGGGGGGCGTAATCCACTCTCCCCCGCAAGCACCGACGCTCTGCTATAATCCGCGTAGGGATTGACCGCGACGGACATGGGGAGACGGCTCTACTTTCGCTGCATATTACTCACCGCAATCGCGCTGTGCGCAGCCTCCTGCGGCCCGCGTCCGGTGGAGCTTTCGGGCATAGTGCGCGCGCGCCAGTACCGGCTGGGAAGCCGGGTCGGCGGCAACGTCGCGGAGCTAACGGTGCTGGAAGGCCAGGAAGTGGCTGCGGGAGCGATGCTTGCGCGGTTGGACGATTCCGTACTGCTGGCACAGCGCAAGGTGCTCGTGGCGGGAGCGGAAGCCGCGTGGGCGAATTACGAAGACCTTAAGGACGGCGCGACGCCGGAGGAACTCAGGCGGGCGCGGGCGGATCTGGCAGCTGCCGAGGCGCAGCATGAGCTGGCGCTGGCGGGATTCCGCGATGAAGACATAAAGACTGCGGCTTCCAGCCGGGACGCGCTGGTGGCGGGGCTGGACGCCGCGGAGAAGAATGCAGCCAGGACGCAGAACCTGTTTGACGAAGGCGTGGTCGCCGCAAGCACGCTCGACGCGGCTTTAGCCGAGCGGGACTCGCTGCGCTCGCAGGTGGCGGCGGCGCAATCGCAGCTCAACAAGCTGACGCGCGGTTTGCGGCCGGAGGAGATTGACGCCGCGGCGGAAGCGGTGGCGGCGCGAAAAGCCGTGCTCGACCAGCTTGTCGCCGGCGCGACGGCTAACGCTCTTGCGGCTACGGAAGCGGCTGCGCGGCAGGTTGACGCGCAGATTGCGGCGCTCGACCTGGACATCGCGGACCTTACGGTTACCGCGCCGACGGGCGGAGTCGTCGAAGAGCACCTGCTGGATCCCGGCGAGACCGCGGCGCCGGGGCAGGCGCTGGTGGCGTTCGTCAGCACGCAGGACGTGTGGATTGACACGTTTGTACCGGAGTCGAAGCTAGGCGCAGTCAGCATCGGCACGAGGATGCGCGTGGTGCTGGACGCGATGCGCGATAAGCCGTTCGAGGCCGAGGTCTACTTCATCAGCCGGCAGGCGGAGTTTACGCCGCGCAACATCTCCACGCCGGAGGAGCGGGTGAACCAGGTGTACCGGGTGAAGCTGAAGCCGCTGTCGCCGCCGGTTGTGTTGCGCGCCGGGATGACTGCAAGCGTTCTCGTTGCGCCATGAGCGGCGGGACGACAATCTCCATCAATGAAGTCACCAAGATATTCGGCCCCATCACCGCGCTGAAGGACGTCACGTTCGACGTTTCCGCCGGGGACATTTTCGGCTTCATGGGCCCCAACGGCAGCGGGAAATCCACGCTCATTCGCGTGCTGTGCGGGATGCTTGCGCCGACGGGCGGCTCGGCGAGCGTGCTGGGATACGACTGCGCCCGCCAGCCCGATGAAGTCAAGCAGCGCATTGGCTATATGCCGCAGCGGTTCTCGCTGTACCCGGACCTCACGGTGCGCGAGAATATGCAGCTCTACGGCAGCCTCTACGGGGTGTTCGGCGATGAGCTGCGCGGGCGGATCGCTAAAGTTATGGAGCGACTCAGCCTGGCGCAGTTCCAGCGCCAGCTTGCGGGGACGCTGTCCGGCGGCTGGAAGCAGCGGCTGTCGCTAGCCTGCGCGATACTGCACGACCCGCCGGTGGTATTCCTGGACGAGCCGACGTCGGGCATCGACCCGGTCTCGCGCTCGCAGATGTGGGAGATACTGCTGGAGCTTGCGGGCCAGGGCAAGACGCTGTTCATCACGACGCACTACATGGACGAGGCAGCGCGCTGCAACCGGCTCGGCTACATTTACTTCGCGCGCGTGCTGGCGCTTGGAACGACGGAAGAACTCGTCGCGCTGCCGGCCGTGACGCCGGAAGGCACGCGCTGGGTGGAGTTCTTGTATCCCGGCGCGGCGCGGCGGCTATCCGACATCCTGGCGCAGCCCGGAGTGCTCGACGGGACGGTGTTCGGCAACAACGTGCACCTGCAGGTACAGGCTGCGCTGAGCGACGGCGAGCTTGGGCGGTGCTTCAGTGAATTGCTGGGCGAGGAAGTTTCGGTGAACCCGGCGCGCCCGACGCTCTCGGACGTGTTCGTCGCGCTCACAGGGGAGAGCAAGCGGGATGTTTAGGGGCCTAAGGGCAATGGCATTGAAGGAGCTGCGGCAGCTTAGGCGCGACCGCGTGACCATCTTCATCGCCATACTCATCCCGGTCATTCAGCTCATCATCCTCGGCTATGCCATCTCCACCGAGGTGAAAAACGTCACTGCGGTGGTGGTTGATCTCGCGCTCAGCGAGAGCAGCCGCGAGTTCGTGAGCAAGCTCGACAACAGCGGCGTGTTCATCCTGCGCGCGGCGAAGCTCTCCTACGACGACGCGTACCAGGCGATCGTGGACGGCGACGCTAAAGCCGCGTTCCTCATCCCGCCGGGCTTCGCGCCCGACGCCGGCGACGACCAGTCGCGCACGGTGCAGGTGCTGGTGGACGGCAGCGATTCGACGACGGCCAATTACGTAATGAGCACCGTGAGCGGCGTGTCGCAGGAGCTTTCGCAGCGCTACATCACGCAGGCGGGATTTGTCGGCGCGCAGGCACCGGGCGTGCAGGCGCGGACGCGCGTTCTGTTCAACCCGCAGCTTCGGTCGTCGGTGTTCTTCGTGCCGGCGATTCTCGTGCTGATTCTGCATATGCCGCTTCTGTTGCTCACCGCGCTCTCGGTGGTGCGCGAGCGCGTCGAGGGCACGCTGGAGCAGCTCATCGCCACGCCAATTTCGCGCCTGGGAATGATGGTCGGCAAGCTCGTGCCAATGTTCGGGCTGGGCGTGCTGGAGGGCACGGGAGTGCTGCTGGTGATGGTGTACCTCTTCCAGGTGCCGCTGCGCGGAAGCCTACCGCTGCTCATTGTGCTGATGCTACTGTGGGTCGCGGCCTCGCTTGCGCTGGGGCTATTCATTTCAACTGTGGCGCGCAACCAGTTGCAGGCGGTGCTGATGTCCATCCTGGTCATCATCCCGTCGATATTGCTTTCGGGCTTCATGTTCCCCCGCGAGTCGATGCCCGCAATCATCTACCCGATAACGTATTTGCTGCCAATGACGTACGCGCTCAACATCGTGCGCGGGCTGGTCATCCGCGGCGCGGGTTCTTTCGCCCTGCTGCCGGATATTATCGTGCTGACGGTATTCGCTGTGGGAATGGTGATACTCGCCGCCACGCGCTTCCAGAAGCGATTGGGATAGCGCGGCTAATCAGCTACCAGCGGCCAGTAGCTGGGGATTAGGGGTGAGGGATTAGGGATTGGAGCTGTAGGGCGCGGACCCGTGCCGCGCCGTTCTTCAACAGATGCCTTAAGACGGCGGCCCACAGGTGGCCGCCCTACAGGGAAGAACTATCCTCCCCCGATCATCCCGATGTATCCGTTTCCCGCAAGTCTTCCGCGATGCGTTGTCACGATTCCAGCTCATTGAAGTATTTCTTCAGCCGTTTAAGCGCCCTATCGCTGTATCGCTGCACTTGGCTATTCTTCCCACTTCGCACCGCAAGGTGGTAATCCTTATTCCCCTTGAGCCCCAGTTCTTTGATCGCACGCGATACGAAGTTACGTCCCCTCTTCAACTTCACAGCTAACTCAGAAGTCAGGTACGGGTGACTATCATCAGGATCGCTTGCCACGACGGTAACTCTCGTCTTAGCTGAATGGCTACCCTTCGATATCGTTACTTCAGCCTTCCCATACTTGCTTGGGGCTTCAACAGTAATGAAAAGAACGTTGTTGTGCTCCGCTGCGTACTTCTTCAGATATAGTGCCGATTTAGTAATTCGCCTACCCTTAAGTGCTTTCACTTTCTGCACCCAGTCCTGCTGACTCATCTCATTTCCGTGACGTGCGTAGTGCAAACCTCGTTCAAGCAAGTACAGTATTCGGTTATCCTTAATGCGTCCTCTCGAGGATGAGATTATCTTGTTGATTCGCGCGGAGTAGGTATATACCTGATCGAAGTTGATGGAAATGAAGTTGGAGTTCAGTCCTTTGCCGTATGAAGGGAAGTGGTCCTTGACGAAACCTCTGAACGACTTTAGGGAAAAATACAGGAGATGAGCCGCCAAGTCATCAGGGATGTAGTTTAAGTCCGAGTGCATTGCCTCATTTCTGAGCGAGATAATTTGCTGCAACGTCTTTGCCTCTCCAGGGCTGAGTACGTTGAAATCGGAGTATAGGATCCGAATAACTTTTTCCGCTGAATAGCTCCTTTCACCACGATCGAAGTAGATATCCCGCTTCTTCTTGAGAAGAAAAGCCTTCCCGAGTTGCTCCCATGCCCGAACATTCGTTATTAGCGATAGTGAAATCCTGTTGACTGAACCCGGTCTGTTGAATAGCTCAATTGAACTGAATGCAGAAGCTATTGACGCCTCCGTCAGTTCTTTCTTTCTCGGTCCCTTAATCTTTCTTGCCATATTACCCTCCCAGCATCCTGATATATTCCAGTTCCTTCCGGAAGTCACGGTTTATTAGTTGTTTGACAGTGACGAGCTGGATGCTGATTTGCTCTTCGAGCCACCACCGTTCGCATTCCTTGCGCGCGGTGTGCAACATCTTACGACGCCCTCCCGGAGAATATCGCCTGCATATATAAGGCTCTCTCCTCATCACCGTATGCCTCTTCGACTAGTTCTGCAATCGCGTATCTTATAATCAGCGCATCTCCGTCAGTAGATATTAGCTCGTCGTGGGTCCGCTGAAGGACTCCCTGGACCTTCTCCTCCGAAAGGTCGGGGCGATTAGCACGTAGCATCTCCTCCAGATGTCCCCTGTCGGAGAAGCTCAGCTTGCTCGTTCGTGCCCGTTCAAGCAGTCCGTTTCCTGACTCCGGGGAATAGGGATATGCCGATTCCAGCAAATGCAATGCAGCGGCCTCGAAGTCGAAGGAACGTCCTTCTGAGGATGAGAGTACATGTTCCGCTGCAGCAAGGGCAGCGTACCGCATCATAAGCGAGTAGTGGAGCCGGTGCCAAAGAGGATAGAGCCTGAATAGAAGCTGCGACGCGTGAAAGGAGGCGACAACCGTAAACACAACCAATAGCGTCACTCTGACCCAGCCGTCCGTCAGTAGAGCTCCGCCAAGGGACAAGCACTCCGCCAGGAGCGCAACGCGCAAGTCAGCAAGCCCCTCAAAGGGACTCACAATGGGTCTGTCTTCACGCAACACACGCTTCGCGTTTGCAGTACCCAGTATCGGCACTGTAACCTGTATTATCAGGAGTACGAAGATAATGGATGCGGCGACCCAATGATTCGTGACCACTAGAAACACAAGCACCCCTGTGCGTACCAGTAGGCCCAAGGGGCCGATGAACTGCGCGATGACAACTACTGCTGCTAGGAGATACAGCCCTTCTTTTGCCAACTGGGCGACCATAAGCGTCGCCACAGGGAAGAAAAGCAGGCTAAGCAACCTACTCGGCACGCCCGTGGCCACACCCTTGTGAGTGTAGTCAGCTGCCAATTCGTCTTCCGATTCCCCGAATATGTCATAGCGACCGTGCACTAGCACCCCACCTCGTCCTTGTGACAACTAATCCGCCTCGGGTTAGAGAGCGGCCCCGCCTCTCCAACGGCGGGTCTATGTAAACAAGGTCTATGGAGTTGTCGGGCAGGCGCTTCAGCACCACGCCATAGGACGGGTAAACGTCCAGGCAATCGCCGCAGTAGATGACGCTGGTTTGCACTTCATCTTCGCTCATAGGCAGATTGTAGCAGAAGAGGGGAAGAGGAGTAGCCAGGGGCCAGTAGCCGGTAGCGAGGGAGGAGAAGAAGGCGGGGCGCCCTTCGGGTCTGAGCCTCAGGGTCGAAGACGGAGACCCCGCCCTACATAAGATGAAGAGCGGCGCTGGTCAGCACCGCGTACACATGGGGGATCGCTGTAGGGCGGCCATTTATGGCCGCCGTCCTAAGACATCTGAAGGAGAGCGGCGGGGATGAATCCCCGCCCTACAATGGGCACAGCGTGCTGTGCCCCTACAGAAGATAAGGAGCCGGGCGGAAGCCCGGCGTACGGGGGTGCATGTTTGTATAAGAGACGCCACGCGAAGGCGCACGGCTGGTATAATCGGCTCACGCCTTTTCAGGGAGGAGGTTTGCCCATGGACATCGCCCATCTGATGCAGCGCGCCGAGGAGTTCTACGCCGAAATCGCGCTGGAGTACTACAACAATTACGCCGGCCTGTCCGACGAGTTCCGCATCGTAGAGATCGTCGGGAAATACCCCGAGCTGTTTTCGCGCGAAACCTACGACGAAGTTATGGCGCTTGAGCCGGACGGGCAGGCTGGGATTGACGAGCGCGAGCTGAAGCTTCTGCGCTACTTCGTCACCGGCAACTATTTCACCGCCGAAACGAAATACCTCGTCGAGGAAAAGGAGAAGAAGGAAGCGGCGCTCACCGTCGAGCACAAGGGCGAGAAGCTGGCCTACCGCTCCGTGCCCGTCGTCAATGCCAATGAAGAGGACGTGCGGGTGCGGCGGGAGCTTGACGGCAAGGCGCTGGCGGCGCTGGACGGCGAACTCAATCCGCTTTACGAGCAGATATTCGAGAAGCTGCACGCGCTGACGGGCGAGCTGGGCTATGAAAACTACACCGACCTGACCGGGCAGCTCACAGGCTTGAGGCTTGAATGGCTGCGCGATACGATGCAGCGCTTCGTCCGCGAGACTAACAACTTGTACCGCGAAGCGCTGGACGAGTACGCGTGGACGCTGTTGGGATTGAGGCTCGGCGAGCTTGCGCAGTGCGACATCGGGCGGCTGATGCGCGCCGACACGTTCGACCCGATGTTTTCGCAGGAGCGGATGGTGCCGGTGCTGAAGGACACGCTTTCGGGGCTGGGCATTGACCTTGACGCGCAGGAAAACGTGGCGCTCGACTTAGAGAGCCGGCCGAAGAAATCCCCCCGCGCGTTTTGCGTGGGCATCCGCGTGCCGCAGGATATAAGGCTTGTGCTCACGCCTATAGGCGGCGCGCAGGACTACTCCACGCTGTTCCACGAGGCGGGGCACGTTGAGTTTTACGCGCATATGGACGCGAAGCTTCCGTTCCTCTACCGCCACGAGGGCGACACGAGCGTGCACGAGAACTTCGCGTTTTTGCTGCAGTACCTGACAACCGACCCGGCGTGGCTGGAAGACGTCCTGGACCGCGTGAGGTTTGACGACTACGTGAGATTTTCGCGCTTCAACAAGCTTTATATGCTGCGCCGATACGCCACGAAGCTCGATTACGAGTACGGGTTCTGGCCGAACTACGACCTCGATGCGGCACGGCGAACGTACCGCGAGAAGCTTACCGGCACGCTGTTGTTCAAGTACCCGTCGAAGCGCGCGCTTTCGGATTTCGACCAGGGGTATTACGTTGCGAAGTACTTACAGGCGTGGCTCGCCGAAGCGGCGATACGAAAACACCTGCGTGGCGAGTTCGGCAGGAAGTGGTACCGCAACGCAAAGGCTGGCGACTGGCTGCGCACGGTGTGGGCCGAGGGGCAAAAATACGACATCCACGAGCTTCTAGCGCACTTCGGCCTGCCCAAGCTATCCTACAAGCCCGCACTGGACGACATCCGCGAGCATCTGGGGTGAGGGCTATGTGGGAGCGCGTCCGAAAAAGAGTTTTCGAAATAGTAGAGGTCGCTCAGCCGGGGGATAAAGTAAGTCAAGGTTTTGACATCTCCATTGCCGCGTTGATTGTGCTCAATATCGCGGCAGTTATCCTCGAATCCGTGAAGTTCGTCTATGAACTCATTCCAGCGGTGTTCTACTGGACGGAGTTTATCTCTGTCACGGTATTCTCTATTGAGTATTTATTGCGAGTCTGGAGTGCAGTGGAGGTTCGCCAGTGGAGACAGCCTTTTACGGGCAGAATGCGGTTTGCGCTCACACCTCTGGCGATAATAGACTTGGCAGCAATTGCCCCGTTCTATCTGCCGCTTCTCGGCGTCGATCTCCGCGCACTGCGTGTTTTCAGGTTGGTCAGGCTTCTCAGAATGCTCAAGCTTCTGAGGTATTCCGAGTCGCTAGGTGTTCTCGGGAGAGTGTTCAAGAGGGCTTCGCATCAACTGATCCTTGTTGCAACTGGCGTTCTTGGCGTATTGCTATTAGCGTCTTGCCTTATGTACTACATTGAATACCCCTTCCAGCCGGAAGCATTCAGCAGCATCCCGGCTACTGCTTGGTGGGCAGTCTCAGCGCTTACTACTGTCGGTTATGGTGGCGTGGTTCCGGTCACAGCAGTAGGAAGATTGATTGCCGGGGTCATTTCGGTTCTCGGGGTCGCCGTATTCGCGCTGCCGACAGCAATCATAGGTGCTGCATTCGTTGAGGAGATGCGGCATACTGCAACCTAGGCTGATTATATTCTCTCAACGCGCAAACGTTCATCGGGACGTGCATATATGCCAGTTCTTTGCCTAGGGCAGGACCTATCTCAACATGCTACTGACTCATAAAGAAATAAGACTTTACCGGGACGCTTCCAATACAGCCCGTTAGCGGAATGCTTTTAGGGCAATCCTAAACGAAATTCCGCTAACAACCTTATATCACTACGTCGAAACGGTCGTATTCTTATACTAAGACTTGACCCATGGGGACATGAGGGAACTGGTGGTGTTGCTGAAAGGAACCGAGAGAAAGAACGCTCTTGCGCTTGATGAAGCGGTCAATGTTGCGCTCAGAGAAGCGAACTGTGGCGGACAAGTCCCAGGCCTTAAGGTTGCGCACCGATTAGGCGCTGGCCCTCAAGTTACCTTATCTCATCGAACACCTGGGCTAGCGACTGGCGGATGTATGCGAGGCCGGAGGGGGAGGTCATTACAATTTGCCCTGACTTTCTTGGGACGTCCGTTCTCTGTATGCTTCGATAACACTACGCGCGAGTGCCGTCTCATATGATATGCGAAGCTCATATTCGTACCAATACATACTGAGAGTCGTATCGTATTCATCTTCAAGGTCTAAGTGTCCTGTCCATCTCCGCCACTTGGAATATCGTTCCCAGCCCCACTGTAAATGGGAGCTTTTCCATAACGCCTTATCGTATTGGGAATGTATGGCTTCATCTAGAGCTTTGACATATTCCGCGAGGTCGCGAATCTCCTTGAACTTGAAAACTAACTCTGGGAATTGGAGATGTATTGCTTCCAGTTTATCGTCAATGAAAACCAGCGTCACCACCATATCTAACGTTCGGAGGTCTTCCCGCAAGCGGAATTCCTCGAAGGCCACATATGAGATAACTCTGGCCTCTTTCACCTGTTCGAGCAAATGAGGGCCGTCTAGTCCGTTCGCATTGAAGTCATCGATATTCGTGCCAAGAACATAAGGCCCGTAGCCAGTAATTTCGGTATCGGGTTTTTCACCAGAACAGATGATGGAAAGGCAACCCAGCAGCACAACTAGCAAAATAGTCAGTCGCATAATACACCTCACTTGGTTCTCTCTTCCATTCCTTTATTCCGCAGCCCTACACCAACAGCGCCCAGATGGTGAAGGTCTCGTCGCGGTCGGGGTAGTGGAGGGTTGCGGTGAGTTCCCTGCCGTCTTCGCTTATAAAGCCTTCAAAATAGCTTTCGCGCCCCGTGCGCTTGTTCAGCACCAGCGCGAAGCTGCGCCCCCACCGGCTCCCGGTGCCGTAAAGCCCCTCAACCTGCGAATCTTCAGGATAGCGCAGCATGACTTCCGCCCACGAGCCGTGCGTGGCAAACTCGATCTCGATTGTGATCTCCGCGCCGGTTGAGGACGCGGTGGCGATGCCGGCATAGATGCCGTCAATGCTCACGTTGCCGCCCGGTGGCGTGCCGATTGCGCCCCCGCCCCCGCAGGCGGCCGCGAAAAGTGCCATTAGAACCGCAAGCACGACTAGTCGCATTCGCATACGCCGATTATAGCAGGAACGCCGGCGATAATGCGCGATGATATAATGCACTCTCCGACGAAGGGCTATGGCGGAGTTTTCACAACCAAGCGAACTTATGGACGAAATCGTGTCGCTCACGAAGCGGCGCGGCTTCATCTTCCCCAGCGCGGAAATCTACAGCGGGCTTTCGGGCTTCTGGGACTACGGGCCGCTGGGCGTGGAGCTGCGCGAAAACATCCGCAGCGCGTGGTGGCAGCACACGGTGCGCAGCCGAAACGACGTGGTGGGGCTGGATTCGGCCATCATCACGCACCCGGGCGTGTGGGAGGCCAGCGGGCACCTGGCTCATTTCGCCGACGAGATGGTGGACTGCAAGAAGTGCAAGAAGCGCTTCAAAGCCGACGAGCTTACGGAAAACAAGTGCCCCGCGTGCGGCGCAACCGAGCTCACCGAGCCACGCAAGTTCCACCTGATGATGAAGACGTTCGTCGGCGCGGCGGAGACCGACAGCAACGTGGCGTACCTGCGCCCGGAAACCTGCCAGCCGATATTCACCGACTTCGACCTCATACGCGGCAGTGCGCGCGCCAAGGTGCCGTTTGGCATCGCGCAGATCGGCAAGGCGTTTCGCAACGAGATCAATCCGCGCAACTACACCGCCCGCTCCCGCGAGTTCTCGCAGATGGAGATGGAGTTTTTCTGCCGTGCCGAAAAAGCCGACGAGTGGTTCGAGCACTGGAAGAACTACCGGCGCGAGTGGTACGACAAGGTTGGCTTCCGCGCGGAGAAGCTGCGCTTCAGGGAGCACGCGAAAGACGAGCTTGCGCATTACGCGAAGACCGCGACCGACATCGAGTACGAGTTCCCGTTCGGCTGGATGGAGTTTGAGGGCATCCACAACCGCACGGACTTCGACCTGCGCCAGCACCAGGAGGCATCGGGCAAGCGCCTGGAGTACTTCGACGAGGAGACGAAGGAGCGCTTCACGCCGTACGTGATAGAGACCAGCGCGGGGCTGGACCGCATAATGCTGGCGGTGCTCTGCGACGCGTACTTTGTGGACGAGGCCCCCACCGGCCCCGAGGCGCGCGAAGGCGGCCGGGCGGAGGAAGAAAAGCGCACCGTGCTGCGTTTCCACCCGCTGCTCGCTCCCGCGAAGGTGGCCGTGCTGCCCCTGCGCCGCAAGCTGGCGGAGCAGGCGCGACGCATACACGCGGAGCTGCGCCGCTTTATGGCGTGCGACTACGACGAGACCGGCAGCATCGGCAAGCGCTACCGCCGGCAGGACGAGGTCGGCACGCCCTGGTGCGTCACCTACGACTTCGAGTCGCCGGAGGACAAGAAGGTCACCGTGCGCGACCGTGATACACTGGTGCAGGAGCGCGTGGAAATCGCGCAACTGCGGCGCTTTTTGCAGGATAAGCTCGAAGCGTACCTAATCTAGAGGAGGTGTATTGTGATGAGGAGGTTTTGGGGGTATTTGCTGGGAGCGCTGCTCGTGCTGCCCCTGCTACTCATAATTCCCTCGTGCAAGACCGCCGACGAAGGTGAAGAGCGTGAGGCAACCGAAGAAAACGAAGAAGTGCAATTGTGGTAAACGCGAAATAATGCCGGGAGGATTACGATGAATATCAAGATAACCGTTAGCACAAACGATTTGCTCAGCGCCGAAGGCGACGTGCTTGTTTTGCTGCTTGATGATAACCTGAGGTATGCACCGAATAAGCGCAATCCGCTCACCAAAGAAGGGATGAAGTGGCTGCAGGATGCAAAGGACAAGAAAGTATGGGATTACACCTTCGCGTCGTCCACTTCTGACTTCAAGGGCAACGCTGGCAAATTCAAATTCGTAGGTTTCATGCCGCTACGCCTGGGATTCTTCCAGGATGCGGACGACCAGGTGCGCACGGCTGCAGCCAAGGTGGTTGACTTCGCCCGCAAGCACCACTTCGACAGCATTGCGTTCTTTCTCAAATCCAGGTCGGGTTATAAGATCATCGACAAGGTCGTCGAGGGCGTCACGCTGGGCGCCTACGAGTACACCGAGTTCAAGGACTCGATTTACCCAATCAAGACGATGAAAGTGCAGCTGCTGGTGCCCGCGGACGGCGTGCGGGAAGCCGAGAGGATCGCGCATGAGCGCCAGGCCGTCTGCAACGCGGCGAACGGCGCGCGCGACATCGTCAACCGTCCCGGAAGCTCGCTCGTGCCCGAAGGCATCGCCGCGCACGCCGCCAAAATCGCTAAGAAGCACGGGATGGAGTTCACGCTGCTGCGCAAGGACGACCTTAAGAAGGGCAACCACGTGGGGCTGCTGAACGTCGGCGCGGGCAGCGCGCATCCACCGGTGATGTTCGCCATGAACTACCGGGGCGCGCGGCGCAAGCGCGTGGACCTCGCGCTCGTCGGCAAGGGCATCAGCTTCGACACCGGCGGCATTTCGCTGAAGCCGTGGAGCCAGATGTGGGAGATGAAGGGCGACATGGCGGGCTCCGCCGCCGTCATCCACACGATGGAGGCCATCGCAACGCTGGGCTTGAAGCAAAACGTCGTGGGCATCATCCCCAGCGCCGAGAACCGCCCGGACGCCAAGGCGTACCTGCCCGGCGACATCATTAGCTACAAAAATGGCGTGAGCGTCGAGGTGCACTCGACCGACGCCGAAGGCCGCCTGGTGCTGGCGGACGGGCTGCTGTGGGCGCAGGACAAGTTCAAGGCAACGACCATCGTTGACGTGGCGACGCTCACCGGCGCGTGCCTGCGCGCGCTGGGCCTCAACTACACGGGATTGATGGCAAACGACGATAAGCTCGCGGCGAAGCTCACAAAGTGCGGCGCCAGTGTGGGCGAGAAGCTGTGGCCGCTGCCGCTGCCGGTGGAGTACGAAGAGCTGCTGCTTTCGCCGGTCGCTAAGATTAAAAACGTCGGCGGCTCGTACGCCGGCGCGAGCACTGCGGGGCTGTTCCTGCAGCGCTTCGTCGGCGAGGGGGTCTCGTGGGCGCATCTGGATATCGCGGGGACTTCCGATTGCGACAAGAAGCAGCGCTACTTCCTGGTGCCGGGCGCAACCGGCGCGATGGTGCGCACACTGACCGACTTCATCGGCAGGATGTAGCGGGGGAAATACTCACGCACCGAGTACGCGGCCCTGTCTTCTGCCCCATCCGAGTACGCGGTGCTGACTAGCGCCGCTGCGTTCATTTCCTGAAGAGCTGGGCTGGTCAGCCCAGCCTACTCTTGATCGTTTCAATCTACCCGCGCTGAATCAATAGGGGCCGGGTCTCCGGCCCCTGCACTCGCTTAATCGAGCGCCTTTCCTCTTAATACTACCACGGATTGGGCAGGGATGGTTTAGCCTACAGATCCCGCCCGCTAATAATAAATGGCGAACTTGACGTCACCGTTGGTTCTGTCGTAGTAGATGATGGCGGGATAACCGTTGACGACCGCAAGCGATGCGCCGTAGCCCACATCCCCAGCGCTATCAACTGTTATCGGGCTTCCCCAGGAGGAGCCGCTGGCATCACTCGCCCGCACATACTTGAGGTCAGCGTTGGTCCAGTCCAGATCACATACACAGTAGCTAATAGCGGGGTTGCCGTTTACAGTGGCAAGGGAGACGAAGTAGTGCGCATCGCCTTCGCTATCCACGGTTACCGGCGTTCCCCAGGAGCTTCCGCTAGCATCAGTCGCACGCACGTACTTAAGGTCCTTGTTGGCATAGTCAAAGTAACCTATGGCGGGGTTACCGTTGACTACTGCAAGGGTGGGCCCCGCATCGTTATCCCCAAGGCTATCCACAGTTACCGGGGTTCCCCAGCTATCTCCATTTGCATCAATCGCGCGGACATACATGATGTCGGCCTGGTAATCGATGCCGCGGTAGTAGAGGGTTATTATTGCGGGGTTTCCGTTGACTACTGCAAGGAAGCTCGTCCGGCCACCCGCATCCCCTGGGCTATCCACGGTTATCGGCGTTCCCCAGATGCTCCCGCTGGCATCAGTTGCCCGCACATACTTGAGGTCTTCGTTGGCTTCGTCCCAGTAGCTAATCGCCGGTTGGCCGTTGACTACCACAAGGCAGGTATCCTCGACCCACTCCCCTTCGCTATCAATAGTAACAGGGCTTCCCCAGCTACTTCCATTGGCATCAGTTGCCCGGACATACTTGAGGTCTTCGTTGCCACCGTCATAGTAGCTAATAGCGGGATTGCCATTGACCACTGCCAGGGAGATGTATTCAAGCTCCATTACTTGGGTGTCAACGATAACGGGAGTGCCCCAGGAGCTTCCGCTGGCGTCACTCGCCCGCACATACTTCAGGTAGCCGTCGGCACTGTCGCAGTAGGATCCCGCCTGGTTGCCGTTGACAATAGCAAAGGAGCCTGCGCCACCCCAACCTACTGCGATATCCAAGGTTACTACCCTCCAGTGGCATCCCGAATCATTAAACGCGTAGAGGTAACCGTCATGGCTTCCCACATAAACCGTCCCATCAGCGCTTATCGCCGGACTGGAGATTACAGCATCGCCCGTCTCGTATCGCCACTTCAGCGTCCCACCAGGATTGATGGCGTAGAGGTAGTTGTCGCCGCTTCCCACATAGATAGTCCCATCCGCCCCTATAGTAGGACTGGAGTACACAATATCGCCCGTCCCGTATTGCCACTTGAGCGTCCCTTGAGTTTCATCATCCGTGATGGCGTAGAGGTAGCCATCTTCGCCTCCCACATAGACGGTGCCATCAGCACCTACCGCCGGGCTGGAGCCGATCCAGTCGCTGGTATCGTATCGCCATTTCTGGCTACCATCAGGATTGATGGCGTAGAGGTAATTGTCACCGCTTCCGACATAGATGGTCCCATTGGCAGCTATCGCGGGGCTGGAATCCACCCACTCTCCGGTCTCGTAGCGCCACTTGAGGTTTCCATCAGGCTTGATGGCGTAGAGGTAGTTATCCTCACTTCCCACATAGATGGTTCCATCCGCGCCGATGGCGGGACTGGAGAACACGATTCCACCTGTCTGATAGCGCCACTTGAGTGTCCCGTCAGGCTTGACGGCGTAAAGGTAATTGTCTTCGCTTCCCACATATATAGTCCCATCGGCGCCTATCGCTGGGCTGGAGAATACACCATCGCCCGTACCGTATTGCCACTTGAGTGTGCCATCAGGCTTGATGGCGTGGATGTAGTTGGCGTAGCTTCCCACATATATAGTCCCATCGACGCCTATTGCTGGACTGGAGCGCACATCAAAGACCGTCTCGTATTGCCACTTGAGTGTGCCATCGGGCTTGATGGCGTGGAGGTAGGCGTTACCCTCTCCTACATAACCGCTTCCCACATAAATCGTCCCATCCGCGCCTATGGCGGGACTGGAGGTCACCTCCTCGCCGTCCGTCTTATAGCGCCACTTGAGACTTGCAGTTTGCGCTCCCACGTAGGGGCTTCTCCGGTTGTGCGTCGGTTCGCGCCCGAACATCCACCAGTCACCGCGCTCAGGCTCAGGCTCGTACACCGTGAGCGTGAAGGGATACGCGTCCTCGCTGTAGGCGTTGGCGACTGTTAGGCTGGCGGAGTAACTGCCAGCATCACCCAGTGTCACTGTCGGCCTGGCCTCGGTGCTGGTGTTGGGCGAAGCGCCTCCCGCGAAATCCCACTCGTAGGTGAACGGCTCGCTTCCTGAGATTATCGCAACGAACTTCACCAAGGCGCCCTCGCTGCCCGATGTCGGGCTGACACCTCGAATCACCGGCGGGCCGACGTCAACATATCCCATGCCGCCGGGCCCGACATCGTTTACCGCTTGTACGCCATAGACGTAGGATACGCCGGCTTCGGCGCTCATATCGTTATACCCGGTCGCCGCTGCGGCTACTGAATCAAGCCATACCGGCGGCCCTTCACTCCCCGCCTCCTTGCGGTAAATCTCGTAGCTGGTGACGTGAGGGTCGGGATTGGCGTTCCAGCTCAGTGTAATCCTGTCGGCTTCGATGCTCGCCGCAAGCCCCGTCACCACTTCGGGCTCGGTGCCGATGCCGCTGTCTGCGTCGGTCACGACACGAACGATTGTCACACCACAGGCGTCTTCGCCGGATTGGCTGGCGTTTCGATGTCCTGCGGCAAATGGAAGTTCTCCCACCAGTCCATCTTCCGGCAGTCGGCTTGCAGCCTTGCCGCCGCTGGCTGTGAGCACTGCCAGGTACAAGTTGTCGTTGGGTGACTTGAACCGGCTCTTGAGCGTGTCGGTGCTCAGATAGGCCGTCTCGTCATTGCTCCTAAACGGCCCGAACCAGCGCCAGGAGCCGATGCTGTAGTCCGCTGCGCCTATATAATACGAAAGCGGAATATCATCGTCCTGCCCCCCGCCAAACTCGCACACTTCGCTGTCAATCAGGGACTGAAGGGGAACATCGTCGTCCTGCCCGCCTCCCCACTCGCCGTCGCCGACCTGCTGGGCAAACAGGGCGTAGGTGTATTCGCCGGGCTCATAAGCTCTGAGATGCAGCTCCGAGCCATCCACTTCGATGCTGTATTCACGATCGCTCGTGCTGCCCGAGCCTTCGGGTGAATAATCGGAGCCAAAG
>JAUWGS010000019.1 GCA_030606285.1 Planctomycetales bacterium | reverse complement strand
GCGACCGGGGTGTACTTCCTGTTGGCCGCCAAAGCCCTCGCCGCGGCGGAGGGGATCAGCGTGATGGTGGCCAACCCCCGCACCATCAAGGACTTCGCGCGGGCGATGAACCGGCGTTCCAAGACCGACCGGGTGGACGCCCGGGTGATCGCACTCTACGCCCAAAAGGCCGACTTCGTGGCCTGGGCGCCCGCTAGCGACAACCACTACCATCTGCGCCTCATCTCCCGGCGCATTGACGAAAGGGTCCGCCAGCAGGCGGCCGACAAGAACCGGCTTCACTCCCTGCGGGCCGGCGGAAGCTGCCCCCGCTGCGTGCAGCAGGATGTGCTCGCCAACATCAAGCACCACCAGCGCAGCATCAAGCGAATGCGCCAGGCGGCGGTGGCAATTATCAAGTCGGAAGAAGCCCTCCTTGGGCGCTACCAGCTGATGCTTAGCATCCCCGGTGTGGGTGCCGCGACCGCGGTGCGGCTGCTGGCCGAACTCAGCGCCATGCCGGGCTGCCTGACCGCCCGCCAGTGGACCGCCTACGCGGGCCTCGATCCCGTGCACAACGAGTCCGGCACCAGCGTCCGCACACCTTCCCGCATCAGCCGCGCCGGGAACTCCAGGCTGAGAAACGCCCTCTTCTTCGCCGCCATGGTGGCCTGCAGAACCGACCCCCACGTGCGGGCCTTCGCCGAAAACCTGGTTCAGCGGGGCAAGAAGAAAATACAGGCCATCGTCGCCGTCATGCGCAAACTCCTTCACGCCATCTGGGGAATGTTCAAAACCAAAACCACCTTCAACGGCTCACTCCTATTCCCCCAACTAACTCCCCAACCCTTGACATCCCAATAGAGTATCTACAGAAGAGAAGACCGCGGCATCCGTCTGTAACGCTGTGCGCGCTGGTGGCGGCATAGCTGTTTCCCTGTTATAATACCTCTAGTCAATGCGCTCGGTTAGGGCGCGGGGAGAGTGGGGTTCATGTCTCAGAGGAAGACACTTGCTGTTTGCGCAGTCATCACAACACTGACGGTTATACTCGTGCTGATTCTTGCCGCCTGCGGGCATAGACGCGCACAGGTTGCGCAGCTTTCGCTGACGCCGATGCCATCGCCGCAACAGGCGCAGGACGGGTCTGAGCAGACGGGTGGCACTGGCAGCGGCGTGCTGCCGCCAGTGATGAAGCTTGACGGATGCATTACTGCATCCCGCCGCGCATCGGAGGATGACACCAGGATCAGCGAGGGATGGGAAGCGTACAGGGACGGACAGACCAGCACCAACGGCACCTCCGGGCTGAACGTCGAGATGGAAGGGACGTATCTTACGCTGCGCGCTTACGCCACCGGCGAGTACGCATACGCCATCTACGGCCAGAACATAGGTGCTGCCACCAAGCCCTTGAAGACGCTGATTGACTGCGAGGTCTGCGTGTTCGGTGGCGGGCAGGACGAAGACATTCCGCTAGTGTATTACGTGGGCATCGCCGACTACAGCCTCGGCTCCTGGCGCTGGTTCGGGCCGTTTGGGGACAATGAGCCGCCATACGAGGAAGTCGACACGCTGCTGACGGTGAACTCGGAGACGCTGCAGAGCCGCTTCAAGTCGCCCAACGGGAACTTCTACCTTTGCGTGCTGGCGAGCAACGGCGGGCGAGCTGCAAGCGCACTGCCGGATGAGGGATACGTGGCAGACTTCCCCATTGAGCCGCGTGCGCGCACAGTGTCGGAGGAGGACGACGATCCCGGTGGCCTGACGGTTGAGGAAATCATAAGCTGGGTGGCAGAGAACCTGTACACGGAGCCTGCGGTGGTGACGGGGCTTTCGGTAAGCACGTCCACGGCTGGAGTGTCGCTTATCTGGGACAGCAATCCCGATCCTGATGTTGACATCTATCAGATATTCCGCGCCGACCCGGATGTTGGGATTTCGCTCGATCATATCGCTTCGGTATTCGCCCCGGATAAGGATTTTATTGATTCAGCAACAGACCCGCAGTATCCGAGCTTCATTTGGGATATCGGCGTGCCGGGCAAGGAGTACAAGTACAGCGTTCGCGCACGCAACGATGCTGGTTACGGTGGGTGTCATCTCCCCATGAGTGGCACTCGACTGATGACGGCACCGACGACGATAGACGCCTCGGATGGTGTTTTTAGCAACCGTGTGCATATTAAATGGAAGAGTGTTGAAGGCGCAAAAGCGTATTCCGTCCAGCGCTCAGACACCGAGGATGGCGAGCCCTCTGAGCTTTCGCAGATTGATGCAGGTACTCTAAGCTACGACGACTACAGCGGCGAAATCGGGCCAACCTACTACTACTGGGTGCAGGCTATAGGCGAGGACATCGAGGGGCCGCTGGGCGGGCCTAATGCCGGGTTCATGGGTGAGCTTGAGCCGGGACAGATGATGGCGACGGACGGCCTTTGGCCGGATCGGGTGGAGCTGGTCTGGGGCGAGCTCGAGGTTCCGCCGGGTCAATACAACGTGTACCGGGATACCGACGAGGTAGAGGGGGATGAGGAGCTGATAGCCACGGTGTTCCCGCCGGAGCATGCGTGTACGGACACCACCGTGCCGTGGAACGTGCCGCACTTCTACTTCATTGAGGGGGAACGCGGCATAGGCGACTTGGGACATCGTGGGCTCAGTACTCCCGATGGTATGGTTGCTACACAGGGCACATTCGCCGGCAAGGTGGCAGTGGGCTGGGATGCGGTGAACAACGCGACTCGCTACTGGGTATATCGAAGCGTTACGGCAGACGATCCTGATCCTACATATCTCGATGAGGTCGAAGCGCCTACCACCAGCTACGAGGACACTGCGGCCAACTGGGCAGACACCGAGGGTGTGCACTACTTCTACTTCGTAACTGTGCTGCACGCCGGGCCGGACGAGGAGAGAAGTCCTCTGAGTGAGTCCGCCGAAGGTTGGCGTGGTATTGGAATCCCGGCGAGCGTGAGCGCAAGCGATGGCACGAATACCACAGGCGTGAACGTATCGTGGGATGTGGTGTCGCAGGCGACGCATTACCGGATATATCGCAGCACCGTCGATAACGATCCGGCACCGGTTCTGCTGGATACAGTGCCCGCGCCATCGTCGGGTTATGGCGATGATACAGCGGAGCACGATACGCTCTACTGGTATTGCACAAGCGCGCTCTACAACACAGACGAAGGCGCGAAAAGCGCCGACGACAGCGGCTATCGCGGCCTTGCACCGCCGCTGAACGTCCAGGCATCGGATGGCGACTACGAGGACCAGATCGAAATCACCTGGAGCGCCGTGACCGGCGCGACGGACTACGCCATCTACCGGTCGGAAACCGAGACCGGGACCTACACCGAGATCGGCACCGACGACGCCAGTCCATATCTGGACGGCCCGTTTGAGCCTGGCACTAGCTACTGGTACAAGCTCAAAGCCACCAACTCGCTCGCCGAGGGCGCCTTCAGCAACGCCGACGAAGGGAGCGCTGGACCGGTGTAGTAACATCGTGGTCGTGGACAGTGGTGGGAGTCGGGGTGCCTCGCTCTGTGTGGTCAATGGGCATCCAGCTATCAGCTACCGCGACTACACCAACACCAAAGACGACCTGAAGTATGTGCGGGCAAGTGATGCCGGCGGGGGAAGCTGGGACACCCCTGTAACTGTGGAAAGCGAGGGAAATGTGGGCTGGTGGACTTCGCTCGCAGTTGTCAACGGAAATCCCGCGATTAGCTACTGCCGCTGGACCAACGGCGACCTCAAGTTCGCCATCTGTTATTAGGAAGTAGCCAGGGGCCAGCCCGCCGTCGCTGAAGCTATGGCGGGTAAATAGCCGGTAGCGGGGGAAAGCGCTGTAGGGTGCGGTCTCGTGCCGCACCTTCTGGAAGTCATCTCGCGTCCCGCGAAACACCGGTCATTCAGAAAGGATGCGGTGGGGCACAAGTCGCCGACGCGCAATGGCGCTATGGCGACGGCGCGACCCCACCCTTCAGAAGGCGGCGCGCGTAAGTGGTTATATTGTCTGCATGAGCGTACGAGGCACGCCCTGCCTTATTTCATAGGGAATTCCACGACCAATCCTACGCCGCCGGGCATGAAGTTTTCGCCGAACGCTTCGCTAAACAACGCAATCGCCGCGTCACCCGTGCAGTGGCTGGGGGACACCTTCCGGACACCGAGGTCTTTGAGGTCAGCGACGGCGCGCTCCACCACCGGTCCCGGCGTGCCCATCAGGTGAAATCCGCCCATTACCAGCAGGACGTCGCCTTTGACGAGCTGCTTCGCCTTTCGCACGATGCCGACGATGCCCGGATGCGCGCAGCCGGTTATAACAACGATGCCGCTTCCGGTATCCACCACCAGGCTCTGCTCGTGGATGCCCGCGCCCATCTCACCGGTGCTCTGGATACCGGGCAGAATCTCAATCGGGCTGGTGACCTCAACAAGTTTGCCCCCGTTGCCGGTAATCACGCGCTTTGTGCGGGGTGAGAATGAGCCGCAAGCATAGACCTTCAGGCCCGGACAGCGCTTCAGGACGCCCCCCGCGCCACCCGTGTGGTCGCCATGGTCGTGGGACAGCACCAGAGCCTGCACGCGCTTAAGATCTATGCCCAGCTCGTCGACGTTGTACAGCAGAGTCGGGCTATCGCCGCCGGTATCGAACAGTACGACGCTGTCGCCAAGCTCGACCAGGCAGGAAAAACCCCAATTGGTTCTCAGTTTCTCGTCATGCTGGTAGTTGTCGTAGAGAGTCGTTATCCGGAGCATGTCAGTTGCCTCCATTGCTGCGACTTCTTCAATTGTCGCCGCAGCGTCATCAGCTTCAACAGGCTGTTCCTCGCCAGCTCCCGCGACCTCGGCCTCGCAGGGGCACGATGTTAGCGCCACAAGAGCCAGCGCGAGGCCTAGAGCGGAAACCCAAGCGGTATGTTGCCTTATTGCCATTCACCACACAGCCACGGTTGAAGCTTACCGTCACGTTAGCCAAGAATCAAGCGCGACGGGCATCTGGTTTGACACGTGCATACCCCTGTGTTATGTTTACTCGCCCTCAAAACGGGCCGAATGCCCGTGGGGAGGCGGCTATGTCGAAGAAATGTGAAGTAACCGGCAAAAAGCCCGTAACGGGCTATAAGGTGTCGCATTCGCAGCGGCACACCAAGCGCCGCTGGTTCCCCAATCTGCGCAAGGTCACCGTTATCGACGAGAACGGCAACAAGAAGCAGGTGAAGATGTCGGTGAAAGCGCTCAGAACGATGTCCAAGCCCGTGCGCATCCGCAAGAAGAAGCAGGACTAGCGTTCAAGCTTCGCCAGTTTCTCCTCTACCTGCGCTACCGTGACGCCTGCCACTTCGATGCGCTTGTCGCGCGAGGTTTCGCCACTGATTATCGTGACATCCCGGCGCGGAACGCCCAGGAATTCCGCGAGCACCGCAAGCAGCGCCTTGTTCGCCTTGCCCTTCTCCGGTGGGGCGGTCACCGCGACCTTCAGCACACCACCATCCACGCCGCGCACCTCGTCGCGCCTTGAGCCCGGCAGCGCCTTGACGTGCAGCACTACAGCGCCGATCTTCTCCTGCAGGTAGCTCACTGTTTCACCACAACGAGGTCTCGAACAGCGTCGAGCTTCTTTTCGCCTATTCCCCTGACCTCCAGAAGCTGCTCCACCGTGGAAAACCCCCCTATCTCGGCGCGGTAGTCCAGGATACGTTCCGCCAGCACCGGCCCGATGCCGGGGAGTATCTGAAGCTCGGCGGCGGTGGCGGTATTCAGGTCGAGCGGGAACTTCACATCCTGAAGCTGTGCCGGGGCGGAATCACCGCTGGCTTGTGCAGCAGTTTCTTCCGGCAGCGTCAGCAGGCTGTATTCTCCCGGCTGTTCGCCGGCGACGACTCCCGGGAATTCCGCAAACGGCCGGGTGAGCTTCGAATGCCCGAAAAGCGCAGTGTAGCCGATAGCGACCGACACGAGCAGCACCACGCCCGCGGCGAACACTATCACCTTCTCCTGAAGGCTCACATTACCCCCCGGTTTTACTTGACCACGATATTCACCAGCCGGTCGCGGATGACGATTACCTTCACCACCTGCTTTCCGGCGATATGGCGCTGGATGTTCTCATCGGCCAGGGCGAGCTTTTCCAGCTCGGCATCGGGTGTCTCGACCGGCACCGTTACCCGGCTGCGCGGCTTGCCGTTCACGCTGATGCCGTATTCCACCTCGCTTATTTGCAGGAAGCGCTCGTCGTACTCCGGCCAGCGCGAGTGCATTACGAAGCCTTCCTGCCCCGCCACGTGCCACAGCTCTTCGGACAGGTGCGGCGCAATCGGCGAAAGCAGCCGTATGTAGACCAGCAGCGCTTCTCGCAACAGGGCCTGGATGTTGCCGTCGGCGCGCCTTTCATCCGGCAGCCCATCCCAGAACTCGCTCAGGCGATTGAGGAAGACCATGAGCGAGCTTATCACCGTGTTGTAGCGCCAGTTGTCCATCATCTGGGTGATGTCTCTGACGCCGCCGTGGACGATGCTGAGGATGCGCTGCGCATCCTCTGACGCATCACCGCTGTCCGGCGAGATGGCCTGCGCCACGTCGGGCCAGACTGCGGTGAAGAACGCGTGAAAGCGCTTGAGGAAGCGGAAGCAGCCGCCCACGCCGCCTTCCTGCCACTCGACATCGCGCTCCGGCGGTCCCCAGAAGAGGCTTATCATCCGCGCCGTGTCAGCGCCGTAGCGATCGAGGAAGTGGTCGATGCTGACCACGTTGCCCCGGCTCTTGCTCATCTTCGCGCCGTCCTTGTACAAAATGCCCTGGGAGAAATAGCGGGCGAACGGCTCGCGGAAGTCGAGTATTCCCGCGCGGCTCAATGCGTGGCAGATGAAGCGCGAATAGAGCATATGGCCGACGACGTGCTCTTTTCCGCCGATGTAGTTGTCCACCGGCATCCACGCGTTGCAGATCTCTGGATCAAAAGCGGCTTTATCGTTGTGCGGGTCGGTGAAGCGCAGGTAGTACCACGAGCTGCACACGAACGTGGAGAGCGTGTCCGCCTCGCGCTTGGCTGCGCCGCCGCATTTGGGGCAGGTCGTCTCTATAAACTCGCGGTTGGTCGCTAACCGCGCGTCGGTATCGGCGCTGAACTCCACCTCTTCGGGCAGCAGCACCGGAAGGTCTTCGTATGCCACCGGCACGTGACCGCATTTTTCGCAGTTGATGATGGGGATGGGCACGCCCCAGTAACGCTGGCGAGACACCAGCCAGTCGCGAAGCTTGTATTCGACCGTTGCGCCGCCCATATCCTGCGCCGCCAGGTCGTCGTTTAGCTGCGCGATACCTTCATCGCTCGTAAGCCCGCTGTACTTGCCCGAATCCGCCATCTGTCCGTAGCCGGTGAACGGCAGCTCGGGCTCGCTGCCGTCAGCCTCCTTAATTACCCGGACTATGGGTATGCCGTATTTCTCTGCAAAGGCGTGGTCGCGGGTGTCGTGAGCTGGAACGCCCATAACGATGCCCGTGCCGTACTCCATCAGCACGTAGTCGGCGGCGAAGACCGCAACGTCCCCGCCCGTGAGCGGATGCCTGATGCCCACGCCGAGGTCGATACCTTCTTTCTCGCGCTCCTCCGCGCCCCGCTCTATCGCCGTCTGCCGCGCGGCGCGTTCGCGAAGTGCCGCCAGCTCGCGCTTAGTTCCGCCGGCTTCCGCCAACCGGTCAGCAAGCGGATGCTCCGGCGCGATGCTGACGAACGTCACGCCGTACAGCGTGTCGGCCCGCGTCGTGAAGACGCTGATCGTCTCGCCGATGGCCGGTATCTGGAATTTGATGCTCGTTCCTTCGCTGCGGCCTATCCAGTTGCGCTGCATCGCGCGGATGTTCTCCGGCCAGTGGATCACATCGTCAAGACCGGCGAGGAGTTCTTCCGCGAAGGCGGTAGTGCGCACGAACCACTGCGACAGGTTGCGCCGCACCACCGGCTTGCCACAGCGCCAGCAGGTGCCGTCGGCCGCCTCCTCGTTCGCCAGCACGCCGTGCTCGTTGCACCAGTTCACCGGCGCGTCCTTCTTATAGACCAGCCCCATCTCGTACAGCTTGAGGAACAGCCACTGCGTCCAGCGGTAGTACTCGGGCGTGGAAGTATTTACCTCCCGGCTCCAGTCGTAGGCGATGCCGGCGCTCATGAGCTGACGGCGGTAGTTCTCCACCGCAGTGTTAGTGAGTTCGCGGGGATGGATGCTCTGGTCAATCGCCGACTGCTCTGCCGGCAGCCCGAAGGCGTCCCAGCCCATCGGGTTGAGCACGTTCTTGCCCTGCAGGCGGCGGTAGCGGGCGACGACGTCACCGATGGTGTAGTTGCGCAGGTGACCCATGTGCAGGTCGCCGGAAGGATAAGGGAACATTACGAGGACGTAGGCCTTGTCCTCACGGTCTAACGGAGTGTGTGCGGCGAATGCCTGGTTGTCGGCCCATTGGCGCTGCCAGTGTTCCTCGATGCGTTTAAAGTCGTACTCAGCCACTTCAGTTCACCTGCGTCCATAAGTAGAGCTACAATTATAACACCTGAATTATGCCCGCCTTCGCACAGAAAGCATGCGTCACCGGCACTCCGCAGTCCGGCAAGACGCACCGGCTGATTGAAGCCTACCTGGAATCGCTGCGCGAGGAGCCCTTTGCGCGGCGCGCGTTTGTCGTTCCCAACACGTCGCACCGCGATCATCTGCGCGTGAAAATCGTGGAGCAGGGAGGATTAAACGCGCTGCCGGAAGACGAGATTGTGACGCTTGCGGAGTTTCTTTACCGGCTCGCGGGCGAAGCCGGATTGCTCACCGGCCGGCGGATGACGCGGGTGGAGGAGAGCCTGGCGCTGCTTGAGACCCTTGAACGCACTCCAGCGGCTGCCAAGCTCGAGCTGCCGCGCGCGCTTGCCACCGCCCGGCACTTCCTCAAGAGCATCGAAGCGATGCGGCACGCGGGGCTTTTCCTTTCGCTGATGGACGGAACGCAACCGGCTCCGGTGAGCGACGATGTGAGTTCGCTGCTGCTTGCGCTGGCGGGGGAGTACTACGCAGAGATGCGCACGCGATACGACGGGCTGGCGGGCCAGGAGCGCGCGGTGCATGCGCTGGAGAACGCGGCGCCCGAAATACTGAACGCGCTACCGCGGCTCGTTCTTATAGACGGGTTCTACGATCTCTACCCGCTCTACCAGCGCGCCGTTGCTGCACTCACCGAGCACGCCCAGTCGCTTTACTTCAGCCTGCCGGAGGTGCCGGGCGACGAGACGATCGCGCGGCTTGCGGGCCTTGTCGATTCGCTGGGCCTGACAGCCGAGACGGTGTCCGGGGGATCGACCGCGCCCGGGGAGCTGCTCACAACGATTGACCGCGTGAAGACGCAAAGCGTGCCCGAAGAACCGGCGCAGATGGACGCTGTCGCGGGAGCGGGAATCGAAATCCATCCGCAGCCTACGTACCTGCGTGAAGCTGAATTCATCGCCGACCGCGTGCTCGCGCTGCACCGCCGCGAAGGCATCCCGCTAGATGACTTCCTCGTGGTAGTAAACCATGCCGCGCCGGAATTTGTCTCTGCGCTGGAAGGCGAATTCGCAGCCAGGAACTTGCCGTTGATTGATCTGCGGCGCGGCCAGCGACCACGACTCGTCACCGCATTGTTGCAGGCGGCGTTTTCCTACGCCGCACACCCGCAGGCCGACGGGCTGCGAACGCTGATGCACGCCGCTTGCCCCGTGTTCCTCCCGCCAACACATAAGGCCTTTGCGTACCTGCACAATATGGGAGCTTTCCTGGACGCGGGAAAGGCGCGCAAGTTTTTGCGTGACGCTGGCGAGAAGAGCTTCAGCGACCTGCTGGAACGACTGGACGCGCTCAGAAAAGCGCTGTCCGCCAATCGAGATTTCGCAACGCTGCGCGACTTCGCTGAAGAACTGGGGAACGAAGCGCTTGCGGAAATGGACGGCGATGATTCGCCGGTGGCGCTGGACGCCGAATCCCGTGCAGCGGAGCAGGCTGCGCTTGACGGAATTATCGAGGCGTTAGACATACCAGACTGTGGATCTGTAAAGCCAGCGGAGCTGCTAGCGCTGGCTGCGGAAGCGTGCTCGCAATATGCCGGAGTTATATCCGAGCGGCGCGTGGGCGGAGTATTTTTAGTTGACGCGCTGATGGCACGCCAGTGGCAGAAGGCTATCTGCTTCATCCCCCAGTGCGACGTGCAGCGCTGGCCTCGCGCACCCGACGAAGCCACCCTGGGCGGCGATCAGTTGCGCGGACATCTCGCGGTGACGGGACTGAAGCTGCGCAGCCCGCGCGAAACCTACGAGTTTGAGGAAAGCCTGTTTTTGTCGGCCATCGTGCGCGCGACGCGCAAGACGTTCATTACATTCGCGCGGCGCGAAGTATCGGGACACCCGCAGCTTCCCTCGCCGTTTCTCACGCCGCTTGTTGCGGCATTGCGCGAGCTGGGCTCCAAAGAGCCGAAAGCCCTGCCGAACACGTATGCCGACGAGAGGGCGCTTGCGCAGGCGTGCGCGGAAGCGCTGCGCTACAGCGAAGGCGAAGATGACGACGCGAAGCCCAGTCGGAAGACGGCTGCAGCCGTTATGCAAAGCATGGACGGCTCAGTTGTCTCAGAATATTTCCGCACCGGCGGCATTGCCAACGAAGAGCCGCACGCGGCCTTGTCCGCCGCAATAGAACTGGTGCCAACATCGTTTAGCCCCAACGCTCTGACCGCTTATCGAAAATGCCCGTTTCTCTATTTCGCAACGAAGCTGCTTAAGCTCGGCGGAGAACTTGAAACACTCGAAGACGGCATTGGCCCGATGGAAGTCGGAATCGCGGTGCACGAGGCGCTTAAAGTCGCGTTTGAGAAGTATCCGGAGCGGGCGGACGTGTTTAAACTCTTTCGCGACAAGCTCACGAGCATTGCCGCCGCGAAGGGATACCTGCACGACTTCGAGCTTGAGCTGGCGCACGAGCTGGCGGGCTGGAACTACAGCCTGCGCGAATTCTACGAAAGCGAGTTCAGGATGCTTGAGGAAACGGGCACCACCGTCGTTTCGCTGGAAAAAGACCTCAGCGCGAAAGTCCAAGTCTATGACGCGCAGGGGCGCGAGTTTATGCTCTACGGGATCCCTGACCGGACGGACCGGAGCGCTGACGGGACGGTCTATATTCACGACTACAAGAGCGGTAATCCGGCCTACTTTGAAGTGAAGCCGGCAGAGGGCGCGCTGACGAAGCTGGGCGTCTCGCTCGCGCCGTTCATTTATCCGGTGCTGGTGCAGCAATACCTGAAGGAACAGATCGAGCTGCCGCCGTTTTCCTATGCGCTAGTGCGGGGCAATGAGCGGCGATGGGTGATACTCAAGCCCGATGAGAACGATCCGCGCCCGCCGGGGCAGATAGTTTATGAGGCTATTGTCGCCAGCATCGCGCTAATCCAGGAATGCGAATTCCCGCGCGCGCCCCATCGAAAGGCGATGGACTGCGGCGACTGCGAGATGTACCGCATATGCAGGCGCGATATATTCCGTGAAACGTTGCCCAACATTGCGAATAGAGATATTCCCGAAGGGCTTATCAATCTCGCGAAGGAGCGCGCACGATGAGCGCCCGGCGAAAGCCCCGGTTTCTCGGCAAGCCGACCATCTACGTCGCCAGCGCCGGAACCGGCAAGACGCACCAAATTACCGGCGACCTGTATACGGCGCTGGAAGCGGGCGGGTTTGAGAACGCGCATAAGCTGCTCGCGATAACGTTTACCGAAAACGCGGCGTCGGAGATGCGCGAGCGCATCCAGGGCAAACTGCTCTCGTCGCAGGGAATGAAGGCGCTGCCGCTGGCGCAGGAACTGAACATCTGCACGATTCATTCGTTTTGCCGCAAAGAGCTGGTCAGGCACGCGGTGCGGCTGGGGCTGGATCCGGCGTTTGCCGTGCTGGAAGAAGCTCCAGCGCGCAAGCTAGCAAGACACGTTCTGCTGGGCATTTTGCGCGAGCGCTTCAACTCGGCGGAAAAACGCGAGAAAAGCGTACTGGCGCGCAGTTTGCGCTTTGGCTCTTATTTCATGCGCAGCGATTTCGGCAGCAGCCTGGAATTCGAGTTACTTCAGCTTTACCGGCAGCTTCGCGCCCGAGGGATTCTCTCGTTCGAGCCCGGGCTGTTTTTAGTAGCGCAGCCGAGCTGGGACAAGGCGAACGATGCGCTGGGCAGCCAACTCGTGCGGGTTGACGAGACGCCTGCCAAATACGTGCGGACGGACGCGTCGATTGAAAAGCTCCTGAGAGTGCAGGAATTTATCCGCGCGCACAAGGCAGAACTCAGCTCGCTGAAACCCGTGGAAGGAACTGTATGGCTTCTCCGGCGGCTTGCCGCGACCATAAAGCTGACGGGCACAGCCGAGCTTAAGGAGTTGCTTAAGCCGCTGCGGGAGGAGCACATCCCCGCATGCATCGCCGCGGTCATCGCGCAGGATTCGCAGGCCATCCGCGATGAGTTGACGGCGATACTTGCGGAACTTGATGCCCAGTTGAACGCGGAGAAGCGCGCGGCGCGGGTGCTCGACTTCGAGGATTTACAGCTCACGATGCTCCGGGCGCTGGAAGATAACGCCGATTTGCGCAATTACTACCGCCGCCGGTTCAGCACGGTGTTCGTCGACGAATTCCAGGACACCAACCCGTTGCAGGTAAAGATCATCGAGCAAATCGCCGAGGAGCGGGCGCACTGCTTCGTCGGCGACCCGAAGCAGTCCATCTTCGGCTGGCGCTTCGCCGAGCCTGAGACCATCAGGGAAAAGCAGCGAGAATTCAGCGAGCGCGGATACGCGGGGAAGCTCACGTACAACTGGCGCTCACGCCCGGAGATTCTCAACTTCGTGAACCGGCTGTTCGGCGGCGAAGAAGAGATACTCGGCTTTGAATACGACTATCTGACGCCTGCGGGGGAGAAGCATAAGGAATGCACCTTCCGCGACAAAGACCGCCCCAGCATTGACGTCATCGTCAGAATGGAACCCGAAGGCGATTTTTCCCTGGCTGTTGACGAGCGGAGAAGGCTGGAGGCTGAAGCTGTCGCGGGATACATACATGAAGCTGTTGAAAGTAAAGCGCTGATGCACACCAAGGCGAACGAAGCGCCACGCCCGCTGCAGTACGGCGACTTCGCCATCCTTTTGCGCAAGAATGCATACGTGCCAGCATATGAAGCCGCGCTGTCGGCAGCGAACATCCCGTTTGTGAGCGAAACCAGCGTGGGATTTTTAGAGACGCCAGAGATTTCGGCGCTGTGCAACCTGCTGCAGCTCTTGCTCACGCCGGAAAGCGACCTGCTGCTGGCGCAGGTGCTGCGCAGCGATTTTGTGGGGCTTTCGGCGAGCGGCCTGGCGGAACTCGCGATTGCGCGCAAGGAGGAACCGGAAGAAAACGATGAAGCTGCGCCATTGATTAAAGTCCTTGAGAAGGGAGTTGCGTTCAGCGATGCGGACGATGCAAGAGCCGTGGAGGAGTTCGCGGCGTGGCACTGCGAAATCCTGCTAGACCTGCCGACGATAAGCGCCTCTGCGATGCTCCGCCGTGTTATTGACGGCCTCCGCCTGCGCGAGAAGCTCACAGTGCGCGATGCGCCGGTGCGCTCGCTGATGAACCTCGACCGGTTCGCCGACATGGCGCACGGCGTGGAAGGACTGGGATATGCGGCGCTAGGAAAGCTCGTGGAACAGGTGCGCGAGCTGCGCTACCAGGCGTCGCAGATTGGCGAGATGTGGATGGAAGGCGCGAGATTCGTCCGGATAATGACGGTGCATCGCGCAAAAGGACTCACCATTCCCGTGGTCATCCTCCCGGCGATCGATTACCAGCTGGACACGTCCTCCCCCGCGTTGAGCGCGGAGCCGAGCAGCGAGGAACCGGGGCGCTACGAGCTGGGCATTTATCACCGGCTGGCGGACGCCAAGAGCCGCGAGCCCTGGCACGAGCGACACCGGGAATTGCGGAAGGCTCGCGGTGCGGAGGAGGAAGCAAGACTGCTCTACGTGGCGGTGACGCGCGCCGCGGAGCACATCGCTATCTTCGGCGTTTCTCCAAATCCACGAAGCGGCAAGCCCTGGGCACAGCAGTTAAGCAGGCTGATAAGTGATGAGGAAGTTCCTGCGGAAGGATTCGCCGATCTGATAAGCGTGAAGCGCATGGACGCGCAACCTGAGCTTGAAGGGACGACAGAAGAGACGCCAACACTTAACGAACTGGCCTTGCTCGCTTCCGCTGTAACCGCCGACGCTGATAGAAGCAAAGCGCGTGCCAGCGAGCTTATGCGCGAAGTGTCTGTCGCGCCGGACGTGAGCGGGTTTCACCGCTACCTCTACGGCGTCAGCGAATTCTTGGAGTATGTCCGCACGGGCGAGATCGGACGGTCAACGAGGTTTGACGACGAGATTGCCGACTACGACCGGATAGACGGGCATAAAACAGTGGATGAAGCGGTCGGGGACGACGCGCGCGAGCTGGGCACGGCGATTCACGACCTGCTGGCTCTTGCGGTTTCGCAGCCCGAAGCGCTCCGCGAAGGCGACATCACCGCGCTGCTGGATGAGAAGCTCATCGGCGCTCAGTTTCCACAGCACGGCGACGTCATTACACGCCAGCAGGAACGCGCGGCGCATCTCCTGCGCGGCTATGAAGCGCTGGGACTGGAGGTGCAGTGCGCGACCGCGAAGGCAATGCGGCCCGAATACGCCTTTCTCTTGAAGGCTGAAAGCATCTTCCTGCGCGGGCGGATTGACCTGCTGCTGGCGGACGATGCGACGGTAACCGTTCTTGACTATAAGACCGATAGTACAGAAGGCGGGGCGCGTAAGTCCCGGCTGCTGGAGCATTACAGACCGCAATTGCTGGCCTACAGCCTCGCCGCGCAGGCGATATATCCCAACCGCAAACTACGCGCGGGATTGGCGCTTCTGGATTGCGGCGAGATCGTGTGGCTCGACAAGCTCGACGAAGGACTGGCGGAGATCCGGGAGCGCCTTGCGGAATTCACCGGGGCGGTGGTAGCGGCTGGCGGGATCTGAGAAAGAAGCTCACGGTAAATGTGGGGAGGGCAAAAACCGGGTAGGCGGGGCTAACTAGCCCCGCTCGTCTGGTTCGTTCTAGGAGCCGGGCTGGTGAGCCCGGCCTACCCATGGGGAGCCTTGTCTGTAGCCAGAAGGCGGGGCACAGGTCCCCGCCCTACAGGAAGAACGAAAGTTGTATAATCAGGGGGGATAACTCTTCAGGGCTTTTGATATGACACTAACGCTGCGCAGACTATGCGGCATCGGCGCGGTTTTCGCGGTATTCCTGCTTGCCTGCACCGCCTGCGGGGGCGGCAACGGCAGCCAGCCGGACGTGTCAGGTGTGGAACCGCTGACATTCGGCGTTGATGCTAATACGCTTACCCTCACCGAGGATTTCTCAACCGAAGGTGATGTGAGTAAGCTGACGGTTACGCTTGCGGCCGAGAGCTTCTTCGACCTCTACCAGATCGCGGGGACGCTTTCTTACGACGCCGAGAGCCTGGAGCTTACGGGCGTGAGCCAGGGAAGCTTCCTGGGCGACCCGCCGGAGGTCATCTTCTTCCACCGGACCGACGAGCCCGGACGAATACCGTTTACGCTTACCCGCCGAAGCATCAGCGCAGGCGCGACCGGCAGGGGCGTCCTGCTGCGGGCACAGTTCAGGTTGCTGACCAACCGCCTGCCGGTGCAACTTGTGTGGCTGGAAGAGGAACTCGTGGTACGCGACTCGCTTCGCCACGACATCCGGGTCAGCCGGCCGGGAGGTGAGGGGCAATGAAGAAGCTTACTCACCTCATAATCCTGGCACTGACGGCCGTTCTAGCGCTCACGTTCAGCGCGATTGCAGTTGTCCAACCGCCCCAGGAATGGCTCGACGAAAGCGAAGCCAACCGGCGGCTGTGGGACGAGATGCGCCCGATACTGCAGGAATGGACGTTCGGCGAACCCGAACCGTTCCAGTTACCGACCGAAGATGCGCTGGTGGCGATGGCGGCGCACTTCGGAGAGACCAGCGAGGACTGCACTGTCCAACTGGAAGACGAAGAACTCCGCTTTGCGCATCTGGATCTGAACTTTGACGGCGTGATAAACCAGTTCGACGTGCTGGAACTGGGCTACCAGCCCACGCCGGGCAAGCGCGTTTCCATCGCCAACTCCAAGGGCACGAACAAAATTATCGTCGTGCGAGTGGAGTTTTCCGACGAGCCGGCGGACACAGACGCGTGGGATTATGACTACACCTACGACCTATTGCTGGCCGACGGCACCGGCGCAAATCCATCGTTTCACGATTTCTACGAAGAAGTCTCCTACGGCGACCTAGATATCGAGGGCACCATTGATGACCAGGGCAATCACGACGGCTGGTACACCGCTCCGAACACCAAGAACTACTACAAGAACTGGGCCACCATTATGGAGCTTCTGCTCTTTGCGGCTCAGTCGATGGACGACCACACGGATTTCTCAGAGTTCGATGTGGACGGCGACGGCTACGTGGATTCTTTCCTGCTGTTTTATCCCTATACCGAGTTCGAGCCCGGGCTGTGGCCGCACATGAGCAGCGGGATGAACTACTACGCCGACGGCGTCATTGTTGACGTGCACTACGTCAGCGGCTTCGGCGGCGACTTCGACTACGATTCCTACAACATGTGCTGCGCTGCCCACGAATACGGGCATATCATGGGCGCGATAGACCTCTACGACACCGATGACTCATCGGACGGCGTCGGCAAGTGGTCGATGATGGCCTACAACTATGACAAAACCTATAGGCCGCCGGCCTTCGACCCCTGGCACCGGATACAGTACGGCTGGATCACGCCAACGGTAGTTACAGAAGACGAAACGTCATACAGCATCCCGCAAATAGCCACGAACCGCTTTGTGCTGAAGCTCTGGACTAACGGCGATCCGGGCGACGAGTACTTTCTGGTGGAGAACCGGCAGAAAGAGGGCACCGACGGGACGCGACCGGGCGCGGGCCTGATGATATACCACTGCGACGATTCACGCTCTAACAACAAAACTGACAGCCACCGGCTGGTGGATGTAGAAGTTGCGGGCGGGCTCGACGGCGACGGCAAGGACCACCTGGACTACAAGGGCGGAAGCCGGGGAGAGCCTACCGATCCGTTCTACTCGGGCAACAATGACACTTTCAACTACACCAGCAATCCGCCCAGCAAATCTTACGCCGGCACCGATTCGTACGTGAAGGTGGAGAATATCTCCGCCAGCGGCGCGTCAATGACCGCTGATATTTCGGTCGAAACGGGCACGCATCCGACCGTCAGCATCACCGCTCCCACCGCTGACTCAACAGTCAGCGGCGACGTGACGTTTTCCGTCACTGCAACCGGCTACGACACACGCACGATTGCGCGGGTGGACTTCTTTGCCAATGATTACATCGTGGGCTTCGACACGACCGGCGAGAGCGACAGCTACTCCGTCACCTGGAACTCGCGAACTTGCTACAACACAACCGTGGACATCCTCGCAAAGGCGACCGACAGCGAAGGCGAAACCTACAGCGACGTCATCAGCGTCACGGTAGATAATGACGGGCAGTGGCCGTTCAGCGACGACCTTAGCGACACGGACAACTGGGCGATTCTCGACCCGTCGGGCAACGCATTCTGGGCGCGCCGGACTAGCACCTACAACTCCTCCCCCAGCTGCATCGGCATTGGTGCGGGTTACGACTACAACGAGCACGACCGAATCCTCTCACCGCTGCTGGATCTCACGAGCGCAACTGATCCCACAATGACCTACTACATGCGCTACAAAGTCACCACCGGGATGCATAATGTGCGCGTCTACGTAATCAGCGAAGACGGCAGCACCGAAACCCAGCTTAAATCCTACACCGGCAACGATCTCACCTGGAAGAGCCGCGCGGTCTACCTGGACGACTGGGCAGGCGAGAAGGTCTTCGTGGCTTTTGAGCTGAACTCGACATCCATTTATTCGCCGCCTCCCGGCGGCGGAGCGTGGGTGGACGATGTTGACCTGCACGAGCGTTCCAACCCACCGAGCATCAACAGCATCACTCCGGCGGACGACGCCGACGTTTCGGGCGACGTCCTTATAGAAGTGGATGCCACAGACGACGAGGAAGTAACCTACGTCGGCTTCTGGATGGACGGCGACTACGTCGGCGAGGACACCTCGGAGCCGTTCAGCTTCTCCTGGAATTCCCGTTTCGTCTTCAACGGCGATGTTATCGTTACCGCTCGCGCCTACGACCGCGACGAGCAATCAGACGAGGTGCAGGTAACCTATCACGTAAACAACCCGCTCTTCACCCCGCTTTACGCGTATGACTTCGAGGACGCAGCCCACTTCACTGACAACTGGCAGATCATTGACGCCAGCGGGCCCGGGACGTGGCAGCGAAGCACGTATCGATTCTTCCGCGGGGACTACTCCGCGTACTGCGGTCAGCCGTCCACTCACAAGTACGGCGCTTACGAGTACGACTGGCTGATTATGCCGACGCTGGACTTGACGGGCGTGACCGGCCCGATATTGTACTTCCACCACTGGTGGAACACCGAGACCAACTACGATTACGCCAAAGTCTACATAACCACCGACCTGGACACCTGGGATTACCTGGGCCGGTACCACGGCAGCGGCTCGTGGCAGCATGATGTCTACGATCTCTCTTCGTACAACCAGCCGGTGAAAGTCGCGTTTATGCTCGACAGCGACCCGCTGGTGGTGGGAGAAGGCTGGTATCTGGACGACGTGATGATGCGCGCCTTCCCCGCCGTGGACAGCCTGACACCCGAACGCGCCATCCGCGGCCAGACGCTCACCATCGCCGGGCAGAACTTCGGCGACGGGCATTATCCCGATGCGCTGGTGCTCGGCGGGCACGGCGCGGTGCTTGCCGGGGAGATCACGAGCTGGAGCGACACTGAAATCGTGCTGGACGTTCCAGTCGACACACAAACGGGTAACGTATGGCTCTGGGGCTGCGATACGGGGAAGAAGCTCACAATCGTTCTGCCTCCGCCGACGCTGGGCGGACTGACGCAGTACTAGCGCCAAGCGCTAGTGGTCAACCTCGTTCAGGCTGGTTTTGAAGCCAGCCTGCACCAGGTCATGCAGGTGCACCATTCCCACAGGACGCCCTTTCGCATCCACTATCGGCAGCAGGAAGATCGGACGGGGCTTATGGTTCTCCATCGTCTCCAGTGCCTGGCGCGCCAGCGCGCCGTCATCGATGACGGTGGGAGTTGAGGTCATCAGTTCAGCGGATGGCGCGTCCATCAGCTCCTCCACCGTGCCTTCCCAGTGCTCCATAATCCGCCGGACATCGCCGTCGGTGATGATGCCCACGAGCGCGCCCGCGTCGTCCACAATGCTGACTCCGCCGAGCATATAGCGCGTTATCGCCTTGAGCGCCTTGCGGAAGCTGTCGTCAACGTGCGCCGTCGGGTTCGTCGCCTCGCCTTTGAGCAGGTCGACGACCTTGAGCGTCAGGCGCTTACCGAGCATACCGCGCGGGTGAATTATGGCGTAGTCTTCCTTGCGGAAGTCCTTGAGCCGCATCAGAACGACGGTCAGCGCATCGCCAAGCGCAAGAGTCGCCAAAGCCGACGCGGTGGGCACGAGGTTGTCCGGGTCGCTCTCACGGATCTCGCCGATGTGCAGGTGCACCGTCGCCCGCCGCGCAAGCGTTGACTCGGGGTTGCCCGTGACCGCGATGATGGGTATCTCCAGATACGACAGAGCCGGTAGCAAACCGACAATCTCGCCGGTCTCGCCCGAATGACTCAGGACTATCACGACATCGTCGCGTGAAACCAGGCCCAGGTCGCCGTGGAATCCCTCGGCCGGATGGAGGAAAGCAGCCAGTGTGCCGGTGCTGGTGAGTGTGGCGGCAATCTTCTGGGCGATGTGGCCCGACTTACCGATGCCCGTCAGAACCACCCGTCCTTTGGCGGAAAGGATGAGCTCGACGGCCCGAACGAAGTTGTCCCCCAGCCCGGAAAGCAGGGCGCTCACGGCTCCGGCCTCGTTTTCGATGACGCCTCGCGCGATTTCGAGTATTTTTTCGGGCGTTCGCTCCACGTCGCTCACGGCGTGATTATATCAGAGCCTGCGCCCTCCCCTGATATAATCGGCCGGTGTACGAAGAGGGGCTTGTCTCGGTCATTGTCGTCAACTACAAGACCGACCGCTATCTGGACGAGTGCCTGCGCAGCGTCCGGCAGCAGGATTACGGCAAGCTGGAACTCACCCTGGTCAACAACGCAAGCCCGGATTTCGCAAGCGAAGTCCTCGACCGGCACAAACCCGACGTTTTCATCAACAACCCGAGGAATGCCGGCTTTGCGCGGGCGAACAACCAGGCGATTCTAAAAGCGCGCGGCGAATATGTTTTGCTGCTGAACGCGGATGCGAAAATTCCGCCGGGTTTCGTGAGCACGGTAGTGGCGGAGTTCGCACGCGATGCATCCATCGGCACAGTGGTGCCGCGCATCGTCCGCTGGGATAACCCGGACATCATTGAAAGCACCGGGCACCTGCTGCGCACAGACTTCACAGCAGCCCATCGTGATCGCGGTTTGCACGTAATGGAAGCGGCACAGGAGGCGGGGTATGTCCTGGGCGGAACCGCCGCGTGCGTAGTCTACCGGCGGGAAATGCTGGAGGCCGTGCGCTACAAAGACGGGTACTTCGACGAGAGCTTCTTCGCGTACTTCGAGGACGTGGACCTGGACGTTCGCGCGCAATTCGCCGGATACAAAGCGTGGCATCAGCCTGTGCTGGTGGCGGAGCACGTCGGCGGAGGCTCCGGCCAGCGCCACAGCATGCGCCTGCAGCTTGTCGCGGAGAAAAACCGCTATCTCGCGCTGGCGAAATGGCTGACGGTGCGCGACTGGCTGCCGAACTTGCCTGCAATGATGGCATATGAAGCCTACCATTTCCTGCGCACACTTGTGCGGCCGTATCTATTCCTGGCGCTTTTCAGCTATCTCTACTTCCTGCCAAGTACGCTGCGCAAGCGGATGCACTTGCAGCGCCGAAGGACGCTAAAACCGGCGCAGTTTCGCTCCACGCTCACACCGCGCTTCGGTGCAGCGAAGGCGCGGTATCCACGGAGCGCCAAATCATCCGAATATCCCGTAGCTGTGTCGGTGATAGTCGTCAACTACAACGGCCTTGAGCACACGCGCCGCTGCCTGGACGCACTTAGCCGCCAAACCTTCACCGATTTCGAGACCATTGTGGTGGACAACGGCAGCGACAACCGCGAAGGCGAGATCCTCAAACGCGAATACCCACAGGCACGGGTGTTGCTGGCCGGCAGAAACACCGGCTTCGCCGGCGGGGTGAATCTGGGATACGCCGCTGCGCGCGGCAAATACGCCGTGTTGCTTAACAACGACGCAGAGCCGGAGAGCGAGTTTCTCGCCGAGCTCGTCGGCGCGATGGAGCGCACCGGCGCGGACGCGGGCTGCGGAACGCTCATCGAAGAGGGGCGCGAGCCGGGCAACGACAGCCTTAGCGTGCTGGGGCGCAATATCCCCAACGTGTTCGGGGAGGAAGCGCTGACATTCTATCCGTCCGGTGGCGCGGCAATACTGCGCAGCACGTCCATCGAAGCTTTGGGCGGGCAGCCATTTGACCCACGCTACTTCATCTACCACGAGGACGTCAGCCTGGGCTTTCGCATCCGGCTTGCGGGCGGCAACGTCATCAAGATACCGGCTGCGCGCGCGCAACACTTTGGCGGGGCGACCACGCGTAACCTGCCCCGCGCAACCGTACGCTACTACCAGACCCGTAACCGGATTCTCAACCGGATGATTTACTTAGAAGGCGCGACCCTTGCGCGCATCTGGCCGCTATGCTTCATCGAGAGCATCGCGCGCTGCCTGCGTGCGCTTTTGTCGTGGGATGAGTTCCAGGCGACGCTGCGCGTCGAGGGATTCTTTCTCAGCAACCAGCTTCACATCGCTTGCGAACGGCGGCAGATGGGGCGGTTGCGCCATACCCAGCCTTTGGCCAAACAGGCAGGAAAAGCGGTGCGAGACGCTGCGTTCCTGCAGCTGCTTTCCGGAAGGATTGACGGCAGAAACGGTATCGTCGACAAGCTGGCGCTTGCCTGGCTAAGGCTCGTGCGGCTGCCGGTAAGAGAGAATCCGCCGGGCAGCCTCTGATATAATCACGTCGTGCGGCTGCTCTACAATGTCCTCCTTATCCTGCTTTCGCCACTCGTCTATCTCGTGGCCAACATGAACCCGAAGCTGCGCCAGGGGATGACCGAAAGGCTGGGACGCTGGCCCAGGCCGGAGCGGATACGAAGGCCTATCGGGACAAACATCTGGCTGCACAGTGTGTCAGTGGGCGAGGTAAAGCTACTCCAGCCGCTCATATCCGCTCTGCGTGAGCGCCTGCCCGATGCTACGTTTTTCACCACCACTATCACGCCGTCCGGCCGGAAAGTACTGGACCGATTTGCACAGGGCCAGGAGGACATTACCGCGTCCTACTTCCCGCTGGCGGATTTGCCGTGGGTTATCGCGCGCTTCCTGAACGCTGTCAAGCCTCTCGTCTATATCGCTACGGAAGCGGAAGCCTGGCCAAACCTTCAGGCCCAGCTGAAGCGCAGAGAGGTCAAGTCTTTGCTGGTCAACGCCCGCGTCTACTCGTCCCGCAAGCCTGCGTGGAAGCTTAAACTGACGAGAATGCTGCTGCAGGACTTTAGCCGCATCGTCTGCCAGTCGCAGGAGTTCGCGGATGCTTACGCGCGAATCGGCGTACCACGCGAAAAGCTCATCGTCTGCGGCAACATAAAAAGCGACATTGCGCCCGAGATGTGGCCGGAGACGCAGGCGGAGCGCTTCAAATCACAGCTCGGCTGGACACGGAAGCGCGTGGTGACCGCCGGCTCGACGCATCCCGGCGAGGAGGACGCGATACTGGACGCGTTTCAGCAACTTCGGGCAGCCGATCCGGGATGGGCGCTTGCGCTGACACCACGCCACCCGGAGCGGGGCGAAGAAGTTATGGCACTCGCCGAGAAACTGAACCTCACCGCCCGGCTCCTGAGTAGTAAGGGCGAGAGCGAGACGCCGGATGTAGTTGTTGTGGATAAGATCGGCGAGCTGCTGGATTACTACCGCATCGCTGACATCGTCATTCTGGGCGGCACGTTCAATCCCCGCATCGGCGGGCACAATGTGCTTGAACCGGCGCACCTGGCGAAGCCCGTCATAATCGGCCCGCACATAGACTCCATCGCCGAGCACGTTATGCGGTTGCGCAAAGCCGGCGGTGTCATTGAGGTTGCGCCCGACGAGCTTTCGCAGGCGCTCAGTTCGCTGGCAATGGACGAGGAAAGGCGGCTGAAGCTCGGGGCGCGTGCCAGAACCGTCGCGCGCTCACTAGCGGGTGCTACCGCGTGCACCGTACGTGCAATCATTCAGGAGCTGGCTGGAGCCTAGGCAGACTACTGGCCACAGGGGACTATGAGGTTCTTGGTTATCTCTTTGCGCCGCGCGGCACTCACGTGCTTGTGGATGAGTTCGGTGTCCGGCGACTCCCCGTCTTCCGGGTTCAGAAAAAAGTGGACCTGGTTTGCAGCGAACAGCATCTCCCAGTCGCAGCAGGGAACGTCCTTGCCTGAGATGGGCAGATGCGGCAGGTCGATGGGGTCGGCACACGGCCAGTTAACCGTATGTTCCGGCACGTAGGTAACAAGCCTACCGTCCTCTTCCCAGTCGACGAAGCCGATCTGCACGCGAATCAGCGCTCCTCCGGAGTACTTGCCCAGGTTGAATCCGTAGTAACTTTCGCCAGCGAAATGGAAACGCAGCCAGCGCGCCATCCTGTGGTAGGCCGACGAGTACAGCCGGAACACCAGGAAGTCAAGGTCATGATGCTCACGTGGGTACTGCTCCATCGAAATAGCCTCCACGCCCCATCCGCCGCAGACCCACAGCCCGAGGTTCGCGCGTGCCGCTGCATCCACGAAGCGGTGCAGATATTCAATCTGCTTTTTCCTCATAAAAGATGGTTCACATACGTTTTCCAAGATACCTTCTCCCGCAGCTATCCTTCAACACTGCCTTTCTCGGACGCTGTTGCCGCGACGATTTCCCTCGCTCTTTCCTCCTTGATGTAGAGCTGAAGGACGTCGCCCTCCTGCACGTCCGCCGTACCTTCAATCTTGAGGCCACACTCAAAACCTTCCGTGACCTCACGAACGTCATCCTTGAAGCGCTTGAGCGAACCGAGCTGACCCTCCAGCACCAGTTCGCCGCCACGCATCAGCCGGTAGTATGAGTTACGCACAACCTTGCCCGTGGTCACCATACCGCCGCAGATGACCGCGTTGCGCTCGGTTCTGAATATCGCGCGGATTTCGAGTTCACCGATGGCGACTTCCACAATCACCGGCTCCAGCAGGCCGCTGACAGCCAGCTCGACGTCCTCAATGAGCTTGTAGATGATCCGATACAGGCGCACCTGCACCTTCTCCTGCTCGGCGAGCTTGCGCACCTGGGCAGCGAGCGTGACGTTGAATCCTATCACCATCGCGCCCGATGCGGACGCAAGCATCACGTCCGTTTCATTCACCTGCCCCACGCCTGAGCGAATCACATTGACCCGCACGCCCTCGATCTCAATCTTGCTGACGGCATCTCTTACTGCTTCCATAGTCCCCTGGACGTCAGCTTTAACGACGACGGCCAGCTCTTTTACCTCGCCGGCACGAATCTGGGCAAGCACGTCATCCAGCGACATGCCCGCGGCGTGCCGCAGCGGCACGTGGCGGTCACGCTTTGCATCACGGCTCTCCGCGATCTGCTGCGCGCGCTTCTTGTCCTTGAAGGCATACACCTTCTCGCCGTTCTCCGGCAGCTCTTCAAACCCGATTATGCACACGGGCATAGCTGGACCCGCAGCTTTCACTTCCTTGCCCGCGTCATCCACCATCCGTTTGATGCGGCCCACCGACTCGCCACAGAGGATGTACTGACCCTTGCGGTACGTCCCTTGCGTCACAAGGATGGTGGCAATGATGCCCACGCCCGTATCAACCTGGTTCTCCACGACAACGCCTACGGGCGCAGCGGTGGCGTCGGCTTTCAGCTCCATAAGCTCCGCCTGCAGGTTTATCATTGCAAGCAGCTCATCAATTCCCTTGCCGGTCAGGGCGGAAACGTTCAAGACGACCGTGTCCCCGCCCCAGTCTTCGGGAACCAGACCGTGCTGCGAGAGTTGCTGCTTCACCCTGTCGGGATTGGCGTCAGCCTTGTCAATCTTATTGATGGCAACTATGACCTGGACTCCCGCCGATTTGCAGTGTTCTATCGCCTCGAGCGTCTGGGGCATCACGCCGTCCTCAGCCGCCACGACCAGAACCACCAAGTCCGTCACCTGGGAGCCGCGCGCCCGCATGGCCGTGAAGGCCTCGTGCCCGGGAGTGTCGATGAAGGTTATGGTCTTGTCGCCAATCCTGGCTTGATATGCCCCGATGTGCTGAGTGATACCGCCTGCTTCTTCATCCACAACGTTCGTCGCCCGAATGGCGTCGAGCAGCTTGGTCTTGCCGTGGTCGACATGGCCCATGACCGTGACCACCGGCGGGCGCAACTCCAGCTCCTTTTCGTCCGTCTGGGCGAACGTCTCCAGATCCTGCTCCGGCTGGTCCGCCAGCGCAACTTCGCAGTCGATGGCGAACTTGTCGCAGATGAGCGATATCTCGTCAATGGACGCCATGTAGTTGATGCCGGTCATTGTACCCAGTTCGTCCATCAAGAACCGGATGATGTTTGAGACTCTAACGCCAGTCTGCTCGGACACTTCGCGTATGGTCATTTGCCGGGTAATCTTGAGGTGAAACTCCACTTCCTGGGCGGGCTTCTTGCGGCCGGTACCCTTGACCTTGAACACCCGCTTCCGGCTTACGACCGTAGCATCGTCGTCGGCCATAAAATCCCGGCTCAGCCGCGTGGGCCGCCGCAGCCGGGACTTGGGACGCTTCACGGGCTTGGCGGGCTTTTCGAGTTCCTTCTTCAGCTCCGGACGCACTTCAACGGCTCCGGGAGCCTCTTTCGCGACGGCTTCGGCGGGCGCTTCCTTTGTTTTGGGCGGTGGCTCTTCTTTTTTCTTCTTCGCCTTGGCGAGCTTGACCTTCTTGGCCGAAGGGCGGTCTTCGATAATCGGCTTGAGGCGGGGCGCGGCAGCAGGAGGTGGGGTCACCGGCGCGGCTTCCGCGTCCACGGTAGCGGCGGGCGCTGCGAAGAAATCCTTGAGCTTTGGCGCGGGAACATCTGTATCCTCTTCGATGGTAGCGCGCCTGATGCGCTTTGCCGGGCCCTCTACCTCCACCTTGCCGGAAGCCACGTCCTTTAGTTCGGATATCGTTTTGTCATCTACCTCCGCAAGCGGGCCGAAGCCGTCGGCATTGACGTCGTAGCCCACCGCACGGAGCCAGTCCACGACCTGGTCGTAGGACCTGGCCCCGAGAGTCTTGACCAGATAGATGACTTTCTTGGGCATATCAGTTAAGGCTATCCTGCTCGCGGGTATAGCCTTTGAGCCTTAGCAGGAGCTGCTCCCGCTCACGCGGCTCCAGATGAACCACCGTTCGGTCTCGCTTGGCGGACTTGAAAGTCAGCCGGCCGCGCTTGAGAGCGCGATGCCAGCATCCTTCGCTCGGGCACAGGTACACCGAGCGTCCCGTTGTGCCGTCGCCGGGACGGACAATCGCCACCCGGTTCTTCACGTAGCGTAGCCGGATCAGCTCGCTCTGAGACAGCCTTTCCCGGCATCCCGCACAGGTACGCATCGGCCTGAAATCACCACTGCCGCTCACGCTTTATCACCTTCCGGCGCGGTTTCCGCAGGCGTTTCCTTCACAGCTTCCGCCGGCGCATTCTTCACGGCTTTTTCAGGCGTTTCCTTCTTTGGCTGCGGCTTATCGGCCGCCGCCCGACCCGCCTCCTCGGCCTCCATCTCGGACACGCTCTTGACCTCCAGGAAGTACTTGGTCAGGCGCGAGGCGAGCTTTACATTCCGCCACGACTTGCCGATGGCGAGTGAGATCTGGTCGTCCGGAACGATGACCAGGGCACGCTTCTCGTTCTCGAAAATCTCCACGGACAGCACTTTGGCTGGCGACAACGCCTCAGCAATGAATTCAAACGAGTCGGCCCGCCAGGGCACCAGGTCTATTTTCTCCTCACTAAGTTCGTGAGAGATCGCCGTGACCCGCACACCCCGGCTGCCAATGCACGTGCCGACCGGATCCAGCTCCGGCAGGTTGCTCTTCACCGCGACCTTGGCGCGGAATCCGGGGTCGCGCGCTATGGCCATAATCTCAATACTTCCCTCGCGCACCTCCGGTATCTCGTTCTCCATCAGGCGCTTGATGAGATCGGGATGGGTGCGCGAGAACACGAGCAGCGGCCCGCTCCTTTTACCCGAACGCACTTCGACAAGCATGCACTTCAGCCTTTGCCCCGAACGCACGTGCTCGTGCGCAATGCGCTCCTTCATCGGCACAATGCCCTCAACCTTGTCCGGCGTTTCCACAAACAGGTCACCGCGCTCTTCGAACTGCATGGTGCAAGAGATGAGATCGTAGGTGCGCGTCCGGTACTCCCGCTGAATGTGGTCCTTCTCCGCCTGGCGGATCAGGCTCTTGATCATCGTCTTTGCAGTAGCGACGCCCCAGTAACCGAGATCGCCCAGCTCAATCTCTATCAGTAGAAGGTCGCCATCCTCAGCGGAGGGATCGTAGCCCCGCGCTTCTTCGAGCGAAATCTCCAGTTCAGGGCTCTCCACCTGCTCGACAACCTTCTTGCTCAGGTACGCCTCGATGGTGGAGGAGGCCATGTCGATTTCCAGCTCCAGGTTGGGCGTGGGCCCGTGCTTGCGTTCATAGGCAGCCTTCATAGCCTCAACAAGCGCCTCAATGATGCGCTGCCGGGGCACGCCGCGTGTTACCTCGATTTCCTGAAGCGCCGCCGAGACCTTTGCGTCGATTCTCATAGCTTAGCCCTCGACCCTCAACCGAACTTCCTTTACCAGCCGGCGCGGAAGTGAAACCACGCCGTCGCTCGCTGCAATACCCATTTCGCCATCGAGCGCAGGCGGTAGCCCGTTCGTCCTCAGCTTCAGTGACTCGTTATCGCAGGCTGCCAACTCTCCGGCAAGGGTCAGCTTTCGGCCCTCTATGCGAAGGCTGACCGTCACGTCGCTGCCCGCAAAGCGCTCAAAATCAACATCGCGCTTGAGCAACCGGTCAACCCCCGGGCTGCTCAGAAGCAGCGAGGAGTCATCGTTGAACACGAGGTTAGACTTTAAAAACAGCTTCACCCTCGGAGAAAGCGCTGCGCAATCGTTCAGGTCCACCGGCGAGCCGTCCTTCCGCTCCACGAACAGCCTGAACGTGCGTCCCCGACCGGAACCCGTGACCTGGAAATCAACCAGGCCAAAGCTGTTCTCGGTGAGGAACTCGCCGAGTCTCTCCTCAAGTTCGATTAAATCCAGCATCGTCCAAACAAAAGGCCACCTTGCCCCGTCCAGGAAAGTGGCCGCCGCGATATCGTACACCTGCTGTCCTGACGCACAAATTCTAGCACAGCACAAGCCCAGTCGCAAAGCAATACGCTCCCGGTCGCGTTGATAGCCCTGTCCACCGGGAGACCGTGTCTCCCCGCTTCCCAGCTGCGCTCTTCCCGCAATCCCCGTGTTATAATCCGCGCGGGCTAATGCGGGGCTACCTCATCCTCCTGGTGCTGACAATTGCGGCTGTCGTTGCCCCGAAAGCCGCGCTATGCAACATCTCGCTCTTACCGGGAGAGAACGACGCCGACTACATCGAAGCGGACACCGGCACCTACATCTCCGGAGACAAGCTGGAACTCAGCGGCAACGTCGTGCTTCACACAGAATCCGTATTCCCCGGCCTGACGGTTGAAGTGCGAGCCGACAGCGCCGTCTGGGACGAGAAGTCGAGCATATTCACCGTGCCCGGCTGCACCACGGTCACTATCCTGGAATACGAGATGGCCCTGACGGGCACCGACCTGGTCGCCAATCTTGTGGAGCGAACCGGCTCGATGGGCGAAGTGGCAGGCTCAGTGCGCATCGATCCCGGGCTTTTCGCTGACGAGACCGGACTGATAGACCGGCGTTACGTCAGGTTCCGCAGCGATCATCCCCGGGTTCACCTGACGGGCGGCGATCTGGAGTTCTACGAAGACAAGAGCGGCGTCCTGTTATTCGAGTTCCACCAGGCACGCATCACGACGACTGAATCCGACGACGCGGATCTAGTCCTGAGCGTCAAGCGCCTGCTTTATGCCCCTGACGAGTTCCTCTCAGTGCGCGGTGTGCGGGTCCAGGCCGGCGGGGTCAGTGTAGGCTATATACCGCGGTTCAAGACGAAGCTGCGGAAAGGGCGGAGTATCGTCTCCTTCACCGTGCCCCTGCCGGGACACAGCGATGACGACGGCTTCTACATCAAGCAAGCCACTTTCTTTGATGTAGGCAAGGTCTCGACCGACATCTACTCGAACTACTACTCGCGCAACGACGAGTTCTGGGCGGACGCCTTCGTCTACACCGACCCGTCCGACAACTCGCGGATCGGCGTGCACTTCGGGCGCAACCGAACGACCGACCGATGGGAAGAGCGGGTGGGCAAGACGACTCGCTACGATTTCTACGGGTGGCAGAGGGTTAAACTGGACTGGCCTCTCGTTCAGCAGGTGGTCGCCGGCGTCAATATCGCCAAGTTAAAGCAGGACATCCCGGAAATCACCTCGCGCAGCAGCTACGGTTACATAGAACTGACGACCCCCTCGTTCCGTCTGGACCACGACATCAGGCTCTTGGCCGCGTTTGGCGCGCACTACTACGACTACTCCTTCGGCGACAACGAGTTCCTGGCCCTGCGCTCACGGCTCAAGCTGGCCAAGAGCACTCCCTGGGGGATCGACTCGGTCGAGTTCGCGCACGCCGACAAGTTCGGCGGCAGCCCTTTCAGGTTTGATGACGACTTCCCGGAGAATTTGCTGACGGCGACGAAGAACTTCCAGGCGCTGCCGCACCTGACGGGGCGCGTATCCGCAGCCTACGACTTCGATCTTAAGCACTTCGACAGCCTGATTCTGGGGCTGAGTAAGGAGTTCGGGGCGTACTACCTCGGACTCAACTACGACTTCGCACGCGGCAGCACGGGAGTCGAAGTGGCGCTGAAGTTCTAAGCGGGATTTGCCCGCTAGACATCGAGGTTTTTGACGTTCCGCGCATATTCGGTGATGAAAACCTTGCGCGGTTGGACGTCGCTCCCCATCAACTTCTCGAAGGTCTCTTCGGCCTTCCGCAAGTCGTCCATCGTTATCCTGATAAGCGTGCGCGTCTCCGGATTCATCGTCGTTTCCCAGAGCTGCTTCGCGTTCATCTCACCCAGGCCTTTGAAGCGGGTGACTTCCACGTTGCCGCCAAGCTCCTTCATCTTCGTTTCCATCTCCTGGTCGTTGAAGACATAAAAGCTCTTCTGGCCCTTGCGCACGCGATAGAGTGGCGGCAGAGCGACGAACAGGTGGCCGCGCTCCACGAGTTCCACCATATGCCGGAAGAAGAACGTCAGCAGGAGAGTCCGTATGTGCGCGCCGTCCACGTCGGCGTCGGTCATTATTATCACTTTGTGGTAGCGCAGCCGGGATATGTCGAAATCCGCGCCCATACCGCTGCCGATGGCGGTTATCAGCGCCCGCACTTCCGCATTGCCCAGGATCTTGTTCAGCCCGGCTTTCTCCACGTTGAGTATCTTGCCGCGTAGCGGGAGTATCGCCTGATACTCGCGGTCCCGTCCCTGCTTGGCGTTCCCGCCTGCGCTATTGCCCTCGACGATGAACAGCTCCGCATTCTCAGGCTCGCGGATGGCGCAGTCGGCGAGTTTCCCCGGCAGCATCGTGTCCAGCCCCGCACGTTTGCGCGTGATGTCCCGCGCCTTCTTGGCGGCATCCCTGGCACGGGCGGAAACCTCGGCTTTCGCGAAGATCTTCCGCGCATCGGTGGGGTGCTCCTGCAGGTAGGACGAGAGCATCTCGTTGACCACCGACTCCACGATGCCCTTCACGTCGGAATTCCCAAGCTGACCCTTCGTCTGACCCTCGAACTGCGGGTTCTCCAGCCATACGGAGATGGTGGCAGTCAGCCCCTCGCGGATGTCATCGCCGGTGGGCAGCAGCGCACCGTTCTTCACCAGGCCGTAGCTGTTCGCGTAGTTGTTGAGCGTTCTCGTCAGCCCGGCCTTCAGGCCGGTGACGTGCGTGCCGCCATCCTTCGTCCGGATGTTGTTGGCGAACGCGAGGATGTATTCTTTGTAGGAGTCCGTCCATTGCAGCGCGAACTCGACCCGCGTCGCGCCCACCATCTTCGTGTAGTGTATGACCCGGTGAAACGGATTGCGGGCTCGGGTCATATACTTCACGAGTTCCTTTAAGCCGCCCTTGGCCCGGTACGTCTGCTCGACATCATGTTTCTCGTCACGCAGGACAATAGTCAGCCCGCCGTTCAGGAACGAAAGCTCACGCAGACGCTCGTCGAGGATGGTGAACTTGAACTCGGTTGTCTCAAAGATATCGGGGTCGGGCCAGAACCGGACGAGCGTGCCCCTCTTGCGGCTCGTGCCGGTTTCACGCAGCTTCTCGCACAGCTTGCCGCGCTCGCAGGCGAGGAAGTACTTGTTGCCGTTACGGTGGATCTCGACTTCAAAGCGCTTCGACAGGGCGTTGACGACCGAGCTGCCCACGCCGTGCAGCCCGCCGGAGACCTTGTAGGCCCCGGAGCTGAACTTGCCGCCAGCATGAAGCATCGTGTAGACCACCTCGGCGGCGTTCATGCCCTCGGACTCCATGTGGTCGACCGGCACGCCCCGTCCGTCGTCCCAGACCGAAACGCTGCCGTCGTCGTGGATGGTAACCTTGACGTTGTGGCAGAAGCCGGCCATCGCCTCGTCGACGGCGTTGTCGACAATCTCCCAGACGAGGTGATGCAGCCCGCTTTCAGCGGTGGTGCCGATGTACATTGCCGGACGCTGCCGCACCGCCTCAAGGCCTTTTAGTACCTGAATGGACCGGCCGGTGTACTCCTCGGCGCCTGATTCGACTTCGGATCCGGAATCTTCAGTTTCGGCGGTTTCAGCAGCTTTGGTTGCCCCTGCTCCACCGCCGTCGTTTGGTGATTTTTTAGCCTTAGCCATCAGAAATACCGCTTAACATCCGTATTGCCCCAGCCATCCTCCAGCCCTGTTATTATTGTAGCACTTAACAGCCTGGAAGATAAGCCCGAATCCGGATTTGAAGCGGGTTTTCCTGCAATCGGAGGCTGTCTCAGAATCGTGTCAGAACTGAGCGAAGACGCCATTCGGCGCGGCATTGAAGCCTTGCTGTCAGATTGCGAGCAGTGGAACTCTAAGCTTCGCGTTCGATCATCGCTTGCTTTATCCAAGCAATGACGAATGGGACGGCCAGAACGAGCGACAGTATCAGCCAGATCCAGCGCCAGGATTGAACGAATAATGGGAAGAAGCTGGCTAGAAAGAAGGCGAACGCGAACGATGCCAGTTTCAGCGACGCGATATGTGAGCCGGTAAGCGTTACCTTGTCTGTAAACAGGTTCATTGCAGCCTCCTTTAGTGCAGACTCTACTAATACTGAAATCTCTCACCCAGGAAGTACTTGCGGGCCAGCTCATTGCTGGATACTTCCTCGGGCGTGCCCTGAACCAGCACCTTTCCGTCAACCATAATGTAGGCGCGGTCGCAGATTCTGAGAGTCTCGCGGACGTTATGGTCGGTGATGAGCACGCCCAGGCCCTTGTCGCGCAGCGAAGCGACGATGCCCTGGAGACTCTCGATTGTTATCGGGTCAATGCCGGTGAACGGCTCGTCCAGCAGGATGAAGTCCGGGTTTCCCGCGAGCGCCCGCGCGACTTCCACGCGCCGTTTCTCACCGCCTGAGAGCACGTAGGCCTTCTGCCGCCGCAGCTGCTTGATGCCGAACTCCTCCAGCAGCCCCTCCATCCGCTCTGCCTGTTCGCTTTCTGGCACTCCGAGGACTTCCCAGACCAGCCGGATGTTCTCCTCCACGCTGAGCTTGCGGAAGACCGAGCTTTCCTGGGAAAGGTAACCGATACCGAGGCGCGCGCGCTTGTAGATGGGGAGTGTCGTGATGTCCTCGCCCTTTAGGTACACCCGTCCTCCGTCGGCCTTCACCAGCCCGATGACGATGTAGAACGTCGTCGTCTTGCCAGCGCCGTTGGGACCGAGCAGGCCCACGACCTCACCTTTGGCGACCCGAACGGTCACGTCGTCGACAACCCGCCGCCCCCGGTAGATCTTGACGACACCTCTGGCCTCCAGGATCGGCCTTCCGCCGTCTGAGACCTCATCCACACCGGTGGCTGTCTGCCCGGTTGTCCTCTGCGGAGTATCCACGATGGGTTCCGATTCTAGCACAGCCCCTGCAAGCTGGACGCGCAGCGCGCCGCACTGTTCAGCGGCGCAGCACAGTCGGTTCGAGCCTTGCTCAAGCCAAGCCCTGCAGCTTGACGAGACTGTAGTAGTAGCCCCGATGCTCCACGAGCTCAGAGTGGCTGCCCATCTCGCGGATTCTGCCGTTTTCCAGCACCACGATGCGGTCGGCGTTCTTCACCGTGGCAAGCCGGTGCGCCACCATCAGCGTGGTGCGCCCGTACATCAGCTTGTTGAGCGCGTCCTGCACTATGGCTTCGGATATGGAATCCAGCGCCGACGTCGCTTCGTCAAGCAGCAGGATACGCGGGTCTTTCAGCAGCGCCCGAGCGATGGAGATGCGCTGGCGTTCGCCGCCGGAGAGCGTCACTCCGCGCTCGCCTACAACGGTGTCATAGCCGTCAGGCAGGCGCATGATGAACTCGTGGGCGTTTGCGCTCTTCGCCGCGGCAATGACCGACAGCTCATCGGTCACCGCCGCGCCGAAGCATATGTTCTCCCGGATGGCGCCGTGGATCAGAATCGTCTCCTGGCTCACGAGACCGATGTGCCGGCGCAATGATGACAGCGTCACCCGGGTCACGTCCTGCCCGTCAATGAGTATCCTCCCGCGCCCGGGCTCGTAGAACCGGGGGAGAAGCTGGAGGACTGTCGTCTTGCCGGAGCCGCTTTCGCCAACGAGCGCGATGACCTCGCCCGGCCGCACATCCAGCGAGAAATCGTCGAGCACTTCGTCGCTGCCACCGTAGCGGAAGCTCACGTCCTTAAAGATGATATTGCCATCTGTAACTTCGAGCGGCTCCGCTCCCGGCAGGTCGCAGATCTCGCGCGGCGTGTCCAGAATGGCGTAGACGCGCGATATCGCCGCGGACGCAGACTGGATGTTCGCCATCACCCGCGAGAGTTTGTTCAGCGGGCTCGCCACCATTGCAGCGAGACCGACAATGAGGAATACGTCGCCCACCGTGGACTGGTCCTTCATAATGAGGAACGCAAGGAAGGCGAAGAAGAGAAGCGGCGCCATAAGGCCTATGAACTCCACCGAAGCCACCAGCACGGAAATCCACTTCACCGCCCGCAGGTTCTCCCGCAGCGTGCGCCAGTTTACGTCGTGGAACTTGTCGCTTACCGTCGCCTCCATGTTGAAGGACTGGGTCAGCCGGATGACGTTAAGCCCCTCTGAGAGCACACCTGTGAGCTCGCCGGTGAAATCCTGGATGCGCTGGTTTATCTTGCGCAGCCGGCCCCCGACGAAACGCAGGCCGAAGCCGACAACGACGGATACGATGAGGATGGTCAAGCCGAGCTGCCAGCTGCGTACGAACAGGATGACGAGAGCGCCGGTCAACATCAGCGGAGCGACGAAAAAGTCCTCCAGGGACGAGACCATGAAGTTCTGAAGCGTGATTACGTCGTTCGTCAGCCGGGACATCAGGTCTCCGACGCGGCTCCGGTCAAAGAAAGAGTAGGACAGATGCTGGAGGTGGTCGAACAGCCGCTGCCTGAGTTGCGCCGTCACCGTATGCGCCAGGCTGTTGATGCTGTAGATGCGCACCGAAAGGGCCAGCGAACGGACGAGCAGCGCAAACACCAGGCCCCCCAGCGTCCACCAGAGCAACACCAGGTCGCGCCGTTTCGCAATGACCTCGTCAAACAGGTATTTTATGACGACCGGCAGCGAGAGCTGGGCCAGCGAGAAGACAGCGGCAGCCGCCAGCGCTATGTAGATGTACTTCCGGTGCCGCGCAAGCAGCGGACGGATTCGCCGAAGCTCCCACCAGCCCCGGCGGCCCGTCCTCTTTGCGCGGTTGGCTATCGGCATAGTCACTTGACCGAAGTGCGCCTATTCTAGCATCAGTCCTGTTCTTCTTGCTCCTGACGAAGTCGCACAAGCAAGGACTGAACATTATCGCGCAGCGGTTTTACCTTGTCCGCCACTTCGGGCAACAGGTCATCGGGCAATTTGCCTTCCAGCGCCGCTTGCAGCTCCTCCAGCGCCTTAATGATTCTCTTCCGGCCGGATTCTGATTCATCCATTACCATCACGGATACATATGATGAAGCATCCTCGGGAACGCAATCGTTTCGCGGATGTGGGGCACTCCGCATAGCCAGGTTAGCGTGCGCTCAAGCCCGATTCCGAAGCCTGAGTGCGGGACACTGCCGAAGCGGCGCAGGTCGAAATACCACTGGAACGCCTCTTCGGGCAGCTTGAACTCCCTCACCCGCTCAAGGATAACCTCAAGGTCGTCCTCCCGCTGGCTCCCGCCGATAAGCTCGCCGTATCCCTCCGGGCCCAGCAGGTCCGACGCAAGCACGGTCTCAGGATCATCCGGGTCTCGCTTCATATAAAACGCCTTTGTGTGCGCGGGGAAGTTGGTGATGAACACCGGACGCTCGAACTGCTCGCCGAGGAAGGTCTCTTCGGGCGCACCGAAGTCGGAACCGTACTCGAACTCCTCCTCGCGGCCGGGCATCTTGTCGTTTATCAGTTTCACCGCATCGCGGTAGTGCATGCGCGGGAACGGCGCCTTTGCAGCTTCAAGCTTCGCGGTATCGCGCCCGAGAATCTCCAGTTCGGCCGTGCAATTCTTCAGCACGGCGCGGATGGTGTCGAGAATCAGCTCCTCCTGGAAGCGCATATTATCCTCGTGGTCGAAGAACACCGCTTCCATCTCGAGCATCCAGAACTCCAGAAGGTGACGGCGGGTCTTGCTCTTCTCCGCGCGGAACGTAGGGCCGAAACAGTAGACACGCCCCAGCGCGGCGGCGGTAGCCTCGTTGTAGAGCTGCCCGGTCTGCGAGAGAAACGCCTTCTCACCGTGATAATCCACGTCGAACAGTGTGGTCGTGCCCTCCACTGCGTTGGGAGTGAATATCGGCGTATCCACGCGCACGAAGCCCCGGTCGTAGAAGAAATCGGCCCAGGCCTTCTCCACCATATCGCGCACGCGCATAATCGCTATCTGCTTGCTCGAACGCAGCCACAGGTGCCGGTTCTCCATCAGGAACTCGGTGCCGTGCTCCTTCTTGGTGATGGGGTAGTCTGCGACGAGCTGCAACAAATCGATTTGCGTCACCTGCAGTTCGACCCCGCCGGGCGCGCGGTCGTCCGCGTTTAGTTCGCCGCACACTTCAAGCGAGGTTTCGATCCCCATCCGGTCGCACAGCTCCATCGTCTCAACAGGCAGGCTGTCCTCCGCAGCGACGCACTGCAGTTCGCCGCTGCCGTCTCGCACTATCAGGAAATGGAGATTCTTTCCACTGCGTTTGTTGCGCAGCCACCCGCGCAGCCGCACCTTCTGCCCGATGTGTTCTTTCGCGTCCCGGATTCGGATTGTCTCGCACATGTGGCGCCCCATAGACAAAGCCTAATTGTATAGGCAATGCGCCCCTGTGCAAAGCTCTGAAGAAGTTCACAGATAGTGCCAGGGAAGTTATACGCCAGAGTCGGCCCTCTTGGGCATAGCGTCATCTAGCAGAGGGAAGTAGCGAGTAGCGGGGGGAGGTCGGTAGGAAGCAGGTGTGCTATTCGCAGACAGCTGTAACATCGTAGGGGCATCTGGAGGTGTTCATCGATGGGACAAAAAGGCAGAGCGATGGGGGAGGAGTTGCGGCTGGCGACGGTTCAGGGAGTGTTGCTGCACGGATTGAGTGTGAGGAGAGCAGCTAATTTGCATTGGGATCAGCCGACCACGCAAGGCGCGTGGTGGCGATGGGTGTGTCGCTTGCGCTATGGCGGGTAAATAGCCCGTAGCCAGTCAAATCATCCCTCATACTTGAGAGCGCTTATTCCTACGCTCATTAACTATTATAGCAGATATTGGCAAAAAGCGGACACTGTTTTGGGGGGATTTTGGGGATTAGGCGTTAAAATCGGTTTACCCTCCTCATTAGCAGCGCCCTTTGACAGGAGTGGCTAACTATGCCCGCGATGAGAGGATTAAATGCAGCGAATCTGCTTGAGAACGAAACGTGATAGCCAAAGATAACCACCAAGAAGTGCAGCCTTCGCATCTCACGCATGAAGTTCTTGATGTAACGAATACTTAGTAGGCCCATGTGTTATACTCCTTGTGGCGAGGCTCTAACGCTTTTGCGAGAGCTTCGTGGCCACTAACCATGGGAAAGGCGATTTTCACTGACGTCACGCCCAGCGTACTCAAGTGGGCACGCGAAGATGCGGGCATTCCGTTGGAAGTGGCTGCCCATAGCCTCAAGATTACACCCGAACAGCTATCGCATTGGGAGATCGGCGAAACAAAACCATCGCTGACTAAGGCGAAAGCTCTGTCAAGGCTCTACCACAGACCGTTGCTCTTCTTCTTCTTGCCGGAACCTCCAGAAAGGACTAAACAGCCGAGTGACTTCAGGATATTCACGACCACCTCAGAACGTATGTTCTCGACTGAGTTGAGATTGATCATCCGTCGCGCATCAGCTCTACAGCGAGTCTATACATATCTCAACCAAGAACTCGGTGTTTCTCATCCTACTTCCCAACCCGACGACTATGTGGATTCGGAAGTCGTAAGGGCCGCAGCACGCTTACGGAAGAAGATTGGCGTTACTTATGACTTCTATGAGGATTTTAAGGGCGATGACCCGTATTTTATCTTTCGGCTGTGGCGAGGTCGTTTAGAACAGATCGGGATAGTGGTATGTCAGTCGCGCCTAAAAGTGAGTGAAGCTCGTGGTTTCACGCTCTACAGCAAATTATATCCGCTAATATGGGTCAACAGGTCTGATCACATCAAAGCGCGAATTTTCACGCTTTTCCACGAATATGCACATATCATGCTTCGGCTAGATGCACTAAGCGATTGCGGTCATGATAGTCCAGTCTTTCGCGTCCACTCGGCCAGAGAGAAAACCGAATTGTGGTGCAACGCGTTCGCCGGAGCCTTTCTTGTAGGCGAAGATCACTTGGATATGCGCATAAAAGCTCTTCGTCTTAACCCCAATGATCTGCAAGATGAGAGCGTAGTGCGCAGGCTAGCATCCTTCTTTCAGGTGAGCAAGTATGTAGCCTTGCGACGACTGCTCGACCTTTCCTACGTTGACCGAGAGTTCTATTGGGCACTATTCCGAGACTGGCAGCAGCAGGATAGACGGAAAGCCCTAGACTCACCAAGGGCGAGCGGTGGTGGAGAGAATTCCGCTGACCGAGCAATCCATGAGCTCGGATCTTCATTCGTCAGACTAGCACTTGAAGCAGTCGAACGAGAGACGCTATCCTCTGCAGAAATCACTAGGTTACTAGGTATGCAAGCGGGACAGATACCTGCACTGGAAAAGGCGTTGGAGAAAACTGTTTGATGGCGCAAATAATGAGCGTTTATTGCATAGATACTGGAGCTCTTATTGAACTCCAAAGGCATTATTTCCCAGCGACGTTTAAAAGCTTATGGATTAACCTCAACGATCTAGTCATTGATGGTCGCCTAGTTGCTCCTGTGCAAGTCAGAGACGAGACTAAAGACAGAGAGGACTTTCTCTCACAGTGGGTTGGTAGTCATAGTATGATCTTCAAGCCAAATACCCAACCGATACTTGATTGCGTAAGCCAGTTAATGAAAAGATTCCAGAAGTATGCTTTTCTGGAGCCCTTAACTGGGGGGCTACGTGAGCCCGCAGATCCTTATGTAATCGCCCTAGCAATGGCAAATGACGATCCAGTAGATGGACCAAGGTACATTGTGGTAACGTCAGAGAAAATGAAGGGAAATCAAGAGAGGATACCCTTTATCTGCCAATCGGTAGGCGTCTCCTGTTATGGCTCTTCATAGTTAATGGTGGGCAGGTGAATTGAGCAAGAGGATTCTCCTGATGAAGTTGTCGAGATTAGTATAGCCGCAAGCCTGGCGACGGAGCAAGGCGATCTTACGGTTGAGGGCTTCGGCAGGGCCGGTGGTGCG